>NZ_QLSU01000019.1 GCF_003268775.1 Paraburkholderia unamae
CCACGCCGATGATAGTGCGGATTGCCCGTGTGAAAGTAGGTAATCGTCAGGCTCCTTATGCAGCAAGTCCAGAACCCCGGTGTCTCCGAAAGAGAACCGGGGTTCTGGCGTTTGGGCGTCTGAAATGCGTGTGCGGGCAAGGCACCGCGCGATATAAAAAAGCCGTCCCATGGACGGCTTTTTTGCTTTATCAGCCTCGGTGACACTACGCGAGCAGATCCTCGTAAAACGCCCCGAAGGGTCGCTCGGGGTGCGCAATCTGGATTTCGAGGATCCACAACCCAGGCGTCGGCTGCGCGTCGTACTCGCCGAGGTCGCCCGCCTTGTAAATCGCATGCGGAAAGTCGCTTACGCGGTGACCCTTGATGTCGATGTTCAATTTCCAGCCATGCGCGCGGGCGCGTTTGGCGGCATAGTCGTACAGCGCGATGCCGCTGCATCCGGTGCCGCGCCAGTGAATGGCGACTTCGTCGTAGATCGTCCTCGCAGCTCGAGCGCAAGCCTGCATCTCGGGGTCACTACCGGTCACGAAGGTTGCGCCCGCATCGCCTTCGTGACGGTCCCAGACCGCGCCCAGATCGATGAAGAAAATATCGTTCTCGCCCAGCACAGGGTCGCCAACCGAGCGCTCCTTGAAGATGCGCAGCGTGTTCTCGCCAAAGCGGATCAGCACGGGATGCCAGATCCGGTCCATACCCAACTCCTGCAAGATCGCTTTACCCAGTGCATTGGCCTCGGATTCGTGCATGCCCGGCCGGATTGCGGCGGCGATCTGATCGACCGCCTTCCAGGTCATCACACGGGCGTGTTCCATGGCGGCGAGCGAAAAGTGCTCGCCGACCGCCTGCTTGTTTTCGCTGCTCACCAGATGTCGCTCCCGTTATCACTTGATTCAACGCACTGAATGCATCGACGCCGGTCATCACAACCGTGACGTCAAGGATGCACGTTGCCTCGATATATTCTCGCGTATATTTCGCTGCGTTGACAGTCGTGACCGGAGAACGAGTCGCGCCAGGACTCAACCAAAATAAGCTCCGGAACGTCGTCCCGCCACAACAGCCATGAGCGACGCGTTAGTTTCTTGTATCCGATGCTCGATGAGTAATTTACAATTGCGAATGAGTCGTATTTAAGTATGTAATCGAGCACATTTCGGGTCATCGCCCGGTCTTCAGGGAACAACAAACACGCCATGCCACAACGGGGAACGCAGCAAAACGCCAATCGCCGCACAGCGGTATCGTCGGCAGTCGATCGTCTTTTCGTCGGGTTGGCCGCGGCCGCGGCGTTGCAGGCCAGCGCTTATGCGCAGGACACGGCGCCGCAAGGCAGTGCCGCTTCGCAATCGGACGTGTTGCCTGCGGTCGTCGTCAAGGCCGCGGCGGCCCCTGGGGAATTGCCCGCGCCATATGCGGGGGGCCAGGTGGCGCGAGGCGGCAGCATCGGCGTGCTCGGCACATCGAACGTGATGGACCAGCCATTTAGCACGACGAACTATACCGATCAGATGATCCGCGATACGCAGGCCCGTACGATCGGCGACGTCGTTGTCAATAACGCATCGGTGCGCACGGAGCAAAGCAGCGGCGGCTTTGGCGACGTGTTCCAGATTCGCGGCTTCGACGTACAGGCGACCGATGTCGCGCTCAACGGTCTGTACGGCATGGTCTCGGCCGCACGCGTGCCGGTGAACCTGCTCGAACGTGTGGAAGTCCTGCAAGGCCCGGGTTCGCTCATGTACGGCATGGGGCCGGGCGGTAGCGTCGGCGGCGCCATCAACATCGTCACCAAGCGTGCGGACGACGAACCGCTCACGCGTCTCACGGCGATGTACCAGTCGAAGGGACAGTTCGGCATGGCTGCCGACATTGGCCGCCGTTTCGGCGACGAGGGCCAGTGGGGCGTGCGCTTCAATGGTCAGATCAACGACGGGCAAACCGGCATCGCGCACGGCAACCAGCTTCAGGGCGACAGCTCGATCGGCCTGGACTATCGCGGCAAACAATTGCGCTGGTCGTTCGACGCCTATAACGTCGCAGAGAACACCGATGAGTTTCGCTCGCAGATCGGCTTCGGCACGGCAACCGCCGTACCGGCCGCGCCGTCGGGATACAGCAACCTTTATCCTGGTTCGAAGCTGAAGTTGCGCGACACGGCCGTCATGACGCGCCTCGAGTACGACATCAACCCGCACGTAACCGTGTACGGCGCAGCGGGCGAGCATTACGGCACGTCGGCGCAGAATTTCCCGTACGCGGCCGATATGACCTCCGCCGGCGCGTTCAACGTGTACAACGGCTACTACGACCAGTACACGCGCACGAAGACCGTCGACGCAGGCTTTCGCTTCCACTTCGACACCTTCGGCGTCAAGCACACACTGGTCACGGGCATCACGAGCCTGAATCAGGAGATCGGCTACTTCTATGCGCTGGGCTCGACCGCCGTGGCGTCTAGCCTCTACAATCCCACGCCGCTTCCCCCCATGGACGTCGCGCGCGGCGACGCGCAACGCAGTTCGCAGTTGCGCCTGAACAGCCAGCAGGTCATCGACACGATGTCGTTCTTCAACGACCGTCTGCTCATCACGGGCGGTTTCCGCCGACAGACGATCGGGCAGGACAACTACGACCCGACCACCGGCTTGCAGCAAAGCTCGATCGACCAGCAGGCGATCACACCGCTCGCGGGCATCGTGTTCAAGCCATTGTCGAATATTTCGGTGTACGGAAATTTCACATCGGGTCTCACGAACGGCGGCACGGCGCCGGCCGAAGCCGCCAACGCGGGTCAAGCGTTCGCGCCGTACAAGTCGAACCAGTACGAAGCGGGCGTCAAGGCGGACTGGGGCCACGTCATGACCTCGGCCGCGATCTTCCAGATTTCGCAGCCGAACGCCGTTATGGATCCGACGACGAAAATCTACGGATATAACGGCAAGACGCGTGTGCGCGGTCTCGAACTGTCCACCTACGGCGAGGTGTTTCGCAGCCTGCGCCTGATGGCGAGCGCGACCTTCTACGACCCGAAGCTTTCGGGCACGGCGGGCGGCGCGCAGGACGGCAACGAACCGGGCGGCGTGCCGAAGTTTGCCTTCAACCTCGGCGCCGACTACGATCTGCCCTGGGTGCAGGGGCTGAGCGTCAACGGCCGCATTATCCACACGGGCGCGCAGTACTACGATTCGAGCAATGCCTTGCGACTGCCCGCGTGGACGCGCTATGACGTGGGCCTGCGTTACGAGACGCAGATTGCGGCAAAGGATGTCGTGTTCCGCGCGAACGTCCAGAATCTCTTTGGCAGCCGCTACTGGATCCAGCAGGGGACCTACGTGACGAACGCCGCGCCGCGCACCGTACTGGTTTCCGCGCAGATCGACTTCTGAGGCCAGGTTCGCGGGCACGGGAAGTCCCGGCCCGCGCCTGCGAGCCGGCTATTGATACCTGCTCAGGTCCAGCCGGTATCCGCCGCTGCAACAACTACGTATCCGGCCAATCCCGGTGACGTGCGGGCCTGCCACCAGCGTGTCTTCGGTTGCGAGTTGCGCGAGCAACCGCTCGCGCGTGCGGACTGCCTGCTGCGGGTCCACGTCGAAGCCTATGCTCCAGTCCGGATAGCGCAATTGCAGTAACGTCGAATGAATGACGTCGCCCCAGATGAGTACTTGCTGGTCTGCGTCGCGTATCTGCACGCCGCTGTGGCCCGGCGTATGACCGTGAAGCGGCACGAGCGACACGCCGGGGATGACTTCGCTATTCGCGGGCAATGCCGTCACGCGTCCCGCATAGGCTTCCAGCACCGACGTTGCCAGCCGGAACAAACCGGCCTCCGCCATACGAGGATATTGCTCCGGCGACGTCGCATCGGTCCAGAACGCCCATTCTTCTTCCGAAAGGAATAGCGTGGCGTTCGGATACAACGCAAGCCCGTCGTCATTGATTAGTCCTCCAACATGATCTTCATGCAGATGAGAGAGGATGATGCCCTGTACCTGGTCGAACGCGTACCCTGCCGCGCGCAAGGCCTCGGGGGCTTTGCCGAAGCGCGGTCCGAGCTCACGACCACAGCCTGCATCGATAAGCCATAGTTCGTCGTTCCTTTTCAATGCGAACGCATTGATTGGCTCGGGAGACGGCCCCGATGCGGGAAGCCCCGCGCTCTTGAACAGTTCCGCGCCTTCCTCCGAGGCCGCAGCGCGAATCATCTCCGTGCCGCAGAGAAAAATGCCGTCCAGCAGGGTAATCAGCGTGAATTCGCCAATCCGGTGTTCCTCAATCACTTCTGTTTCTCCTGAGTCGTGAATTCTCGATGAGTGGATGAAGCCATTTGCGCGTCGAGCCGCGACTTGTGACGACGCCCGATTTGCAGCGCCAGTGCCGCTACGGAAGCGGCCGCAGCCATTGCCATCACTGCGGTCCAGCCGCCGGTTCTCCACGCGAAGCTTGCCGCGCTCGAACCCGCAGCGCCGAAGCTGAATTGCGAGGCCATGAATACCGTGTTGTAGCGTCCGCGTGCTGAACCAGCGGTCGCCAGGATTCGCGATTGATTACTGATGAGGGAGATTTGCAGTCCGGCAATCATCAGGACTGCTCCAATGACAAGCCCGACGAGATTGACGAGGGCAATCATCAGAATGAAGCTTGCCGTGACAAGTGCCGCTCCGATGCGGCCGGCGCTTTCACCCGCCATGCGTACGCCATAGGGCGCGACGACGACACCGACAAGAGCGAACACGCCGAACATGCCGGCGGCGCTGCTGGTCAACTGAAACTTCGGCCCCTGCAACAGCAGCGTGAGAATCGTCCAGAACGCGCTGAAGCCGAAGAAAAGGAGGCTCTGCGTCAGTGACGCGCGGCGCAATTCGCGCTCATCGCGCACGAGCACGAACAGCGAAAGCAGCAGTTCGACGTAGGGTTCGCGTGATGCGGGCCTGCTGCGCGGAAGCCGTGCCGCCAGTCCCAGCAGCATCAGTAAAACGAGCGCGGCGCCCAGCACGAACATCGCGCGCCAGCCGAACCAGGCGCCGACGAATCCGCTTACTGTTCTCGATAGCAGCACGCCGATAAGCAGCGCGCTCGTGACAACCGCAACGATGCGTTCGCGGCTGTCCGTGGACGCGAGTTCCGAAGCGAGGGGAATGATCTGCTGGGCGATCGTTGCGAATATGCCGACCAGCACCGAGGCGAACGCCAGGCTGTAAAGTCCGGGCGCCACACTTGCTGACGCCATCGCCAGTATCAAACCGAAGCACTGGAGCAATATCAGCCGCCGCCGATCGATTCTGTCGCCCAGCGGCACGAGCAATACGAGGCCCAGTGCATAGCCGATTTGCGTAGCGGTCGACACGAGGCTTGCATCGGCGCCTGTGTGAAACGCATCGGCGATCAGGCCGAGTAACGGCTGGTTGTAGTACTGGGTGCCGACCGAGAGTCCGGTCGCCACCGAAAGCAGCAGGATGAGGCCGCGGGTTGGCGGCTGCGCGGTAGACGCCGATTTCGAATGCGGGGCGCTCATGACACCGCCCTGACGCGCGTCGGCTTGCGCGGCCGCCATGATTTAGCGGGCGCAACTCGGATTTTGAACAAGATAGGTCCTTCCTGCTCTCAGGCGAGAGAGGCGCGTAGAAGTTGCTGAGGAGAGTGGCGGCGATCGCTCGCGCCGGGGTTATTTCGACATGACGCGCACAGGTGAGCCGCGCAACCAGGCAAGAACGTTCTCGACTGTCTCTTCGTAAAACACCTTGTACGTCCCGTGCGTGACGAAGCCGATATGCGGCGTGGCGAGCACATTGTCGAGCGTGCGAAACGGGTGGCCGGCGGGTAACGGTTCGGTGTCGAACACGTCAAGCGCCGCTCCGGCGATTGCCCGTCGGGTGAGCGCATGGATGAGCGCCGTCTCGTCGACCAGTGGCCCGCGCGATGTATTGACCAGCCATGCATGCGGTTTCATCAATGCCAGTTCCGGTGCGCCGACGATGCCCTGTGTGCGCGCCGAGAGGACCAGATGAATCGAAAGCCAGTCCGCCGCGCGCAGCAAAGTGGTCTTGTCGACAAGCGTTGCACCCGCGGCCTCGGCGGCTTCCGGCGTGAGGTTCTGACTCCACGCCAGAACCCGCATGCCGAAGGCGCGACCGATTGCAGCAACGCGCGCGCCGGTTTTGCCCAGACCGAGAAGACCAAGCGTGCTGCCCTCGAGGTCGGCTCCGACGCCTACCTGCCATCCGCCGTTGCGCATCGACGCATGTTCAGCGGGAATATGGCGGGCCGCCGCGAGAATCAAGGCCCACGTTAGTTCGGGCGCACCATTGCCCCGGCCTCCGGTTGCGCTGACAACCACGCCCTGTCGTTGCGCGGCGTCCAGGTCGATCGCGGCGTTGTAAGGCGCGTTTGAACCGATGAACTTGAGGTTGGGCAGTCGGCTCAGGATGGGGGCGGTAAGGGGCGTGCGTTCCCGCATCACGCAGATGGCGTCGAACGGTTGCAGCCTTTCCGCCAGCATGTCGATATCCGTCAAATGGTCGCGAAACACGGTGATTTCCGCGATCTTCTCCACTTCGGACCAGTTTGCACTTTGCAGTGCAACACCCTGGTAGTCGTCAAGGATAGCTAATCGAATCATGCCGTCACTCCGTTCTGAATTTGTCATGCGGTGAATCACCTTTTCCGATATATTGACTTGTCGGTACATATGTGACAAATTGAACGTAGTAATGGCACCTATCTCTGGCAGCAATGAAAGACGCAACGCTACGCAAGCTCGACCTGAATCTCCTTCATGTTTTCTCCGTGCTGATGGAGGAGAAAAGCGTGAGCCGGGCGGCCGAGCGTCTGTACATCGGTCAGCCCGGGCTTTCCAGCGCGCTGCGGCGCCTGCGTGAAGCGCTGGACGACGAGTTGTTCGTGCGTGTCGGGCGAGGGCTGGAACCCACGCCGAGGGCGTTGGCGATTGCGCCCGAAATTGCCGGCGCGCTCTCGACAATCGAGCGCGCCGTGCGGCCGCCGCAGGCGTTCGACCCTGCAACGTGGCGAGGCGAATTCCGGGTCGGGATGTGCGATAACTTCGAAATGGCGTTTTTGGGCGTATTGACGGCGCGCATTCGCGAGTTGGCGCCACATGCGCGCGTCGTGGCCGTTGCATCAACGAAGCGTGATTCCGTCGCGCTGCTCGAGCGAGGTGCGTACGACTTCAGTGTGGCTGTTCACGAAGAGCCTGCTTCCTGGCATATCCGGGACGCTTTGTTCGATCAGCGTTTCGTTTGCCTTTATGACCCGAAGCAGTTGAAGTTGACGCTGCCGTTGAGCATCGAGCAGTACGTGAAGGCGCAACACGTCATCGTTTCGTCGGAGGGTAACGATACGACAAGCATCGATGCATTTCTCGATGGCGCGGGAATCCGGCGCAGCGTCGTTGCCGGCGTGTCGCGTCACACAGCGGTTGCGCCGGTATTGCAGTCGGTTCCGGCGATCGCTACGGTGCCGGAAACGGTCGCGCATTGCATGGCGCGGCTCCACGGTCTCGAAGTGTGCCTGCCGCCGCTGGATTTGCCGATGGAGCCCATCTCAGTGCTTTACCGTCGAACCGACCAGATGGACGGACGTTCCATCTGGTTTCGGCGGCTATTCGCCGACGTGGTGGCGCAGGCGCTGAAGACCTCGGGCTGCCGGCCGTCGACGCCCGCCGCGGCTGCGTGACGCCGACGCTCTTGCGCCGCTTCTAGCGTGTTCGAGCGGGGCGCTGTTGCGCGTCCCACGCGCTCATGATCGAGGTGATGGCGGTGTTGATGACCCGCAGCCCCACACCGTCGCGCACGAGTGTCGAGATGCCGGTCAGGAAGCTGTCGAACACGGTGGCGACGCTCGAAATGTCGGTATCGGCGGCCAGTTCGCCGTTGGCGATGCCGCGCTCCACGCATGCCTTGATCCCCGCGCGGGTTCGCGCGCGCGACTGCGTGAGCGCCTGAGTCACCGCAGCGTTTTCGGGCGACGGCGCGCTCATCACCCCGAGCGCGACCATGCAGCCCTTCGGATGACCGCGCTCGCATTGCATCTTTGCCGAAGCCCGCAGCATCGTTTCGATAGCGTCGCGCGGGCTCAGCGTCGTGTCCCACAGAGGCTCGCTCACGATCGCGTATTTCGACAGATAGCGCTGCGCGCACTCCTGAAATAGCGCCTCTTTCGAGCCAAAAGCCGCGTAAAAGCTGGGTGCGGAGATCCCGCCGCCGATGCTGGATTTGAGCTGGCTAAGCGATGTGGCTTCGTAGCCCTGTTCCCAGAACAAATGCAACGCCTGTTCGATGGCGTAGTCCCGGTCGAACTGGCGGGGTCTGCCCATTTGCGCCATCGCGCCCTCCTTTTGCACCAGATTCTTTGTCACTCATATAAATACTATTCGATACAGAAGTCGTTGACAAGTGTGTTACGTCGCCGCTACATTTATATCGATCAGTATATATATCGTGCGTGAGCGGGGCCCAACCGGCAAACGCGGCATGTGACTTCTCTTCGACAAAGGATTCCTTGTGAACACATCCACGGCACCCGCGCGGGTGCATTCCCGCAGCCTGCCCGTGCTGGCCTTGCTGGCGCTGGCGATGACGGGGTTCATCTGCATCATGACCGAAACGTTGCCTGCGGGCCTGTTGCCCCAGATCGGAAGCGGTCTGGGCATCTCGCCTTCACTCGCCGGTCAGATGGTGACGGCTTACGCGCTGGGTTCGCTGGTTGCGGCAATACCATTGACGCTGGCCACGCGCGGCTGGCGCCGGCGTCGCGTGCTGCTGATGACGATCATCGGCTTTCTCGTGTTCAATTCGATCACGGCGCTGTCCTCGAACTACGCGCTGACCCTGGTCGCACGCTTCATGGCGGGCATGTCGGCGGGACTGGCCTGGAGCCTGCTTGCCGGGTACGCGCGGCGAATGGTGGCCGGGCATCAGCAGGGGCAGGCCATGGCGCTCGCCATGGTCGGCACGCCGATCGCGCTCTCGCTTGGTGTGCCGCTCGGCACCTGGCTGGGCACGTGGCTCGGCTGGCGTAGCGTGTTCTGGATCATGTCGGGGTTGACCGTAGTGCTGATCGTGTGGGTTCTCGCCAAGGTGCCCGATTTCCCGGGGCAGGCGACACACGAGCGCATGCCGTTGCGAAATGTGTTCTTCACGCGAGGCGTGCGACCCGTGCTCGCGACCGTCATTGCCTGGATGCTCGCGCACAACATTCTCTACACCTATATCGCGCCGTTTGTCGCGCAGGCCGGGTTGCTGGAGAGTCTGGACGTGGTGCTGCTGACGTTCGGCCTGGCGGCACTGGCCGGCATCTGGGTTACGGGGCGTCTGGTCGATCGTCACCTGCGCAGTTCGGTGCTGGTGAGTCTCGCGACGTTCGGTCTCGTGTCGGTGTTGTTCGGCGCGTTCGCGACGGTTCCGCAGGTCGTCTATGCAGGCGTCGCGATCTGGGGGCTGACGTTCGGCGGCGCGGCGACGCTGCTGCAAACGGCGCTGGCCGACACGGCCGGCGAGGGGGCCGATGCCGCCCTGTCGATGAACGTCGTGGCCTGGAACGGCGCCATCGCCGGAGCGGGCGTACTGGGCGGGGTGCTGCTGAACAACTTTGGCGCGCGCTCATTTCCCTGGGCGCTGGTTTTGCTGTCGCTGGTGGCGCTCGCCATTGCCTGGCGTGCGCGCAGGCATGGTTTTGCGCCCGGTGCGCGCGCAGCGGCAGCGCCACACATCGGCCATTGAGCGATAACAGCATTTTTCTTCACGATTGCTGTGGCATCCTAAAGATCTAACGTCACGCCGCTCGTCGCAGGATGCCCGATGCAAATCAGCGCTTGGTTCGCCTCGACTTCGAACTCCGGCTGCTCGTCATATTCCACGCTACCGGCTAGCACGCGCGCGGCGCACGTACCGCACGTTCCCGATCGGCAGTTGAACGGCGCGTCGATACCGCAGCGTTCAGCGGTGTCCAGCAACGAGCCCTGCTGCGGCTGCCAGCGCACCGTTTTGCCCGTGCGTGCAAATGTGACCGGTGCGCCGTTCGTCGGCTCTCTTGCAACCTTTTCGTCAACGGCCACTCGAGCCGGACCTCGCTTCAAGCTCGACGGCCCGAACGCTTCGAAGCGAATACGTTCGTCCGCGATATTCAGTGCGCGCAGGCCGTCGTACAGATCGCGCATGAATGCTTCGGGGCCGCACAGATAGAAGTCGTAGTCGTCGAACGGCAGGGAGCGACGCAACGCATCGATATTCACGCGGCCCGCAAGCCTGTCGCCATCGGGCGAATCGTGCTGCGCGGCGCTATCGTACAGGTGCACCGACACGTTCGCGTGCGCGTTCGATATCGCGCAGCGCTGCGGCGAACGGTCTTTCGTGCTCACCGCGCGTAGCATGAAACAGATGGATGCGGCGTTCCGGTTCGAGCGCCTGCGCCGCGTCGAGCATCGCCAGCATCGGCGTGATGCCGATGCCCGCCGCAGCCAGCACGATCGCGCGCGGGCTGCGTGTATCGAGCTTGAAGGAGCCGCGCGGCGCCAGCGTGTCGATGAGCGAGCCAGTGCTTGCATGCTCGTGCAGCCAGCGCGACACGGCGCCGTCGCGTTTGACGCTGATCTTGTAGCGCGCCGGGTGTGCCGCGTCATGCGCCGCGGAGAGCGTATAGGTGCGCATGAGCGGCTTGTCCGATCCAGGCATCGTCACGCGCAGCGGAAGATACTGACCCGCTTCGAATGGCGCAAGCGGCCGGCCGTCCACCGGTTCGAAGTGGAACGAACGAATCGACGGAGATTCGTCGTGCACCCCGGCCACGCGCAGCGTACGCCATGCCGTTGAGGATTCCTTGAATTGCGGCGCATAGTCGACCGCCGACCAGCGCAACGGCAATGCGGCTCGCACGCGGCGCACTTCGGTCAGCTCGAATCGCACCAGCCGCTGCGCCATTGGAAACTGCGCGACCTCCGGGCCGTCCCAGATCACCTCGGCGCGCATGGCCAGATACAGCAGATCGCCGCGAGCAAAGTCGACGAACAGCAGTCCCGCTCGCGGATCGCGCAACAGGTTGCCGATCGTGTTGAAAAAATGGTTGCCGCTGAAGTCGGGCACGGTGAGCGTGCGCTCGTCATCGATCCGCACGAAGCCGGGCATGCCGCCGCGATGCGACACGTCGGCTCCGCCTGCGGCACCGGCTGTGTCGTCGAGATTGGCGGTCGCGATAAAGAATACATCGGCGCGGGCGATCAGCGCGCGATCGTCATCGGCCAGTGTATCGGCGCGCTCGACCGTGGCGTGTGTCACTGCATCGTCTATGAACACCGGTTCGCGTCCGTTGATGTACTTCGCGCAGTTGCCGAAGCTCTGCTTCACCGCGAGCGTGACCACGTCGCCGTCGACCGTTTCGATCACGCCATTCACGCGGTTGCGCCGACGTGTGTGCGACTCGATGCCAAGACCGCCAATGCGCGCACCGGACGTCCAGTGTCCCGCGAGCGGATCGCCCGGCAGCGCGCCGCCATTGATGCGCAGCGTGCGGCTGTCGGGCGTCGACACGAATCCCGCCGTGTTCGCGCGCAGCGTCGCCCACGGCTGGCCGCTTGCGTCGACGCCGCCGAACACCATGAACGGCAGCATTGCAAAGAACGCCCGATGCTGGTCCGGCATGTAATCGCGAATGCCGCGCGAGCCGTTTTCAAGCGCGACGTCGGCTACGCCCGCGCGCAATTGGGCCTCGCGCTCGCCGTCGTGAAACGGGCCGACTACGCGGTGCGGATTCGGTTCGGAGAGTGCGGTCACGATGGCTCCTCGTGGGCGGCCTGCACGTGCCGCTCAGGCGGCGAGCAGACCCGCTTTCGTGGCAGGCATGGCCACGAAGCCCGGCAGCGCGGCGACGCGCTCCAGCCACGCGCGCAAATGCGGATACGGCTCCAGCGACACGCCGCCCTCGGGCGCATGAGCGATGTAGGTGTGCGCGGCAATATCGGCGATCGTCACGTGATCGCCGGCGGCGAACGGATTGTGCGCGAGTTCGGCGTCGAGCAGCGGCAGCAGCGTCTTCGCAATGTCCTGCGCGCGCGCCAGATCCAGGTCGCGCTTGAAGACGTGAACGAGACGTGCGGCGCACGGGCCGAACGCGATCGGACCGGCCGCGAGCGACAGCCAGCGTTGCACGGTTGCCGCGCTGTACGGATCGTCCGGCAGCCACGACGCATTGCCGTAACGCTTCGCCAGATAAACGAGAATCGCATTCGAGTCGAACAGCACCGTATCGCCATCGACGATGGTCGGGACCTGGCCGAACGGATTGAGCTTGAGATACGCAGGTTGACGATGCTCGCCCGCGGCGAGATCCACCGGTACGATTTCGAACGGCAGGCCGAGCATGGACAGGAACAACCGGACGCGGTGTCCGTGGCCGGAAAGCGGGGTGGTGTAGAGGCGAATCGGCGTGGTGGGTCGAACAGTGGGAGCAGAAGCGGGATTCAGAGCGGGCATCGCATTCTCCATAACGAAAGCGCCGCAGGAGGAAGCGGCAGCGAACGCCCAGATTAGGCAATGACGGCACGCGCGAGAAGACTGCTAAGCTTGCAATCATTTTCTATCCAAAGTGGACAATCGCGATGGCCGATGTGCGCGACGTGAATCTGAACCGGCTGACGGTATTCGTCGCCGTGGTCGAGGCCGGCTCGCTCACGGCGGCGGCCGAGCGGCTCGGCATTGCCAAGACGATGGTGAGCGCGCATATGCAGCGGCTCGAACGCGAGGTTGGCGCGAGCCTGATCGCGCGCACCACGCGGCAGCTTTCCGTGACTGACGCTGGCCGCGCGTTCTACGACGCCAGTTGCCGCATCTTGCAGATGACGGAAGAGGCGCTTTCGGCCGCATCGGGCGAGGCCTCGCCCGCGCGCGGCACGCTGCGCGTGAGCGCGCCGGTCGACTACGGCGCGCAGATCGTTGCGCCCGCACTGGTCGATCTGCGCGCCACGTATCCGGAGCTCGACATCGAACTGATCTGCGCCGATCACTACGTCGATCTGATTGGCGAGGGGATTGATCTGGCCGTGCGGCTCGGCAATCTGCGGGACTCGAACTATCGCACCGTGAAACTCGGCAGCTACGGGCGATGGCTGGTTGCGAGCCCCGCTTTCGTTGCGAGGCACGGCATGCCACGGTCGCTGAAGGCGCTCGCCGCCTTGCCGCATATCGCGATGACCGTGCTGCGGCATCCCTCCACGCTGGAGTTGACGCGCTCCGGCTCGCGCCACGGGGCGGGCGTGCTCACCGACGACAAAGCCGTGCGCCGCGTGCGCTGCACGAACGCGCTAAGTATGAACACCGCGACCTCGGCCCGCGCAGCGGTGCTCGCGGGTGGCGGCTTTGCCTCGCTGACCGACTTCTCGATCCGTGCAGACGTCGCGTCCGGCAACCTCGTCCGGCTCTTGCCCGAATGGTCTTGCGTGCCTTCCAGCGTGCAGGCCGTCTTTCCACCTACGAGCTACCCGTCGGGCAAGGTGCGCGCGGTCATCGAGGCGCTGAAAACGCGGATCGCGAAAAGCGCGGTGTGAACACACCTGCGTCTGCGCATAAATTTCGTCATCCTTAAGGTTGTATAAAAGCGCGAACCGATTTGCGCTTCGTGGACTGAACGTGCTTCAGCTCGCGTTTTTGTCCTCGATCGCGGCGACAAATCGCGCAATGATCCGCGCCAGCTCGCCCGGCGCCTCCAGCGGTGACAAATGCCCCGTGCCGGGAAGGATGTGCATCTGCGCATGCGGGATTCGCGGCAGTAACGCTGCCTGAAGTGTTGAAATGCGGTCCACCTGATCATGCTCGCCGCAAACCACGATCGTCGGCACGCCGATCGACGTCACCGCTGCGCCGATGTCTTCGAGCATGGCCACGTTCGGCCACGCGGCCTTCGCCTCTGGCGCGGCCTTGAGGCTGTCCTCGATCACCTGTTCGCGCAGGGCGGCGTCGAGCGGGCGGGCGCTCAGAACATGATCGATCACGAACTCCACCGATTCGCGCGATTGGTACGCGCCGGCCAAGGTCGCGCGCTGCTCGTCGGTGAGCACGGCGGGCGTGGGAGGCGCGGGCGCAACGAGCACGAGCCCTTCGAGTCCGCCGGGCCTGCGCGAAGCGATGCATTGCGCGACTTTGCCGCCCATCGAATGGCCGACAAGGACGTAGCGCTCGAGACCCAACGCCTCGATCACGCCCTCAGCGTCCGCCGCGAGATCCGCGATGCCGTAGCCGTCGGCCGGTGCAGCGGAGTCGCCCCAGCCGCGATGATCGGTGGCGACGATTCGATATCGGTCGGGCAATGCAGCGGCCACACCATCCCAGGTGCGTGACGAGCCGCCGTAGTAGTGCAGGAACACCAGCGCCAACGCGCCGCTGCCCTGGTCCTTGACGTGAATCCGCGTGCCATTCGTTTCGATTTCCATTTTTCGGGCTTTCTCCGTGAGGTGGTTTCCCGATAATAGAATCGAGTGCGTCGTTTGATAATTGCCGGCCGGGTGTCGTCAGTCGATAATGAGGCTATCGAATGGAGGGCGCATGGACCGACTGACTAGCCTCGGCGTATTCGTCGCCGCTGTGGAGGAGGGCAGCTTTGCCGCGGCGGCGCGGCGCTTCGGGCTCTCGCCGGCGATGGCCGGCAAGCACGTGAGCGCAATCGAGGTTGAACTGAACGCGCGGCTTTTACAGCGGACCACGCGGCGCCTGAGCCTGACCGATATCGGCCGCACTTACTACGAGCGCAGCAAGCGAATTCTCGAAGCGTTCGACGAAGCGAATCGCGAAGCGAGCGATGCGCAAGGCACGGTGCGCGGCGTGCTGCGCGTGGCCGCGCCGGTGACGTTCGGCGCGCTCCATCTGGGCGGGGCCGTCGCACGCTTTCTGGAGGCGCACCCGCACGTGAGCGTCGAAGCGCAGCTCGAAGACCGGTACATCGACCTCATCAGCGCGCGCGTAGACGTTGCGATCCGGATCGGACGGCAGCAGGACGCCGGACTCGTCACGCGGCGCCTCGCGGCCTGCCGGATGGTCGTGTGCGCGTCGCCTGCGTATCTGGCGCGTCATGGCACGCCGCGCAAGCCCGACGAATTACGGCGCGCGCAGCGCCTTGCCTTCAGCGAGGCCGTGTCTTCCGACGACTGGACCTTGTTCGACAGCGCAAACCGCGCGCACGTCATCGACGGACCTTGCCGCATGGCCGCCAACAATACGCAGATGCTGCTTGCCGCTGCGCTTGCCGGCGCCGGTGTCGCTTACGGTCCGACCTTCGTGTTCGCGCAGCCCATCCGGCGCGGCGAACTGGTGGCGCTGCTGCCCGGCTACCGCGCGGCCGATCTGGAGATCCAGGCGGTTTATCCGAGCGCGCGGCGCATACCGCTCAAAGTGCGCCGCTTCGTCGATCACCTCGCCGCATCGTTCGGTGACGAACCGCCCTGGGACCGCGACGATATCCACTAGAACGAGGTTCCTCGCATCAGATATGAATGCCTCCAGCGACCTCGATGCGCTGGGCGTTGACCCACCCGAACTCGTTCGATAGCAGCGCGGCGATAACGGGCCCCACGTCTTGCGGAAGGCCTGCGCGACCCAGCGCCGTGTGGTCCGCGACCGCCTGGTTGACCTGCGGATTGTCGCGCACGATGCCGCCGCTGAAATCGGTGGCGATCGCGCCGGGGGCGACGACATTCACGGCGATGCGGCGGGGCCCCAATTCGAGCGCCATATAGCGCGTGAGCGCTTCGACGGCGGCTTTCATGGGCCCATAGACAGCCCGGTTGGGAAAAGCGAATCGGGCCAGCCCGGACGACACGTTGACGATCCGCCCCCCGTCGTTGATCAGGGGAAGCAGTTTCTGCGTGAGCAAGAAGACGCCTTTGAAATGGACGGCGAACTGCTCGTCGAGTTCGGCTTCCGTCCCCGCGGCAAAGCTCGCGGTGGACGCAGTCCCCGCATTGTTGACTAGATAATCGAAACGCTCGGCGCCCATCGTGCCGAGCGTTTCGCGCACACGTGCGACAAAATCGTCGAAGCGAGCGGCCACACCGGTATCGAGTTGAAGCGCGACGCCGGGCGCGCCGGCCTCCGTGGTCAGTGCGACGACCGCCTGCGCCTGCTCCTCGTTCGATTGGTACGTGAAGATCGAGCGCACGCCGCGCGCCGCCAGGCGCAATACGGTGTCGCGACCGATCCCGCGGCTGCCGCCCGTGACAATCGCAATCTTGTGGGGAACGTCCTGAATGGTTTGTGCCATGCTTGACCTCTAACGAAAAGAATGTGAAGCGATTTTATGGACATGAGGGCCGCGAGTTGAATGCCGAAAATCGCCTGTTTTTTGCCTGATTGTGCTCCGGCGGGCGTATGCTTGATTGACCCGCCCGATTCAACCCATCTCATCTGAAACCTTCCCAACCTATGTCGGACCCGCTCGCCCAAGCGATTCTGCGTTACACGCAACGTCAGCCCACGCTCAGTCCTTACCAAACCGCGATCGACGGCGTCTACATTCTGCGGTCCGACAATCCCACGCCACCGACGTACAGACTGGCGAGCCCGGCCATTTGCGTCGTCGCCCAAGGTGCGAAATGGGCGACGTTCGGGGCAGACAGGCTCGAATATCGCGCGGGTCAAGCGCTCGTCGTCGGCGTGGAGGCGCCTTCGCTCGGGCGTGTTTTCGAAGCGCGACCCGACGCACCGTGTCTCGTGCTGATCGTCGAACTCGACCTGGCGATGCTGCGCAGTGTGGTCGAGCAGATGGCCCATTCGCCTAAGGCCGCTTCGGAAAGCGTCCGAGGCGTGCTCGTGACGGATTTTGGCGGCCCGCTCGCGGACTGCGCGTTGCGGCTCGTCCGTCTGCTCGACACGCCCGACGCTATCCCGACCGTGGCACCGCTGGTGATCCGCGAGATGGGCTACTGGTTGCTCGCCGGGCCTCATGGCGGGGACGTGGCGCGTTTCGCCCTCGCGGACAGTCCTTCCCAGCGCGTCATGAACGCGATCCGCGCGTTGCGCGAGCGCTATGCCGCGCCTGTTCACGTTGACGAACTCGCCGGCGTGGCGCAATTGAGTCGCTCGGCGTTTCATCGACAGTTCAAGGCGCTGACTTCGCTGACTCCCGTGCAGTACCAGAAGCAGCTTCGGCTGCTCGAAGCGCGCCGATTGATGATGTCGCAATCGATGGCGGTCGAAGCGGCAGCATTCGCAGTGGGATATGAAAGTGCATCGCAATTCAGTCGCGAATACGCGCGCATGTTCGGTGCGCCGCCCAAACGCGATGCGAAGCAGATGAAGACGATGCTTGAGGCGGGGTGAGCTTGGGGTGCAAATCAGCCTCAGAACCGATGCCGCATCGCCACGCGCACGACCACCTGATTGGCGGTCGTCGACACCCCCGCCGCGCCGAGCACATAGGCATGGTCGAGCAGGCTGCCGGTCTGGTCGCCGCCGACATGCTGGAACACGCTCTGGAAATAGACGTCGGTGCGTTTCGAAAGAAAATAGTCGGCCATCACGCCTGCGGTAACGACCTTGGGCTTCTGGGTGCCCGTGGACGCCTCGTAGTCCATCAGCGTGTAGGTCAGGCTCGCGCCTAGCGAAAAGCCAGGCGTGAACTGATAACTGCCGTTGAGCTCGAAGTTCTGGTAATTCAGCGCATTCAACGTTTCGCCTGGCGGGCTGATTGGCAGGAGATTGCCAGATTGATCGAATAGCCAGCCCGAATAAACAGGGTGCTGAACGCGCGTATAGGTGTACACGAATCCGAGTGTCGCGTGGCCTAGCTGATAATTGATGCCCGCGCCCGCAATGCGCACGAGGTCCGCTCCGAAGCTGGCATCCGCCGGGGGCGTCGTACCGTTCACGCCTTCGCCGGGCTGGTTGGCCTGCAAATACCCGGCGGCAATCAGCAATGGACCGTGGTTGTACTGTGCGCCGAAGCTGTACTGCCTGTTATACAGGAAGCTCGTATCGTTGCTGAAGCTATAGGTCGCGCTGAACTGGAAGCCGCCGAAATCCGGGCTCATGTACTTCGCGGCGTTGTTGATGTGAAACGACGAGTTGGTATTGTCGGCGTCGAGCGGATGCGCAAAGAGCGTGCCGCCCCAATTGCCTGCCGCTGTCGTCAGCGAAAGAAAGTCGACGATGGAGTCGTACTGGCGGCCGAGCGTGAGCGCGCCGTACCGGTCATTCGCGAGGCCGACGAAATAGCGGCCCGGCACCCGTGCTCCGTTGTTCACGGAAAACGCCGTTTTAAGCGTGAAGGTGGCCTTCGTGCCACCGCCCAGGTCCTCGACGCCGCTCAGCGTGAAAATGCTGCTTTGCACGTCGCCGCTTTGCATTTGCCACGCCGGATTGCCGAATGCGTTGTTCGTGTAGTTCAACCCTTCGTCGATGACCCCGGCGAGGGTGACGCGGCTTTGCGACCAGGCGGGGGAAGACATCGCCATGGACAGCAGTGGAACTGCCATCGCAACGAAAGATCTCCCGATCCTCACTCCATTCACATGAGGACTGCTAACGTTATTGTTCGACTTTTTCATGATCGTTATCGTGGGTTCCCGCGCGTGCCCGGCGGGATCAAATTATTGTCCGGACTTCAGCTTCGCCCAGAGGCGGCCTTCCAGCTTCGTGATCTCCTGCGGAAGCGGTTGCACGAGAGTCGTGTTGTCGAGCGCAGTGTCAGTCGGGTAGATCGCGGTATCCTGTTCAAACCCTGGCTTCAGGAGCGCGCGCGCTGACTTGACCGGCGTCGGATAGGACGTCGTGTTGCTGATCGACGCGCTGACCTTGGGGTCGAGAATGTAGTTGATCCACTGCATCGCGGCCTGCGCGTGAGGCGCATCCTTGGGTACGGTCATCGTATCGACCCAAAGCAGGCCGCCTTCCTTCAAGGTCGCGTAGCGGATCTCATACGGCCGCTTCGCTTCCAGCGCGCGCCGGCTCGCCGTGCCGACATCGCCGGAATACCCGAGCGCAATGCAGACGTCGCCGTTGGCGAGGTCGCTGAGATAACTCGAAGAATTGAATTGCGTGACATACGGGCGAATCTTCTTCAGCACCTCGTACGCGGCCTGGATGTCGCCCGGATTGGTGGTCGCGGGACTTTTCCTCAGGTACTGCAATGCCGCTGCGAACGCGTCTCCCGGCTGGTCCAGCAAGGAGATGCCGCACGACTTCAATTTGGCGGCGTTGGCCGGGTCGAAGAGGTAAGCCCAGCTATCCACCACCGTGTTCTCGCCAAGCGCTTTCTTGACGGCCTGCACGTTGTAGCCAATGCCGTCGGTGCCATACGTGTAGGGCACTGCGTACTGGTTGCCGGTGTCGCCGCCTTCCGCGAGTTTCTTCATCAAGATCGGATCGACGTTCTTGAGGTTCGGAATTTGTGTCTTGTCCAGCGTCTGGAAGATACCCGCACGCATCTGGCGGATCATGAAGGCGGACGTCGGCACGACCACGTCGTAGCCCGTGTTGCCGGATAGCAGCTTCGTCTGGAGCGTGTTGTTATCGTCGTAGGTGTCGTAGCGGACGTGGATGCCGGATTGCGTCTGGAAATTCGCAATCGTGTCTTTCGCCAGATAGCTCGACCAGCTATAGACGTTTAATTCCTTTTCGGCGGCGTGTGCCGGGTGGGCGAGGCCATAGCTTGCCGCCAGTGCGAACGCGAGGACGGTTTGCCGGATTCGTGCGTGCTGCTCTGAGTTCTTCATTCGTCTTCTCTGTGGGGGACACGGGTCAAGGGTTGTTGCCATGCGTCCGTGGCATCTGTCGGCTAGCGAGGGCGTGGTCAAGGCCGGGCACAAGTTCGATGCCCGTTTCGACGCTCATGCTGCAAGTGTCGAGATCGCTTCCATAGGGTTCGGCCACACCACCCAGGCTAGCCGCCAGGAAATGCTCGGCGATGGCGTAGAAGGAAAGACGCGTCGAGGTCTTTTCGAATTCGTGACCTTCGTCCGGGTACAGCAGATACGTAACCGGTCGTTTGCGGACGGCGAGCGCGGCTGCGATCGTCGCGGACTGGTCGACCCTCACGCGCGGATCGTTTGTCCCTTGTGCGATCAACAGCGGTTGCGTGATCGCACCGACTCGCGAAATGGGCGAGCGTTCGTGCAATTCGGCTTCCCCGGCCGCCGAGGCCGGGTCGCCCATGCGCAGCGCGAACTGGGGGCGCTGGAATGTCCACCACGCAGGCATGGCGCCAAGAAGTGAAACCAGGTTGCTCGGGCCTGCGATATCGACGGCGCAGGCGAACACGCCGGGGGTGAACGCAAGCCCGACGAGCGCCGAATAGCCGCCATACGAGAGACCGTAGATCGCGACCTTTTGCGGGTCGGCGATACCCTGGTCTATCGCCCATTGAACGGCGTCGAGGAGATCGTCGTGCATGGCCGCCGACCATGCGCCGTCGGCGGCTTCCATGAAGGCGTTGCCGAAGCCACACGAGCCGCGGAAATTGATGGACAGCGCCGCGTAGCCCTGCGCCGCAAGCCATTGTGCTTCCGCGTTGAAACCGAATTCGTCGCGTAGCCACGGGCCGCCATGCACGTTGAGCACGAGCGCCAGTCGCTCGCGCGGGCGGCCGTGGTCGAGGGGCGTATTGGCGGGCAGCGTCAGATAGCCGGTTATGCGCAGACCGTCGGTGGCGCGGAACTCGATGGCCGTGGTGCTCGCGAGTTCGCGCGCTTCCAGTGTCGGTCGGCTCGAAAAGAGCCGGGTCAACTGGCGGCGCTCGCGGCTCCAGATCGCGTAGTCGTCGGGGCGATGTTGCGAGGCGATCTGCACCAGCCAGCGCTGGCCATCCGGCGTTTGCGAAACGATCTTGAACGACGTACCGGCTTGCGCGCCGAGCAACGCGAAATCGATTTCCACTTGCGGCGAACGCACTTCCCACACGCCGACCAGGGGATCTTCACGCGAGGCCAGAATCGCGCCGGACCCCTGCTCGTCCAGCACATCCACGATGTCGGCAGTGCGTGCTTGCGCCAGTTGGCGTATCGCCCCTGTCTCGATCTCCACCTCCACCACGTTGGCCAGATCGCTTTGGAACGCATACAGCATGACGAGCGTGCCGCGCGCGGTGACGCTAAGCACCTTCGAACTGCGCAGCGCCCGCAGCGGTACGGTTAGAAAGGCGCGCGCAGGCGAGGTCGAGAGGTCGAAGTAAGTCGAAGAGCCGTCTTCCGGATTGACGCGCACGGCCACTCTCAAGCGCCCGTTGCTGCTAGCGATGAAGTCTGTGTAGCGGGCGTCGTTTTTCAGCACCAGTGTGCGCACGCCTGTCAACAGATCGACGCGATAGACGTCGAAATAGCGGCCGTCGCGGGAGTTGAATGCAACCAGCGCTGTGTCCGGCAAGCCGCCCGAAGCCGAAAGAATTTTCGTCTTGACGGCGGGGTCGGCCGTGAGGTCGCGCATCGCACCGGTCGCGACATCGACGGCATGCAATTGCGTGTGCTCTTCGCCCGCCACGTCTTTCATGACTAGTAGATGGCGGCAATCGGGTGTCCAGCGATATTCGGATACGCCGCGCCCGCTGAAGAACGTAATCGGCTCGGCGTCGTGTGGCGCGTCGAGCGCTGCGAGCCAGACGTTCGGCGCGCCGGTCCCGCTGCGTATGAACGACAGCGTCGCGCCGTCGGGGCTGATCTGAAGCGCGCGGCTTTCCTCGTGAGCGAAGAGTTCGCGGCGGCTGACGCGTGCTGAAGCGTGCATTGCTGCATGGAGCTCGGCATCGTGTGCCGGAAGCCCGGAGAGAGGTTGAGGGGTACTCACAATCGCCCTTGTATTCGATGAATGGATTCGGTCAATCAGACAGCGGTGTGCGTTTGGCGGCCGAGATAGCGCTCGACGAGCCTTGACCAGAAGGCCGCGCCGATGGGCAGATTGCGGTCGTTGAAATCGTAGCGGGGGCTGTGCAGCATGCGGGCCGCTTCGCCTGTGCCGTTGCCGATGCGCAGCAACGCGCCGGGCCTGCGCTGCAGCATGAATGCGAAATCTTCGCTACCCATGACGAGGGCGGCCTGTTCGACGACGTTGTTTTCGCCGACGAGTTCGCGCGCCACCTCGGCGGCGAAATCGGTTTCTTCACTGCTGTTGACGACGGCCGGGTAGCCATCCGTCGTTTGCACGCGGGCAGTCGCACCGTACGACTCGGCCTGCAAGCGCGCGATCGCTTCGATACGTCTGAGCAACAGGGCGCGCACGCCGTCGTCGAAGGAGCGAACGCTGATGTCGAGCCGCGCGCTGCTGGCAATCACGTTGCTGGCCGTCCCGACGTGCATCGAACCCACGGTGATGACGGCGGACTGGGCCGGATCGACGTTGCGCGCGACGATGGTCTGTAACGCCATGACGATGCTCGACGCGACGACCACCGGGTCGACGCTCAGGTGCGGTCGGGCCGAGTGCCCGCCAATTCCTTCGATGTCGATCACGACCTTGTCGAAGGCCGACATGAACGGCCCGCGACGCAGCAGGAACACGCCAGGCTCCGCGCCCGGGTGATTGTGCATGGCGAATACCGCGTCGCAGGGAAACCGCTCGAACAGCCCCTCTTCGATCATCTGCATGGCGCCGCTTTGCACGCCGTGTTCTTCGGCGGGCTGAAAGAACAGATGGACCGTGCCGGAAAAATTGCGCGTGGCGGCGAGATGCTGGGCCGCGCCGAGCAACATCGCCATGTGGCCGTCATGGCCGCAGGCGTGCATCTTTCCCGGCGCCTCGCTCGTGTAAGGCAGTCCCGTCGCTTCGTCGATGGGAAGGGCGTCCATGTCGGTTCTCAGGCCGACGCTGCGCGTGCCGCCGCCCGCGCTCAGCGTTGCCACCACACCTGTTTTGCCCACGCCGCGCGCGACCTGCCAGCCCCAGCTCTCGAGTTGCCGCGCGGCGTAAGCCGCCGTCGCATTTTCCTCATACGCCAGTTCGGGGTGGCGATGAAGATGGTGGCGCATCGAACACAGGGTGTCGTGATGTGGCGTCAAATCGGCAATGCGGGTGTAGTTGCCTGCGAGCGGTGCGGCTTGGGAGGGTGAGGCGAAAGCCTTCTGCATGTTCGTGCGCTCCGTGCCGTGATGAAGGTTGTGACGGTTTTGTCTTGTTCATGGCAGGCCGACTCTAGCAAGGCAAATTTGGCCGGGTAAGATGCTATTTTTTTTACCGTGATTCGAGATTCTTATCTCGGTGGAAACCCTATGAAACCGCAGCAATTGCAGATCTTCATCGCGGCCGCGCGCCACGGGAGCTTGCGCGCGGCCGCGCGGGAACTGGGCATCACGCAACCCGCCGTGACGCATGCCGTGCGCGAGCTGGAAGGCGAACTGGACGCACAGTTGCTGGTGCGGAGCATTCGCGGAATCGAATTGACGGCGTGCGGCCTCGCCTTGCTGCCGCGTGCCGAGCAACTGGTCGGCGATCTTCAGCGGGCCGTGGACGCCGTGAAGCAGACCAAGGGCGAACTGGTCGGCGCGATCAACATCGCAACCACGCCGTCGATCGCCATGACGGTGCTGCCGAGAGCACTTTCACTCTTTCGCCGCTCGATGCCGCTCGTGAAGGTGAATCTGCTGGAATTGCCGGTTCCGGAGGCATTGAGAGGACTGCGAAACGGTTCACTCGACATAGCCGCGATACACCACGTGCAGGGTCTCGACGACGATCTGGTCGGCACGGCGCTCTTTTCGACGCCGTTTTCCGTGGCGCTGCGCCGCGATCACCCGCTCGGCCACGCGCGCCATCTGCATCAGTTGATCGACGCCGAATGGATGGTCACGTCGGGGCCGAACGACGTGCCGCATTGTGTGATTCACGCGTTGTTCAACATGAACGGGCTGCCCGCGCCCGCCCGACTACTGCGCGTGCCGTCGTCGTTCTCGGTCACGCTGGGCCTGCTTTCGAAAACGGATGTGATCGGCTGCGTGACTCAGCCCTTGCTCGACGCGATTGCACCGCTTGGGATTGAGGCTCTGCCGGTGCTCGATGCGCTGCCGACCATCAACGTCAGCGCGTTGATGCGCAAGGACGTGCTGCCCACGCGCGCCGCCAGTCATTTCCTCGAAGTGTTGCGGGATGCCGCGCGCGCCGAGACTCGCGTGGCGCACGCACCTGCCGCCGTGGCCGCCGAGAGCGTTTGAAGCCCCGCACCCCCACGCCTCTCACGCGCGAGGAATGCGAAGCACCGCGACCAAACCGCCCTCAACGCGGTTTTCGAGCCGCAGCGAACCGCGATGACGAATGGCGACATCCTGTGCAATCGCGAGGCCGAGACCGGTGCCGCCGGTTGCCTTGCTGCGTGAGGCGTCGAGCCGGTAGAACGGCGCGAACACGCGTTCGATCTCTTCTTCGGGAATGCCCGGGCCGCGATCGGCCACGCGGATCTCCACGCCGCTACCGGAATCGCGCACCGTGATTTGCGCTTGTTCCCCGTAGCGCACCGCGTTGCTCACGAGATTCGTGAGACAGCGCTTCATCGCGAGCGGCTGCGCGTACACCACGCCGCTCACCGCACCCTCCACTTCCACGCGCTCGTCGCGTTCGATCGCGTCTTCCGCCACCGCGCGCACCAGTGCGTTGATATCGAGCTTGCCATAGGTTTCCACGACTTCTTCGTTGCGCAGAAAAGAAAGCGTGGCGTCCACCAGTATCGTCATCTCTTCCACGTCGTCGAGCAACTGGTCGTGCAGCGCGCTGCGCTGCGCCGCCCCGAGCCGCAGCTTCATGCGCGTGAGCGGCGTGCGCATGTCGTGCGAGACGGCGGCGAGGAAGCGGCCGCGCTCGTTGAGTTGCTGACGGATGGCGGCCTGCATCTGGTTGCACAACCGCGCGGCGCCGGCAGGCTGTTTTGTCAGCGAGGAAATGGGCGCGATCGCCACGATCAGGCGGGAAGGCGACGTCTGGCGGCTCGACATGCAGGTCAGTGACGGCCACGCGAGCTACACCTTCGAAGCGCTGGCCGGGCCGATCGTGCGCTTTACGCCGGCCACGCCGCTCACGCCGCTCTCGGGGCTTCTCGTGCTCGACCCTTACGAGTCAAGCGTGCCGCGCTTCTGGCTGGGCAACTACAACAACCGCCGCGTGGAGTTCGTGCGCGCGGCGCATGCAGAGGGCGTGCAAGCTATCGCCAGCGCTGCTGGAGATGCGATGAAATTCCGGGCAAAAAAGCATGCCAACGATCGGTCGGTGCTCAATGCGGCCGGCGATGCAATCGTGATAGCCCATTACGGCGGACGACTTCGAGTTGCGCATCGCGCACGGTCGAGAAATCGAACGGTATTTCCATTTCGAAGATCTTGGCCGAGTTGAACAGGCGCCGCGTGTGATCCTCCAGCCGGAATATCGCGGCGCCACGCGAGGTTTCGTAGGCGCGTACGCCTTCGAATACGGCCATTCCGTAATGCAGCGAATGGGTGAGGAAGTGCAGTTGCGCGTCTCTCCAGTTCACGAAGGCGCCATCAAGCCAGATCGTTCCGTCACGGTCATGCATGGAAGGTTTCATCTCTTTCCCGGTCGTTGTTGTTAAGCATTCGCGCCGAGTATAGAAATCCCGTCCGGAAGCGTAAATTCACAAATTAAAAAGGCTGATATGCGAAATTCAGATTGCTTGATGCACATGTCAGGAATCCATACTGACACTCGCTGATTCCGCCGGCCGTGCGCGCGAAAGGTAAGCATTCACTAGCGCAGTGAGTTCCCACCGCAGGACTGGCGAGGAGAGTTGGCCTTGTCGCGCCGCTTCGTGGACAGCGCCCGCCAAAGCCCCGGAGAGGACTTGCGCGCCGACGCGAACGTGCGCCGCCGTGCCGCCGGCGTTGGCAATGAACAGCGCCTCATAGGCCTTTCGACATTCGATCTCGAAGCGATCGTGAGCGCTGCGAGAATTGTCGCCGCGCGGGCTCTCTTCCATCAACACTCGATGCGCGGCCGGATGACGGCTGTGGACGGCAATCATGCCGTCCACGAGTGCTGCGATGCGGCGCGCTCGCGCGATCTCCGGTCTGGTGGCTGCTTGCAATACGGCGAGCACCTCGTCGAAGTGCCGCCGACGCACGGCGTCGATCAACGCAATCTTGTCCGGAAAGTATTGATAGAGCGAACCAATGCTCACGCCGGCCGCCTGAGCCACGGCGTTCGTGGTGAACGACGCCCAGCCACGCTCGCCCAGAATGTGAGCCGCCGCGTCGAGAATGGCGTCGGTCGTCGCCTTCGAACGTGCTTGTTTCGGCGCTTTGCGCATGGCGCCGGTAGGTCGGGGAATGCGAGTAGCCATGTGCGGGCTCCGGTGCGAACATGAGCAATATGCTCGCATTTCCAGCAGCAGTCAGGTTGATTCGCGCGAGCGGCGACCCTGCTTCGGAGAATGACGTTGGAAACGAAAGGGCACGAGATCACGTATCGACGGCTTGACCTGCATGCGTACCTGGGCCTGCGGTTCCTGGCGGAGGCGTCGTCGATGGCGCTGTCCGTCATGGTTGGCTGGACCGTCTACGACATATCCAGGACACCGCTTTCGCTCGGCATTGTGGGCATCGTGGAGTTCATTCCCGCCTTGCTGCTAACACTGCCCGCAGGTGAGCTATGCGATCGACTGTCGCCGCGCCCGATTATCGTTACAAGCCTCGCGCTTGAATGTGTCTGCTCGTTTGCATTCCTTACATTGCACTGGATGCATTGGCGTGCGCTCTGGCTCTTTTATGGCGTGGTGCTGGCGTCGGGGCTTGCGAAAGCGTTCGCCGAGCCGGCGGTGCAGGCGATGCTGCCGTGTCTCGTGCGGGCAGGGCAGTTGCCGCGCGCGGTTGCTTTCAGTTCGACGGCCTGGCAGATGGCGGTCGTCCTTGGCCCCGTTGTGGGTGGCCTCGCCTATGCCATCGATCCGGCGCTCGCCTATCTCGGCTGCGCGGCCGCATGGTTTGCCGCGATGCTGCTCGCCGCGATGCTGCGCGCTCGCCAGGTGGCGTTCAAAGCAAATGCGTCTCAGGGACGGATGGATCGCGTCTGGGCGGGAGTCCGTTTCGTATGGTCCCAGCCGGTAGTCCTTGGTGCGCTTTCTCTCGACCTGTTCTCCGTGCTGCTGGGCGGTGCGACCGCGCTGCTGCCCGTCTACGCGCGGGACATCCTGAAGGTGGGCCCCGAGGGTCTGGGAATGCTCCGCAGTGCGCCGGCGATCGGCGCTTGCATCGTAGGGCTGGCGCTGTCACGCTTTCCGCCCGAACGGCGCGCCGGCTCCAAACTATTTGCCGCCGTGATTGTGTTCGGCATATTCACGGTGGTCTTCGCGTTTGCGCGCTCGCCGGTCGTCGCATGGATCGCCCTTGCCGTGATTGGCGCGAGTGACATGGTCAGCGTCAACATTCGCACGACACTGATACAACTCGTGACGCCCGACGCCATGCGTGGGCGCGTATCGGCGGTGAATGCGCTTTTTATCGGCGCTTCGAGCCAGTTGGGCGCGTTCGAATCGGGGGTGGTGGCTGCGCTGCTCGGTGCTATCCCCACCATCGCGCTCGGTGGTTGCGGGACGATTGTCGTCGCGCTCGCGTGGATGCTGATGTTTCCCGACATGAGAAAAGCGGATCGTCTCGACATGGACCTGAATCGCGAGGGTGTGACGAGCGGCGAGTGAAGCTTGCATGACACTTTACAAGTGAGCGCGATAGCGACCGACTAGAATGAACTGGCACGCCCGAGCGAACGACGTGCTTCCCGCTTCGCAAACCCAGTGAGTACGCCGGCGAGATGCGATGAGCATATTCAGGTTTACCTCGGAAACGGAATCGAAATTCCTTAAAGGCTCGGCGGCGCCAGGCGCCGTTCGCGCGTGGCTGGTCGATATTCTTTGCTGGCCCGCGCGTTTCGAGGACCCCCGGGTCGAGCGGGAATTCACGGAGGACTACGGGCGACGTTTCGCCGATTTCCGCCGCGCGGCGCTCGTGCTCGGTACGGTGATCTGGGTGTGCTTCGGCTTTTGGGAAATCAGTCTCGCGCAGGAAAGCGCGGTGTTCCGGCCATATTTTCCGGTGGTTTTCGCGTTTCGTTGCGCCGGTGCGATTGGCGCGACCGTCGGCATTGTGCTGGCCTTCAGGCTCGAATTTCATCGCGACACGGTTGCGCATTGGATCCTGCTGCTGGGGTTGGCGTTCATGTGCCTGTGCCTGTTGATGCAAACGGTCCTTGCGCCGCGCCCGTTCAATTTCACCCATTTTTTTGTCGGCTTTTATTTAATTCTTTTTTATCAGTTCGGTTTTCTACGTCTGAGGGCCAAGGCCACATTGATGCTGACCGTGTGCGTGATCGCCGTGATCGTGATCGTGCAACTGGTCACGCAGGCGGTCGAGCCGGACAACTTCGCGGCGGGTATGTTCTACCTGCTGAACGTCGCCATTCTGGGCCATAGCGTCAACGTGAACGCCGAGCGCCATGTGCGCGACCGGTACATCGCCGTCCAGGCACTCGCCCATAGCAACGATGCGCTGCAAAACGCCAACGCCGAACTCGCGCAAAAGCACCGTGATCTGGAGCGTGCGCGGCGCGACCAACAAACCAAGTCGGAAGCGCTGATCGCGCTGCGAGAGCAGCAGCGCGAAGCCGCGGAACAGGCAAGCCGCGCGAAATCGCGCTTTCTGGCGGCCGCGGCGCATGACCTGCGCCAGCCCATGCATGCGCTAAATCTCTTTCTTGCCGCGGCCTCCGAAGCGCTCGATGCGCGCGACGTCGAAGCGTCGAGCAAACTGATTGGGGAGGCGCGCAAGGCGTCGGTGCTCACGGCGCGCCTCTTCAATGCGGTGCTCGATCTGTCGAAGCTCGAATCGGGGCACGTCAACCCGATTTATACGAGCGTCGACCTGAGTCGCGTAACCGAGGAAACGGTTGAACAACTCGCGTCGTTCGCTACGAGCCGCGGCGTTGAACTGCGCTATGGAAAGACGCAGCAAGGACCCGTATGGGTGCGCACGGACGCCGACTGGATTCCGCGCGTGCTGAGCAACCTCATCGCGAACGGGATTAAATATGCGGATCCATCGAAAACGGGCCGCTCCACGGTGCTCGTCGGTTTGGTTCGCATGCCGAATTATGTGAGGCTAGACGTTATCGACAATGGCATAGGCATCGCCTCGGAGCATTGGGATGCGATTTTTCAACCGTTCGTGCAGATCGGCAACCCGGAACGGGACCGCGAGAAAGGTCTCGGACTGGGCTTGTCGATCGTGAATGCAGTGGTGTCGCTGCTTGAAGGACACCGTCTCGAACTGAAGTCGATCGTGGGGAAAGGGTCGCGCTTCTCGGTGCGCATGCCGGTGGCGGATCCATTCGCGCTCCAGGATGCGGCGATATCGCCCGCCGATGCGGCATCGTCACCCTCGCCGTCGTCGCTGCGCGGTCTCTACGTGTTGCTGGTCGAGGACGACAGTCTGGTACGCGCATCGATGGAGGCGCTCTTCGGGCGATGGGGTGTCCTGTTCGATTCGGTTCGCTCCGCAACCGAACTGGGCGAACTATTGCAGGCGATCGAGCGGGTGCCGGATCTCGTGATCAGCGACTACCGGTTGCCGGAGATGTCGACCGCGCACGACGTCGTGCGCCTGCTGGCCGGGCACTTCGCGCGGCCAGTGCCGTTCCTCGTGGTGACGGGGGAAGCCGTGGCCAGCACGCAGGGGGCGTTGCCGGAGCGATGCGTGCTCAGCAAGCCATTGTCCCCTGACCTGCTGATCGCGCGCATGCTTGAATTGACCGGGGAATCGGCCCGCGCATGCTAGGCCGCCGGGGCGTGCGCAACGGCGGGAATTTCAATGCCGCGGCGCGCCATTTCGACGATCAGGAAGGTGCGCCGCGAAACGTTGAAACGGCTCAGCAGATCGCTGATGTACTCCTTTGCCGTGTTCTCCGAGATATTCATCTTGCGCGCGATGGCCTTGTTCGACATGCCCTGCAAGAGAAAGCCCAAGGTTTGCGCGAGGCGCGGCGGCAGGTTCAGCGAGTCGATTGGAATGCCCTTGCTCGGACCCGGAGACTGCGGCGTATGCCCGCCTTTGCCAAGCACGCTGTTGGGCAGGTAGACGCGCCCGTTCAGGATCGTCAGCAGGGCTTCCCGGAAAACCGCGCCGCCTTCCTCGCTGGCCTTCGAAATGAAGCCACCGGCGCCATTCTTGATGCATTCCAGCACGGTTTCGCGGTCGTCCTGTGCGGACAGCATGACGACATGCGCCGCGCGCTCGTTTTCCTGTAGCCAGCGCAGCAGGTCGAGGCCGGTGTGATTGTCGCCGATCTGGTAGTCGAGAAAGACCAGGTCGTAAGCCTTGTTCTGCAAGCGCTCGACGGCGGCGGCGTACGAGCCGGCTTCGTCGATGTCGAGCGTCGGCTCTGAGGTCAGGATCAGGCTCTTCATCGCAATACGCGTCAAGCCTTCGTCCTCTACGAGCAGTACGTGGCGGAAATGCAGGTTGTCCATCGGCGCCTCTTCAAGTCCCAACCATCCTACCCGCAATCCTTCAGGCTGCGATCCCCCCAAAGCGGGGGACGCTTTTGGGGCCGCCTTCTGGAGGCGCTTTTCCCCCGGCATGGCCGGTTTTTCCCACGCCCCGAACCGCGCAGGATGGAGTCGTCGCGGTTAGGACGGAGAGGGGAGACCACCATGCGCACGTCATGTCCCGATTTGAAGAGCCTGCTGAATATTTTCCGCTTCGCGCCCGGCGAAGTCCGGAAAGTGCTCGACGGTAATGGGTGACCGACCCGCACAAGACCGGTTGAACAGGCTGACCCACGAGGAGACCACCCGATGCAAGAGAAATCCATCTCGCACGCCCGTGATGGACGTCGATCGCCGACCCAGTTTGCCCACGAGCACGAAGGACCGTCGTGGGGCAAGCGGGCTGACCATGAGAAAACCAATCGGGAAAAAACAGAAACGCAGAACCGGACTCAGGCGGAGCGGCGACCCCTGAGTCCTTATACGATCCACAACCTCGACACCGCCATTGCTCACCTCGAGGTCGCGATGAACGCGGACCAATCGATGGAGCTTTTCGGCGAGAACTACTGGCATTCACGCGTGCTCGAACTCCGCTCCACACCGGGCATCCTGCACGCTCAGGACCGTCGGTTGCAGTGTCTGCTGGATCGGTTCGGGGGGACGGGGTAACGGGGATTTAATCGCGCGCGGCTCGGTCGGCTGGACTGGATGGTTGGACAAAGCGATTTGCCGTGCGTGGTGTTTTCATAAAAAATGACTGCATTGGGAAAGGAATCATCTCGACCGACCAGATGGGTTACGCATAGTTACTGGCGCGTGTGCGCGTGTGCGCGTGTGCGCGTGAGCGTGGCTATGGCGTCGATCATGGCAATTACATCGCAGGCGTTACGGTGGTTGCAGCGCCGGTGCTCAACCGCGCAGGTCGAATGGCGTACGGACTGGCGGCGGTCGGCATCGCTACGCAGTTGAATGCGGACCGTGTAGCCGAACTCGGCCACGATCTGCGCGAAGCGGATCGTTATGTATTCGGTGTGCTCGTTACGCGTGAGCATGCGAATCCGGCGGGCATGATCCACGGCGGCATGATTGCGAGCCTGCTCGATCAGTCCGTCAGTACGGCGGCGTGGGAAGCAACCGGGCGGCAGCCCTGCGTGACGGCGCAACTCGACACGCATTTTGTCGTGGCCGTGCGGCCCGGCGCCTTCATCGAGGCGCGCTCGCGTGTCGTGAGGCAGGCCGGCTCGCTGGTGTTCGTGCAAGCGGAATTGAGCGTTGCGTCGGAGATTGTCGCGACCGGCGCTGCGACGATCAAGGTGATGCGTGCGTCAGCAAATGAACTCAACGTGGGCAATCATCCTTCAGTTTGACCCGTTGCATCACGCGGCGAAAGCTGTGCCAGTCGCTGGATGGATTGTGTTGCGTAGCGTGGCTGTCCCAGAGGGCGATCGCGTTCGGTGTCTGCGAGAAGCGGCAGGTGAACTCTGACACGGTATCAAGCGAATCGCGCAGGGCTCTACAGAGCGGGTAAGGGCGGTGTGGTTTTGTTTCGGCGGCAGCGGGTAATGCCCATGAAGCGCAATTTTGCGCTTCACGTTGGTTCGCCGTGGGAAAAGAATGCACCGATCGGTAGCAGATTGTCACCAGTCTTTTACTGGCCGACTGCTACCCGACACGGCCGGCCGTAGTCGACCCATCTCTGCCGTTCAGTCATGCGCAGGCTGAACGGCAGCTATGTGCGGTACAACGGCCGTGGCAGAAGAGCGTCAGGCCACCTTTCGAATCTGAGGTGGTTTCCACGAGCCGTCGAGAATAGGCTCTTTGCCCCAGTAAGCCCGAATGTACAGCGAGAAGGCGCCAGCCGGTGCTGGCAGCCAGTTCGACTCGTGCTCGGCGCCGGGTGACTGCGCGCTGGCATAGAGCGTGAGCGAACCATCAGCATTGCGCTTCAAATTCTTGTTCTTCGTGCCAAGCGAATAGCGCTTGAGATCGTTCGGATGAAAGAGATGTTTTTCGTTGTAGAGCGTAAGCGACCAAAAACCGTTGACTGGCGGCTCCTCCCCGTTGGCGAACACGATTTCGTAGATATTCGCACCGCTCAACGCTCCGCCGGATGCGTCGTTATCGGTATAAAAGTATTGTGTTTCTGTGGGGCGATTGTCGAACATGTTCGACTTGGCCGTTCCCGTGCGGTCAAAATAATCCAGACCCGTCTGCGCATTATTGGTCGATCGGTTCCAGCCGTTGCCCGCCGATAGTCCGTTGTGCTGCCACTCAAAGAACGGTTCAATAGCCTCGCGTTCAGTGTCGACCGCCGCCGAGACAATCGCCTTTTTGACCTCAGAATCCCGTCCGGCAACTTCCATCAACGATCTGAATTGCGCATAGAGCGCTTCTTCGCCTGCCAACGGGGGCACGGTGTCGAGCACCTGATTGAATTCGTCGAAGAACTTCTCGGGCACCACCCATTTCGTTTCGCCGCCGCCTTCTGACTGCGGCCCGGGTATCGCGGGTGCCTTGCTCCAGTCGATGGTTTTCATGCGGCCGTCGAATTCCTTCAACGGATAGAAGACGATCTGGTTGAGCACGTGCTGGATGGCCTGCTTATCGTCAGGTGTGTCGTTCTGGAACACACGCGGGATTGCATTCGCGAGCGCGGTCGGGCAGCGAATGATCTCCGTGATGCCGGCGGGCTTGTCGCCTTTCCAGTTCGGGCCGACAAGTAGATAGAAGCCCTGCCGCGAGTGATAGGGTTTGCCGAGATGGCCGAACTGGTTCGTGCGTGCGTCGTACAACGCATAAACCCAGAAGCGGTCGCCGAAATCGGGTACCTGCGCGACGACGGGCTCCTCGTCGAGTGAGAAGAAGCCAAGCCCGTACACCACGTCCTGGTTCGGGCACGTCACGAAAGTTTCGGTGGGGTCGATGTAGTCGTGAAGCATGGCCACTTGACCGCGCGGCGCAACGGGCAACACGCCGTTGAGCAGACCAGGTTGCGGCGCTTTCGTGATGGCGCTGAAGCGATTGAGCATGTTGGCCATCGGCCAACCCCAGACGTAAGCCATTCGGGCAATCACCTGCGCATACCCGGCGTGCATGTTCAACCCTGCCGGAGGCAGGATTTCCGTTGTGTTCGCATGACCGGACGCATTGGTCTTCTTCGCCGCGGTGCCGTTCGAATCGGCTGCGGCTACCGTTTGAGGGACGACTGAAAGGGACGCACAGGCTAGCGGCAGCGCGCCGCTGAGCAAGGTAAAGAGCCTTCGTGTCGAGTTAACTTCTTCCTGATCGGACATTACCAGCCTCGCTGTATTCTGTTGACGTGTTGGTCGCGTGGTACACCAAACTGATACTAGCGTGTTGCCTGACGCCGCAGCGTTGCAATAGGTAGTTAGGGCAATCGTATTTCCCTTTCGGGCAATAGGGTTCAATGGACTTCCCTTCTCAACGGTCCTGACGCTAAATTACGTTTTCCAGATGACACCAAGGATCACGATGTTTTTCGCATTCCCGGGGCTAAGCAGGGATCGGCAATCTGGTTGCCGATGTTGCGGTCAACGGGATAGGGCGAGCAACTCGTATGCGTGAGCAAGACGGTAAGCCAATCACCTTAGTCATTTTCACCAATGAAACACTCCTGGAGTGCAATGGATGAAACGGTCACGACTGACTCAACTGGCATTTGCGGTAACGCTCCTCCTCGCGGCCGCCGCGCATGCTGACGATTCGCGCTATCAGGAACTCGCGAACGCCCCGTTCGAGAAGGACTATCCGACGGCCGCCGCTTCACGCGCGCTAGAGCAGGAACTCATTTTCCAGCGCGCGACCCAGGCCTACCTCTGGGCGCTGCCAGCAGTCAACATGTGGGCCATGAAGGAAGGCTCGGAAAAGGTTTTCGGCGCAGGCTACAACGTACTGCCGGTGTGGAAGGAACGCATCAAAGCCTCGACCCAGGTGACGACGCCGAATTCCGACGTTGTCTACGCAATGGGCTACCTCGATCTGCACAAGGATGGTCCACTTGTCGTGGAGGTGCCGGCGGGTGTACAGGGGATGTTCGACGACTTTTTCCAGCGCCCGCTAACCGGCCCGACGATTGACGGACACACGTGGACCGGGGACGTAGGCTTTGCCGGGCCGGACAAGGGCAAAGGCGGCATCTTCGTGCTCCTTCCTCCGGATTTCAAGGGCGATCCGAAGAACATACCGAAGGGCGCATTCGTCTACAGGTCGCGCACTTACAACGTCTTCCTGTTCTGGCGTGCGTTCTTCAGCGATCCGAAGGACCTTACGAAGCCCAATGCCGAGATTGCGGCCACACGCATCTATCCGCTTGGGCACAAGGCAACGGCAAAGCCGATGCAGTTTCCGAACGCCAATGAAAAGCCCGCCAATCTTCTTTTCCCGCATGACACCAGTTACTTCGACATGACGTCGCGCTTCATCAATAGCGAATATGTCGACCCGGCCGATCTCGACATGCGTGGCTTCCTGCATACGATCGGCATCGACAAGGGCAAGCCGTTTGCGCCGTCGGCCGATATGCGCGCCTTGCTCGACAAAGCCGCTCAAACCGGCTTCAAGATGAGCAAGGTGGTGATTACCGACATGGTCGCGCGCGAGCCCGGTGGCAAGTATTATCCCGACCGCCAATGGATCAACGTATTCGCTGGCGAGAATACCGCGTTCCAGGCCAGCGACACGTTCACCAATCTCGAACAGCGCTCCGGTTACTTCACGAGCGCCTATTCGGCAAGTCCGGGCATGGTGAAGAATATTGTCGACGCCGGTGCCAAGTATCCCGTTACGTTCCGCGACAAGGATGGCAATTTCCTCGATGGCGGTCAGTCGTACACCCTACATTTGCCGCCGAACATTCCGGCGAAGAACTTCTGGTCTGCAACGGTCTACGACGGGACGACGGCATCTGGGCTGGACAATGGCCAGCCGTATCCGTCGCTAAACCAGATGGACAAGCCAGTGGCGAACGCCGACGGCTCCATCGACTTGTACTTCGGTCCAACTGCGCCAGCGGGCAAGGAGAAAAACTGGCTACGCACCGTGCCGGGCAAGGGTTATTTCGTGATCTTCCGTCTCTACTCGCCGGAGAAAGCGTTCTTCGATCAAACGTGGAAGCCCGGTGATCTCGAAAAAAGCAGTTGACGCTTGCGGGGACATCAGTAAGCGAGTGACCTCACCGAAGGTCCGGGTGGCGGCTTTCGCACGCGCACCGGACTTTCGGGTGTCTGAGAATCAACGCTGGCGAGCGGCCGGAACTGGCCGGTCAGCGACCATTCGTCGGCCGGTTCGCCGTCATACTTCGGCTTGCTCTGCCATTTCAAAGGCATCGTCTACCTCAATGCCGAGGTAGCGAACGGTGGTCTCGAGCCTGGTATGGCCGAGCAGCAATTGCACCGCGCGGAGGTTCTTCGTTCGCCGGTAGATTAACGACGCCTTTGTACGACGCATGGTGTGTGTGCCGAAGGCCGTATCGTCGAGGCCGATGGATGAGATCCAGCGGTGGACCATGCGGGCATATTGGCGCGTCGAAATATGCGGTGACGCATGCATTCGGCTCGGAAACAGGTAGTCGGCCGATTTCAATCTCCGGGCTTTTATCCAGGCCTCCAAGCTTGGACGGGTCTGCTCGGTGATTTCGAACTAAACAGGTCGTAGCGTCTTCTGCTGCATGACCATTGCGCGCGATCCAGCGTGACTACCCTGGCAGACATCCTGCACGAGCAGCCGAGTGAGATCGCATGCCCGTAGTTTGCTATCAATCGCAAGATTGAACATCGCCAATTCGCGGATGTTCGAAGACATCTGCAACCTCGTACGAATCGCCCAGATTTCCGGAGGCTTCAACGGTGGCTTGTGCGCAGTGAGCTTGCCCTTGTTTCACGGCACTCGGTTCGACGCTTTGAAGGCACGAGCGTTAGTTGATTGCCATACTTCCGTATGAACGTCGTTACTGTCCGCTGGTTGTTCCCTTTACCTGTTCAAAGGCCGTAATCAGCGCTTCCGTGCATGGTGTTCAACTCAAATGGGGGTGGATATGGCTTCCGGAAAGTACAGCGGCGTTAACCGAACAAGCCAGGCGTATTCCTGCTTCTGTAACAAGGCGCTTGCCCAGTATGCGAATCGTCGTATCGACGCCGACCTCGCGCGACGCGGATTCCTCATCGGCATGGGGGCGACCATGCTAAGTGTCGTGCTCCCGGAACTCGTTCGGGCGCAGGGTGCGAGTCCCGCCGCCGCTGCGCCGCAGCCCGTCACGTTTACAAACTTCCGACTGTTCGACGGCAAGTCTGCCGGCCTGCGCGATGGGATGTTTCTCGTCGTCGAAGGAAGCCGCATCTCACAGCTGGGGCAAGGCCAGCCGCCCGCTGCCGGCATGAACCGCACCATCGATTGCGGCGGCAAGGTGATGATGCCAGGGTTGATCGAGATGCACTGGCATGCCATGCTCGCCTCACTTCCGATCCAGACGATCTTGCAGGCCGACCTGGGCCTGGTGTATCTGGCTGCGAGTGCGGAAGCCCAGCGTACGTTGCTGCGTGGCTTCACGACGATACGCGATGTGGGCGGCCCGGCATTCGCGCTGAAACAGGCTATCGACGCAGGGATGATTCCTGGCCCGCGCATTTATCCGTCCGGCGCGATGATCACGACGACAGGTGGTCATGGCGATTTTCGCCCGCTCACGGACATCCCGCGTACGACGGGCGAAGTCAGTGCGCAGGAAAGGACCGGCGCGAATGCGATCGCCGATTCTGCGGACGAGGTGCGCTTACGCGTGCGCGAGCAGTTCCTGCAGGGCGCAACGCAGATCAAGATCGTGGGAGCCGGCGGCGTATCCACGCCGCGCAGTCCACTCGACATGCTGACCTTCACCGAGCAGCAACTGCGAGCAGCCGTCGAAACCGCGGGCGATTGGGGGACCTATGTGGCCGTTCATGCGTACACGTCAGAAGCCGTGAAGCGAGCGGTGGCAGCAGGCGCGCAATGTATCGAACATGGTCATCTGATGGACGATCATGCAGCCGAGATCATGGCGAAGAACGGGACATGGTTAAGCACTCAGCCATTCGTGAACGAAGACGACGTCGGGCCGCTAGCGGGACCGATCCTCGAAAAGTTCCGGGAAGTCATCGTGGGGACCAACAACATGTACAAACTCGCACGCAAGCACGGACTCAAGGTGGCGTTCGGGACCGACCTGATCTTCTCGCCGGCGGTGGCGGCACGCCAGGGTTTGATGATCGGTAATATGGCGCGCTGGTACAACGGCTCCGAGATTTTGCGGATGGTGACAGGGGGCAACGGGGAGTTGCTTGAGCTCTCAGGAAAGCGCAACCCCTATCCCGCCAAACTGGGGGTGCTTGAGCGGGGCGCATGGGCCGATTTGCTGGTCGTCGGTGGCAACCCGCTCGACAATGTGGGACTGCTCGCCGATCCCGACAAGAACCTGAAGCTGATCATGAAGGATGGGCGCATCTATAAAGATGCCATGCAGACCTAGACCTGCCTCTTCAGGTTGTTGACCAACTGACGGCGCATCATGTCGGCGGCTGGCTGGAGCGGAGCAACGTGAAGTCCGATATACGCCGAGATTAAACGGGCGCTACTGGCAGCGGACGAACTGCAAAAAGTCCGCTGTCTGACTTGATTTGACGTTTGAATGTCAATCAAAACCTCCTGATGAGCGGCCGCAGCCGACTGCCGCCCTATACGTTTTGCTTGGGTTCGCCGTGCCTTGTCGCGCCGCGAACGGCAGAAAGCAATCGCATTTCTTAGGCGCCAGCGCGTTGCGACACATTCACTGTCGCAACGATGACTCTTGCAGACCAGTGCTCCAACCAGACTTGCGAAAAGCCGGATGCATACTCATGTGCGTCGACGAGATAGGGGGCTCAAACTGTTTAAGCGAAGCAGGGTAAAGTCAAACAGAGTAGCTTTTATCTCTTGATCCAGGCTTTTCAATGGATGGCGCAATTGATGCGGTCTACGGAGACTATGGTTTGGTGCTCGCCGTGGTCTGAAACAACACAGGCTGGGTTCGATAAAGCGCGGGAAACAAGCTCTTCAATGCGTCGATCTTCGGCATATCGTTGATCGCGATGTACGGGTAGTCGGGATGAAGGGCGAGAAAATTCTGGTGGTAATTCTCGGCAGGATAGAAGCCCTTGAACGGCTCGACACGCGTCACAATCGGACTCGCGAACACGTGTGCGCCCTGTAACTGTGCGATGTAGGCCTGCGCCACATTGCGCTGTTGCGCATTCAACGGAAAGATCGCCGAGCGGTACTGGGTGCCGTGGTCAGGGCCCTGGTAGTCGAGTTCCGTCGGGTTGTGCGCGACCGAGAAGAAAATTTGCAGGAGCTTCCCGTAGCTGATCACGGTGGGATCGAAGGTGATCCGCACCGATTCTGCGTGCCCCGTATCGCCATCGCTCACGCGCTCGTATTCGGCCGTATCGGACGCGCCGCCCGTGTAGCCGGACGCCACCTGCGTAACGCCGCGTACGTGTTCGAACACGCCCTGGACGCCCCAGAAGCAGCCACCCGCGAGCACGGCGGTTTCCGTATGCGCGTTGCCTGCGTGCTCGTCCTGAACCGGCGCAGGAATGGACACTGCACGCTCATCGGAATGGGCGCTGCGCTGCCAGAACGCGACGGCGGCCATCACCATCGCGAGGGCGCCAAAGTGGGCGATCTTGCTGGATTTCATGAAAAGCGGATTCACGATGTCATCCTTGCCAGACGAAGCAAGTCCGGCCGGTGGGGTTTAACCGAAAGTAAATGCGAAGGCCTGCACGCCCGCATCGAGAAACTGGATCGCGAAGGTGTGATCCGCGACGTCTCCGGGCTGGCGAACGAGTTGATAAAGGCGCTGCCCTGTCACCGTCCCAGCGCCATCCGGCGCGACATCGCTGCCGTGCGCGCCTGCCGGCGCCTTGCCGTCGACCGTCACGCGAAAGCGCACTGGCTTGCCGTCGGGGCCGGGGCCAAGAACCAGATGCAGGTCTCGTGCATGAAAGCGATAGATGATTTCTCCGCCGGGTTTGGCGAGCGTCGCGTGCTCGCCGCCGACGCTCCACTCGCCTGTCAGTCCCCAATGGTTGAGAGCGGGATTCGACGGCGCGCGATAGTCGTGCGCGCGGTCCTGTGCGACGCCACCGGGCGACGCGAAGCCTTCGGCGCGCTCGAAACCGATATAGGTTTCGGGCGAGCGCATGTCGGCATTGTCGGCCTGTCGCTGGACGCCGCGCTCTTCGGCGCCGCCCAGGCCGATGGGGATGTTGGCAGCATCCGCGTGGCCCGCTTCCACGAGCAGTTGCTGAATGACGCGTTCGGACTGGTCATACTCGCCTTCACCAAAGTGCTCGTAGCGAATCTGCCCTTTGGCATCGGCAAAATAATGGGCGGGCCAGTACTGGTTGTCGAACGCACGCCAGATTGCGTAGTTGTTGTCGATCGCCACGGGATAGTCGACGCCGAGATCGTGAACGGCCTTGCGCACGTTGTCGATGTTGCGTTCGAAGGCGAACTCGGGCGCATGCACGCCAATCACCACCAGCCCCTTGTCGCGGTACTTGCTGGCCCACGCCTTGACGTAGGGAAGGGAGCGCAGGCAGTTGATGCACGAATACGTCCAGAAGTCGACGATGACGACCTTGCCGCGCAGGGCCTCGTCGGTCAGCGGCGCCGAATTCAGCCATTGCACGGCGCCCCCTAACTGCGGCAACTGGCCGAGCACCGGTAGCGCTTGCGTGGTTGCGGGGCGCATGGCGTCGGAGGCGCGCATCATGGCGCCTCCGGTCGCCGACATCGTGTTCGCGGCGCCGGCGGCACCGGTCATCGCCATCGCGCGTTGGTGCGACGGTGCGAACGCATCGACGAGACGCTGCTCGAGACCACCCGTCGCCACCGTCGAAATGCGCGTGAGCACGCCCGTGTCCAGACCGAGCGCGATGGCGGCAACACCGGCGAGCATCGCCGCGCCAATACCGCGCCGGATCCACTGGCCCGCCCCCAGTGAGCGCTTCATCGCCGCGAAGACACGGCCGCCCAGCAGCAGCGCGACGGCGAGGGAAGTTGCCGCTCCGGCCGCGTACGCCAGCAACAGCAGCGTTGTGCCGATGCTCGCGCCTTGCAGCGCTGCGCCGGTCAGGACAAGACCGAGAATCGGTCCGGCGCAGGGCGCCCACAAGAGTCCCGTGGCGACGCCAAGCAGAAACGACGAACCGATCCCCGGCGCGCCGTCGTGCTGCGCGGCGTTGGAAAGCCGGTTGCCCGCGTTCACGAGCGGCTGCATGATGCGATCGGCGAGACCGGGCAGCAGGAGCGTGAGGCCAAATACCGCGAGCAGCACGATCGCGAGCCAGCGGCCATACTGGTTGGCCTGGGCGACCCAGCCGCCGCCGACGGCAGCGAGCGTTGCGACCGCTGCGAAGGTGGCGGCCATGCCGCCGAGCAGCGGCAGGCCGGAGCGCACGAAGGGCTGATCGGCGCGTGCAAAGACGAAGGGCAGCACGGGCAGGATGCACGGACTCAGGATGGTGAGCACGCCGCCGAGATACGCCAGGACGATGAGTAGCATGATGGTGTCGGGAAGGACGATGCGGGTTCGACCGGTTCAGGCCGCGCCAGGCTTGAAGGTCATGGCGATGCCGTTCATGCAGTAGCGCAGGCCGGTCGGCTTCGGGCCGTCGTCGAAGACATGGCCGAGGTGGCCACCACAGCGGTGGCAATGCACTTCGGTGCGGACCATGCCGAACGAGCGATCCCTGTGTTCGGCCACCGCATGCGGGAGCGGCGCATAAAAGCTCGGCCAGCCCGTGCCGCTCTCGAATTTCGTCGTCGAGGCGAACAGGTTCGTCGCGCAACCCGCGCACGCAAAAATGCCGGCTCGGTGTTCGTCGTTGAGCGGGCTCGTGAAGGGCGGTTCCGTCCCCGCATTTCGCAGCACTTCGTACTGGGCGGGCGTGAGGAGCTTGCGCCATTCGGCATCGCTATGCACAACGGCGAAATGTTCGGCGGGCCCGGACGCCGCGCCCGCCGCCGCCGCATCGCCGTCAGGCTGAGCCGCCTTCACGCGCCACTGGCCGAGCGCGGCCATGACGGCGAGCGCGCCGCCGCCCGATAGCAGCAGCCGTCTACGGATATCCATCGTGCTCTCCTTGTGCGGTGCACCGCCGCCCGAGGGGTAGGCGGCGCGCATCCTTTACACGAAGCATAGGCAGCGCCCGATATCGAAGTCCTCACGAAAAGTAAAATTAATTGTGATAACTCTGTGGCGGAATTTCTGCACAATGGTTTTTTCATCGCGCTTCAATCCGGGGCGCGCTGCGCCCTATCGAACGAGCTGAACGACACATGGATCGGACCAAACGCGTACTCATCGTCGAGGACGACGCGGATATCGCCAACGTGCTCATGCTGCATCTGCGCGACGAGCACTACGAGGTGGTCCACAGCGCCGATGGCGCCGAGGGGTTGCGGCTGCTGGAGCAGGGCGGCTGGGACGCCTTGATCCTTGACCTGATGCTGCCGGGAGTCGATGGCCTCGAAATCTGCCGGCGCGCGCGGGCCATGACACGCTATACGCCGATCATCATCACGAGCGCGCGTTCGAGCGAAGTGCACCGCATTCTCGGGCTCGAACTCGGCGCCGACGATTACCTCGCGAAGCCGTTTTCGGTGCTCGAACTCGTCGCGCGCGTCAAGGCCCTGCTGCGCCGGGTCGAGGCGATGGCGAAAGATCTGCGGCTCGAAGGCGGCACGCTGATGCTGGGCGGCTTTTCAATCGATCCAGTCACGCGCGAAGCCCAGGTCGATGGCAAACGCATCGAGCTGACGCCGCGTGAATTCGACCTGCTTTATCACTTTGCGCGCCATCCGGGCAAGGTGTTCTCGCGCATGGAACTGCTCAACGCCGTCTGGGGCTATCAGCACGAAGGCTACGAACACACGGTCAACACACACATCAACCGCCTGCGCACCAAGATCGAAGCCGACCCGGCGCAGCCGGTGCGCATCCTGACCGTGTGGGGGCGTGGCTATAAATTCGACCCGCTGGCGCCCGCGGCTTCCGGCAACGCCGCGCTGCGCGACGACAGCCAGGGAGGGGTGCCATGAACCTGTCAGTGACGCAGCGGATATCCATCGTGTTTGCGGTGCTCCTGATCGCGTGCTGCGGGGCGTCGGCCTGGTTGCAGATACGGGATTCAGACCTGCACGATCAGGAGGTCATCCAGGCGCTCTCCCACGACCTGGCCTTCCACATCGCCCGCAACTCCACGCTCATGGGCGCGGACGGTCCCAAGCCCGCGGCGTTGCGCACGTTGTTCGGCCAACTGATGGTGGTGAATCCGAGCGTCGAAGTCTATCTGCTTGACGCGAACGGTCACATCACCGGCGACGATGCCCCGCCCGGACATATCCGCCGCATGCAGGTCGACCTGCAACCGGTGCGGCGTTTTCTGGCCAACGAACCATTGCCGATTCTGGGCGACGATCCGCGCAGCGCAGACGCGCGCAAGGTGTTCAGCGCCGCCGTCGTTCCAGGCGCCGACGGCCACCCGGCTGGCTATATCTACGTCGTCCTGATTGGCGAAGCGCGCGATGCACTGGCTTCGCGGCTTGCACAAAGCACCGTGCTGCGCACCACGCTCGGACTGATGGCCGTGGTCGCCTCGCTCGGCCTCATTGCCGGGCTCATCGCATTCGGACTGATCACGCGGCCCTTGCGGCGTCTGACCGATACCGTAAGCCGCTTCGATGCATCGATTCGCACCGGCTCGGAACCGGCGCCGCTTGCGCTCAGTCGCACGGCGGCATCCACGGGAACGCGCGATGAGATTGCCATTCTCGAACGCACCTTCGCCCAGATGGCCGATCGCATCGGTTTGCAGTGGCGCGAACTCAAACGGCAGGACCAGGAGCGGCGCGAACTCTTCGCGAACATCTCGCACGATCTGCGCACGCCGTTGACTTCCCTGCACGGCTACCTCGAGACCTTGTCGTTGAAAGACGAGAGTCTGGAGGGCGGCGAACGCCGCCGCTATCTGGCGGTCGCGCTCGCGCAAAGCACGAAGGTAGGGCGGCTTGCGCAATCGCTGTTCGAACTGGCACGGCTGGAGCACGAGAACGTACAGCTGACGCTCGAAACGTTTCCCCTCGCGGACGTCGTGCAGGACGTGTTCCAGAAGTTCGAGCTGGCCGCGCAATCCCGGAAGATCCGCCTGAAGGCTCAGATTCCGCCGCGTTTGCCGGCGGTTTGCGCCGATCTGGGCATGATCGAGCGCGTGCTGACCAACCTGCTCGACAACGCAATCCGGCATGCGCCTGACGGCGGCGAGGTCAGTGTCGAACTGGCCGGCGAGGGTGACAAGGTGAGCGTCGTGGTCAGTGATACAGGTCCCGGAATCGCGCCCGAACTTCGTGCGAATCTGTTCCGGCGAGCGTTCAGTTCAGGCGACGCACGCCGCCAGGGCGGCTTGGGATTGTTGATCGTGCAACGGATGCTGCAACTGCATGGCAGCGTCATCGAGCTGGTCGAGCGCAACGATCGCGGCGCGACGTTCAGTTTCAAGCTGAACGCCGCGCCAGTGCGGGCGGCGCTCAAGACGTGATCGACTTGCGCGTGCGGCCTCGCGCCATAGGTCGATCACGATGCGCGAGGAGCGGGCGCGCGAGCAACACAATGCGATTTGCTGGTTCGCTGCGCTTTTTTCCGTGTCGCTTTGCACGGTATCGCGATGATCGACCACGCCTTCTCGTACCGGCGTCAGGCACGCGCCACAAATACCCATCTCGCACGACAGCGGCACGTTGACGCCGCCTTCCAGCAGGACAGGTCATTCGTGAACTCATCGTAATATATAGCAGAATATAGCGATGGGTGCGCCGCGCTACCATGCCCGGAGCACAAACACGAGGACGTTTTGATCCATCAGTTGAAAGTGGCGCGCGCGATGGTACACATGCGCCAGTGCGCTCGCGCATGTGGATCAAGCCGCCGGCCGAACCAGGAGACAAGCAATGTTTATCCGGCAACTCAACTATCTGGTTACGTTGGCCAGGGAGCAACATTTCGCGCGCGCAGCGGAGCTTTGCAACGTAACGCAACCGGCGCTATCGTCCGCCATACGCAGTCTGGAGAACGAACTGGGACTGGTGATCGTCAGGCGCGGCCGACGTTTTCTCGGACTCACCGAGGAAGGCGAGCGGGTGCTGGGTTGGGCCCGTCAGACCATCGCTGCGCTCGACCATATGAGGCAGGATGTCTCCGCTGCGAACCTGCTAACCGGTACGGTCAGGGTCGGCGTGATTCCCACGACAATGCCCGTCGTGAGCCTGCTCATCGCAACCTGTCGGGAAACGCATCCCATGCTGAGGTTCGCTGTGCGTTCACTGAGCTCGGACGCCATCCTGCGGCAACTCGACGAATATGAACTCGATATCGGCTTTACCTATCTCGACGAACACACGCAGGCCGGTTTCGAGGTGATGCAGCTTTATCGCGAACGCTATGTCCTGGTCTCGCCGTCCGGACCGGACGAAAGTGTGCGCGCCGGTGCCGTTCGCTGGGATGCATTGGGCGAATTGCAATTTTGTCTTCTGGATTCCTCAATGCAGAACCGGCAGGTGATCAATGCTGCTTTCCGTCGTGCTGGCATTGAGCCCAAAATCGTACTCGAGGCGGACTCGTTGCTCACGTTGATGTCGAGCGTTCAGCATACCGGGCTTCACACGGTGTTGCCGCATAGCGTGCTCAGCGTAACGGACAGCGCCGGGCGGGATGCGGTGACACCGATCGCGCCGGAACTCACTCGCGAGATCGGCCTGATTGCACGCGAACTTCCCTCCCGCCCGCCGCTCGTTGCGGCCTTATGGAAAGCCGCCGGGCGTCTCGATTTGCAGACGCGATTCGACGCATTCCTGGATCACCCGCACGCGATTGTCGACGCGACAACTGCCGTTTCATAAGCCAGACTTATCTGGTGATACGTCGAAACGATTGGATCGACATTAAGCTTGTCGTCGACACTCTGTCCGTCGATCGATCGCAGGTAGCGCGATCGGACAGCCGGCGGCACCAGGCGGCCGGTTCCTCGCCAATCAGAGTGGAGACAGACATCGTGGCAAAAATTGTTTGTGTGCTGTATGACGATCCGGTCAACGGAATGCCGAAGCAGTACGCTCGCGACACCCTTCCTGAAATTACGCGCTATCCCGACGGCCAGACGACGCCGACACCCCGCGCGATCGACTTCACTCCGGGGCATTTGCTGGGTTGCGTCTCGGGCGAACTGGGTCTGCGAAAGTACCTGGAATCGAACGACCATCAACTCGTGGTGAGCTCCAGCAAGGACGGAGCCGACAGCGTTCTCGACCGGGAATTGCACGATGCCGAAATCGTGATCTCGCAACCGTTCTGGCCAGCCTACATGACGGCCGAACGTATCGCGAAGGCGCCGAAGCTCAAGATGATCGTCACTGCCGGGATCGGATCGGATCATACGGATCTCCAGGCCGCCATGGATCGCGGTATCACCGTGGCAGAGGTCACGTATTGCAACAGCAACAGCGTGGCCGAGCACGTCGTGATGACAACGCTTGCGCTCGTACGCAACTATATTCCGTCGCATAACCGGGCCAACAACGGTGGCTGGAACATTGCCGATTGCGTCGAGCGCTCGTATGACGTCGAAGGCATGCATGTCGGTACGGTTGCCGCTGGGCGCATCGGTCTGCGTGTGCTGCGCTTGCTCAAGCCGTTCGACATGAAGCTGCATTATCTCGATCGTCACCGGCTCCCCGAATCGGTGGAGAAGGAGCTGAATCTCACTCATCACACGAGCCTTGAAAGCCTGACCCGCGTATGTGACGTGGTCACGCTGAATTGCCCGCTGCATCCTGAAACCGAGCACATGATCAACGCGGCGACGCTGAAAAACTTCAAGCGTGGCGCTTACCTGATCAATACAGCGCGCGGCAAGCTGTGCGATCGCGACGCAATTGTCGATGCGCTGAAGAGTGGCCGGTTGGCGGGATACGGCGGCGACGTCTGGTTCCCTCAGCCTGCACCGGCAGATCATCCGTGGCGAAGCATGCCGCATCAGGGAATGACGCCGCACATCTCAGGCACGAGCCTTTCCGCGCAGGCACGTTACGCGGCGGGTACGCGCGAAATCCTCGAGTGCTACTTCGAAGGTCGTCCGATCCGCGATGAATACCTTATCGTGCAGGGCGGCAAGCTCGCGGGTGTTGGCGCGCACTCGTACAGTGCGGGCAACGCGACGAAGGGCTCGGAAGAAGCTGCGCGCTTCAAGGCAGCCTAACCGCCCATGACGTCCCCGGTCGCAGCCTCTGCTGGCGCCAACGGGGCCTCGACGCGGCGTGCTCAGGCGGTCGGCATTCTGCTTGCCGGCCTGGGCGCATTCGTCGCGTTGGCTCTCGTGGGCATGCTGGCACAAGAGACCTCGGAACCCTGGATTCTCGGTTCATTCGGGGCCACCTGTGTCCTGCTGTTCGGCTTTCCCTCCAGCCCTTTCTCACAACCGCGAAACATCATTGGAGGCCATGTCCTGACGTCGCTGGCGGGCTTGCTCTGTCTGCATCTGTTCGGCCCGGGATATGTGCCGATGGCGGTCGCTGCCGCGTGTGCGTTGATGTTGATGATGCTTACGCGGACGGTTCATCCGCCGGCAGGCAGCAATCCGGTGATTATCTTCGCAGCGCAGCCTGGCTGGTCTTTCCTGCTACTCCCAACGATGATCGGAGCGATCTCGCTGGTATTGATCGGCTGGCTCTATTGGACAGTCGTCAAACGCGGCGTGTGGCCACATCGGGCACGGTGAGGCGCTTATTGTTGGGTTGGTGGCGATCATCTCGCCGCCGGTGCAGATGGGCACGCAGGTGTTCATCTGCACAGCCGCGCAAGCCCGCTGAAGCGGCTGCGCGGAGCGATTCAAGGATCGAGCACAAGATACGACGTCCGGACTCGAGAGCTTGCGCTACTGCAATCGTCGGTGACGAAGATTGCATCTTCGTTCGGAATGGATGCGATGCCGCTCAGCCTTGCATTGATCCTGATGCGATCCGCCGCGGTGCGGGATACGCCCTGGCATCCTTGAGCGCTGATCACTGGCACGTCAGCGACGAAAGCGGAAACGAGGCGTGAAAGCAGTCCTGTCAACATAAAGCCGGCAAGCGCCATGAGCGGTGACTCCCGGCAACGGGCTGCTTTTGCAGATTTTACGACGCGCAGGATTCGTTTCCGTCTTCGAGACGCGCACGCAGCCACGCGGTAAAAGTGTCGAGTTCGGCGGGGAGCAACCGGCCCGCCGCAGGCAGCACCATCAGTCCGAAGGGGAGTTCGGCAAAGCCCCACGGGGCGATCAGTTGCCCTTCACTGATTTCCTTGCGTACCAGCCGTTTTTCGACGAGCGCCACGCCGAGTCCGGACAGCGCAGCCTCGATGCACAGATGCGTGTGTGGAAACGAGATTTCGCCACCGTCGCCAATGCGCTCCGCGTTCTGCCTGTCCCAATGCGCCCACGCGTTTGTCGTGAACTCGTGCGCGATGCGAATGCCATGTCGTGCCGAAGACGCGTATGCGGGGAGACAGACGGGCCCAAAGGCGACATGAGCAAGGCGGATGGCGCGTTCGCGATCGCTCTCGGGATAGGACGTGAGATCCCACGCGATGACCAGGTCTGCGCCCTCGGTTCGGATTTCCCGCGCCGACGTCATGGAAAGCCGGATACGGATATCGGGCCAGGCGCGGTAGAAATCCGCCAGATTGGGGACGAGCCAGCGCATGGCGAACGTCGCGCTGCACGCTACATGCAGGCCGGACTGTCGTGCCTGGTCGCGCACTCTGGCATAGCCATGTTCAAGTTGCTCGAACACCGAACTCGCTAGCAGGTATAGCGCATGTCCTGTCTGGTTGAGGCGGATTCCTGTTCCTTCACGCGAAAAGAGCGGTGCACCGATATGGCTCTGAAGGAGTTTCAACTGGCGGCTGACCGCGCCGTGCGTGCGGCATAACTCGTCGGCTGCTTTCGTTACCGACTGATTTCTGGCGGTTGATTCGAACGCACGGAGTGCGGAAAGCGGCGGAAGTGAACGCAACGGAGTGTCGTCGGTGAGAAAAACTGACGAAGATCGCAAAAAAAGTCGATTTTCACATGCTATCGCGCGGAGCTATCGTTTGGACTGTAGCTCGCGATGATTGATGAGATGGGACGAAGAGACGGCTAGTGCGCATCAACGAGGCGTATGTGCGAGTTCAGGTCGTGCCGGATTGCCTCACTTGCGCTCGGGAAGGCCTCCGTCAGTAAATCTGTCAAAGACGCAGTCGTTGTCGGGCCGCGAGCGGACATAGATAACACCCGGGAGGTGAAACCATGCTGAAGCAGTTGCTCCCCGCCTTCGTGCATCAATGCGCGCCTGTGGATCCTTATCTGCGCGACATATTGCGCCATATGCTGGGCGCGTGGCCGGACGATAGCGGGCGAGTGCTCTGGGGACGCCGCAACTATTTCATGACGGGGCCTGGCCGGGTCGACGATTCCCTGCGCAAACTTCTCGCCGACGGGCTGGTTCGTGTTGGGAGTTGCGCGGCAGGAGATATCCGTGTCTACCACGCGACACCCATGGGTTGCCTCGCGATTGGGCTCGATGCGACTCAAACACGTCGAGCCCTGGAAGCGGCACACCAGGTGGAGATTTCTTAGCCGTCGGGTCCGGAGGCCCAAGTATGGGCAAGGGCGAATGTTGTGTCTCGGCTTTGGCCGAAATCCGACGTCGAGCAGACTTTCATTGTGAACAAGGGGACGGAAGCTTCTGGCTGAACCCGGAAGTAGGGGAAGCCGTACCGAACCGCCGGGGAGTTGGCGTCTCGAACTTCCGTAGTCGACCCGCAACTGCCGTTCGATCTCGCTTTGGCGCAACGACCGCTGCCGAGGCACAACTACCACTCGCGCAGTCGTGGCGGGCGGCAAGTCGTCTATTCGCGGCACCGGACGATCATGTAGTTAGCATTGCTTTAAACTCCGTCGCTTTCAACGCGCGACGAATAGCTAGTCGTGGTGCGTTTCAAAGTAACTCTGAACGGCTGTCTGAATCTGCTCAATATGACTGTTCCCGGCAATCTGCTAACAATTTATCGGCGGCTGACGGCGCGTAAGCGGTGCATTCCGCAGAGTTATCGTATGTGCGGCTACCAGCATACCGGCAGCGAATCCGACCCGAGATCGCCGGGAACCCAACTAGAATTTCTCTGGCGAAGAATCATATGTAGTGGTAATTCAACAAGAGGAGAATTGCCGATGCCGGACGCTAGAGGAGGGTACGGAGCCGAGCAGCGATCAATCATATTTCGCGCTGTACGTGAGGCGTTTAAAGACAAGGAGAACCAGGCCGCCTGCAACAAGTTTGTCGCCAACGTGGTATCCATAGTTACAAAAGGGCGAGTGTCGTTCCCGAAAGGCGCTTCGGCAAATGAAATCTTTGATCTGATCCAAAATGAACCTTGGCAGATTGTCGGCAGGGGCATCCAGGGCTATCACGTAGCGGGAGTCATCGCCGGTCATGAAGGGAAACTGGTGGTTGCCGCGTGGAAGAGTCCTCCCTCTGAGAAGAACGGGCATTGCGCGATCGTCCTTGATTTCACCAACTCGAAATCTGCGGATCCGAACTTGATGAGGAATCGAGCGGTAATTGCACAAGGCATGCTGCATCATCCAGAAAAGGCCCGTCAGTACGCCAAAATCAGCATCGGATTTAGTGAAGACAAGCTGAAGAATTGCGTATACAGCTGTGTTGACGTCGCGTAGTTGACAGCCTGAGTCCGAGCAAATATTCACATGTGAGAAGCTCAGGAGACGGCGCTTCAATGAAACTCGAAGGTCCGCCATGCGTTATGGAGCCGACATCGGAATGCACGCTACGGCGAGCGGGCGACGGTCCCTTACTGGCCGATACCGTAAGCCATCGGTTCGCCTGTTCGGAGGCGATCACGTCGGCTGGCGAATTTACGTAGTCGCAGGCCGCCTGCTGCGCGTTTGAGTCGTATCACCTCGACCGGCTTCCCGCTCTTTTTTCGTATGAAGAAATGCGGCGCCATATTGACGGAGTAGTACCGCTGGATTGGCTGGAGTTCGCAGAGCCATATGCAGCAGCCCTGCTGCAACGCCACGATCACGATTCGCCTGGTCTTGATCGAAGCGTCAAGTTCGGCTTCAAAAGCGGCTCACGCGGCGGTGCCGTCAGCGTCATGTAATGAATCCGCGTTGCCCTTCAAATAGCGCGCTTCGCGCCGTTATATAGACTTCGTTTGCCCCATCCGGCAATACCTTTCACGAAGACCCCCATGAAGCTTAGGCATAAGATTCCCCTTGCCTTTACCGTCTCCCTCACGCTTATGTCGGCGGGTGCGTTCTATGGCATCCACACGCTTAACCAGGCCATCGAGACTTACCGCACTAGCGTGCAGGACGCAGCCGCGAACGAACGAATGGCATCGGCGACGCTCGTCGAATTCAAGCTTCAGGTGCAGGAGTGGAAAGACACGCTGCTGCGCGGCAAGGATGAGCAGAAGCTTGATCATTACTGGAGCGCATTCGAAAAGCGCGAGCGTACCGTTGATGACATGGCCGCCACGCTCGAAGCGAAACTGCCCCAGGGAGAAACGCGTGCGCTCGTCGCCCAGTTTGCGGCAGCGCACGCCACCATGGGCCAGGGCTATCGCAAGGGGTTCGCGGCGTTCAAGGCGACAGGCGCCGACCCGGTGGCGGGCGACGCCCTGGTTGCAGGCGTCGATCGCGCCCCTGCACAGCTTCTGGACCGTGCGGCGCAGACGATTGCCGCCGACAATGCGCGAATCGCGGCCACGGCCGCTGTCGACGCGCAACGTGCCACCGTCGTCAGCGCTGTTATTGCGCTGCTGGTGTTCGCGCTCGGACTCGTGGGCGGCGTCGTGTTCAGCCGTACCGTGACAAGACCACTCGGCCGCGCCGTGGCATTCGCGCGGGAAGTGGCAAACGGCGACCTTTCGACCGATCTGCACGCCCGCGGCGACGACGAAACTGTGGAACTGCTGGCCGCCCTGGCTCAGATGCAGGAAAGCCTCGCGCGTGTAGTGAGCGAAGTCCGCTGCAACGCCGAGGGTGTCGCAACGGCAAGCGCACAGATTGCCGCTGGTAACCTGAACCTGTCGCAGCGCACCGAGGAACAGGCAGCGTCGCTCGAAGAGACAGCCGCGAGCATGGAGGAGTTGACATCCATTGTGCGGATGAACGCCGAGAACGCGCGGCAGGCGTCCGGGCTAGCCGGCGCGGCGGCGCAGACGGCCACGCAGGGCGGGACGGTGATGCGCGAAGTCGTCGGCACGATGCAGTCCATCGCGGACAGTTCGCACAAGGTTGGCGAGATCATTGCGCTGATCGACGGCATCGCGTTTCAGACCAATATTCTCGCGCTCAATGCTGCGGTTGAAGCTGCGCGCGCGGGCGAACAGGGTCGTGGGTTCGCCGTGGTCGCGGGCGAGGTGCGCACGCTCGCGCAGCGAAGCGCATCTGCCGCGCGCGAGATCAAGGCGCTCATCACACAATCCTCCGAGCGCGTGGCGGCCGGGTCTTCGCAGGTGGCCAGCGCCGGGCAGATCATTGGCGAGATTGTTGTGTCGGTGCATCGCGTCACCGGTATTGTCGGCGAGATTTCGACGGCCTCCGGCGAGCAGTCGACTGGCATCGAGCAGGTGAACATGGCCGTTACACAGATGGACGAAGTCACGCAGCAGAACGCGGCGCTTGTGGAGGAGGCCTCCGCAGCGGCGCATGCACTGGCCGAGCAGGCGCGGTCGTTGCGTGAGTCCGTCGCGTCGTTCAGGCTGCGCGATGCCGCGATGGCTTGAAGATGAACGATTGGCGCAAACAGCTTGCGGGGGCTGACGGCTCGTGCATGTCGGGCGAGCCGGTGATCCGGAAGCCTCCAGCGTAGCCTGGCAGCGGACACCCAGAAGGCCGAGGGTAGTGGTCTCCGCAGAAAACGCACATCATCTGCCTGATGCCGGCACAGCAACGCGTCTGGCCAGGATGAGGCAGTTTGCGCGGGGGATGCCCGCGAGAGTCGAGAACCGCTAGCTTCGTCAGGTATCGAACTTTCCGGGCGCACCGGTCATTTCCATGATGACTGGTTGTGTGGCAGGGAGCCTGATGGATCATGGACTTCGAGGTTGTCGCTGGTAGCCAGCTCGTCCACATAGCGCACGAGGTTGGTGCCCGATGGCGAAAGCCGGGAGCGGAAGAGAATGCCCTTGGCGCCTGCCGCAATGACGGCATCGCCCAGCACCCAGCTTGGTGGTTCAGTTCGATCGTTAAACCAGATCGTGCGCCAGTCGCAGTAGAAGTCCTCCCAGAGCGGATTCCACATTCCCGCCGCGAAACCCTGGGTGAAATCCACAACCGGTCCGGCGGAGATTCGGAACCTTGGCCAGGAGACTTCATGATTATCAGTCCGCGCGTACGTGGCTTCATTTGTGTGACTACGCATCCTTCCGGTTGTCATGCCAATGTGAAAGAACAGGTCAACCATGTCGTTTCGACCGGCCCCATTTTCAACGGGCCCGAGATCGTGTTGCATTAGCCCTTTCATATTGCCAACTCGATCAAAACTCGACGACGAGCGCCGATGCAGCGCGCGCCTTGGCCAGGATCGCGGGGATCAGCGCCAGCACGCAGCACGCGGCTAGACACAGCGAGATCGCCATGAGCGCAAACCCGTTGTCGAACTTGCCGGTCGCGTTCACCATCCAGCCGATCGCAAACGGAGCGATCACGCCACCACATTGGCCAAGCGTGCTGCAAAAGCCGGAATAGGTCGCGCGTGTCTGCGCCGGGGCGAGTTCGAGCAAGATGGCGCCGAAACAACTGAGCCCTCCGTAGAGAAAGAAGGCTGTGACCGACAAGCCGCACAGCGCACCCCAGACCGACGTCGCCCGGTACGCTCCAATGAGCCCGACGGCAGTCAAGATGTATGAACATGCAAGCAACTGAGGGCGATGGCGATAGAAAACGCGGCCACCGAGCCAGCCATGCACCAAGAGTCCAAAGAACGCGAGTGCATACGCGACACCGCCGAGCATGCCAATAGACTTCATGTCGATTCCATGCGCCGACGCAAGATACGTCGGCATCCATCCCAGGTACCCTCCGAACGCGATGTTGTACAGGAAGTAAGCGCCCGTGATGAGCCACAGGTTGCGATCACGCAAGATCGAACGCGCTGCGCCGCGATCGACACCCGTCGTTTGAATATCGATGCCGGCCAGCACATGCGCATCCGTTTTGGCGCCGCGCTTCGGAATGAACACGTACATCGTGACGGCAACGATCAGCGACGGAATCGCCAGCATCTGGAAAACGCTTTGCCATTTGAAATGCACCAGGAGCGCGCCAATCAGCGGGCCGACGCAGGCCGGACCGATCGCCATCGCTGTGCACCAGATCGCGATGGCGCGGGTGCGTTCCTGCGAATTGAAGTGTTCGCCGAACACTTTGTAGCAAGACGAATTTGATAACCCCTCGGCAAGCCCAAGCGAGACGCGCACGAGCATGAAACCCGCAAGTCCGGAAACCAAGCCCGTTGCGCCCGTAAAAATGGCCCAAAAAATCGGTGATATCACGAGAAGAATCTTGCTGCCGATTCGATCGGCAAGCAGGCCTCCGGGAATCTGTGCGATGAAATAGCCCATCGTGAACGACGAGAGGACCATGCCGAACGTCTTCGTATCCATCGACAACGACTTCATGATGGACGGACCCGCAAAGCTCAAGGCCACGCGGTCCATATTGTTGATGGCTTGAAACAGCCACAGGGCCGCCAGGATTTTTGTCTGCTCTTTCACGTTGTCTCCAAACGCTTTGCGCCGAGGACGTCCCTTGAAAGACGATCGACGCATCATATTGAGGCACCGATTTCCGCACGCCGCTCACTTTTGCGTCAATAGGACCAGATGGCCTTATCGATGTGATGGCCGTACGCGCATTGCGGCGCGCCGCACACGGAGCCAAGCAGTCCGCTGTCCGCTGTCCGCAGCAAGCAGCAAGCAGCAAGCAGTCAGCAGTCAGCAGTCAGCAGTCAGCAGTCAGCAGTCAGCAGGGAGGAGACGGCGTTTAAGGGGCAAACGCGAAAAGAGACCATTCGCGACGATACCGGCCTGCGTCCGTCCGATCTTATGCCTATCGTCAAGGACGAATTTGCAGGAACGCATCAATTTAAAAATCGATTTCCTGATGAAAAGAATATCGATGATTGTTGCGTTCGCGATATCCGCGAATCTCGCGCATGCGCAGTCCAGCATATCGCTGTACGGACGTCATCGACGTGGGCATCGGATGGCGTCGACAAGGCAAAGAATCCCGGCATCCACTGCGCTTCGGCGCGGCGAAATTCAACGCCTTAGTCCGGCGTTTCGACGATTTCTCCACGCTCGTCGTTCGTGACCCAAAGCCGCGTCTCACGACCTGTCCTCGACAAGCGCATGTGTTGCTCATATCGCGTCGGATGAAACAACGCACTCAGATAATGCGTCGGCGTCCCCGCTTCATCGAGATAGGTCCGCGCGATCTTCAGCAGCGCGGTGCCTTCAGGTAAGCCCAGCGCTTCGGCGGCCTCGGGCGTGGCGTTCACGGCATGGATCGTCTGCTCCGCGCTCGCGATCCTGACGCCCTGATTCTCCAGCAAGACAAACACGGGATCGTCGTTGAGCGCTTGACGCGTCATGTCCCGAGCAAGGGCACGCGGCACGAAGACTTCGGAATAGGAAATCGGCTGCCGCTTGAACGTGCGGATCCGCGTGACCTTCAACGTTCGCTCATGTGTCGCTATACGCAGCGCGCTCGCGACATGGGGCGGCGCGGGTATCCATGCCATATCGAGCACCTTGGCCTTCGTACGCCGACTCATGGACGCAAGATTATCGAGCGGGCCGCCGCGCAACGCCGTCGTGGGCTGATTCTCGGGCCGCTCGACCGCCAGTGTGCCGCGGCCCCTCAAGCGCACGACCAACCCCTCTTCTTCAAGCCGCTTGAGCGCGGCGCGGACCGTCACGCGCGCCACCCCAAATTCGAGCGCAAGTTCACGCTCGCCTGGCATGCTGAACGCGTCGCTGTACCGGCCCTCACGGATACGTTGGGCCAGGATAAGGCGCAGTTGGTGGTAGCGCGGAACCGGCGGTGCCAAGTCAGCCATCCCAAAATTGTACATCCGCGCGTGTTCCCCGTAAAAAATGCTTTGCATGCTGATGTGTCGCACCGCGATCGGTGCGCTGCGGCCTCTTCATGAGACCAATAGGACCAGTGGTTGCATTGATCGAGCCTGAGCGTGGCCGCACAGTAGCGTCCAGCAAAGGAGAAACCATGCGCAAAACCACTCGCCTCAAGCAACTGATCGAATCGCCGGATCTGCTCGTGATGCCGGGCGCATTCGATCCGCTGTCGGCTCGAATCATCGAACAAGCAGGATTCCACGCGGTGCAGTGCTCGGGCTATGGCATTTCCGTCAGCCGGCTCGGGCTTCCAGATTACAGCTTCCTGTCGATGTCGGACATGGTCGCCGCCACACGTGTCATTGTCGACGCCGTCGACTTGCCCGTCATGGCCGATGGCGACACGGGCTTCGGCAACGCTGTCAACGCCTGGTACGCTGTGCGCGCGTTCGAACGCGTGGGCTGCGCCGGCGTCAATATCGAAGACCAGGTGATGCCCAAACGTTGCGGGCATCTGGACGGCAAGACCATCGTGCCGATCGAAGAAGCTGTGGCGAAAATTCACGCCTGCGCACAGGCGCGCATTGATAGCGACTTCGTCATCAACGCACGCACCGATGCACTCGCCATCGGCGGCATCGATGAAGTCGTGCGGCGCGGCAACGCCTATCTGGCGGCAGGCGCCACGATGATCTTCGTAGAAGGCATGACGGACAAGGCGTTGGCCGCGCAAGCCGTCAAACGTATCGAGGGTCCGGTCGCCATCAACGTCGTGGAGGGCGGCAAATCGCCCGATCATTTCACGTTCGCCGAGATGCAGGCCATGGGCATCGCGCGTGTGAGCCTCCCCGGCACGTTGGTCTTCGCCGCGATCGCCGGCATGCGCGACGTGCTCGAGTCCGTCAAAACGAATGGTTATGCGGGCGGCCCCGGCACACGCCAAACCTCATTCGACGAGGTCCGCAAGCTTGCCGGATTCGACGAGGTTTTTGCGTTGGAAAAGCAATTGCTTGCCGATCTGCAAGCGAATTCGGCCGAGCACGCATGATGAGCGCCGCGATGCACGCCAAGCCCCGTACGATCATCGAAAAGATCTGGGACGCCCATGCCGTCGCCGAGTTCGATAGCGGCCAGACGCTGTTGCACATCGACCGCGTGTTCCTCCACGATCGCGCCGGGCCCACGGTGTACGCGGGGCTCCACGCCGCGGGCCGTGAGATGTCGAATCGCGAACTCGTGTTTGGCACGATGGATCACATCATCGACACGCATCCCGGGCGCGGTGACGAGACCCTGCTGAAGGGTGGCATCAACTTCATCCGTGAATTCCGCGCAGCGTCGTTGCAACGCGGCGTGCGTCTGTTCGACATCGGCGATGCGCGGCAAGGCATTTCGCATGTCGTGGCGCCCGAGCAAGGCATTGCCTTGCCCGGTAGCACGCTCGTGTGCTGCGACAGTCACACGTGCACGAATGGCGGCATTGGCGCGCTCGCATGGGGCATAGGCACCAGTGAAGGTGAACACGCCGTCGCCACGCAGACCCTGGCGCGTAGCCGACCCAGGATGATGCGGATCGACTTCAAGGGGCGCTTGCAGGCAGGCGTCACCGCAAAGGATCTCGTGCTTGCGCTGATCGGTAAATATGGTGCGACAGGCGGGGCCGGCCACGTGATCGAATTCGCGGGGGACGCGATTCGTGCATTGGACGTCGAGGGACGCTTGACGGTCTGCAATATGGCTGTCGAATTCGGCGCCTGGACAGGCCTGATCGCACCCGACGAGACGACGTTCGAGTGGCTTGACGGGCGTCCGTTCGCACCGTACGGGGCATCGTGGGACGCCGCGGTGCGACACTGGCGCACGCTGCACTCCGATGAAGGCGCACAGTGGGATGCCGAGCTTGAACTCGATTGCAGCGCGCTCTCCCCGCAGGTCACGTGGGGCACGGATCCCGGCCAGGTCTGCGCGATCGATGGCGTCGTGACCACCTCGTTGAGCGCCGAGGCCGACCGTGCGCTTGTCTATATGGCGTTGCGACGCGGCCAGCCCATCCTCGGTCAGCCGATCGATGCGGCTTTTATCGGCTCCTGTACGAATAGCCGTCTGCCCGATCTGCGTGCCGCTGCGCAAATCGTCAATGGTCGCAAGGTCGCAGAAGGTGTCAAGGCCCTTGTCGTTCCGGGCTCGACCGAGGTCAAGCGGCAAGCGGAGGCCGAAGGCCTTGACCGCATCTTCCGCGAGGCCGGCTTTGAATGGCGCGAAAGCGGCTGCTCGCTCTGCTTTTACGCGGGCGGTGACAACTTCGACCAGCAAGGGATCCCCGCGCGCCGTGTCATCACAAGCACGAATCGGAATTTCGAGGGCCGCCAAGGGCCCGGTGTCCGATCACACCTCGCGAGCCCTGCAACCGTCGCTGCGTCAGCGATTGCCGGTTGCATCGCCGATCCACGCCCCCTGTTGAGCTAAGAACCCATGGAAAGCTTCGTCAAGGTCACCGGTATTGCCGCCCCGCTTATGCGGGCCAACATCGATACCGACCTGCTGATCCCGTCGCGCGAAATCACCGGCACCGGCAAAGATGGCTACGGCGCCAAATTGCTCGCGCCATGGCGTTATCTGCCCGGCCCGGCGGGGTCGCGTGTCGAGAACCCGGACTTCGTGCTCAATCGCGCGCCATTTCGCCAAGCCTGCTTCTTGATCGCCGATGCGAACTTCGGCAGTGGATCCTCGCGCGAACCGGCGGTATGGGCGGTCCGACAATTTGGATTGCGCGGCATTATCGCGCCGTCGTTTGGCGCGATCTTTCGGAACAACTGCTTTCGCAATGGCGTGTTGCCGATCGAGCTTGCAAAAGACCAGGTCGATCGCCTGGCGCATGAGGCCGAGTCGGGGCACCTGGTTCTCACGGTCGATCTCGAAGCATGCGAAGTCATTCGCATGGATCGCACACGCATTACCTTCAAGGTCCCCGCCAATGAGCGAACCATGATGCTCGAAGGCCTCGATGCGATTGGCTTGACGCTCAAGCTTGAGGCGCGGATCCGAGCCTTCCAGGCCGCCGATCGAAAGGCCAGACCCTGGATATGGGACATCCCTCAAGCCATCGGCGAGCCGACCTGACTGAATCACGATTCTTGCCCGCCCTTTATCGGGCACTCACTCCAACCTACCCAAATACGGAGACTCAACTTGGACATCATCGAGGAATTCACCCCGACCATTCCGTCGCGTGTCGACACCAAGGCTGACGCGCGACGCCTGTTCGACGTGCTTAAAAAAGGCGGCATCGCCATTTGTGCGAACACCGTGGGCTATGGCATTTTCGGCGGTTCGCCGGCCGCGATGCAGAAGATCTTCGATACGAAGCAGCGTGGCGGCCACAAACGTCACGCGATGACTGTCGATATGCAGGGCCAGCGCGAACTCCATATTCTCGATCAACGCCGTCAGGACATGATCGATTGCATCACGCAGGACTACAACCTGCCGCTGGGTGTAGTCGCGCCCTATCGCACGGACCATCCGCTCATTCAGAAGGTCGATCCGGAGTTGCTTAAGGCCAGCACGGCGCGCGGCATGCTCGGCATGCTGGTCAATGGCGGTCCCGTGCACCGCGAAGTCGGACGGCTGGCGCGCGAAGAATGCGTGCCGATTTTTGGATCATCAGCCAACCTCACGGGGACCGGTACGAAATTCCGCTATGAAGACATTCAACCCGAAGTGCGCGCAATCGCCGATATCCATCTCGACTATGGGCTGCGGCCGTTTCATCACTACGGTCGCTCGTCGACGGGCATCGACTTCGAAAATATGCGCGTGCTTCGTATTGGATCGGCGTATGAACTCGTCTCGGACATCTTGTGGCGGCACTTCGGTTTGCGCCTGCCTGTCGACCCGGGCCGCGACGTCAATCCGTCGGGGCACCTTGCGGAATTTGCGCTTAAGGAAGGCGACTAATTAAGTGGCCTGCTTGCGCAAAAAGAAATGCGGGAACGGCCCAAAGGTAGTGTGTGGCGTCCCGGCGATTGAATATCGCCGAAGCGCCTGGAAGCGCTGTTGCAAACGCAGCATAGCTCTATCACATTGGCGAGGCGGTGACGTGAGAGCGGGCATGAAGAAGACGAAATCGCGCTACCATGGCCGCCGGTATCCGGCAGCACTTCGCGTTGCCCAGACATCGGATGAACGCGACATGTCATCGCATCATACTCTAGAAACTCCTCGCCACCTGGCATGATCGGGCTATTGATGCAGCAGTCAATGGTGCCAGCTAGTAAAGATAACTGTTTTTTCAGTGAACGTAGTGCCCTCGATCGTCAACGTGACAGAGCTGTTCACGCTGCGCGCCGAACTTGAAGGTATGGGATGCCGTCTTGTTGGACAGCGTGAATATGGAAGGGAGGGAAATACGTCAAGGGCCCGCAGGTCATGCGTGGTTACTGGAATCGGGTCGAAGCGACCGCTGTCGCGTTCACTGAGGATGGATATTTCCGGACCGGTGGCATCGGCGTGATCGACGAAAGCGGGTACGTCCGGATCTGCGACCGGAAGAAGGATATGGTGCTGGTTTCCGGTTTTAATGTCTACCCGTACGAAGTCGAGGCAGTCTTGAATGGCCTGCCAGGAGTGGTCGAGTTCGCGGTCGTCGGCGTACCGGATACCGGAACCGATGAGGCGGTCAGGGCATCTATTGTCCGCGACGAGGTGACTTTAACTGACTCGACCGTGCTCACATATTGCCGAAATGAGCTTGCTGCATACACGGTGCCGCGGCAAATCGTGTTTGTCGACAGTCTGCCGAAATCCCCGGTCGGGAAAATTCTTCGACGTGAACTGAAGAATTACCCGGCGGTTTCAAGGAACAAGTGCAACAGCGGGGTCAATTTCAATACCCTGCTTTTTGCAGTTCTCAATAAAAGCTTCTGCCGGTGTGCGCCATCCGAGTGTCTTGCGTGGACGCATGTTCATTTCCATCACAATCGCATCAAGTGTCACCGTTTTGCGCGGAAGGCGGGAATAGTGCCGGAATGGGCGACGGGTGGTGCCCGGATTACGGCGATATGTCATTGGAGTATTAGTGGCTCTCGACGTGTTCATGGTGATCGCTGACAGTCATTGCTCCCAGGCCGCCCGACGACGCACTATCTCAGCGCAGAGGGCGTATTCGGAACCGTCGGAGGCCGAAGCGGAAGCGGAACATATGGTTCGGAAGTTCCCCGGTTTCTCAGGTTGTTGAGGTGTGAAGTCCCCCCGAGATGGGGTGAAGTTGGTTAAGAAGACGAGGCGCCGTGGAGACAGGCGTCCAGGAGACCGCTTTTGAGAACTTGCGTGCGGGGCCGGCCGTCCCGCACGGATATTCGAAAGCGTTTTGTTTTGGCCAATATTATTACTAATACATAGGTGTACAAATGAAACGGATGTCGATGGTAATCCTGCTCGCGAGTGCCACGAATCTTGCTCACGCACAATCAAGTGTGACGGTTTTTGGGCTCGTCGGGGGAGGTATCAGATGGGTGAACGGAACAAAAGGAGGGGCAACGGTCGAATACTCCAACATCCTCGCACCGAACCGCTTCGGCCTGACTGGCACCGAGGACATTGGTGATGGCGTGAAGATAATTTTCCGGTTGGAGAACGGTTTCAATTCATCGAACGGCTCGCTGGCAACGAGTAATGTGCTTTGGTCACGGGCGGCCTATGTCGGCATGGATGGAACCTACGGGCGTCTCACGATGGGACGGCAGTTCAGTTCACTTGACGATCTCGCCATTCATCTGGACCCCTCGGAGATCGGTGGTGCGGATCCGGCGATAGTGCCGGATGCACTTCTCGGCGTGAACTACTTCACACTTGACAGCCGCTTTAACAACTCCGTGAAATACACGAACGGTATTGGAGGGGCAAAGCTGAGCGCCAGCTATTCATTTGGCGGTGTCGCGGGAAGTCAGCGCGCTGGGTCCAATTACTCGGTGACAGCGAGCTACGGTACCGGACCCATACAGGCCGGTATCGGGTACCAGCGCACGTACAACGCGGACGCAAGCCAGGTGGCGCAGAACTACTATGCAGGAGGTTCGTGGCAGATTGGACCCGTGCGCGCCTATCTGAGTTACCTGGCCCTGACGGTCAGCGGTTCCGCGAAAAACCCCTCACAACGGCGCGACGACGTCCCTCAAGGCGGCATCGTCTGGCAAATCACCCCGGCAATTGTGGTTACCGCTGCATACTACGACGACATTGCCAGCAACCTTGGCAACGTAGAGGGTGCCAGCGGGCACAAGCAGACTGCATACGTAATTGGCGAATACTTTCTCTCCAAGCGAACCGAGCTTTACGTGGAGGCCGATCGAAATCACTTTTCAGGTGCCTACAAGGCCGATCCAACGAATCTGGCCGTGCTGAAGCTGAACCCGGGGAGTTCCGGCATCACTGGCGTTTCGATGGGGATGCAAACAAAATTCTAGCCATCGCTTATTGGCAGTCGCATGGGACGACACCGATCCAACTGGTCGAAGGTCCCGCAAGTAGCCTGACAAACATACATCGGAGCAGATATGCATAGGATTGCAGTGAGAGGCGTTGCACTGTTGTGCTTGTTCTTCGCGTTGAATGCGATTGCGCAGACAGGACAGCCAGAAAGTGGCAGTTCGAATGGTGAGCTGGCATCGGCACCGGCATCACCAAAGGCCATGCGCGCCGCAAACCGGGTTCTGTCAAAAAAGGTCGTGAAGGCTCTTTCGCATGTGAAGGGACTGGACGCGACTGGAGTATTCGTCAAGGCTACTGACGGTAACATCATCCTGTCCGGAGTGGTCCAGCAATCAGGTCAGATTCCTCTCGCGGTTCAGGCGGCGAGGAATGTTGACGGTGTGAAGTCCGTTCACGAGAGTCTTCGGCTAGCTGACCAGCCCACTCAATAATATAGCGAGTCCGTGATTGAGCCTGGTTCGCGAGTCTCGCGCGGACCAGCGCTTCAAACTGCGATCGCAACCACGTGGCGCCGCGTTTACTGATTCCACACAGTCGGCTACTGTTCGACGCCGATGGGCGGAAGAGGGCGGGCGCCTTGATCGGTGAAGCGTGAACCTTCCGGGTGACGTGAAATCCGGTCCCGGCGCCCCGATTGTTCAGTACCAACTGGCTTTCCCAGGCTGCGACCAGGCTGTCCATCCCGAGATAGACCCACGTAAAGGGCAACTTGCCGTTGTCTCCGACCAGTTCTAGCGGCGGACCAAACCGGTGCGCCCTGAAAGGGGACATCCCGACGTATCGAGGATCATCTACCGCCCGCACGAAGACCTTGTCGACTTCGTAGGCGTACTCCTGCTCGCCGAGTGCTTTAAGGATTTGTCCGGCTGTCAGGACGAGACCCTCCAGTTCGCGTGGCAACCGGTATTTCTCTTCTTCATTGTTCGATATCGGTGCCCCGGTCATTCCGAACCCGCTGCCTCCATCCTGGCCAGCGCGCTGATTTTGGCCAACCGCTGCTTCACCGGTAGCGAGAGCATACTGGTCGCGACACCGGTGGGGTTACACGCGGGTGGGATCGGGCTCGACAGTCAACCTGTCCATGGTGCTTGCGCGCGGGACGCGCGCGAGCACGCAGACTGCTGCCAGTACGATGAGGCCCGAGATAATGTAAAGCCCGAGCGATAGACTGCCTGTTGTCGAGCGAATCACGCCGAACAGATAGGGTGCGGTCATGCCAGAAAGATTCGAGAGGCTTGAGATCACCGCAATGCCTGCGACACTGGAACGCTCGGAGAGCAGCGCCGTCGACATTGCCCAGAACACGGGCAATGAGGACACAATTGCGGCACGGGCGATAGCGAATAGCGTGAGCGTGCCGGGCAGGCTTGTCGAAAACAGAGACGCGGCGCTCAGCGCTGCGGCTGCAACCAGCGCGGCTATCACGAAGTGCCAGCGGCGCTCGAGATAGCGGTCCGAGTGGCGGCTATAAAGCACGGTCGAGACACAGGCGAGCGCTTCGGGAAGCATGGCGTACAGGCCGACTTTCTGAAGGTTCGAGACGCCCAGTTCGCGTATTACCGTCGGCAACCAGAAGGTCAGTCCGTACGATCCGCACAGCATGGTGTAGAGCACGAAGCTCAGCAGATAGACCTTGGGGTCGGCGAATGCGGAGCGCTGTGCATTCGTCTTCGCTTGGGCGCCTGCCAGCGATTCATTAACGTCGCGTATCACCATTGCGCTTTCGGCGGGCGTGAGCCATTTAGCCTTGTCGGGGGAATCGACGAGGTAGAGGAAGCACACGATCCCGAGCACGCTACTCGGCAGCCCTTCGATCAGAAACATCCATTGCCAGCCGCCCATGCCGGACACGCCGTTCATGTTTTGCAGTATCCAGCCGGACAGCGGGCCGCCGACCAGACCGGCCGCTGCCGTCGCGATCATGAACAGGGAAACGACACGCGCGCGCCGCGCCACAGGAAACCAGTAGGTCAGGTAAAGAATGATGCCGGGGAAAAGGCCCGCTTCGAATACGCCAAGAAAGAAGCGCGCCACGTAGAAGTGGGTAGGCGTTCTTACGAACGCGGTCGCGGCCGAGAGCAGTCCCCAGCCCAGCATGATCCGCAGCAGCGTTTTGCGCGCGCCGATCCGGTGTAGCAAAAGATTGCTCGGTACTTCAAACAGGAAATACCCGACGAAGAAAATGCTGGCGCCGAGTCCATAGATTGCATCAGAGAACGCCAATGCGTGCTTCATCTGCAACTGTGCGTAGCCGACGTTCACTCGGTCCATGTAGTTCAGCATGTAGCAAAGGAATAGCAGCGGAACGATGCGCAAAGCGATCTTCCGATAGACGATGTCGGCGGGTTCGACTGGACCGCGGAGCGGACCGCCGGGAAGGGTGTGCTGCATGATGTCTCCGTATTTTTAATAGAAGTAGTGTCCGTCTGCACGCGATAGCGTGCAAGCTTCAATCGAGAGCGCTCATGGACGTGTCCCGGCCGGGTTGGCGTCTTGTGCGAACGCAGTGAGTGCCAGATAGACCGCATCGGCGACATCGATCTGGTTGCGCACGCGGCGCGCTTCGCGCTCGCGCGCCGAGCGCTCGAATGGCACACGCACCAGTTGTTGCGGATCGAGCGGGCGTGTGTCGCGAAGACTTTCGGCAAACCCGTCGACCTTGCCCTTGAACGCCGCGGGCGAGGTGAGCGCGGCCGGGTCGAGGACCAGCAGGAAGAAGCCGCAGTCGCGCAGCTTCTCTGGCGCGGCGGGGGCGCCCGCCAGCATGCCGAGCAGCTGTACGACCATTGCCAGCCCCGAGCCCTTATGTCCGCCCCAGACCGTGAAAGCGCCAGCCAGCGCGGCGGACGGATCGCGTGTAGGCGAGCCATCCGGCGCGAATGCCAGCCCTTCGGGCAAGAGCTCGCCCAGGCGCTCGCGCAGCACCACTTCGCCGAGCATGACGGCCGAAGTGCCGATATCCCAGATCACCGGATGGCCGGAGGACGGAAAGCCGAACGCGATCGGGTTGGTGGAGAAACGGCCTTCGGTGCCGCCATGCGGCGCGACACGCGGGCCGCCGCTGCCGGCAACCATGCCGACAAAGCCAGCCGCCGTGACCTGTTCCAGATACCACGAGAACATGCCGGTGTACCAGGTTTCGTGTGCACCCACCATGGCGATGCCGGATTCGCGCGCCTTGACGATGGCAATGTCGGTGGCGCGCTGCGCGACGAGGTAGCCGACGTGGTCGCCGCCATCGATCGACGCCGATACTGCCGATTCCTTGACGACTGTAATGGGCCGCCGTGGCACGGGTGCAGCGAGCGTGCGCTCGATGACCGACAGCGCGCGAGGCAACCCGCCAAACGAAAGACCGCGTAGTTCGCAGTCGATCAAATGATCGCTGATGATGCGGATCTCTTCGGCGTCGTAGCCGGTCTTGCGCAATGCACCAGCGAGCAATGCCCGAGCTTCTTCGATAGTGAGGATCATGGTGTCCAGAACGTAGCGGGGTAAGGAGTTATCTCGTGTTCGCTCTTGCTTTCACGCTGTCCCACGCGCCGGTCGCCGGCACGGTTGCCAGCAGCGTATGGCGTTCGATCTTCGCGGAGCCCGTCTTCGGCAACGACGCGCGGAATTCGATATAGCGCGGCACCATGAAGCGCGGCAAGCGTGCGCTCAGCCAGTCGAACAACGCCTCGGCGTTCAGGTCGGTACGCTCCTTGAGCACGCCAACCAGATAGACGTCGTCTTCGTGGTCGCCCGCGGGTACGCCCAGCACCGCGCATTCGACGAGTTCCGGATGCTGGGTCGCGATCGTCTCCACTTCGTATGCCGAAATGTTCTCGCCGCGTCGACGAATGCGCTCCTTCTTGCGGCCCGCGAAGTAGAGATACCCCTGCGCGTCCGCGCGCATCATGTCGCCGGTGTGGAACCAAAGATTGCCGAACGCGCAGGCCGTTGCGTCGGGCTTGTTCAGATAGCCGTGCATGATGATGCCAGCCGTGCGCGGGCGCAGCACGAGCTCGCCGGTTTCGCCGGTCGGCACGGGCCGGTCGTTCGCGTCGACGAGCTGCACTTCCCAGTCGGGGCCGGGTTTGCCGGTCGCGCCGAATTTGCGCTCGGGAAATGGTGTGAAGACCGTCATGCCGGTCTCGGTCATGGCATGCGCTTCGACCAGCCGCACGCCAAAGCGTGCTTCGAATGCTTCATCGTGATGGGCGTTGAACATCACCCGAACCTGGTGCGCGCGATCGTCGGGCGAAGAGGGCTTGTGCTTGAGGATCGGCGGGATCGTGAAGATTGTGGTGCTGATGGTGGCGCGCGCACGGCGTACGTCCTGCCAGAAGGTCGTCGCACTGAAGCGTGGGGCGAGGTGGACCTGCGCGCCAAGTACGAGCGCGGGCAGCGTGGCCATCGTGCGCGACATGCCGTGAAAGAGCGGCAGCGGCGAGAACACGACGTCGTCCGGCTTCATGCCGACGGCCGCGATGAAGCTCTGTGCCGTCTGGAACGCCACCGCGTGCGGCAGGATCACGCCTTTGGACGGACCTGTTGTGCCCGACGTGTAGCAGATGAACGCGGGGTCGTGCGGTTGCGTCGGATCGAGGACAGTCTCACCCTCCGCGATGCGCAAGCCTTGCCACCCGAGAGTTTCCAGACCCGCGATGGGGCCGTCGTCGCCGCACACGATGAACGTCGAAAGCTCACCGCGCTGCGCGGGAGCGAGGTCGGCGAAGGCGCGTACGAGCGCCGCGCTGGTGATGACGATGCGGGCTTTCACGTCGCAGGTGACGTAAGCGAGCATGTCGCCCGTATAGGCCGTGTTGATCGGCACGCAGACCGCGCCCAGCAGGCCGAGCGCGAACCATGAGAAGACGAACTCGGCGGAGTTGTCGAGCATGACCATGACGGGATCGTGCCGCTTGACTCCCAGCTTTCTCAGGCCACGCGCGACGGCCTGACTTTCTTCGTATGCCTCGGAAAAGGTCCAGGTGCGGCCGTCTACGGTGAGGAACGGCTTGTTGCCGTGGCGCCGCGCCGCGTCGGTAAGAAATTGGCCGAGTACGCGCTCTTGGTAAGGAATGTCGAGTTGCATGTTATTCGCTCAGGGGTCAGTGCAATTGCAATATAAGAGCGCCGTGTTGACGCGGGTAGGACCGCGCGCCTATCGCAGCCATGCGCAAACAGTATGACTGCGCAAATGGGGCGTCGTGGGCGACCGGACAGGCCGCCCGCCTGCAATGCCTGGTGATTGCTCGGGGAGGAGCGAGACGCGGATCAGGGTAAACAGGGGCAGCAAGGCGGTGGCCGGTGTGCCGGACGCGAGCATGGGCCGCGCACTGGTATGTCGCCATGACATCTCCGTTATGCGTCGGCGCTGCTACTGCGCGCGCTCCGGCTTGCCTATAGTCGGCTCGACAGGGTTGCGCATGACCGCGCGATCCCCCGCATGACATGGCAAAGGAGACACATCATGGCTTATTTACCGGCAGGCATGCCCACGCCGCAGCCTACGCGCGACGATGCGCCGTTCTGGGACGCTTGCAAGCGCGGCGCGCTGACAATCCGGCACTGCGACGCGTGCGGCCGCTTTTCGCATCCGCCCATGCCCGCCTGCCCGCACTGCGCATCGACGCAGCTTGGCTGGCAGGAGGTCAGCGGCAACGGCACCGTCTACACCTATACGGTCAGCCATCATCCGACGCATTCCGCGCTCAAGGGTCACGGCGCGTACAACGTCGCTGTGGTGCTGCTCGACGACGCAGACGACGTGCGTCTCGTCACCAATATCGTCGATGTCGCGCCGCAGGACCTTCGCATCGGGTTGCCGGTTCGAGTGGTCTGGGAAACGGTCGACGATGGTTGCGTCGTGCCGCGCTTTCGCAGGCGTGACGACGTGCCTTCGGCGCAACCGCGAGGAGTGCAATCATGAGCTTTCCGACACGAGACACGCCTTCGCGCTTGCGGCCGTGCATCGTCGGCGTGGGCGAAACCGCATACGCGAGGCGCGGCGGCCATAACGAGCACTCGGAGTTCGAACTCTGCCTACAGGCCATCCGGCATGCTGCGCGTGACGCGGGCATCGCGCCGCATCAGATCGACGGCTACGCGTCGTTCGGATTCGAACGCCATGAGCCGGTGATGGTGCAGGCCGCACTCGCGGCGCCGGAACTGCGCTTCTCGTCGCTGGTCTGGGGGGGCGGAGGCGGGGGCTGTTCGGCCTCCGTCATGCTGGCCGCGCAGGCGGTGGCGACCGGGCAGTGCCAGTTTGCGGTGGCGTACCGGTCGATCTGCCAGGGGCAATACGAGCGCTACGGCGAGTACCGCGCGCGCCCGATGTGGGGGTCCTACGTCGCGCCGTTCGGGCTGATGTCGCCCGGCATGATGATGGCGCTGGTGTATCGGCGATATCTTGAGGAATCGGGTGCAAACGCAGACCATCTCGCGGATCTCGCCGTGACCATCCGCGCGAATGCGCAGCGCAACCCGCGCGCTGTGATGCACGGCCGGCCGATGACGCACGCCGACTACTTCGCCGCGCGCATGGTGGCCGACCCGTTCAGGCTGTTCGACTGCTGCCTCGAAACCGACGGCGCTTGCGCCGTGATCGTAACATCGGCGGAACTTGCGGAGAAGCTTTCCGGCCCTGCGGTGCCGATCCTCGGTGCGGCCCAGGCAAGCGGACCGCGCTGGACGCTCGGACCGATGGGCTCGCATAACATGCCGATTGAAAACTACGCGACGATCAATTCGCGGGAAGTGGCGCGCGCACTGTATGCGCAGACCGGCCTCACGCCCGGCGACATCGACGTGGCCCAGATCTATGACGCGTTCACCGGGCTGATCCCGATGGCACTTGAGGACTATGGCTTTTGCCGTCGCGCGGAGACGGCGGCATTCATTCAGTCCGGCGGAGTGGGGCCGAACGGACGCCTGCCGGTCAACACCTCGGGCGGCTTGTTGTCGGAGGCCTATCTACATGGACTCAACCTCGTGATCGAGGGGGTGCGTCAGATGCGTGGGCAGTCGAGCGCGCAGGTGGAAAACGCGAAGCACTGCCTCGTCACGAGCGGGGGCGGCGGCGGGCACAAGAGCGCGCTTATTCTGGGGAGGGCGCGATGAAGGGGGATATCAAGGAAACCAGCGCCGACGTCGCATTTCGCTGCGAGACGCGTCTTGGAGAGGGGCCGCTCTGGCACCCCGACGAGAACGCGCTGTACTGGATCGACCTGATCGGCAAACGGCTTTTTCGCGGTGACGGGGCGAGCGGCGCGGTCACCTCGAAGCCGCTGCCGTTTCGTTGTGCCCGCGTGACGCTGGTCGAGGACGGCCGCCTGCTGTTTTCCTTCACGCGAGGCTTCGCATTCGGGCACTACGACAGTGAGGATTACACACCATTCGAAGCATCGGCGATCATTGGCGAAACCGAACGCTATAACGATGGCGCATGCGATTCGCGGGGCCGGTTCTGGACCGGGACCTACGATGTTGAACTGCAACGGCCAATAGGCGGCATCTACCGTTTCGAGGGGCACGTCGCGACGCGGGAGGCAGACGGCGTCATTCTCGCCAATGGCCTGCGCTGGAGTCCTGACGAGCGCCAGATGTTCTTTGCAGATTCGCGTCCGGGGCAGCTTTGGGTATACGACTTCGATGCAGATGCGGGCAGAGTGGGCGCCCGTCGTTTGCTGGTCGACTACGCGGGCACCGGCGCCAAGCCTGATGGTTGCGCGACCGACGCCGACGGCTGCGTGTGGATCGCGGAAGTGCATCGCTCGCGGGTTGCACGCTATACACCGGCGGGAGCGCTCGACCAGGTCGTTATGCTGCCCACCCGCCGGCCCACCTCCGTCTCTTTCGGCGACAGCGACGCGCGTACGCTTTACATCACCACGCGCAACGACGGCATGAGCGCAAGCGATTTCGCGCTCGAGCCGCACGCCGGTTGCGTGTTCGCGGCACGGGTCGAAGTGCCGGGGTTGGCGGAGTATCGCTTCAAGGTTTGAGGCCGAGGCCGCGCTGGGTGGAGACGGGCGATCGCCGGGCGTGCCGCTTGGCACGCCCGATAAGGCTATCGGCGCGGCGCGCCCGCTAACTGCGTACGACCGTCGGCGAGCCTTGCCAGAAGCCGCCTTGTGCAAGCCGGCGGATCTCCCTCTGGATCAACTCCGAAACAAAGCGCACCGTCTTGAGCCTGTGATGCTCGCGTGTGGTGGCCAGCGTGAGACAGATCGACATGCCGGGCTGGTCGAGCGGGCGCGCCGCGACGCGGCCGGCCGCGACATCGGGCGCCACCGTACCGTATGTGAGCAACGTGTAGCCCAGTCCTTGCGCGGCCAGTGAATTCAGCAGCACGGTGCTGTTCGTCTCGTAGATCGGTTGCAGCGGCGTATCGATTTCGGCGAAGGCTTCTTCCACGAGTTGCCGCACGGCCTGCCCGCGCGTGGGCAGGATTAGTGGTGCGCCAACCAGGTCGGCGATCGTGGGGTGCTCGATGTCGAGAAGCGGCGAGCCAGGCTTGCCCACCAGGCAGAGGCGCTCCATCAGCAACGGCACGGCGACGAGTCGCGAGTCGGTGGGCGGATCGAACAGCACGGCGAGCGACAACTCGTTGTTGAGCAACTGCGCGACGAGCACGCGGCTCACGTCCTGCGTGAGGCTCACGTGCAACCGTGGCCAGTGGGAAGCGATCGTCGAGACAACCTGTGCGGCCAGCAGCGAACCCGCCGTATGCGTCATGCCGATGGCCAGCGAGCCGGTCACGTCCTCGGCGGAATGCATGACTTCCTCGCGCAATTGCGCCAGCTCTATCAGAATGCCGCTGGCCTTGGCGGCCAGCAGCTTGCCTGGCTGCGTGAGCTGGCAGCCTCGATTCGTACGCACGAACAACTCGACGCCAAGGTCTTCTTCGAGTCGTTTCATCTTCCGTGTCACCACGGGCTGCGCCATTTCCAGTTGCACGGCGGCGCGCGAGAAGTTCTCCAGCTCGGCGACTTTGCAGAAGACCCTGAGCACCTCGCAGTCAATGGACTGATTCATCAACGGGATCGTGGATGTAGTCATAGCAAAATCGTATCTCTGATCGAATGGAGAGATGCTAGCTGCTGTGCGAGGGCGTGTCTATGCCGAACCTGTCTGGTTATCCGGGTCCGCTCCTGAAGCATCCGCGCAGGCATAGGGAATTTCCCTGAAATACGGTGAATCTCCTGCTTGACCCACTGTGTCGGATAACCAGAAAAGGGGGGGGCGCCGCTGTTCGGACCGCGCTTGCGCCGAGGATATCGGCCAGACCATTTTCTGCCTCAGTCATGCTATTGGCGTATGGCTGGCATGTCCTGTCACTCCTACTGCGGAGCCGCCCGGCTCCTTATAGTCGTCTCTACGCATCGTGCGGCGAGGCCGCGTACGACGCGCATAAATCACAAACAGACTGGAGACAGACGCAATGAAACGAGCGGTATGGACGCTGTGCGCACTGGGCGCGACCTCCTGCATCACGGGTGCCGCGCATGCGCAAAGCAGCGTAACGCTTTACGGCATCGTCGACGAAGGGATCATCTTCAATAGCAACTCGGGCGGAAATCGTCAGTACTACATGGCAAGCGGCGTGCTGAGCGGTAGCCGCTTCGGTTTTCGCGGCGTGGAGGATCTCGGCGGCGGCCTCAAGGCCGTCATGACGCTCGAAAACGGCTTCGACGTGAACAGCGGAAAACTGGGGCAGGGAGGGCTGATGTTCGGCCGGCAGGCCTTCGTTGGGCTCGCCAGCGACCGCTACGGCTCGCTGCTGTTCGGGCGGCAGTTCGACTCTGCGGTCGACTTCGTCGGGCCGCTCGGCTTCGCGGCGTTGTACGGCGGGTATATCACGGCGACCGTCGGCGACATGGATAACTTCGCGATCGGCAATCGCCTGAACAATGTCATCAAGTATCTGAGCGCGGACTACGGCGGCTTTACGTTTGGCGGATTGTATTCGCCCGGCGGCGTCGCGGGCGACTTCTCGCGCAATGAGGCCTGGGGAGTTGGCGCAGGCTATACGCGTGGCCCGTTGCGCGTGGGCGTGTCGTTCACGGACCTGCACGACCCCAACGTGTCTTTCTATGGAACGAGCGTCGCAGGTGCGACGGCTGCGACCAACAACATGGCTTCGGTTGCCACGCGCGGGTTCGCATCGGCTGCTGAGCAGCAGAATGCGGCTGCGGCAGTGTCATACACAATCGCTGCGACGACGGTGTCGGGCACCTGGTCGCATGTCACGTTCAAGGACATGAGCGGGGTGGTGGGCGTCCTCAATCCAGCCGGTCTCAGCGGGTCGGTGACGTTCAATAATTTCGCCATCGCGCTGAAGTACCAATGGACGCCGGCGCTCCTCACCGCCGCACAGTTTGCCCGCATGACCGGCAGTTCGGTGGCGGGCAAGCAGGGCGCGGCCTATAACCAGGTCGATATCGCGGCCGATTACCTGCTCTCCAAACGCACCGATGTGTACTTCACGGCGGTCTATCAGACCGCGTCGGGCACGCAATCGGACGGCAAACCGGCCGTCGCGGCGATCAACGTGATCAGTCCGTCGTCCACGTCGCATCAGGCGGCGGTGCGATTCGCCATCCGGCATCGCTTTTAACGACGCCTGGCCGGCGTTCTCGCGGCCAGGATCGACACAGATCAGAACAAGGTGGAGGCCTTGCGCTCGAGTTCCTCGCGATGCTCGGGCGCCGCAATGGCGATCATGCGGCGCATGCGTTGCGCGAGGCCGCAGCCGCGCAGATCGGCGATGCCGTGTTCAGTCACCATGACACCCGCATCGCAGCGCGCGGTGCTGACCGGCCCGGAGAGCGAAGCGACGATGCGCGAACGGGTGCCAGCGGTGGCGCGCAAGGCGATGATCGGCAGGCCACCTTCGCTCGCGTGCGCGGCACGCAGGAAATCGGGCGCGCCGCCAACGGCGCCGAGATACATGCTGTTGGCGACTTCGGCGTTCGCCTGACCGGTGAGATCGACTTCGATGGCCGAATTGATCGCGGTGAAACGCGGCAGCGCACGCAAAACCTCCGCACCATGTGTGTCTTGCGTGCCGCGCAATTCGAGCGCCGGATTGTCGTCGGCAAAGCGGCTCAAACGACGCGAGCCCATCAACAGTCCAGCCACGCTGACGCCTGTATCGCGGCGTTTGAAAGCGTTGGTGAGGGCGCCCGCTTCGACGAGGTCGACCAATGCATCACCCGCAATGCCCGAATGAAACCCAAGGCCTCTGCGGTCGCACAGAAGACGCAGTGTTGCTTCGGCAACACCGCCCAGACCCACCTGCAAGGTTGCGCGGTCCTCGATGAGGCTCGCCACATGATGCGCGATCTGTTCTTCGATCGCCGAAGGCACGGGCGGAGTCATTTCGAGCGGTGCTTCCTGCGCCGGGACGAGCAGATCGATCTGTTCGCGTCGTAATGCGCAGGTCCCGCGTGTGCGGGGCACCGCGGGGTGAACTTCCGCAATCACGACGCGTGCGTGGCGCAAGGCTTCTGCGAGCAGGTCGTAGGCGTGCCCGAGACGGTAGCGGCCGTCGCGGTCCGGCGCCGACACCTGTAGCAGCACCACGTCCACGCGCACATTGCGGCGCGCGAGGTCTCGCTGCAACAGCGAGTACGGGGAAGGCAAAATGTCGAGCAGGCCCGCTTGCGCTAGCGCGCGGTTACCGCCCGCACCACAATAGCTCAGGAAGGAAAAGTGATCGGCGTGAGCGGGTTGCAGCGTGCCACCCACGTCGATGCCTAGCAACAGGTTCAGCCGCCGGAAGGCGCTGCGCTGGGCAACGAGCGCGCGCGTGAGGGTGCGGGGCTCGGCGCATGCCTGTCCCCACATGATCGTATCGCCATCGCGCAGCCAGGGCGTGAGGTCGGGCAGCGTGTGGACGTCGCCACAATTGTCCAGGGTTGGCGTCATGGCTCAGTTGTCAGCGCGAGCGGCGCGTCCGATCACTTTGCGCTCGTATAGCGCACCCAGTTGGGCCGTATTCAGGCCGAGTATTTCGGAAAGTACCTGTTCCGTGTGTTCGCCGAGTTGTGGCGCCGACTTTGCCGGTGCACGCTCGAAACCCGAAAAGGCAAGCGGCAAGCCGGGCGCCAGCAACTCGCCGACGCCGGGTTGCGCGAGAGCGGTGAACAGTGGATTGCGTGTCGAGCATTCCGGATCGTCACGTACCAGTTGCTGTACAGTCTGATAACGGCTCCAGCACACGCCGTGTGCATCGAAGTGCGCGGCAATGTCAGCGAACGCTCGCGCGGCGATCCACGGCTCGATCAAGCTGGCGATGTCCGCGCGTGCCTTGAAGCGTTCGCCCTCGCGACGGAGGTCTACGCCTCGCGTGCGCTCCAGCGCTGCGATAGCGGGCGACAGTCCTGTCGCCTCGCATAGCGATTTCCATTGCCTCCCTGTCAATGCGACGATCATGACGCGCTCGCCGTCGGCGCTGACGAAATCGCGGCCGAAGGCGCCGAAGAGGTCGTTGCCCAGTGCTTCGCGGCTCATGCCAAGCTGGGCTTCGGCGATCAGGCCTAGATGGCCCATGACAGCGAGTGCCGTATCTTCGAGCGCGAGGCGGACATGCTGGCCCGCGCCTGTTTTGCGCCGCGTGCGTTCCGCCGCGAGGATGCCGGTCGCGGCGAGGTTGCCGGCAATGAGGTCCCAGGCGGGGAGCATGTGATTGCAGGCTGCCGGCGGTGCGGTGACGTTGCTGGCGGGCCCGGTGAGATAGGGGATGCCCATGCGCGGATTAACCGTGTAGTCGACTGCCGAACGACCATGACGGTCACCCATGATCGTTAGCTGGATAAGGTCGGTTCGATGCGCGCGCAACGTCTCGTAATCGAGAAAACCGCGTGCCGGAAAGTTCGTGAGCAGCACGCCGGCATCGGGCCCTGGCGCCGTGATGAGTGCGGTGGCCAACTCGCGCCCCGCGTCCGATGCGATATCGATCGTCACCGACTTCTTGGCCTTGTTGAGCCCGCACCAGAACAGGCTCGTGCCGTCTTTGGCGACAGGCCACCGGCGGTGGTCCAGGCCGCCGCCGAGTGGGTCGATCCGGATTACCTCTGCGCCCAGTTGAGCTAGTGTCATGCCGCCAAGCGGCGCGGCGACAAAGGCCGACGCCTCGATGATACGCATGCCTTGCAGGATGGTGTCAGCCAGCATGCTGCGCCTCTCTTTTCGAAGTCAGGCGCGCGAACGCATCGTCGTACAGTGCGCGGGCGATCACCTTGAGCGCAAGCGTTTCTTCGGCGCCCTCGAAAATAGAGAGCACGCGCGCGTCGACGAAATAGCGGCTCACCGCGGACTCCTCCGCATAGCCCATACCGCCGTGAATCTGCAAAGCTTCGCGTGTGACACTCTCGGCCGAGCGACAGGCGATCAACTTGACGAGACTCGCTTCCATCTGCGAGCCGCCGCGTTCGAGACGCGCCGCAATCGCGTAGGTGAGTTTGCGGCAGGCAGCGTAGCGCGCGGCCATGCGGGCGATTTTCAGGCGTGTCAGGGGGAACTCGCTCAGCGGTGCGCCGAAGACCTTGCGGTCGGCTGCGTACCGAATGGCGGCATCGAGTGCCGCGCGCATCACGCCAGTCGCGCGGGCAGCGGTTTGCATGCGGCCGCCAGTCATTCCGGCCATGGTGTAGTAGAAACCTCTGCCAAGACCGGCCTCGCCGCCGAGCACGTGAGTGTCAGGAACGAAGTAGTTTTCGAAATGAAGGTCGAATGAGTGCATGCCGCGATAGCCGATGGTCGGAATCGCGCGCCCGTCGAGCCGCCCGCCTTCTGGCTGCACGTACTCGAATGCGTGAGCGTCGAAAGAAGGCTTCTCGACCAGCATGATGCTCAGGCCCCGATGGCCGCTGCGTTTGTCCGGATCGGTGCGCGTGACGACCATCAGCAGATTCGCCATGCCTGCGAACGTGCACCAGGTTTTCGCGCCGTCGAGCCGCCATCCTCCCTCGACCCGCGTGCCTTTCAGCGTCAGCGCCGCGACATCGGAGCCAAAATCGGGTTCCGTGATCGCAATGGCGCACAGCGTTTCGCCGGATGCAATGGGGGGCAGCCAGGCCCGCTTTTGCTCGTCGGTGCCGCCGCTCAGTAGTGCACGCGACAGTATCTCCGGGCGGGTAATCAGGCTGCCGGCCGCGGCGAGAGAGGCTTGTGCAAGCACTTCCGTCACCGCAACCATCATTTGCGTGTCGTCGCCTGTCGAGCTAGCACTCCCGCCATACGCGGCAGGAATGGATAAGCCGAACGCGCCCATCGCGCGCATCCCGTCGAGAATCTCGTTCGGGATGGTCTCGTCTTCCCGGTGAATGCGCTCGGCGAGCGGCGCGACGACTTCTTCCGCGAAGCGGCGGAAGGCATCTTGCGCCATCGCGACGTCTTCGGGCTTTGCGATCCGGGCAATATCATCGGCCTGTGCGACGCATTCCCCGAGGTCCACGAGGGCGTCGCTGCGGGCCGCCACGTGTCGCAGCCTCACGAGGTCGATGCTCTGCATTTGCGCATGAAGGTCCGTAGGCGGAATGCCGAGGTCGACATAGAGCGTGTCGAGACGGCTCAGCACGCTGCCGATCGCTTCAGCCGCAAACGCGAGGCTCAGGCGCGCATCCAGCTCGGTGGCATTCGCCTGCGGAGCGCAACTTGTTTCGGCGGCGAGCAGTTCCGCGCTTGCGAATGCAATTTCATAGCTTGCCGGCTGGTATTCGTCCAAACGTTGCGAGTCGAGTTCGCCCGCGATGCAGCACGAGCGCACAACGGCAAGCACGGCCTCGTCGAGCAGCCAGCGCACGCGGCCAAGCACGGCGTTGGCCAACGTGAAGGTTTCCGGGAGGGATTGATCGAGCATGTTCGTATTCGCGGACGCAGTACGCGCTGTCCTGGGAGCAAGGGTTTGAAATCCAGACGCGTACCGGTTCGATACGCGGCGGCACCAATGGCGGAGTAACTTGCAGAAGGATAGGGGGCCGTGCCATTGCCCGATAGCATTCGCCCGGCATGGCAGCGATGCGCGCAGCGTATGTCAGCTGCCTTGGTAGGTCCACGCGCAGATCGAATCGACTAAGCTAGTCAGTCTGAAGCAGATCTTTTTCACGAAGGCTTTCGACCATTCAACCTGACCGGCCCAGGCCGAGACGAGGATAGCAACATGAAGATTGGGATAATTGGCGCCGGATATATTGGCCGTGCACTTGCTGCGCTGGCGAAAACGCATGGCGACGTCGCGATGGTCAGCAATTCGCGCGGACCCGCAACGCTAGGCAGTACGAAATCTGGGATTGGGTGCGAAATTGGGACTGTCGAAGAGGCCGTGGCGTTCGGGGATATCGTCGTGCTGGCCGTACCGTTGCGCAACGTATGGGATTTGTCCCCGCGACTGCTGGAAACAAAAGTAGTGATCGATACGTGCAACTACTATCCGGAGCGGGATGCCCAGATCGAGGAACTGGACCAGCGGGCGAACACGACATCCGGCATGGTTGCGCATCACTTCACGGGAGCACGCGTTGTCAAGGCGTTCAACGCGATACTCGCGAAAGACATCGAGACCACGGGGGCGGTAGCGGGCGCACGTGGGCGACGTGCGCTACCGATTGCAGGGGACGAAGAAGAGGCAAAGCTGCTTGTCACCCGGCTTCTGGATCGCTACGGATTCGATACAGTCGACGTGGGTGCGCTGAGCGAGAGCTGGCGTTTCGAGCGTGCCAAACCCGCGTACTGCATTCCGTTCGATCGCGACGGCCTGCAAGGAGCGCTGGCGGCTGCGCGTCGCGAATTCGAACTCCCCCATGGTTCATGGCGCAGATGAAGGGCGTCATGAGGCATGATGCATCGAGTTGACTTGCGTATGCGCTGTACGCTCGCCGCGATAGTCGCGCGGCCATGGCGGCGGCGTTAGCTCTGAGTGACGGCATTCTCCCTGCTTGCCAGAGTGAATTGATGCCGCGCATGGTGAGGTGAACACTGCGGGATAGAATCGCAAACTAGCGATGGTTTCCCGCAGCGCCATCTCCAGTCGTTTGCGTTGCGCGAGGCGGTCCTCGATCGTTCCTGAACCCTTAACGGGAACAATATCGCTTCAAGAGACTTTGCAACAGGTTGTTCTGTTGACGGACTAATGAAGCAATTTGTGCGCATTCCGCCGCCAAGGGCGGATCTGCACATGACGTTCAGCTCTGTCTAACGTTGTCGTGTGGCTCAGCTCGGCGAGCGCTTGACACCCACGTTGGCAGCCGTTAGCCGGGGCCGCGCGCGTTCAGCATGCGCCGGCTGGCTCATTTCAGTCCTTTCGGACTTCTCGGGCGCCGTCGCAATAAGAGGCCGCCGAAAAAACCTGCATCGCGCCGAACCGCGCCAACCGTCACACAGATGAAGGGCGCCTGCGCGGTAGTGCAGAACGTTCGTAATCGCGTAAATGCCTAATTCCGCTTGGGCAGTCATCTTCCTGCAATCATCGACGGGCGCATTTTACGATGAGGGTTCGGAAACCTGCCCCGTCATCTTGGGCACTCACTAGATAAGACCTTCTAATAATCGCTGGCAACTATGCACCTATACGAGCTTTTGAGAAAGTGGGAACCAGGCTTCACGCCGATGGGTGCCAAGACTCACCTCGCCAGATTTAATGGCCGGGAACGGCCTATGGACGTCTTTATCGCAGGAGATTTCGACAATTGGCAGGCTTGGCAAAGCCGAAGGAATTTCTCGCGACGATTCGTCGTGTCGATGATCGATGCAGGCGGAGCCAGGTGGCTGTATGCCGGGCTCTTCGAAGTCAAGGGTACGAAGGCGATTGAAGAGCCGAAGCCCCACTTCATCTACGACCTGCGGTGGATCGCGAGCGCCGATGAATACGTAGGTCGCCTCTACGTGAAAAGTGCGTATAAAGAGCGCGCAAGTTATGTCCGCGGCGAGACGCTCGAGGACGATCTTGAGCTTGCGGAGCTGCTGCCTGAGCGAGTCAGCTACGGTCGGTTTCCTGGCTTCAAGAGGGTCAACCTGTGAAAGGCGCAACTCGATATCATCATCTCGCAAGATATCGAGTCCTGGCGGACGGCGCTGTCGAACGTCAAGGGCATTTACCTTATCACCGATACCAGCAACGGCAAATTGTATGTTGGTAAGGCAGACGGCGAGCACGGCATATGGCAGCGCTGGTCGAGCTACGTCGCAAACGGTCACGGCAACAATGTCGCCCTCGCGAAGGAACTTGGCCTGGCCGGTCCCGAACGCCGCAACGACTTTAGCTTTTCTCTCCTTGAGATAGCGGATATCCAATCGACGAGCGAGGAGATTGCGCGCCGGGAGAGCCACTGGAAGGAAGTGCTCGCGTCTCGGGAGCACGGATACAATCGCAATTAACCGGGACGGACTTGCGGAGGGAGTTTTGCTTCAAGGTGCCCATCTCTACAAAAGCATAGGAAAGCTGAGTAAGCCCGTCACGGCGTGGCGCGCCATCCTTGGGCACAACGTTCGGGGCGCCTCTAGGCTCAAGGTGTCTACGCGCATCGGGCAGGCCGATGTGTTTCGCAGGCACATCCTCCGGCAGCGCACGCGACACGCGATTCCGGCGGTGAGCGTCGAAACGGTGGCCGACTGGCTGATTGAGCGATAGAACTTTGCATCGGCCTAGTGGACTTCGGTGTGTGTCGCGGTCTGGGATTTTCTTTCCGTGCTCGAACGTGCGGACTATCTGCACCAGCGCATGCGGCAGGAGTTCCGAATCCGTCAGAACGCACTGGGGGGCGAGACGAAAGTGCCCAGCGGGGAGGCCAAAGCCCCGGCTCTGCACAGCGCCACCCACGGATACTGCTCGGCGCTCGGCGGCGTCTACGCTTCGCAGTTTTCGTCGGCTGTGCGCAGGAAAGGCGTCCACGTTGCACCGGGCGAGGCGCTGCTGCTCATGACCACGTGGCAAGCGCCAGGGTTGCGGATGACGAACGAGGCGGCCCATGCCGAAAGCGTCGCGACGAGGTTGCGCATTGCCGTCGAGAAGGCTGTTGAGCTCCTGGCGGAAGCCGGCGTGTTCGTGCGTACTGTCACCGGATGCCTCCCAAAATCCCGGGTGCAGCAGACCGAAAAGCGACGCAGTCCAGAACCCGGACCTGCGGGGGTCAGCTCTTTTTCGCAGGAGCGAGAAGCTCGGAGCGTCCAATCACGTCTCTCGTGCTCTCCGGCTTGTCTGAATCCGAGAATCCGGCCGCCTCAAGAATAGGTGTGAGGCCCTTGAGCTCTGCTTGTGGCTTGGCGCTTCGCACCGTCGCCATGCCCTTGTTCCACGCGTGCAGCATCTGCTTCGCTATCCAGTGCCATCGGGGTTCGTTCCTTGCGGCCTCGACAACCTCTTTCCCTGTTGATACGGCCGAATCGCAGAGCGCCTCGACCATCTCGCGATAGCGCCGCGGCGGGATGCCCAGCCGTATGTTGAAGAATCGCTCCAGCGTTTTGCCCGGTGCCCAGGTCTTGCGCCCGTCGACGCTAAGCCCGGGTGGATTGCTGGCGAAGCGAGGGTAAGCCTGGGTGGTCACGATGTCGGACACGGGTGTGTACACGACGTCGTCGATGTTCGAGTAGAGAAGAGCAACGTTCTTAGAGTGGCAGTCCGCGTTGCGAACAACGTAGTTGGTCAGTATCAGCCAGCCAAAATGTTCAGCCTGCTGTCTCCAGTTCGCGCTGCTGATGTAGGGCTTCGTGGCGTTCAGCACCTGCTCTGTCGAGGGCCGATGCTTCTCATGCGGTGGGAGACCGAGGAGACTGCATGCGTCCTCGACGCCGTACGCAGGCATACCCTTTTCATCGACATCGAAGCGGTCGACGACCAGCACACGCCCGTCGTCAGACATGGTTGTTTTTGCCACTCGAGCGACGTCGAGCCTTGCGAGCACCCGCATTGTGTAATGCTCATTGAACCCGAGGTAGGGCGTCTGCTCGTCGGAACCCTTGATGATGTGCCGGCTGGTGCGCAGCGTCTGCTTGCCGACTGGCGTTTGCGCGGAGGAAACCTCCGGCGCCAGGAACTTCGGTACCGCGCCCGAGATGGCGGCGCGCGCGTAGTACCTCACCAGCTCAGCGAAGTGCCGGGTCGAGACGTCCTGATGAAGCAGGGTATTGAGGTCAAGCGGGTCGAACTCACCACCGGGCTGGCCGCCCTCAGGCGCCACTGTCACGCGGCCAATGCCGGCGCCGCCTATGACGGCGAGCAACGACAGGTCCGTTCCGTCGAGGAGGGGGCCGAACTCCTCGCGAATGACCTCAAGAAGGAATCCTTCGGGCAGGTTCTGGCGAAAGAATGGGTGCAAATCGCGGGGCCACACCCACGGCTCTTCACGAACAGGCATGGTCAGGCTGACGAAGTCCTCAGGTGACGCGTCCGTGCTGTACCGAAGCGCATAATTGTCTTGATGGCGGTACAACTGCGCGGCGGGCTTGCCCTTGACGTAGACGTGAAGGCGCATGCTCAGGCTCCGGACTGTTTCTGTTCTGTGAGCACGTCGTCGAGCGTGCGGGCGTGACCGCGCTTGACGATCCGCAGGTCGTAGCCGGCCGCTTCGAGGAGCCGGACGAGCAGCGCCACGCTCATGTCGCCCCGCGCGAGCGTCTCCATGCGCGCGAGCGTGGTGCGGGCGACGCCTGCGCGTTCAGCAAGGTCTTTTTGCGAGAGGCCCGCGTCGCGTCGCGCCTGCTTGAGCATCTCTCCGACGTCTGCCAGATTCGTCACTTGTAGCCCCAGGGCATCACAATTGGCTGGAAATGAGGAAGTTGTAGCCCGCAGGCTACAAGCCTGCAAGGCTTCGCTGTGTCCCTTGGGCTACAAAAAAGCGGAGAATGGGTCTTTTTGTGGGCTTCGGGCTATAAAGACATCGCCGCGGCGTGGGCTTGCACCGGCCCCTCCGAACGACCGTTGCCTGGTTGGTCCGCAGGCAGCCCCGCTGTAGTCATGGCCGCAGCGCGCCCGTGCGGCCAGAGCTCTTAGAGTTCTGGCGCGGTTCACCCGCAAGCCGGGTAAACAGGCGGCACGGCGGTATAAATCCCAAACATTCGGTCAGCACGGTGACGGCGGGGGCGTTGGCCTCGCATCGTTCCGGATGCGGGCTGCTTCGAGATCCGCCGCATCTGACATTCGATAGCCTGAAACAAGCTTGTATTGATCCAGACGGGCGCGCCTATGTGGGGCGCGAGCCGCCGACCGGTGCGATGCCGTCGCAGGTGATATCGGATGTGCAAATATTTGATGCGCCTTGGGCCGCGACCAAAGTTGTGTCGCTGAATCCCGGTTTGGTCGCCATCATCGGCGCACGGGGGGCAGGAAAGATGGCACTGGCAGACATGATTGCTGCGGGATGCGAGGCCATCTCGGAGGCCTCATGGGCGGCCGATGGTGACGTCAGCCCGTCCTTCTTGGTTCGCGCGCGTCCACTCATCGGAGAAGCGACGGTCAAGCTTGGCTGGGGCGGTGGAGATGAATCCAGCTGTTGCCTCGATGGTCGAGATGCGAACGACGGTATGGCCTTTCCTCGTGCCCGATATCTATCGCAACAGTTCGTCGAAGAACTCTGCTCCTCAAAGGGCGCGTCTGAAGGGTTCGTGCGCGAAATAGAGCGCGTGATCTTTGAGGCCCACGCGGCACAGGGCCACGACGGCGCATATAGCCTTGAGGAACTGCGCGACCAGCGTACAACTCGCTTTCACCAAGCACGTCGCTTACGCACCGCTGCGACCCAGTGCCACCGGCCTCGCCGGCAATCCTGGAGCAGAACGGAAAATCGATGGGTGTTGAGAACGGGAAGGGCACGTACGAAGAGTCGCGGGAGCGATTCTTCGCTGGGGTGGCATGTGGCTCGATTGCCCTGGATGGCGTCATGTCGCCGCTGACAAAAACGCTGATGGAGCGATTCGGCACGAAGAGCGTCGACATGACTTTCGGATGGGCATGTACTCCCATGGACTGGGCATGCTCTCGGTGCGATGGCCCGCCGCGTCGCGGCGAATGAAGGCATGCACGTTGCGCGGATTGGCTGGATCGCTGTCGTCGCGTCCATGCACGCCGAGCCAGTCCCATGCGGGCGCCAGTGACGTGAAGATCTTGTGGCCCTCGAAGCGCCAGGCTCCGCCGGGGAGCGGCGTTGCGCGCACTGTCGAGTCCGCGAGTCCCGCATCGTTGCCGGGCTCGCCGTGGCCCGCGGCGAACACCTTGCCAGCGCCGATCTCGCGCAGGATCCAGTCGGCCGAATGATCGCCGCGTCGCCACGGATGCAAGGCGACGCCTGCCCAGTAGAGATGCATGTTGAGGGCTAGCGCCGTAGAAGGCGCACGATAGGCGAGTCTGACCTGTTCGCGCAACAACTGCGGCAGTGTCAAACCGAGGCCGCCTAACTCGCGCGGCACGCTTGCACGCAAGAATCCGGCAGCGTGGAGATCAGCCAGATCATCCGCAAAGAAAGCGTTCTCGCGATCATATTGCGCTGCGCGCGCACCATGCGATCGAGCAATGATTCCGTGAGCGGCGGCGGCCGCGCGTGCTGCGTGAAAGACTGCGGGGCCTCGTGTTCCAGTAAGGTACTCAAGACGTTAACTCCGGGATGCGGGTGGTTTTCGTGACTTGATTCGATGAGAGCGTGCGCAGACATCATCGAAGGCCAGCGTAATCCTGAATCCGGCCAGCCCGGAAATAATGACTTACGCAAACCATATGCCGTCGTTTCCCCATTGGGTATTCGAGCGTGAATAATCCTGTTCACACCGCGAAGCACATCGTGATGACGAATTGACGCCCGTGCTGCTTTGCTATCGCCAAAGCCTTCTTTGGCACTGTGTGCTTCTTGCACCAGGATGAAGTGCTAGGGGCGCTGGTGTCCGCGAATGTCTTTACGAGAACCTTCATACGATATAAGGGATACAACTTCGAAGTGTTTGCACACGCATTGCCGAGCGGGCTCTATGCGGCGAACCTGACCATCGAAAGCAGGTCTTCGCCGCTCGGCCCGGCGTTGAGTGTCGACGAGCTCGACTATTTTTTCGAGGCAGATCACGCCATCGCGTACGCCGCTCGCTGGGCTCGACTGTGGATCGACCAACGAGGAAAACCGGCTGTGTGTTGACGTGGCGTCCGTCCCTTCACGAAGTTTCAGCCAAATCGATGTCCAGTCCTGAAGCTTTCAGGAGGTTTCCAAAGTGGCGGGATTGCCTTCCACGCATGCGGCCATTGCAATATCGGGTTTTATTGGTCGGAGCCGCTGCGGCTCCATCGCACTGTGGAATCTTGATGCCTTTAGGCGGCAGCGCTCCGAAGGCCGGAACCGTGCCGTCCGCATCGAGGTGATACTGATGGCAGTGGAACAGCAGGAAAAAGCCGCTGCACGTGGATCTGGACGCAGCGCGCGGCGTGGGACAGCGAGCCGGTGTTCCGTATGCTGGGTGCGTGGCGCCGCAGCCAGCCCGGACGTTTCATTAGGCAGCCAAAGCTGTGTTCGTGGACGTACGCGCTGGCGGGGACATTCCTATATCCCGAGAAACTGCGCCATCCCCCGTACGGCATGAGAGGTCGAATTCAGCAGATCCGATGCGCGCATCAGGTCGTCACGCATCGCCTCGTTGCCGTCGCTGAAAAAGCGGTTCGGGCCGGTGAGGACGATCGCGCCTAACGCTCGGCCCGAGGGCGTCGACAATCGCGTGCCGACCGCGCTGATGCCAGTGACGTTCTCGTTCTCGTTGGTCGCCCATCCGCGCCGGCGCACTTCCTCCAGTTCCGCAAACAGCGAGTCGCGGTCTCTGACTGTCGCGGCGGTCCTGGCAGGATACGGCGCCGGGCCGAGCAGCGCATCGCGCTGTGCCGGCGTCCGGTCGCTCAGCAGGATCTTCCCCGATACCGACGCGTGCAGCGCTGCCGTGACCGTCGTATCGAAGTACGGCGCCACGCTGTAATTGCCCGCGACGCTCTCCACGGTCATCCGGTGGTCGCCGAGAAATGCGACGAGCAGCACCGATGGGCCGTGCCGCTCCTGCAACTCCCGCATGAGCAGGATCGTGTCGCGCCGCAGCCGGTTCAGCGGATGCTCGAGTGGCAACGGGCACGTGGCCTTTGGGGCGGGGCAATATAACGCGCCTTCGCGATAGATATAGCCCGCCGTGTCCAGCGACTGCAGCAGGCGGTGGCACGTGCTGGCCGGAAGCCCAACGCTGTCGGCGATTTCCTGAAGGCTAAGCGGACGCGCTGCCTCGTGCAGCCGCGCGAGCACGTTGAGCCCGCGCGCAAGCGCGCCCGATTCCGTCTCGCGCCGCTCCGCGACGGCTTCATTGCTGGTGGTTAGCACCATGACTGGCTGACCCCGGGAGAGATATCGGACGGTCGCACACCGGCGTCGCCTGCATTGAATCGTTTTGAACTGAATTTCATATACGAATTGCTTCGTTGGTCGACCAAGGGGCAACCCCTAGAATAAATCGGAATCTTCATTCCGAAATATTGTACAGACAGACCAGTTTATGGAATAGCACTCTCGGGGGCTCCCCACGGGCAGCGGTCTGCCTGGAAGGCTTTGTAGCATCTCGATCCGCGCGGTGTACGGCATCTATTCAGGATGCCTGAATTGATTCGACAAGACCTCAAATTTCATGATTACACGTAGAGAATTCCTGGTCGGGGCTGGAGCGATGGCGGGTGGCGGCCTGATGGGCGACTTCGCGCCAGCCGTGGCCGCCGCAACGTCGACGGGTACGACGCTCGTCGCCAACACGCTGCCCGAGCCCGCCGGTCTCGCTGCGGGATCGACGCCGGCGAATCCGACCAATGTCGTATCGAGCAATCTGTTCGATGGACTCATCACCTACGATGAGCAGTTCCGGCCAGTGCCGCAGCTTGCGACTTCGTGGAGCGAGTCGACGGATCGTCGCACGATCACGTTCAAACTGCGCGACGATGTGAAGTGGCACGACGGAACGCCGTTCACTTCGGCGGACGTTCAGTACTCGATCATGGAAGTGTCGAAGAAAGTCCATCCGATCGCGCGGCCCACTTTCGCGCAGATCACTGCGGTGGACACGCCCGATCCGCACACGGCGGTCTTCCGGCTCGCGCAGCCGTCGCCGGTGATCTGGTCTTACCTCGATACGTCGTCCGCCTTCATTTTCCCGAAGCATCTCTATGCAGGCACGGATCCGCTTACCAATCCGTATAACGCGAAGCCGGTCGGCACCGGCGCGTTTGTGTTCAAGGAATGGAGTCGCGGCAACTACATACGCCTGGCGAAGAATCCGGACTACTGGGACAAGGGCAAACCTCGCGTCGATGAACTGATTTTCCGCATCATCCCCGATGCGAGCGCGCGCAGCATCGCGCTGCAAAACGGCAGCGTCCAATACGCGCCGCTCACACCGGTGTCGCTCGTCGAAGCGCGGCGGCTCGAGCAGAATCCGTCGCTCGTGGTCGACACGAAGGGCTGGCGCTCGAATGCGCCCATGTTCTTCATGGACTTCAATCTGCGGCAGAAGCGCTTTCAGGACGTGCGGGTGCGTCAGGCCATCGCGCACGCGATCAACCTGAAGCTGCTCACAAAGACCGTCTTCTACGATTTTGCGACACCCGCGACAGGCCCGGTTCCAAGCTACCAGACACGCTTCTACACCGCGGATACGCCGCAGTATCCATACGATCCGCAGAAGGCGGAAGCGCTGCTGGAGGCCGCAGGTTTCCCGCGCGGCGCAGACGGCGTGCGGATGCGCTTCAACCATCTGAATCATACGTACGGCGAAGATTTCCAGCGTGCCGGCCAGTTCATTCAGCAGCAGCTCAAGCGGATCGGCGTCGAGGTCACGCTCGTCAACTACGATCTGCCGACCTATCTGCGCAAGATCTACACCGAGCACGAATTCGACACGATGAACGTGTTCTACGCGGCGTTCGCCGATCCGCAGATCGGTGTGGTCCGCCGCTTCTGGTCGAAGAACATCATCAGTGGCGCGGCCTGGAGCAACGGGTCCGGCTATGCGTCGCCAGAGATGGACCGCGTGATCGAGGCCGTGCAGACCGAGCAGGATCCAGAGAAGCGCACGCAGGCTGTCCACCAGTTGCAGGTGATCGCGCAACGCGATCTGCCGTCCATCTCGCTCGCCGAGCTGAAGTTCTTCCGCATCTATTCGAAAAATCTGCAGAACGTCAACACCACGCCGATCGGCGTGTATGCGTCGCTCGACGACGTGAACGTCGGTGTGTCGGCTCATGGCTGATCTGTCCGTTCGCGCCGCAAAGCCCGATGCGGGCAAGCCGCGTCGCGCCTGGCCCTATCCGCTGCGCCGGCTGCTGCAGGCGCTGCCGCTCGTCGCGCTGATCGCCGTGTTGAACTTCTTCTGGCTGCGCCTGGCACCAGGCGATCTCGCTGACGTGATGGCGGGCGAAGCGGGCGCGGCGACGCCCGAGTATCTGGCCGCGCTGCGCCACCAGTTCGGCACGGACCAGCCGCTCGCGCTGCAGTTTCTGGCTTACCTGAACCGTATCGTCCACCTCGATCTCGGCTGGTCGTTCCGCTACAACGAGTCGGTGCTTCAGCTGATTCTCGGCCGGCTGCCGGCCACGGTGCTGCTGATGGTCGGCGCGCTTGCGATCGCGCTGGTGTTCGGCTGCGTCGCGGGCACCGTCGCCGCGGTGTCGCGCCGCCGCTGGATCGACATCGCCGTGTCCGTGCTCGCCACGCTCGGCTTCGCGACGCCGCTGTTCTGGCTTGGACTCATGCTGATGGTGCTGTTCTCTGCTCACCTTCACTGGCTGCCGGCGGGCGGTATCGCGACGCCCGGCGTGGTCTCCACGGGCTGGGCGCACCTGCGCGATCTCGGGGCGCACATGGTGCTGCCCGTGTTCTGCCTCGCCGCGTACTACGTTGCCATTTACGCCCGGCTGATGCGCGCCTCGGTGCTCGAAGTGAGCCACCTCGACTTCGTACGAACCGCGCGCGCCAAAGGGGTATCGCGTAGCGCGACCATCGTGTCGCACGTCGTCCCGAACGCGTTGCTGCCGATCGTCACGATGACCGCGTTGCAGTTCGGCGCGCTCTTCAGCGGATCGGTCGCGATCGAAACGGTGTTCAGCTGGCCCGGGCTCGGGCAACTCGCGCTCGACGCCGTGGCGTCGCGCGATCTGAACCTGCTCCTGGGCATTCTCTTCTTCAGCTCGGTGCTCGTACTGTTCGTCAACCTGGGCGTCGATCTCGCGTATGGCTGGTTCGACCCGCGTATCGAGGTCGAACGATGAGCGATGCACTGCTGACACCCGTGCGAACGCGACAGCCGCTCTGGCGGCATGCGCTGAGCTTCGCGTCGCACTCGCCCAGCCTGACCATCGGTGCGTTGCTGCTGCTCGCGATCTGCGTGCTGGCGATCGGCGCGCCGTACTTCACGCACAACGATCCGCTCGACATGGTCGGCACTCCGTTTTCCTGGCCCGGCGCGGACCCCGCGTTTCCCCTTGGCACCGACATGATGGGACGCGACATGTTCAGCGGCATCGCCTACGGTGCGCGCGTGTCGCTCGAGATCGGCATCGCGGCAGGGTTGCTGGCCACGCTAGCCGGGCTCCTGATCGGCGCGGTCGCGGGATTCTATGGCGGCCTCGTCGACGATCTGCTGATGCGCATTACCGAGCTGTTCCAGACCATGCCGGCACTGCTTTTCACGATCGTGATGGTGGTCGTGCTGCGCCCGAGCGTCGCGACCATCGTGCTCGGCGTCACGCTGACGAACTGGCCGCAGGTCGCCCGCCTCGTGCGGGCGGAAGCGTTGCGGGTGAGCCGCGCGGAATACGTGCAGGCCGCGATCGTGACCGGTATGCGCCGGCCGCGTATCGTCGCCACGCACGTGCTGCCGAATGTCGCGACCACGGCGATCGTGATGATCTCGATCCTTGCCGGCAACGCGATCCTGACCGAGGCCGTGCTGTCGTTCCTCGGGCTCGGCGATCCGAATGTGATCACGTGGGGCAGCATGATCGGCTCTGGCCGTGAAGCGCTGCAAACGGCGTGGTACATGACCGCGCTGCCGGGCTTCGCCGTCCTCGTGACCGTGCTGAGCCTGAACCTGATCGGAAACGGGCTGAACGATCTCGCCAATCCGCATCGCAGGAGGACGCGATGAGCGGCGCGCCTTTGCTCGACGTCGACGGCCTGACCATCGCATTCGACGCAAGGCGCGGCGGCGCGCCGGCCGTCGATGGCCTGTCGCTGACGATCCATCCGGGCGAAACGCTTGCGCTCGTCGGCGAATCGGGTTGCGGCAAATCGACGACCGCGCTCGCGCTGATGGGCCTGCTCGACACGCACCGCGCTCGCGTCGACGCGAACCGCCTGAACTTCGACGGCACCGATCTCTCCGGCCTGCCGGAAGCGTCGTGGCGGCGGCTGCGCGGCGGCAGCATCGGCATGATCTTTCAGGATCCGCTCGCCGCGCTTAACCCCGTGCGCACGGTTGGACGTCAGATCGGCGAGGCGCTGCGCCTGCATCGCGGCCTCACGGGTCGCTCGGCACGCAGCGAATCGCTTGAACTGCTGCGTCTCGTCGGCATCCCGGAGCCGGCGCGCCGTATTGACGACCATCCACATCGGCTCTCGGGCGGGATGCGCCAGCGGGTGCTCATCGCGATGGCGCTCGCGGGCCAGCCGCGTCTGCTGATCGCCGACGAACCCACCACCGCGCTCGACGTGACGATCCAGGCGCAAATTCTTGCGCTCCTGGGCAACTTGCAACAGCAGACAGGCATGGCGCTGCTGCTGATCACGCACGATCTCGGCGTCGTGGGGCAGCTCGCGCATCGTGTCGCGGTGATGTACGCGGGCCGCAAGATCGAAGAGCGCTCCGTGAGTGAACTGTTCGACGACGCACGCCACCCGTACACCCAGCGTCTGCTTGCCGCGAGACCGCGTCGCAGCGCAGCGCGCGAGCGCTTGACGGAGATCGCGGGCGCGGTGCCCGCTCCCGGCGCCGTATCCGGCGGATGCGCGTTCGCGCCGCGCTGCGAGTTCGCCCATGCCGCCTGCCGCGAGGCGGCGCCTGCATGGCGGCCGCTCGGCGTGGGCGGATTCCGCTGCGTGCTGGAGGACACCAACGCCGTTGCACGCTTGAACGACAGGAGGAGCCATGCTGCTTGAGGTCGATCGCCTGAGCGTGCGATATCACACGCGGCGGGGTGTGCTCACCGCGATCGACACACTGTCGCTAGGCGTCGCGCGCGGCGAAACCTTGGGGCTCGTCGGCGAGTCCGGCTGCGGTAAGAGTTCGCTCGGCAAAGCGATCGTACGGCTGCTCGAGCCGGACTCGGGCACCGTGCGTCTTGACGGCGAAGACCTCGGCGCGCTGACCCAGGGACAGCTCCTGCCATGGCGCAGGCGCATGCAGATGGTTTTCCAGGACCCTTTGAGCGCCCTCGATCCGCGCAAGACCGTGCGCCGCACGCTGACCCTGCCGCTCGACGTGCATCGCATCGGCACGCGTACGGAACGGCGCGCGCGGGTCGACGCACTGCTGCATCGCGTGGGTCTCGCGCCTGCGCTCGCAGAGCGCATGCCGCACGAGCTGTCGGGTGGTCAGCGGCAGCGCGTGAACATCGCGCGTGCGCTGAGTCTGGACCCCGACGTGCTGATCTGCGACGAACCGGTCTCGGCGCTGGACGTGTCTCTACAGGCGCAGGTGCTGAATCTGCTCGCCGATCTGCAACGCGAAAGCGGAAGTGCCTGCCTTTTCATCAGCCACGATCTTGCAGCGGTTGGCTATCTCGCCGACCGTATCGCGGTCATGTATCTCGGCCAGATCGTCGAAGTGCTGCCGCGCGAACGCTTGTGGCAGGACGCCTTGCATCCCTACACGCAGCTGCTGATCGCATCGATTCCTGCGCGTGGCGCGCCGTTGCCGCCGCCTTCCGCGGCCGAGCTGCCGAATCCCTATGCGCCGCCTGCCGGTTGCCGGTTCCAGCAGCGTTGCCCGCACGTCCAGCCCGTCTGCCGCGAGGCGCCACCCGAACCCGTCACGGTTGACCGTGCGCACGTCGTGTCCTGCCATCTGTATCGCGACGGCGTGCCTGTCGAGCTACCCGTTCATCGCGCGCCGTTCGCCGTCACAGCCGACACAGCTCGCCAACCCGAAGCGAATAAGGAGTTCTTGAGTTGATCACCCGTCGTCAGTTCTTTCAGATGGCCGCATCCGCCGCTGCCAGCCCGTTGCTGCCAGGCGTCTCGCTTGCCGCGCAGGAAGGCGCATCGGTCCCGGCGACCGGTTCGCAGACGAACGTGCTGCAGGCAGTGATCGTGCCGGAGCCGGCGGGCTGGGTGGCAGGACTCAATATCTCGAATCCGGCCGTGATCGTCTCCGTGAACCTGTTCGATGGGCTCGTCACCTACGATGATGCGTTCCGGCCGGTGCCGCAGCTCGCGCAGTCGTGGGAAGAGTCGGCGGATCACCGCACCATCACGTTTCATCTGCGCAAGGACGTCAAATGGCACGACGGCCATCCGTTCACGTCGGCGGATGTGCAGTATTCGCTGATGGAGGTGACGAAGCGCATTCATCCGCGCGGCGGCGCGACCTTCGCGACGCTCGATGCCGTCGATACGCCCGACGACCATACGGCCGTGTTCCGTTTTTCGTCGCCGGTTCCGGCCGTGTGGTCGGCATTGGGCGGCTACGAGACGCAGATCCTGCCGAAGCATCTGTATGCGGGCAGCCAGCCGCTGACGAATCCGCTCAACGCGCATCCGGTGGGTAACGGGCCGTACGTGTTCAAGGAGTGGGTGCGCGGCAACTACGTGGTGCTCGAGCGCAATCCGGACTACTGGGACAAGGCGAATCAGCCGCATTTCGCGCGCATCGTGTTTCGCATCATCCCGGACGAAGGCACACGGCTCACTGCGCTGCAATCCGGCGATCTGCGCTATGCGCCGACCGACGCCGTCTCGCTGCCCGACCTCGCGCGGCTGCGGACCGACCCGCGCTTCGTCGTATCGAGCCATGTGTTCGATGGCGTCGCGCCGATCTCGTTTCTGGATTTCAACCTGCGGCGCAAGCCGTTTCAGGACCTGCGGGTGCGCCAGGCGTTCGCGCATGCGATCAACCGCGACACCCTCGCAAGAGTGGTCTGGTATGGCCTCGCGAAGCCGGCGGAAGGCCCGATTCCGAGCTATCAGACGCGCTTTTTCAAGCCGGGTCTGCCGCAGTACGCGTACGACCCGGCGAAGGCGGAGGCCCTGCTCGATGCGGCCGGATTGCGGCGCGGGGAGGGTGGCGTTCGACTGCGCGTGAACAACCTGCCGCTGCCCTTCGGCAACCAGTACGTGCTGACCGCCCAGTTCATCCAGCAGCAACTGCGCCATATCGGCGTCGAGCTCGAACTCGTGCCCACTGATGTCCCGACTTTCAACCGCCGCGTCTACGCCGACTACGACTTCGACACGACGATCAACTGGTACGCGGCGTTTGCCGATCCGCAGCTGGGCGTGACGCGCCGCTACTGGACGAAGGCGATCAAGCCCGGTTCGACGTCGAGCAACGCAACCGGCTATTCGACGCCCGAAATGGACCGGGCGATCGAGGGCCTCGTGAGCGTCAGCGATCCGGTCGCGCGCAAACCGTTCATCGATCAGTTGCAGCAAATCGCTCAGGAGCAGGTGCCGTCGGTCAATCTGCTCGAACTGCATTTCTACGCGATTCATGCGGCAAGCCTCGGGGGCTTCAGCAATACGCCGATGGGCGCGTACTCGTCGCTCGCATCGGTACGCAACACCTGATCGCTTTTTTCTCCATTTCTTCATAGCGCTCCATGTCCACTCAGTCCTCCGCCGGATTTCACGATAGCCCGCTGTCACGGGCGCTTTCGCAGCCGCTGATGCTCGGGCTGTTCCTGCCGATCCAGAGCGGCGGCTGGTCGATGTCGACGCTGCCGCGCACGACAGACTGGACCTTCGACTACAACGCCCGCCTCACGCGCAAGGCGGAAGATCTCGGCTTCGATCTGGTCTTCGGGCTTGCGCAGTGGCTCGGCAAGGACGGCCACGGCGGCGTCACGCGCTACCGGCGCGAATCGCTCGACTCTTTCATCACGATCGCGTCGCTCGCGGCCATCACGAGCCGCATCCTGCTCGTGTCGACGCTGCACATTCTCTACGGCGGCTGGCACCCCCTGCATCTGGCAAAGTTCGGTGCGACGCTCGATCACATCTCCGGCGGACGCTGGGGCCTCAACATGGTGACCGGCCATTCGATCGACGAAGCGGAGATGTTCGGCCGCGAAGGCCATTTTGAACACGACCTGCGCTACGAGATGGCAAGCGAGTTCATCGACGTGATGCAGCAGCTCTGGTCGTCCGAAGCGAACCTCACGTTCGACGGCAGGTGGTATCGCACGCGCAACGCATTCGTGTCGCCGAAGCCGCGTTTCGGGCGGCCAGTGCTTGTGAACGCGACCAGCTCGCCCGCCGGCGTCGCGTACGCGGCGAAGCACTCCGACCTGATTTTCATCACGAGCTCCGCGGGCGCGCAGATCGACGCGGCGCTCGAAGTGCTGCCCGCCCACACCGCCCAGGTTCGCGCAGCGGCCGAAGCCGAGCGCCGCACGGTTCGCACGCTGATCAATCCGACCATCGTCTGCCGGCCCACAGAAAAGGAAGCGCTCGCGTATTACGACGCGATCGTATCGCATGCCGACTTCGGCGCCGTAGACGGCTTCACCGGGCGTCGCAGCGATGCGAAAGCGTGGAAGGGCCATCAGCGCGAGCAGCGCGTGCTCGGCGGCAACATCCAGATCATCGGTTCGCCCGAGCGTGTGGTCGACGATCTGCTGAGGTTGAAAGCGGCCGGCATCGACGGTGTGCAGCTCACGTTCTTCGATTTCGAGCCTGACCTCGCGTACTTCGGCGAGGCGGTGCTGCCGCTTCTGGAGCAGGCTGGCCTCAGGGTGCGTGTGCCGGCCGCAGATTGAGCGCTACCGCGCAGACCTTCATAGATGCACTTCAGCGATTTCAAGGGAGCAGTACAGATGGGAACGATCGATTCGACACTGGCCGATGACCTGACCACCGGCACGGCAGAACCCGGTTCGCTCGCCGTGCGCGAACTCGTCGCGGCGCTCGCGGCCGGCGCGCAGGCGCGTGACCGCGACGAAGCGGATACCTCCGACGCGATCGCACTGGCGCGTGCCGCGCGACTGGGCGTGTTCCGTGTGCCGAAGGCCGAAGGGGGCGCGGGAGCCACGCTGCCGCAGCTCTACGAGCTGGTGCTGGATCTCGCGGAGGCCGACTCCAACATTCCGCACATCCTGCGCAACCACTTCGCGTTCGTCGAAAAGGCGCTGCGTGCGCGGCATCTGCCGCAGTACCAGCGCTGGCTCCAGCACGTGCGGCGCCACGAACTGTTCGGCCTCGGCGCTAGCGAGCTGGGCACGCAGAACATTGGCGACGGCGACGGCAACACGCGGCTGCAACCGGACGGCGACGCGTTCAGACTAAGCGGCACCAAGTACTACAGCACCGGCAACCTGTACTTCGATCACATCATCGTCAATGCGAAGACGCCGGATGGTCGCTTCGTCGGCGCGCGGGTGTCGGTGCGCCAGCCTGGTGTCGACGTGCGCGACGACTGGGACGGCATCGGCCAGCGCCAGACAGCAAGCGGCACGACAGTATTCAACGACGTGCACGTCGCGGCCGAGGATGTCCTCGTGCTTGCAGACGACGTGAAGCTCCCGCAACAGGCGACCTTCGCCCAGCTCTACCTGACGACGATCATCGCGGGCATCCTGCGACGGATTGCAAAAGACGCGGTTCGTCTCGTCCAGCAGCGCGAACGCAACTATTACCACGCGGTCGCATCGCGTCCCGCCGACGATCCACTGTTGCAGGAAGCCGTTGGCGAGCTGCAAAGCGCGGCGTTCGTGGCGGAAGCGGCGGTGCTGAACGCGGCGGCCGTGCTCGGCGACGCATTCGACAGCGCGCTCGCCGGCCAGCCCAACGACGCACTTTTCGTGGAAGCCGCGCTGCGCAGCGCGAAGGCGAAGGTGGTGGTGGATCAGCTCGCGCTCCAGGCGGCCACGCGGCTCTTCGACGTGGGAGGTGCGTCGGCGGCAAAGCAGGCCGCGCAGTTGGACCGTCATTGGCGCAACATCCGCACGATCGCGTCGCACAACCCGGGGCTGTATAAGGCGAGAGCGATCGGCAATCACGCGATCAACGGCGTGCCGCTGCCAACGGCTGCGTTCTTCTGAACGATCGGTTCGATCGGTTCGATTGGCTCCATCAACTCCATCTCGCCAGATCCTGTTCTGCTCACCATGACTCAAACGACTTTTCCGCTGATCGCGCCGTCTGCGTTGCGCGACGCGCTTGCCGCAAAGCGCGAACTCGCCATTCTCGATGTGCGCGAAGAAGGCGTGTCCGCGCGTCGCCGCCTGTTTTATTCGTCGATTGCGCCGGTAGGACGGCTCGGTCTCCTCGTCGGGCAACTCGTGCCGCGCCGCGATACGCCCATCGTGCTCGTCGATGAAGCCGGCGAGTACACCGCGCGCGCCGCAGCGCAGCTTGCCCGCTTCGGCTACACGGACGTTTCGATTCTCGAAGGCGGCGTAAGCGGCTGGGAAGCCTCCGGCTTCGAAGTGTTCAGCGGCACCAATGTGCCCGGTAAGGCGTTCGGCGAAGCGATCGAACACCGGCTCGCGACGCCCAATATCGATGCGTTTACGCTCAGGCGTCTGCTGGATTCGGGCGAGGATCTGGTAGTGCTCGACAGCCGTCCGTTCCCCGAATATCAGACCATGAACATTCCTGGCGGCATCGAATGCGCGGGGGCCGAACTCGTGTACCGCGCGCTGGCCGCCGCGCCGTCGCCCGACACGCTGATCGTGGTGAACTGCGCAGGCCGTACGCGCAGCATCCTTGGCGCGCAGTCGCTCGTGAATGCTGGCATCCCCAATCCGGTGGCGGCATTGACGGGCGGATCGATGTCCTGGCTGCTGGAAGGGCTCGAACTCGAACGCGGCCAGATTCGAACCGCGCCGCGCCCGGACGACGCGACGCTCGCCGATGCGCGAGCCCTCGCGCAACGCGCTGCGAAGCGGGCCGGCGTGATCGAGATCGACCACACGACGCTCGCTGGCTTCGAGCGCGAGGCGGCGACGCAGACGCTCTATCGTTTCGACGTGCGCAGCCCGCTGGAATACGAAGCGGGTCACCGCGCGGGCTGGAGGTCGGCGCCCGGCGGACAACTCGTGCAGGCGACCGACGAGTACGTGGGCACGCTGCATTCGCGCGTGGTGCTCTCCGACGACGACGGCGTACGGGCGCGCATGACGGCATCCTGGCTCGTGCAACTCGGCTATCTGCACGTGTTCGTGCTGACCGGAGACGACACCACGGTCGATTTCGAAAGCGGGCCCGAGGCGCCGGTGATTTTCCGCACGCCGGAGCGCGCACGATGGATCGAGGCAGACCACCTCGCACAGGCGCTGGAGGCGGGCACCGCGCAGGTCGTCGACGTGGACAGCAGTCTCGCGTTTCGTCGCGCGCATATTTCGGGTGCGCGCTTCGTGGCGGCGAGCGCACTCGAAGCCGTGCTCGAGCGGATCGACGATCCGTCACGCCAGCTCGTCATCACATCGGGCGACGGCGTCCTCGCGGGTCTGCTCGCTGCCCAATTGCGCGGCCGTCGTGAAGGGGTCGCGGCGCTGCTGGGCGGAACGCAGCGCTGGCTCGCGCTCGGTCTTGCGCAAGCCACCGGCGACGCAGGGAATCTGACCGGCGACGACGATGCCTGGTACAGCCCCTATCACTATGCACCCGACGAGTCCGCGAAGCAGATGCGTGGCTATCTCGCATGGGAGTTGCAGCTCGTCGAGCAGGTCGAACGCGACCGGATTGCGTCGATCGATGTGATCGACTTCGGCACACCGACCCAAGCGCGCAGCGAGGCGCGGCTCACGGCCCTGCGCGGCACGGTATGAGCGACACACCCGGGCTCGATTGCACAGGAACGCGATCATGACTGCGCCACGCAGATTGCATCTGAATACCAATGTCACAGGAACGGGCCGACACCCTGCGGGGTGGCGAACGCTCGACAATCCGAAGTCGATCATCGACCTCGGGTTCTTCACGGAGATCGCCCGGATCGCGGAGAGAGGCAAGCTGGATGCCGTGTTCCTGTCCGACGCGCTGGCGCTGCGCGGTCACGCGCACGGGCCGGCACAATCGCTCGAACCGACTGTGCTGCTGACTGCGCTCGCGGGCGTGACGCGGCACGTTGGTCTGATCGGCACTGCGTCGACTACCTTCAACGATCCGTTCAATCTTGCGCGCCGGTTCGCATCGGTGGATCACCTGAGTGCCGGGCGCGTCGCATGGAACGCGGTGACGACTTACGACCCGGACGCGGCGGCGAATTTCAGCATCGCCCAGCCGCTCGACAAGGACGCGCGCTATGCACGCGCGGAGGAATTCGTCGAGGTGGTGGTTAAGCTGTGGGACAGTTGGGAAGACGACGCGTTGATCGCCGACCGGGCGAGCGGCCGCTATGCGGACCCCACACGCGTTCACGCCATCGCGCATCGAGGCGCGCACTTCCAGGTGGATGGGCCGCTGAACCTGCCGCGCAGCCCGCAGGGGCGACCCGTGCTGGTGCAGGCAGGCGGTTCCGAAGCGGGCGTTGCACTGGCCGCGCGCCACGCCGACGCGGTGTTCACCGCGCAGACCACGCTCGACGGCGCGCAGGCGTTCTATCGCGACATCAAGGCCCGTGCGGCCGCCCATGGTCGCGAGCCGGATCAGCTACTGGTGCTGCCGGGCCTCTATCCGGTGATAGGCGGCACGCTGGCCGAGGCGCGCGCGCGCAAAGCGGAGATGGACGCGCTGCTCGACCGCAGTTTGGAACTCAACAAGTTCGCGCGCGCGCTCGGGCTCGACGCCGCGGATCTACAACTCGACGCGCCGCTGCCTTACACACGTATCGACGAGGGCAACAGCACCGACGTTTCGCGCGGCTTCATCCGCGCCACGGTGTTGCTGGCCCAGAGCGAGAACCTGACCGTTCGCGATCTGCTCGACCGCAATCCCGGCGCGCACCGGATGGTGGTCGGCACGCCCGAGACCATCGCTAACGACATCGCGCGCTGGTTCGATGCTCGTGCGGCAGACGGTTTCAACCTCAATGCCGACGTGTTCCCGTCGGGCCTCGCGGACTTCGTCAATCACGTCGTGCCATTGCTCCAGCGCAAGGGCATATTCCGGCGAGACTACGAAGGCGCCACGCTGCGCAAGCACTACGGCCTGCCGCGGCCATCGAGCCGCTATGCGCAAGAGGCGCTAGCCGCGGAATCGGTCAACGCCGAGACCTGAGCGCCCCCATGTGTGATGCGCTGCCCGGTTTCAGGGGCGGGCGCGATACGGTTTTACCTGAATGAGGACACCTATGTCTTCCCGAGAATCGACCCTGACCGCGGCGCCTTCAACCGCGCCTGCCCGACCCTTCGCCCGACTGTCGGGCCTGCGGGAACCCGCCTGGCGAGCCATCGTGCCGGCTCTCCTGATCGTGCTGTGGCAGGCGGCATCGTCGCTCGGCGTGACCAGCGAGTTCGTGCTGCCTTCACCCGCATCCGTGCTGGCCGCGTACCGCGAACTCTGGCAGTCCGGCGACCTGCAGGATGCGCTGAAGATCTCGCTCGCTCGCGCGGCGCTGGGTCTGCTGATCGGCGGTGGCGCAGGACTGCTGCTCGGGGTGGCAGCGGGCCTTAGCAAATCAGCCGAGCGCGGCTTCGACAGCGTGCTGCAAATGCTGCGCACGATCCCGTTCATCGCGCTCGTGCCGATCTTCGTCGTGTGGTTCGGCATCGGCGAAGTGTCGAAGGTCGCGCTGATCGTCGGCGCGGCGCTGTCGCCGATGTATCTGAGCACCTATCACGCGATTCGCGGCATCGACCCGAAGCTGCTCGAACTCGGCCGCACGTTCCGGCTGTCGCGTCGCCACCAGATCCGTCTGATCATCCTGCCGATGGCGCTGCCCGGCATCCTCGTCGGTGTGCGCTATGCGGCGGCGATCGCGCTGCTGGCGCTCGTCGCGGCGGAGCAGATCAATGCGAGCGCGGGTATCGGCTACATCCTCAACAACGCGAATCAGTTTCAGCGCACCGACATCATCATCGCGGGCATTCTCGTGTACGCGGTGCTCGGGATCGGCGTGGACGCGCTGCTGCGCTACGTGGAACGCAAGGCGCTCGCCTGGAGGGGGAAGCATGTCTGAACTCATCGCGGCGCCGGCCATCGACACGGCGCCTGTTGCCGCGAAACTGACGGGCGTCAGAAAGCGCTATGGCGAACACACCGTGCTCGACAACGTCGACTTCTCAGTGCGCAAGGGAGAGTGTGTCGCGCTCGTGGGACCGTCGGGGACCGGCAAGACCACGCTGCTGCGATTGCTGGCGGGACTGGAATCCACGTCGGGTGGCGTGACCGAGGTCACGCGCAATACTTCAGTCGTATTTCAGGAGCCGCGCCTCATCCAGGCACTGCGCGTGTGGAAGAACGTGCTGCTGGACGATGCCGGGCTGCCCGACGCGCGAACGCGTGCTCGCACCGCGTTGCAGGATGTCGGGCTGGAGGACAAGCTGGAAAGCTGGCCCGTCAACCTGTCCGGCGGCCAGGCGCAGCGCGTGGCAGTGGCACGGGCGCTCTATCGCAGCCCGGAGCTGATGCTACTGGACGAGCCGTTCAGCGCGCTCGATGCGTTCACGCGGCGCAGCATGCAGAGCCTCGTGCTGAAGCTGTGGGCGAAGTACCGGTTTGGTCTCGTAATCGTCACGCACGACCTTGACGAGGCACTTCTGCTCGCGGACCGCATCGTGATCCTCGCGAGAGGCCGTATTTGTCACGAGACGCGTGTCGACCTCGCGCGGCAGCGCGACGTCACTTCACCCGAATTCAATGCGCTCAAGCGCGATTTGCTCAGCCAGTTTTCGCAGAGCCTTTCCTGACGTTTTTTTTATTCTTCGAACAAGGTACGTATGTCGCTGAAGAACACATTCCATGCGGGCATCGCGGTCCTGCTCACTGCCGCCACGCTCGCGCTCGCTGGGGTTGCCAGCGCGCAGAACCCGCCCGACCTGAAGAACACGAAACTCGTGATCGCGTATCAGGATCCGGCGTTTCCAGCCTTGATCCGCAAATCCGGCGTGGTGAACAGCGCACCGTACCAGATCGAATGGGTGCTGCTGACGGGGCCGGCCGCGAACCTGTCGGCGTTGTACGCGAACCGGATTGATCTCGGTCACATGGGCGATACCTCGCTCACCATCGAGCAGTCCAACGCGCGCACCGAATGGACGAAGGATGCTGCGCCGCTGCACATCGTCGCGGCCTGGCGCAACTTCTACTCGAAGGACTATCCGCCGGTGGTGACTGCCGTGCGCACGAGCGCGAAGATCGATAGCGTCGCGCAGATCAAAGGGCACAAGGTCGGTTACAACTACGGCGGCTACAACCACTCGCAATATCTCGCGACGCTGGTGAGGGCCGGTGCCACGGAAAAGGACATCGAACCGGTCAAGTTCGCTGATGGCGCCACCTCCGCAGCCGGTTTCAATGCCGGAGAGGTGGACGTATACGCAGGCGCGCTCGGGCCGATCCTGCCCACCTTCAAGTCGGGCGCGGGCCATATCCTGCTGACGGATCGCGATACGCAGATTCCGGCGCTCAACGTCTGGACCACGACGTCCGCCGATCTGAAAGACCCGGCAAAGGTTGCCGCGCTGCAGGACTTCTTTTCGCGGATGTCGGGCTACTGGGCGTGGCACGACGCGCATCGCGCCGACGTGATCGCGATCCTGAAGGACACGCTCAAGATTTCCGACGACCGTGCGGCGTTCGAGTACCAGGTGCGCAGTGGCAGCTTCGTGAAGTTCGACGCGGGACTGATTGGCCAGGAGCAGAAGATCGCGGACATTCTGTACGACGGACATGCGATCCACAAAAAAGTGAAGGTCGACGTCGAATACGATCCGCAATTCAACGGCGTGCAGAAAGCGCTCTGGCCGATCCCGTCGAAGGATTGAGTCGAGATCCCGCACGATATGTCCGCAGACGCAGATAAACCCCGGCGCGGGCAGTTGTCCGTGCACGATGGATACCAGGCATGACCCAGACGATCCCGGCAGCCACCCTGAAACGCTGGCTGCATGATGGCGGCGAAATTGCACTCTTCGACGTTCGCGAGCACGGACAGTATGGCGAGGGCCACCCGTTCTACGCGGTGCCGCTACCGTACAGCGCGCTTGAGCGCGACGTGGGGCGGCTCGCGCCGAACCGCAGTGTGCGCATCGTGCTCTTCGACGAAGACGACAGTGAACGTGGCCCGGCCCGCGCGGCGGCTGCCCGGCTCGCAACGCTCGGCTATACCGCTGTTCAACGGCTCGAAGGTGGCGCGCGCGGCTGGCAGGAAGCCGGATTCGCCTTGTTCAAGGGCGTCAACGTGCCGTCGAAGGCGTTCGGCGAGCTCGTCGAGACGCTCGCGCATACACCGCATGTGTCCGCCGCGACGCTGCTTCAATGGCAACGCTCGGCGACGCCTCCGGTGGTGCTCGATGGACGTCCGGTCAGCGAATTCGCCGCGATGAGCATTCCTGGCGCGACGTGCTGCCCGAACGGCGAACTCGCGCTGCGGTTCGACGGCCTCGTGCAGGACGCGCAGACCCCGGTCGTCATCAATTGCGCGGGCCGCACGCGCAGCATCATCGGCGCGCAGACGCTGCTGAACCTCGGCATCCGCAATCCGGTGTATGCGCTCGAAAACGGCACGCAAGGCTGGTTCCTTGCCGATCTGCCACTGGAGCGCGATCAGCAACGCCGCTACCACGACGAGGTTCGCGTTACGCCGGAGCGGATCGCGGCGGCGCGCGCGCTCGCGCTGCGCGCGGGCGTGGAATGGGCCGACGCTGGAGCGGTTCGCAGATGGGTCGACGCAGGCGAGCGCACCGTGTACCTGTGCGACGTCCGCACAGCAGAGGAGTTCGCCGCCGGCACGCTGCCGGGCGCGCAGCACGCGCCCGGCGGACAACTGCAACAGGCAACGGACCAGTATCTCGGCGTGCGTCACGCGATCGTCTTGCTGTTCGACGACGATGGCGTGCGCGCGCCCGTCACCGCGAGCTGGCTTAGACAGCTCGGGCACGAGGCCTGGGTGCTCGAAGGAGGCCTGCGCAGCGGACTCGCACTGTCCGACCCGCGTGTGCCCGATCCGGTCGCGTTGCCGGTCATCTCGACCGACGAGCTCTCCCGCCGGCTCGCCGACGCAGCCGCATCGGTCGTGGATCTGCGCCCGAGCGCAGCATGGCTGAACGGTCATGTGCCCGGTAGCATCTGGACGATCCGTCCGCGGCTTGCCGATGCGCTCAGCCGATCCGGTCCACCGGTCACATTCATTGCCGACGATCCGCGTCTGGCCGCATGGGCGGTGTCGGATCTGCCACCCGCGGAGCGGAACGCATTCACCGTGCTGGACGGTGGGTTCGCCGCGTGGGAGGCGCGCGGTGGGGAAGTACGCCGTGCGCCGGAAGGGTTGACACCCGCCGAGCGGATCGACTTTCTGTTCTTCGTCCATGACCGGCATGCGGGAAACAAGGCTGTATCGCGCGCCTATCTCGAGTGGGAACTTGGGCTGCTCGCACAACTGGATGGGCAGGAGCGCGGCGCGTTTCGTCTGCTGGCACCGTGATGTGATGCTGGGGCGAGCGTTGCGGCTCCCATCCATGAGCTCGCGACACCGCACGTGGAACGGCGTGAGCGTGGTCACCGATCCACGCGCCGCCATGCAGCACACGAATGCACGGGTGGAAACGCGCTTAGGCGAGGCTGGATCGATCGGATAGTCCGGCATTCTCCAGCGCGAGCATTGATGCCTGCGCATCTGTCGGCAACTGCTGCCGCGCCAATTCACTTCATACACAGCAGTGGTGCCGTCGCTGATGAACCCGCAGACGCTTCGTGGCGAGTGAGCGACCGTTCGTTTTCCTTGGCGTCGTGATGAAAGGAGTCGCTGCGTCCTCGCGACCTGATCAGTGTGTTCGCATCGCGTTCGTAGCAGGCAACGTCGATTCGCCGTGATGCGAGCCTTCTGACCGCTTGATTTCAACAAGAGCCATTGCGCGTTCGTGCATAGAGCGGCTGAGAAGGGTCATGAAGACGCATTTGACTGCGGTGAGAGCTGCCGTTCGTCGACGCCGGTTTGCGAATGGCTGTTAAAGAGTGTGCGGTCACACCTCGGCGCCCGATCACCGGCCATCGGCTTAGACCGGTCAGGTGGCGGACGTGAGTGTCAGGGGCCAAGGTCCGCTCTCTGTGCGAAGCCAAAGAGCAAAAGTCCCTCCGGGAGCTAAATAGGTTGACAGCCGATCTGTAATGTCAAAAGTCGCGAGACTACATTGCTCGCCGGTCCCGGACGACGCGGGTATCAGTGATTCTCAGACGACCGGTTGAATCCGCCACCCACTTCTGCCGTTGACCAGATCCTCGCGAATCGACCGCAATACGCTGCAGACCGGACACCCAAGCGATATCGGCCCACGCGCGCTTGCCCTTTCAGCTCCCCGCTGGAGCTGCCGGCGCACCCCGCGTCACCTTTGCCCGTCGGCGGGACTTCTCATGTTTGCCTGTCCCCGACAGCGCCGAAAGTTGACCGGAAGCGACTCCAGACTTAAAACACGAGGTGCTGTGTCAAGCGATCGCGGTCCAAGTGGTGTCGCATGTGTTTCTCCGTGGCCTTGCAATCGCGAAGGTGAAAACAGAGCCGTAATGTTCCCGCTACAACCTAGAACATTCCGCCCACGGCTGACCAAAGGTCTGTTCGAAAAGTGAATATGCCAATCGCATAAAAAGGAAGCGCCGGACATGGTCTGGTCTGCAACGCGTGGGCATAGAGGTGACCACGCTTGTTTCGAGTCGAGGCTAATGTAAGATATGGGATGGATGCCTCTTTTCCTGAGAGGAATCCGAGTTGCTGCGGCGATGCCAGGCCCTCGTCGCAAAGGATTATCAATCTCGTAGAGAGTTGCCGCTTATCGGGTACGCTCGCTGCGAATGAAGAAAGACTATGGTGTGTACATGTTGGGGGAAGGGAGTTCTCGACGCCCGACTAGAACGGGGTCTCACAGATGGAAACCGCTGTCACAAAAAAATCAATAACTGACCTTCAGAGTGTCTTTGGTGACGGACCTCTGCGCGCAGTGATCACGGAAGCAACCGCATCGAAAGCATTTCAGAGATTCGTCAGCGATAGAGCCCGAAGGAAATTGCTGGAGGAATGCATTGCGCGAAATACTAGCAATAGTCGACGTGCGATCAAAAATCTGCCGAAGCCTGTGCCCGTTCTGGCGCAAGATATAAAGAAAATTCCACTCCACCTTCTGCCAGAAGAACTTCTCGAGTTCTCGCTGCACCATCACTTTACGTCTAACCATCCGGAAATGCTGCGCGATGCGCTGTCACGTGTGGGGCAAGCCAGCGATAAGAACGGCAATGTCAAGAAATTCACCGAAATCGACGCGAAATTCAAGACGGCGGCAGCGTTACGGGAACTCGCAGAGAATTTGGCTGCGCGGTACGGTGTCACTCGCGTAGGGCAATATTTTGCCGCCGCGAGTTTCTGTGATCCGGGCCTCTCGTTTTTTTTCGATGCCATTGCTTATTTGCCAAATATGGGTGCCGTTGCCAATGGGGTTGCCAAACGCGCAAGCGACCTTTCTATAACGGATGCGCCCGACACAAATGCGGGAAAGGACATATCGCAACAAGAGCCTGAGGACGAGTCGCCAGATTTAACCATGGATCCCCTGTGGAACGCCTCCATCGGATTATCAAAGCGATTAAATGATCTATCGGGACAATTGGCAAAGGGGGTTGTAAGTGACCCTTCGGAGGCAATCGAAGTTTGGAAGGGTCTATTCACGGAGGTCGATTCTCTCCGTTCCCTTGAGGGGCTATCGGCCTCGTCGTCCATATTTGAGTTAAGGTCGGCAACTGCAGAGCGCTTGCGGCGCGATGATCTGCTGCTGCTTCAAAGAGCCTCTTACCTTCGACCCGTTGGCGATAGTGCGGGTACGGTTGAAGCGGTTCGTGAAATTACCCAAATGGCGTCCATTTTGGGTAATCAGTTGGCGACTCAAGAGGTTGAGAAAGTCGACTATGAGTTAGTTCGCATCCTCCGGAGAATAGTCGCGTTCATAGAAGATCGGCAGACGTCCGGATTGAGCCAAAATTTAGCCGAGGTGTCTGACCTTCAGGCGACTATCGCGACTGCTTTCGGCACTCTGCCGGCCTTGGCAGTAGTTACGGGCCATGTGACCATTGGTGCTCCGGATGAAAAGGAACAAATCGCCAATGTTGAAAACATTGGCGACGGTGTACCGATGGACAGAGTCGGCGCGGACGATAGCGGTGACGAGACTACAACCGAAAGCGCTGAGATCGTTGCGCTCGACGGTTCGGAAATGGAAGGCGAATCGTCCACTGCTTGCAACGAGAGTCTCACGTCAGAGTTCGAGCAGCAGAAGGCGGACGCAGCCGCGGTCGATATCACGGCGTCGCTCGATGCTGACTTAAAGAGCGGTCAGTCAACTGAAAATGGCATCGATGATGCGCAGTTGAAGGTTTCGGTGCCATCCGGGCACGAAAATTCCGGAAATTCAGTTCGCGAAATTGAACTCTCGAGCGATTGTGTTGGGTATTCAGACTTCCGGACGGACCATTGGATCAACGCCGATGGCGTTGTAGAACTTGCGCCTTGGGTGAATCGTAGAGCACATGCTCGCGCACTCAACGAGTTCTCGGAACGAGTGCTTTCTTCGAAGTCGCTAGCTACAGCGTATATCTCTCAACTTGCGGTTGAGATGCTGAGCGAGACTCCGACGATTCCGTCGCAGCTCATCTCCGACGTCGCGGACATACTAAGCGGGGATCCGGTTCAAGAATGTCAAGTTAGTCGGCTGGCGATGCTCAACGGAGACGTCGTTCAATTTCACCGATCGACTCGCAAGCTAGCGCTGACGGTTGAGGCATTGTTGCCGGCCAACGACATTTGGGCATATAGGGAAAATATTCCGACTGTGCTGCATGCAGCACAGTTTTCGCACCCCCTAATTACGCGGATAATCTCTGCACTAGTTAACGACGCGGTTGAGGGTTCTGGAACGCGCGCCCTTGCACGGCGTCAGATCAGTGCAGCGTCGCGGGCTTCAGGACGCACTCACAACTCAGCCGCACAATTCGTCGCCGAATTGAAGGACTCTCTCGAATCGTTGGGGACTGTAGCCCGTCGTTTGCGAGCGGAGCACTGCCGAGAGGCTTGGCGCGCATTTCTCCGGTCTGGTGTCGAATCGTCGATTAGAGCGATTATCAAGACGCCGAGTGATGCCTTGCGCCCCGGTCCTATCGCGTTGGCCGAGCAACAACTGCGTCAATCCGCGCTACAGAGTTTTGACGACGCCGGTGCAAAATTCGAGGATCGCACTCGAATGGACCGTGCCGTTCAACAAGTCCAGCAGAAGCTTGCGGCGTTGAGGCAGTTTCTAGAGGATCTACATGCAAGCGACGGTAGTTCGGAAGCTCTTTCTCGTTTTGATTTCCCATCATTAGATGAAATCAAAAAGCTAGCTAGTTTTGAATTTTCCGATCCAATTGAAGCTCTATGTAGAGATTTGCTCTTTAGCCTCTCTCCGCGCACTCAGCGTGTAGATCCAATGCTTCTCCGAGAAACCGATCTCATGCGATGGCCAGCACTCGCGCTACATCTTGGCCTCGATGAGCCGGTTAGTATCCAAGACTTCGAGTTTGACGCTCGCAAAGTTGGTTCACCAGTTGAAGCCTCTGCGGTGTTGCTAACGCCGCCCTTTGAGACGACGGATGGGAGCGACGTCGCACAGACGATCAAGGAGCATATCTTCGCCGTGCGTCGTCTGGATGTAATGAGCATGTATCTCGCAGAGCAATCTTTGAATTCAGCCGAACGCAGCCGTTTGCAGCGACAGCTGAGAGCAGAGGGTGTAGATCGCGCCGACGACGCGTTCAGACGACTGAATGAGGCTTGGTTTCAGTGTGAGTCGGTTGGCGCTCCGATTGCGAACAAGATGAGCTCGCGTATTGGCGAGGCTCGTGCCATGCTAGATCAAGCAGAAGATGCGACATTCTCGGAAGCTTTGATGTTGACGGCTTGGGTCGAACACCTGCGCGAAATTTCTGAGCGACAAACTCGTCTTTGCGCCGATGCAATTCGCGCAAAGGTTGCTCAGAGAAATCCGGAGTTGCTCGAATACATCGACGGGGCCATTGCGGAGCGCCGGTATTGGGAGCTTCCGCTTGCTCTGGACGGCATTCCGTCCTCTTTAAGACAACAGTATTCGACACACTCGTCGCGGTGGACGCCGTGGCGTGAGCGTGGAGAAGGTGCGAATGTCCGTGTCAGGGAGCAACTGCGCGCATTGATCGATCAAGTTGATGAAGCGCCAGCGAAATTCTTGGATGCATGGTTGAGTGACGCGGATGCTGAGGAGTCGAGAAGACAACTACGTCGCATGTTCTTTGATTTCGCGTCTGGAGATATGTCACCGCTTGCCAAGCCACTCAGGCGCAGCAGAAAAGACGCTCCGTTCGATCGGGAGATCAAGCAGAAGCGAATTGTGATTGATTGCCGTAGCGTGCTCCTTATGCTAGAGGAGCAAGGGACGAATCCATCATTCGTTCCACAATTCCACAGCTTCACGTCAATTGTAATACTATCCGCACCCAAGGCCACTGCTGTTACCTCGACGAATGCTGCTGTTCTTGCTCGTTGGATAAATTCTGAGGTTCACGGGGAAACGCAAGCGAGCTCGTCGAGCGTGATAGCGCTTGTTCTGGCTCCTGGAATCTCTACGGCGATGCGGAATCAAATAATGGACGAATTCCAGCGAAGGCAAAATGCTTTTGTTGGCATCATTGTGGATGACTTTGATGTTATGCGAATGTTTGGCGAGCAAGACGCTCCGCCTGCGGATATTCGACCGCTGCTCGAAATCGTAGTGGAACAGTTTTCTCTAAGTAACGCGAAATCAAGTCCATATTCTAGCCAAGACGGCCAACACATTCGAAGAGAAATGTATGTGGGGCGCGCCGGTGACGCGGAGGCGCTCGCGTTGTCGAGTCGGTATACGCGAGTCTTTTCCGGGCGAAAGCTTGGAAAATCGGCCTTCTTGAAAAGTGTTGCGGATAAGTACGACGGTGGAGTGCTCCCTTCGGGAAATAGGTTATCAGTGTTATTTGTTTCAATCGCTGGTGGTGACAGTGATAGCTACATTTGCGACAGAATTACGAAGGAACTTTCGGTCAGATTTAACGTTGGTCCGTTGAATTTTAATGGTCGAAAAAGCGTAGCAGATCGATTAATCGGTTTGATCGAGTATATTATCCAAAATAATACAAAAGTTAATATCCTCCTGCTGCTCGACGAGGCCGACGCATTCGTCGAAGAGCAGCTTAGACAATATGATCGAGAGCGTGAGAAGTGTCTCAGCTTTCGGTTGATGAAGGAAGTGACGCAGCACGTTGATGCAGCTGAATTGCCGCGAGTTCGTGTAGTTCTATCTGGATACCGCGTAACAAACACGCGTGATGGCGCTTGGGCAAATGCAGGCGAGGTGCTCATACTGCCACCTCTCGCGCAAGAGGAAGCAAGCAAGTTGATCGTCACTCCACTGGCCCGGCTCGGGATTGATGCGCACGCGCAGGCAGACTTCATCGCACGCCGTTGCGGTAATCAGCCCGCGATCATCAACAAGCTGGGCGACACGTTGTTGAAGAACCTGCGCGATAGTTCGCCAAATCTCCGGAAAGAGGTCTTGCGTTTGGCAAACGCACACGTGGTCACAGCATTTAACGACCCAAGCATCGCTGACGAAGTTCGAACGGTGATGTTCAATAATTTCCAGGGCAATCCTGTTGGGCAAATTGTATTTGCTGCAATGCTGTTGGCGTTTTCGAAATTGGCGCCCGGGTTTGAGTTGCCGGATGCAGAGGACGCTGTGCTGACGCAGATCAAGGCTATCGATGCCGATCTTGGTTGGTTAGAGCAACGCGATCCATCAATGACTGGTGAGATTGAGCGTCAACTCAACGATTTCCAAGATCGCAAGCTTGTCCGTCGTAGCGAGACACGGGGAAGTGTCTTATACAGATTGCAGGTCTCCCATAGTCTGCCTATCCTGCTCGCTGGCGACCTTCCGGGACAAATTAAGAGGGCGATCCACACGCTACGGGGAGTCCATGGATATGCGATTCAGCCCATTCGTGGTGTACTCAGTGACGCGCAAATCGACGCGATAAAGAGCGCCAGTAGCACGGCAGGGAGTCCGCCGCTCATCGTTGTTACTGGAAGCTGGGTGTCTGCATTGAACGACCCACGCGTTGGAGTTGCGGATCGAATTGGTATCTCTCCAAGTGATACACATGATGGAAGCAGTGCGGTGAAATATGGGACCGTAAAGGCTGTTCTAAACGCAAGTGCGGCATTTGTCGAGTCTGTTGTTGGGCGTCGTGAGCAGGTTGTCCTCGTTACGGGAGGCATCGATGTCGCCCGCCGAGTGATGTTGAACAGATGGGATCAGAGCGGAACAATTTGTTGGCAATCTCTCTCTAGGGTGTCCGCTTTTGGCGTTAGGTGGTGGTTCGAACGTGTGCGCTCTTACAATTTTTCCGCATCAGACGGGATAGAGAGAATAATATCGATGACCGGTTGTATTCCGGTCCTTCTGCAGATCGTCGACAGAGTAATGATCGATAGTCTTAGGGAGGAGGCTGATGTATCGAATGTGCAATTTTCCGCGATAGAGGAGAAGATAGTTTCAGAGATTTCTCAATCTGCACATCTTCTCGTCTCGGGTCCTATGGACGTGAGATTGGAGAAGCGAGAGATTGAAGTATTAAAAATGCTTTGTGAGATGGCGAGGGAACTGGGAAGAATTTCCTTGGATGATGAATTCAACGAGGAATACTGGGTGCTCGCAATGGACGGGAAACGTCCTGATTTCTCGCCACCGCGTCCGAGCGATTCAGCTGTCGTTGAACTGCTGATAAAAATCGGCTTGATCAAAAGCGAGGGTGGTTTCCTTGTCTATCGCGCGAACTCGCCAGATCCAATTTTTGCAATCGCCGACGATCTATGACGATCCGGGCAAAATCGATCATTCTGGGGAGGTCATTAACTTGGGCCTTTCCCGGAGAAGGGGACTTGCATCGTTGGGCAAGTGAGACTCCGTGGAACAGCCGCGGCGGTATGATTGTGATTGCGGTTCGAGGGAAGGCAGACGTTAAGTCTGTTTTCACTTCGATAGAAGAAGAAGTACTGCGATATTCTCAAGGGCAACCAATAACCTGCGTCAAAATAAGCCTCTCCGAAGAATCACTTTCCCTCAAGGAATTTATCGGGGAACGTATAGGGTGGAAGGAGGAGAAAGGGTCGCACAGTTTTCGGGAAAGAGTTCGGATTCATCATGTCGACCTCGGTGCAAGCATTTACTTTGTTGAAACGGATAGTACCGAGGATATCAGTGAAGCAGAGAATTGGATCGATCTTTTTTCGAAAGCAGGTGGCTCGACGCCCGTCTGCTTCGTCATTGTGTGCACCGAGGCGGTCGCGCAAGGTGCGGAACGTATCGTTAGTTTTACATCGGGCGGATTGGCCGAGCGATTGTTGTCGACTGCCGACGATCGCGACGAGCAGCATTTCTGGAACGAGTATGTAGTTCAGCGACTTGTTTGGGAGTCGGGTGGCTCACCGGGAATATTTGAGGTCATGGAGCGAACCTTCGTCGATCTTCGTGATTTAAACAGGAACGAAGCAACGCTTGAACGGGCTTTGGCCGCGGCATCGCGCAATTTGCATTCACAGCACCAGAGTTCTGTGGCGAATCTAATCGATAATTTCTCGAGCATTAATGGCAGAGGGCGCGGCGACAGGGATTCCTTAGTAGCCAGAGACTTAGAGTTACAGGGTATGCTATGGCGTCCCCGTGAGGTTGCTGGCTGGATACTTCCCGGTTGGGTCGCGAGGTCAATCGCTCCACAAAAGGCATTGACAGATCCGTGGCTACTTAGGCGAAGTCTTAGCTGTGCGTCGCTTGCCGGTGAGATTGTTGCACTATGCACTGGTTTGGAGCTTAAGATTCGCCAACAGTATCTTAGGAATATGGAAATATCCTATGTGCCGAAGGATGCAGAAGAAAAATTAAATGAATGGGTCGCGGGAAGGGGAGACGAATTTGTTAGATATTCATCGATCATTTCCCTGAGGTGCGGTGAAAATGCAGGCGGATGGAATGACGCATGGGCTTTCGCTGACCTTGGCGAACTAGAATACGCGCTTCAGAGATCGACCTCCGCTAAATTGAGCGCGCCAGTTTTGAGGGCTCTAAATACTTTGCGGCGTGTTCGAAATTCGATTGCTCATGGTCACCCTGTGTGCTGGAATCATGTGCGCGAGCTTCGTTCGATTACCGACATGGTTTGAGAGGGCACGTATCGAACGTGAAGAGAGTTTCTTGAGTGTGCGGGTTCTTATGCAACCCAGATGTGGTCAACGACGATCAATTGATGTTCGTTGATTCTGTATGAAGACACTGCATCTCGATGGGAGCGATGCAGTGTCGACCCGGAAGGGGCATATGAGCGCACCGCCGCGTGCGACGGCTGCTATCGTCGAGGTTGCGGCCTTAGGGGCTGTCGCCAGCGGTATCAAGCTCGCGTGCGGTGGTATTGCTCAGTATTCACAAACCCTGAGTTTACATTACGCAGTTTTGTCCTTCGAAAAACTACGCTTGTCCAGGGGTAGGTAAGAGCGCCTTGATTTCATCGAGGTTGGCAATGACCAACTGTCGTTCACCGTCTCGCGGTACACCATTTGGCTCAAAGTTGAGCGAGCGTAGTGTGTAAAACAGCATGGCCTGGCGACAGATAATTTTTGTTGTGCCGTCCGTCATGCCGTAGTCGACCTCGACACCTTTGCGCTGCGCCTGAGTTAGCGCGGAGTTTGGCTTGAGCACCAGATCGACGTTGGTGTTCCACTCGATGTCGTCCACTGGGTCGATGGATGACGGTTTGGAATGCCCAGCCGACAAAATCCGCCCAAATACAAAGTCTCTAAAACCGCTACGCAGATGACAGTACGCGCGAACATGCCATCGTGTGCCATCGTATGCGAACGAGTGAGGGCTGATATAGCGCAATTGTTCCTCGTCGCGCGCAATCGACTGGTAACGGATTTCTAGCATGCATCGTTCGGCGATGGCGCGGAGCATTAGCGATAACGTGTTAGCTTCGATGGTCCGCGACGGTAAAGGTACCGATGCAACAGGAGGGCGCAGGGACATAAATGTTTGTTCGTCAGCCAGAATCTTTCGCTCGAGGGCTAACAATTGCGAAAGGTATTGCCTCGCACCGGTTATGGAGAAGGCTGGGGAGAACTCAGTCGTGGCGACATAAGTGCGCGAGCTCGCATCGTATTCAAGGTTAGTTGGGGCCATATCGATGTAGCGCGATATGTCGGCTGAGGCTTGCGGTACGGAGATTTTAAAAAATTCGGTTAAGTCGCGTCGATTGATCCGTCGCTCCCACTGGAGTCGGAAGTCGATGAAGTGCAGTCGACGTTCTTGGCCCCATCGGACTGCGCTGGCCGCGCCGCCACGCGTGCTTTCGCGCGGGTTCTCGGTTGCGTGCGCCGCGAGGAAGTCGCGCTCCGGCTCCTGCTTCCTATCGGGCTGGTGGGGCGCGATCCGGGCCTGGCGCGGAAGTTTTCTTTGGTTCGACATTGTCCGTATAGTTAGTTGACGGATGAAAAAAGTGTACGTATAGTAACTGTACTGGCTAACGAGACCCACCGCAAGGTCTGGTTTGCGAGTTTGCACCTACCGCGGGGCGTCAACGCAGTAGTCGCGGACCATCTATGGATTGCCAAAGTCATGACCAGGTTTTTTGGGGACGACTTTAAGGCGGTCTCTCGTCGGATGGTGAAAGGAATGTATCAGCGGGCCAGGTGCAGAGAACGCGTTGAGCGTGGCGCACGAAAATTAGTTTCGTCTGAATTTATGATCAGGACTGCTAATTGGAAGATTGTTTAGTATTTCTTATATTCGATAACTAAATAGAAGAGGAAATAATGGTTACTGGAATTGAAATCGACTTCTTGCCTGTTGGTGAGGGGGAACACAGTGGTGACGCGATTGCTGTGCGTTGGACGGAAGGCGGCAAACATAAAGTCATGCTCTACGACGGCGGTACAAAAAACTACGGCCGCCCGCTTGTCGAGCATGTGAAACGACATTTCGGGACGACCCATGTCGACTATGTCGTGAACTCTCATCCTGACAACGACCACGCAGGTGGACTGCTGTACGTTTTGGAGAACCTGACGGTCGGTGAACTTTGGATTCACCAACCGTGGAACTACAGCGAGCATATTCGCCGCTATTTCCGTGATCAACGTATCACGGATGAGAGTTTGGCGCGCCGCCTACAGGAGAAGATGGCAGCAGCGTACGCTCTCGAGGTATGCGCAGAAAAGAAGCAGATTCCGGTTTATGAGCCTTTCGCTGGCTGCCAGATTGGCATCTTTACGGTGCTATCGCCGGATATGGCGCGGTATGTTCACGAACTGATTCCAGAGTTCGAAAAGGCGCCGGAGCTCGTTAAAACCGAAGCGACCCTCCTTGGTGCCGCGGCCGACTTCTTCAAAAAGGCGATGGGTTCGGTTGCTGATGTCTGGGATAAGGAGTATTTGCCGGACACGGTCGAAACGTCAGCTGAGAACGAAAGCAGCGCTATCCTTTTCGCGACGGTGGGCACGAACGGATATCTGTTGACCGGTGATGCAGGTATAGATTCGCTGCGGGCCGCTGGGGAGTATGCGGCTAAGCGAGGTATCGATTTGCCGAAGCAGGTAACGTTCGCGCAGATTCCGCACCACGGCGGCCGTCATAACGTCTCGACCGAGACCCTTGACATTCTGTTTGGGCCGCGACTCGCTCAGCGACCCGAACAAGCTTGGCGCACTGCTTTTGTCTCGGCGTCCGAGAAGGCTCCTCGCCATCCGAAGAAAGTTGTCACCAACGCGTTCAAGCGCCGAGGATTCAAGGTGGGCCAGACGAAGGGCAAGAGTATCTGGCACTTCTCGCCTGGCATGCCTCGCCGTGAGGGATATTCTGCGTTGACCTACTTGCCGTTTTACGACGAGGTGGAAGAATGAGTGACGTCAGAGAATTCCCCGCTACGGTCGTCGACGCGATTTTGAAGTTCGGCGACCGCTATGAGCGCACCGCGCGGCTTTATCCGGCTCTGCTCGTCTTGGCGCCCCTCGTAGTTACAGTAATTTCACTATACGGACAGGTGCTGGGCATTCTGGGTACGGTCGCCACATCTCTGGTGGCGTGCGGCGGCTTGGTTCTTTTGGCTGATTTCGCTCGGAATCGAGGCAAAGAACGCGAGAAGCACCTCTGGGACAAGTGGGGTGGTGCGCCCAGCACGCAACTGCTGCGCCACACCAATAACGCCGTCGATATTGTATCGAAGGAGCGCTATCACCACTTTTTGTCCAGGAAAATTGGGAAGGTGTTTCCTTCAGCCGACGAGGAAAAGAACGACCCCGCTGCCGCAGACGCGATTTACGCTTCTGCAAGCAATTGGCTGCGACAAGCAACGCGGGATGAGAAAACGTATCGGTTGCTGATGAACGACAACATTTCGTATGGTTTTCGGCGAAACAGTTTTGCCATGCGCCGTCTGGGAGTTACCGTATGCGTCGCTGTGGGCGCCTGGGTTCTACTGCGCCATGGCGCCTCCGAGCTTGTGGTTCACATGCATACTGCTAAAAACGCCGAAAATCTCTTTTCGGCAGGGGAATCGACCTCACTCGCCGTTGCGTTCTTACTCTTGTTGGCATGGATTGGATTCTTCAACGAGGCGGCTGTTCGTGGCGCGGCGTTTTCATATGCCGACAAGCTGATGCTGGCCTGTGAAAGTCTGCTGGCCTCCGAAAGTAAAGGCCGGAAGCCGCGGAGCACTTTGAAGCCGGCCTGTACATAGCGAATGTGTCTTGAAGCACTGTTCTCGTCCACGAGGTTCGTCCCTTGTGATAGAAGGGCGTCCAGCGTCAATCTGAAACTACGAGAATTCTGCCGATGGCGTGCTCTGGTGTGTATTCCGGCCCAACGTGACCGAGCATTCCGATTGATCGTGACCGGTCATTCCGGGCGAACGTGACCGATTTCCCGGGCTTTCCGGAATCCGCGGTCACGATGCCGGAATCGGCGGTCACGATACCGGAATGGTGTCGTACAGCGCCGTAACGGTGTTACGCATATCCACAACCTCGACGGGTACGCTGCCAGATTTTTTGTCTGGACAAGCATGCCCGCACCGAGGATCGCTATGCGTAAAATCAAGGAAGTACTGCGTCTGAAACTTGACGCCAGGTTGTCTCACGAGCAGATCGCTGCCGCCCTCGATCTGTCCAAAGGCGTCGTGACCAAATACGTTGGCCTGGCCGCTGCAGCCGGGCTGGACTGGGCCGCTGTCCAGTCGCTCGACGACGTGACGCTGGAGCGGCGCCTGTTGGCCTCCCCCGAGAAGCCGCGTCATCATGTGCAGCCCGACTTCGGGCGCATCCATCACGAACTGCGACGCAAGGGCGTGACGCTCATGCTGCTGTGGGAGGAGTACCGGGCCGAGTACGCCGAGCGTCAGACCTACGGCTATTCGCAGTTCTGTGAGAACTACCGGCACTTCGCCAAACGGCTCAAGCGCTCCATGCGGCAGATCCACCGCGGCGGCGAGAAACTGTTCATCGACTTCGCCGGCCCGACTCTCGCTCTAGCCGATGGCGGTCGCGCCCATATCTACGTCGCCGCGATGGGCGCGTCCGGCTATACGTTCGCCTGCGCCACCGAACGCGAAACGATGGCCGACTGGCTCGACTCGACGGCGCGGACCCTGGCCTTTTATGGTGGCGTGCCGGCACTGATCGTGCCCGACAATCCCCGCGCCCTGATCCCCGAGGCGAACCGTTACGAGCCGCGCGCTAACGACACCGTGCTCGACTTCGCCCGGCATTACTGCACCTCGTTTCTTCCGGCGCGCCCCTATCATCCACAGGACAAGGCCAAGGCGGAATCGGCCGTGCAGGTCGTCGAGCGCTGGATCCTCGCCCGCCTGCGTCACCAGCGCTTTGCCAGCGTACACGAGGTGAACCGGGCGATTGCCCCGCTGCTGCAGCGGCTCAACGACCACCCGTTCCAGAAACTGCCCGGCAGCCGTGCCAGCGCCTTTGCCCAGCTGGATGCGCCGGCGCTGTCGCCGTTGCCAGCACAACGTTACGAGCTGGCCACCTTCAAGACCGTCAAGGTGCACATCGACTATCACGTCGAGGTCGACCAGCATCGTTACAGCGTGCCGCATGCGTTGGTTGGGCAGTCCCTGGAGGCTCGCGTGACGCGCACCACTGTCGAACTCCTGCATCGCGGGCAACGAGTCGCCTGTCATGCCCACAGCTCGCAAGTCGGCAAATTCTCCACGGTCAACGAGCACATGCCGGCCGCTCACCGTGCCCACCGCGAGTGGAGCCCGCAACGCCTGATCGACTGGGGGCAGCGCATCGGCCCGGCCACGGCGGAAGTCGTCACGCGGCACCTGGCCGAGCACAAGCATCCGGAGCATGGCAACCGCGCCTGCCTAGGCTTGCTGTCGCTGGCCAAGCGTTATGGCCGCTCAAGGCTGGAAGCCGCCTGCATGCTGGCGCTGCAGCTGGGCGCCTGCAAATACCGGCATGTGCGCAACATCCTGGCTAACAACCGCGATCAAAGCGCACCGGCTCCCGCCCGCGACTGGGTCAGCCCCGATCACACGCACGTGCGCGGCCCCGGCTATTATCAATAAGGATAACGACATGATGATGCATCACACCCTTGCCCACCTGCGCACCCTGAAACTGGAGGGCCTCGCCGGCGCGCTGGAGGAACAACTCATCCAGCCGGGACTGGCGAACCTGAGCTTCGAGGAACGGCTCACGATGCTGGTGGACCGCGAGGTCCATCACCGCAACGAGCGCTAGCTGACGCGCCTGTTGAAGAACGCCCGGCTCAAATATGGGCAGGCGACGTTGGAAGATCTCGACAGCCGGGCCGGCCGGGGCGTCGACCGCTCTCAGATCATGAGCCTGGCCATGGGTGAGTGGGTCAGCGCAGGCCACTGCATCCTGATCACCGGACCGACGGGCGTCGGCAAGTCCTGGTTGGCTTGCGCACTGGCGCAGTATGCGTGCCGACGCGGCCACTCCGCGCTGTATCAGCGCGTGCCACGCCTGCCCGAAGAGCTGCGCATCCGCCACGGCAGCGGGGCGTTCGGCAAATGGCTGCTTCAACTGGCCAAAACCGACGTCGTTGTCCTGAACGACTGGGGCATGGGTGCCATCGACAGTATGACCCGCTCCGACCTGCTGGAAGTCGTCGACGACCGGGCCGGGCGCAAAGCCACCATCATCACATCACAACTGCCGATCGAGTACTGGCACGCGTGGATCGGCGACGCCACGATAGCCGATGCCATGCTCGACCGGCTGATGCAGCACCATCACCGCATTACGCTGACCGGCGATTCGCTGCGCCCGAGAAAGGCTCAGTCAGTACAGGGTGGCGAAGCAGGCATCGCCGCACCGATCGTCGTTGGCGCACAGGGATAAAGAAGAAATGGCAAAGACAGCAGCGCAGCGTCAGGCCCAGTACCGAGCCAAACGCCAGATGGCAGAGGCAGATGGCAACGGCGAACGTCAGTTGAGCATGTGGATCGGCACCAGCGCCTTCCTTGGATTGGCCCGGCTCGCATGCCGTTACGGAGTAACGAAACGGGAATTGATCGAAGGCCTCATCAAGATCGAGGATGACCGCGTGATCGCGACACTCGAACTGGATACGCCAGAATGGGACGAGTACTTCGCTGCCTGAACCGTTACGCAGGAACGCATCGAAAATCGTGATCAAAGGAGGAGAAAATCGACTCATCGTGACCGCGCCCTCTACAATCTGAACCGCGTAACACCCACCCGTGCGCAACGGTCACGTTGCGCCGGAATTGGCGGTCACGTTCACCGGAATACGCACTCTGGTCCTTTTGGGGCACGGTACGGCCTTTGGTGCCCAGCGGGCCTTCACAGATGGTTCGTGCGTCGGCGCTGCTAGATGCCACGCTGCGGGACGCCGCGGTGCTACTGATCAGGAATCGAGAGGGATATGCAAATGTATCGCGTTGTGGGCAGATCTCGCGAACATGATTGAAGGACCGTCGCATGTTGATCATCATTGAAAGGCCCTCTGTCCGCCCAAAGAAGGGGCGGCGAGGACCTACAGTTGAGATGCCACGCTCAACCATCGCCGTTCGAACGATAATTGGACGCCCAATATTAGGTGTCGGTCCTCTCTACGAAAACGACGGCGGGACGCATGCATGGAACACAATAAATCTGTCAATCCAGATTCCTGCGGAAAGCCCCGTCGCGCAACGAAAGGCGTGTGGCGGATTGACACTAATGTGCTCTACGGAGAGCGAGAGGATGGTGTTCGAGGCACTCTCACAGGCAGAGAAGCCTGGCGCCTGCACCTCGTAGAAGACACCGCCGAGAGAGCCGGTCTCGCGATGCATGGTGTCCGCGCCGACGAGCGGTGCGAGATTGCGGATGATTTCTTCAAGCGTGGCGCGCTGCGACTGGCTGGTAATCTTGGTCGTGGTGACAAAGCAGCTCCCCGAGCTGCGGGCGTCGACGATCTCAGCGCGCTCCGTGTTCCAGTCCGCCAGTGCTTCGTGTGTGCTTGTGGCTTTGGCCGACTGGTGACCGCACTTGCCGCAGACGAAGTGCTCAAAGGAGACGCTGTCCACGTGCGCCACCTCGATCGAGCCACATTTTTTACAGGGGAGGACACGTTGGGGCATACACCACCGCCCATCTCATGCGGCTCACTCGGTGGTAGCGCGCTTTTTTAGTGCTCGACCTGTAACTCTGCAACCAACTCCTCCCTGCTCGCGCCAGCGTAGTCATCGCGCTTGAGTTTAAGGTTATCGAGCATAAAGCCGTGCGTCAGTTCGAAGCCATCAAGCAGTGTGTACCAGTTCATGACATATAGCTTCATGCGCGGGTCATCAGTCACGAGGCCTGGGTCGTTGCGCAAGACGTGAGCGTTCAGACGACTGGTGATAATGGAGTCCGCAGAGGAAATCTGGCGCCCAAGGAGGATGAGCTCAAAATGCATTTTGTCTGACTTGAACTGTGGCTCATTAGCGATGATTTCCGCGTAGTCCTCGAGCTGCCGAAGGTGTTTCTTGTTAAGCGAGATCGCTGGCCGTTTTATCTCCACCACGATGCATTTGTAGACCCTGTTCCCCAGCGAATCAAAGGCGGGAAACTTTCGCGCCATGAAGAGGTCGACTTGCCTCTGTGCACCGGAAAAATCTGCCTCTTCATCTACGTCTTCCATGTTCAGCGGAGACCGTGCCATGACTTCATCTCGCATGCGACGAACAATCTTGGCGAAGGTGTCCTCCTCCGCGCCTATGGTCTCGTAGCGCGGCCCGAACAGCCATGTGTTGCTCTCGATAATCTTTTGCAGGTCAGGCGTCTCTAGAACCTCGCGGTAGTGTTCATTCATCACATACCGCAACTGCTGTACTGCGGTAGCCCGGCGTTGCAGCACCTCGATGCTAGCGACGATATTTTCGAGCGTTGTGCGATGCAGCTGCTTTGCTAGGTCTTGCATTGCCTTCGCATCAAGGTCGAGCGCGCTTTCTAGCAGCTCGAACAGAGCGTCGTTCTCATTCGATATGGCGAGCCTATCTAGAAGTCGAATAATGAGCTTCGCCTGCTTCTTGGTGGTCTTATGGAAGACACGGGGTTCAGCGATGTAAATGTTTCGCACCAGGTCGCGAGTATGCTGGTGCCGCCATGCCTTCTCTGTGTCATCCATTCCCGCGTAGCTCGGGAAATAGCCTTCATCTTCGTAGCCCTGCACGACCTCCTCGGCTCGTACGCGCAGGAAATCGTCATAGATAGACTGGCTCAAGCGGTCCAACTGTGACTTGAATTTCTTCCAGGTTGACGATGCCGGTGTGTGCGCTTCCGGAGTCAGCAGATCCTGCTCTTTCGAGAAGGTGTCAGCCCATGCGGATGTCACACATATGCTGGTGAAAAAATTGGGCTTCTGGTTGAGCGAGCTCAGCACTTTGTAGACCGGTGCACCACTCGAATTGAGCAGGTATAGGTATGACTTCTCCGAGGTGGGCCGTTTCTCCCAGCGAATCACCTGAGCTTGGAAGATAGCGTCCTCGGCTGCGATTTCCTCCTGAACCGTTTCATGTTTGGGAACCAGAACGGGAATTCCGTTCAGCACTACCTGCTTCTCCGGATGCACGACAAGGTACCAGCCGAACTCGGCCGAGAACTTCTCGCGAAGCTCGTCCAACTCCGGCAGAGCGCCCGTGAAGTGCGTGAGTTCCACCAGTGTGCCCTTTCCTTGCGTCAGTAGCACCTGCTTTTGCTCGGACCTCTCCAGAAGCCGCCCTTCAAAATCTTTAATGGTCGGTTCGGCGACGTCGATTACTGCATCGACGTTGTTGAACCTGGTGAACCATGATGCGTTACGGCAAAGCAGATGAAACGCGAGGCGCCCACGACCATGCTCACCTTTCATCGAGAGGTTGGCCTTCTTCGCCGAGTCGTTGAAGCTACCAAATGTGTCGTTTAAGGTATCGAACTCAATGCCGTCACCATTATCCAGTACGGCGACACCCTCCACGCCGTGCATATCGTTCTCGACCACCGTGACAGTTACGAAGCTCGCGGCAGCATCGAAGCCATTCCAGACGAGCTCGAACAGCGGTTGCCAAGGCTCCGCGTTCTTGAAGTGCTTCTTGATACCGGAATTGCCGATGGCGGCGCTACCCTTGAAGACAGTATTCTTTTTCATCCGTTCCCCCGTCATATTTCTGACGATTTTTGCATATTTCCTCGGGTGAGGGCCGTTCCGAAGCTGAAGCCGACATTTGGTACTAGAGCGCTGACGTCTACAACTGGCCTGCCGGTCGGATGCAGTTGGCCGCTTTCGAATGTGCCAATGACGTTCGAATGTCGAAGCCACCCTTCCGTCGACCGTCGCGTCATGGCCGACCAGCGCCCAACGACCTAGCGTAGGAACCTCCCCAAACGAACATTCTATGCAAAACACATAAGTCGACCCTGAGCAGCGGGCCGGCATCCCGCATTGCAATGGTCCTTACACGCTTAAGCGCCCGATGCGTCAAGCTTTCGCCATTCTCCCGAAGAACGCCGCGCGCGGACTCGGAGGCCCCCCGGTTCACAAAGAAATATGATGCCCGTTCATGGAGGGGCGATCCAGGTTGTTCGGCGCTCTGGGGCTCAGTCGTTAGACCGCGAACCCAGAAATGTCGCAACCTTCGCCTTGCTGGTTTTCTGCAATTGAGCCATGAGGGCGTGATCGATTCGCTTGAGCCCGTAAGTTTGAGCGATGTCGTGCTGCAATCGGCACCAGAGATGACTGGCGATCTCAGCGTCAACCATCGCCCGGTGCGCACGACCCGATTTCGGTAACCGAAGCACTTCCGCCAAGCTAGCCAGGCGGTGACTCTGGGCGCGTGGATAGATCCGCCTGGCGACGAGCATCGTGCAAGCAAACGAATGATCCGCTGGCACGCCAAGAAGCCCCAGTTCTGCCTGCCAAAACCGCTTGTCGAAACCGGCGTTGTGGGCAACGACAGGATGGTTTCCAACAAACGCAGCAGATTCCCTCATGACTTTCGATACTGGGGGAGCCGAGGCGATCATGTCGTTCGTGATGCCGGTGAGGGCAACGACATCGGACGGGATGCGCCGGCCAGCGTTCATCAAGCTCTGGTAACGATCAACAATCTGACCGTCACGCAGGAGGATGACGGCAATCTCGGTAGCGCGGTCGCCCAGATTCGGCGAAAGCCCGGTTGTTTCGAAGTCGAGTACCGCAACGGTCTGCATGTTTCTTTCGTTCACTATTCAGTTGATGCCGTACTACGCACGCTTGTCCAAGCCTGGCGAGCCGCACCTTGGTTTGTTCGCCCGGCAGCCGCTCAGGCCAGTTCGCCAACCAACGACACACGCAGAGCCTGGATTTTCAGGGTATTCGTGGCGACGCGCCCGGATCCGGAGGCGTTGAATGAAGGGCGTATTCTACGCCTCGTGAACCGCCATTCTTTATATCGGCGCTAACGCCGTCGCGCGTTACGGGGGCGAACGTGGAGGGTTGACAGATGCAAACGCCTGGACTGACGCGAAGCTCAAGGAGCTGCGCTTTCATCTCGCTGGAGTTGAGGATTGCGGGTTCACCGGCATCGGGCAAGCCGTCGGATTCAGCGGAGGGCGGGCCGCGGGACCGCATCCGGCGATTTTTGAAATCGCGTAGTTTAGTAGATAAACAGACATGTTTTGATAATTAAACTTATCTTAATGGTCACATTAAGGATCGGTTTATGAAGGGAACTCGAGCGGGCTAGTTGCTCTGAAAACCGCCGACGCCTTCCTGGAGCGCCCCTGTGGCTTGCGTCGAACAGTAGGGGCATTGCGGGTTCTGTCGCGATAGCGCGGTGCGCTAGAATTCGCATATCCTCATGAATCACGAACGAGATGGGCAGAACGAAGAATTCATCGCATGCGACGTCTACCGTGGGGATCGGCAAGGTTCTAAAGCGCTCGCACTATCCGCTGGACGTGATTCTGCTGTGTGTGCGGTGGTACGTGGCGTACTCGCTGAGCCTGCGCAACCTCGAAGAAGTGATTGCCGAGCGGGGAATTGAGGTCGATCACTCGAGCGTACACCGGTGGGTCATCAAGCTCGTACCCTTGATCGAAAAGGCATTTCGGCGAATCAAGCGCCCGGCCGGCAAAAGCTGGCGCATGGACGAGACATATGTCAAGGTCAAAGGCCACTGGAAATATTTGTACCGGGCCGTCGACAAGGAAGGCAACACCGTCGATTTCCTGTTGCGAGCCCATCGTGACAAGGCTCCTGCGCGCCGGTATTATCGAGAAGGCGATTGCCCAGAACGGCGAGCCCGAAACTGTCACCGTGGACAAGAGTGGCGCCAATCTGGCCGCGCTCGAAACGATCAACACCGAGCGGGAGACGCCGATCATGATCCGGCAGAACAAGTAGCTGAACAATATCGTCGAGCAGGATCACCGAGCCGCCAAACGCATCGTCAAGCCGATGATGGGCTTCAAGAGTTTCCGGTGCGCACGTATCATTCTGTCTGGCATTGAGCTGATGCACATGATTCGCAAAGGGCAGATGCTGGACAAGCGCGATATCAAAACTGCTGCCGAGCCATTCTATTCGCTGATCATATAAGCATTCCTATTCATGCCGGAATGCGCGTGCCTCACTTCTCTTATTGAGACACAACGTTGGGACCTGTTACCTCGAGAGATGGGTTGCGGCAGCGGCATGAGTTGCTGGCGTCACCTACGTGACTGGCAAGCCGCTGGCGTCTGGGAGCAGTTGCACGAGGTGCTGCTTGCGCGATTGCGCGCAGCTGACCAAATCGACTGGTCTCGCGTCATCGTCGATTCCTCTTCAATCCGCGCTGTGGGCTCAGGTCAAAAACAGGACCGAATCCGACAGACCGCGCGCGACCCGGTTCAAAGCACCATCTCATCACCGAAGCGCAGGGCATCCCGCTCGCGGTGATCCTGACCGGCGCCCACCGCAACGATGTCACTGAACTTCAAGCGCTGGTCGAGGCAATTCCGCCAATCTGCGGCAAGCGTGGCAAACCACTATCAAAGCCTCGGCTCGTTCAGGGCGACAGCGGTTATGACCACGACAAATATCGACGTCCACTACACGCCGCCGGCATTGCAACCGAAATCGCTCGACGTGGTCAGCCTCATGGTAATGGGCTGGGCAAAACACGCTGGGTCGTGGAGCGGACCATCTCGTGGCTTCGCAACTTCCGCCAACTGCGCATCCGCTTCGAACAGCTGGCTTTCATCCACGAGGCATTCCTCAGAATCGCCTGCTGCATCATATGCTGGCAACGCCTGCAAAAGTCATTCTGCTAACACCTCTTAAACTAGCGCGACAGAACCAAAAACTCACCGTTCCACCCGGGCAAATCGCGCGCTGTCTCCAGCGTGGCTCGCGGGCGCGGCGACAGGAGCCCTCTCGGCGGGTGTTTCAATCTGTGGCAGCGTCCTTACCCTGAATGCCACGAGCAGCAATTCGAGAAGACGGCGGACATTTCCGTCGCCCAGCGAATATAGAATCGATCGGGATTCCCTGCGCGTCTGAACCAGGCCCGCTTTGCGCAGCTCTGCAAGTTGCTGCGAAAGCGCGGGCTGCTTGATGTCCAGCTGCTCCTCGATCTGTCCCACGGACTGTTCGCCTTGCGCGATCTGGCAAAGCAATTGAAGCCGGTTAGCATTGCCAAGCAATCGCATAAGTTCTGCGGCTTCGCTCGCGTGCTCCTGTAGCGCCTCGAAGTCCTCCGGCGTGGTTCTCATGGCGATGGCCGCTCCCTGTAGTACCACGGCGCGCTGCCTTGCCCGCTTTGCAAGGCGCCATCGAGCGAGACCGGCGCCAGTTCCAGCATCGGCATGCCGGGCTGCCAGCCTTCGGGCGTGGACGCGCTGGCGTTGTCCGCGGCTTGCAGGGCGCGCACGAGACGCAGTTGCTCGTCGACCGAGCGGCCCACATTCAACGGATACCAGGTGATCGCCCGGATTATCCCTTCTGGATCGATCACATAGCTCGCCCGGATTGCCGCCGCATCGGGCGCAAGCGGGTCGAGCATGCCGTAGGCCGTGGCGACGGCCATCGATGGATCCTCGATGATAGGAAACGTCACCGTGACGCCGAAGTGCTCGTGGATGTCCCGCAACCACGCCAGATGCGCATAGAGGCTGTCGATGGACAGCCCGAGAAGCTTGCAGCCAATCGCGTCAAATTTGTCCTGGGCCTTCACGAGACTGACGAACTCGCTGGTGCATACCGGCGTGAAGTCGGCTGGGTGGGCGAAAAAGAGCAGCCAACTGCCGCGGTAGTCCGCGAGCGAGCGTTCGCCGCAAGTGGTTCGGGCGCGAAATTCTGGTGCGGGATCGCCGATTCGAATCGCGCGGGTGACCGTGAGGGGATCGTTCATGGTGTGCATTGTGTTCGTCGCAAGTATATCGGGGCAGCGGAGGGCCGTGTAACGAGACTTATTATTTCCTAACCTGTGAAAATAAAACGTTTGCTTCGCGAGAGTCGAACCGGAGCACGCGGCACGCCGCATAAGCCGCTGCGGCAGTTGGCCACGCTTGATCTGCTACTAAAAGTTACTCGATTACATAAAATATGAAACTATCAGAGGCGGGGACATATGTCGCCTCCGTGGTTTCACCGATGCAGTGAATCGAAGCGCCAATCGTTGAGCGCCGGTGCGTGGCCGACTATCCGCCGCAGGACCGGAATCCGGGATTCGGCTCGTCAAGCTTTTAGCGGAGCATTTCATGATCAACGACACCGTGGTTGAGCTGTCGCGGCTTCAGTTCGCCGCCACCGCGCTCTATCACTTCCTCTTCGTCCCGTTGACCTTGGGACTCACTTTTCTTCTCGCGGTGATGGAGACCGTGTACGTCATCACCGGCAAGAAGATCTACCGGGAGATCACGCAGTTCTGGAGCGGCTTGTTCCTCATTAATTTCGCGCTCGGCGTGGCGACCGGGCTCACGATGGAGTTCGAGTTCGGCACGAACTGGTCATTCTATTCGGGCTTCGTTGGCGACATCTTCGGCGCTCCCCTCGCGATCGAGGGGCTGATGGCCTTTTTCATGGAGTCCACTTTCATCGGCCTGATGGCGTTCGGCTGGGATCGCCTCTCGAAAGCGCAGCATCTGACCGTCACCTATCTCGTCGCGCTGGGTTCCAACTTCTCGGCGCTGTGGATTCTCGTGGCCAACGGCTTCATGCAGAACCCCCAGGGCGCGGCCTTCAACCCGGTCACGATGCGCATGGAACTCACGAGCCTCGGCGCGCTCATCTTTAGCGAGGACGCCCAGACGAAGTTCGTGCACACGAGTATCGCGGGCTACGTCACGGCCGCCATCTTCGTGACGGGCATCAGCGCGTACTACCTGCTGCGGGGCCGGCACGTCGAGATCGCGAAGCGTTCGTTTCGCATGGCGAGCCTGTTCGGCGTGCTTTCGGTGGCGGGCGTGATTACGCTCGGCGACGCACTGGGCTTCGTGGGCGGCCATGCGCAACCCTCGAAGCTGGCCGCCATGGAGGCGATGTGGCAGACGGAGAAGGCGCCCGCGCCGTTCAACATTGCGACCTGGCCGGTTCAGGGCGAACAGCGCAACGCGTGGAGCATTCAGATTCCCTATGTGCTCACGCCGCTCCTCACCCATACGTTCGATACGACCGTTCCGGGTATCGACCGCATCGAGGCCGATGCTGCCCGGCGCATCAAGAACGGTATTCCCGCCGTCGAGGCGCTCAAGGTGCTGAGTTCCGATCCGGCCAACGCCCTGGCGCTGGCGCAGTTCAATGCGCACCGCGAAGACCTCGGCTACGGCTTTCTCGTGAAGCGCTACGCGCAAGATCAGGACGTTGCGAACGCAACTGACGAGAATATCGCACGCGCATCCCGCGACGCCATCCCGAACGTGTTCACGATCTTCTGGGTGTTCCGCGCCATGGTGGCCTGCGGACTGCTGATGCTCGCGTATTTCGTGATATCGGTGATCCTTTCGCTGCGCGGCGATCTGATGCGGCATCGCTGGTTCCTCAAGCTGGCGCCGTGGATGATCCCCGTTCCCTTCATCGCCTGCGAAATGGGCTGGGTCACGGCGGAGGTCGGCCGGCAGCCCTGGACGGTGTTCGGCGTGCTTCCCACCTGGATGTCCGCGTCGAGCCACAGCGTGGGCTACATGATTTTCTCGCTGGCGGGCTTCGTGCTCATCTATACGGTGTTCGCCGCTGTCGAAATCTTTCTGATGGTCAGGGCGATTCGCAAGGGGCCGGAAAGTCACGATGCTGACGGACACGCAGACGGCATCGCCGCGGGCGGCGAACTGGCTGCGCTGGGCATCTCGACGGTCAAGGAGCATTAATGGAACTCTATCTTTTCTTCAAGGTGCTCTGGTGGCTACTCCTCGGCGTGCTGCTGATGGGGCTGGCGATCATGGTCGGCATGGACATGGGCGTGGGTGCGCTGCTGCGCTACGTCGGACGGACCGACACCGAGCGGCGCATCGCGCTCAATACGATCGCGCCGCATTGGGACGGCAATCAGGTCTGGTTCATTCTGGGCGGCGGCGCGATCTTTGCCGCCTTTCCCCTGATCTACGCAACCGCGTTTTCGGGGCTCTACATCGTCATGCTGCTGCTGCTGTGGACAATGATCGTGCGGCCGCTGGGATTCGAGTATCGAAGCAAGCTGCCGACGGCCGCATGGCGCAATGCGTGGGACTGGGCGCTCGTCGTGAGCGGCGCCGTGCCGATGATCGTGTACGGCGCCGGCATGGGGAACATGCTGCTGGGCGTGCCCTTCCATTTCGGCTGGGATTTGACCTCTTTCTACACGGGCAGCTTCCTCAGCCTGCTCAATCCGTTTGCCGTCATGTGCGGGGTGCTGTCGCTGTCGCTGTCGGCCTGGATGGGCGGCGCGATGCTCATGGGCCGCACCGAGCGCGGGCCGCTCTGGACGAGGGCCAGGCGTGCGGCGACGGTGGGCGGCATGGTCGCGATCGTGCTGTTCACGATCGGCGGGATCTGGGTGAGCCATCTGCATGGCTACCGCATCGCACACGCGCCGCTGCCGGGCGTGGCGCAGACGCCGCTGCAACAGAGCGTCGTGGTTGCCGAAGGCGCATGGCTCGACAATTTCCGAAGCCATCCCGTGTTGTGGGCCGTGCCGGCCCTCGGATATATCGGCATGCTGCTAGGTTTGCCAGCGATCCGCGCCGGCCGCTCCACGCTCGCCTGGTGGTTTGGCGCGCTTGCCTGGATTGGCGTGATCGGCACGGCAGGTGTGAGCCTGTTCCCGTTCCTCATGCCGTCGTCCAGCGATCCGTCACAAAGCCTGACGGTATGGAACGCGGTATCGAGCCGTAACACGCTCATGTGGATGACCGGATGGACGGCGGTGTTCATGCCCGCAATCATCGCGTACACGAGCTGGGCGTTCTACATCATGCGCGGCAAGGTGAAGGCCGAGCACGTCGAGTCGAATCCGCACGCCTATTGAGGAGTCCGTCATGAAAATCCTGCGTCATTTTCTGTTGTTCATGGTCGTTGCGATGCTGGCCATCGTGTTTGGCGTGGTGGTCGGCGACTATGGAGCCTGGTACTTCTCCTGGCTCATCGGGACGGCCACGATCGTGCTGTTTGCTGTGGCCGGCGGCGTTCTGTTCGATACACAGGAGAAAGAGCGACCCTGATGTCGCCGCGCAAGGAGCCCTCCATGAAGATTTCGCTTGGTGCACTTGCAGCGCGATGGAACCGCTCCGATTCCTTTGCGTTCTACGATGCCGTCGCGCTTTCGTCAGTCGATGTCGTCTACGTCGGTATCGCCGTTCGCGGGGTCCAGGGCGGTTTGCAACAGAGGGACTGTCTTGCGGTTGCACGCGAACTCTCGTCGGGTGGCAAGGAGGTCGTGCTTTCGGTGCGTGCAGGCGCGGACCTTCCTGGGAGCGAAGACGCGCATGCATGGATCGAGGATTGCGAACTCCCGGTTGAAGTCGGCGACGCGAGGACATTCCGGTTGCTGGCCGGGAAGGTGCCATTGGTGATGGGAGCGGGCATGCCGTGCGCAAGCGCTGTCGAACTCAGGCGGCTGGTCGAACTGGGGGCGCGGCGCCGGGTGATGACCGCGGTATGCAAGGGGGAGGTCGCGCAGGCGCTCGCCTGCGCGGTCGAATCTCGCTGCGAGATGGAGCTGCCGGTATTGTCGCCGCGCCGATTTGCGCGTTGGCGGTGTCGCGTCGAGGCTTGCAATTATGAAGGATGGCCGCTGCACGCGATGCCGGGTTGCGATCTCGCTGCATCGCCAGACGAGACCGCGCCCGACTGGGCATCCGATCTGGATGAGCTTCGGCGCGCGGGCGTGGGGGTTTTGCGCGTGACGCCGCGCGATACGGGGGACATCGGGTTGTCACAGGCGCTGTGCGAGTGGGTGCGGGGCGACATCGATGCGCGGGCCGCCTATGCGGAATATGCGGCGTCTCCCGAGCGTAGTCGTGTACGCGTGCCCGGCGCGCTTCACCCCTGGCAACGGTCCATCTTCCAGCGAATCTATGCTCGCGTCAGGTGATTTCGTGTTGCTCCTGTTGCGTGTCGAAAAGCACGCCGCCGGCGGTCGCGAACAAGACGATCAACGCCGTACCGACCAGCCACGAGAAGTACCAGAGGCCGTAGTTGCCGATGATGACGCCAAGCACGATGGCGCAGACGGCGAGCGTGAGGTACAGCATGAACTGCGAAGCGGTTTTCATTGTGTCTCCATGGCCCATCCGGCAGCGTAACGCCGTGCATGACGGCATCGGCAACGAAGGATTATAGGAGCCGCTGCGCTCACCAGGTATTCGCATATGTCCTCATCACAGGCACAGGCAGGTAAAACTATCGATCGCTGGCTCGCCGGACGCGCCGCGTCCGTTCGCGTCGGCATCGCAAGCGTAGTCACGCTCGGCATGGCGTCGGGTTTGCTCTTGATGGGGCAGGCAGCGTTGCTTGCGTGGACCCTGAGCGCCGTGGTGATGGACGGAGCCGGGCTTGCCCGGGTGTGGCCAGCGCTGGTGGCAATGTTGCCGATCTTCGCCCTGCGCTTCGTGCTGATCCGGCTGGCGGAGCGCACGGCCTTCACGAGTGCCGCCTCCATGCGGCAGACACTGCGCGGCGAACTGTTGCGCAAGTTGCAGGCGCTCGGTCCGGTGTGGCTCCGTGGTGAAGCGACCGGGGCGCTTGCGACTCATCTCGTCCAGGGTGTCGAGGCGATCGAGGGCTACTACGCGCGATGGCTGCCGGGGCGTGCGCTGACGGTCCTGCTGCCGTTCGCCATCCTGATCGTCATATTTCCGGTGGACTGGACTTCAGGGCTCGTACTGCTGATTACGGCGCCGTTGATTCCGCTGTTCATGATCTTGCTGGGCAAGGCCGCAGCCGAGGCGAGCCAGCGTCAGTGGACGCTGCTCGCGCAACTGGGCGCGCGGTTTCTCGACTCCTTGCAGGGCATCACGACGCTGAGGCTCTTCAATGCGGGTCGGCGCGAGGCGGCCGTCGTCGCACGGTTGTCGGAGGCGTATCGCAGCAGCACCATGAAGGTGCTGAGGGTCGCCTTCCTGTCGTCGGTCGTACTGGAATTTCTCGCCACGCTGGGTATCGCGGTGGTCGCCGTATTGGTGGGTTTTCACTTGTTTTACGGGAAAATCCCACTGCTGCGCGGGCTGTTCGTCCTGTTACTCGTGCCTGAGTTCTATATCCCGCTGCGCACGATGGGAAGCCATTATCACGAGCGGCTCGACGCGATCGCCGCAGCCGAACGCATCATGGAAATACTCGATCTCCCCACGCCGGCCGAAACCGGTGCGCGGCTGCCGTTGCCGGCCGCGAGCGATTACACCATCCGCTTCGACGATGTGCGTCATGTCTGGCCGACCGGGCAGGCCGCGCTCGACGGACTGCATTGCGTCGCGCAAGCCGGGCGTATCACGGCGCTGGTCGGGCCGAGTGGCGCAGGCAAGAGCACGGTGCTCAACCTGTTGCTGGGGTTTGCACGACCGACGGCCGGAACGATTTCCATCAACGGCCAGCCGCTGAACGAGACCGACCTCGACGACTGGCGTTCGCGAGTCGCATGGGTCCCGCAGCGCCCCCACGTTTTTGCCGGCACGGTACTGGACAATCTGCGGATCGCCCGGCCCGATGCCGACCGTGCCGCCGTGCGCGCGGCTGCGGCAAGCGCGGGCGCCGACGCATTTATTCAGTCGCTGCCGCATGGATACGACACCCAGCTCGGCGAGCGTGGCGCCGGGCTCTCGGGCGGGCAGATCCAGCGGCTCGCGCTGGCCCGCGCGTTCCTGAAAGACGCCCCGGTGTTGCTGCTCGACGAGCCGACTGCGTGCCTCGACGCCGATACCGAGGCGACGATCCACGATTCGCTGCGGCACCTCGCGCGCGGGCGGACCGTGCTGTTGATCGCGCACCGGCTTGCCACCGCAGCCCTGGCCGATACGATTGTCGTCATGGAGCAGGGCAGGGTCGTGCAGTCGGGCGCGCACGGGCAACTTGCGGCTGCGCAGGGACTTTATCGTCAACTCATTGAGGCTCAAGCCGATACGGAGGCCCGCACATGAAAGCGACTCCTCGCATCTCGCAGCCAGCGATGGACGACGGCGCCGTCGCTCGTGCCGACCTGTGGCGGCTCATCGCATTGTTTCGCCCTTACTGGTTATGGATGGCGGCGGGAGCGGCGTTGTCGCTGGCGACCGTGCTTGCCAACGTTGCGCTAATGGCCATTGCGGGTTGGTTCATTGCGTCGATGGCGCTGGCGGGCGTCACGCATCTCGCATTCGACTATTTCACGCCTGCCGCGCTGATCCGCGCCTGCGCGATCGTCCGCACAGGCGGCCGGTATCTCGAGCGGCTCGTTACGCACGAAGCGACGTTGCGGCTGCTCGCGCGGTTGCGCGTATGGCTCTATGTCCGCATCGAACCTCTCGCTCCGGCCGGGCTCGGACAGGTACGCGGCGCGGACCTCGCCACGCGCATTCAGTCCGACATCGACAGTCTCAGCAATCTCTATCTTCGCGCGCTCGTGCCCGTGGTTGCGGGTGGCGTTGGGACGCTGGTCATTGTCGCGATCGTGTCCGCGTACAGCGCTCCTGTCGCGGTGATCACGTTCGTGTTCTTGTTGCTGGCAGGGGCCGTGCTGCCTTGTTTCGGCTTTGCGTCGACGCGCGAACCGGCCCGTGCCTGTATTGCCTTGCGGGCCGAATTGCACGAAATCGTGGTGGACAGTCTGCAAGGGCTGGGCGAGCTTCAGGTCTACGGGGCTGCGCCCGCATACGCTCAAAAGGTCGACCGGTTATCGGCGCGGTTGATCGGCCAGCAGAAAACGATTAGTCATGCTAGAGGAACGTCCCAGGGCGCTCTCGCCGCTTGTGCATCGGGCGCGATGTGGTGTGCGTTGCTGCTCGCCATCCCACGACTGGCATCTCCTTCGCTGTCGCCCGCCGACATGGCCATGTTGGCGTTTCTGGTGTTTGCAAGTTTCGAGGCGGTCATGCCAATCCCTGCGGCGCTCCAGCTTGTCGGCGAGAGCCTTGCCGCCGCGCGCCGCATCTTCGAGCTGGCCGATGCCACGCTCCCGGTTCAGGATCCCGCCGAGCCGGTTGCGCTCACAGCGCGAAACGATCTGGTCGTGAGTCATCTGGAGTTCCGGTATGACGAAACGTCGCCTTGGGTGCTACGCGATCTTTCGTTCGATCTTCCGGCTGGCGGCCGGCTTGCGATAGTCGGAGCAAGCGGCGCAGGCAAGAGTACGCTCGTGCAGCTGTTGCTGCGCTTTCTGGAGTATTCGAATGGAAGCATTGAGCTGGGAGGCGTGGATCTGCGCGATTGCGCCGCCGACGCGGTGCGCGCCCGCATCGCCGTCGTTTCGCAGGATACGTATCTCTTCAACGACACGATCCGGGCGAATCTGCTGATCGCGCGGCCGGACGCAGACCAGACAAGCCTCGAGGCAGCGTGCCGCGATGCACAGCTGCATGAGTTCATCTGCGGTCTGCCGCGTGGCTACGACACACAGGTTGGCGAAGCGGGGACAAGGCTGTCGGGAGGGCAGGCGCGGCGGCTTGCCATTGCTCGCGCACTTCTGCTCGACGCACCGATCCTGGTACTGGACGAACCGACCGAGGGGCTGGACACGGTGACCGCGCAGGCCTTGATGAGCGCCATCGTCAGGCTGATGGCGGGGCGCAGCGTCGTGCTCATTACGCACAAGCTGACCGACGCGACACGGGAGTTCGACAAGATTCTCGTGCTGGACGAATCGATCGAGATGCACGCTTTATCAGCCACGATGTTCTGATGACTTCCGGCGAAACGGGCCGTAAATGGATCTAGCAACGCTTAAGCAAATTGAAGACCTGAAGCGCAAAGCCGATGAATATCGGTCTCAACGGCTTTCAAGGGTGACCAAGGCTTCGGAAGCTTTCAGTGAAACGATTGAGACAGACTTCTCCACGCATTTCGAAACGGCTGGGTTCACGGTGTCGCCCGTGCCTCAGGGGATCGATGCGTGCTATGGCACACTCGTTTTCGCACTGCGTAGAAGTGTGGCCTCGGAAAGCGGCACGACCGACTCCTTCACCTTGTCCGGCGGCCCGCTGCAAGCGCCCCTGGAGATCTTCGTCGTTCACGAAGGACCGCCGGATTGGAGCTTCCCAACGACCGTCACAGGCGAGCATTCAGAACTCGAGCAAGCGCGTCGCGCGCTAGACTTTGCGTATAGGGCAATAGACGGACCACTCGCACGTTTCAAGTTATTGCTGTGCGAAAACAGCGGCAACACCTGCTACACGTCGATGGCGGATCTTCTCAACCAATTTCTCCCGCAGTCTTGATTCTGATCGCGCGAAGTCAAGGCGTTCAAGGATAACGTCAAAGGTCGTCCAGACACGCCTGCGGGTAACTTGACTGACTTTCCATCGACCGGCTTCGAGTCCGGTCCGTTCGGCTCGCGGCGGTTCTGGGCCAGGCAGGCGCGAGAGATCGGCGGCAGGGGGAAGTGAGCGCTTCGGGCTTTTCGCAGAATGTCACATTGACATCGGTTGGTGTAACACTGACGCTGCACGCGGCCGTTTGACCCGAGCGTGAGCGGCACGTACATGGGTTCTGTCGCGGTAAGACCGATCGATTGGCCAAATCCAATATGGTATGGATTCCTCATCTAGCCAGCGAATAGAACTGCTGTGCGGGAGTTTGACCGATGCGGCTATCGTCCAGCTGCCCCTTGACGATCATGTGCATGACTTCGATGCCGCCCAGGAGAATGCGGGCGCAACGAAATTTCTTGAACCCGAGCATCGGGCGGGTCCGGCGCTTTATCGCTCGGTGGTCCTGTTCGACGATGTTATTCAGATACTTCGACTGACGGATCCTGATCGGCGTCTCGCGCTCCGCGTTGATCGACTCAAGCGCAGTGAGATTCGCCCCGCTTTTATCGATCGTCACCACCTCGGGTTCGCCGTTCTGCTCGATCGATTTTTCGAAGTAGCGCTTCGCGGCAGCCTTGTCACGGTGGGCGCGCAGCAGGAAATCGATCGTGTCTCCCGCCTTGTCCACGGCCCGGTACAAGTACTTCCACCGTCCCTTGACTTTGAGATACGTCTCATCTACGCGCCAGCTCCTGCCGACTGCCCGCTTGCGACGTCGGAACGTCTTTTCCAGAACGGGCAGCAACTTGATCACCCACCGGTGCACGGTCGAATGGTCGACATCGATGCCGCGCTCAGCCATCATCTCCTCGAGATTTCGCAGGCTCAGCCCATAAGCCACATACCAGCGCACGCACATCAGGATAACATCGAGCGGATAGTGCAGTCGCTTCAGAACCTTCGCGATACCAAGCGCAAGTGCCGTTCTCGGCGTCGGTGCCTTCTTCATCATGGGGTCAGTGTCGTTTCATCAGACGCGCATTCTAGCGCCCCCGCGCTAATGCGACACAACCACACTGAAGTGGCTCAGGAAAGAGCGTGAGCGTCGCTTGCGCGCAGCGGCAGCCTTACTGCGCAAGGACTGGAAATAGGTCTGCCAGTCACGGGCGCACTCTTGCACGGCGGGCCGCTCAGAGGTGGCCGTGCACACGGCTCGGCTCCCGCGATCTACCGAGCGGTGCGCGGGCCCGGTCACGTTCCACGGCATAGGGGGCATTCGAGCAAAGCAGGCGGCGACACGTCCGGGCTACATCCACTCATGACTAATATGATTAGAATACCTAACCAAAATAACATAAGCCTTATTATCGTACTTTTATTTATCTGTATTCCAAATAGGCGACCGCACGCGCCGGGCAGAATGTCCGCTCGGTCGAACTCGAGTTCCACAGGGTAACGTGCACCCCGACGCCGAACGCGCGGTGTGCAATCGCATCCGGGATGCAGAAAAGCGGCTGCTACGTCCTCTCGCCGCTGCTTTTCCCCCCACGCGCCTGCTCTGGCTGGATTTTCCCGACGACATGCATGCGCCGGAGGTTGTGGATCCCCGCATGCGTGTTGCCCTGCATAGAGAAACTGCAAACGACACCTGACATGATTTCCAATTCGCCGCGAGTCACGCTCATTGTTGCCTTAGTCACGCAGCCAATGACTGTATAGCGATGCTTCCAGAATGCGTCTCGACGATGTTACGCGCCGGTTCAGCATGAGAAACATCGTCCGCGCACCGTCGGCGAAGGTGCGACGCCAACTCGCGGTATCGGTAAATGCCGAAATGGCTGATCGTTGCGCTCGTGCTAGGATTTCCCCAACAGGGGAGGAAAAGCGATGGCAGTACACGCTATAACTGCGGTTCGGATGGACGGGAATTCGCAAAGGGTCACACACGTGCTTTGGGGCCAGGTGTCCGTGAGTGGAGAACAATTTGAGGTCGCTCCGCACCCATCGCCTGTAATCGAAGTGGTGGATGCACTGGCTAAGGGCGACACCGTCGTAACAGTCTTTCCACTGGATGGACAGCGTGTCGCCGGCCCAGAGGTCCGACGCGTTATCGACCAGGCTGGACGCGAAGGCATTGAAATGGTGGTCGCTGATTCCGATGCGGGTCGAACGCTCGCGGACCTGCCACGGCTTGATCACGAATAGACCGGGTCGGCTCCAACGGGTGCAGTACCCCCGCCCATGTACTGACGCCGAGCACTTGTCTTGAGTGATTCGGTCCCCGTCGATGGGAATGCGGTTACCTGTTCGGATACGTCCTTTGATGCCTATCGCGGCTCGGAATTTGCGCATCGAAGGACATCCATTGGTAAATCTCCGCACCGGCGGGAAGGGAGTTAAGGCATGAACGACCGGCCCATTTGCATAGGCGCACAGGAATACAAGGTGACCGCTTTGTCGAGCGGTCTGGGGCGCTGGATAGCGCGCATCGTCCACACTGACCACGCGGCTTGCCCGGCCACCATGGAGGTTGCCGATATTCAAGGTGACTTCGGAACGGTTGAAGAGACCCTTGATTCCGGCGTCCGCCTCTGCAAGCACATGGCGAAGCGTTTCGCGGTGCAATAACTGCTCAAAGGCCCCATACGCTTGTCTCTGAACACGCTTCACCTCCCGCGCAGTCAATGCGCTCGATCTTCGCGATAATCAGAGCGTTGGCTCGCGCCTCGGTGTCGATGGCTTCCACCATAGCGCAGACCACGGCCACAGAAAAGTGTTGTGAGGCACTGAAAGGCTTGGAACGCATAGCAGGCAACGGCGAGGGTGGCCGCCCTCCACCTGCCGCGCTCGCTCGGATAGCACATCGCGTTTAACCAGGGTACGTTGCCATGTCGCCAGGAGAGTTCTGATCGTCGTTCCCGTCCCCTTGGCCGGCCCGGCGACGCAGAATACGCAAGCCCCGCGCCTCCCGGGACGTTCACGATTCCCGATGAGATGCAAGGGCAAAATTTTTCACCAGCAGTATTGCTCCTTGGTTCCCATGCGGTATACGCTTCGTTCTGCGCGGGGAGCAAAAAAAGTTTGTTTTTTGATGCATATTTTTCGCGCCGGTTTTTGGAGAGGTCTCCCGACCTACCCAAAAAAGAGCCCCGGCTCTCGCCAGGGCTTCCCGTTAGGTGATGATGGAAACTAGCGAATCGAACGCGCGGTGTACCCACACATGAAACGTATTCGATCCGGCTAGCGCGACGGCTAGCTCAATGGCTAGCCTTGCGAAAAAATCGCTGAGCATTGCCGTGCTCCTTTTAGGTGGTCGGAGCGTGGTGAAGTTAGGCTTGTGGCTCTTACGGCCCCGCAGGTGGCAGCCTGCGGTGGCTGGAAGTGCCCTATCTTTTCGGCTGGAAGCGCCTATCCCTAGCTCCCAGCTATCGCACACTCTAGCGGAATAAATGAGCCGATCAAACGGCTTTTTTTGCTGGTCCTATCTTGACAAGACCGCAAGCCAAGCAGCCCGGGAGCCCCCGCCGCACGGGCTTTCGAGTGGTCTGCGAAGCGCGCGCAAAGTGGCCGTCTTTATCCACGCGTATTGCACAAGATTTCAGCACTTTCCGGAGCTTCACAACACTACATATGGCATTGGGTCGGTCGTCTCCCGATGCCGTCAATCACGAGGAGCTCGAGGAGCGTGACGTTGATACTTTGCCTGCGCATGATCTATTCGACGTCGTACACGTCCCCGAACTTGCAGCGCTTAACGTAAAAGAGGCCCGGGAAGGGGCCTCGGTGAAAACTTCAGCTTTCTGCTGACTGTGCTACTCTGAGCGCATCCGTTGAAAATTCAACGCGGTGCAACGCGCACAGATCCGCTCAATGTGCCATCGCAATGGCGATATACACCGTGCCGGCACAGTAGTACACGCCGGCAAGCAGCAAGTACAGGTTTGCTGTACCCATGTGCCTCCTCAAAGGTTGGTTGCATGGCTCGAAGGGTCCGTCCTGTATCTTTCCTAGGGACGCTGGACGGTTCCCTTCCCCTTCACAAAACGGCGCGAAATTCTCGCGCCGTTTGCTTTTTGGGCGCACAAAGCATCACGCCCGAATCAATGCTAACAGGTTCAAGACCCCTTGCCTGGAATTGGCGGTTCCCCGAATCCCGTTTGCGAGCGTTGTCCCGTCTGTTTGGCGGATCGGAAGGCGTGTGCCGACGCTTTGTAGTTGCCGACGAAAGTATCCTTGATACCGTTCCGCACGCTCACCATGGCGCGCCGCCCAAAAGCCGGTACAGCGTCACGCGCGAGATCACTTTTCGTCGACGAACGACATCATCACGTGCTCCTCGTCGATCTTCATGATGTTGTCGACGATCTCCACCACGCCGTGCATCACCCAGACGACCAGCTCGCGCACTTCGTCATCATGCTGCCGGACCCACGAAACGGATCGACGACAAGTCAGGCGCGCGGCCACACTTGCCACGCTCGCGACCGTAAAGCTCGAAACCGCGATACACCGCCGCGCCCTCGACGATCTGTTAGCCCGGCAGGTCAAACCACTCCCGCGGCTGGCTGTCCATCTGGTAAGGCTGCTCGAGGTGGTGACACAAACGCCCGCCGGCCGGAGCTTTTCGCGGCTGGCATGGCCGCGAAGGTCTACCTGGGTCGCAACGCCGCCCCAGCGCGGCAGAGCGACCTTGCCCGGTCCGCAGCCTCACGGTGAGCGCGCCAGTACCGTAGCAGGGCATTCGGTGTCCGCATCGAGCGCGAAAAATCAGAAAACCGCGAAAAATAAAAATAGTGCGAAAAATGCGAAAATGTGTATAATCGTTTTATCCCACAGTCCGCGAGGGCCGATCGCATGCCTAACCTTCCGCAGCTTGCACACCACTTCGTGATTGTTGCCAACGAGTTCGGGCGACTGTTCGTCCCGGTCACGCGTGCGGTGCGACCGGGTGAGTATGCCTTGCGCGAACCGAGCGTAGAGGTGACTGTCGGGCGTGAGCCGCTGGAATGGGATATTGAGCCTCCGCGATATTTCGGGGGCGTCGTCACGGAAATGAGGCTCGGGAGTTTGAGCAATAGAGATGACGTTTCGGGTGAATCGTCGGGCAACGCTGGTTTCGAATTCGAGGACCGATACGGGTTGGCTGAAGTCCGGCAGGGGGCAGCTTTTGCCACGAGCGGCCTAGGCGCGATCTGGGAACGATGGATCGCCAAGGTCCAACGCGCGCCCCGGCGCCAAGCCCTGGCGCGTGCCTGGCGGGTTCAAGAACCGTCCCGCGTGAGAAGGTACATGCTTGTGGAAGGTCTCCTCGTTTCGGCGGGGCGGCTCGCAAAGGATTATTTGCTCGAGACCTTGCGTGAACTTTCAGCCAGCCATCGTGATCTGGCCAGCAAGCGCGCGCTCGCGCGCGTCGCACACATGCACGTCCGGCCAACCAGCGGTCCGGCGGCTGAAACGGGTAGTGCAGCGGCGATCGCCAAGCGGATGAACCCGCTTGGCGCTCCCCCGCATCTCGTCTGAAGGAGACCGATATGCCACATGTAATTGACGACCGAAACCACGGATCCAGCGGAATCAAGATTCATGCGATTCTGGCTGAGGGAGACCGTAGTACCGGCGCGCGCGCAGCGCGGGATGTAGCCGAGATTTTCGCGACGGATATTGAAGGCGTCCTGCGCGAGAAAATGGCACCCGGTCTGGTTGATGAGCAGCTTCATCGCCTGGTTCGCAAGGCTCTTGAGGACCGTCTCACCACGATGCTTGTCATCGAGGCGGGAGTGTCGCAAGCGGCTGTGCCGGCGTCGTTGCCTGTGGGCAATCTCAAGCCCTCGGATGTGATAGGACAGGAACTGGTTCAACTCTCGCTCGCCAGCTTGTATCGATGCGTGGACACGAACCGGTTCTATTGCGTGAAGCCACCCGGCCAGAGCAATGGCCGCGTGTTTCCGGAATGGCAGTTTGTACAGCCGGTGCCCGAATTGCTTCCTGCCGTCTTGTCTGCGCTTCGAGGGTCGGCGACGACTGAGGTTCACGCCTTTCTCGTGACCGCTCGGGACGAGCTCAACGAGCTTGCGCCGGCCGAATTGTTGGCCGGCAAGCCGTTCGCAGGCCGTGGAGAACTCCACAGCAGCCAGAAGCGTCTTTTGCAACTGCCTGCTGCGGAACGACAACGGCGCGTTCTTGTCTCTGCCGAGCGTCAAAGGGAAGGTGTGGAGCGCTAAACGGCCCACCATGCAGAAAAACATCGAGCTGGACCCGCCCGGCGACTTCGTCGCAGCAATGCCGTCCGTCGGGCAAATCATCGCTGGTCTCGCTAATGAGACCGTACTCATCAGTAGTCGGGAACCTCTTTACCGTGCGGCGTGGTCGCCCCACGCGATTCTCCCGGTACAGGCATCGCGCCCGTATCGCTTTGGTCCGCCTGATGCCCTCCGCGCGGCAGACGGTACAGTGCCGTTCTGGTGGTTGTATCTCGCGCCGATGACCGACACGACGGTTTGGGAGGCACGTTTTTGCCTGAACGACGTCACGCGCCCCGGGACGTTCTACATCGACCCGGCCGCCGAGCGCAACGGACTGATCGCAACGCTGTCATTCCCCCGAGACTTGCTGCTATGGAACCTCAACGGTGAGGCATCGAGCCGCCTCGGCATTTATGACCAGCTGTCGAGTCCGGATTACGACTGGTGCCAGGAGTTCGGCGCCCGCGTGCATGCAGCCATGGCGCAGATCGACGTTCAGTCGAGGCCTGATGGATTCATGTATCCGTCGCGTCGCGTGCGTGGCTACGCGGCAATCGTTCTGTCGTCGGAAGCGGTTGGGTCGATGCGTACCCAGGTGACGTCGCAATGCGAAAAGTTTGTCGACCATCCAGTCTATGAGCGACTGCGCGACCATCCGCTACGCGTGCCACCGCCGCTCGCCTGAGTTCTGATATCGAGGGACCCACCCAGGTGTCCTTTTGATTTTCGTGCAGGATTCCGGTTAGGCTCACCACGTCTGGTGAGGCTTTGCCTTGTGCCCCCTCAATATTTTTAATTTAAAATCAACTTGTTGCTGACTACTTCGCTAACCACTGTCGGCTGACGTAGACCGAAATGAATCTGTCGCTGGCTAACAGGAGTGGACGCATGCTTTATCGGCCATCTTGTGGGTTTGCAGTGGAACCTACGGCGTCACGACAAGCTCCGTATGCATTCCCGCTGCATAGTGTCCCGGCTTGTTGCAGATCAGCGCGTAGTGTCCGGGCGCAAGCTTGAATGACACGCGCTTGCTGTTTCCCGGTGCGATATCTTCGATTTCACCGATCTTGTTGAGCCTGCGCTCAAGCACCTTTCCTTTACTGACGGGGAGTGCATCGTCCGAGAGATCTGTCTTGAGCACAACGAGTTCGTGTTCCATGTTGTTGTTCGCAGCATTCCTGACTTCTAGTGTGATGTGGCCTGCCTTCACGTTGTGCGTCCCAAGCTGGATCGAGTTCGATAGCAGTGTCGCGTTGACGGTTTGTTCCGCCCAGCTTGCATGTGATGTCATCCCGAGTGTGATCACGCCGGCGAGGATAGTGAATCTGGAAGTCGCATACATGGTCGCCTCCTTTGTGCATCGACATATCGCGCATGCCACGCGTCGAGTGATTACCGCGCGCAGTTTTTTTGGGCGCGCAAACGCCTCTGCCGGTTGGATGGCATGAACGCATTCTGCGCCGCGCAATACGTGAAGTAAGCGTGGACGATGGCGGGTATATTCCAGGTCCGCCCCACTCACGAACCCAGGATGGCGATCTTGCGGCTGTTTTGAAGATACCGGTACTCGTGCCACGTGAGGACGATGACGACAGCGTCCAGTGCCGTCACCAGCAGTAACCAGACCGAATGGGTGTTCGTGAAGCGGTAGGTCTGGTAGGCGATGAACAGCGCGAAGATAACGATCGAGACAGGGAAGTACCAGAGTTTTTCGCGCAGCAAACCGGCCACGAGCCAGAGCTTTATCACCCCGTGTCCAAGCAGATAGAGCGCGGCGAATCGCTGGGCATCGACAGACAGGTGCTGCACGGTGTGAAGGAGAAGGTTTGCCACGAGATCGTGTGGATCCTCGGCAAACTCATCACGGGTGACCCACAGCACAAGCGCCAGAAAGTACCGTTGCGGGACCAGCCAGGTCGCGACACCGGCGGCAATTTCGGCAATCGCGAAGACTGCCTTGAAGCCCAAAGTCAATTCGAACAGCAGGTGCAGGTTCTTCTCGCCCGGTGACCTCCTTTTGTCCGTCTCATGCATTCGTGGTCCCCGGTTCTGCGGCTTCGTCGCGCGCGAAGCGGCCGTAGCGCAAGGCCAGCGTTGGCAGGACGATCAGGTTCAGCGCGGTCGATGTGAGCAGGCCGCCAAGGATGACAATGGCCATCGGCCCTTCGATTTCGTTGCCTGGCGCGCCGCTCGTCACGGCGAGCGGCGCGAGCGCGAGCGCGGTGACCAACGCGGTCATGAGGATCGGCACGAGCCGTTCCGACGCGCCGCGCACAGCGGTGTCGGTAGTCCATGCCAACCCTTCGATGTGCACCAGATGCTCGTAATGGCTAATCAGCATGATCGAATTGCGCAGCGAGATGCCGAGCAGCGTGACGAAACCCACCATGCTGCCAAGCGACAGGTTCCCGCCGGTGAGCACCACGCCCAGCACGCCACCCACGAGTGCGAAGGGCAGGTTGATCAGAACCAGCAACACGGCGCGCCGGTTTTTCATCGCGAGGAATAGCAGCAACGCGATGCCCACCAGCGCCATCCCGCCGTACGCGAGCAGGTCGCGCTGCGACTGCGCGCGCTCTTCGCTCTCGCCGCTGAAAACGGCGTACGTACCCGTCGGCATCCTGATCTCGCGATTCACACGCGCCTGCGCTTCCTTCACGAAGTCACTGACCGCCCGGCTGCCGAGATTCACCGACACCGTCTGCACGCGCTGGCCGCCGCCGTGCGTGATCTGGTAGCGGCCGGCGACCTGCCAGATCGTCGCGAGCGTGGAAAGCGGCACGGAAAATCCATCTGCATTGCTTAGCATGAGTTTGCCCACGTCGCTGACCGATCTGCGCTGTGCCGGGTCGAGCACGACGGCGACGTCATAGGCGCGCCCGCCCTCGTAGATTTGCGTGACGGTTACACCGGCATACGCAGCCTGGATCGCGTCGAGCACTTCGACCGGGCGAAAGCTCCAGCGGCTCAGTGCGTCCGGATTGAGCTTCACGTCCAGTTCGGGAATGCCAGGTGGCGAATCCACCCGCACGCTGGCGACGCCGTGGATCGTACCGATCAACTGGGCAATCTGCTGCGCCGTTCGATCGATGACGTCGAGATTGCTGCCGAAGACATTCACAACCACGGGCGCTGTCGTACCCGAAATGGTTTCGTCGATCCGCTCTTCGAGAAACGTGTTGACCGAGGTGGAGAGGCCCGGAAAGCGCGCCAGCGCCTGTCGGATCCGGTATAGCGCCCAGTGCTGGGCCGATGCCCCCATCGGCTTGAGGTCGACCTCGAACTCGGAGAGCTGCACGCCGGTCGGGTCGACCACGCCGTTCGCGCGGCCCGCCCGTTGCGCGACGAGCCGCACGCCCGGCACCTGCATCAGCGCTTGCGAGACCTGCGTGCCGACCCGCATCGATTCCGCGAGCGAGGTGCCCGGCGCGAGCCCCATGTGAACGGTGTAGTGCCCTTCGCGCAGTTGCGGAATGAAGCTTCCGCTCATGAAGGGAAGCGACGCGAGCGCGGCGGCGCACATCACCGCGATGATCGTCATGATCGCCGTCACATGCTGTTCGACTTTCGTGAGCAGTGCGATGTAGCGGATCTTGAGGCGGCCGATCAGGCGAGGTTCCCGCTCCGGCAAGGGCCCCTTCGCCAGCAGTGCGAGCGCCATCGCGGGCGTAAGCGTGAGGGCGACGCCAAGCGACGCGAGCACAGCGAGGATATAGGCGACGCCCAGCGGGGCGAAGAGGCGTCCACCGATACCCGTGAGCGTGAGCACGGGCAAAAAGATCAGCATCACGATGAAGGTGGCGAATACCACGGCGCTGCGGACTTCGAGCGAGGCACGCAGCACGACGTGAAACGCCGGCAGCGGCTCATCCAATGTGCGGTTTTCGCGCAGGCGGCGATAGATATTCTCGACGTCGATGATGGCGTCGTCGACCACTTCGCCCAGCGCAATGGCGAGCCCGCCCAGCGTCATCGTGTTCAGACTGACGCCCAACGCGGTGAGCACGATGATCGCGACGAGCAGCGACATGGGAATCGCAACGGCGGAGATCACGGCGGTGCGCACGTTGAGCAGAAACAGGAACAGCACGGCGATGACCAGCAAGGCCCCGGCGATGAGCACCATACGCAGGTGGCCGACGGAAGCCTCGATGAAGTTGGCTGGCCGGAAGACGTCTGGATTCACGTCCACGCCCTGGCGGGTAAGTTCGGGCCCGAGCCCGGCAAGCGTCCTTTCGATGTCGCGCGTCACGGCCATCGTGTTGGTCCCGTACTGGCTCTCCATCACGACCATCACGCCGGGCCTGCCCATGATCGATGCCGCGCCCGCAGCGGGTGCGTCGCCCCAGGTCACGCTGGCGACGTCGCCAAGGCGAACCGCCGCGCCGTTGCTCGCACGCAGCACGACTCCGGCGAGTTTTTGCGGCGTGGCGATCTGGCCATCGGCGTTGACGGCAATGCGCTGATTGCGGGTCTCGATGAATCCGGCGCCGCGCACGCCCGTGGCCTGGCGCGCCGCGGCCACGACACCCTGGATCGACAGGCCGTGGCGGGTCAGCTTCGCGGGGTCGATCTGAATCTGCATCTGGCGCGTATCGCCGCCGAACACGATCACGTCGGCCACGCCGCGCGCACTCAGCAACTGCGGTTTGACGGTCCACTGCGCGATGTCGTAAAGGTCCGCGAGCGAGCGCGTCTTCGACGTCAGGCCGATGGTGCGCACGACGCTCGTCGTCGTGGTGAGCGGCAGGAGCTGGGGAGCCGGAACGCCTGCCGGAAGCGCACCCGCGAGAGCGCTGATGCGCTCGGTGACGAGCTGCCGTGTCTGCATCACGTTGGCATGGTCGTCGAAAACGAGCGTGACCGAGGAGAGGCCCTGCATGGACCGCGAGCGGATCGAGCGCAGGCCGGTCATGCCGCCGAGGGCGTTTTCGACCGGCTGTGTGACGAGGGTCTCTACCTGCTCGCTGGTCATGCCTGGCGCGGCCGTCTGCACGATGCTCATCGGCGGCGCGAATTCGGGAAAGACATCGAGCTTCGCGCGTGTGATCGAGAAGAGGCCGTAGCCGGCCGTCATGATGGCCAGCGAGAAAATGACGCCGCGAAAGCGCAGCGAAAAGCGGATGATCGCGTCAAGCATGGGACGTTGCGTGGGGTTGTTCTGGGCGCGGTCTGCACAGCCGGGTCGCGGGATCAGTCATCGCACTCCGGCGGGTCCTTGCAGGCGGTGCCGATGCTCTGCGGCCTGGTCTCTTCGGAGAGCAGCAGTTGTGCGCCCTGCGTGACGATCTGGTCGCCGGCGTGAAAGCCGGCTGTCACGCCGGCTGTCACCATGAAGCCGCGATCGCCCTCGTTGCCCGCCGGCACGTAGCGCCGCGTGAAGCGGTCCGGCGCCGTGCGCACGTAAGCCCACGTTTGACCGCCGTACCACACCACCGCCTGCCCGGGAATCAGCAGCCCGGATACCGCCTCGCTCGATGTCGGCACGCGCGCACTCGTGCGCAGGTTCGCGGGCAGTGCGGTATCGGCGACATAGAGCCACGGCGTTCCCTGTACGGCGGGATCGGCGAGCGGCGAAGCGGAGAGCCTTTGAGCGGGCACGGTATGGCCGTCGCGTGCGTCGATTGCGATTTGCACGGGCGGCGGCGCGGCGAAGCTGGAAGGCAGCGTGATACGGAGCACGACCGACTGGCCCGCCTGGAGACGCTGGAACAGCGTCGAGGCGGGCGCCGTCGCGGCGCTGGCGAGTGGAGCGCCGAACTGCTGGCGCAACGTGCCGGAAAGACCCTCCAGCGCGATTCGCGCAGACCGCAGTTTTGCCGCGTCGCCTTGCATTGCCGACTGCGCGGCCTGGAGACTTTTCTGCGAGATATTGCGGTCGTCGGCGAAGAGCGTGCGGCTGCTGTCGTACTGTGCCCGTGAGGCGGCCGCCTGAGCGCTGAACGTGTCGACGTCCGCGCGTGCGCTTGCGAGCCGGTTGCGCAGATCGAAAAGCGGCTGTAGATCGACGACCGTGGCGTCGGCGTGTATGCCGGGCTGGGTCCTGACGGCGGCAAGCGGTGCGACTTCGATGTGCCCCGCGCGCTGCGCATCGGGGCTCACGACCACGACCGTTTCGCCGTTGACCGTCTGCACGGCGGGCGGCGGTGCGGGCTGTGCCGCCGCGGCGGCCGACGCCCCGGAGTCGTCAAACGCCTGGTTGATGATGTACCAGCCCGTGCCTGCGCAGAGGGCCAGTGAAAGGGCGCAAAAGAAGATCAGCCGGAGTTTCATCGTGTCGTGCTTTCACTGAGGGTGCGGCTCGCTGCGTCGTGGTCGAGCGGCGACTGCATCGCATCTTCGAGTGCGCCGGCAGCCTGCTGGACGGCGACTTCGGCGTCCAGCCGGGCGTTTTCACTCGTCTGATAGTCGGCTTTCGCCTGTGTGAAGCTCAGCCGGTCTTCGTTGCCGGTGGAGAACGCCGCCGCCTGGCTGTCGCGTTGCCGCCGGGCCGCCGCGAGGTGGGCGTCGGCGATCTGCAATGCTTCGGTGCTCGACCGGTAGCGCGTCAGGGCGTGCGCCAGGTCGCCTATGATCCGGTCCTGGAGCGCGCCGGTGCGCACGGCCGCTTCCTTGCGTTTGGCCTCGGCCTGTTTGATGCCCCCCTGGTTCTGGTCGAAGATCGGCAACGTGATGCCGGCCAGGCCGAAGGCGATCTTGTTGGTGCCGGTGTCGTACGTGTAGCCGGGGCCGAGGTGGATGTCGGGGTACTGTTTCGCGACTTCGAGTTGAAGCGCCGATTCGGCTGCGGCGTAATCGGCAAGGGAGGCGCGCAGGTCGGCGCGATGGAAGATCGCCGTGCGCTGTGCGTCCGCCGCCGGCGGCGTGGGTGCTGCCGCGCCGAAAGCGCTCAGATCGAGCGTCACGCTGTCGAGCGCGCCGACCGGCACGCCGATGGCGGCCGCCAGTTGCGCGCGCGCGTCCGCTTCGGCGCTTCGCGCGGCGGCCAGATCGCTCTGGGCCTGGGTGTCGGCAAGCACGGCGGCGTCGACGTCGGGCTGCGAGAACTGGCCCGCTGCGAGGCGGTGGCGGCTCATGACCGTGATTTGCCGTTGGGCTTGCGCCTTCGCGGAGAGGATCACGATGCGCGCACTCGCGGCGTACAGGGCGAGCATGGCGTCCCGGACCTGCGCGCTGACCGACCACGCCGTGGTGACGATGTTCAGCCGCGCCGCTTCCGCCAGGTGCGTCGCCTGATCGACGCGATAGCCGCGCTTGTGCGCGGTCTCGATCGGGATATCGAGCGAAGGGCCCCACGTGAAGGGCGCTCCGGGCCCCGGATTGGGTGTGTTGAACTGGAACGGTAGCTGAAGGACCGGGTTGGGCAGCGCGTTGGCGACGTCGATGCCGGCGTTGGCGGTGCCCCATTGGGCGCGGGCCAGGTCGAGCGCGGGGCTGTAGTGGAACGCCGCCAGGGTGAGCAGTTCGCGGTTCCAGCGCGCGGGGGGCCACGGTGTGATCTCGTGGCCGGTTTCGCGCACGATCCATGCGTGCAGTTCGTCGTTTGCGAGCGAGCGCTGCCCGAACTCCCGGGCAATCTGGTCAGGGGCGATTGGCTGGGGATGATAGGTCGTACAGCCGCCCACCCCCGTCAAGGCGATGAAGACAATCCATAGCGCGCGGCGCATTCAGGCATCCCGTTGGACGTTGTGCCGCCCATGTGGGCGGCTTTCGGGACGAAGACTACGCCACGGCTTGTGAAGTTTTCGTCAAGAACCCGTTGGGTTCCCGTGGCGCCTCGCTCAGGTCCGGCTCGCAGCCGGAAGACGCAGCGAGACGCGCGTGCCCTGGCCGGGCTCGCTGCCGATCTCGATCGGCCACCCGTAGCGCTCGCACAGCTTCCTGACGATGGACAGGCCGATCCCGACACCAGCGGGCGAGGCGTCCGGCGATCCCGCCTGGTAGAACCGGTCAAAGACATGCGGGATCGCATGCGCCGGAATACCCGGCCCCGTGTCCTCGATAGACAGCCAGCCTTCGGCGTAGCGAAAGTGCAGGCCGCCGCGGTCGGTATGGCGCACGGCATTGTCGACGAGGTTGGAGAGCACGATCGCAAGCGCCGGCCGGTTCGCCATGACATGAAGGTCGCCGTCTATGTCGATGGTCGTCTGAAGCCCCTTTTGGGCGAGCCGGTCGGCAAACGGTGTCAGCGCGGTTTCGATCATCTTCGCCATCGCCACCGGCTCCACTTCGCACGCGGAGTCTTCCCGCGCGAGCATGAGCAGCGCGTTGGCGAGTTCGCGCATGTTGTCTGCCGCTCGCTCGATCTGCTGTAAACGCGCGCGCGATTTGCCGCGGATTGCCGCATCCTGCTCGAGCAGCTCGCAGCTTGTCTTGATGGTCGTGAGCGGCGTGCGCAGTTCATGGCTGACGTTCCCCGTGAACGCCTTCTCGCGCGCGATCATGCCGGCCATGCGCTGGTGGTAGTCGTTGAAGGCCTCCACAAGCCCTGCGAGTTCGGTTTCATCGTATTTGCCCGGCTGGATCGGCGCCGATTCTCCGAGCCGCAGCGTCTTCACCTGCCTGGCGAGCCCCGCAACCTGTCGCACCAGCAGGCCGGACAGGCCAAAGGACAGCCATATCGTAAGGAGTGCAAATATGCCCGTTCCGCCCATCAACGCATTGATGACTTCCTTGAAATGCTTTTCGTAGATGTTGAAGTCGTAGACCCGGTACAGGCGTGCCGTGCCTGCTGTTCCCATGGGCGCGATGGCGACGTGGATCTCCCGTTCGTCGATGATGATTTCGTGCGTGCCGAATGGCAGGTTCCTGACCGTCGCGGGCAGCGCGACGGACTCGCGATCCGCGCCGGAAACGTAGCCGTTCATTCGTACGTCGAATGGCGGCAGCAATGCCGGATTGGCCTGGTAGCCCTTGAGCACGTTTGTCATGTCGTCGCGGATAAGCGCCGCGATCAGGCGCTCTTCCTGCGCTTCGGCCAGCGCCCGCACGCCCAGCGCTTGGGCGAGCAGCAGCGCGATGGTCAGCACCGAAAAGAACAGGGCGACCTTGAAGCGCAGGCTATTTCGCATCGCCGCCACTCGTCGCGAGCCGGTACCCGACGCCATGCAGCGTTTCGATCACGTCCGTTTCGGCGGGCCGGGACAGCGCCCGGCGCAGGGTATAGACGTGTGTGCGCAGCGTGTCGCTGTCCGGCAGTTCCTCCCCCCAGACTTCGGCCTCGAGCTCGGCGCGGGTGAAGGTGCGGTGGGGCGACTGCATCAGGACGCGCAGCAAGTGAAGGCATTTGGGCGGAAGCTTGACGGGGCGTCCGGCGCGTTCGACCGTCATCGTCGACAGGTCGAGGCGCACGTCCGCGAAGCGAAGATCCATGGTGGCGACCTGGCCACGATAGCGCTTGATCATGGCGCCCAGCCGTGCGCCCACTTCTTTCAACGAGAACGGCTTGACCAGGTAATCATCGGCGCCGTGCACGAAACCCGCGAGCTTGTCGTCAAGCGCGTCGCGCGCGGTCAGCATCAGCACGGGGGTGTCGCGGGCCGCCTCTTCCCGCAGCCTGCGACAGAGCGTGAGGCCGTCCATGCCCGGCAGTGACAGATCGAGAAGGATGGCGTCCCAGGAGTCGGCGAGCGCCATCTGCAACCCCGCGTTGCCATTGGCCGCTACGTCGACCTCATAGCCGCCGGCCTCGAGATAGTCGTAGAGGTTCGCGGCGATCGCGGAGTCGTCTTCGACAATGAGTACCTTCATGGACATCCGATTAACACGTGCCAGCTGGAAGAGTGGTGATGCTACCGCAGACTGTGTCTTGTGCTGCGGTTGCGAAAATCCGGTTGCCTCTCGATCTCGCGTCGTCGGTGCTTATGCACGTAAGGTTGCGTCCAGATTACAGGTAAAGTTGCCGATATCGCGTCGGGGCGTCCCGAGCGCCCGATCCAGCGGACACTTGGGCCTGACCTTCTCACAACGCGGGCAGGCGGGGGGCATGGCGACCGACGCGTGCCGCAGGTTGTGTCCAGCACGGGTCACCGGAGGTTCCCGATGAAGCCGCTGAGCGCGTTTTTCTGCAAGTTGTTGCGACGGTTTTCCGATATGGAGCCTGGAGCTGTGGTTGGCGGCGAAGAGGGGTGGCGATTTGTGCTTCGCCGTACGGGTTTTGCGAAGTTGGCGGTGGCCGTCATGCTGGTACTTGGCGGCATCTGGCTGTTTCTCGGGATTCTCGAAGACATCCTCAGCGGGGACCCCCTGGTCGCCGTCGACCGGATGCTCCACAAGGGGCTGCATGGGCTTCGCACTCCGCTCGTCGACCACGTGATGGTGGCAGCTTCGGAGCTTGGCGATGCTGCGGTCACGATTCCCGTCTTTCTGGCCGTGCTGTCTGTGCTCCTGGTTCGGCGCGAATGGCGGACGGCCGGGTACTGGATCGTCGCAATCGCGATGGCTGAAGCATCAGTGAAATTAATCAAATTTGCTGTGCAACGGTCACGACCGGTGTCTATCTACGAAGGTATTGAAAGCTTTTCCTTTCCAAGCGGCCACGCGACACTGAGCATTGTCATCTATGGCTTCCTCACGTACCTCGTCTGTCGCGGCCATCAAAAGCGCGCGCAGTTCAGGATTGCCGTGATAAGTGGTTCGGTAATAGCACTGATATCCATCTCCCGCCTGTACCTCGGTGTTCACTGGTTATCCGACATTCTGGCCGGTCTAAGCCTCGGCACGGCATGGATCGTGTTTCTTTCCGTAGCCCATCATCTCAGGGACCGCGATACACGAGGTTCGCCCGTGCTGTTGGTGGTCGCGCTCGTCACATTGCTGACGACTGCTGTGGTTCACATATCACTCCACCACAGTGCTGATCTTGTTCGCTATGTGATGTAGCTGAAGACGCATATGTGGTCAAACCGGCTCGCGCATTGGATCCGGTCAGGGAACCTGCCAGCAACACAGCGATCGTGGACGGGATGCCAGGAATCGCGTCGGGCCGTCCACGCGCAGGCGGTTTTATGGTGACCGCCTTTCCTGGTCTTCGGCGCTGGACCGACATTGCGCAGAACAGCGCGGCGTCCGGCCAGGCATGCGCCGGTTCAAACGGGATTCTGGTCGATAAAAAGTTAACTTGTAGAGAGTGCTACATCAACGTAGCATATCCTACATGAAATCACTATCGACCTGGTCGGTCCTTGTACTGACCCTGCCCACCGAGAACGCGACGGCCCGCATGCGTTTCTGGCGCGCACTCAAGGCGCGGGGCTGCGCCGTCCTGCGCGACGGCATCTACCTCTTGCCGTACACGGAAGCGGGCGAGGGCGTGCTGCGTGAGCTTTCGAGCGCCATTGGTGAAAGCGGTGGCACAGCCCATCTGCTGCGCGCGCCCAGCCTGGACGAGTCGCAAGAAGGCGAATTCCGCGCGCTGTTTGACCGCGCCGACGAGTACGACGGCCTCATCCGCACGCTCGCCGATGCCCGGAAGGCGGTTTCAGGCCAGTCGGCCGCCGAACTGACGAAGGTGTTGCGGCGCCTGCGCAAGGACTACGAAGCCATTGCTGCGATCGACTTCTTTCCGGGCGAGGCGGCAACGCGTGCCGAGGCGGCCTGGCAGGATTTTGTGGCGCACGTCGATACGGTTCTCTCCCCTGGCGAGCCACACCCGGCAGACCGCGCAATCCGTTCGCTCTCTGCCGGGGACTATCAGGGGCGGACGTGGGCGACCCGCTGGCGAATGTGGGTCGACCGTGTGGCGAGTGCATGGCTGATCCGCCGGTTCATCGACCGGGACGCTCGCTTCATCTGGTTGACTTCGCCGGACGCCTGCCCGCCGGACGCGCTCGGCTTCGATTTCGACGGCGCCGCCTTTACCCATGTCGGCGAACGCGTCACGTTCGAGGTACTGCTGGCGAGTTTCGGGCTGGACACGGATCCGGCGCTACTGCGGCTCGGCGCACTGGTTCACGCGCTCGATGTGGGCGGTGCGAATGTGCCAGAAGCCATCGGTTTCGAAGCGGTCATGGCCGGCACCCGCGAGCGAGCGGCAGACGACGACCAGGTGCTCGACGGCATGAGCCCGGTGCTCGACTCGATGTATGCCCACTTCGCGGCAAGCGAAAAAGGCAGCGACAAGGGAAGGCGCTCATGAGCACGACGGCCGCGCATGTGCCCGGCTATACGCTCGGCCAGATGGCGCGCTCTACATGCTGAAGCTCGGCACGGTCGGTTTTGGCGGACCGGTTGCGCTCGTTGGCTACATGCGTCGCGATCTGGTTGAGCAGCGCGGCTGGATCGCCGAGGCGGACTATCGCGAAGGGCTCGCACTGGCGCAAATGATGCCCGGTCCACTCGCCGCGCAGCTTGGCATCTATCTCGGCTTCGTGCACTACCGACTTCTGGGCGCAACGGTCGCGGGCCTCGCTTTCGTACTGCCGTCATTCCTGATGGTCGTCGCGCTGGGCTGGGCCTATACGCATTTTGGTGGACTCTCGTGGATGCAGGCGGTTTTCTACGGCGTTGGTGCGGCGGTAGTCGGCATCATCGCGATGAGCGCCTGCAAGCTGACGACGAAGACGCTAGGCGCGGACCAGCTGCTCTGGGTCGTCTACCTGATTCTCGCGGCGGTGACGGTCGCCACGGAATCCGAAATTGCGTGGCTTTTCATCGCGGGTGGCGTCGTCAACTGGCTGCGCCGCTCGCCGCCCCGCTGGCTCGGTAAAGGCGGTCTCAACGCACTGGCTGTGACCCAGGCGCCCACACTTGCAGGCGTGTTCAGCGGCCTGGATCTCCCACTGCTTGGCCAGATTGGCCTTTTCTTCACGAAGGCGGGTGCCTTCGTGTTCGGCTCTGGCCTTGCGATCGTGCCGTTCCTCTACGGCGGCGTCGTGACCGAACACCACTGGCTCAACGACAAACAGTTCGTCGATGCCGTGGCAGTCGCGATGATCACACCGGGGCCGGTCGTCATCACGGTCGGCTTTATCGGCTATCTGGTTGCAGGCCTGGCTGGTGCCTGTGTCGCCGCGCTCGGCACGTTTCTGCCGTGCTATCTGTTCACCGTGCTACCCGCACCGTACTTCAAGAAATACGGGCGGCTTCCGGCCGTCAAGGCGTTTGTCGACGGCATTACCGCCGCGGCCGTTGGTGCGATTGCCGGTTCGGTCATCGTGATTGCGAGGCGTTCGGTCATCGACTGGCCTACCGCGCTGATCGCGCTCGCAACCGTGGTGCTGCTGTGGCGCTTCAGGAAGCTTCCGGAGCCTGTGATCGTCGTCGCAGCCGCCCTGATCGGGCTCACGCTCTATCCGCTTCTCCACCTGCACGCCACATAAACCGCGTGCGGGAAACCTGTGAGGAATGCAAATGAAAACGCGTCGCAACTTTCTGCACGACACCGCCGCAGTCGGCGCAGGAGTCATGCTTGCCCAGGCGCAGATGGTTCACGCTTCCAGTACGCCTGGCTATGTCGACAGGCTTGTCAGCGCGGACGGCAAGTATGCGGCGGCGCCACTGCCGTTTGCCTACGATGCGCTCGAACCAGTCGTTGATGCCCGAACGGTGGAGCTCCATTACAACTTCCATCACAAGCCGGCCGCCGCCGCCGCGAACAAGGCGGAGGAAGGGCTCGCCAGGGCACGCGAGACCGGCGACTTCGCGCTGGTGAAGTTTCACGAGAAGGAGCTTGCCTACCAGTTGTCCAGCCACATCCTGCACACTATTTACTGGACGAGCATTTCGGGCAAGGGTGGTGAGCCAAAGGGCGAGCTCGCAAAGGTGATCGACAGCCACTTCGGCTCCTACGAGAAGTTCAAGGCGCAACTCGTTGCAGCGACCGTTGCGACTGAAGCCTCAGGCTGGGGTGTCGTCGGCTATCTCCCGGCGTCCGGAAAGCTCATGATCCTCCAGTGCGAGAACCACCAGAAGCTCACGGCATGGGGCATCCAGCCGATCCTGGTCATCGACGTCTTTGAGCATGCCTACTACCTGAAGTATCAGAACCGCCGCAATGAGTATGTCAGCCAGCTGTTCAGCATCATCAACTGGGACAACGCTGCGATGAGACTTCAGGCGGCTATGCCGTCACGCTCGTCGGCCTGATCCCTGCGCGGAGTCTGTACGTGCGTGGCGTGCCTCCGACACGAAAGCACAGGTGCTGCAATGACTCCTGCCAGGGCGCCAGTATCTAGCCTGCCTCCGTCTGCGGACGTGGACCATAGCGTATGGCTGCTGCTCGCCGCACGGAGCCTGCGCGGACTCTGCGACGGATTCGTCGCCGTGCTGCTGCCGGCGTATCTGCTCTCGCTCGGTTTCGGCAAGCTTACGGTTGGCCTGATCGGCACTGTCACGCTGCTGGGATCGGCTGTTGCGACGATTGCCGTCGGCCTGCTGGGTAGCCATTACCCGCAGCGTGCGCTGCTGCTCTTCGCTGCGGCGCTGATGGCGGCAACGGGTGTTGCGTTTGGATTCCTGTCATCACTCTGGCCGCTGCTCGTGGTGGCGTTTGTCGGCACGCTCAATCCGGGTTCGGGTGATGTCAGCCTGTTTCTGCCACTTGAGCACGCACGCCTCGCAGAATCGGCGAAGGGCGACGCCCGAACCGCGCTCTTCGCCCGCTATAGCCTGGTGGGTGGATTCTCGGCTGCACTGGGCGCTTTGCTGGCCGGACTACCGGACTGGATTGCGGCGCATGCGGGCGTGTCCGCGCTCTTCGCCATGCGCGCAATGTTTATCGTCTACGCGGTAACGGGCCTCATGGTCTTCCTGCTGTACCTCAGGTTGCCGAAACGCGAGGCACACACGACGGCCGCCCGCACACCGCTCGGCCCGTCTCGCGGAATTGTCACACGTCTCGCAATGCTCTTCAGCGTAGATGCGTTTGCGGGAGGGCTGCTCGTGAACTCGCTGCTCACGCTGTGGCTGATCCAGCGCTTTGGCCTCTCGCTCGCGGCTGCTGGCCAGTTCTTTTTCTGGTCAGGCCTGCTCAGCGCGGGGTCGCAACTGGCCGCGGTCCCGATCGCGCGAAGGATCGGCCTGCTCAACACCATGGTGTTCACTCACATTCCGTCGAGCGTGTGCCTGATTGCTGCCGCCTTCACGCCAACGCTGTCGCTGACCCTGGTGTTATTGCTTGTGCGCAGCGCGCTCTCTCAGCTTGATGTGCCGACGCGCAGTGCTTACGTGATGGCCGTCGTGACGCCACCTGAACGGCCGGCCGCTGCCAGCTTTACGGCGGTGCCGCGTAGCCTGGCGGCGGCCGTCGCGCCAACGATTGCCGGCGGCCTGCTTGGAGCGGGATGGCTTGGGGCGCCGCTGATCGCATGTGGCGCACTCAAGATCGCCTACGATCTCGCGGTGCTTGCCTCTTTCCGTCATATCAAGGCGGACGGGGGACCATCGTGAAGAGCGCACGCGCAGGCCATCGCTTCGCCTCGGCACTCATCGGCGTGCTTTTCGCGATCGCGGTTGCAGCCGGGACCGGTGCCGGTTGCGGCGCACATGGTGCGGACGACGCGGAAACCGGCAATTTGCCACTGAAGCACGTGGAGGATGTCCCGCTACCCGGACGAGCAACGCGGTTCGACTATGAAAGCTACGACCCTGCCAGGCACCTGCTCTTCATCGCGCACCTGGGCGACAGCGAAGTGGTGGTGTTCGATACCGTTGCGTCCCGCGTCGTCGCGCGCATACCCGGCGTCGCGTCAGTGCATGGCGTGCTGGTCGTGCCCGAACTGTCCCGTGTGTACGCGTCGGCAACCGGCACGAATGAGGTCGTCGCGATAGACGAGCGCACGCTGAAAATCATCTCCCGGGCGCCTGGCGGCATCTATCCGGACGGCATGGCGTACGTGCCCGACTTACGCAGGCTCTACGTTTCAGATGAGACGGGAGAGACCGAGACGGTGATAGATGTCCCGGGCAATCGCGTGATTGCCACGATTGCGCTCGACGGAGAAGTTGGCAATTCGCAATACGACCCGGTTTCGCGCCACATCTTCGTCAACGTGCAGACGCGACGCCAGCTGGTGGAGATCGATCCGGGCAGCAATACGATTGTTTCCCGTATCGATCTGCCGGGTGCGAAAGGCAATCACGGCCTGCTGATTGTCCCGGAGTCGCGTCTTGCGTTGATCGCGTGTGAGGACAACGATCGCCTCTTGGTGCTCGACATGCGCACGATGAAGGTTGTCTCGGCGTTCGACGTCGGCGGCGATCCTGACGTGCTTACGTACGATCCCGCGTTGCGCGTGGCTTTTGTGGCAGGCGAGGCCGGCGTCGTCTCGATGTTCAGTGTCGACGCCTTCCGCGTGTCGAAGATTGGCGACGGACATGTGGGACCGAACGCGCACGTTGTCGATGTCGATGCGGCGACGCACCGGTCGTTCTTCCCGTTGAAAGGCGTCGACGGGCATCCTGTGCTGCGGATCATGGCGCCGCGATAAGGTATTCGCCCCGTCAGTCCTGTTTCGACGCCTGCGTCGTTTCGTGTCCCAGCTTCGCCTGTCGCCGGGACCTTTCATTGAGGATCTGGTGGCGCCGGTGGTCGGTCATCTTCCTCCAGCCCCGTGCTTCCTCGCGCGTCCGGTAGCAACCGGTACAGAATCCGGTCTTGCCATCGAACGCGCAAAGATCGATGCAGGGTGATTTGACGGCCATGGCTCAGGCCGCGGCGCGGGGGGCGTTTACCTCAACCGTCACGTGTGACAGTCCCTTGAAGCGCTTGAGTGCGGCATGGTAGTAGCCGGGGCTGCGCAGTGCCTCACGGGTGACCACCGACACGATCGCGCTCATGTGCCCGGGGCCTACACGCCACACATGGAGGTCAAGAACAGTGTCCCCGTTGTCTTCAATGAGATGGCGCACGTTCTCGGCCATGCGGCGGTCCGGGTTCATGTCGAGCAGAATGCCCCCCGTGTCGCGCATGAGACCCCACGACCAGTTTGCGATAACGAGGGCACCGATAATGCCCGCAAGCGGGTCCATCCAGACCCAGCCAAACTCGCGGGCCAGCAGCAGGCCAATGATGGCCAGCACGGAAACGGCGGCGTCCGCAATGACGTGAACGTAGGCCGATCGAATGTTGTGGTCGCGGTGCGCAGCTGCCGATGCGTCGTTGTGGTCGTGGTCATGCTCTTCGAACGCAAACTGCTGCTCGCCATCGGGCAGGTGGACAACAGCCTGGAATGCGTGCGGCTCGGGAATGTCATCCTTCGATTCCAGGTAGCCACCGCGGTCCGCGAACGCGAAGGTCTGCCGAGTGCCGTCCGGGCGGATCGTCGTGACGGAAACGGCATCGGCGCTCAGTTTCGAGGAAGCCGTTTCGGGCGTGATGCGGAAGACAGGCGGTACACCGTCTTCGAAGACCGACAAGGCAAATGCGCCAGCGCCAGCGAAGATGTGATGCACCTCGTCCTCGTGACCGTGTTCGTCATCATGGCCGTGGCTATGTCCATGACCGTGGCTATGTCCATGGCTATGGCCGTGGTGATTGCCGCTCAGCAGCCAGACGCTCGCAAGATTGACGAGCAGGCCAAGCACGGCAATTGGGATGGCTTCACCGAAGTGAATCGGTACCGGCGAAAGGAAGCGTGAAACGGCTTCGTACGCAATGAGCAGCGCGATCATGGCGAGCACGATGGCGCTGCTAAAGCCTGCAAGATCCCCCAGTTTGCCCGTGCCGAATACGAAACGGCTGTCGCTCGCATGCTTGCGTGCGTACGTGTACGCGAGCGCGGCAATGAGCATCGCGCCAGCGTGCGTCGACATGTGCAGGCCATCGGCGACAAGTGCCAGTGAGCCAAAAAGGCTGCCGCCAACGATCTCGGCCACCATCATCGCGCTGCACAGCGCAATCACCATCCACGTCCTGCGCTCGTTGTCCTCATGGGCCGCGCCCAGAAAGATATGGTCGTGTCCCGCCCCGAAAGCGGCGTCCTCAAACCTGCTCATGTTTCTCTCACTTGAAGTAGCTGTGGACAACTTCGATCAGCTGCTCTTTCCCGCTGCCATGATCGTGGTCGGCTTCCGCGTCGACGAGATGGGTGCGGATATGGTCCTCGAGCACCACGGCGAGCAGGCCGTTCATCGCGCCGCGGCTGCTCGTGATGAGTTGCAGCACATCCATGCAGCCGCGTTCATCCTCAAGCGCGCGCTCGATGGCCTCGACCTGTCCCTTGATGCGGCGCACCCGGTTAAGCAGTTTCTGTTTGTCGCGAATGGTGTGGCTCACAGCGGGCCCCTAAATACGGTAGGGGGGTATATTACCCTGGATAGGGTACTGAGGTATAGGTTTTACCTCGGAGCATGTCAGGAATTTCCCGGGACGATTCGGCGGGAGGCCGGGGCCTGCGAGGGAGGAGCGTGTCCGGGCAGCGGAGTCGCCGGAGTTGCAGCGGAGAGCCCGGGATCGAAGCTGGCACGCTTTAAGCCAGCCCTAAGCTACACCCGGATACGATCCCGGCGTTCGATAGTCAGCAGCGGTGGAATTAATAACTTCCTGGTAATTTTCGGCGTGAGCCTGTTCGCGCTCTCGTCACTGGTGTTTCTGGTTGCGCTCCTTGCCGGCGGCGTACCCTAGGCTTTTTCCTGGCCCGCGTATGCGGCCGCGCTCCTCGAACGTGCTATTTGATGCCGTCCCTATCGAATGCAAGGCGAACCGCAAGTCAGTGTCGTCAGGCAGATTCCGCGCAGCGTGTGGGTTCTCGGATGTGTGAGTCTTTTCATGGACATCTCATCCGAAATCATTCACAGCCTGCTGCCCATGTTTCTGCTGGCTACCCTCGGCGCCGGCGCGGGCACGATTGGATTCATTGAAGGCATCGCGGAGGCCACGGCTCCCATCGTCAAGGTATTTTCTGGGACGTTGAGTGATTACCTCGGCAACCGGAAATGGCTGGCTGTAGCCGGGTATTCGCTTGGTGCACTGAGCAAGCCGCTTTTTGCCCTCGCACCGAAAGTTGAAGTCGTGGTGGCGGCACGCGTCATTGACCGTGTCGGCAAGGGTATCCGCGGCGCGCCTCGCGATGCGCTCGTCGCGGATGTCACGCCGCAGCACCTGCGCGGCGCCGCCTTCGGCCTGCGTCAGTCACTCGATACGGTCGGTGCGTTCCTCGGACCGCTGCTGGCCGTTCTCATCATGCTGGTGTGGGCCGATAACTTTCGGCTCGCCTTCTGGCTTGCAGTCATTCCCGGCGTGCTCGCGGTTGCGCTGTTGACGTTTGGTATCAGGGAGCCCAAACACGAGGCAAGTGCTAAAAGAACTAACCCTGTGCGATGGGAAAATCTCAGGGGCCTTGGGTTGGACTACTGGTCGGTCGTCGCAATCGGCGCAATTTTCGCGCTCGCGCGTTTCAGCGAGGCGTTTCTGGTTCTTCGCGCCATGGGTAGCGGCGTACCGATTGCGCTCGTTCCGCTGGTCATGGTGGCAATGAATTTCGTCTACGCACTGTCCGCATATCCCAGTGGGAAACTCGCGGACACGATGAGCCATACGCGGCTGCTGGCAGGTGGTCTCATAGTCCTGATTGGCGCCGACCTCGTGCTCGCACACGGCACCAACTGGAGCGTGGTCGTCGTGGGCGTCGCGCTTTGGGGCTTGCACATGGGGATGACACAAGGTCTGCTTGCCACGATGGTCGCAGACACGGCGCCCGCTCATCTGCGCGGTACCGCGTTTGGTTTCTTCAATCTACTTAGCGGTATCGTGACGCTGGTTTCGAGCGTTGTGGCCGGGCAGTTGTGGGAGCGCCAGGGCGCAGCCACGACGTTCTATGCAGGGGCAGCCTTCGGGATCGCAACCGTCGTGCTACTCCTCTTTCATCCGACGCCCCACACAGGAAAAACCCGCTGAGCCGCTGGGGCGGTCAATGACGGGCCTGCTTTTGAATCTCGCCAGCCAGTAAGGTCAATTGGAACACTTCGGCGTTCCTCGATCTGAACATTCGCCATCGGCCGAGGCGATTC
>NZ_QLSU01000020.1 GCF_003268775.1 Paraburkholderia unamae
TTGCCGAATGCGTTGATGATCTGGTTCAGGTCGCCACCAGCCTGGTTGAGCTGGTTTGCCCAGTAAATCAGGCCAGCCGGGTCAGCCGGACGGCCGTAGTAGGCGATGTAAGCCTGTTGTACCTGCGAGTAGTAATCTGCCGCTGCCATTAAGAGCTCCAATTGGTCTTCTGATTAACAACACATGTGTGCGCCCGCATATTCGCGGCATGGCCCGAAGATCGGCCACGCACAGGCCCCCGACTATCGAACGCCGTGGCATTGTCAGATGGACGCGAGGAGGTAGGGTGTGATGGTGCGCACAAAGCGTCACATTTCCAGCGCGCAGTGGACGCAACGTTGTCCGACCTGCTTAAAGCGCGGAAATTTACAGGCACGACAACCGAATTCGCGAGAATACAGATGTGTCGTGGCGACAATTCACGTGCGAATCATGTGAGACTGCAAGGGCATAGGGAGAATCACCGCCCTCTGGGAGGGGCCGGAGGCGTAATGCGCCACGCGGCAAGTTCGGACCGCTTCCTATTTGGCGTGGTGTGGGCCACCAACTCAACGACAATGAAGAATTGGTGGCTTTATTGCTCTTTTACTACATGGCTGCCCAGACCTTTGGGCAACTCATTCTATCTCCCATAAAGTCAACAACTTGTGACTTCAATCACAACTCGCAACTCATTTTCCTTCGAGCTGATCGTTTGCCTCGCGTTTTGCAGCGTACGGCCGGGAGGTTTTGGGTCAACGCTAATTGCGTTGCCTGCGCAGTCATACAGGAAGGCTCGCCACCGCCTTTACCCCCAAAGGGCTTACGACTAATTCCATGCTGTGGTCGTCCAGATCGAGGCCGCCCGGCCACGCCGCAGTGTCAAAGACGCGATAGCCCTGCTCAAGCAAATGCAGCATCTCACCGGGCCGGTGAATCCGGCGCGGATCGAGGCGCGGATACCCGAACCACGCATCCCTCCCGTTCGCAACGATCACCAGCCGCGCCAGATCGGCACAGGAGCGTTGGTAGTATGCGAGATTCGCGCCCTTGGGCGGCTCGAAGGCGTGGAGCGCGCCGACCTGCGCCGCCGACAGGAACAGCGGCGCGTACGCCGGACGCGAGCCGCCCAGCGAAAGCCCTTTGACGTTGAACACCGTGCCGCACGGCACGAGCACCGTTGCCCATGGCGCAAGCTTGATCCCGGTCGCGGTGCCCGAGTCGAGCGGGAGCAACGAAACGAGGCCGATGGCCTGCGGAATGACCGCATCGACCAGGCTCCTGGCGTTGGTGGCGTCGAGTTGCGCGACGGCCGCGCACAACTTGCCGTTGTCGCCGCAAAGGCCAACGAGGCAAAGATGTTCCGCTTCAACTGCACCTTGCACGCCCTTGCTCAAAGCCGAGGACTGCAAATTCGATGCAATTGTGACCACCGTCACAAGAAGACGCGAACCGTCCTGTAGAATCCGGCTCCTTCTGATCCCCGATAGCTCAGTCGGTAGAGCGCCGGACTGTTAATCCGTAGGTCCCTGGTTCGAGCCCAGGTCGGGGAGCCAGACATGCGGGAGTAGCTCAGTTGGTAGAGCGCAACCTTGCCAAGGTTGAGGTCGCGAGTTCGAGCCTCGTCTCCCGCTCCAGTCAGTATCCGCCCATGTGGCTCAGTGGTAGAGCACTCCCTTGGTAAGGGAGAGGTCGGCAGTTCGATCCTGCCCATGGGCACCACTCTCTTGCTGCCTCAGCATCCCGCTCAAGCCAGCCTTGACGCCCACTTGGCTTTGCCGAACTCAAAGGCAGCCGCCCCACACTTCTCTATCAACGCCCGGCATAAATATCGGCCCGCTTGCCGCAGAGGGTTTTGACCGACTGCGTGATGACGCTGTGAGCCGAGCGTATTTTGACGTGCAGAAACGCACAGCGAATTAGCGTCCCAATTTCATCGAGCCGCTCGCCAGGCGCCATCGGTCCGCTCTTATTTTGCAGCTTGCGCATGCATCCTCGGATGGCGGTCGTGTGGCGATACGCGATTCAAAGCGCGCAAGACGTGACGCCCGTCACAAATCGAAAAATAGCCGAAACGGATGCTAAAGATTAAAGGAGGCGCGCCGCTACCCTACCTGAATCGCCCGCTCGTCCCAGCTTTCTGATCACGCCGCTCCTCAACGTTGAGTAGATGCGCGAAGCTGGTTTCGCGTGCAATGGCCGGTCAAATAGCAAAATAACTCGGGGAGAAGAATGAGCGCCTATAACACACTGAATGCCGACGGAAGCGTTTCCTCGATTGAATATGCGATGGACGGCGTCTCGGTTTTCTCCAATAAGGCGCCAGCCGCCGATGTCCAGACGCTCGAATACTTCTTCGCGACCGAGGTCATCAACAACACGAATTTCCCGTACAGCTCGGCCGCGTCGGTCGCCGACCTGGTGTTCGCCGTGCGCGACGGACTGGTGACCGAAGCGCAAGTTCTGGCTTGGTCCGCCAGCAATAACATTCAGGTGAGCTATCCTGGCTCCACGGTGGTGGGTGCGACGCCGGCGAAGCTGACCGAATCGATGCTTACCGCACTGAACGATCCGCAGTTCACGTCGAACGGAGGCCTCCCGACACTGAGCCAGGCGGCCGCCGATGCCGCCGCCAATCCGGAGGCGACAGCCACTACGGCAGCGGCCATCGAGTCCGCAAACAGTGCTGGCTACGCCCTGGATTTCACAATCGGGACACTCCTCCCAGGCGGACAGGTTGTCGTGGCCGGGCCAACCGCCCAGATCAATGGCGTCGGCTCCGTCGCCCAGTTGGCGGAGTTGGGTGCGCAAGCAGAACTCAGCGCGATGACCAGCGCCCTTCCGGCGTCCGGCCCCGCGTCGATTAGCGGCGTCTCGTCGGCGACCGAAGCGATCCAGGCGGCCTACATCGCGTTCTATGGCCGCCCGGCGGACTCGGGCGGACTCGCGTACTGGGCCGGCGAACTGCAAGCCGCCGGAGGCAATCTGGATGCGGTCGTCAGTGCCTTCGGCAATTCGACGGAGTCGCAAGCGCTGTACGGCGGGCAGTCTGTCGAGCAGATGCTCACCGCCATCTATCAGCAAGAATTCAACCGTGCACCTGATGCCGCCGGAGAAGCGTACTGGGCGAGTCAAATCAGGAATGGCGCCATTTCCGCGGCCGGGGCGGCCCTGGCCATCCTGAACGGTGCGACGGGAAGTGACCAGGCGGTAATCAACGACAAGCTGGTCGTCGCCACTGCATTCACCAGTGCCCTCACGCAGGAAAGTTTCGCCGCCGGTCTGTACGGCGGCGACACCGCAGCCGCAAACGCCCGCCTGTATCTGTCGTCGGTCGATGGCAACACCGCACATGCTGTGCTGATGGCAGGCATCGCCCAGCAGGTGGCGCAAGGCATCCAGACCGAGGCAACGGTGGCAAACGCCATCACCGGCGTCGGGATTACGCTGATGGGTCAGCCCACGCAGACTGTCGTTGAGACGCATACCGTTGCCGCCTAGGCGCAGGTCGAACGACCTGCACGCCGGCAACACGTCAGCAACGCCTCGAGCGCAGCCACATTTCCTTGCGGAGTCCACCAATTTGCCGTCGCTGCCGCGGGCATAATACGCTTTTAGCGTCTGGTTGAGCGTTCAATGAAGATTTGCCTGAACATGATCGTCAAGAACGAAGCACCGGTCATCCGGCGGTGCCTCGATAGTCTCAAGCGGTGGGTCGACTATTGGGTCATCGTGGACACCGGCTCGAGCGACGGCACCCAGGCGCTTATCCGCGAATGCATGGCGGACGTTCCCGGCGAATTGCACGAGCGACCGTGGCGTGATTTCGCACACAATCGCAATGAGGCCATGGCGCTTGCAAAGCCGCATGGCGACTATCTTCTTTTCATCGACGCGGACGAAGTGCTGGAGCTGCCGCACGGTTACTCATGGCCAGCCCTGAGTGCCGATGGCTACCGATTCCGTTGCAGGCTCGGCGAGTGGAGCTACCAGCGTAACGCCCTTGTTGCTTCGAAACAGCCGTGGCATTGGGCAGGAGTCCTGCATGAATATCTGACCCAGAACCGCGACCATGCGTGGGTCGATCTGCCGGATGCCACAATCATGGTTTCCCGGGACGGCGCACGCGCGCGCGACGCGCGTACCTACGAGCGTGATATTGAGGTTCTGGAGAGAGCAATCCGCGACGAGCCGGAAAACGCACGTTATCGTTTCTATCTCGCCCAGAGCTATCGCGACGCCGGCCGAATCGCGGACAGCATTCGTACGTACCGCGAACGACACGCAATGGGGGGATGGGACGAAGAGTGCTGGTACAGCCTCTACCAGATCGGCGCGCTGACAGCAGCACTGGGCGCACCGCGAAGCGAAGTGGTCGAAGCCTATTTGAGCGCCTTCGAGGCGCGCCCGACGCGTGCCGAGCCTTTGCATGACCTTGCGCGATATCACCGCTTGCGCGGCGAATTTGCCCTGGCCCATCTGTTCGCCGCCCGAGCGGTATCGATGACGCGCCCCAATGACGCCCTCTTCGTCGACGACTCGATTTACCGTTGGCGATCTCTGGACGAATTGTCCGTGAGCGCGTGGTACGCCGGAGCCGTCGAGGAAGGCCGGGCAGCATTGAAGCGACTCCTCGCGGAGCGGCTTTACCCATCCGGGGAAGCTTCGCGCATGGAATCGAACAGAGCCTACTTTGGGTTGTAGGCCGCTGTTCCTCACAGGCACCGGGGTGTCAACTCGCGGACGGGAAGACGCCGGAAACGCAAATCATATAAGTCAGCCCGTTCGGCGTCACGCCCGAAAGATTTGGCAGAGCGAATGTCGTCACGCCATCTCCGCCATAGGTCGTGCCAAGTAGCGCAAACAACGCAGTGTAGCCGGTGATCGGAAGCAACTGCCCATTAGCCGGCAACCCGGGACTGTAATGTGCCGCCGTCAGCCATACCGTTCCGAGCGTACATTCCGTGCCCGTTGTCGACGTAGAAGCGCCGCCGGGACTTCCAAGGCCGGAGACCGTGCCGGTGGCGCCCGTTGCTCCTGCGGGCCCCGCTGCACCTTGCGGACCTGTGGCTCCAGTCGCTCCAGTCGCTCCCGTAGCTCCTATAGCCCCGGTGGCTCCTGTGGCTCCGCCGACGCCCTGAACCCCCTGAATTCCCTGCGGCCCTGTTGCTCCACTCGCTCCGGTCGCCCCGGTCGCTCCGGCTACACCGATCGGACCCGTTGCCCCCGTCGCTCCTGCTGCACCCGTCGCCCCTGTCGCCCCCGCCGCACCGGCCACACCTGCTGCGCCCGTCGCTCCAGCGGGCCCGGTGGCCCCTTGTGCGCCCGACCCACCGGCATCGCCGGACGCGCCTTGCGCGCCCGTCGCCCCCTGGGGCCCAGTGGCGCCCGTTGCGCCCGCGACTCCCGTGGCACCCGCCGTCCCTTGAGCCCCGGTCGCACCCGTCGTCCCCTGCGATCCGGTAGCGCCCGTTGCCCCTGTGGCACCAGCCGCTCCGGTCGCCCCCGTAGCCCCCGTCGAGCCGGCCGGCCCCGTTGCACCCGTCGTCCCGACGTTGCCCATGATGAGCTGTTGCGTCAGCGCACCAAGATTCGTCGAATTGTCGGAAAGTTGTGTATGCAACAATTCCAGTGCATCGTCGTACGCATTCCCCGATGTCGGCTGGAACGACTGATTCATCAGATTCAGCGAACTGGTGTCGATACCGAGACTCGCGAGCAGTTGTCGCGTATTGGACAACGCCGTCGGCAATTGCGAGCTTGCGGCACTGGCCGTGGCCGCCGAAAACGAATTGAAGAAGCTCTCCGTGTCCGTGCTGCCGGCCAGCGCCGCAGTCACGAGTTCGGTGAAAGGCGTAATGTCCGTCGTACCAGGCCCGGAGACAAAGGAATGCAAAACCTGCCCCGTGGAGGTCTGGACCCTCAAAACACACGGCAAGACAAGACCCGAGGTGCTGACCGACCACGCGCCGCTGGCCGACGTCGTCGTCGACGTGTCGCCCGACACGCATTTCAACGAGACCTCGGCATTCGCAACGGGAGCGCCGGTTGCGGCTACCCCGTTGATGGTTGCGGGCGCAATACTGCCCGACCCGCCGCCGGACCCGCCGCCACATCCGGCAAACAACGACGTCACGGCAATTGGAATCAAAACGGCTGAGATTTTCTTTTTCATTTTCTTTTCCACAGTGGCATTAACAAAGCACGTCGGTCACCGGGATCGCCTTGCACGCAGCAAGCCTCCGGACCGACATGGCGCGCATGCTGGTTCGTTCTTTTTTTTCTCTGGAAACTCAAGCCATATCGCCGTGAACTAGCGAATATTGCGAGGCAGACGCCCACCGGAAAATCGCTGAGTTTGTCTGGATGTAGGCGAATCGGGAGGCGCGGCGATCGCGATTATCAATCGATTGATACGACTAATGCTGTGACGAGCATCACAACTGCCGTTTTGCAGAGTGGTATGAAATCGACGCGCATGCACGCCATGCGTTTCAGAATGCGACGGCGCGAAAATGTGCAGACATGGACGCCTTCACAAGCATGCCGTGTCAACGATCCGCTCAACGGGCAACGCCCACCCATCACGCCCTCAATCACCCGCCTCGAAACGCAACCGATTGCAGGTAAAATCCGCCACGGAATTCAGGGGCGCGGATTGCGCTCCCTGTTTGGCCCACATTCAGCAGCCTCGCGCGCCTGACCTCGCCCGAGTGCCCACGGGCACAGAGCGACGTTCGGGACCACTCCGAACCGCGCAGCGCGCTGCTGACGGCCCTGAAAGATCACATCCAGAAACACCGGGAACGCGCTTGAGCTTCGAGGAATACTACAGTCGGCTGCAATTGCCGGTCACTGCATCGCCGGCAGAGATCAAGCGGGCCTACCGGCGTCTGCGGGCGCAGTATCACCCCGATCGCAACAAAGGCCGCGAGGCTGCGGTCGAACCGGTATTCAAGCGCATTCAGGAAGCGTTCGAGATTCTGACCGGCAGGCGCCAGGCGCCGGTGGCCAAGGCGGCGGCGCCATCGAACAGCAGCCGCACGCGCGAAGCTCCGCAGCGCGAGCGCCATGCCGGGCCGCCCATGCGCGGCGCAAACTGTCTGGTCGAGCTTTTCGTGCCGCTCGAAGTGGCGATCGAAGGCGGCGGCGTCGAAGCGCACTACCCCGTGAAAGGCCCCTGCGACGCCTGCCGGCAGACCGTCGGCAACGTCCATTGCGAGAAGTGTCTCGGCACCGGCTTGCGGAGCTGGCGCAAGTCCGAAATCGTCGCGATTCCGCGCGGTGCGTGGGACGGTCAGCGTCTCGTCGTCGAAGGCGGCGGTCACCCCGGCGTCAACGGCGGGCCGTCTGGTGACGCCATTTTCTCGGTCTCCATCGTCTGCGGCTCGGCCTTCACCCGCAACGGGCTCGATCTCGCCTGTGACATTCAGGTCGACTTCATGACGGCCATGCTGGGCGGCACCGTTGAAGCGAAGATCCTGGGCCGCACGCAGGAGGTGAAGATTCCGCCGAACGCGAATGCGGGCACGCCCATTCGTCTGCCCGGGCTAGGGTTATCGGAGCGCAACGGCGCACGGGGGAACCTCACATTGAACCTGGTGCTCACAATGCCGGGCGCCGCCTCGCATCTGACCGACACCGAACGCCAGCGGCTGCGCGACATATTCGCCGACGCGGAGCGTCGAGCAGCGCAAACGGCGCAAAAGCCACAAGCGCCGCTTGCAGGCTCGCGCGTCAAACGCTAATTCATTACGCGCCCTGCGAATCGATCCACGCGCGCGCAGCCTCGAAACCCGCTTCGGCGGCCGCGTGCTCGGTGGACCACAGGCGCGTGATATGCACGAGTTGCCAGTCCGCCACAACGGCATCGGCCTTCAACACGCGAAAGTGCGCTTTCACACCCGTGAGCACCTGGTCGACCGCGACTTCGATGTCGTAGTCCTTATAGCGCTCCTGGTAGTCGCCCATGTCGATGCCTTTCGGCTCCATGATCGCCTCCGCGTCGTGACTGTTGACGGTTCATCCTAGCACTTCCGCCATGCACGACGCGCGCGCCGCGTGCGTCAGAGACGCGCGATCGACACCTCCGTCGACTTCACCAGCGCAACCACTTCCGAGCCCACCTTGAGTTCGAGTTCGTCGATCGAGCGGGTGGTGATGACCGAGGTGACGATGCCGAACGTCGTGTCGACGTCGACCTCCGATACCACGGGCCCGCGAATGATCTCCTTGATCTTGCCGCGAAACTGGTTGCGAACGTTGATGGCGGTAATGCTCATTGCTTCGGCTCCGTGATATCGAATGAAAACGAGAGGATGACTGATGAAAGATTCAGGCCGTCACATCCAGCGGTGCTTCGTCGGCCGGATGTGCGCCGTTGCCAAGCACGCGTTGCAGCACGCGCTCCTCTAGCGCGGCAAAGCGTGCGTCGACGCGCGCACGCGGACGCTCGAGCGGCACCGTCTGATCGAGCGCGATACGCCCCGCCTCGACAAGCAGAATGCGGTCCCCGAGCGCGACGGCTTCGTGCACGTCGTGCGTGACGAGCAGCGCCGTGAAGCGATGTTCGCGCCACAGCCGCTCGATCAGCGCGTGCATCTCGATGCGCGTGAGCGCGTCGAGCGCGCCGAGCGGTTCGTCGAGCAACAGCAGGCTCGGCCGGTGCACGAGCGCACGGGCCAGCGCCACGCGCTGGCGCTGGCCGCCTGAGAGACGCGCGGGCCATTCGTCGGCGCGCGCAAGCAGGCCCACTTCGTTCAGCACCGCGCGCGCGTCCTCGCGCGCGCCGCGTCCCAGGCCGAGCATCACGTTCTGCAACACGGTTTTCCAGGGCAAGAGCCGCGCGTCCTGAAACATGATGCGCGTGTCGAGCGTGGCACCGCCCACTCCGCGCCGTTCCACGACGCCATCGTCGGCCGTTTCGAGCCCCGCGATCAAACGCAGCAGCGTGGACTTGCCGCAACCGCTACGTCCGACGATCGAAACGAAACTGCCGCGCTCGATCGCGAGATCGAAGCCGCTCAGCACTGCACGCTCGCCGTAGCGCTTGCTCACGCCGCGCAACGCCACCGAGGCGTCGCCCGCGTTCGGGTCCGTGCGCAGGGCCACGCCCTCTTGCGCGCCGCGAGCGTGGTCGTTGCGCTCGTTGCGTTCATTGCGATCGAACGGGCGCGCCCGTTCGAAGCCGCCGTATCCCGGCGCCAGTTGACTCGCGCTCATGCGTCGCCCTCCTCTTGATATGCGGGGTGCCAGCGGAGTGCCACGCGCTCCAGCCATTTCGCGAGCCAGTCGGCAAGCTTGCCGAGTGCCGCATAGAGCAGGATGCCGACCACCACCACATCGGTTTGCAGGAATTCGCGCGCGTTCATCGTCATGTAGCCGATGCCCGACTGCGCGGAGATCGTTTCGGCGACGATCAACGTCACCCACATCAGGCCGAGCGCGAAGCGCACGCCAACGAGAATCGACGGCAACGCCCCCGGCAAAATCACTTCGCGGTAGAGCGCGAAGCCCTTGAGTCCATAGCTGCGCGCCATCTCGACGAGATTGGCGTCCACCGAGCGGATGCCGTGAAAGGTGTTCACGTACACGGGGAAGAACACGCCCAGCGCCACGAGAAACACCTTCGCTTCCTCGCCGATACCGAACCAGAGGATCACGAGCGGAATCATCGCGAGCGCGGGAATGTTGCGCACCATCTGCACGGTCGAATCGAGCGCGGTTTCAATGGACTTGAAGAGTCCGGTGGCAAGTCCGAGCACGAGGCCGATGCCCCCGCCGATCGCGAAGCCCGAGAGCGCGCGCCAGGTGCTCACGCGCACGTCCTGCCACATTTCGCCCGACTCGATCAGCGACCACGCCGCACGCACCACGGCGAGCGGTTCGGGCAGCACGCGCGTGGAAAGCGCGCCGACCTTCGCCGCGACCTCCCAGACGAGAATGATGGCGAGCGGAACGAGCCAGGGCGCGAGGCGCTTCCACCCCGCGAGCGCCCATGCCCGCGCCGCACGCGGTGCATCACCGGCGCGGGCTGTGCGGCGCGCGGGCGCGGCCGTCACGGCGGATTGTGTCATCGTTGCATCCTCCACGATTCATGCGTCGTAGCCGAGCGTCGCATCAGCTCTGGCTCACCTTCGGCAGATAGTGATTGCCGACCACCTCGCCGAACGGCCCCGAAAGCGGGCCGCCCGCGCCCTTGCCCGAGCGACCCGGCAGCAGCGGAAACACGAGTTCCGCGAATCGGTAGGATTCCTCCAGATGCGGATAGCCCGACAAGATGAAGGTCTCAATGCCAAGGTCCGCATACTCCTGCATGCGCGCGGCCACCTGTTCCGGACTCCCGACCAGCGCCGTGCCCGCACCGCCGCGCACGAGGCCCACGCCCGCCCACAGGTTCGGATACACCTCGAGGTCTTGGCGCGTGCCGCGCTTGCCGCCATGCAGCGCGGCCATGCGGCGCTGTCCTTCCGAATCCATTTTGCCGAACGCCGCCTGGGCGCGCGCCACGGTCTCGTCATCGAGACGGCTGATCAACTGGTCGGCGGCGGCCCACGCTTCTTCCTCGGTCTCGCGCACGATCACATGCAGGCGGATGCCGAAGCGGATCGTGCGGCCATGCTCCGCCGCGCGCGCGCGAATGTCGGCGATCTTCTGCGCCACCGCTTCGGGCGGCTCGCCCCAGGTCAGGTAGGTGTCGATATGCTCACCGGCCATCGCATGCGCGGCGGGCGACGAGCCGCCGAACCACAGCGGCGGATGCGGTTGCTGCACCGGGGGATACAGCACCTTGCCGCCCACCGAGCGCAGGTGCCGCCCCTCGAAGTCGATCGCCTCGTTCGTATGCGTGGCGGCAAGCAGCTTGCGCCAGATGTGCAGGAATTCGTCGGTGATTTCGTAGCGCGTGTCGTGATCGACAAAGAGGCCGTCGCCTTCCAGTTCGGCCGTGTCGCCGCCCGTCACTACGTTGATGAGCAAACGCCCGTTCGAAAGCCGGTCGAAAGTGGCGGCCATGCGCGCGGACAGCGCGGGCGATGACAGGCCCGGACGGATCGCCACGAGAAACTTCAGGCGCCGCGTGGCGGCGATGAGGCTAGAGGCCACGACCCACGCGTCCTCGCACGAGCGCCCCGTGGGCAGCAGGACGCCCTCGTAGCCGAGCGTGTCGGCGGCGACGGCGATCTGCTGGAAGTACGCGAGATCCGCGGCGCGCGCGCCTTCCGCCGTGCCCAGATAGCGGCTGTCGCCGTGGGTCGGGATGAACCAGAACACATTCATGCGTTGCTCCTGCCTGCTATTCGAAATTCGAGAATCTGGAAAGGGTGAATGCCGCCATGCAACGGACGTGACGGCGCGCGAGCGCGCTACGCACGTGAGTGCGCCGCTCATGACAGAGTTGAAAGGAGTGACGGCAGACGGACTGCGCCAGCGCGTTCGCCCGGCGCTTCGCGGCGGCCGGCAACGGCGACGCCGTCTTCATGGGGAACCAGTCTAGGGACGGACCTCGCCCTTTAGAACGATTTTTTTGAGCTTAGGTTTTCCACTTTCGTGCTTTGCCCGACGCTTTAGCATACGGTGCGCCTCGCGCGCACCGCGCGCCGATATAATGGCGCTCGCACCCACAAAAACACCGGCACGGCGCGCAGGACGCGCGTTCAGGCCACGCAATCTCTCGCACCATCTCATGCAAAAACTGATTCTGCCGTTCGTATCCGGCTTTCTGGCGTCGCTGTTCTTTCGCGAAGCAACGCTCGCGCTCCTGCACGCCGCGCAGGTCGTGGACGCGGCCGGCTTCTCGACGGCCCCGTTCCAGCCGCTCGGACTGCCCGAGTTCCTCGTGAATGCGATCTGGAGCGCCATCTGGGCCGTGCTGATGACGTGGCTGCTGCGCGTCTCGCCGTCGCGGCCCGCGCCGTGGGTTCAGGCCTTCGTGTTCGGCGGCATCGTGCTCACCGCGGCCATGGTGTTCGTCGTCGACCCGCTGCGCGGCATCTGGCCGAGCGGCAACATGCTGCCGCGCCTTGCCACGGGTTTCGCATCGAATGCGATGTGGGGCTGGGGCGCGCTCGTTTTCATGCGCGCCTTCATGAGCGAAACCGAGGACGACTGATTCCTCTCAACTCTTGGCCCACGCGCCGCGCGTCATGCGCGGCGCATGCCTGACCTGCTTCTTCCCTGCTTCTTCCCGCCTTCCCCCGCCTTTCCCTCTCCTCTCCTCGCCTTGCCCCGCCGTCTCAGCCCGCCAGGTCGCGCAGCGGGTGCTCCGTCACGCTCCAGGGACTCTCAAACATCCGCTCGACATCGTCGCGGCGCACGTCCTCGATGCGGGCAAAACGCCAGCGCGGTTGATTGTCCTTGTCGATGATGCGCGCGCGGATGCCTTCCACCACGTCGCCCATGGCGAAGCTCGATCGCGTGAGATCGAGATCGCGCCGCAGGCAATCGGCCATCGTGCCTTCCGCGCGCGACACCACTTCGAGCGATACCGCCATCGAGAGCGGCGAGCGCTCGCGCAACACGCTCACGGTCCGGGCGGCCCACCCGGCCTCCGCGCCCTCTCCCGCGTCCGCGCGCTGTGCCGCTTCCAGCGACGCGAGCATGGCCGGCACGTCGGCCTGCGAAAAATGGCGGTCGATCCAGCCGCGCACGGCAGCCAGCGGCGAGCGCTCGGCAAGCTCGCGCGCGGCGTCGGCCGCCAGCGCCGCGCGGCGCACGGATGCCACCACCTCAGCGCCGCTCGCGAACCGCTCGCTTTCCAGCGCATCGAGCAACGCCGGCCATGCGGCTTCGTCGAGCAAGGTGTCGGCGAGGCCCGCATAGAGCGCGCTCGCCTGATCGAGCGTCTCGCCCGTCACCGCAAGGTAGCGGCCGATCGCGCCAGGCGTACGTGCGAGAAACCAGCCCATGCCCACGTCCGGAAAGAGGCCGATACGGGTCTCGGGCATCGCCATGCGCGTCGTCGCCCCCGCCAGCCGCAGCCCGCCCGTGCGATGCGCGCCCTGCGAAATCCCCATGCCGCCGCCCATCACCACGCCGTGCAGCAGTGCGATGTACGGCTTCGGGTAGGTAAAGATCGTGTGGTTGAGGCGGTACTCGTCGGTAAAGAACGTGTCGAGAGCGGCCTGATCGCCCGCGCGATACGACTCATAGAGAAAGCGGATGTCACCGCCCGCGCAGAACGCGCGCGCGTGGCGCGAGCGCACGATCACCGCGAGCACGCCGGAGTCGTTGCGCCATTGCTCCAGTGCGGCGAGCATGGTGCCGACCATGGCGGTGGTGAGCGCATTGAGCGCCTGCGGGCGCTCCAGTTCGATATAACCGATGCCGTTCGCCACGCGCGTGAGCACGTGCGGGTCGGCTTCGGCGGAGGGAGAGCTTGCGGTGGCTTCGTGTGACATGGCGATGGAGAAGACGCGACAGGGCTTATGAGGCTATCACGAGGCCACGCCCGGCGTTTGCGACGCCGGCAGCGCGGCTGATCCGCCTTGTGCGCCGAACCAGGCGTCGAGCGCGGCGTCGATCAACGGGCCCGGCGCCGAAGGCGCGAAGCCCGCGAGCGTGAGCATGACCACGCCATGCAGCGTCGCCCAGAGCGCCTGCGCGAGCGCCGTGCGATCGGCCGGCGCGCCGCTTGCCGGCGTCAGTTCGGCCAGTGTCGCGGCGAAGAGCGTCGCGCCGCAAACGTCTGCGACGCCCCCATCGGCTTCGCGTTCGACCTCGACTTCAGGCGCCGGCGGCACGCTTGCGGCGGCAGAGGCAGCAGCCGAGGCAGAAGCGCGAGCGCGTCGGGCGGGCGGCCCCACGTCGGGGGAGCGACGCTTGCGCGCCATGAAGATCAGCTCATACGTTTGCGCCTGATCGCAGCCAAACGCCACATACGCATGCGCGAGCGCATGAAGCCGCTCGCGCGCGTCGGCAATCTGCGCACAGGGCTCCAGATGCGTGAGCAGTTGCGCATAGCCTTCGCGGCCGAGCGCCTGCGCGATCTCATCGCGCCCTTCGAAATAGAGGTAGAGCGAAGCCGGCGAGTAACCAATCGCGTCGGCGATCTTGCGCATCGAGAGCGCGGCAAAGCCATCGCGCAGGACAATACGGCGGGCGGCGTCGAGCATGCGTTCGCGCTGGTCGTGACGCGTGCGGGCGCGTGCTTCACGTTCCTTGCCGCGTTCCTTGCGCTCACTGGTATTCATGACGTGACTGAGGGCAGCGGCAGACTAAACATCGGGCGACGCGAGTTGAACGCAATGACGGACACAACAGCGAACACCGTTAGGACCACAAACGGCCCGGCGGGAAATGGCCGCTCTTGAGCAGCACCGGCGAGCCGTTGCTCAGTTCGAGGTGCGCGCGCGCCACGGCCTCGATGCGCGGGCGTCCCGCGTCGAATGCCTCCATCCACGCGTCGCGATTCGCGGGCAGCGCGCCGAAATGATCTTCGAGCGCCTCCACGGAAATCGCGCACGGCACGGGTGTGCCGTCAACCAGCGCGGCAAAGACCACGGTCAGATTCGAGTCACGATAGAGCGGCGCATCGGCAGGAAAACGGATAATCATGACCAGCCCCAGTGGGGAAACTCAGCGGAAAGGCTCTGTCCCCTGTGCACGACGCGACGCACGGAGATAACCGCTCATATTACGCGCGATGCACAATGGCTGACACAAACGTGACCGCCCCGCCCACGCGCCGGACAATGCCGGGTGCGGCCGCACCCTTTTCCCTGGACACGAGACCGATGACTCCCAAGCTGAACGGCCGATACTTCACAGGAAACGAGGAGATTCCCGAACCGCGGGCCGCGAGCCAATGGTTCCGTTACGCGCAGGAGCACGACATCGACATCGCTCGCGCGATCAGCCTGTGGGAGGACGCGGCCACGCTCAACGGCGATAGCAGCCGCGAGGCGGTGGCGGCGGCGGGCATCCGCATCGTGCCGCCCGACTGCTGAGACGCACACCACCCGCACCGCCGGCTTTCAGTGCGCCTGCATCTTCGAAAACAGATTCAGCACGACCACGCCGGCCACGATCAAGCCGAGCCCGAGCACGGCCGGGAGGTCGGGCACCTGGCGATACAGCGCCATCGCAACGAGCGTGATGAGCACGATGCCCACGCCCGACCACACTGCATACACCACACCTACCGGCAAGCTGCGCAACGTGAGCGAAAGCCCATAGAACGCCACGCCGTAGCCCACCACGACAATCGCCGAGGGTGTGAGCCGCGTGAAGCCGTCCGAGGCGCGCAGCGCCGAGGTGGCGATCACTTCGGCCACGATCGAGATGGCGAGCCAGGTCCAGGGAGAAAGGCGCATCACGTCAGGCCTTCGCGAGCGCGAGCTGGCCATAGTCGACGTCGAGTTGCGCGCACAGCGCCTCGACGACGAGTTCGTGATCGGCGCGCTGCGGCAGGCCCGAAACCGTCACCGAACCGATGACGCCCGCGCCCGCCACGGCGAGCGGAAACGAGCCGCCATGCGGCGAGAACTCGGCGATGGACAGGCCGTGCTTCTCGGCGAGCGTCGAGCCGGTCTGCTGCATGCGCAGGCCGATCACATACGAGCTGCGGCGGAAATGCTCCACCACGCGCGACTTGCGGCGCACCCAGTCGGCGTTGTCGGGGGTGGCGCCGTCGAGCGCGCAGAAAAAAAGTGTTTGCCCGAAGGTGCGCACGTCGATGGCGACCGCGAGCGAGCGGGCGCGCGCGAGTTCGTGCAGATGCGAGCCGAGTTGCCAGGCGCGATCGGCGTCGAAACGGGGAAACACCAGCGCATGTTCCTGCGCGGCAATCGATTGCAGATCGAGGGCGATATCCATGGATGGAGCGATAGAGAAGCGCGAATGAAGCTAGCCGCGCGAATGGAAGGCAAGGCGCCGGCGCGCACGATGAACCCTGCGCCGACCGAGCCCCGATTCTATCCTGGCGGGTCGCGCAGCCGCCGCACGCGCGCTGTGCCATCAACAACGCGCCATCGCGCAATCCTTCTGCAACCGGGCGGAAAGGCAGTCGTCATTTAATTGTTGCGTTGCCGCGCGAACTGTCCTATAATCTTTTCTTCGACGGACGCGGGGTGGAGCAGTCTGGCAGCTCGTCGGGCTCATAACCCGAAGGTCGTAGGTTCAAATCCTACCCCCGCAACCAGCAGAATTCGAAAGGGTTACAGGTCAACGGCCTGTAACCCTTTTTCCGTTTACACGCGCAATTCGCTGCGCGATTCCCCCCGCCCTTGCCCTCTGCTTCGACCGCTTCCCGGCACGCGCCCGAGCGGTGATAAACTCGCATCACCCATCCCCCTATCGTGCCCATGAAATTCTGCTCGACTTGCGGTCAGGCGGTCAGCCTGCTCATTCCGCCCGGCGACAATCGCGAACGCTACGTCTGCTCGCACTGCGGCACCATCCACTACCAGAATCCGCGCAACGTGGTCGGCACGGTTCCCGTCTGGGAAGACAAGGTGCTGCTGTGCCGCCGCGCGATCGAGCCGCGCTACGGTTACTGGACACTGCCCGCCGGTTTCATGGAAATGGGCGAGACGACGGCCGAGGCCGCGGCGCGCGAAACGCTGGAAGAAGCCGGCGCGCGCGTCGAGGTACAAAACCTCTTTTCGCTCCTGAACGTGCCGCGCGTGCACCAGGTGCATCTGTTCTATCTCGCGCGTCTGCTCGACATCGACATCGAAGCCGGTGAGGAAAGCCTCGAAGTGCGGCTGTTCGAAGAGCACGAGATTCCGTGGGACGACATCGCGTTCCCCACGGTCGGGCAGACCCTGCGCTTTTTCTTCGCCGATCGCCAGTCGGGCAGCTACGGGCTGCACACCGGCGACGTCCTGCGCTCGCTGCGCGACGGCTGATTGCTCTACTGACTGCGCCCGCCACGATGGTCCCCTGGCTCTCGCCCGACGACCCTTTTCCCGCCGTCGAGCGCGCGCTCGGCGCGTCGAGCGGCGCGCCGGGTTTGCTCGCCGCGAGCGCGGATCTGCTGCCCTCGCGCCTGATCGAGGCTTACCGGCGCGGCATCTTCCCGTGGTACTCCGACGGCCAGCCGGTGCTCTGGTGGAGCCCCGACCCGCGCATGATCCTGCGCCCCGACGAGTTCAAGGTTTCGCCTTCTTTCAGAAAAACGCTCAAGCGCGTGCTGCGTGAAGACGCATGGGAAATTCGCGTCGACGACAACTTCGCCGCCGTCATGCGCGCCTGCGCGAACGCGCCCCGGCGCGGCCAGCGCGGCACCTGGATCACCGCCGACGTGATCGACGCCTACTCCGCCCTGCACCGCGTGGGCGACGCGCACAGCATCGAGGCCTGGCTCGACGGCGAGCGCGTGGGCGGGCTTTACGGCGTGTCGCTCGGCACGATGTTCTTCGGCGAATCGATGTTCGCCTCCGTCACGGACGCCTCGAAAATCGCGCTCGCGGCACTCATCGCGCATCTGCGCCGCCACGGCGTCGAGCTGATCGACTGCCAGCAGAACACCGCGCATCTCGCCTCGCTCGGCGGGCACGAAATCTCGCGCAAGGCGTTCATCGCTCACGTGCGCACGCACGTGAACGCCGCGCCCATTCCCTGGAAGTTCGACAAAGCCGTGCTCGCCGATCTGCTCGGCGGCCGGGGCGCGCCCGACGAGTTCTTGCCCGCTGCATAAACGGCGCTGCACGCCTGTTGACCGGCGGCGTGCACACGCGCGACAGGCCGTGCAATTCGATGGAAACATGTTCGGCGTCAATGTTAGACTGAAGTTAGAACCCGTCGCCGCCCCTGTTGGCATGCCGCGTGCACCGCGCCCGGCGACGATCCGAACTGCTACGAGAGCTGCCAACGTGACGCATCCAAACGAGCTGCCGCTTTCACCGCTTTCCGCGCTGCAATTCTATGCAACGGCGCCTTACCCCTGTAGCTATCTGGAGGGGCGTATCGCGCGTTCCCAGGTGGCCACGCCCAGCCATCTCATCAATTCCGACGTTTATACCGATCTCGTGAAGGCCGGCTTCCGGCGCTCGGGCGTGTTCACCTATCGGCCCTATTGCGACGGCTGCCGCGCCTGCGTGCCGGTGCGCGTACCCGTCGAGCGCTTCGTGCCCAACCGCACCCAGCGCCGCGCGTGGAAGCGCCATGGCGCACTCGTCGCGACGGTCGCGCCGCTGCACTACGACGAAGCCCACTACGCGCTCTACATGCGCTACCAGTCCGCGCGCCACGCAGGCGGCGGCATGGACCGCGACAGCCGCGACCAGTACGAGCAGTTCCTGCTGCAAAGCCGGATCAACTCGCGGCTCGTGGAATTTCGCGAGCCCGATCCGCAGCATCCCGACGAGCCCGGCCTGCTGCGCATGGTGAGCATGATCGACATCCTCGGCGACGGGCTCTCCTCGGTGTACACGTTCTTCGACCCCGACGCGACGCACACAAGCTACGGCACCTACAACATCCTCTGGCAAATCGAGCAGGCGCGCAGCCTTCAATTGCCTTACGTCTATCTTGGCTACTGGATTCGCGAGAGCCCGAAGATGGCGTACAAGGCGCGCTTCCAGCCGCTCGAAGGCCTGTTCGACGGCGCATGGGCCGCGCTCGCGCCCGAAGCCTGAGCGAAAGCCGGGCCGCAGCGGCTCACCCGGCGCATCGCCCTGGCCCGGCGTTACCGCTAAAATAGCGGGTTCCCATTTTCCGGCGCCCGCGCCTCCTTCCCGTGTTCAGCACCCTTTATCCGTTCGTCCGCGACCAGCTCTTTCGCATGGACGCCGAAGACGCCCACCATCTGTCGCTGCGCATGATCGGCGCCGCCGGCCGCACCGGCATGGCCGGCCTCATCGCGCCGCGCGTGCCCGACGCGCCGCGCACCGTCATGGGCCTCACCTTCCGCAATCCCGTGGGTCTCGCCGCGGGTCTCGACAAGGAAGGCGCCGCCATCGACGGTTTCGCCGCGCTCGGCTTCGGCTTCATCGAGGTGGGCACGGTGACGCCGCGCCCGCAGCCGGGCAATCCGCGTCCGCGCATTTTCCGGTTGCCGCAGGCGGGCGGCATCATCAACCGGATGGGGTTCAACAATCACGGCGTGGAGCAGTTCGTGAAGAACGTGCAGGCCGCGCGCTATCGCGGCATTCTAGGCCTGAACATCGGCAAGAACGCCGACACGCCGATCGAGCGCGCCGCCGACGACTACCTCTTCTGCCTCGAACGCGTCTATCCGTTCGCGAGCTACGTGACGATCAACATCTCGTCGCCGAATACGAAGAACCTGCGCCAGTTGCAAGGCGGCGGCGAACTCGACGCCCTGCTCGCGGCGCTCAAGAACAAGCAGCAGCGTCTGGCCGACATGCACGGCAAGCTCGTGCCGCTCGCGCTGAAGATCGCGCCCGACCTCGACGACGAGCAGATCAAGGAAATCGCCGACACGCTCCTGCGCCACAAGATCGAAGGCGTGATCGCGACCAACACCACGCTCTCGCGCGCCGCCGTGGAAGGCATGCCGAATGCGAACGAAACGGGCGGCCTTTCGGGGCGCCCCGTGTTCGAGGCATCGAACAACGTGATTCGCAAGCTGCGTGCCGAACTGGGCGACCAGGTGCCGATCATCGGCGTGGGCGGCATCTTCTCGGGCGACGACGCGCGCGCGAAGATCGCGGCGGGCGCCTCGCTCGTGCAGGTGTATACGGGCTTCATCTACCGCGGCCCGGCCCTCGTTGCCGAATGCGCGCGGGCGCTGGCCTCGGGACGTGCGTAAAGCTATAGTGGCAGGCTAGTCACGGCGCATCGGAGGCGCTGTGCACTAGCACAGTATTTGACACGACTGCGCGAAGCAGGAGAACAAGAGGACAACATGAAATCCGGTTTGCTGAAGAAACTCTTTGCACTCGCAATCGTCGGCGCATCGTTCGTCGCGGCGAGCGCCCACGCCGATGACCTGCTCGACCAGGCGAAAGCGCGCGGCACGCTGCGCATCGGCCTGGAAGGCACCTTCCCCCCGTTCAACTCGAAGGCGCCCAACGGCGAACTGGTCGGCTATGACGTCGACATCGCCCGTGCCGTGGCCGCGAAAATGGGCCTGAAGCCCGAGTTCGTCACGACCGAGTGGAGCGGCATCATCGCCGGCCTCCAGGCGGGCAAGTTCGACGTGATCGTCAACCAGGTGGGCGTGACCGACCAGCGCAAGGCCGTGCTCGACTTCTCGCCGGCGTACACGTATTCGGCCGCGCAGCTCATCCAGCGCAAGGACGACACGCGTGCGTTCAAGACACTCGATGACCTCAAGGGCAAGAAGCTGGGCGTCGGTCTCGGCACCAACTACATGGACATGGCGAAGTCGGTGCCGGGCATCGACGTGAAGACCTATCCGGGCGCGCCCGAGTATCTGCGCGACCTGGCCGCCGGGCGTCTGGACGCGGCGCTCAACGACCGCCTCATGCTCGCCTATCTGCTGAAGAACTCGCATTTGCCGCTGCGCACGGGCGCCATTGTCGGCAACGGCAATCCTTCGGCGATTCCGTTCAAGAAGGGCAATCCGAAGTTCGCCAAGGCGATCGACGACGCCATGACGCAGCTCGAAGCCGACGGCACGTTCACGAAGATCTCGGACAAGTGGTTCGGCATCGACGTGACCAAGCCGATCTCGCAGTGATCCCGCAATGATCCTGAGCGCCGCACAGCCCGGCTGACGCGAAGGGCGGCATCGCAGGATGCCGCCCTTCGCACATGGACGGCCCCATGCAAACCGCGCCACCTCACCTCGTTACCTACGCCCATGCCCATCTATACGCTCATCATCCAGTCGCTGCCGGTGCTCGCACAGGGCGCGGTGCTGACGGTCAAGTTCGCCGTGCTTTCGATGATCTTCGGGCTGATCGGCGGCGCCGTGCTCGCGCTCATGGGCATCAGCTCGAACCGCGCGCTCGTGTTCATCGCGCGCGTGTACGTGAGCCTGATGCGCGGCACGCCGCTGCTCGTGCAGATATTCGTCATTTACTACGGATTGCCGAGCATCGGCATCTCGCTCGATCCGACGCCGGCCGGCGTGATCGCGCTTTCGGCGAACGTGGCGGCGTATCTCTCGGAGAGCATGCGCGGCGCGATTCTCGGCATTCACAGCGGCCAGTGGCTCGCGGCGTATAGCCTCGGCCTCTCGCGACGCCAGACGCTGCGCTACGTGATCGCACCGCAGGCGCTGCGCATTGCCGTGCCGAGCCTTTCGAACAGCCTCATCAGTCTCATCAAGGACACGTCGCTCGTTTCGGTCATCACCGTGACGGAGCTCTTGCGCAGCGCGCAGGAGATCATCGCTTCGACGTATCAGCCGCTGCCGCTCTATCTCGCGGCGGCCGCCGTTTATTGGGTGCTGTGCCAGGTGCTCGAATGGGTGCAGCACTGGTACGAAAAGCGTCTCGCACTACCCTCGCGTCACTGAGCGCCTGCCGGGTCGATAACCGGCGAACGCACTCACAAGCGGCCCGCACATGCGGGCCGTTTCTTTTTCACTCGCAGGGAAAGCGCAGTCCGAGCGTTGCGCGCGCGGCGTCCGCCATCGCGAGCATGCGGCGCGACGTGTCGTGCGTCATTACCGGGCTCTCCAGCGCGCCCGCACGCAGCAACTCGCAAAAGTGCGCGGTCTCGTAGTTCAGGCCGCCGCCTTCGAACGGCTCGTCGAGTTCGACAACGCGGCCATCTGTGTAACGCACCGTCGCGCGCGCCGGATTCCACCAGTTGGCGTGAATCGTCACATTGCCTAGCGGACCCGCCAGCAATGCGTCGCCATAGCCGTGCAGATCGAGCCCGCAAAATAGCTGCGCAATACCGTGCTCGTGCTGGCAGTTCAGGCTCGCGAACGTGTCCACGCCGCTCGCGCCAAGACGCCCGACGGTCTGCACCTCGCGCGGCGCGCCGAGCCAGTCCACGGCGAGAAACATCTCATACACGCCGATGTCGAGGAGTGCCCCGCCCGCCTGCTCGAACGAAAATGAGGGATGGTCGGCCGGCACGTTCGCGACGGAACACCCGGCGCGCACGAGGCCGACCGGCCCGATCGGATCGGCGGCCAGATGGGCGCGCAATGCGCGATAGAGGGGATAGAACGGCGGCTTCATCGCCTCCATGAAGAGGCGCTGGGCGCGGCTCGCGGCATCGAGCACGCGTTCGAGCTGCGCGCCGTTGACCGTGGCCGGTTTTTCGCACAGCACGGGCAGACCGGCCTCGAGCGCGGCGATCGCGTAGTGCGCGTGACTGTCCTGCATCGTGGCGATATACACGGCGTCGATGCCGCTAGCGAAGAGCGCTTCGAGGCTCTCGCAAGCTTGCGCGCCGCAAGTGTCCGCAAGCGCCTGCGCGGTTTGCATGCGCCGCGACCAGACCGCCTCGACGCGTGCATGCGGCACGTGCGCGACGCCCTGTGCGAAGCGGTGCGCAATGCGCCCCGCGCCGACGATGCCCCAGCGTATCGTTTGTGTTTCGCTCATGTGATGCGTGCTCCGGCTGTGAGGTCCAGGGCGCGCCGCGCAGCACGCGGCAGGCCCAAAGACACGCACGATACCGGCACGCCACGCGCGCCGCAATGCGTCCGCATCAACGTCCGCATCGACATAGGCGCGGCGCCCGCCTGAAGCGGCGCGCCCCATGCACACGACGCGTCAGCGCTGCTCCAGCGCCTCGGGCGCGAGCGCCCGCATGAGTTCGTCGGCCGTGTACTCGATCATCGCCAGCGCCGCCGCTTCGGCCTCCTTGGGCGCGCGCCGCTCGATCGCGTCGACCACGCGTTCGTGCGCGGCCACGACATTCTGCCAGCCGCCGTCGCGAGCATTGAGGATCGGGTTGACGAGCGATAGCGCGCCGCGAATGATCGCCGCCATCTGCTGATAAAACTGATTGCCGCTCGCCGCGAGAATCCGCGTGTGCAGCAACGCGTCGGCGCTCTGGAAGTTCGGGTCGTCGGTGCTCGTCTGGCGCAGCGCCTCGAACGCCTCGCGTATGCCGGCAATATCCGCCGCGCTCGCGCGCGCGGCGGCGAGCGCGCATGCCGCCGGCTCGATCAGGCCGCGAAACTCGATCACGTCGCGCAAGAACGTCTTGTCGGGCTTCGCGCGAAAGCGCCAGTTCACGACGTCCTCGTCGATCATGCGCCAGTCGCGCATGGGCCGGATGCGTGTGCCGATTTTCGGCCGCACATCGAGCATGTGGCGCGCGAGCAGCATGGAGAGCGCCTCGCGCATCACCGTGCGGCTTACGTCGAACTCCTTCGAAAGGACATCCTGCGGCGGCAGCACGGCGCCGTACCGCTCCTCGACGATGCCTGAAATCAGCCCGTCCATCACCTTGCTGACGAGCGAGCGTTCCTTGTTCCCCAGTTCCATGACCCTTACCCCCCCGATGCGGCGTTATCGCCCTGTTAGCCGGTTACTGCGCGGGCCCTCGTGCGTCGTCGAACTTATGTGGTACGTTGCCATGCGAACTGCATAATTCGCCAGCCAGGATATCTCCTGACGTGAGGCTTGCTTCATAAACGTATCGTTCGTACTGACGCGTGCTGCGGCGGCCCTTGCGCGCTACGATTGCAGTGCTTTTTGCTGCTTTTGTAAGGCGACTGTATGTATCGCCCGCTTACTTCAACCGAACCCTCCGCTTCATTCGGCAGTCCCTGGCAGTGCATATGCAGCGATGGCGGCGTGGATGTTTCTTTCCCGCACGCTTTTCAGCGCGCGTTCACGCGCGCGCTTGCATCGATGCGTCCGCCTATCGTTGTATCCGGCCATACTGATCGTCGAAACGCACGATGTCGTCCTCGCCGAGATAGCCGCCCGACTGGACCTCGATGATCTCCAGCGCCGTCTTGCCCGGATTCTCCAGCCGGTGCTTCACGCCAAGCGGAATGTAAGTGGACTCGTTTTCCGAGAGCAGGAACACTTCGTCGCCGCGCGTCACGCGCGCCGTGCCGCGCACGACAGTCCAGTGCTCGGCGCGGTGATGATGCATTTGCAGCGAAAGGCAGCCGCCGGGCTTCACGACGATGCGCTTGACCTGGAAGCGCTCGCCGTGATCGAGCGAGTCGTAACAGCCCCATGGCCGCTCCACGCGGCGGTGGTGCTGCGCGATCTCGCTGCGCTGCTCCCTGAGCTTGCTCACCACCGCCTTCACGTCCTGCACGCGATCCTTGGCCGCGACGAGCACCGCGTCGGCCGTCTCGACCACCACCACGCCATGCACGCCCACGCACGCAACGAGCCGCCCGTCCGAATGCGCGAACGTGTCGGTCACGTCCTCGAAAATCACGGGCCCGCGCGCGACGTTGCCGCTCGCGTCCTTGTTCGACACTTGCCACACCGCGTCCCACGCACCGACATCGGACCAGCCCGCGACCATCGGCACGACCACGCCCGCAAGCCGCGCGTCCGACCCCACCGACTCCATCACGGCATAGTCGATCGAATCGGACGGGCACGCGGCCAGCGCCGCGGCATCGAGATGCACGGTGCCGTCGGCGTCGACGGCAGCCGACTCGAACGCCGCCGCGCACTGCGCCGCGATGGCGGGCCGGCAATACGCGATGGCGGCAAGCCACACCGATGCGCGCACCACGAAAATGCCGCTGTTCCAGAGGTAATCGCCGGAAGCGACGTAACGCGCGGCCAGCTCCGCGTCGGGCTTTTCCACGAAGCGCTCGATGCGGCGCGCACCGCTCGCGCCGAGCGCCACGCCCGCGCCGATATAGCCGTAACCGGTTTCCGCGCGCTGCGGCGGCACGCCCAGCGTGACAATCGCGCCGCGCGCCGCGTACGTGACCGCCTCTTCGAGCGCGGCGGCAAAGGCGGCGCGATCGGCGATCAGATGATCGGCGGGCATGGCGACCAGCACCGGGTCGCTGTCGCATGCGGCGCCTGCGCCTTCACGGGCGAGCGCCGACTCGCATTCGGCGCGCGCGGCAAGCGCGGCCACCGTCAACGCGGGCGCGGTATTGCGCGCGACCGGCTCCAGCACGACACGCGCCGCCATGCTGCTGCGGGCGAGCCGGTCGAGCGTCATGAGCCGCAACTCCTCGCTGCTCACCACAACGGGCGCCGCCTTGCGCACGGCCGCCCCCGCCTGCGCGTAGACGCCGTCGAGCCGCCGCACGGTCGCTTCGAGCAACGACTCGCCATCGAGCAGATCGATCAACTGTTTCGGACAATGCTCGCGAGATAACGGCCAGAGCCGCGTGCCCGAACCGCCGGCCAGCACGACAGGCTGAACGACGAGCGCGACTTCGCCTTCATTGGCTGCGGCGATCAAGCTCGCAGGCGTCACGACCTGGTTCATGCAGGGAACTCCCCGATCAATAGGAATCGTCACGGCATGGTCACGTTCAGTGGCGTCTCGCCCGAGGCTTCGCGCCTTCCGAACCACGTCTTGCGGTCCACGTTTTGCGGTCCATTTACGGACCTCATTGGAGCAAACCTGGCTGCGGCATTCTGTACGCATACCCACACTGATCGATGGCATGCCGCCCCACACTGCCGGTCACGGCGCGACGTTTCACAGCCGAACGCTTTTTCGCCGGCGCGGGACGCTCAATGACAGAAGTGAATCAAAATCGTCGCGTTTTTCCGGGCGCACTCCACGCCCTCGCAAGTCGCCGCTTATTGATGTTTCAGCGAGGAGCCATTTCTGAAACCCCGGCCCCACCGATAAATACATCAATAAAATCAATCAGTTAAATGTTGAAAAAATTCACTGCGCGCGGCGGGGGCACGCACCATGGCCGTACAAAACTGAAACAAAAATGCGGTGTTACGCCGCAGCGCGGCATGCGCGCCTCGCGCAGAGCCGCATGCACGCTTGCTCTGCCATCAACTGGCACACACCCTGCTATAGAAAGATCGCCACACAAGCGCAAACGCGGACAACCAAGATCGCGGACGCAAAGCGGGACTATGGGGCCGGCACGTCGAACACCAAAGCCGTACGGGAAACGGCAGACAACAACGAGTTCGACGAACGGAATCAAAAAACAGGAGGCGGCCAGCGCCGCCTCGCACGAGGACCAGTCATGTTAACCCTTCAATCCGATCTTCACGGCAACCATTTGCTGGGCGCCCTCCCGTCGCATGAATGGCAGGCTCTCGCCCCGCATCTCGAACTCGTTCATCTGCGCACCGAACAACTGCTGTGCGATTCCGGCCAGCGCATTCATCACGTGTACTTTCCGACGACCGCAATCATCTCCTTGCTCTCGACGATGGAAGACGGCAGCTCGGTCGAAATTGCCGCGGTGGGCCGCGAAGGCATGACGGGCGTGCCCGTGCTCACCGGCGGCGAAACGATGCCGAACCGCGTGCAGGTCCAGTGCGCGGGCTTCGCCTACCGCATGAGCGCGCCAAGCCTCAAGCAGCAGTTCGCGCGCTCGGATTTCCTGCGCCGCCTCATGCTGCTCTACATGCATGCGCTGCTCACCCAGGTCGCGCAGACGGCCGCCTGCAACCGTCACCATTCGCTTAGCAAGCAGTTGTGCCGCTGGCTGCTGATCGAAGTGGATCGCGTCGCGTCCAACGATCTCTCCGTCACGCAGCAACTGATCGCCGACATGCTCGGCGTGCGCCGCGAAGGCATTACCGAGGCGGCCGGCAAGCTGCACGACGAAGGCCTGATCCACCATAGCCGCGGCCATATTCGCGTGCTCGATCGCAAGGGGCTCGAAGCGCGCGCCTGCGAATGCTACGGGCTCGTGAGCCGCGAGTTCGAACGGCTGCTGCCGCGCTTGCGCCAGGCGGAAACGGTCGAATGACCTCACGCTCGCGGCCCGTGCCGCGAGCGCGTCTCTTGCGCAATCTCTGCAAGGCGTGCCCGTGGCGGCACGCTTTGGCGTTTGCTCCGCGCAAACAGGGCATCGGCCATTTCGCAGCGTTCGGTGACGGGATCGGACATCGCACAGGATAACGAATCAATTCTGGATCGATACGTCAGCAGGAGAAAACAGCGCGTGCGCTCCTGCATGACCGGATTCAATGGGCAGTCGACGTGCTCGCCTGGGCAAGCGGCAATGGCGGAAGCTTCTCGCGTTCGCGCACGAACGGATCGGTCGGCTCCTGAAGCCTCGGCGCCGGGCTCGTGTCCGCGTTGCGCAGTTGCACGGGCGAGCCGTCGTTCTTCGCGACCTTGCGGTTTTCGCCGCACGGGTGGTCGGTCATCGCGGCAGCCTCGCGGAAGTCGTCTTCCTGGCACATGATGTTGAAGGCAATGTCCTTGCGATCCATGCGCCATGCCACGGCGGCGTTCAGCCGCTTGTTGCAGTCCAGATCCTTGATGGTGCCCGCGGCCGTCGCGCCGACACCCACCACCGACACGGCCGCCGATATGCTGCCCCAGCAGGTTTCGGTCACCGAAGCCGTGAGGCCGGGCGCATAGACCGTGGGCGTGGTGCGCACGTCATAGGAGCCGTGATAGGTCACGTCCGAAGCGCCGCCGCTCGGGAGCACAACGGTGTTCGAGACGGTGCTCGTCTGGCTCGACGTGGAAGTGGTGCCCGACGTCATCGTCGGCGTGGTCTGAGCCCAGGCAGCACCTGCAAACAGCAACACCCCGGCAACGGCAATTTTTTGTTTAAGCTTGCTCATCGATATCTCCGTGAACGGAAAGGGGGCCGCGCCCCCCTTCCGACGCGCTAGTGAACGGCTGACGCGTTGCGCTTTACCAGCGCAGGCCGCCCGTGAGCGAACCCGCGCCGCCCGCGGCGAGGATGCCGACAGCGCCGTCGGCGTTGGCCGTGCCCGAGCCCTGTGCGCCAGCCGTCGACGAGAAGCCCGAACCGCCGTAGCTGCCGCTCGAACCGTTAAACGACGTGTTGATGACCGACGAGTTGAAGTTCTGCGAACCCGACTGCGTGGCGCTCGTGAAGCCCAGCGTGGACGAATTCTGGCTCGTGGTCGTCGTGCCGGTCTGGCCGACGGCGCCGTTGGCCACCTGGCCATACGTCTGCGTGTTGCCGGTTTGCGTGCCATAGCTCGAACCGAACGTGAGGCTGGCGTTCGAGAACGACTGGTTGCCTTGCGACACCGTCGCATCGATATGACCCGGCACCGACAGCGTCGAGTTGAAGTTGCCGTTGACCGACGACGTCGAGTTCGACGTCAGCGCCGTTGCGCCAAAGCCCACGCCACCCGCGCCCACCGCCGACGTGGTCGACGACGACGGTGCGCTCACCGAACCCGGACCGCCCGCGAAAGCGGCAGCCGAACCGAGGGAGAGCATGGCGGCGAGCGAAATGGCTTGAATCTTGTTCATGATTTTGGTCTTCCTGATAAAACAGGGGAACGTTGGATGAATACGCCCGCACACCCCCTGATAGCGCGGATGCATTTAACACGACTTCAATTGCAACGGAAAAAAGCCCGAATTAACGGCGCGCAAAAGCCCCGCGGACCGACCCGTTATTGAGTCGCCCGTCAAAATCGAATTACCCGATTTAAATTCGCGCGCCGATCGTCATTTTGCGCATTCGCGCAAAATGACCAATCAAACAGAATTGAAAGTCTGGGAACCGGAAGGGAATGCCCCGTGAAATTCTGCGTGCTTCACGGACCTCATTGAATAGCAGTCCGATACAAATCGCCTACCACCAGCTGTTGTCATTGCTTCCCCGTGTACCGCGCGGCACGCGCTATCTTTGATCAGGCGCGCCGGGAGACAGAAACACACGGGCCGACGCGCTCTCGCGCTCCGCCCTTCCCCTGTCCGGCTGCTTCCACGTCTCTTTTAGCGAACCACTTGCATAACGTCGCCGGACGGTGAATTTATATCTCAGATGGTAAGAGCATTGCTACGCCATTCACACGTTTTATGTGCGGTGCTCAACGTAAGGGAATGCCGGCGCCTTGAATTTCCGATTTCGCTTTCAGAAATTATTCAAAAGGGATTTGATGCGCAGATTGGATGCGATGGCAACCCACCACGGAAAATCGCGTTATTTTAATGATTAATGGCGGTATTCCGTTCGGCAGGCCACGCAGGCCCGCCGGAAAAAAGAGCGGCAGCGTACAGGCAAAATCGGCCAAAACCCGGCAAAGCCTGCTCGCCCGGTTTTGGCCGCGACAACTGCCGCTCGCGCGAGACCCGTCAGGCCTTGCGGTACTGAATGCGCTCTACGCCGGTTTCGCCGCCGAGCAGGCACAGGTCCGCGCCGCGTGCGGCGAACAGACCCACCGTGACCACGCCCGGCCACGCATTGACGTGCGCTTCGAGCGTGCGCGGGTCGCTGATGCGCAGGCCCTTCACGTCGAGGATCTCGTTGCCGTTGTCGGTGATAAAAGGCGAGCCGTCTTTCTGCACGCGCAGCACCGGCACGCCGCCGAGCGCGGTGACGCGGCGGCCAATGGCCGTGCGCGCCATCGGCACGACTTCGATGGGCAGCGGGAACTGGCCGAGCACCTCGACGCGCTTGCTCGCGTCGGCGATACAGACGAACACGTCCGAGACCGAAGCGACGATCTTTTCGCGCGTGAGCGCGCCGCCGCCGCCCTTGATCATCGCGCCCGCGCCGTCGATTTCATCGGCGCCGTCCACGTACACGGGCAACGAGTCGATCTCATTCAGGTCGAAAATCTTGAAGCCGTGCGCTTCGAGGCGCGCGGTGGTGGCGACCGAGCTCGACACGGCGCCGCGATAGCGGCTCTTGCTCGCGGCAAGCGCGTCGATGAAGCAGTTCGCGGTGGAGCCCGTGCCAACGCCGATCACGGCGCCTTCCGGCACGTTCGCGTTGACATAGTCGGCGGCCGCCTGGCCGACCAGTTGCTTGAGTTCGTCTTGAGTCATGGGAGTACAGCCCGAGGAGGAGAAAAACGCGGAATCCGCATAGTTTACCGGAGTTGCGGGCGCAGCCCGCCCGCAACCCGCAGGAACGCGCCCGCTCAGCGCGCGGCGGAACGCTGGCGCACGGCCTCGAACAGACACACGCCGGAAGCCACGGAAACGTTCAGGCTTTCGACCGTGCCCGCCATCGGAATGCGCATGACTTCGTCGCAGGTTTCGCGCGTGAGGCGGCGCATGCCCTCGCCTTCCGCGCCCAGCACGAGCGCGACGGGGCCGTCGAGCTTGGTCTCGTAGAGACCCACGCTCGCGTCGCCCGCCGTGCCCACCACCCACACGCCCGCCTCCTTGAGCTCGCGCAGCGCGCGCGCCAGGTTGGTCACGGTGATGTAGGGCACGGTGTCGGCCGCGCCGCTCGCCACCTTCGCGGCCGTGGCGTTCAAGCCCACGGCGCGGTCGCGCGGAGCGATCACCGCATGCGCGCCGGCCGCGTCGGCCACGCGCAGGCACGCGCCGAGATTGTGCGGATCGGTCACGCCGTCGAGCACGAGCAGGAGCGGCGAGCCCTGGATGCCGTCGAGCAGTTCGGCGAGATTCTGCGCAAGCGGCAGATCGTGCACGCGCGCGACCACACCCTGGTGGCGCTCCGTGTGCGCAAGGCCCCACAGGCGCGTTTCATCGGCTGCGATCACGCGCGCGCCCGCTTCCTTCGCGGCGTGCAGGAAGTCCTGCATGCGGCGGTCACGGCGCGTCGGATCGTAGTAGACATCCTCGACCGTGGACGCGTCGTGCCGCAAGCGTGCGGTCACCGCATGAAACCCGTAAAGAACCTTGAGACGTGACATGACTGAGACAACCCCTGATGAACGGTTTGCGGCGCAGACACTGCACCGCATACAACGATGATGCTGCCGGCCGCGCTGCGGCCCGGCGCATGCGGGTCGTGCCCGCATGTGAAAAAACCGGGCGCGCGCACGGAGGCGCGGCCCGGACAGGAAACGGCGGCGGAGCGCATCACGCGCCCCGCATGGCGCTCAGCGCTTCTTGCGCGACGGCTGCTTCTTGGCCGTCGGCTTGGGGGCCGAGCGTTTTTTCGCGGTCTTGGCCGCCCCGCGCGCGGCGCGTGCTTCCTTTACCGCGACGCTCGGCGCAGGCGCGGCTCGCTTCTGGCGCGCGGCGTCGCCGCCAGGCAGCGCGCGCAGGCGCGGACCGCCGTCGCTACCGCCCTTGTCGGCCAGCATCGGCCGGTTCCCGCCCGGTTTCACGGGCGTGTCGCGCACGAGCCGGAAGTCGATCTTGCGGGCGTCGAGATCCACGCGGCTCACCTGCACGCGCACGCGGTCCGAGAGGCGATAGCGAATGCCGGTGCGCTCGCCGCGCAGTTCGTTCTTGATCTCGTCGTACTGGAAATAGTCCGAGCCCAGTTCCGTCACATGCACGAGACCTTCGATGAAGAGCGCGTCGAGCTGCACGAAAATGCCGAACGACGTCACGCCGCTCACCATGCCGCCATATTCCTCGCCGAGCTTGTCGCGCATGAAGTAGCACTTGAGCCAGGCCTCCACGTCGCGCGAGGCTTCGTCGGCGCGGCGCTCGTTCGCCGAGCAATGCAGGCCCAGCTCTTCCCAGATCGCCGTGTTGCCGCCGCGATTGCGGCGCGGGCCGCGCTTCTCTTCGTCCTCGGCCTGCAACGCGCGGGCGCGCGGCGACAGCGCGGTGTTGAGCTCGACGCCCTCGGGCGCCTGCGGCTGGTACTTCTTGCCTTGCAGGATCGCGTAGATCGCGCGGTGCGTGAGCAGGTCGGGATAGCGGCGAATCGGGCTCGTGAAGTGCGCATAGGCCTCGTACGCGAGCCCGAAGTGGCCGATGTTGTCCGGGCTGTACACCGCTTGCTGCATCGAGCGCAGCAGCATGGTTTGCAGCATCTGCGCGTCGGGACGGTCGCGGATGTGCGCCATCAGCGCGGCGTAGTCGCTCGCGTGCGGCGTGTCGCCGCCGCCGAGCGAAAGGCCCATGCCGCGCAGGAAGGTGCGCAGATTCTCGAGCTTCTCCGCGCTCGGCCCCGCGTGCACCCGGTACAGGCCCGGATGCTTGTGGCGCTTCATGAAGTCCGCCGCGCACACGTTGGCGGCGAGCATGCACTCCTCGATCAGCTTGTGCGCGTCGTTGCGCTGGCGCGGCACGATCTGCTCGATCTTGCCCTGCGCGTTGCAGACGATATACGTTTCAGTCGTGTCGAAGTCGATCGCGCCACGCTTCTGGCGCGCGGCGAACAGCGCCTTGTACACGCCGTAGAGGTTCTGGAGCTGCGGCAGCAGCGCCGCGCGGCGCGTGGCCTCCGGACCCTTCGTGTTGGTGAGCACCGCCGCGACTTCGGTATACGTGAGTCGCGCGGCCGAGTGCATGACGCCCGGATAGAACTGGTACGCCTTGATCTCGCCGCGCGCGGTGATGACCATGTCGCACACGAGCACGCAGCGATCCACATGCGGATTGAGCGAGCAAAGCCCGTTCGAGAGCTTCTCGGGCAGCATTGGAATCACGCGGCGCGGGAAGTACACCGAGGTGCTGCGCTCGATCGCATCGATGTCGAGCCCGGTGCCGGGCAGCACATAGTGCGAGACGTCGGCGATCGCGACGATCAGGCGGAAGCCCTCGCCCTTGCCGACCTGCATCGGTTCGCAATACACGGCGTCGTCGAAGTCGCGCGCATCCTCGCCGTCGATCGTGACGAGCGGCACGTCGCGCAGATCCACGCGGTAACGAATGTCGGTGGGACGCACGGCGTCCGGCAGCTTCGCGGCTTCGTCGAGCGCGGGCTTGCTGAACTCGTGCGGCACGCCGTACTTGCGCACGGCGATCTCGATCTCCATGCCGGGATCGTCGATGTCGCCGAGCACCTCCACCACGCGCCCAAGCGGTTGCGAGTGGCGGCTCGGGAAATCGGTGAGCTCGACGACCACGACCTGCCCGACCTTCGCCTTCTTCGGATTCTGCGTGATGAGAATGTCGTGGCCGATACGCTTGTCTTCGGGCGCGGCGATCAGCGCGCCGTTCTCGTTGAGCAGGCGCCCGATCACGCTGCGGTTCGCGCGGTCCGTGACTTCGACGATATGCCCTTCCGGGCGCCCGCGCCGGTCATAGCCGACGATGCGCGCAAGCACGCGGTCGTTGTGCATGACCTTCTGCATCTCGCCTTGCGGCAGGAACAGATCGTCCTGGCCGTCGTCGCGGATGAGGAAACCGTAGCCGTCGCGATGGCCCTGCACGCGGCCGGCGACGAAATTCGAGGGATGCGCGAGCTGGTAGTGGCCACGCGAGTCGAGCCGGATCTGCCCGTCGCGCTCCATGGCGGCGAGCCGTCTGAAGAACCCTTCGCGCTCCTGGCGCTTGATGGCGAGCGCCTCGGCGATATCGTTCGCGGTGCAAGGCGAGTCGCTGGTCCGCAGCACGCCGAGGATCTCTTCGCGGCTGGGAATCGGATACGGATATTTGCTCAAGGGCTTGTCGATGGTTGTTCTCGTTGCGTGGACGTCGGATTTCGCGCGGCCCTGATGTGTGCAATACATGCGCTACATGCGGGCAGCGCCCCGGCCTTCGAGTGCTGCAACCTGCCGGCCCCGCGCGGTTTGCTCAATCGCTCAAATCGCTCACAACATATAGGGATGCCGGCGGAACTGCTGCGAGGCATTCTAACACCCGCGCCGCACCCGACGAGCCGAGGGAGAGGCGTTGCGGCGCACCCCGGCGCCCGCGTCACGCGCACGACCCTGCCGTGGATGACATGCTTCCCCGATCTCAACAAAACGCTTGACAGCCGTTTCAGGCCCGCTATAATTTCTGTCTTTGCTGCACAACACGTAGCAAAAAGTAGTAAGCGACACCTTGCCCAGGTGGCGGAATTGGTAGACGCACCAGGTTCAGGTCCTGGCGGTGGCAACACTGTGGAGGTTCGAGTCCTCTCTTGGGCACCAGAATTTGAAAGGCCGGCTTCTTGCCGGCCTTTTTCATTTCTCGCGCAGCGGTGAGGACGACTGCCCTGCTATCGGGCAATGCGAAGCGTCATCTTCCCGAGATGAAGTTTTTTTGAAAACATCTATTGACACACTCCGAGAAACGCGCCATAATCTCCTTCTAGCTTGAAGACGTGCCCAGGTGGCGGAATTGGTAGACGCACTAGGTTCAGGTCCTAGCGGTGGCAACACTGTGGAGGTTCGAGTCCTCTCCTGGGCACCACGTCTTATCAAGCAGAACTAGTAGTACACAGGATTCATCGAAAAAGCCCGCAAATTAGCGGGCTTTTTTGTTTTCCGCTCCTGCCGTCCCTGCTGCCATCCCTCCCGTTGTATTTCATGGTATACATTGCCTCGCGCCTTCGAGCACATTGATGGCGCCAAACGTTCGCGGCACGATGCATGCACGCGACGCGCACTCTATCGATTGAGGAAGACCGGATGGAACTCGTCGTTGTCGCCGCTATCGTCGCCGTGAGCTTCGGCGCCGCCGCGACCTGGCTGCTGGCAACACGCCTGCCCGAGCGCTGGCTCGAAAAGAACGCGAGCGAGGGCCGTTACGCGCATCTCGGCATGCAGGAAGCGTCCACCGACGAAGCGGATACGCGCCGCATTCAGGCGCGCAACGACACACGGCGCGTACGCCGCGAGCGCGTGCGCGCCCGACTTCAGACCGCCGCCAGAATGATGCGAGCGCTGCGCCCCGCCGCCACGCGTCAAGGCCGGGGGCCCGCCGCGCGCCCTTAAGGTTCAGCGCCGCGCGCTCATTCGTGCGAGCCCAGCGGAGAAGGCGCGAACGCCGAATCGCCGACCTTCGCCTCCCGGCCCGACTCGAAGATCCAGCGCCGCCGCATCGGCTGCAAGATCACCTTCGCACACACCCCCGCCATCATCGCCACGCAGGCGACCATGTCGAACACCATGTTCCAGCCGCCATGCACCGCGAGCAGCGTGGCGACCGGCACGAGCATGGCCGCGGTCCCCTTCGCCGTATAAAGCGTGCCCGCGTTGCCTGCCGCATAACGCGCGCCGAACGTGTCGGCGCAGGTCGCCGGAAAGTTCGAGAAGATGTCGCCGTAGAACAGGAACACGAGCCCCGAAAACAGCATGAAGAGATACGGGTCGTGGCCAAAAGCACGCAAGCCGAGCAACGCGAGCCCTTCGCCCAGAAATGTGATGAACATCGTGTTCTCACGGCCGATGCGATCCGAAATCAGCCCGCACAGCGGCCGCGTAAAGCCGTTGCAGAGGTTGTTGATCGAGAGCGTCATGGTGAGCAGCGGCAGCGTCGCGGTCATGAGCGTGACCGGCATCGAGGCAAAACCGTAGCTCTTGGCGATCGGGCCGATCTGCGCCGTCGCGATGATGCCGCCCGCCGCCACGCACACGAACATCGCATACATCACCCAGAACACGGGTGCGCGCACCATCTGCCGCGTCGTGTAGTCGGTCTTGGTCGCCACAACGCGCTTGATGCCGGCCGCATGCGCGGGCGGTTTCGGCCGCACCATCACGAGCGCGAGCGCCATGATGCAGGCGCCTTGCAGGAGTCCGAAGAATACGAACGCGTGTTCATAGCCCGACTGCTGGATCATGTTCGAGATCGGGATGACCGTGAGTGCCGCGCCCGCGCCGAAACCGGCGGCCGTCATGCCGGCCGCGAGGCCGCGCCGGTCGGGAAACCATTTGAGCGCCGTGCCCACGCACGTGCCGTATACGCACCCCGCGCCGATGCCCGCGATCACGGCCGCAATGTACAACACCGGCAACGCGGGCGCCCACGCATCGAGCACCCAGCCGAGCGCCACGCAGCACGCGCCGCCCATCACGACCGGGCGCGGGCCGAAACGGTCGACAAGCCAGCCTTCCACGGGCACGAGCCACGTTTCCGTCACGATGAAAATCGAAAAGGCGAGCTGGATCGCGGCCTGTCCCCAGTGATGCCGCGCATCCATCGGCACGACGAAAAGCGTCCACGCATATTGCAGGTTTGCGACGAGCCCCATGCAGAGAATGCCCGCCACGAGCTGCACCCAGCGGTTGTGCCGCCGCGCCGTGTAGCCGCCTTCGTTACGATCGGTATATGCCACGTTGTCTGTCTCCATCCGTTGTGATTGCCCGCGGGCCCTTGCGTGTGCCTCGCATGCGCCCGGCGTGCGCTTGCCGCGGTGCAGCCGGTGCGGCAGGCGTTGCGCCCGCCGCGCCTTCCATCAAACGTCAAGCCGCTTCGAGCTGCCGCAGCAACGCATCGACGCTGCCCTTCGCATCGCCGAACAACATTCGTGTGTTGTCCTTATAGAAAAGCGGATTGTCGACGCCCGCGTAGCCCGTCGCCATGCTGCGCTTGGAGACGACCACGGTGCGCGCCTTCCACACTTCCAGCACCGGCATGCCGGCGATCGGGCTGCCCGCGTCCTCCTGCGCACCCGGGTTGACGATATCGTTCGCGCCGATCACGAGCACCACGTCCGTACTCGTGAAGTCTTCGTTGATCTCGTCCATTTCGAGCACGATGTCGTACGGCACTTTCGCCTCCGCGAGCAGCACGTTCATGTGGCCAGGCAAGCGCCCCGCAACGGGGTGGATGCCAAAGCGCACGCGTATGCCGAGCGCGCGCAGCCGCCGCGTGATCTCGCTGATGGTGCCCTGCGCCTGCGCGACCGCCATGCCATAGCCCGGCACGATCACGACTTCTTGTGCGTCACGCAGAAGCGAGCCCACTTCGTCCACGGTGGTCGCCACGACTTCGCCCTGCGGTGTCGAACTCGTCGTGGCGCTCACCGCGCCGAAGCCGCCGAGGATCACCGAAACGAAGCTGCGATTCATCGCGCGGCACATGATGTAGCTGAGAATCGCGCCGCTCGATCCGACCAGTGCGCCCGTGGTGACGAGCAGGTCGTTGTCGAGCATGAAGCCCGTTGCCGCCGCGGCCCAGCCCGAGTAGCTGTTGAGCATCGAGACCACCACGGGCATGTCCGCGCCGCCGATCGCCATCACGAGATGCACGCCGAGCGCCGCGGCGAGCACGCACATGACGATGAGCGCATAGAGCGCGTCGCCGCCATCGGGTGCGCTGACGAAGCGATAACCCAGCGCGATGCACGCGCCCAGCACGACCGCGTTGAGCAGATGCCGCGCGGGCAGCACGAGCGGCTTGCCGCTCACCGTGCCTTGCAGCTTCAGGAACGCGACGATCGAGCCGCTGAACGTGACCGTGCCGATAAACGCGCCGACATAGATCTCCGTGTCGTGGATCGCGCGCTCCACGCCGCTCATCGCGCTCGCGGGCGAGAGAAAGTTCGCGAAGGCGATGAGCGTGGCCGCGAGACCGACGAAGCTGTGCAGCACCGCGACGAGTTGCGGCATCTGCGTCATCTCCACGCGACGCGCGAGCATTGCGCCGAGGCCGCCGCCCACGAGCGCCGCGACGAGCGCGATCTGCAAGCCCGCGCCGCCCGTGACGAGCAAGGTGGCCAGCACGGCGATCACCATGCCGCTCACGCCATAGAGATTGCCGCGCCGCGCACTGGCGGGATGACTCAGCCCTCGCAGACTGAGGATGAAGAGCGTCGCCGCGCCGAGCCACGCCATGTTGCCGATTCCGTTGAGCATGACGTCTCCTCAGGTCCGTTGGAACATCTTCAGCATGCGCTGGGTGACGAGAAAGCCGCCCGCGATGTTGATGGTCGCGACGACGAGCGCAATGCCCGCCAGCACGGTCACGACCGTGCCGGCGTTGCCCGGATGCAGCAACGCGCCGATCACGATGATCCCGCTGATCGCATTCGTCACGCTCATGAGCGGCGTATGCAACGAAGGCGTGACGTTCCAGACCACCTGATAGCCGACGAACACGGCAAGGACGAACACGGTGAAATGCGCGACGAACGCGGGCGGCGCGACCGCGCCAAGCGCAAGCAGCAGCAACGCGGCAATGACGAGCGCGGCGAGCGACCCCACGCCGTTGCGGCGCGCGGCCTGCACGCTTTCGTCCTTTGCCTGGCCGTTCGCGACGACGACGGGCTTCGTCTGCGCAGCCGCCTGCGGCGCGGCGGAGACCTGCACCGGCGGCGGCGGCCAGCAAATCTGGCCGCGCTGCATGACGGTGGTCCCGCGCTGCACGACGTCGTCCATGTCGAGCTTGAGTTCACCGTCTTTCGCGGGCGTGAGATCAGTCAGCAAGTGGCGGATGTTGGTCGCGTAAAGCTGGCTCGACTGGTTCGCCATGCGGCTTGGCAAGTCCGTATAGCCGATCACGGTCACGCCGTTCGCGTTCACGACAAGGCCCGGTTGCGTCAGTTCACAGTTGCCGCCCTGCTCGGCCGCCATGTCGACGATCACGCTGCCCGCGCGCATGCACGCCACCGTTTTCGCGTCGATGAGGCGCGGCGCCGGTTTGCCCGGAATGAGCGCGGTCGTGATGATGATGTCGACCTCGCGCGCCTGGGCTTCGAAAAGCGCCATTTCCGCTTCGATGAACTTCGCGCTCATCTGCCTGGCGTACCCGCCGGAGCCGCCACCCTCCTCCTCGATGTCGATGCTCAGGAATTCCGCGCCCATGCTCTCGACCTGCTGGCCGACCTCGGGGCGCGTATCGAACGCACGCACGATCGCGCCAAGTCCGCGTGCGGCGCCAATCGCCGCCAGCCCGGCGACGCCCGCGCCGATCACGAGCACCTTCGCGGGCGGCATCTTGCCGGCCGCCGTGATCTGCCCCGTGAAAACTCGGCCAAAATGCTGGGCCGCTTCGACGACCGCGCGATAGCCCGCCATGTTCGCCATCGAACTCAACGCGTCGAGCTTTTGCGCGCGCGAGATGCGCGGCACGCAGTCCATCGCGAGCACCGTCGCCTCGCGCGCCGCCAGTTGCTCGAGCAGCGCCGCATGCTGCGCGGGCCAGATAAACCCGATCAGCGTTGCGCCGGGTTTGAGCCGCTGCACTTCCTCACTCGAAGGCGGACGCACCTTGGCGACGATATCCGCGCCGCTCAGGAGCGCCTGCGCGTCGTCCACAATGCGCGCACCTGCCGCGCGGTAGGCATCGTCCGGATACGAAGCGTTCACACCCGCCCCCGCTTCGACCTCCACGGCATAACCGAGTTTGATTAGTTGTGCGACACTTTCCGGCGTCGCCGCTACGCGTCGCTCGCCTTCATGTGTCTCGCGGGGAGCCGCAATCGTCATCGGCATGATGCGCCTCCGTGCTTCTGGAAACGAGGCGATGCGGGCAAAGCATAAGGAATCGGCGGCGCGCCAATGCATCTGGCGCGCCGAAAGCGTGGCCACGACTTCATGAAACGTCTCCTGCTGATTGGAATTCTGTTCTTATGCCGCGGCTCGATGAGGGCTTTGCCCTATGACGCGCCCACGCCGGGCGCGTTGCCGCTCTTGAGAAAAGCAAGCGCCGCCTCGCGCGCACCGGCAATCGCGGCGGCCTCGCTTTCGAATACGGTTTCGTCGACCACCCATTGGCGGGGGAAAACGGCACAGGCCGCGTCGTCGGCTTGGGCCTCGACGGCATGAATCGCAGCGAACGCCGCCCAGCCGCCGTTATGGATCATTTGACGAGCCGAGAGTTCGACCTCGAAATGACCGAGTCTTTCGGTATGCATCGGCGTGCTCCCGACGTTTCAGGATTGCTGGGCTTGGGCTTCGAGTTCGGTCACGCGTTTCTTGAGCGCACGCTCCTCCTGGAAGCGCGCCGTTTCGTCGCGAATCACGGCGACGATGCCGTTGAGTTCGCCCTGCGGCGAATGCAGCAGCGCCACGGTGAAAGCGATGGACAGCGCCTTGCCCGCCTTGTCCACGGCCGGCACGCGCAGCACGTCGTTGCCATAGCGCGTCTGACCGGTCGCCATCGTCTTGTGATAGCCCTCCCAGTGGCGGCCGCGCAGCCGCTCGGGAATGATCAGATCGAGCGTCTTGCCGAGCGCTTCGTCCTGCGTGTAGCCGAACATGCGCGTGGCCGCCGGATTCCAGTAGGTGATGTCGCCGGCTGCGTCCGAGATGACGATGGCGTCGCCAATGGCGTTTGCGAGTTGCTCGAAATCGATAGCGGATTGCATGGCGATCTATGTGGGGGTGAATCGTTTATCGTCGCCGCGCGGCGCGCATTGCGCACGCCACGCGGCGTCTTGCCTGCCCGTCTGATATTGCGGTTTCCTGCGCGGACGCAGCGTGAGCCGCGCCCGCTTTCTGCGTACTGCGTTCAGCTTGTAGCGCTCAACCCGGCACTCAAACCGGCGCTCAAACCGCGCGCACTTCGTGCAGTGCCGCGATCTGCTGCGGCGTGTAGCCGAGGTCGGCCAGCACCTCGTCGGTGTGCTCGCCAAGCAGCGGCGAACCCGTGATCTCCGGCTTCAGTTCCGAGAACTTGATCGGGCTGCCCACCGTGAGGTACGAGCCGCGTGCCTTGTGCGGCACCTCGACGATAGTACCGCTTGCGCGCAGCGACGGGTCATTAGCAATTTCCTTCATGCTGAGCACCGGGGCGCACGGAATGTCGAACTTGCGCAGAATGTCGACGGCTTCGAACTTGGTCTTGTCGGCAAGCCACGCCTCGATCGTTGCGAAAATATCGAAGATATGCGGCTGACGCGCTTGTGCAGTAGCGTAGTTCGGGTCGTTGATCCATTCGGGTTTGCCCAGTGCGTGGCAGATCGGCTCCCACGCATGGCCCTGCACCGTGAAGTAGATATACGCGTTCGGGTCCGTTTCCCAGCCCTTGCACTTGAGCACCCAGCCCGGCTGACCGCCGCCGCCCGCATTGCCGCCGCGCGGCACCACGTCGCTGAACGTGCCGTGCGGGTACTGCGGGTATTCCTCGAGGAAGCCCTGGCGGTCCAGGCGCTGCTGGTCGCGCAGTTTCACGCGGCACAGGTTGATCACGCTGTCCTGCATCGACACGGCCACCTTCTGGCCCTTGCCGGTTTTGTCGCGGCCGATCAGCGCCGTGAGAATGCCGATGGCGAGGTGCATGCCCGTGTTGCTGTCGCCGAGCGCGGCGGCGCTGACCGTGGGCGGGCCGTCCCAGAAGCCCGTGGTCGAAGCCGCGCCGCCCGCGCACTGCGCGACGTTCTCATAGACCTTGAGGTCGTCGTAGTGGTGACCTTCGCTGAAGCCCTTCACCGAAGCGACGATCATCTTCGGATTCAGTTCCTTGATGCGCTCCCACGTGAAGCCCATGCGGTCCAGCGCGCCAGGACCGAAGTTTTCGACCATCACGTCCGATTCGCGAATCAGCTTTTCCAGCACTTCCTTGCCTTCGGACTTTTTCGTGTCGAGCGTGAGCGAGCGCTTGTTGCTGTTAAGCATGGTGAAGTACAGCGCATCGGCTTCCGGGATGTCGCGCAACTGCGAGCGCGTCACGTCGCCGGCGCCCGGGCGCTCCACCTTGATCACGTCCGCACCGAACCACGCGAGCATCTGCGTGCAGGCGGGACCGGCCTGTACGTGCGTGAAGTCGATGATCTTGATACCGTCGAGGGGTTTGCTCATTTCTCGTATCTCCTGGTCTACCTGATCGATGTGATCTACCTGATTGATGGTGCTTGTTTCGAGGGCGTATTCAAGCGGCTTATTTCTTCATGGCCGCGCTTTGCGGATTCAGATTCGTGAGACGGCCGCTTTCGGTCCCGGCCGATTCGTCGATGACGGCGTTGATGAGCGTGGGCTTGCCCGAGGCGATTGCTTCGAGCAGCGCGCTCGTGAGTTCCTCAGGCGTCGTCGCCTGATGGCCGATGCCGCCGAACGCCTCCATCATCTTGTCGTAGCGCGCATTCTTCACGAACACCGTGGGCGCGACGTCGCAGCCTCCGCTCGGATTCACGTCCGTGCCGCGATACACGCCGTTGTTGTTGAACACGATGGTGCAGACCGGCAGGTTGTAGCGGCAGATCGTTTCGAGCTCCATGCCCGAGAAACCGAACGCACTGTCACCTTCGATCGCCACGACCTGCGTGCCGCTCGTCACGGCCGCGCCGACCGCGAAGCCCATGCCGATGCCCATGATCCCCCACGTGCCCGAGTCGAAACGCTTGCGCGGCTGGTACATGTCGATGATGCTGCGCGCGTAGTCGAGCGTGTTCGCGCCTTCGTTGACCACGTTGATGTCGGGACGCGTCTTGAGCACGTCGCGAATGGCGCGCAGCGCGCTGTGGAAGTTCATCGGCGACGGGTTCTTCGCGAGCGTCGCGGCCATCTTTTCCAGGTTCGTCTTCTTGCGCTCGGCCACGGCGTCGAGCCACTCCGCGGGCGGCTTCGGGAAGTGTTCGCCAAGACCTGCGACGAGCGCTTCCACGCATGACCCGATGTCACCGATCACCGGCGCTTCGATGGCGACGTTGCTGTCGATTTCGGTCGGCGCGATGTCGATCTGCACGAACTTCTTCGGCCCGGCGGCCGCGCCCCAGGTCTTGCCCTTGCCATGCGAGAGCAGCCAGTTCAGGCGCGCACCGATCAGCACCACGGCATCCGACTCCGCCAGCACGAACGAGCGCGCGGCCGATGCCGACTGCTCGTGCGTGTCGGGCAACAGACCCTTGGCCATCGACATCGGCAAATACGGAATGCCGCTCTTTTCAACCAGCTCGCGAATCTGCGCGTCGGCTTGCGCGTAGGCCGCGCCCTTGCCGAGCAGAATGAGCGGACGCTTTGCATTCCTTATCACATCGATGGCGCGCGCCACCGCATCCGGCGCGGGAATCTGGCGCGGCGCGGCGTCGACCACCTTGATGAGCGACTGCTGGGCCTTCACGGCGTCGATGGTCTGCGCGAGCAGCTTGGCGGGCAGGTCGAGATACACACCGCCCGGGCGGCCCGATACCGCCGCGCGAATCGCACGCGCCACGCCAACGCCAATGTCCTCGGCGTGCAGCACGCGATACGCGGCCTTGGCATAAGGCTTCGCGGCGTTGAGCTGATCCATCTCCTCGTAGTCGCCCTGCTGCAAGTCGACGATCTCGCGCTCGCTCGAACCGCTGATGAGGATCATCGGGAAGCAGTTCGTGGTGGCGTTGGCCAGCGCCGTGAGGCCGTTCAGGAAGCCAGGCGCAGAAACGGTCAGGCAGATGCCCGGCTTCTTCGTCATGTAGCCCGCAACGGCCGCGGCATTGCCCGCGTTCTGCTCATGGCGAAAGCCGATGAAGCGCATGCCCTCGGCCTGCGCGAGACGCGCGAGATCGGTAATGGGAATACCGACGAGACCGAAGATCGTGTCGATATCGTTGAGTTTCAGCGCGTCGATGACGAGATGAAAACCATCGGTCGTTTGCTGCGCTTCGGGCACAGGGTTCTGCTGCGCCTCGTTGATGCCTGCTTCTGCCATGACGTCTCCTCTTTGGCGGGGCGTTGTGTGATTCGTGATATACAATATTCCACACACAATATTAGTCAAGACGTTTTTTTACCCAGGGCGCGCTTGCTGCACTGCGTTGCACCGCGCTGCACCGCTGCCGCCTGATGTGATCGGCCGCCACAGCGCAAGCGTTGTTGCGGCACACCATCGGCCGGCGCCTTCCACTGGCCAAAACGTCCCAACGAACTTGTTACGTAGTCCATACTTTTCTTTCAGCATCGGGGCACGCATTCAATCGAAAAACGCATCGATGCTTCGCGCTCATGCGTGCGCCCGATATGAACCGGCGGACGAACGCGGCGCCCTACTCCTCTTTCCTAGTCGAGAAAGTCGCAGTTGGCTTCCACGAATAGCGCGAGCTCGATCGAGTGCTGCCGCACGAGTTGCTCCACGCGTTCGGTATCGCGCGACTCCAGCGCTTCGATAATGCGCATGTGGTCCACGATCGAGCGCGACGCGCGATCGCTCTGCGCAATCGTCATGCGCCGGATCGCACGCACATGCATGAAGATGTTCTTGATGGTGTCGACGATGATGGGCGACTTCGAAAGCTCCACCAGCGACTGGTGAAACATGATGTTCGCCTCCGAGTATTCCTCGATATGTTCCGAGGGCGTCGTGTCGCCGAAAGTCGCGAACATGCGCCGCAGTCCCGCGATGTCGTCGTCCGAGGCGCGCTGCGTGGCGAGTCGCGCGGCGATGCTTTCGAGCGCGGCCCACATATAGATCATCTCGACGATCTCCTTGCGCGTCTTGCGCAAGATGTAGACGCCGCGGCGCGGCACCGTGCGCAGAAAGCCCTCCTGTTCCAGCAGCGTCATCGCCTCGCGCACCGGCGTGCGGCTCACGCCGAGCTTCTCGGTCAGGTCCTTCTCGTCGAGCCGGATCTCGTCTCGCGACCGGTAGATGTCGGTTTCGGCAATGGCCTGCTTGAGCTTCGCATAAGCCTGGTCGCGCAGCGAAGCGCTCGCGTTGATCGGCTCCAGCGTCAGGGTGACCGGGGAAGCCCCGGCTTCGAGTACTCTTTCGGCGGACATCGGTCGTTTGTCTCCAACGTTCTGTTTAGCCGGCGCTGCTCGGAAATTTCATATTTCCAATACAATATATCAGCGAATTGCCTATGGCTAAGCGGGGTTTACGCGTACCGGGTGCGCATCTCGCCGCTTTTGCGGGCTTACCCCGAGTTCATTCAGACTTCCTTATATTTTTCGAAAAAAACTTTAACTATCGTTTATTCATTGGGGCTTCTACGCTTGGTTCACGCCACTCGACATGAGGAGACAGCCATGAACCACTCGACCAGCAGCCACGATCGTCAACTGGAAGCCCAGTTGTGCGCGTTCAACACGGCGTTCGCCGAACTGGGCCTGCGCTTTCGCTGGGACGCCCGCACGCTCTACTCGCTGGCGTCGATCGCAGGCGAGAGCGCGCGCATCGCGGCCTATATCGAGGCGCATCATCCGCATCTGCTGAAGGCCTACAGCATGGCGTTTTTGTGCGAGGCGATTCTCGAGCGCAAGAACGCGCAGTCGCCAGGAGAGTGGCCGTTGGCGCAGCCCGCCGCGCGCGGTGCAGCGCAGGCATGGCCGGTCATGGAGCAGGATTGGCGCGAAGGTGGATTGCCCGCGCTCGCGGGCGCCTGAGTCGAGTGCGCTTTATTACGCTCGACCAGGCGGCTCGACGAGGCATCAGGAAGGCTTGAAGACGAAACCCGTCTGGATGCGTGCGCGCCGGCGCACCATCCAGACGGGCGGGATATCGAAGGGGTTGCTCAGGCGTTGCCGCGCGCCTCGGCCTCGTCTTCCTGGAGCTTGCGCCAGAGAATCTTGCCGCTGCCCGACTTCGGCAGCGACTCGACGAACTGCACGATGCGCGGCGCCTTGTACGCGGCCATGTTGTCGTGCGCCCAGGCCATGATGTCGTCCTCGTTCACGCTGCCCACCTGCTTCGGGTCGAGCACGACCACGGCCTTCACGGTCTCGCCGCGCCGCGCGTCCTGCGTGCCGATGATGCACACCTCATTGATCGCCGGGTGGCGGTACATGAGCGCTTCGACCTCGGCGGGCCAGACCTTGTAGCCCGATGCGTTGATCATGCGTTTGAGGCGGTCGGTCATGAAGTAGTAGCCTTCCGCGTCGCGGCGCACGAGGTCGCCCGTGCGCAAGAAGCGCTTGCCGTCACGCTCGACAAACGCCTCGCGCGTCGCCTTGGGGTTGCGCCAGTAGCCCTGCATCACCTGCGGCGCGTGCATGATCAATTCGCCCGATTCGCCTTCGGCCACCTCTTCCAGCGTGATCGGATCGACCACGCGCGAATCGACATCGAACACCGGAATGCCGAGACACTGCGCCTTCGGGCGTTGCGGCGGATTGATATGCGTGCCCGCCATGGTCTCGGACATGCCATAGCCCTCGACGAAATCGAGTCCGGTCAGGTCCTTGAGCTTTTTCACCACCGCGTCGGGCATGGTCGCGCCGCCGCCGCGCATCCATGCGAGGCTCGACAGGTCGTATTCGTGAATGCGCGGGTTCGAGATGAAGTCCACGACCATCGTCGAGATAGCCTGCCAGCCGTTGATGCGGTAATGCTCGATGGCGCGCGCCGCGGCGTCGCGGTCCCAGCGCGGCAGCAGCACCACGGTCGAGCCGTTGTAGATCGGGCTGTTCATGCCGCCCTGCATGCCGGTCACGTGAAAGAGCGGCAATACCGAAAGTTGTACGGCATCCTGATTACTGCCGAACCAGTTGCAGCCGCCCACGGCCGTGGCCATCACGCTGCGATGCGTGTGCATGCAGCCCTTGGGCTTGCCCGTCGTGCCCGAGGTGTACGGCATCACGCAGAGGTCGTCCGCGCCCGCGCTCAACGGGCCGGGTACGCGGCGCGCGTCGAGCACGTCGGCCCAATGCGCGACGCCCGGGCCGTCCACCGACCGCGGCGCGCTCACGAATTCCGGCGGCGGCGCATACGGCTCGCACTTCAGATAGTCGCTATAGGTCGCAACGAGCAAGTGCTTCAGGCCCTCACCTTCGCCTTCGTTCACGAGCGGCGCGATGCGCGGGTAAAGATCCTGCGCGACAAAGGCCGTGGTCGCGCCGCTGTCCTCCACGTAGTGCGCCAGTTCCTCGGTGAGGTTCATTGGATTGACCGGCACGACCACGGCGTTGGCGCGCAGGATGCCGTAGTACGCAATCACCCATTGCGGGCTGTTCTGCATATAGAGCAGCACGCGGTCGCCGGCCTTCACGCCGCAATCCTGTTGCAGATAGCCGGCCACGCGCTCCGCCTCGTCCTTGAACTGCGCGAACGTGACGGGCGTGTCGTAGAAGATGATGAACGGCTTGTCGGGATAGCGCGCCGCCGATACCTCGGCGTTGTAGAAGAGGTTCGTATGCGGAATGCTCAGGTGCGGCGAGAGATGCGAAGGCCAATGCGGCGAGGCCGGAATCACAGACGACGATGACGATGAGGAACGATGAGCGGAAAGCGTCGGGGCGGACGTGGGCATGGCGGGCTCCGTCGAGCGAGTCTCGTGAGGAACGCGGCGGCCAGTCCCCCTCGGGCAACCGACCGCGCGTACCGTGGAATCATTGCAGACCGAATCGATGCGCACTGCCCGCCAGCGGTTCGGGCGGGCAGTGCGCGAGGCGAAATCAGACGACGCTCGCGCCGCCGTCGACGGCCAGATACTGGCCCGTGACATGGCGCGCCGCCTGGCTCGCGAGGAACACCACGGTGCCCTTCAGGTCGTCGTCGTCGCCGAGGCGATGCAGCGGCGTGTGATCGATCACCGCCTGCCCCATCTTGTCGAGCAAACCGGCCGACATCTTGGAGGGGAAAAAGCCGGGGCAGATCGCGTTCACGTTGATGTTGTACTTGCCCCATTCGGCGGCGAGCGCCCGCGTGAAATTGATGGCCGCCGCCTTCGAGGTGTTGTACGCGATGGCCTGCATCGCACCGAGCGAGCCCTTCAGCCCCGCGATGGAGGCGACGTTGATGATCTTGCCGCGCTGGCGCGGGATCATGCTGCGCTTGCCCACCTCGCGCGCAAGAAAGAACGGTGCGTTCACGTTCAGGTTCATGACCTTGTGCCAGGCCTCGTCGGGATAGTCCTCGGCGGGCGCGCCCCACGTGGCGCCCGCGTTGTTCACGAGAATGTCGATCTGCCCGCGCGCCGCCAGCACCTCGCTCACGAGCGCGGCCGCGGCCTCGGGGCGTTGCAGATCGCTCACGATCGTCGTGACCTCGATGCCCGCCGACTGTAGATGGCTGGCCGCCTGCGCCAGTTCGTCGGCCTTGCGCGCGGTGATCACGACATGGCAGCCCATTTCGCCGAGCGCCTGCGCCATTTGCAGGCCCAGCCCGCGCGACCCGCCGGTGACGAGCGCGACCTGCCCGCCCAGTTCGAACAATTCCCTGACCCGCATGCTTTCGTCTCCTTGATGTCTTCCGGCCCGCCGAGGTTCCGCAGTGCGGAACTCGATGAATTGCGAATGATTCTAGCGAGGCTCTCCAGCGAGGTAAATAAGGAAAAGCACGATCGTTCATTAAATAATATTTTGTGCTTTCCGGCGTGGTTCCCGCTCGGGCGGCGCGTGTCGCGCACCACGTGCGGGGCCGACTGCTTGCGCGCACAACCTTTCCAGATCGTTGCAATCGCACGACAGTCAACGTTTTCACCCATGCGGCGAGGGTCTATCATCGGCCCCCCGCCCAACATCCACTGGCGCGGCGCACAACAAAATGCGGGCCCCGGCACCCCGGCGGTCCGACGGACTTACAACACGCAGCAGATGAAACAGGATTACACCGTGAGACACACCCAGATCGCTTCGGCCGTTGGCGGCCTCGCGCTGGCGCTGGCCTGCCAGCACAGCTTCGCTCAAAGTTCGGTCACGCTGTACGGCGTCGCGGACGTCGGCATTCGCTACCTGACGAACGCCAACGCGAACAACGACGGCAAGGTTTTCATGACCAACGGCGCCGTCACCAACAGCCGTATCGGCCTGCGCGGCACGGAAGACCTGGGCGGCGGCCTGAAGGCGATCTTCGATCTGGAAAGCGGCATCGACCTGCAAAGCGGCGGCTTCTCGGACAGCCACCGCATGTTCAACCGCAACGCGTACGTCGGGCTTGCCAGCCAGTACGGCACGCTCACGCTCGGCCGCCAGAAGTCGCCGCTGTTCGACCAGCTCGCCGACACCTACGATCCCCTCACGGTCGGCAACTACCTCGAAAACGCGTGGCTGCCCGTGGCGCTCGGCGCCGGCCTCTACGCCGACAACGCGGTCAAGTACAACGGCACGTTCGGCGGCCTGAACGTCGAGGCCATGTACTCGTTCGGCACGAACTACGCGTCGACCGGCGCGGGCGGCTTCTCGGGCAATATTCCGGGCCACCTCGGCGCGGGCAACATGTACGGCTTCACGGCGTCGTACAAGGCCGGCCCCGTCAGCATCATGGCGGGCGTGCAGCAGAACAGCGACAACTCGAACAACAAGCAGACCATCTATAACGCGAACGTCGTCTACGCGTTCAGCTCGGCCAAGGTCTATGTCGGCTACCTGCGCTCGCAGGACGACACCGGCTTCGTCGACACCCTGCTCGCGCAGCAAGGCTACTCGACCACCAACACGCCGAAGAACACCAACCGCATCGACGACGGCCCGTTCGCCGGCTTCACGTGGCAAGTGACGGGCCCGCTCGCGATCACGGGCGCGTTCTACTACGACCACATGCGCAACGCGACCACGGTCGACGGCTCGCTCGGCAGCGGCAATCGCTACGCGATCGTCGGCCTCGCCGAATACGCGCTCTCCAAGCGCACCGAAGTCTACGGCACGGTCGACTTCAACAAGGTCAACGGCGCGGCGACGGCGGAACTGCCGGGCCGCAGCAACCAGACCGGCATTTCGATCGGCCTGCGCAACATCTTCTGATAGCGACGGCACCGGCCTGTCTGCCGACCGCCTGAGCGGCGGCGCTGCGCAACACGCGCGGCGCCGCCGTTTTTCATTGCAGCTACTGTTCCGACATCGGACCCCGACAGCATCACCCTCGCAGACATCTCAGAATTGTCTGATTCCCCTGTGCGAACGCATCGATAGAATTTTTTGTGTCACTCCGAATCATTCTTCGCCGGTTCGCTCCATGCCCCAATCCCCCGAACAATGGCTCCTCGAAGCCTTCACGGCGCACGCGCGCGCGCCCGAATATGTCGATCCGCTCTCGCAAATCTGTCATGGGCTCGTGAATGCGCGCCGCGACGAGCAAATGCTGCCCTGGGCCGACAAAGGGCTCGCGCTCGACCCGCTCCACCGCAGTTTCGTGCATGCGCGCGCCCGCGCCTTGCGTCTCCAGGGCCGCCACGCCGAGGCCGCCGCCACCTGGATCGCACACCAGGCGTTGCCGTGGTCGCCGCTCTTTTGCGAGGCCCGTATCGGGCGCGACCTTTACCTGAGCGGCGAAACCGGGCGCGCCATCGAGTACCTCGAAGCGGCATTGCGCGACCACCCGGCCGATCGCTCGCGCGACGCGCAAAAAGCCCGCAAGTGGCTGGCCGAAGCGTTGCTCAGCCTGGGCGACCTGCGCGGCTTCATCCCCTGGCTCGCGCGCAATCACGGCGACAGCGGCAGCTACCGTCATGCCGAGGTGCCGATGTGGAGCGGCCAGCGCGATCTGCGCGGCGAGCGCGTGCTCGTCACGCACCAGATGGGCTACGGCGACCAGTTCCTGCTGTTCGCGAGCGTGCGCCAGTGGCTCGACGCGGGCGCCGAGATCATGCTCACCTGCGATCATGCGATTCACGACCTCGTTCAGGCCTCCTTGCCCGAATGCACCGTGCTGGGCGTGACACGCCCGCTCACGGTGGGCGCGCCCTTGCCGCACGACGCACTCGAAGGCGTCACGTCATTCGCGCCGACCTTGCAAGCCACGCTGCTTCATCTGCCGCTGCTCGCCGCCGACGACTCGCCGCGCCCGCAGCCCTACTTCGGCGCGTTCCTTCGTGCGCCTGAGGCGGCGCGCGAGCGCGCCCGCGCATGGTCGCAGGCGCTGCGCGCGCGCGAATCCGGCAAGCGGCTCGTCGGACTCTTCTGGGACTGCGTTCAACGCCACTCCAGGGAAATCGGCGCGAAGGAGCGTTGCTGGGCCGGCTTGCGCAGCGTGCCGCTCGCGCAGGTCGAACGTCTCACCACCGACACCGCCCTCACGCGCGAAGTCCATTTCGTGAGCCTGCACCATCCCGCCGCGGAGCTTGTGCATGGCACGCCGCGCGGCGCTCTGGGCCATTACGGCCCCGGCATCGCCAGCTTTGCCGACACGGCGGCCTGCATCGAACAGCTTGACGCCGTCGTGAGCGTGGATGCCGTTGCCGCGAACCTGAGCGCGATGCTGGGCAAACCGACCGCCGTGCTCGTCAATGCCACCGGCGAATGGCGTTGGGGCCATACCGGCGCCGGCACGCCATGGATGAGCGAGGCAACGGTTCTGCGTCAGGCACAAATGGGCGAGTGGCACGACGTCATCTCGCGCGCCATCGGTTGGCTGCTGCGACGCTAGCGCCCCGCCTTTTCCTGCACTATTCCGGAGTGCAAACAAGCGGGCTTTCTAGCCTGCTCGTTTGCATTCTTCCATTGGCGCCCATTCAATCGCTTCAATTACCTCAATCGCTTATTCACCTTCATTTTAATTACATTTAAATTACGATTAAAACAAAAAGCTTTCGCTCGTAAACCGATTCTCCAGGGATTACTAGCGGTTCCAGTCAACATGCATGCAAATGTTTAATGCCGGGCGTACACTGGCGCGAGGCCCAATGCGGGGGGGCCGATCCGCCACACAACGCAATGCCGGCATATGCATGTGATCGCAACAAGCCTTCGGCCGCGATCGACAGGAGACATGGCATTGCACCGGTTTCAAAGGAGAACAATCAACATGAGCTGGACGCGGGAACAGAAGAACGTCACGATCGCGGCGTATCTGGGTTGGACGCTCGATGCATTCGATTTCTTTCTGATGGTTTTCGTTCTGAAAGACATTGCCACCGAATTCAACACCAAAATCCCGGCAGTGGCTTTTGCCATTACGTTGACGCTCGCCATGCGTCCGCTAGGCGCGCTGATATTCGGCCGACTTGCCGACAAATATGGCCGCCGTCCCACGCTGATGGTCAACATCGCGTGCTATTCGCTGCTCGAACTGCTCACCGGCTTCTCGCCCAACCTCGCCACCTTCATCGTCCTGCGCGCGCTCTTTGGCGTCGCGATGGGCGGCGAATGGGGTGTGGGCTCCGCGCTCACGATGGAAACCATTCCGCCCAAGTCGCGCGGCATCGTTTCCGGCCTGTTGCAGGCGGGTTATCCGAGCGGCTATCTGCTCGCCTCGATCGTGTTCGGCGTGCTGTATCAGTACATCGGCTGGCGCGGCATGTTCTTCATCGGCGTGCTGCCCGCGTTGCTCGTGCTCTACGTGCGTGCGCACGTGCCCGAGTCGCCGGCTTTCAAGGAAATGGAAAAGCGCGCGCGCCCGACCCTGCTCAGCACGCTCAAGCACAACTGGAAGCTCTCGCTGTACGCGATCGTGCTGATGACGGCGTTCAACTTCTTCTCGCACGGCACGCAGGACCTGTATCCGACCTTCCTGCGCGAGCAGCACCACTTCGATCCGCATACGGTCTCGATCATCACCATCGTGCTCAATATCGGCGCGATCGTGGGCGGTCTCTTTTTTGGTCAGGTTTCCGAAAAGATCGGCCGCCGCAAGGCGATCTTCATCGCCGCGCTGATCGCGCTGCCCGTGCTGCCGCTGTGGGCGTTCTCGCAAGGCCCGGTGCTGCTCGCGCTCGGCGCGTTCCTCATGCAGATTTCCGTGCAGGGCGCGTGGGGCGTGATCCCCGTGCACCTCAACGAAATCTCGCCTGACGAAGTGCGCGCGACGTTCCCGGGCCTCGTCTATCAGCTCGGCAATCTGTTCGCTTCGGTGAACGCCACGCTCCAGGCATCGCTTGCCGAAACGCACAACCAGAACTACTCGATGGCAATGGCGATTGTCGCCGGTACGGTGGCCATCGTGATCGCCGTGCTGATCCCGTTCAGCCGCGAGCGTCGCGGTATCGACATGACGCAGACCGCCAAACAGGTGACAAACGTCTGAGGTGTCGAACGTGTGAGTCATAAGAGGCCGTGCCGGGTTCGCCCGCACGGCCTTTTTTGCGCTTGTTGCCGCGTTTGCTGTACCGGGTAAGCCACCCTGGCCGGTGCGCGCGGCGCGTCGCATGATCGAAGTGCATGATGCAGGGCGTGGGCGTGAAGCCCGGTGAGTGCGAAGTGGCGGCGATCGGCGTGCCCGATCCGGTGCAGGGCGAACGCGTGAAGGTGTTCGTCGTGCGGCGCGATCGCGCGCTCACGGAAGCGGCGCGGACCCAGTTCTGCCGCCAGCAGCTCACGGGCTACAAAGTGCCGCGCCTCGTGGCATTTCGCGAGTCGCTGCCGCAATCGAACATCGGCAAGATCCTGCGCCGCGCATTGCGCAACGAAGAATTGGCCGCGGCGGGGAAGAAAACGCAGGCGTGAAACGTTGATGCGTTGATGCGGTGCAGGCGGCGCGCCTCGCGCGCGCCAGCCGCCCGTCAACATCGACGCATCGTGGAGGGCCCGTCGATGCAGTCTCGACCGACACCTGTTGCGCTGCGCCGCTGCGGTGCGTGGCGCTTGAGTGGGCATTCGACCGGAGCTTCGATCAGGCGCTTCATCACACGCTCTCTTCTACTTTTCGTTTTACCAAGCGTTTGCCTGGCGCACGCGAATGGCGCAACGCCCGAGCCCGCGACGCCGCCAGCGCGCGTCGGCGCCCTCGCCCCCGACGCGCAGGTGCGCTGGCTTCAGCGCGCCGCGCGCGACGACACGCTCGAACGGCTCGGCGACGCGCAGCTCGTCGCGCTGTTCGCCTCGCTCGATGCGCGCACGCTCGAGCGCTATATCGCAGCGGGACCGAACGGCTACGCCGACTGCGAATTTACGATGCGCCACCGCGAGCGCATCGACGGACGCTGGCCCGCGCAAGCCGATCATCTGCTCGTGCGCCTCGCGCACGATCCGCTGCGCCTCTACGCGCGCTGGCTGCCCGACGGCGCGCACGCGGGCCAGGAGGTGCTCTACGACGCCACACACCGGGGCGACGCCATGTACGGACACATGGGCGGCCTGCTCGGCGCGGTGTCGATGTGGACCGCGCTCGACGGCGCGTTCGCGCGCACGCAATCGCACCATCGGCTCACCGAGCTCGGCACCGAGGCGATCGCGCGGCGCTTTCTCGAAGACTATCCGCGGCTCGCCGATGCGGGCGCGGCGCGGCCCACACGCATCACCATCGAAACGCGCGACGGCGTGCGCGTCGTCGCCTTCACGTGGGAGGTGCCGGCGGGCGCGCGCGACCTGCCCGCCAGCCGCGAGACGCTCGGCCTCGACTTGCGCCATGCATGGTTTCGCACCGTGCAGTCGTACGACAGCGAAGGCCGGCTCACCGAGGACGTCGTAATCGAACGCATCGAGCCCAAAGCGTTCGACGCGCTCACGTTCGACGCGCGCAATCCGGACTATCGCTTTTAGCCGCGCACAGCCGCCCGAAGCCGGCAAAGTCGATCAACGTCACACGCTGCGCGGCGGCGAGGCGCGCGAGCACGAACCGGTCCGAAGGACGCAGCGCGCCGACCACGACAGCGCCCGGCGGGAGCCGCCACGCGAGGCCCGCATGCCAGAGGCGGCCGATGTCGTCGTTGACGGCGAGATGGTTTGCACGGTCGACCGGATCGCTGACCGAGCCCGCGAGCGAAAGCGCGACGCAGCCCACGCGCGCCGCCTCGCGGACGAGCGAGCGGCCTTGCGCCAGCGTCGGATCGAACACCGCGATGTTCGCCATATTCGCCGTATTCCACATCCCATTTGCGTGCGGTGTGGCTGCGACAAACGCCTGCGGAAACGCGTGCGCCTGACACGCCGCGCCCAGCGCCATCGCGCCCGCGTCGCGGAGAAAAGCTCGCCGGTCCATCGCGTCCTCCCGCAGTCCTCGTGCAGTCGTCCCGCCCATCCGTCAGGTGTAACCGCGTTGCGCGCGCCACGCCGCGGGCCACACGCCTTGCTTGCCCGGCGAAAGCACGCCCTGCGGATCGAGCGCGTCTTTCACCGTCTGCGCGAGACGCAGCAGCGCGCCGTCGTTGAAGCCGTACTGCGCGGCGGCGTAATCCATGTAGACGAGATGCGAGCGGTACACACCGTAGCCGGCCGCGCCCACATCGCTCATCAGCGCGCGCAGCAGGTCGCCCGCACGCGCGGCATCGTCGCGGCGAGTGCGCGCGAAAATCGCCGCGAACACGTGATGCAGATGGCGCCCCGCCGCCGTGAAGCCACCGTAGTAATCGAAGCCGTATTCGGCCGCGCGCGCCTTCACGAGCGCGTACTGACGCAGCGCGTCGCGGCCGTCGGCCGGACACAGCGGCGAAAAGTCCACGTGAGCGCCCTCGCCCTCCCCGCCTTCTTCGCCGAGCCAGTCGAGCATGCGAAAGGCGCTCATGGCCGGAATACCCGCGAGATTACGGTCGCCGCCGCCTTGTGGCTCGTCGCCCTGTGCGTAACGCCGCGCCGCGAAACTGACGCCGGGCACCGCGCCGAACGCCCGCTCGACCATGACGCGCTGCACGTCGATCACCTCGGGCGCGCCATACAGCGCGTAGTGCAGGTTCCAGCGCCCCACGCCCAGATCGCGCTGCATCGCGGCAACGGCCGGCTCGGGCATCGGCCCATCGCCCCCGTACCAGCGCGCGCGCGGCGCGATGCTCGCCGCGCGCCGGATCACGCCTTCGATCACCGCGTGTTGGGCAAGCGTGCCGTCGAGCTGAAGCACACGCAGCGTATCGACGATCACGCCGAGATCGTCCTCGCGCGCGAACTGGATCTCGCCGATCACGAAGGCCTGCGGCGCGGGCATCAGCCAGAGCCCCATCTTCGTGACGACGCCGTAGTTCGATTGCATGAAAAGCGCATCGAACGAGGGACCGTAACCGGGCTTGTAAAGCTGCCAGGCGGTGCCGTTCTCGATGGCGCCCATGCCGGTGCGCACGACATCGCCGTTGGCGAGCACGACTTCCATGCCGCACTGCGCCGCCGCGTGGTCGCCATAGGACGTGGAGCCGAAGCCGCGTTCGAGCGTGTTGCCGACCACGCTGCCCCAACCGGCCGCGGGTGGATCGACCCACAGGCGCAGGTGCTGTTCGCGCAGGTGCGCGTGCAGGTCGAAGTAGCTCACGCCGGGCTCGACGCGCGCCCACGCGAGCCGCTCGTCCACTTCGAGAATGCGGTTCATGCGTTGCAGGTCGAGCACGACCGAGCCCGCGAGACGCGGCGCGGCGCCGCCATAGGCGAAGTTGCGGCCCGTGGAGACGGTCCAGAGCGGCACGCGCGTTTCATTGGCGACGCGCAGGATTGCGCGGATCTCCTCGACGCCCGCGGGGAGGATCGCGGCCGACGGCGCGAACGCATGTGCATCGGCAAGCGGCACGAACGGGTCGAAATACGGTTCGAGCGACGCGCCGCCACGGCACACGTTCGGCGCGCCGACAATGCTCTCGAACGCGGCGAGCGCACGCTCGAAGCGGGCCTCGTCGATACCGGGCGGCAAGGGGCGCGCGGCGCTCATCGGCGCGCTCCGCCAACGGAACGGATAAGCGATGCGAAGCGCGCGACGAGCATGACGTCCCCCTCGCCGCTCACCACTGCCCGGGCTTGCCGCCCAGCGCACCGCACACGTCGAACGCGATCTCGCGCAGCTTCGGCTCGGTCTGCGGGCCCGAGAGCGCGTAGCCCGTGCGATCGGTGCTCCAGTAGAACGTGCGGCGGTTGCCGTCGCGCAGGAGCCGCACGGCATCGCGGTCCGCGCGCGAGCTGCCCACGTAGAGCGTGAGGCGCTCGCCCGCGTCGTTCTCGTACATGAATTGCGCGGCAGGCCCCCGATTGCCGGGCAGCAGACGGCCGCCCACCAATGCGTAGCCGTACTCCGCCAGCGACGGCGCGGTGAGCGGCTTGCCGAGCCGTTTCGAGAGCCACGCGATCAGATGCGCTTCGTCGGCCGCGCCCACTTCGACGGGATGGCGCTGCTCCGGCGAATAGACCGCGTAGGCCACGTCGGCGCGGCGCGCGAAGGCTTCGGGAGACTCGGACGTTTCGATGCGCGCGATCACGCCCGGCGCGAGATCCGGCGCGAGCCGGGGCGCAAGCGCCATCACGGCCGCCGTGAGCCCCGCGCCCACGCACACCCAGGCCGCCGCGATGCCCGCGCGCCACCACCACGGCGCTCGCGCCCGCAGTACCAGCACGGCGGGCGCGGCATCGGGGGCATTGGGCGCATCGGGCCCGGCGCGCTCGCCCGCGCATAAGGCCTGGAGCGCGGCCTTTTGCGCCCGATAGGCGGCGACGCGCGCCGCCGCCTGCGGGTCGGCCGCAAGGCGCGCCTCCAGCGCCGCACGGTCGCCCGGCGGCAATTCTCCGTCGACGAAAGCACCCAGCATCGAAATCGCCTCTTCCTGCGGCGTCGCGCCTTCGTGCTCGTGGCCGAGATCGTCGTCGTTCATCGCATCGTCCCCACCACCCTGAGCGACGCCGTGTGTTTTGCGCCGTCCTGCGCCGGCCCTGTATCGAGCAGCGCGCGCAGATGTTCGCGCGCCCGCGAAAGGCGCGACATCACCGTACCCGGCGGCACGCCGAGCACTGCCGACGCCTCGCCGTAACTCAACTCCTCCACGCACACGAGCAGCAGCACCTCGCGCTGTGCCGCGGGCAACGCGTAGAGCGCGCGTTGCAGGTCACGCAGCACGAGGCCGTCCACCTCGCCGTGCGGCGCTTCGAGCGCGCGCCACGGCGCCGCTTCGTCGTCGACGGCGATCTCGCGGCGTCCGCGCAACTGGTCGATATAGAGATGCCGCAGGATCGTGAACAGCCATGCGCGCAAGTTGCTTTGCGGGCGAAATGACGTCCAGCGCGAGAGAGCGCGCTCGGCGGCGTCCTGCATGAGATCGTCGGCCCAGGCGGCATCGCCGGTCAACGCGCGCGCATAGCGGCGCATGGGCGCAAGCTGCGCCACGACCTGCGCTTCGAATTCGGGCGACGGATGGCGCAACACGCCGCGCGCCGCTCAGTAGCCGCCGCCGCTTGCCGAACCGCTCGAGCCGCTTGATCCGCTCGACGACCCGCCCGAGTTCATGTCGCTGCACGCGGCAAGCCCGGCTCCCGATATCCCGGCCAGCGCCGCACACATGAGACATGCAAGAAACATGCGAAACCGCTTCATGATCGCCTCCACCGGGGTTGCGTCGGGCATGCGGCCCATTTGCCTGGGAGAGCTTGAGAAACGACGGCCGCGCGCCGCACCGGCGCGCGCTCCCGAGGCAGGGTCGATATCGTGTTAAACGTCGCTGAGGGCGTGCTTATTCCGTGCAAGCGGAGATTTCGCAGGCGCGAACGGACCGCACGGCAACGGTGCGCATTGCGTTGCGCGCCGTTACGCAACGTTGCATGCCGCCACGTGCGCCGCCGCACGGAACGCAATGCGCACGAACCGTGAAAATCATCCGACGATGATCAAGGCGCCTGGCACTCGAATCCGTTGAGCATGCTGCGTCTTCATGAACTACGCTGTCTGAATAGGCGGATGAGCAGGCAAATCAGTGGGCAAATGGGCAGGCGGATGTGCGGCGTTATGTCACGATGTCACACGCGGCACAATCGTTGATCGTCGCCGCGCGCGCCCTTGAAAATGCCGTCGCCGCGTAGCGAAACCTGTCATCGGGACGCGCCCGCTTTGCGGCGGCCAACGACAAGGGACGCAACGCTGCATTTTTCGTGAATCTGCGGCTGCGGCCGCCAGCCGGTATAGTTGTGCAGTAAGCTTACTCCCCTGCACGCGCGCTTCGCCGACACAAGGTAGAATCGCGGCGAGCAAACGTTTCCAACTGATTGCGGCATTGCGCCGCCTGGCCAAATCTAGTCCATGCCTTCCGCAGAATCGCACCCGCAAAACGACTTCATGAACGCCGCGCGAAAGGAAAGAAAGCGCGTCGAAATTTATCTGGTCAACGGCATTCGCCTGACCGGATGCATCGAGTCGTTCGATCAGTACCTGGTGATGCTGCGCACGCCCGTCGGCCTGCAAGGCATCTACAAGCGCGCCATCTCCACTATCCAGCTCGACACCGGCACCCGTCCGGGTCCGCGCCCCGGCGGCGCTCGCAGCTCGCACGGCGAGCATACGAGCCGCGGCCCTCACGGCAGCCATGGCGGCCACGGTCCGCGCGAGCAAAGAGAGCCGCGTGAACCCCGTGAACCGCGCGAGAACTGGTCGGCGCCGTCCGGCGGCGACCGCCCGGCTCAAGACGGCCCGGTCGTCGTCACGCGCCGCCGCCGGCTGTATGGCGCCGTGAACAACGGCGGCAACGGCAACGGCGGCGAAGGCTCCGGCAACAGCTAAGCCTGCGCGCCGACTGGCGCGCTAACAGTCGCCACCGGCCGGATTTCAACAGAATGGGCGCGCCTCGGCGCGCCCGCTTGCTTGCGCGCGGCGCAAGCGCTTTCGCCTCCTCCCCGCCTCCGCAAGCTCCTTGCCATCATGGTTCCGGCCTTTGCGTTATTCTGAGCGTGACGCATCTCGCTACGGAGACCACCATGAGCGCTTCCAAGCCGAAGACCCCGCAACCCTCGCAGGACGATCCGCTCGACGAGGCCCTCGAAGAAACCTTCCCGGCAAGCGACCCCGTCGCCATCGATCCGAAGCCGGCCGCCTCGCAGCCCAAACCGCAATCTTCCGACAAATCCCACAAAGGGCACGACAGCCATCGTCACGGCAAGCACTGAGCGCCGGACGCGCGCGTTGGCGCGCTGCGTTGCGCACGGAAATCGCCCATGAAAAAAAGGCGGTGCGCCCTGATGAACGCTCCGCCTTTTTGTTTGACTCCTTGCGCCCTCGCGCCGACAGCAAGACCGATCAGCGGATCGGCAAGCCGCCTTCCACCTGCTGCTGAAGCTCGCGCACCTGGCGCTGCACCGTGCGCAGCTGCGCCTGGGCCGCCGACTTCTGGGCCTGAAGCGAATTGGCCTGATCGCGGGTCTGCTTCTGCTGGTCGGCGACGAGCGCCTGCTGCTCGCGTGCCACGGCCAGATCGGCCTGGAGCCGGTTCGCGTGGTCCTGGGTGAGCGCGATCATGCGGTCGGTGAACGCTTTCTGCGCTTCGAGGCGCGTGCGGCGGATCTCCACTTCGGCAAGTTGCGCGGTCTTCTGCGCGAAGTCGCGATAGATCCCTTCGGCGCGCGTCTCGTCACTCGTCTTGATCACGCGCCAGAACGTCTTGTTCTGGAACAGCGTGACGTAGTACGTCATTTCCTTGCCGTAGAACAGCAGGCTCGCCCCATATGAGCCGTTGTAGGTCGTGCGCAGTTCGCTGAGTTCCGAATTGCGCAGCATCTGCTGCAACTCGGCCACGTTGCCCGCCGCATTCTGCTTCGCTTCCTCGGGCGTGAGCGTGGTTGCCTGGCTCGCGGCCTGCACCTGCGCAGGTGCCGCTGCCTGCTCGTCCTGCGCCACCGGCGCGCCGCTGGTTTGCGCCACGGGCGCTGCTGTTGCTGAATTGTCAGGTGGCGTCTGTGCGCAACCCGTACCCATTCCCCCGATCAACACCAGTGCGGCCAAGGCGATGCGACGCACTCTCCACTTGTAGTCCATGTAGTAACCTGCTTTGAACAGTTCTAATTTTTACAAATCGGCACAATTATTACTCACTTTCACGGATTTCGGGATCCTCGTCGAAAATTTGGCGCTTGCGTATCTTTTCCTACAACACTTTGCGGGAATTTCCGAAGAATTGCGCCGTGTCCTTGCGTCTCCAGCCGTTTTGATCCAGCGCGGCAAGCAGGCGGCTGCGCGCACAGATGCGCCCGCTCAAACTAGAGTTCCTACTCTCAAACGCACACGGTGCTTTCCAGTATCCTGCCCTGACCCTCGGCGCACCACACGCGCCGCGCGGGCTGTATCGACATCACAAACAACATCAGTGGAGGAAGACATGAACCGATTCATGGGTCGCGCCGCGCGCCATTTCGCGCTGGCGAGCGCCCTGCTGTGCGGCGCCCTCGCCGCACATGCGCAAACGGACTCGCCGGTGGGCGTCTGGCAGACCATCGACGACCATACCGGCCAACCGAAGGCGCTCGTGCAGATCAGCGCGGACGCCAACGGCGAGCTGAGCGGCAAGGTCATCAAGGGGCTAAGCGCCAACGATCAGCCTGAGCGCCGCTGCACGGCGTGCACCGACTCGCGCAAGGATCAGTTGATCCTCGGCATGACGATCATCGACAGCATGAAGAAGACCAGCGAAGGTTGGGATGGCGGCCACATTCTCGACCCCGAGAACGGCAAGGTGTACCGCTGCAAGATGCACACCGAGGACGGCGGCCAGAAACTCGTGGTGCGCGGCTATATGGGCATTTCGCTGCTCGGCCGTTCGCAGACCTGGGTGCGTCAGCAGTAAGACCGGTGGGATCCGTGGCGTGAATGGCCCGCAAGCCGGTGCGCAAACCGGCAAGGGACCCTGAGAGACGAAGCGTGTACGGATGAATGCGAGGCGCGACGCGTCACCACGCGCCGTGCCTCGCGGCGGCATTACGCCGTATGGCGATACACCGAGCGATAGTTGAACGGCTGCAACGGCGAGGCCGCCGGCGCAGTCGGCACGAACGGAGAATTGCGGGGCACGTTGCGCGCCGCCTCCTGACGACGTGCGGCCTTTTCGTCACGGGTCGCGTGGCGGCGCATGCGCGTTTCAATGGTGTCGCACAATGTCTCGCCCTCTTCGCCGAAAAGCTCGCCCATCACGCGCTTGAGCACGCCTTCGTCGTGCCAGGCCTTGAAACGCCGATGGCAGGTTTGATACGACGGGTAGCGGCGCGGCATGGCCGACCAGGTCGCCCCGCTATACATGACCCACAGTACGCCGTTGAGTACCGAGCGCGTGTTGGCGAGCGGGCGGCCGCGCAATTCGGTGCGCGGGCGCAGTTCGGGCAGGAGCAGCATCACGCGCTGCCATTCGTCGTCGGTAATATCGCGATGCGGAGTCATGGAAGGTCCTTTGTCAGAAGCTGTACTGACAAACGATATCCACTCGCCCCCGCCGTCCATATCAGACGAGTCCGAATCTTGAAAAAGGTGCGGCAACGCTTTATTGCGACAGGCGCATCGCAACGGATGCGCCCTGGCTGCCCACCTCAATTGCGTTCTTTTACAGTCAGGTCAGGGCCGTATCGACGATACGACGCGGCGTTTCGAGATATTCCTTCGACTGCATTTCGACGATGCGCGACACCGTGCGCGTGAACTCGTTGGCCATCGGGCCTTCCACATAAAGCTCCTCCGGCGGCACCGCGGCCGACATCAGCAGCTTGACCTTGTGGTCGTAGAACACGTCGATGAGCCAGGTGAAGCGGCGCGCTTCGGACTGCATGCGCGGCGTCATCTGCGGCACGCCGGAGAGGATCACGGCGTGGAAGCGGCTTGCCAGTTCCAGGTAGTCGTTCTGCGAGCGCGGCCCGCCGCACAGCGTGGCGAAATCGAACCACACGACGCCATCGGCCTTGCGCAACGCCTTGAGTTCGCGCTTCTCGATGCGCAGCAACGGGCTTTCGTCGGGCACCGCGGCCAGCTCCGCGAACGAGTGACGCAGCGCCTTGTCCGCCGCCGCGCCCAGCGGTGTGTGATAGACCTCGACCTGCGCGAGCGTGCGCTGCCGGTAGTCGATGCCCGCATCGACGTTCAGCACGTCGAGCTTGCTCTTGAGCAACTCGATGGCGGGCAGCATGCGGTCGCGATGCAAGCCGTCGGGATAAAGCAGATCGGGATCGTAGTTGGACGTCATCACGAACTGCACGCCGTTCTTGAACAGACCGTCCAGCAGGCGATAGAGGATCATCGCGTCGGCGATATCCGAGACGTGGAATTCGTCGAAGCAGATCAGGCGATACCGCTTCGCAATGCGGCGCGCGAGTTCGTCGAGCGGATCGGCCGTGCCCTTGAGCTCTTCGAGCTCACGGTGCACCTCGCGCATGAATTCGTGAAAGTGCAAACGCGTCTTGCGCTGTAGCGGCACGACGGCATAGAAGCTGTCCATCAGGAAGCTCTTGCCGCGCCCCACGCCGCCCCACATGTAGACGCCGCGCGGCAGATCCGGATGGTTGATGAGCTTCCAGAACGCATTCGAGCGGCGCGACTTGTATGCAGCCCATTCGTCGTAGCACCGTTGCAGCCGGTCGATCGCGACACGTTGCGCCGTATCGGGCTTGTATCCCCGTTTCTGCAATTCGTTTTCGTAGTATTCGGTGACGTTCATTTTCTGGGCCGCAAATGAGGAAAGGCGGGAGGGCTAAAGCCCACCCGCCTCCGTACGTGATGCAAGGTACTTCGAGGCCAAGCGGTCGTCGATAAAACGGCCGCCCTGCCTCTCGCGCTTACATGTTGAGTGCGCGCTTGTCAGTGGCGAGTGCAGCTTCGCGCATGACTTCGGACAGCGACGGGTGCGGATGGCAGATGCGGCCGATATCTTCGGCGGCGGCCTTGAATTCCATCGCCACCACGGCTTCCGCGATCAGGTCCGATGCGTTGGCCGAAATGATGTGCACGCCGAGCAGCTCGTCGGTCTTCGCGTCGGCGATCATCTTCACAAAGCCGTCGGCCTTGTTGATGCCGAGTGCGCGGCCGTTCGCCATAAACGGGAACTGGCCCGTCTTGATGTCGCGGCCTTCGGCCTTGAGTTGCTGTTCCGTCTTGCCGACCCATGCGATTTCCGGTTCGGTGTAGATCACCCACGGAATGCAGTTGTAGTCGATGTGCGGCTTCTGGCCGTCGATGATTTCGGCAACCAGCACGCCTTCGTCTTCGGCCTTGTGCGCGAGCATCGGGCCACGCACCACGTCGCCGATCGCGTACACGTTCGGCACCGCCGTTGCGCAGTGGTCATCGATGTCGATGAAGCCGCGCTCGTTGGCCTTCAGGCCGATCGCTTCGAGACCGAGGTTGTCGGTGTTCGGCACGCGGCCAACCGACACGATCAGGCGGTCGGCTTCGAGCACTTGCGCGTTGCCGTCCTTGTCCGTGTAGTTGATCGTGACGTTGTTGTCGGTGGCCTTCACTTCGCCCACCTTCACACCGACGTGAATGTCGAGACCCTGCTTCTTGAAGAGCTTCGCAGCTTCCTTCGAGAGCGCCTGGTCAGCGGCGCCGAGGAATTCCGGCAGCGCTTCGAGCACGGTCACTTCCGCGCCCAGACGGCGCCACACCGAACCCAGTTCCAGACCGATCACGCCGGCACCGATCACGGCCAGCTTCTTCGGCACGGTGTCGAACGAGAGTGCGCCTTCGTTGTCGGCGATGATCTTGTTGTCGACCGGCATGCCCGGCAGATGGCGCGCCTTCGAGCCCGTCGCGATGATGACGTTCTTCGCCGTCACGACTTCGGTTTCGCCTTCGCCGCTCACTTCGATCTGCACGCCGGCGTCGTTCTTGCCGGTGAACTTGCCGTGGCCCTTGAGCCACGTGATCTTGTTCTTGCGGAACAGGAACTCGATACCCTTCGTCATCTTCTCGACGATGGCTTCCTTGCGGCCGAGCATCTTCGTAACGTCGATGCTCACGTCGCCCACGCTGATGCCGTGGTCGGCCAGGTGGTGCTGGGCGTTCTCGAACTCTTCCGACGAAGCGAGCAGCGCCTTCGACGGAATGCAGCCCACATTCAGGCAGGTGCCGCCGAGCTTCAGCGCGCCGGCCGGGTTCTTCCACTTTTCGATACACGCAACCGACTTGCCGAGCTGCGCGGCGCGGATCGCCGCGATATAGCCGCCGGGGCCGGCGCCGATCACGACGACGTCAAATTCTTTGGACATGGTCATCCTTTCGATACGTGAGCGCGGCGCGCGGACCCCGGCTTCCGGAGTCCGCGCGCGCAGCGCTCAGTGTGAGACTGGATGCGCGAGCGAGGCTCGCGCTACAACGCGTTTTACAGATCGAGCAGCAGGCGAGCCGGATCTTCCAGCGCGTCCTTCATCGCGACCAGCGACAGGACGGCTTCGCGGCCGTCGATGATGCGGTGGTCGTACGACATCGCGAGGTAGTTCATCGGACGGATGACGATCTGGCCGTTCTCCACCACGGCGCGTTCCTTGGTCGCGTGCACGCCCAGGATCGCCGACTGCGGCGGGTTGATGATCGGGGTCGACAGCATCGAGCCGAACACGCCGCCGTTCGAGATCGAGAACGTACCACCCGTCATTTCTTCGATCGAGAGCTTGCCGTCCTTGGCCTTCTGGCCGAATTCGGCGATCTTCTTCTCGATGTCGGCGAGGCTCATCTGGTCTGCGTTACGCAGGATGGGCACCACCAGACCGCGCGGCGAGCCGACAGCGATACCGATGTCGAAGTAGCCGTGGTAGACGATGTCGTTGCCGTCGATCGACGCGTTGACGAGCGGGAACTTCTTCAGCGCGTGAACCGCCGCCTTCACGAAGAACGACATGAAGCCGAGCTTCACGCCATGTTCCTTCTCGAACTTGTCCTTGTACTTGTTGCGCAGGTCCATGACCGGCGCCATGTTCACTTCGTTGAACGTCGTGAGGATGGCGTTGGTTTGCTGCGACTCGAGCAGACGCTCGGCGATACGCGCGCGCAGACGCGACATCGGCACGCGCTGCTCCGGACGGTCGTTGAGCCAGTTCGCAGCCGAAGCCGGCGCGCTGACTTGCGGCAGCGACGGCTTGGCGGCAGCAGCCGACTTCGCAGCCGGTGCGACTGCGGGAGCGGCCTTCGGTGCGCCTGCGCCGAGCACGTCCTGCTTCGTGATGCGGCCGTCACGGCCCGTGCCGGCGACGTCGCCGCCGGACAGACCCTTCTCCGCCATCAGCTTGGTCGCTGCGGGCGATGCCACGTTGCTGCTTGCCGTCGATGCGGCGGCTGCGGCGGCCGGTGCTGCGGGAGCCGCGGCAGCAGCCGGAGCGGCGGCGGCTGCGGGAGCCGCAGCGGCGCCAGCCTTGGCTTCCGTGTCGATCTTCGCGATCAACTGCTCGCTCGTGACGGTTGCGCCGTCGCCCACCAGGATCTCGGCCATCACGCCGGCTGACGGTGCGGGCACTTCGAGCACGACCTTATCGGTTTCGATCTCGATGACGACTTCGTCCTGGGCAACAGCTTCGCCCGGCTTCTTCTTCCACTGGAGCATCGTGCCTTCCGACACCGACTCCGAAAACTGCGGGACCTTGACTTCTACGATAGCCATGTGATTTTCCTGAATACTTTATCGGGGACTTCCCCGTAAGACGAACCGGGTCGCGCACGTGAGCGCGGGAAAGCACAAGGCTTTCCCGGTTCGGTTGCTCTAGTGCTTACTTCGCGACCTGCGCGCCCTTCAGGCGGCCGAACGCACCTTCGATCAGCGCCTTCTGCTGCTCGTAGTGCTTCGCGTAGTAGCCGACGGCCGGCGAGGCGGAAGCAGGACGGCCGCTGTACGCGAGCTTCATGCCTTCCTTCATGCCTTCCTTCAGGTGGTGCTCGATGTAGAACCACGGGCCTTGATTCTGCGGCTCGTCCTGCACCCACACCACTTCGGTCGCGTTGTCGTACTTCTTCAGCTCCGCTTCGAACTGCTTGTGCGCGAACGGATAGAGCTGTTCGATACGGATGATCGCGACGTCGTTCGCCTTTGCTTCGCGGCGGTGTGCGACGAGGTCGAAGTACACGCGGCCCGAGCAGGCGACCACGCGCTTGACCTTCTTCGCGTCGATCGACTCGTCCACTTCACCGATGACCGGCTGGAACGTGCCCTTCGCGAGTTCGGACAGGTCCGACACGGCTTCCTTGTGACGCAGCAGCGACTTCGGCGTGAAGATGATGAGCGGCTTGCGGAACAGGCGGATCATCTGGCGACGCAGCACGTGGAAGATCTGAGCCGGCGTGGTCGGCTGAACGACCTGCATGTTGTGCTCGGCGCACAGTTGCAGGAAACGCTCGATACGTGCCGACGAGTGCTCCGGACCCTGACCTTCATAGCCGTGCGGCAGCAGCATCGTGAGACCCGACACGCGGCCCCACTTCACTTCGCCCGACGAGATGAACTGGTCGATCACGACCTGCGCACCGTTGACGAAGTCGCCGAACTGGCCTTCCCACGCGACGAGCGTGTTCGGCTCGGCGGTCGAGTAGCCGTATTCGAAGCCGAGCACGGCCTCTTCCGACAGCACCGAGTCGATCACCGTGAACTGCGCCTGGTTCTCGCCGATGTTTTGCAGCGGCACGTACGTGCCGTCGTCCCAACGCTCGCGGTTCTGGTCGTGCAAAACGGCGTGACGGTGCGTGAACGTGCCACGGCCCGAATCCTGGCCCGTCAGGCGAACAGCGTAGCCCGAAGCGACCAGCGACGCGAACGCGAGGTGCTCGCCCATGCCCCAGTCGAGCTTCGCTTCACCCTTGCCCATCGCGCGGCGGTCGTTGATGACGCGCTCGACCAGCGGGTGAACCTTGAAGTTCTCAGGGACCGTGGTGATGCGCTCAGCCAGACGCTTGAGTTCGGCGAGCGGCACGGCCGTGTCGGCGGCGTCGGTCCACTTGCGGTTCAGGAACGGAACCCAGTCCACCGCGTACTTGCTCTTGTAGTTCGAGAGCACGGGGTCGACCGTGTGGTGGCCTTCGTCCATCGCGGCGCGGTAGGCCTTGACGTAGTTATCACCGTCTTCAGCCGTGATCACGCCCTGCTGCACGAGCTTCTCGGCGTACAGCGCACGGGTGCCCGGGTGCTTCGCGATCGTCTTGTACATGAGCGGCTGCGTGACCGCCGGCGTGTCCTGCTCGTTGTGGCCGAGCTTGCGGAAGCAGATGATGTCGACCACGACATCCTTGTGGAACTGCGTGCGGAAGTCGACTGCGAGCTGGATAGCCAGCACGACCGCTTCCGGATCGTCGCCGTTCACGTGCAGCACCGGCGCTTCGATCATCTTGACCACGTCGGTACAGTAGAGCGTCGAGCGCGCATCGCGCGGGTCCGACGTCGTGAAGCCGATCTGGTTGTTGATGACGATGTGCAGCGTGCCGTGCGTGCCGTAACCGCGCGTTTGCGCGAGGTTCAGCGTTTCCATCACGACGCCCTGGCCTGCGAAGGCGGCGTCGCCGTGGATCTGCACCGGCAGCACTTGCAGGCCGTTGTCGTCGCCGCGGCGATCCATACGGGCCTTCGCCGAACCTTCGACCACCGGGTTGACGATTTCGAGGTGCGACGGGTTGAACGCGAGCGACAGGTGGACCGGGCCGCCTTCGGTTGCGACGTCCGACGAGAAGCCCTTGTGGTACTTCACGTCGCCTGCCGGCAGGTCGTCGACGTGCTTGCCTTCGAATTCGGCAAACAGGTCAGCCGGCATCTTGCCGAGCGTGTTGACCAGCACGTTCAGACGGCCACGGTGGGCCATGCCGATGACGATTTCCTGCACGCCCTTCGCGCCTGCGTGACGGACGACTTCGTCCATCGCGGCGATGAAGGACTCGCCGCCTTCGAGCGAGAAGCGCTTCTGGCCGACGTACTTGGTGTGCAGGAAGCGCTCGAGACCTTCAGCAGCCGTCAGGCGCTGGAGGATGTGCTTCTTCTTGTCGTTCGCGAAATTCGGCGTCGAGCGGATCGACTCGAGGCGTTCCTTCCACCAGCGCTTTTGTTCCGGATCGCTGATGTACATGTACTCGGCGCCGATCGTGCCGCAGTACGTGTCGCGCAGGGCCTTGACGATCTCGCGCAGCGACGCGCGCTCGAAACCGAAATACAGGTTCGTGGCGCTGAACGTCTGGTCCATATCGGCTTCAGTGAAGTCGTAGAACGCAGGTTCGAGTTCGGGGATAGGCGGGCGCTCGCGACGCTTGAGCGGATCCAGGTTCGCCCATTGCGAACCGAGGAATCGATACGCGCCAATCAGGGACTGAACGTAGACTTGCTTGCGCGCCGTGGCGAGGTCTTCGCCGCCGCCGCGCGGCACAAAGGCGTTAGCCTTCGCGCGTTGAGCGAAGGATTCGACGATCGGCCCGTGGGCGATGTCATTGTCGGCAGTGCCACTCGACGACGGCACGTTTTGCAGTGCGTCGAAGTATTCACGCCATGTGTCCGGAACGGACGCGGGGTTGTCAAGATATGCTTCGTATAGCTCTTCGACATACGGAGCATTGCCGCCGAACAAATAGGAGTTCAGCTGGAACTGCTTCATCGTTTCCGACATTTACGCTCACCTTTCTTCGAGTTTCTCGAGAAATAGCGGGTTACTCAACCTTCCGCGCCACGGCCTGACCGTTTAGCGGATTGCGAATCAAGTCTGCTTGGAAGGACCTAAATCATGCATCCGCGGAGTATAGCGCATATGCGCATCTCACCACAGGTTGCAATGCGACCGAACACCACGCTGGAAGCCCTTTCCTATGGGCTTTTGCGGCGTTCGCAACACTCTCTTCCTGCACCGCAATGCAATCCCCGCCAGACGCAAAAAAGCCGCCCGTAAAGCGGCGGCTTTCCTGTGAGTCCGTTTGCATTGCAGTGCGGAAAAAAGCGATACGACTGCTAATTACTCGGCAGCGCCTTCGCGGCTTGCGCGACGACGCTCGTGCTCTTTCAGATGACGCTTGCGCAGGCGGATCGACTGCGGCGTGACTTCCACGAGTTCGTCGTCGTCGATGAATTCGACTGCGTATTCGAGCGACATCTGGATCGGCGGAACGAGACGCACAGCTTCGTCGGTGCCCGAGGCGCGCACGTTGGTGAGCTGCTTGCCCTTGATCGGGTTCACGACGAGGTCGTTGTCGCGGCTATGGATGCCGATGATCATGCCTTCATACAGCGCGTCGCCCGGCTTCACGAACATGCGGCCGCGGTCTTGCAGCTTCCACAGCGCGTAGGCGACGGCGGCGCCGTCGTCCTGCGAGATCAGCACGCCGTTGCGGCGCTCGCCGAGCGTACCGTCCTTGACCGGACCGTAAGCGTCGAACACGTGACTCATCAGGCCCGTGCCACGCGTGAGCGTCATGAACTCGCCCTGGAAGCCGATCAGGCCACGTGCCGGGATGCGGTACTCGAGACGCGTGCGGCCACGGCCGTCCGACGCCATGTCGAGCATTTCGCCCTTACGGCGGCCCAGTTCTTCCATCACGCCGCCCTGGTGGCCGTCTTCGACGTCCACGGTCAGCATTTCGTACGGCTCCTGCTTCACGCCGTCGACTTCGTGCAGCACGACGCGCGGACGCGACACGGCCAGCTCGTAGCCTTCACGGCGCATGTTTTCGATCAGGATGGTCAGGTGCAGTTCGCCGCGGCCCGACACTTCGAACGTGGTTTCGTCGCCCGTGTCCTTCACGCGCAGCGCCACGTTGTGGTTCAGCTCCTTCGTCAGACGGTCGCGGATCTGGCGGCTCGTCACGAACTTGCCTTCCTTGCCGGCGAGCGGCGAGGAGTTCACGAGGAAGTTCATCGTGAGCGTCGGCTCGTCCACCGTGATCATCGGCAGCGCTTCGGGGTTGTCCACCGCGCAGATGGTCGCGCCGATACCGATGTCTTCGATACCGTTGATCAGCACGATGTCGCCGGCTTCAGCCGCTTCGACCTGCACGCGCTCCAGGCCGCTGAACGCCAGCACCTGGTTGATCTTGCGGTTCATGACCTGGCCTTCCGGGCCAAAGCGCAGCGCCACCGGCTGACCCGGCTTGATACGGCCACGCTTGATACGGCCCACGCCGATACGGCCAACATACGCCGAGTAGTCGAGCGAGGTGATCTGGAGCTGGAGCGAGCCCTCCGGATCCGCGTCGCGAACCGGCACGTGTTCCAGCACGGCGTCGAACAGGGGACGCATGTCGCCGTCGCGCGCATCCGGCGACAGCGAAGCGTAGCCGTTCAGGCCCGAAGCGTAGACCACCGGGAAATCGAGCTGTTCTTCGGTCGCGCCGAGCTTGTCGAACAGGTCGAACGTCTGGTTGATCACCCAGTCGATACGCGCGCCCGGACGGTCGATCTTGTTGACGACGACGATCGGCTTGAGGCCGAGCGCCAGCGCCTTCTTGGTCACGAAGCGCGTTTGCGGCATCGGGCCTTCGACGGCGTCGACCAGCAGCAGCACCGAGTCGACCATCGACAGCACACGCTCCACTTCACCGCCGAAGTCGGCGTGGCCCGGGGTGTCGACGATGTTGATGTGGGTGCCTTCGTACTCGACCGCGCAGTTCTTCGAAAGAATCGTGATACCACGCTCTTTTTCGATGTCGTTCGAGTCCATCACGCGCTCGGCGACCTGCTGGTTGTCACGGAACGTGGCGGTCTGACGGAGGAGCTGGTCGACGAGCGTGGTCTTGCCGTGGTCGACGTGGGCAATGATGGCGATATTGCGAAGGGCGCGGGACATAGGAACCTGGGTACAGTTGAGTGCGCCGCGCATGCCCTGCTGGCAGGCCCGGCAAGGACACGCGGCAGCCGCTCCGATCCGCTTTTGCCCGGCTTCAGGCCTGCTTTCAGCCTGCTTCCGGCGAATCAGTTCAGCATCGCTGCGATGACGCACTTTTGGGAACCTGAAAGTATAGCACGCGCAGATGAAATGATCCTGCGCAAATCAGGGGCCACCCTGGATGGGTACGATCGACGCATGCGGCACGGCGGGTGCAAGCGGCCGGGTCGCAGCCCGAATCTCCACGCTTGACGCCGCTCAGCCAGATCGGTCGACGACACACCCCGGCGCAGCCCGGTCGGCGTAATCTAAGAAAAATCTTGGTTCAGCGCGCCGCACACCGCGCATTTTCTCATGCGCTCCCGGCCCGGATTAAGCCCCTGCCCTGCAAAGGTTTCTCGGCAAAGACAGAATAAAGCTTGCCGCGTCAATTAACCGCCCCTATAATCCCTGCCTGGTCAACCATTGCAGTCGCAGCAGAATCTCATGACGGATCCGACTCCCACGCCCCCGCCCGAAGTCCGCGATTACGACCTCGGCGAGAGCGTCGGCTACCTGATTTCGCGGGTGAAATCGACGATGTCGAACATGGTCACCCAGCGCGCCGTCGCCGAACTCGGCGTGACGAGCCAGCAGGCCAGCATCCTTTTCATGGTGGCAAGCGGCAAGTGCCTGCTCGCGGCGGAACTGGCGCGCGAGTACGGGATCGACGCGAGCGCGGTCACGCGCCTCGTCGACCGGCTCGAAAAACGCGGCCTCCTCCAGCGCGTGCGCAGCTCCGAGGACCGCCGCGCGGTGCACCTCGCGCTCACGCCCGAAGGCCTCGCCATCGCGGCACGCATGCCCGCGATCTTCCGCAGCGTCACGGAGCATCTGTCCACCGGCTTCACGCCGGAGGAAGTCGGGTTCCTGAAGAGCATGTTGCGGCGGATTCTCGCGAATAGCTGCGAAGCTAACCAGAACGCGAACCCGAATCCGCCCGCGAATTGATGACGGGGCAAGCAAATTTGAAAACAAGAGACAAGAGAATAGCTGCATCGTCCAGTATCACATCACCTTCTCACGCATCGAGACGAGCAATGACTTCCCAAACCGAGTTTGCGCCAGTTCCGGCCGTGCGGGCATTGTCCGGCCGGGCGGCGGTCGCCGCCGCGGTCGCGGCGCTCGCCCTTTCGGGTTGCGCGAACTACATCGGCATCAAGAGCGACAAGACCATCGACCAGCCGCAGCAGTTCGAGACGTCGCAGAGCATTCCGGAGCAAGGCGGCCAGTGGCCGACGCTCGACTGGGCGAGCCAGTTCGGCGACCCGCAACTGCCGAAGCTGATCGACGAAGCGCTCGAAGGCAGCCCGAGCATCGCCCAGGCGCAGGCGCGCATCGCCAAGGCGTCGTCGTACATCGAAACCTCGAAGTCGGCGCTCTATCCGAAGGCCAACCTGAGCTACTCCTGGACTCGCGAGCTGTATTCGGAAAACGCGCTCTTCCCGCCCCCGTACGGCGGCAGCTGGTACAGCGAGAACAATGTGCTCGCGAGCGCCTCGTGGGATCTGGACCTTTGGGGCAAGAACCGTCAGCGCCTCGCGCAAGCCGTTTCCTCGCAGCGCGCCGCGCTCGCCGACATGCAGCAGGCGCGCGTGACGCTCGCCTCCTCGGTCGCACGCACCTATAACCAGCTCGCCCAGCTCTACGCGTTGCGCGACATCGCGGTGCACGAGATCGACAACCGCAAGACCATCGGGACGATCACGAACGGCCGCGTGGTGGCGGGCCTCGACACCAACGTCGAGAAACAGACGGCGAACGGCAACATCGCGACGAGCCAGGCCAACCTCTCGCAGATCGACGGCCAGATCGAGTCCGTGCGCTACCAGCTGGGCGCGTTGCTCGGCAAGGGTCCGGACCGCGGCCTGCAAATCGCGCAGCCGGTGCTCAACCCGGTTGCGAACGTGGCGCTGCCCAACAACCTGCCCGCCGACCTCGTCGCGCGCCGCCCCGACATCGTCGCCGCGCGCTGGCAGGTGGAAGCCGCCATGCACGACGTGAAGGAAGCGAAGGCCGAGTTCTATCCCGACGTGAACCTCGCGGCCGGTTTCGGCTTCGATGCGTTCGGCTGGGGCAAATTCCTCAACTTCACGAGCCGCCAGATGAACATCGGGCCGGCCGTGCATCTGCCGCTCTTCGACGCGGGCGCCCTGCGCGCGCAGTTGAAGGGCCGCTATGCCGACTTCGAGCTCGACGTGGCGAACTACAACCAGACGCTCATCGGCGCGTTCCAGGATGTGGCCACGGGCGTTTCGTCGATCCGCTCGGCGGACAAACAGCTCGTCGACGCCCAGCGTGCGCTCGACGCGTCGACCAATGCCTGGCAGCTCGCCGTGATCCGCTACAAGGCGGGTCTGTCCGAGCAGCTTCAGGTGCTCAACGCCGACCAGAACCGCCTCGCGGCGGAGCAGACGGTGACGAACCTGAAGGCGCAGCGCCGCGACCAGCAGATGGCGCTCATCAAGTCGCTTGGCGGCGGCTTCGAAGCGCAAGCCGCGGACATCACGCCGCCCGCCGACGTCGGCAGCGAAGCCGGTAGCCAGGCACGCGGCCAGAGCGACGTGAACGGCGCGCCGTGGCGCGGCGCGCGCGCGCCGGCGCAGAGCGCGTCGACTGCGGCGAACTGAGCGCCTGGCGGCACACACATCAAAAACTGAACGAACAGCACGCAAGCATCCGGAGATCCTTCCATGAGCACCCCCCAGCAACCGGCGGCCAATCAGCAGCCGAACGCGAACAGCGGCAAGCGCAAGCGCATGATGACGCTGCTTGTCCTCGTGATCGTGATTGCAGCCATTGCCTACGGCCTCTACTACTTCCTCGTCGCGCGCTTCACGGAAAGCACCGACGACGCCTACGTGAACGGCAACGTCGTGCAGATCACGCCGCAGGTCACCGGCACGGTGATCGCGCTGAAAGCGGACGACACGCAAACCGTGAATGTGGGCGACCCGCTCGTGCTGCTCGACCCGGCCGACGCGCGCGTCACGCTTGAGCAGACTGAGGCGCAGCTCGCGCAAACGGTGCGCCAGGTGCGCGGCCTTTTCGCCGACGACAGCCAGTACGAAGCACAAGTCGCCCAGCGTCAGTCCGACCTCTCGCGCGCACAGGACGACCTGCGCCGCCGCATGCAGGTCGCGCAAACGGGCGCCGTCTCGCAGGAAGAAATCTCCCACGCCCGCGACGCCGTGCGCAGCGCCGAAGCCGCGCTCGAAGCCTCACAGCAGCAACTCGCCGCGAACCGCGCGCTGACCGCGAACACGACCATCGCCAATCACCCGAACGTGGAAGCCGCCGCCGCGAAGGTGCGCGACGCCTATCTGGCGAACGCCCGCAACACGCTGCCCGCGCCGGTCACGGGCTACGTGGCCAAGCGCTCGGTGCAGGTGGGCCAGCGCGTCTCGCCGGGCAATCCGCTCATGTCGGTGGTGCCGCTGAACTCGCTGTGGATCGACGCCAACTTCAAGGAAGTGCAACTGAAGCACATGCGCATCGGCCAGCCGGTCGAGATGACGGCCGACGTGTATGGCTCGTCGGTGGTCTATCACGGCAAGGTGGTGGGCTTCTCGGCGGGCACGGGCTCGGCCTTCTCGCTGTTGCCCGCGCAGAACGCCACGGGTAACTGGATCAAGGTGGTGCAGCGCCTGCCGGTGCGTATCTCGCTCGATCCGGAAGACCTCCTGAAGCACCCGCTGCGCATCGGCCTGTCGATGCAGGTGGACGTGAACATCCGCAACGACTCGGGCACGCAGCTCGGCAACGCGCAGAACACCGTGTACGAGACCGACGTGTTCGCCAAGTACGGCGCGGAAGCCGACGCGGAAATCGCACGCATCATCGCCGAGAACGCCGGCCCGAGCGCGCACAAGGCAGCCAGCAACGCGGCGAGCGGCGCTACCGCAAACGCGCAGACGTCGCCGGCGAGCGAGCACGCCGCCAAGGCTGGCGCAAAAGGCTGATTGCGAAGCCAATTTCGCGCCAACCACGCGCCAACTTTGCGTTGAGTTAGCGTCGCGTCGGCGTGAACAGCGCTCCGCTATTGCACTGATCCCTCGCTGACTCGCGAAGGCGCGGGCTGATCATCGTCAGCCCGCGCCTTCGTCGTGCGGCGCGAGGCAAGTCAACCACCAAGGACTCCATGGCAGCAGCACAACAACCCGTAGTCCACCCACCGCTCAAGGGCGCGCAACTCGTGATCGGCACCATCGCGGTGTCGCTCGCGGTGTTCATGAACGTGCTCGACACCTCGATCGCGAACGTCTCGATCCCGTCGATCTCGGGCGACCTCGGCGTGGCGTCGGACCAGGGCACCTGGGTCATTACCTCGTTCGCGGTGGCCAACGCCATCTCGGTGCCGCTCACCGGCTGGCTCACCGAGCGCATCGGCCAGGTTCGCCTCTTCATGGCGTCGATCATCCTGTTCGTGATCTCGTCGTGGCTATGCGGCCTCGCGCCCACGCTGCCCTTCCTGCTCGCCTCGCGCGTGCTGCAAGGCGCCGTGGCCGGCCCGATGATCCCGCTCTCGCAAACGCTGCTGCTCGCGAGCTACCCGCGCGCGAAGGCACCCATGGCGCTCTCGATGTGGTCGATGACCACGCTCATCGCGCCGGTGGCGGGTCCGATTCTCGGCGGCTGGATCTCCGACAACATCTCGTGGCCGTGGATCTTCTACGTGAACATCCCCGTGGGCATCGCCGCGGCGCTCGCCACGTGGGCGATCTTCCGCAACCGCGATTCGGTCGTGAAGAAGGCGCCGATCGACGGCGTGGGCCTCGCGCTCCTCATCATCTGGGTCGGCTCGCTTCAGGTGATGCTCGACAAGGGCAAGGACCTCGACTGGTTCTCGTCCACCACGATCGTCGTGCTCGCGCTCACGGCCGTGGTCGCGTTCGCGTTCTTCGTGGTGTGGGAGCTGACCGCCGATCACCCGGTGGTCGATCTGTCGCTGTTCGCCCGGCGCAATTTCACGGGAGCGACGATCGCGCTCTCGGTGGGCTACGGGCTCTACTTCGGCAATCTCGTGCTGCTGCCGCTATGGCTGCAAACCACGCTCGGCTACACGGCGACCGACGCGGGCATCGTGATGGCGCCCGTGGGCGTCTTCGCGATCATGCTCTCGCCGATCACGGGCAAGATCCTGCCGCGCACCGACCCGCGTTATATCGCGACGACGGCCTTCATCGTGTTCGCACTGTGCTTCTGGATGCGCTCGCAGTACACCACGGGCGTGGACACCTGGGCGCTCACGCTGCCGACGCTCATTCAGGGCATCGGCATGGCGGGCCTCTTCATTCCGCTCGTGTCGATCACGCTCTCTGGCTTGCCGGGGCATCGGATTCCGGCGGCCTCGGGCCTGTCGAACTTCGTGCGGATCATGTGCGGCGGCATCGGCACCTCGATCTTCGAAACCGCGTGGGATCACCGCACGACGTTCCACCACGCGCGCCTGACCGAAGTGGCGACGCCGACCAACCCGGTGTTCAACCAGTCGATGCAGCAGTTCCAGAACGGCGTGGGGCTCGATCCATCGCAGGCGCACGGCCTGTTCGACCGGATGCTCTCGCAGCAGGCGGCGCAGCTCGGCGTGAACGACCTGTTCTGGATTTCGTCGATGATCTTCATCGTGCTGATCACGCTCATCTGGATCACGCGGCCCGAGCGGGCTGGTGGTGCCGATGCAGGCGCGGCGGCATCGGCGGCGCATTGAGGCTCGCGCATTGAAGCGACAGACACCGCCAACAAGCCAATAATAAAAAAGGCACGCCCGGTTTTCACCGGCGTGCCTTTTTTTCGCTGCGTGCGCGGCGTAGCGCTTCGCTCAGACCGCGCCGCTCACCACCAGCCGCTCGGGCGCGAGCACGCCGTTTGCGGCCTTCGCCACGCCGAGCAAGCGCCCGCCTTCGTCATACACACGCACACGTTCGGCCGCCTCGCAGACCGCACGGTCCAGCACGAGCTCGTTGAGCGGCAAACGCTGACCATGCGTGAAGCGGCGCGCCGCGTCGGCATTCAACGTCACGCTGGGAAACGTCGAGAGCAACGCATCGACGGGGCGCAGCCACGCGTCGCGCGCCGGCTCGTCGGCGGCGGTGAGCGCGTCGAGCGTCACCGCATGGTCGAGCGTGAGCGCGCCCACGCCCGTGCGCCGCAACATCACGAGATGCGCGCCACAGCCAAGCGCCTCGCCGATATCCTCGGCGAGCGTGCGGATGTACGTGCCCTTGCTGCACGTCACGCGGAACGTCACCTCGGGAACGGCAGGCAGCGCGCAGCCGATCATCTCCAGCGCGAGGATCGTCACCTGGCGCCCTTCACGCTCGACCGTCTGGCCCGCGCGCGCGTATTCGTAGAGCGGCTTGCCATCGCGCTTGAGCGCCGAATACATCGGCGGCACCTGCACGATCTCGCCGACGAATTGCGCCATCGCTTCGCGCACCGCGGCTTCGTCGCACGCGACGTCGCGCGTTTCGATCGCCTCGCCTTCGGCGTCGCCGGTGGCGGTGCGAATGCCGAGGCGCATGGTCGCCTCATAGGTCTTGTCGGCTTCGAGCAGATCCTGCGAGAACTTGGTCGCTTCGCCGAAGCACAGCGGCAGCAGACCCGACGCCAGCGGATCGAGCGTGCCCGTGTGCCCCGCCTTCTTCACGCGGTAAAGACGCTTCGCGCGAATCAGCGCGTCGTTGCTGGACAGGCCAACGGGCTTGTCCAGCAGGAGCACGCCGTCCAGCAGGCGGCGCGGGATCTTCGGACGCGGCTCGCCTTGATGCTTTTTCGATGATGCCGTCATTGCCCGCGTCAGTCGTCCTTCGCGCGGGTGGCGTTCGCCTCGTCGATCAGGCGCGACATCTCGACGCCCCGCTCGATCGACTGGTCGTAATGGAAGTGCAGCGTCGGCACGGTGTGGATATGCAGGCGCTTGAAAAGCTGGTTGTGCAGGTGCCCGGCCGCGTGGTTGAGCGCTTCCTGCGTGGCTTTCGGGTCGCCCGTGAGCGTCGTGAAATAGACCTTCGCGTGGGCGTAGTCAGGCGTGAGCTCCACGCTCTGGATCGTCACGAGACCGATGCGCGGATCCTTCACTTCGCGCATCAGCTCGGACAGATCGCGCTGGATCTGATCGGCGATCTGCACGTTGCGATTCGGAGAAGTACGTTTTTTCGGCATGATGGTTCCACCTCTTTATCTACGAGGCATACAGGCGGCGTTGCGTCCATGAAGGCGCACACGGCCGCGCAAAAACAAAACGGGCGGGGCCGGCCAGTGCCCGCCCCGCCCGTTATCGGGAAATCCCGCGCATCGCTCCGCGAGCGGCCGATGACGGCCTGCCCGCGGGCGCCGCCGTATTACAGCGTACGCGCGACTTCGGTGATCTCGAACACTTCGAACTGATCGCCTTCGACGATGTCGCTGAAGTTCTTGATCGACATACCGCACTCGAAGCCTTGCTTGACTTCCTTGACGTCGTCCTTGAAGCGCTTGAGCGAGTCGAGTTCGCCGGTATGGATGACCACGTTGTTGCGGATCACGCGCACCGACGACGAACGCTTGACGAAACCGTCCGTGACCATACAACCCGCGATCAGGCCGACCTTCGGCACGCGGATCACCTGGCGCACTTCCGCCATACCCGTGACCGTCTCGCGCTTCTCCGGCGCCAGCATGCCCGACATCGCCGCCTTCACCTCATCCACAGCGTCATAGATGATGTTGTAGTAGCGGATGTCGATGCCGTTCGCCTCGGCCACCTTACGCGCCTGTGCATCCGCACGCGTATTGAAGCCGATGATGACCGCCTTCGAAGCCGTTGCCAGGTTGACGTCCGACTCGCTGATCGCGCCGACGGCGCTGTGCACGATCTGCACGCGCACTTCGCTGGTCGACAGTTTGACCAGCGATTGCACCAGCGCTTCCTGCGAACCCTGCACGTCGGCCTTGACGATGAGCGGCAGGTTCTGCACTTCGCCTTCGCCCATCTGCTCGAGCATGTTTTCGAGCTTCGCGGCCTGCTGCTTCGCGAGCTTGACGTCGCGGAACTTGCCTTGACGGAACATCGCGATTTCGCGCGCCTTGCGCTCGTCCGGCAGCACGATGACTTCTTCGCCCGCGCCCGGCACTTCCGACAGACCCTGGATTTCGACCGGGATCGACGGACCCGCTTCCTTCGTGGGCTTGCCCGTTTCGTCGAGCATGGCGCGCACGCGGCCGTAGGCGCTACCGGCCAGCACGACGTCGCCACGGTTCAGCGTACCCGACTGGACGAGGATCGTTGCAACCGGACCCTTACCCTTGTCGAGCTTCGCTTCGATGACGATGCCCTTGGCCGGCGCTTCGACCGGCGCCTTCAGTTCCAGCACTTCGGCTTGCAGCAGCACGTTTTCGAGCAGATCGTCGATGCCCGCGCCCGTCTTTGCCGACACCGGCACGAACGGCGAGTCGCCGCCGTACTCTTCCGGCACGACGCCTTCCGCGACGAGCTCCTGCTTGACGCGATCGAGGTTCGCATCCGGCTTGTCGATCTTGTTGATCGCCACGACGAGCGGCACGCCCGCAGCCTTCGCGTGCGAGATCGCTTCCTTCGTCTGCGGCATCACGCCGTCGTCGGCCGCGACCACCAGAATAACGATGTCGGTTGCCTTCGCACCGCGAGCACGCATGGCCGTGAAGGCCTCGTGACCCGGCGTGTCGAGGAACGTGATGACGCCACGCGGCGTTTCGACGTGGTAAGCGCCGATGTGCTGCGTAATGCCGCCCGCTTCGCCCGCTGCGACCTTGGCGCGGCGGATGTAGTCGAGCAGCGAGGTCTTGCCGTGGTCGACGTGACCCATGACGGTGACGACCGGCGGACGCGGCAGTTGCTCGGCGTCCGTGGCCGTGGCCTGGCCTTCGACCAGCAGCGCTTCCGGATCGTCGAGCTTCGCGGCAACCGCACGGTGGCCGAGTTCCTCGACGATGATCATCGCCGTTTCCTGGTCGAGCATCTGGTTGATGGTGACCATCTGGCCCATCTTCATCATCACCTTGATGACTTCCGACGCCTTCACGGACATCTTGTGGGCGAGGTCGGCCACGGTGATGGTTTCCGGCACGTGCACTTCACGCACGATCGGCTCGGTCGGCGCCTGGAACGTCGAAGCGTCCTGGTGACGGCCACGGCCCTTCGGGCCGCCGCGCCAGCCGCGATCCACGCCGCCCGACGAATCGCCGCGCGTCTTGATGCCGCGGCGCTTCGCTGCGTCGTCCTGCCAGCCGCCCTTGCCTGCGCCCGGCTTCTTGTTGCGGTCGCCCGCGCCCGCACCCGGCGCGCTCGTCGAGGGCGCGGCCGTCGTGGCGGGCTTCTTCGCACCGGCGCCTGCACCGCCTGCCGGACGCGCTGCCGCGCCTTCCGGACGGGCCGGCTTGTGCAGCGTGCCCTTGGCTTCGGCAGCCTTGGGCGGCTCGACCGGCTTGGGCGGCTCGGGCGCCTTCACCTGCGCCTTGCGCGGCGTGTTCATCATCTCGCGGATCGCCCGCGCTTCGGCCTCGGCGGCCGCGCGGCGGCGAGCGATCTCGTCCTGTTCCTTTTGCGCCTTCTCGGCGGCTTCGCGTGCGGCGACCTCGGCCTTCTGGGCTGCTTCGCGCTGCGCGGCGCGCTCGGCGGCGGCGCGCTGCTCGTCTTGCTGATCCTGCTGTTGCTTCACTTCCTTGGCCTGCTCTTCGGCGTTGCGCTGCGCGGCCACGGCCTGGGCGGCCAGTTCGCGAGCGGCGGCTTCGGCCGCTACCTTCTTCTTCGCTGCTTCTTCCTCGGCGCGGCGGCGCTCGGCTTCGGCAGCCTCTTCGCGCGCACGGCGCTCGGACTCTTCACGCGCCAGAAGATCCTGGCGCTCCTTGAGCTCCTGAGCCTGACGCTCCAGCAACTCCGCCTCGCGGCGTGCTTCTTCCTCGCGGCGCTGCAATTCCGCCTCTTCGGCGGCCACTGCTGCGTCGGCGGCATGATTCGATGCGTCCGCCTCACCGGCGGACTCGTCGCGGCGGACGAACGTGCGCTTCTTGCGCACCTCGACCTGAATGGTGCGTGCCTTACCCGTCGAATCGGACTGCTTGATTTCCGACGTATGCCGTTTCGTCAGCGTGATCTTGCGCTTGTCTGCATCAGTCGAGCCGTGAGACTTGCGCAAGTGATCGAGCAGACGCGCCTTGTCGGTTTCCGACAAAGCGTCGCTCTCGCTCGCTTTCGTCACACCCGCCGCCTGCAGCTGCTCGAGCAGCACGCCGGCAGGCATTTTCAGTTCCGCGGCAAATTGGGCTACGTTGTTACTCGCCATTCATTCCTCTTAATGCAAGGACCGATTCCTTGCGGTTGACATCGGGTCATGCGGCCTTAGGCGCCTCGCGTCCTGCAAGGCTCCGCCGCGTTCAGTTCAGTGGGTCATGGTCGCTTCCTGCTCGTCGCGCCCTGATGCAGTTTCCCGTTACCGGGTCACTGGAACCAGTGCTCACGTGCCTTCATGATCAACGCCTTGGCGGCGTCCTCTTCCATTCCCGTCATTTCGACCAGCTCGTCCACGGCCAGCTCGGCGAGCTCGTCGCGGGTGTGAACTTCATGCTGCGCCAGTTTCGCGAGCAGGTCCGGGTCGATGCCGTCCAGACTCTTCAGGTCCAGGGCGGCGCTTTCCACCTTCTCCTCGTTCGCGATGGCTTGCGTGAGCAGCGCATCGCGCGCGCGGTTGCGCAGTTCGTGCACGGTGTCCTCGTCGAACGCCTCGATTTCCAGCATTTCGTTGAGCGGCACGTAGGCGATCTCTTCGAGGCTCGTGAAGCCTTCGTCGATCAGGATGTCGGCGACTTCTTCGTCCACGTCGAGGCGCGCCATGAACAGGTCGCGCAGCACCGTGCGCTCCTGGTTCTGCTTCTGCGCGGATTCGTCCGGCGTCATGATGTTGATCTGCCAGCCGGTCAGTTCGCTGGCCAGACGCACGTTCTGGCCGCTACGGCCGATCGCGACCGCGAGTTCGCTCTCGTCGACCACGACGTCCATCGAGTGCTTCTCTTCGTCGACGACGATCGACTGCACGGCAGCCGGCGCGAGCGCGCCGATCACGAACTGGGCGGGATCCTCCGACCATAGCACGATGTCGACGTTTTCGCCACCGAGCTCGTTGCGCACGGCCTGCACGCGCGAACCGCGAATGCCGACACAGGTGCCGATCGGGTCGATGCGCTTGTCGTAAGCCACCACGCCGATCTTGGCGCGCACGCCGGGGTCGCGGGCCGCCGCCTTGATCTCCAGAAGACCCTGTTCGATTTCGGGCACTTCCATCTCGAACAGCTTCATCAGGAACTCGGGCGCCGTGCGCGAGAGTTCGATCTGCGGGCCGCGCGCGGTGCGGTCGACCTTGCCGATCCACGCGCGCACGCGGTCGCCCACGCGCAGGTTTTCCTTCGGAATCAACTGGTCGCGGCGCAGCAGCGCTTCCACACGGCCGGATTCGACGATGAAGTTGCCCTTGTCCATGCGCTTGACCGTGCCGGTCATGATGCTTTCGCCGCGCTCGAGGAAGTCGTTCAGGATCTGCTCGCGCTCGGCATCGCGCACCTTTTGCAGGATGACCTGCTTGGCGGCCTGCGCGCCGATACGGCCGAACTCGACCGACGGCACCGGCTGCTCGACGAAACCGTCGATCTGCGCCTCGGGGTCTTGCTCGCGTGCTTCGAACAGCAGGATTTCCTGGTCCGGCTCCTGCAAGCCCGCCTCGTCCGGCACGACGCGCCAGCGGCGGAACGTTTCGTGCTCGCCGCTTTCGCGGTCGATATGCACGCGGATATCCGCATCTTCGTCGAAGAGTTTCTTGGAGGCCGACGCAAGCGCCGCTTCAAGGGCGGCGAACACCACGTCCTTGTCGACATTCTTCTCGCGTGCCAGCGCATCCACCAGCATCAACACTTCGCGACTCATTGTTTGCGGCTCCTAAAGTCAACTTTGGGGACAAGGCGTGCTTTATCGATGTCCGCGAGCGTGAAATCAAGCATCGCGGGCCCCGCCTTCCCTTCGAATTCCAGACCGATGGTCTCGCCTTCGGGAGCATGCACGATGCCCCGGTACGATTTCCGTCCGTCCAATGGCTTTTTCAACGTGATTACCGCCTCGCAGCCTGCGAAGCGTTCGAAGTCCGCCAGTTTTTTCAGCGGACGGTCGAGACCGGGCGACGAGACCTCGAGTCGCTCATAGTCGATGTTCTCGACCGTCAGAACGTGCTGCAGCTGACGCGTGACCTTCTCGCAGTCCTCGATCGCGATCCCCGCGGGCTGATCGATGAAAATGGTCAGCATGCCGCGCCCGGTGCGCTCGAGGTCGACCAGCTCGTAACCGAGTCCGGTGACCGTGGTTTCAATCAGTTCCGTCAGTTGCACAATGCCCACTCCAGATGTTCTGCGCAGCGGGCCGGCAACTTCCTTAGCTTTATTTCTTGCTTCGCCAGGGATTCGCGGGCCGCGCGCCAGGTGAGCGCGCGCGCTTCTCACCTACCTGCCCCACGATGACGAACGACCCAGCCGATTGATTGGCGGCCCCAGAATTGACAATGCCGAGCGTCAAACGTCGGCATATTTCGGGATCCCTGGCGGGATTCCATCATCCCTACCGGGATTCCTCATCCCTACCGGGATTCCATTTGGGGCGGACCAAAAAAAAATGGGCGAAACGCCCATCCTCTCACTTAGCCAGGTGGTCGCACCTGGGGCGCGTATTACAGCGCAGATAAAACAGCCGCACGCCCAGCGACTCCGTGATTCTAGCCTTTTTTGGCCACTTACGCAAATCGCCCGGCAAGCCCGGACAGCCTTTTGCGGCTGTTTGCGGACTAACCGGGGCGATTTTCAGGCGTTTTTCGCGCGTGATGCGCTTGCGAGCGCAGCGGCCTTGCGGCTGCGCGTCGCGCCTCGTCAATGACCGCGCGTGCGATTGCGCGGCGTGCCGCGCTGACCGCCGCGATTGTTGCCCCCGGCGTTGCCGCCGGCGCGATTGCCGCTGGCGTTGTTGCCGGGGCCGCCGCGGCGGTTGCCGTTGGGGTTGGCGTTAGCATTGCCGCCTGCGCGCTTGCCGGCGCCCTGCGCACGGTTGCCGTCCACGTCGCGGCCGCCCGCGCGGTTGCCGCCGCGAGCGCCGAAGCCTTGACCCGCGCCGAAGCCCGAGCCCGCCCCGGCGCCGCCGCCGAAACCACCGGCTGCGCCGCGCCGACCCTGGCCCTGACGCGGCTGGTTCATCGCACCGTGCGAGCTGAGCACCGGCTCGCGGTTGATGAAGCCCATCGACGTCTGCATCGGATCGGGCTGACGGCGCTCCTGCTCCTTGCCGCGCCCGTTGCCCTTCTCCTCGCTCGGCGCCTTCAGACCGACCGCCGCCATCAGGCTGCGGACCTCGTTGTCTTCGAGCTCTTCCCAGCGGCCGCGCTTCAGACCCTTGGGCAGTGCGATCGGGCCGTGACGCGTGCGGATCAGGCGACTCACCATCAGGCCGGCCGCCTCGAACATGCGGCGCACTTCACGGTTGCGGCCTTCGGCCAGCGCGACGTGATACCAGTGATTCGTGCCCTCGCCGCCGCCGTCGCGGATGCGCAGGAAGTTTGCCGGACCGTCTTCAAGCTCGACGCCCTTGAGCAGCTTCTGGCGATTGCCCTCCGTGAGCTCGCCCACCACGCGCACCGCGTACTCGCGCTCCACGCTGTAACGCGGGTGCATGAAGCGGTTTGCCAGGTCGCCCGAGGTCGTGAGCATCAGCAGACCTTCGGTGTTGAAGTCGAGGCGGCCGACGGCCAGCCATTTCGCCGTTTTCATGGGCGGCAGGCGATCGAACACGGAAGGACGCCCTTCCGGATCGGCATGGCTCACGATCTCGCCGGTCGGCTTGTGATAGATCAGCACGCGCGGCGGCTTGTTTTGCAGCTTGCGCTTGATCGGCTTGCCATTCACGCGGACCTGGTCGGTCGGCAGGATGCGCTGGCCGATGTGGGCGGGCTCGCCGTTCACCGAGACGCGCCCGGCGATGATCAGCTCTTCCATATCGCGGCGCGAACCCATGCCGGCGTCCGCGAGCACCTTGTGCAGCTTCGGCGCGTCGTCGTCCGGGCTCAGCACGCGCTTGGGCTGCTGGGCGCGGCCACCACGGCGCAGCATCGGCGCGTGCACGCCCGAGCCGGCGCCGTTGTCGGCGTCGAATGCGGGCGAAGTGACGTAAAGGAACAGATCGTCCTGATTGCCCGGATTCGCCTCGCCTGCAACAACCGCGGCCTGCTGACCTTCCCCGCGACCCGGGCGCTTCTGGCCCTTTTGGCCCTTCTGGCGGTTGCCCGCGCCCTGCTGGCGCTCACCGCGATTTTCGCCTTGGCGTTCGCCTTGCCGCTCGCCTTGATTGGCGCCACCTTCCGCACTCTGGCGGCGCGGCTTCTTCGCGCCCGCGTCCTTGCGCGGTGCGCGCGCCGGCGCGCCGTCCTGCGGCGCTTGCGTCGCGGCGGGGGCTGCGGACGCTTCCGCACCCTCGGCGGGCACGCCTTCGCCGGACTTCGCCTTGGCGCCCGCGCGGCGGCGCGCAATCAAGCTGCGCGGCCCGCGGCGCAGGCCGCGGCGCGGACGCTCTTCGCCCTCGCCGCCCTGGGCTTCGGCGCCAGGCGCGTTGCCTTCGGCCTGCGAGGCGCGCGAGTCGTCGTCGCGTGCGGACGACGTGCGGCGCGCGGATTCGGACGCATCGGTCGAATCGGTGTCGTGGATATCAGTCAAAACAACCTCAAAATGTCAGGTTGCGCGCCCGCTTGCGGGGCGCGTCAAAAATGCTTGTTGCTTCAGATGCCGCGGCGAGCGGCTTCGTCGTCCGTCGTCGAGACGGGGTCGTCCTGCGCCGCGTCGCGGCGGTCTTCGTGTTCTGCGCCGGCCGCATCAGGTTCATGCGCGGCTGCCTGCGCGTGAGCGTCCGGGGTGGCCCCTTGCTCCGCGAGGTGTGCATCGTGTTGCGCGGCGGTTTCGGCGACGCTTGCCACTGCGTTCACGTCGGCCCCTTCGTCCGCTTCGTCCGCCTTGCCTGCTTCTTGCGCTGCATGTGCGGCGTATGCGCCCGGCGCCTCGTTCGTCTCACTGGCGAGCGGCCCGGCGGCTTCGTCCTGCTGTGCGGACACCGGCGCATCTTCCGCGCCCGGCGCTCCGGCCTGGGTCGCCACTTCCGCCCCGGCCGTCTCGGGCGGACCGTCCGCCACGAATTGCGCCGCGGCGCTATCGGGAAACTCGATGGCGTGCTGCGCGAGCAGTTGCTCGCCAAGCTGATTCGACGGATCGTCGAGCGACGGAAGTTCGTCGAGCGACTTCAGGCCGAGATCATCGAGGAACTGCCGGGTCGTCGCATAGAGCGCCGGGCGGCCCGGCACGTCGCGATGACCGATCACTTCGATCCAGTTGCGGTCTTCGAGCTGCTTGACGACCTGCGTGTTGACCGTGACGCCGCGAATTTCCTCGATGTCGCCGCGCGTGACCGGCTGCCGGTACGCGATGATCGCAAGCGTTTCGAGGACCGCGCGCGAATAGCGCGGCGGCTTTTCGGGGTGTAACCGGTCGAGGTACGTCCGCATGGCCGGCTTGCTCTGAAAGCGCCAGCCCGACGCGAGCCCCACCAGCTCGACGCCGCGCCCGGACCATTGGTGCCGCAGGTCTTCGAGCAGGTTACGGACCGTGTCGACCGAGATGTCGTCGGCAAACAGTTTGCGCAGTTCGCCGATCTTCAGCGGCTCCTGCGTGCAGATCAATGCAGTCTCGAGGACGATTTTCGCCTCTTGGGTATTCATGCAGCCAGGTCAGACCCTAAGTAAGGTAAATCAGGTTCAAGGAACCGGATCAGACAGACGAAAGACGATATGGAACTGGAGACGCGCTCGCCCGATTCTGATCGGTCATATTGATGGGAGCACGCACCGGGGGGCCGCTAAACGACGCACAAGCAGGCAAAGTGCCAGACCCAGCCGGAGGGAGCCGCGAATTTCCCGCAGGGAATCGCTAGACTGAGCGCCATATTACGCAAAAACGCCGGGTGCGTAAAGACGCTTTCCAGCACGTAAGGCCACGTTTTACCGCGACCTCCCCGCCAGGCGCGCCGCGCCTTCGCGGTGCGCGCGCAGCAGCCGTGCACCACCTCGATGCGCGTCGATGCACGGCGCATTCACCGCACGCTCAGCGTGCTCCAACCGCCTCCAGGTAGCGCGCGAGACGCTCGACGCCCGCGTCGAGCCGCGCCGGGTCGCACGCATAGCACCAGCGCACGAAGCCCTCGCCCTGCGGCCCGAACGCACTGCCAGGCGCGAGCCCGAGACCCGCGTCGCGCACCAGCGACTTGCACAGCTCGAGACTGTTCTGCGCGCCCGGCAGGCGGAAGAACAGGTACATGGCGCCATGCGGCACTTTCACGTCGACGCCGGGCAACCTGGCGAGCGCCGCCGCGAGATGGTCGCGCGAGGCGCGCAGATCGGCGACGAGCTCACGCGTGAAAGTCTCGCCGTGCTGCACCGCCGCGATGCCGGCCTGCTGCACGAACGACGGCGCACACGAGGTGTTGTACTCGACCAGCTTGCCGAGGTCGTCGGTCAAGGTGGGCGGCACGACCATCCAGCCGAGCCGCCAGCCGGTCATGAGCCAGGCTTTCGAGAACGAATTGACGCATATCAATCGTTCTTCGCGCGACGCGATATCGAGGAACGAAGGCGCCGTGCGCTCTCCGGTGTCACCGTAGTAGAGGCGTTCGTACACCTCGTCGGCGACGATCCAGATGCCGTGGCGACGGCAGTGTTCGAGCACCGCGCGCTGCTCGTCGCGCGTCATCACCCAGCCGGTCGGGTTATTCGGCGAGTTGATCATCAGCAGGCGCGTCTCGGGCGTAAGCGCCGCCAGCAGCCGGTCGAGGTCGAGCGTCCAGCCGCGCTCGCCGTAGCTGAGCGAGACGGTTTCGACCGCCGCGCCAAGAATCTTCGGAATCTCAACCAGGTTCGGCCATAGCGGCGTTACCGCCACGGCGCGGTCGCCCGCGCCGACCACGAGCTGCGCGGCAAGCATCAACGCGTTCACCCCGGCGCTCGTCACCGCGATGTTGTCCACCGGCGTAGCGCCGTGCAACGCGCTCACGTAACGCGAAAGCGCTTCGCGCAGCGGTGCGATGCCCAGGTTGTGCGTGTAGAACGTGTCGCCGCGGCCAAGCGCCTCGGCGGCTGCCTCGCGGATGAACGGCGGTGTCACGCGGTCGGACTCGCCGAACCAGAACGGCAGCACGTCGGGCACGCCAAAACCGGCATTCGCCACTTCGCGGATCTGCGAGGAGCGCAGCGCACGCACCGCTTCACGCGGCAGGGAGACGGAGGACGACGGATCGAGATCGCTCATCGGAATTTCCGGATCACACACATTGTGGGAAAACGTGAAGTGTAGCGCGCGGCCCGGCGTAACGAGGGCCAGTTCCGCGCGTAACGGCACGATACGTTCGAGGTTGTGATCAGGACTGTGCCCCGGACTGGCCGGAGCGTTGCCGGATCAGCGACCAGACCGCCTCGGCCGCGGGCGAGAGCGAGCGGTCGCGCCTGCGCACGAGCTCGACGGTGCGCTCGGCGCGCGGCACGAGCGGGCGCGCGAGCAACGACGCGCCGGCCGGCACGGGTAGCGCAAGCCACGGCAGCACGCTGATGCCCACGCCCGCCTCGACGAGACCGAACACGGTAGCCGGATGCCCCAGCTCCTGCACCACGGGTGCGTGCACGCCCTGCTCGCTCATGACGGCGTCGATGAGCGGGCGGCTGCCCGAGGCGTAGTCGAGCATCACGAGCCGCTCGCCGTCGAGTTCCTTCCACGACACCTCCTGGCTCATCGCAAGCGCGTGGTCGCCGCGCACGACCACGCAGAACGAATCGGTGGTCAGGCACTGCGTTTCGAGATCCTCCGCCGCAAAGGGCCCGATGATCACGCCGAAGTCGACCTCGCCCGAGCGGGTCTTGCGCACGACATCGCTCTGCACGTCGTCGCGCAGCCCGAGCGTGATATAGGGAAACTGGCGCCCGCACGCGGCCACGACTTCCGGCATCAGGCGGCACGCGACCGTCGGGCTCGCCGCCACGACCACGCGGCCGCGCCGCTGCTCGCCGATCTCGCGAATCTCGCGCAGCGCGTCGTCGAGATCGTTGAGCAGGCGCGGAATGCTCGCGATCAGGTTCGCCCCGACATCGGTGAGCTGCACCTCCCGCGTGGTCCTGTCCACGAGCTTGACGCCAATCTCGGTCTCCAGCTCGCGCACGCAGCGGCTCACCGCCGACTGCGTGAGGCCGATTTCGTCGCCCGCCCGGCTAAAGCTCTGAAGCCGGGCAACCTCGATGAACACCCGCAACTGCCGCAGCGTCACATTCATCCACTTCCCTCATGAATCATCCGTTTTCATGCGATTTTATGCCGGATACCCATCGTTACGGGTAGAGGAATCGCACGGCCCATTGTTCGCCGCAATGCAGCAATAAGGCGCAAACGCACGCCGGACGGGCCTCTTTGCACAAGATTGGTGATTCTCCCGATTTTCTCGGCAAGTGTTTTCGAGTCTTATACGCCCCTGGCAATCTCCCGCGCGGGCTTGGCGCCACGCGGCTTCAAGACGAGAACGTACGTGCTGGCACGGTTTTCGCATTAAGGCACGCACAGGTTCGATGGACGTACCGGCAGCAAGTAGCCCGGTTCGATCCATCCGGGCCCGCCTGGTACTCCGGCATCCGGTCGGGAGTACATGAAGAGTGCGCAGCGCGGGGCAGCGCACCGGAGATAGCTTCGCTGAGGTGAAACATGATGCTGTTCGACGATTTGAGAGACAACGAATGGGCGCTGGTCGAGGCATTGTTCTGTGCTGAACCGGCACGGAGCGAGCGGCGCGGACGGCCTCGCGTCGAAGCGCGTGCTGTGGTCAACGCGGTGCTCTGGGTGCTGTCGACGGGTGAAGGCTGGTCCAAGCTGCCGGGCCGCTATCCCTCGCCGCCGACCTGCCGCCGCCGTTTCGACGAGTGGCAGGCAGACGGCACGCTTGCGGAGATCGTCAAGCGACTGGGCTCGAACGGGCGCGAGATTTCGCTGCGCGGCCGTATCGGTGCGACGGCCACCAAGCCGCCCGCTCCGCCGAGCCGCGATCGCCTGCGCGGCGCATTCTGGACCAATCCGGAATCGTGGCGCGCGCCGGTCAAGATGGCCTGAGCACGCGCTTGAATCGTTACCCGCCGGGCGCCTCGTGCGCCCGGCGCGTTATCTGGCCACCGATCGGGCTGGCGATCGTGCCGACGGCAGTCGGCGGGTCCGCCAGTCCGCTTTGTGGTTCTCACGGCAACGCCCTTTCGCCCCCATTTTCCCCACCCCGCCATTTCCGGCGCCGCGGGTCGCCCCTTGCGTCTCTCTTGCGACTTCAGGCATCGGGTTTACCCGCCTGATTGATTACCTGCCTGATTACCTGATTGGCTGCTGAGCGGCCACCTGAGCCCTGATCGCCGCCGCATCGCTGCGCGCGCAACGATCGCGCGCGCCCGTGCGATACATCTATTTACGAATATTTACAGCATGCTTTCGCGCGCAACGTTAGCTTAGAGCATGTCCATTAACGTCAAGAATCTGGATTGACGGGAAGCCGCCATGAAATCCATGAACCTGCACATTCGGGGCATCATGGTTTCGCTGTTAGCCCTCGCCCTCTTCACGCCCACGGCGTCGTTCGTGTCGTTGAGTGCCTCGGCCCAGCCGCCGCGCGCCTCTGTACCGAACTGGTCGATCTCCCGCACCGGCGCCCATGCGTGGCCGCCTGCCGCGCCGGGCGAAGAGGCCGGCAACCGGCCCGTGCCGCGTGGAGACCTGCGTGGCGATATTGCCGACAACGCGCGCCGCAGCGCGCCGCCACGGCAGGAGCCGCCACAGCGCCGTTGAAGCGGCCGCAGCGAAATCACTGAAGCACTGCTGAGCGCGTAGCCCCGATCCCGATGCCATGCCGACTCAGCATATACCCTGCCCCTGGGAACCACCTCGCGTTGCGGGCGGTCTACCCTTAGCCATTAAGCACAGCGTGGCAGCAGTAATTCCGGTAAGCCCGTATCTTTCGATGCGGGCTTTTTTTTGGCGACAACGAGGTGGGAGAATACGGGAAGGGAGCGGGAAGTGTCGGGGCAGCCCGGACAAGACAGATGGCTCGGCCGCACGGTGATCGAACGGCAGTCGGACAGCGATCAAACCACAGTGGAGGTGCGGTCGAATTACTGGCTCGCCTCGAGACCGGACTGCGGCACGCGCTCGGCCACGTAGTCGGCCACGCGGTGAGCGCTCCACTGCACAGTGCGCTCGTCGCGGGCAAGACGCGCGAACTCCGCACGCCCGCGATCGGTAAGCACCGCGATGTCGACCGGAGCATGAAAACCCGGCGCCGGCGCAACCGTGCGCTGCCGGACGATATCCATCATGCCGAGATCGCGCAAATACTGGAACACCTCTGGACGACGCGCCCACGGGACCTGCCGATACTGCACCCGCCGCAGCGCTTCGAGTACTGCTTCGTTGGAATACGTGGTCATCTCACTTCTTTCTTAAAATGCAGTCCTGCGATCATCAAGCCCGATTCGAGCCAGACCGGAGCCAGTCCGGCCCCGTCGCGAACCGGCTTCGGCGCAAGTGCCACGGGCTGCGACATCGTGCCCTCGCGTCTCCTCACGGGCGCATGCGCCCTGTCCGTACACTGCGCGGCGGCAGGGACTGCGGTTATCCGGGCCCCCGTGAAAGCGGATTCGCCGCCTTCCGCACGGCCAGCGCCACGCCACGCTCGCGGCGCAAAGGGCGGTTGGACGCACATCTTCCCGAAAACAATACGTTACCTCATCCAAATTGATTCTAATCGTTTTGTTTGCGCTATTTATTGCGCTAGCCATGCTGTGGCGCAGCGCTCGCTGGCGTGTCGCCGCCTGCGCGGTGCTCGTCTTCTGGCTCCTCGCCTCGGGCTGGCTGTCCGGGCTGCTGCTCGATTTCGCACAACCCGAGATGTATCGCACTCCCTACGATCAGGCGACGATCGGCCCGGCGAGCTTTGGGCCGCGTACCGCCATCGTCCTGCTGGGCGGGGGCACCGACGATCGCAACGGGCAACTGGTGCCCAGGCGCGACGTCTATGCGCGCATCGCGCTCGCTGCCTCGCTGCACGCGCAATGCGCCCGAGCGAAGGGCGTGTGCCGGGTGATCGTGAGCGGCGGCAATCCGCAACACCACGCGAGCGCGGAAGCCGACAACTATGCGCCCTACCTGCTGCGCGCCGGCGTGCCGCGCGCCGATCTCGTCCTCGAGAACCAGAGCCTCACGACCTGGCAAAACGCCCGCAACGTCACCCCCATCGTGAGCGCCGAGGACGCCGACACGCTCCTGCTCGTGACCTCCTCGTACCATATGCGACGCGCGATGCTCGATTTCCGGCGCTTCGACATGAAGCCGCTGCCCGCGGTCGCGAGCGTGCGCCGGGTCGAGCGCGGCCTGTTGCCACGCGCGGCCAATCTCGAATCGGCCGAAACCGCGCTCCACGAATTGATTGGGATTGCGCAGTTTTATGTCTATCGGATGATTGGCTGGTTCTAGGGTGACCGATATGCCACACCAGATGTAACCAGATGTAACTCCTGCGCGGACGCCTTACGCGATGTCATCTGGGGCGAGTATTTGCTCGTTAGAATGACATGTCCATCCTGCTTGGACAGGTACCGGCTGGGTCCATAAACCACTCCTTCGGAGGTAGCGATGAAAAAAGTGTCCCTCGCAGTCCTGATTTCGCTTTCCGCGCTGACGGGCGCCGCGTATGCGCAGTCGGACAACGGCATCACGATGAGCACCGATCCGGCAAGGGCTGACGACGTCCTGCAACGCGCGCAAGCCCTGCAACAGCGCCAGGACGCGACCCCGCAACCGGCGGCACCCGCCATGCACCACAAGTCGGGCCATTCGTCGCACCACAAGAAGCCCGCGCAGTCCCAGTAAGCGCGCGGGTCGCGCCGCCCGCCGCACGCGGGCTGCGCTTCCCGAAAATACGAAGCCGATGCCGGTCGTCCCGTCGTCGGCTTTTTTGTTGGCGATTTCCCGTTGGCCCTGCTGGTTGCCGCCTTCGTTTGCGCTCCGGCGGCCGTCCCGATGTTCGCAGCGGCCTCCCACGGCCGTGCGGGCGCGGTATGCTAAAGTCGCGCACCTCGAATCCGGCCCACCGGGACAGCCCCGGCCGGGCCAGGCCCAACCCCTGTGCGCGCCACGCGCGGAGATACACAATGAGCAACATCCAGCTCGACATCGAATGGACCGAAGCGGCTTCCCGCAAGATCGAAAAACTGATGCCGCGCGGCGGCAATCAGGACGCCTATCTCGCACTGCCCCCCATCGAGTGCCTGCCGATGGAAGGCGACGTGCTGTTCCTCGGCCCGGCCGGCAAGCAACAGCCGTTCATCGTCGCGGAACGTCAGTACCATCATGAAGGCGATGCCGACTGGACCATCATCCTGATCCTCGACGTGCCCGGCACGGCGCACTGAGCGGCACAGGGCAAAACACCAGGCAGACCGCGCGCAACACGGCGCGAAAGACCGGTCGACGCACGCGGCGCATCAGGCACGCCGCGTGCGCGCACAATTTTCCGATAGTCCGTACACTTGACGGCAAGACCTACCGCCGCCGGGCGGGCGTCTGCGACATACGGCACACGCCCGGCGCAGTCCACGGGGCCCACCGGTCCCAGCAGGCCAACGCACCGCGCCCCCGCGCGACCCGAGCCATGTCGAACGATACGTCGAACGCAAAGGCGACTCCGGCCACCAGCCTGCTCGCCCAGTTGCAGCCGCGCGCCGGCGGCTGGGGCGCGCAGTGGCGTGGTTGTGCGCTCGACAGCGCGTTCCAGCCCGTGCTTTCGATCACGCATCAGCGCGTAGTGGGATATGAGGCGCTCCTGCGCGTGACCGACGCCACAGGCCACGCCGTCGCCCCGCCCGATCTGTTCGCCAGCGCCGACGGCGCCGAGGCGCAACAACTCGATGAACTCGCCCGCTGCCTGCACCTCGCGAACTTCGTCGAGCAAGGCATCGACACCGGCTGGATCTTCCTGAACACGCTGCCGCGCAGCGCGCGCGCCGCAGACCCCGCGCAGGCGGCCATCGACGGCCTGTGCCGGCATTTCGACTTCCCGCACGAGCGCGTGGTGATCGAGGTACTCGAGCAGCGCGGCGGCGACGAGCACAGCTCCTTCGTCGACGAACGCCCGTCCGCGGGCGGGCGCGACTTTCTCGTTGCGCTCGACGACTTCGGCGCCGGCTTCTCCAATTTCGATCGCGTCTGGCGCTACCGCCCGGACATCGTCAAGCTCGACCGCTCGCTCGTCACGCGCGCGGCGAGCGGCGAGAACCATGTGGCCTTCATCGCGGAACTCATCTCGATCCTGCATCACGCGGGCACGATGGTGCTGGCCGAAGGCGTCGAGACCGAAGCGCAATTGATGGTGCTGATGCAGGCCGACGTCGATCTCGTGCAGGGGTTCTGGTTCGGCGAGCCGCAGGCCTCGGTGCGCGAGGCGGGCGCCGCCGCGCCCGCGCTCGCGCAGTCGATGTGGCAACGCTTCGCGCAGTACCAGCGCAGCACGGAGATCATCGAGCAGATCAACTTCGGCGCGCTCTCGCACACCATGTTGGTCGGCGCACGCGTGCTCACCGGCGGCGGCACGCTCGAAGCGGCCGCCGCGGCGATTTTCGGCGACGGCGGCAGTCACGCGCAGCGCGTGTTCGCCGCCGACGAGCATGGCGAGCAGCACGCGCCCTCGATCGCGGCGCCAGGCGTCGGGCCGCCCGCGCGCCTCGCGCCCTTCTACCCCGACACCGACAGCAACTGGTCGCGCCGCGAATATTTCCGGCGCGCGCTCGCCGCGCCCGGACGCGTGGCGGTGATGGGACCGCACTACTCGCTCAACGACGGCGAGCTCTGCTACACGGCCGCCATCGCCCTCGACTTCGGCGGTGCGACACATGTGCTGTGCGCGGACTTTCCGCCCGAGCACGGGCCGCGCGAGCGGCCGTCGCGTCAGCAAAACGGCCGGCGCGCCTGACGCGGTTCACTCGGCGATGCGCCGCCGCCCGGCCTTCACGTCGCTGTGCCGCGCCTTCGCGTCGAGGCGTCGCTGCTTCGAGGCGCGTGTCGGGCGGGTCGCCACGCGCGCCTTGCGCGTGACGCTCACGCTGTCGACCAGTTCTTCGAGCCGCGCGAGCGCGGCCACGCGGTTCTGGTCCTGGGTGCGGTATTCCTGCGACTTGATGACAACGATGCCCTCGCGCGAGATACGCCGGTCGGCGAGCGCAAGCAGGCGCATCTTCAGCACCTCGGGCAGCGACGAGGCGCGGATGTCGAAGCGCAGATGAATCGCGCTCGACACCTTGTTGACGTTCTGGCCGCCCGCGCCCTGGGCGCGCACGGCAACGAGTTCGATTTCCTGCAACGGGATAGCGGCGCGGTGGGTCATAAGCGAAAGGAAGCCAGGCGGACACGGCACGCGGCAGTGTCGCACAGCGCCGCGCGCGCGGCGAGCCGGGCGCAGTGAAGATGGCAGGTACGCGAAATGCATCAAACGAGACAACCCGCCGCGCTGTGGGTTTGCCGCCGCACGGCGCATGAACCATAATCCGGACATCCTCCCGGTTGAACCCTTCAGGAGCACGCAACCGATGAAGCTGCGTCCTGCATTCGTCGCCGAACTGGCGGTCAACCTGCTGCTTCCCTGGGTCGCTTACCGTCTCGCCCAACCGCATTGGGGCGAGCTTGGCGGCCTCATCGCCTCCGCCGTTCCGCCGCTTGCCTGGAGCATCGTCGAGCTGGTGCGCTTTCGGCGTGTCGACGCGCTTTCGGCCGTCATTCTGCTCGGCATCGCGCTCTCGCTGCTCGCCATGGCGTTCGGCGGCAGCACACGCGTGCTGCTGATGCGCGAGAGCCTCGCCGCGGGCGCGATCGGCGTGACCTTCCTGTGCTCGCTGCTGGGCAAGCGGCCGCTCGTGTTCTATCTCACGCGCGCCACGGTCGCGCGCGAAACGCGCGAGGGCGTCGCGCGGCTCGAACTGCTCTGGGCCGACAACCCCAGTTTCGCCGCCGCCATGCGGCTGCTCACGCTCGTGTGGGGCGTGGGCTTGTGCGCCGACTCGGCGCTGCGCACCTGGCTTGCCGCCACCTGGCCGATCGAGCGCTTTCTCGTCGTCTCGCCCATCATCGGCTACGGCGTGTTCGGCGGCCTGATGGCGTGGACCTTCTGGTATCGCACGCGCATGCGCCGCATACGCGGCACGCATGGCCTGCTCGGCGACGCCAGCACGCTCAGCGTCGATTGACGCGCGCGGGAAAGCCCGCATGCAACGACGGTCAGATCGTGCCCGAAATCAGTTAGACTCAGCGCCACAGTCCGCGGCGTACCGTCCGCTCTCGAACTTCCCGGCAGTCGATGCGCTACTCCGTAGAAATCAGGAAATTCCTCTATAGCCAGTACTTTTACGGCGGCCTGCGCATCGCGATCGGCATCTCGCTTCCCGCCGTCCTCTGCCTGTTCGTGTTCCACCAGAGCGAGCTCGGTTTCACCATCTCGACCGGCGCGCTCGGCGCCTGCGTGGTCGACATGCCGGGGCCGCTCAAGTACAAGCGCAACGAGATGCTCGCGTGCAGCGCGATCGGTTTTCTCTCCGCTTACGCCACCGGCCTCGCCACCTTCAGTCCGATCGCATTGTGGGCCACCGTCGTCCCGCTCACCTTCGTGCTTTCGCTGATCGTGGTCTACGGCAACCGCTGGCCGCAAATCAGCTTCGCCACCCTCTTCATGATGGTGATGACGCTCGAAGAGCATTTCACACCGCACCTCGCGCTCGTCAATGCGCTGTGGATCCTGCTGGGCGGTCTCTGGTACACGGCGTGGTCCACGCTCGTCAGCCAGTTCATGATCAACCGCATCGAGCAGCAGGCGCTCGCGGAAAGCGTGTTCGCGTGCGCCGACTATCTGCTCGCGCGCGCGCAGTTCTTCGACCTCGACAACGATCTCGACGAGTGCTACCGCAACCTGGTCGCGAAACAGATCGCGGCGGTCGAGCGCCAGGACGCCGCGCGCGACATCGTGCTGCGCAACCTGCCCAAGCTCAGGGCGGGCAAGATCGATGCGCGCCGCGCCATGCACTTCAACCTGTTCATCAACACCGTCGACCTTCACGAGCTGTTCGTGGGCGCGCACACCGACTATCCGCTTGTGCGCAACACCTTCGGCGGCTCGGACCTGCTCGTGTTCTATCGCGACCTGATCCGCAAGGCCGCCGCCGATCTCGAAGACATCGGCCTCGCGGTGTTGCAGAACGAAGCGCCGCGCGCAAGCGTGAACGTGAAGGCCGAACTGCGCGCCATCGAGTACGAACTCGAACAACTGAAAAAGCGCGACCTGGCCGCCACCGACCCGGAAGCTTACGCGGCGATCTCGGCATCGTTCCGGCGTATCTGGAGCGCCACCCGACTGATCGACCGCATGCGCCGCAGCCTCGCGAGCGAAGTGCCGACCACCGAGACCGAGCTGCGCATCGACGAGGCGCTCGCGCGCTTCGTGACGAACCGCCGCGTGCCCTACCTGCAAATCTTCTCGAACCTCACGATGGCCTCGCCGAGCTTTCGCCACGCGCTGCGCGTGACGATCGCCGTGGCGGTGGGCTTCTGGCTCGGGCGCCTGTTGCCGCTCACGAACGCCTACTGGATCGTGATGACGAGCATCATCATTCTGAAGCCCGGCTATTCGCTCACGCGCCAGCGCAACGCGCAGCGTATTGTCGGCACGCTGATCGGCTGCATCGCGAGCATTGCGTTGATCCTGCTCGTGAAGCAGCCGCTCGTGCTGCTCGTCTCGATGTTCGCGGCGATGGTGATGAGCTACAGCCTGCTGCTCTTCAACTACACGGCGAGCGTGGTGTTCACCTCGGCCTATGTGCTGCTGATGTTCCATCTGCTCGCGCCCGGCAGCATGCGCATCATCGGCGAGCGCGCGATCGACACGGTGGTGGGCTGCATGATCGCCATCGCCGCGAGCCATCTGTTCCCCTACTGGGAATACCGGCTGATGGGCAAGCTCGTGCACGACATGATCGCCGCGACGCGCAGCTATCTGGAGGCGAGCTGGTGGTGGAGCGGGCGCACCAGCGCGCCGCAGCCCGTGTTCGCGGGCGCCGGAGCGGGCGCGATGGCGGGCGCAGGCAGCGCGGCGAACCTCCTCCCGGGCGAGATGACAGGTGCGGTGCAGAGCGGCATGGCGAGCGCCTCGGCGAATGCGGCGAGCGTGGTGGACGAGCCGGCCGTCGCGCTCGCGGAGGTCGCGCTCGCTGACGGCGCAGGGGCCATGGCACTCGACGACCCGCCGCCGATGGGTGCCGCAGGTGCCACAAGTACGAAAAGCGCGGCCCAGGCCACGCAAAGCGCAAGCGCCGCTGCGCCTTCGCTCGCGCGCGATTTCCGCTACCGGCTCGCGCGCAAGAACGTGCACGTGGCATTCGCGAACCTGGGCCAGGCGTTCCAGCGCATGATGCTCGAACCGAAGGCCGCGCAGAAGTTCGTGCCCGAGCTCAACGACCTGCTCGTGCGCAGCCACGTGCTCGCCTCGCAGATCACGGCCACGGCGCCGCTATTGCGCAGCACCGCGCGCCCCGACCAGCCCGCGATCAAACTCGATGCGCTCGAACGCGCCCTCTCGTGCGTGCGCGAAAACCTCGTCGCCGCCGAAGCGGGCACGCCCTCGCCCGCCGATCAGATCGACATCACGAAGCAGCTCACGCGCGAGCTCGATACGATGGTGGTGGAAGCCGAGCGCACGCTCGGCGCAGCGGCGGAGCTCGCCCAGGAGCTCAAGCTGCTCGCGCATCAATGCAAGCAGATGATTGCGGCGTCGTGGCTCATCCGCAAGGACGCGAGCATCATCCGGCTACCGGACGAATAAGGCGCGCCGCTTCATTGCGCCGCGTCACTGCGTGGCGTTGCCGGCCTGCGAAGCGGCAGTGCTTGCGGTCGCGGTGGCGCTCGCCGCAGCATTGCCTGCGCTCGCGCCAACCGTCTCCTCGTATTCCCGCTTGCTCTTCAACGCGTTGAACAGGACCGTGCCGATCACGAACAGCACCACCACGACAATCAGCACGGCGACGCCAAACGTGGGGCTCTTCTTGCGCGGTTCATTCATCGGTCGTGCCCAGCCTCGAAGAAAGAGGTAAGAGGAACGGGCATTCTACGCCGCGACGCCTTGCAGACGGCTTGCGCCCCGGTCGGCCGCGTGGCCATGCAACCGGTGCGCCTGGGTGCTTACCCACCTATGCACCACTACGCACCGGCAGCGCCGTCGAATACTTGAGCTGCTCCATGGCGAAGCTCGAACTCACGTCGAAGAGCGGCACGGTGCGAATCAGTTGCTTGTAGACGCGGTCGTAGTCGTCGATATCGGAGACGACAACCCGCAGCAGGTAGTCGGTCTCGCCGCTCATGCGATACGCCTCCACGATCTCGGGAATGTCCTGCACCGCGCGCGTGAAGGTCTGCGCCCACGCCTCGGTGTGCTGGTTCGTGCGCACCGCGACGAACACCGTCATCCCCACGCCCAGCTTACGCGCGTCGCACAGCGCGACCTGCGCGCGGATCACGCCGGTCTCCTTCAGGCGCTGCACGCGCTTCCAGCACGGCGTTTGCGAGAGATTGACGCGCTGCGCCAATTCGGCCACCGGCATGGTTGCGTCCTGTTGCAGCAGCTCCACCAGCTTTCTGTCGATGAGATCCATTTTCGCATTCCCCGATGTGTAGAAATTTATTCTACACGAAGCGAAAACGGGAAAAGAATATGAAAACACTTTCTCGGTGCGAACAGCTATAAATTCTTCTATGCAAACCGGGAGAAGAAAACGCCATGAACGCCCCCGCCGAACTCGCCCTGCTCGCCGCCGTCCATACGGCGGAGCAACATGCCGCGGCCGTTGCGCGCCTGTGCGCCGCGCTCGACGCTGCCTTCGAAGCCTGCTCAACGCCGCACGCCCCGTCGCGCTGCGCCCGCTTCGCGCGCGGCGTGCGTGAAGCGCTCGCGCACGCCCTCGCCGACCCGGCGCTCGTCACGCCCGCCCAACGCGAAGGCGCCGCCGACACCTACCGGCGCCATCTGATCGCCACCGACAGCCGCGGCCGCTACACGGTCGCCGCGCTCGTCTGGCAACCGGGCAACGCCAGCCCGATCCACGCGCATCACACCTGGTGTGGTTACGCCGTGCTCGACGGCACGCTGACCGAAACGCTCTACGCCTGGGACGAAACGCGCCAGGGCGCGAGCGTCGTACGCTCGCATGCGCGCGCGGGCGGCGCGGTGGCCTTCGGCGGACCCGGGCGCGCGAATATCCACCGGCTCGCCAACGGCAGCGACAAGGAGGCCGTGTCGCTGCACATCTACGGCGTGCCGGGCGAGCGCATCTCCACGCACGTCAACGACGTGCTGCCGCTCGCGCAGGAAGGCGCCGAAGCGGCGGCGCGCTGAAAGACATCGCGGCACGCGCGCCACGGGTCAGCGCTGCCGCCCGAGATCCATCGAAGACGCGATAGCCCGCTGCTGGGCGCCTTCGTCCACCGAAGCCTGCGCCGCGTCTCGCCGGGCTGCGTCGAGAATGCGCTGGCGCGATTGCTCCGGGTTCAGCAGCACGAGGCCGAGCGCCCCGCTCACGAGCAGCAACGCCCCCACCACGATGAAACCGTGCTCGTAGCCGAGCGCCGGGTTGCCCTGATTGGCCTGCACGATGCCGCCCATCAGCGCGGGGGCGATCAGGCCGGCCAGCGTGCCGATCGAGCTGTTGATGCCGAGCAGCGCGCCGCGCTGCCTCACGGAGACGATGTCGCTGATCATCAGCGGTCCGAACGAAAACACGAGCTGGCTCAGCGCGCCGCCAATCGCGAGGCAAGCGACCTTGAGCGCGGGGCTGAGGCCGCTCGACGTCGCGAGAAAGAGTACGCCGCCGAGCATGGCGAACCCGCTCACCAACACGCCGCGCGCAAGACGCGAACTCACGCCCTTGCGAATGAGCCGCTGCGAGACCCACGCAAGCAACAGCGTGACCGGAATGAACGAACCGACGATGGTCGAGAAGAGCCAGCCCGTCACGATGGGCGCAAAGCCCAGGCCGAGGCGCAGATATACGGGGAACCACGTGAACGCGAGCGAAATGACCGCGTACTCCACGAAATAGATGAACAGCACGCCCATGAACGTCCGGTTGAGCAGCAGGTGGCGATAGGCGATGATTTCGCCCGCGCCGTCATGAGGCACGCCCGCCGCATGGCTTGCCGCGCCCACCGGCCCGTCGCGCCCGATCACGAGCCACAGCGCCGTCCACACGAGGCCGACGATGCCCAGCGCGAGAAACGCCATGTGCCAGTCGTAGCGCACGATGAGGTACGAGAGGATCGGCCCGGCGAGCATGAGGCCCGCGCTCGCGCCCTGCTGCACGATGGTGTTCGGCACGTTGCGCCGCGCGTTGTCGAACCACTTGTAGCAGGCGTGCTGCGCGAGCGGGAACGCGGGCCCTTCGCCCAGGCCGAGCAGCACGCGCGAGGCGATGAGCACCGGCAAGGTCACGCTCGCCGCGACGAGCGGAAACTGGACCGCGCTCCAGATCACCGCGAGCAGCACGAGCAGCCACTTGCTCTGCACGCGGTTGGCGACGAAGCCAAAGCCGATGCCCGAGAGCGAGAACAGCAGAAAGAAGCTGCTGCCCACCAGCCCGAACTCGCGCGGGCTCAGGTTCAGGTCGCGCATCATCGGCACGGCCGCGAGGCCGAACACGGCCTTGTCGGCGAAGTTGATCACCATGAACAGAAACAGCATGGCTACGATCAGCCACGCGCGTATCGATCCGCTTGCTGCCTTTGCATCCATTGTCGTCTCCATGTCGTTTTGTGTTCGTTGGTTTGCGTCTGCGGGCTTGCCTGTCTACCGCGCGGACAGCGTCGTTTCGAGCGCGGCCAGCGCCGCGTTCGCCTGCGCCACGAGTGTCGCCATCTGCGCCGCGACGGTTGTGGGCGCATCGATCGCGAAGACGCTCTGCCCCGCCGCCTCGTAAATCAGATCCGCGCGGTCGTACTCGTGCATCGCGCTGAAGTCGGCGCCCGTGAGCGCCTGCTGCTGCGGCATGGGCAGCGGCGCGGGCGCGCCGCTCGCCTGCCATGCGTCGATCCACGCGCTGCGCACCACGCGGCACGGCTTGCCGCTGTGCGCGCGCGTGACGAGCGTGTCGTCGCTGTTCGCCTCGACGAGTTTTTGCAGCAGCGCGGGCGGCGTATGGTTCTCGGCCGCGCCCAGCCACAGCGTGCCGAGCCACGCGCCCTGCGCGCCCATGGCGAGCGAGGCCGCCACCTGCGCGCCGGTGCCGATGCCGCCCGCCGCCAGCACGGGCCGCCCGGCCGCCGCCGCGACGATCTGCGGCACGAGCGAGAAGGTGCCGATCGGCCCGGTATGACCGCCCGCGTCCGCGCCCTGGGCCACGAGCGCATCGACGCCGAGCGCGAGCGCCTTGTGCGCGTGGCGCGGCGAGCCGACGAGCGAGATCGTGTACTTGCCCGCGGCTTTCGCGCGCGCGATCAGCTCGGGACGAATGCCGATCGCCGTTGCCACGGCGCGCGCGTTCGAGGCGAGCACGGCTTCGCTCTGCGCGTCGAACAGGGCCTCGCTGCGCACCTGGGTCGTAAAGAAACTCGGGCGCGTGGGCGCGGCAAGACCGAAGCGCTCGCGCAATCCTTCGACGAATTCGACGTGCCCCGCCGGCAGCGCCTCGCGCACGCCGCCGATGTCGGCATGCCGCGGCACACCGGCGGGCAGCATGAGGTCGATGCCGTACGGCTTGCCCGCGAGCCGCTTTTCGATCGCGGCGATGATCGGCGCGATGTCCTCGGGCATCTCGCGCGCGAGACCGAGCACGCCGAAGCCGCCCGCCTCGGCAAGCGCCACGATCACGTCGGGCGCATGCGAAAAGCCGAAGATCGGGTAGCGCACGCCGAGCTCGCGGCAAATGGCAGTGGGGCCGAGCTGCATCATGAGGTCTCCTGGGGTCTCGCTCGTTGCGCGCTTACTCGGCGCTCTGGTGCAACTGGTGATGGCGCGCGTCGTGCAGCGGCGCGCGCAACGTGAGCTTCGCGATATTCAGTTCGTGGATCTGCGTGGTGCCCTCGTAGAGGCGGAACAAGCGCACATCGCGATAGAGGCGCTCCACGGGGTTGTCGGCGATATAACCGCCACCGCCATAGACCTGCACCGCGCGATCGGCCACCCGTCCGCACATTTCCGAAGCAAAGAGCTTGCACATCGAGGCGGACATCGTCACGTCCTCGCCGCGGTCGCGGGCACGCGCCGTCTCCAGCACGAGCGCGCGCGCCGCATGAATGTCGGTATTGCTCTGCGCGATCAATTGCTGCATGAGCTGGAACTCGGCGATGGCCTTGCCGAACTGCTCGCGCGATTTCGCGCGCGCCAGCATCTCGTCGAGCAGACGGATCGCCGGGCCCACGCACAGCCCCGCGAGATTGATGCGCTGCTTGTTGAGCGCCTTCATCGCGCTCCTGAAGCCGCGTCCCGGCTCGCCGCCAAGCAGCGCGGACGCGCTCACCCGGCAGCCTTGCAGATGCACCTCGCCCACCGGCGAACCACGCTGCCCCATCATGCGATACGCGCTCGACGTGGAGAGCCCCGGCGTGCCGCGCTCGATCAGGAAGGCCGATACGCCGCTCGCGCCCGGATCGTTCGGGTCGGTGCGCGCGAACACGGTGAACAGGTCGGCGATCGGCGCATTCGTGATGTAGCGCTTGCTGCCGTCCAGCACGTAGTGGTCGCCTTCGCGGCGCGCGGTGGTGGTGAGCGCCGTCGCGTCGGAACCCGCTGCGGGCTCGGTCAGCGCGAAGCAGCCCGTGATCTCGCCGCTCGCGAGGCGCGGCAGGTAGCGGCGCTTTTGTTCTTCGGTGCCGTCCGCGATCAGCGCCTCCGAGCCAATGCCCGTGTTGCCGCCAAAGCGCGCGCGGAAGGTCGGCGCGGCCTGCGAGACCACCATGTTCACGCACGCCAGTTCCTCGGTCGTGAGGCCCGCGCCGCCGTAAGCCTCGGGAATGCTGTGGCCGAACAGGCCCAGCTCGCGCATGCGCGCGACGAGCGGCTCGGGCAGCACGTCGGTGCGGTCGATTTCCGCTTCGAGCGGAATGCACTCGTCCTGCACAAAACGGTAGAGCTGGGTGAGCAGGCGGTTAAGGCGTGCGGCGTCGCGAATCATGGTTTCTCCAGTTTCTGTTGCTTCGGTTGTTTCTGTGGGTTATCAGGGCCCCGCCGCCGGGCTCGCGTCGTGCATGTCGCTCATGTCGCTCACCTCGGTCATGCCGCACGCGCGCTCGATGCGCAGCGCCGCTTCGAGCAAGAGCGGCGCGACCGTGCGCTCGATCCAGTCGTCGGCGAGACGGCGGCTCACGATCGTGCAGTTCAGCGCGATACGCTCCTCGTCGGGCGGCTGGCGCACCGGCACCGCGATGGCGTGGATGTCGCGGATCCAGTCGCCGCGGCTCAGCGTGAAGCCGCGCCCGGCGAAGGCGGCGCAGTCGGCTTCCCAGAGCGGCAGGTCGGCGGCGTAGCGCTCGGGGTCGTTCAGGCGCAGCCGGTTCAGCACGGCCTGGCGCTCCTTCGCGCTCTCGCCGATCAGCAGCGCACGCCCGATCGAGGTGGCGAGCAGCGGCCGCGTGCTGCCGATGTCGGGCTGCGCGCTGTTGTCGCGTCCCGGCCGGCAGGTATCGACATAAACCACGTTGAGCCGGTCGCGCATGCCGAGATTCACGGAGCAGCGCGTTTCGCGTGCGAGCTTCTCCATGTAGGGCCGCGCGATCTGGCGGATCTGCATGGCGGCGAGCATCGGATAGCCGAGCGTGAGCACGCCCGCGCCAAGCCGGTAGCGCTGGTACTTCTCGCTGCGGTTCAGGTAGCCGAGCAGCGTCAGCGTGTAGGTGAGCCGCGAGATGGTGGCCTTGGGCAGCCCGGTGCGGTCGGCCAGTTCGCGGTTGCCGAGCATCGGCTCGGCTGGCGTGAACGCGCGCAGGACCTGCAAGCCGCGCGCGAGGTTGATGGCGAACTGGCGGTCGGTCGAATCGGCGTCGGGCGGCGCGGGCAAAAGCGGCTCGCCGATGCGCCCGGCGCGCGCCCGCTCCACGCCTTGCGTGGCGTCGGCGGCATCGGTTGCCCCGCGCCGCGCCGCGCCAGTACGCGCGGCGCTTTTCCCGGTGACGGATGAAGTGGGCGTTTGCATCTGCGTGGCTGGGCGTCGAGGCCTTTTGGGAATGGACGAACTCATGGTCGATAAACGCCTTTGGGTGGTCAAGAAAATCAGCATAGTGTTTCGCTCTGCGGTACGCCAGTTGAGCCTGGACGCCGCTCTCGCCTACTGTTGCTGGCAGACAAACTTCTTCTGGCACGAGGAGACACGATGGTCACGCCCCCCCTCACCGACACTCCGCCGGCCGGCCCGCTCGCGGGCGTGCGCATTCTCGACCTGTCCACCGTGGTGGCCGGCCCGTTCGGCGCGACGCTATGCGCCGATCTCGGCGCCGAGGTGACGAAGATCGAGTTGCCCGACGGCAGCGACGCGCTGCGCAAGCTGCAACCCGTGAAGGACGATCTTTCGCTCTACTGGAAGGTGACGAACCGCGGCAAGCGCGGCATCACGCTCGACGTGCGCAAGGCCGAGGGCCGCGCACTGCTGCTGCGGCTCGCGGCGCAGGCCGACGTGCTCGTCGAGAACTTTCGCGCGGGCAAGCTGGAGGAATGGGGGCTCGATTTCGACACGCTGCACGCGGTGAATCCGCGCCTCGTCGTGCTGCGGCTCACGGGTTTCGGGCAGACCGGCCCGTACCGCCAGCGCGGCGGCTTCGCGCGCATCTTCGAGGCGATGAGCGGCCTCACGCAGCTCACCGGCGAGCCGAACGGCGCGCCGCTGCACATGAACTTTCCGATGGGCGACACGGTGGCGGGCCTGTTCGCCGCGTTCTCGATCGCGGCCGAGATGGTGCGCATGCGCTCGGACCCGGATGCGCGCGGCGTGGAGATCGATCTTTCGGCAACCGAAGCGCTCTTTCGCATGCTGGAGCCGCTCGCGGTGGAGCGCGAACAGCTCGGGCTCGTGCGCGGCCATCACGGCAACCGCGCGACCTACACCGCACCGTCGAACATGTATCGCAGCGCCGACGGCGTGATGTTCTCGCTCGTCGCCTCGTCGCAACCGATCTTCCGGCGGCTGTGCGCGGCGCTCGAACACAACGACGTGCCCGACGACCCGCGTTTCGCCGACAACGTGAACCGCGTGGCCAACGCGCAGGCGCTCGACGCGCTGCTCGAAAGCGCCTTCGCCGCGCTGCCGTTCGCGCGGCTCACCGCGCGCCTCACCGAAGCCGGCGTGCCGCACACGAAGATCTACACGATCGACGACATCGCCGCCGATCCGCATTTCATCGCGCGCGAAACGATCATCCGCCTGCCCGATCCCGACCTGGGCTCGGTGCCCGCGCCCTGCGTGGTGCCGCGCGTGAAGGGACGGCCCGCCGCCGTGCCGCGCAGCGGGCCCGCGCTCGGTGAGCATAACGAGGTGGTGTACGGCGCGCTGGGGCTGGGCGAGCAGGCGCTCGAACAACTGCGGCGCGATAAGGTGATTTGAGCGTGAATTGAGGGCGAACTGAAGGTGAACCGCGCGCCGCGAATAAAGCGGCGCGCAGCTTTCGTCAGAGGTTCATTCGCTTAGTAGTCCGTGGTGAGCTTGCCGGGCGCGAGGCATGGATGCCGCTCGATCGACGCCTCGCCTGCCCGTCTCACGGCGTCGCGCCCGATCACCGTGCGATGCACTTCGCTCGACCCCTCGCCGATCTGGTTGAGCTTCGCATCGCGGAAGAAGCGCTCCAGCGGAAACGCCTTCAGATACCCGCGCCCGCCCGTAAGTTGCAAGGCGTCGGTGCACACCTTCATGCCGAGGTCGGTGGCGTGCATCTTGGCCATCGAAGCCTGCACGGCCGCATCGGCGTCGCCGCGATCGTAGCTCGCCGCTGCGGCATCCACGAGCGCGCGCGAAGCTTCGATCTGCGTGATGGCGTCGGCGAGCATCCACTGCACGCCCTGATGCGCGCCGAGCGCCTTGCCGAACACGTCGCGCTCGCAGCAATAGGCCGCGGCGATCTCCACGGCGCCCATCGCGCGGCCAAGGGCCATCGAGGCGTGGCCAAGGCGCGCGCGCACCAGCGCATCCTGCGCGAGCGCGAAGCCCTCGCCTTCGGCGCCCAGACGCCAGCGCGCGTCCACCGCCACGCGATCGAACGCCAGTTCCGCGATCGGCACACCGAACCAGCCGAGCTTGTCCACGGCCGGCCCCGCCGTGAGGCCAGGCGCGTCGCGTGAAATGAGCAGCGCGACGAAGGGATCGTCCTCGCTTGCGCTCGCCCCTTCGTCCACGCAGCGCGCGACGACCACGTACCAGTCGGCGACATTCGCGCGCGTGATGAACTTCTTGCGCCCGCTCACGCGATAGCCCTCGCGCGTGCGCTCGGCGCGCGTCGCAAGCGCGCGCACGTCGGACCCGGCGCCCGGCTCCGTCAACGCGAACGCCGCTTGAATGCGGCCTTCGCAAAGCGCGGGCAAAAGCTGATCCTGCACGGCGTCGGATGCGCCCGCAACGATCGCGCGGCACGACAAGTCCGCGCCCGTCACGAGCGAAGCCGCCGCGCTGCATACGCGGCCCAGCTCCTCGATCAGACGGATGCGCAAACGCTGACGCGCCTCGCTGCCGCCGAAGCGGCGCGGAAACGCCGTCGCGATGATCCGATGCTCGACGAGCAGCGCAAACGTGTCGGCGGCAAACACGTCCTCGCGCGCCACGGCTTGTGCATTCGGGCCGATCGTCTCGCGGCATAGGCTGCGCGTGGTCTCGAGCAAGGCGAGTTCGTCCGCTTCCAGGGCGTGCAGGAAGCGCTCGCTGAAGAGGCGAGTCATCGGGTTGTCTCCTTGGGTTCGGCATTTCAGTCGAAACGGATCACCGCGCGGCCGCGCGTTTGTCCGCGCACTTGACGCTCGCAGTGTTCGGGCACGTCTTCCAGACGAATCGTGGTGGCAAAGCGTTCGAGCCCGCGCGGACGCCAGACGCCTGCCATGCGCGCCCACACCTCGCGGCGCAGCGGCATCGGCGGGTTGGCGTTGATGCCGAGCAGTTGCACGCCGCGCAGAATAAAGGGCAGCACGCTGCCGTCGAAGGTATTGCCGCCCGCATTGCCGAACGCGGCAATCGGCGCGCCCTCGCGCATGGTCGAGGCGAGCCACGCGAGCGTCTCGCCGCCCACCGAGTCAAGCGCACCGGCCCAACGCGCGGAGCGCAGCGGCTTGCCTGGCGGCTCGATCGCGCTGCGCGGCAACACCGTCGCAGCGCCGATGGCTTGCAGCCACGCAGCGGCGTCGGCTTTTCCCGTGATGGCGACGACCTCGTAACCCGCCGCAGCGAGCATGGCGATGCCGAGGCTCGCCACGCCGCCCGTCGCGCCCGTCACGACAACGGGGCCCGCGCCCGGCGTAAGCCCGTTGTGCTCCATGCGGTGGAGTGCGAGCGCGGCCGTAAAGCCGGCCACGCCCAGCGTGGCGGCGCAGAAGAAATCGAGCCCGTCGGGCAGCGGCATGACCCAGTCGGCGCTCGCGCGCACGCGGCTCGCGAAGCCGCCGTCATGCTCGACGCCGATGCCGAAACCGTGCACGGCGACGGCGTCGCCGGGACGGAAGCGCACATCTGCGGAACGCTCCACGGTGCCGTACGCCTCGATGCCCGCGATGCACGGCAAGCGCCGCATGATCGGCGCGCGCCCGGTTACGGCGAGCGCGTCCTTGTAGTTGACGGCGCTGTGAACGGTGCGGATCACGACTTCGCCGGGACCTGGCGCAGCGTCCGCATCGTGGGGGAGATCGACGAGAACGCCACCTACACGCGCCTGCGCGCGCTCGTTGGCGTTGTCATTGGCGTCGTCAGCTTCGAGCTTGTCTACGCGAATCGCGCGCAAGGGGGATGTCACGGCCTCGCCTCCGGCAATTGAATATTTGCCGGCCATGTTCGCACAGGCCTTTACGGCCTCGAACAGAATGCCGCGATTGTTTCGCTCTGCAAAACGGGAGGGCGAAGGTCCGGCCGCGCGCTCAGCCGCGTCCGCCTGCGGTGGGAATCTGTGGTGGCGCGCCTTCGGGTCCGGCGGTCGGCGGCGGCGCAGGCCGCGGCTCGTGAGAGGCGTCGCCGCTCGCGCGCGCCTGGCCATGCGCCGCTTGCGGCCCATGGGTTGCATCGTGCCGCGCCGCGACGTCGCCGCTGTGCGACGACATGTGCACCTGCATCTGCGGCACCGGCATGTCGATACCGGCTTCGTCCATGTGGCGCTTCAGGCGTGCGTTGAACGCGCGCGCCACGCTCCATTGCTGCAACGGCCGCGTCTTGATCTGCCCTTTCACGACCATCCAGTTCGGGTCGAACCGGTCGAGCCCCCACACCTCCACGGGCCCAAGTATCTCGCGGCGGTAACGGAAGTCGGCCACCAGCTCCGCGCCCGTCTCGCGAATCATGCGCGTGACCGTGTCGAGATCGACCGAAAACGGCACGCGCACCTCGAACACGGCGAACGCGAAATCGCGCGACAGGTTCTTCACGATCTTGATCTGCGAAAACGGGATCGCGTGAATGGCGCCCTGCCCGTCGCGCAGCCGCACGGTGCGGATCGACAGGTGCTCCACGGTGCCCGCGTGGCCGTTGTCGATGTCGATCCAGTCGCCCACCGAAATGGTCTCCTCGATGATGATGAAGAGGCCCGTGATGAGGTCGGCCACGAGCGACTGCGCGCCAAAGCCGATAGCCAGGCCGATCACGCCCGCGCCCGCGAGCAGCGGCGTCACGTTGATGCCGAGATTCGCGGCGGTGACGATGCCCGTGATGGTGAGAATCGTCACGAGCACCGCATTGCGCACGAGCGGCAGCATGGTGCGCGCCCGCGTGCTGGGCGCGCGGCCCTTGGTGCGCGGGCCGCTCGGATTGAGCGCTTCGAGTATCGCCGTGTCGAGCACGATCCACACGAGCCACGCGAGAAACACGGTGGTGACGATCGCGAAGATGGCGTGGGCGATGCCGCGCGCGGCCACGTTCGCTTCGATGATGGCCGCGAGCGAAATGTCCCACAGGCGCGCGCACGACTCGAAATACGCGAACCAGATGAACACCACGAGCAGCGTGCCCGCGAAGCGCAGCAGCCGCCGCAGATACGGCGAGCGCCGCCGCACGCGCGCGGGGTCCGGACGCGTGATGCGCAGCACGACCGCCGAAAGGAAGAACGCGAGCACGAGCAGGAGCGCGGAGACCACGGAAATCTGCAACACGTCGTCGCGGCTGCCGATGCCGCCAAACGTCGCGACGATCGAAGCGACGGCGAGCAGCAGCATGGGCAGTTGCCAGAGCGAGGCGAGCACGTCGAAGACTTCGGTGAGCGCCTTGTGGCCTTGGCGCAGCGTATAGCTGCGGTTGCGGATAAGGTGCGCGACCGGCCGCCGGAACCCGACGGCGAACACGACCGTGAGCACGGCGGCCGCCATGTTCGCGGCCGTGCTCACCAGCGCGGCCAGGTTCACGCCCAGTTGGTGCGCGACCTCGAAGTTGGTCGCCGCGTCGCCGAGCGCGGCCAGCACGCCGATGGCGAATAGCAGCCGCCGCGAGCGCACGATCAGCACGTGCACGGCCACCCGGCGGTGCCCCGAGCCGAACAGCGAAAACATGATGAGACAGATCGACGAGAACACCGCGCCCGCGACGATCGCATAGGCGATCACGAGCGCCAGCGTGCGCCCGAGCGCCTCGGGCATCGAGCGCTCGACCACGAGCGCGCCGACGAACGCCACGATCCAGGGCGCCGCGCGATGCACGACGAAGATGAGCAGGTCGGTGGTGCGCGGATTGGGCCGCAGTCCCGTTTCGACATCGAAGCGCCTGAGCAGGCGCCGCTCGAGCCAGCGCAGCGCCGCCGCGCATGCGCCCCAGCCCGCCAGCATGGCGATCAGGTCGAATACGATGCGGCCGACGCTTTCCCCTTCACCGCCCGAGGCAATCATGTAAAGCTCGTTGCCGGCCGCGCTGAAGCGCCCCGCCCAGTAGTGAAGAGGGCTGCGGCCGCGGCGCGCGTCCGCTTCGATCGAGGCAAGGCCCGAGGCGATCGCGCCGAGCAGCCCCGACGTCCCCGCCACGCCCGATGCGGGCGCGGGCGCGACGTTCTGCGAGGCGCTGCGCAGTTTCTTGAGCTGGTTGAGAAGCGCGGTGCGCTGGCGCTCGTTGTCGAGCGTCGCGATCACGCTGTCGAGCGAGCGCGTGAACTCGGCCTGGCTTGCCGGCGACGGCGCCGATGCCGCTTCGGCCGCCGACGCACCCGAGGCCGTCGCCGGCGCACCAGTAATGATGCTCTTGAGCACCGGCAGCACGGGCGCCGTGGCGCCCTGCGCGGCGGCCGTCATCGGCGCGCCCAGCCCCGCCGCGAGCCATGCGAGGAGCATGAGCGCGCGCACGAAAAGGGGCAGAAGGCGCGCCGGCGCGGCGCGGGAAACACGTGCACGATCCGCCGGCTCGCCGCGCATGCACGGCGGCCCGGCGCCCGCGCCATCGCGTCCGATGCTGGGATTCATGGCGGAGGGGCTAAAACAGGACGTTCCAGTTTAGCCGCACTCCGCCCGGGCACGCCTCGCGCGTGCGTAACAGTTTGTCAGCGGTCGTGTTGGCGCGTGAACGTGTCCCTCGACGGGCCGCCCATGAATCCGCCCGACCAACGCTTCACTAGCGCCTCAGTAAGCCACGGTGGCGATCTGGCGAATGAAGCGGCCCTGCTCCAGTTCGTCCACGAAGGCGATCGCGTAGTCCTCGGCCGAAATGCGGCTTTCGCCCTTCGCGTCGGCGATCAGCGTGGCCGCGCCGGTGCGGAACGCGCCCGTGCGCTCGCCGGGGGCGATGATCGCGGCCGGCGCGAAGAAGGTCCAGTCGATGTCGGCCACAGTGCGGTAGTAGCCGAACGCGTCGCGGTGCGCGAGGGCGATCGGCTTGTAGGCGTCGGGGAAGCCTTCCGTGTCGACGAGTTGCTTGCCAGGCGCCACTTCGAGCGAACCCGCGCCGCCCACCACCACGAGGCGCTTGAGGCCCGCCGCGCGCACGCCTTCCACGAGCGCGCGGCTCGCGATCAGCAGGTCGGCGAGCTTGTCCTTCGGCGGCGCGTAGGCGCTCGCGACCACGTCGTGGCCCTGCACCGCAGCGCCAATGCTCGCGGCGTCGAGCAAATCGGCCTTCGCCGCGTGAACGTTGGGCGCAGCCGCCACACGCTCGGGCTGGCGCACCAGCGCGCTCACCTGGTGACCGCGCCGTGCGGCTTCGGCCGCAATGCGCGAACCGACCATACCCGTTGCGCCAAAGAGGGCGATTTTCAGCGTCTTGCTCATGGACTGACTCCTGTCTTCCGTGTTTATGTAACCAACTAAGTTACATTTAAGGGGCGAAAAAACGGGGCGATGCCCCGCTGTTGAATCTTCCGATGGCGCGCGCCGCTCATGCACGCCGCGCCCGCGCGCGCTCCAGCTTGCGCTCGCTGCGCGTCATGTCGTCGACCACGTCGGCGAGCGTGCGCGTGGCGAGCGACGCCTCCATCGCGCGCTGTGCGTCGTCGATCACCCCGCGCAGCGTCTGCTGGATATGCCGCCCGACCATGCAGGCCGGGTTCGGCTCCTCGCGGTGCATGGCGAACAACTGCGCGTCGTCCACCGCCCGATAGGCATCGAGCAGCGTGATCGCCTGCGGTTCGCGCGCCAGCAGCGCCCCGCCGCCCGCGCCGAGTTGCGATGTGGTCAGGCCCGCATTGGCAAGCATCGACAGCAAACGGCGGATGAGCGCGGGATTCGTGTTCACGCTGCCCGCGATGATCTCCGACGACAGCGGCACGCCCTCGCGCTGCGCCAGCAGCGCGAGCACGTGAACCGCGAATGCGAAACGGCTGCTCGTATTCACGACGAACCTGCCACGTTCGAGCGGCGCACCAGCGCGCCAAAAAGTGTAACCATGATAATTACATTAATCCGTAGCGTCAACCCATCGGGCCTGGACACGCGCCGCGCCCCGGCACGGCCTTACTTTGAAGCATCCGAAGCCGGCGCCGATGCGGCCGCCGCCGCGTTGCTCGCCCAACGCTGCAACGAATGCCCGGCGCTCGTGAGGCCCGTACCGGTGGCCGCGGCGGCCTGCCCGAGCAAGGCCTGCGCCGTGCTCGCGGCGCCGTGCAGTTGCCCCTGGGCCGCGGAAGCCAGTTCGGCCGTGGACGCGCTCGCCGCCTGGCCCTGCGAGGCGGCCGAATCGAGCTTCTGCTGCGCCGCACCGAGTTGCTGGTTCACGAAGCTCGCCGCCTTGTCGAGCGTTTGCGCGGCCTGGCTCGCAGCCTGGTTCGCGACGGCCTGCGTGGCCTGCTTCACGGCGTCGGCGGACTGCTTGCCGAGGTCGGGTGCGGAAGCGTCCTGCTTGTTGCAGCCGGCCGTGAGCGCCACGCACACGAGAAGCGGCGCGAAACCCAGCCTTGTCGTCGATACCTTCAAAAACATGGTCATCCTGAGAAGTTCACCGCATGGAGCGGCTTGCATAGGTGAAAACGCGGCAATGATACGCCGTCGCGCCAAACCCATTCTGACGAAATCAGCGAAAACCCCGCGCGCTCGAAAACGGGCCGCGACAACGCGCTCGCATCCACGCTCAACACGCTCGCCCGCGACTCGCGCGCGAACGCTTCGAGCCGCGCCACCAGCGCCGTGGCGAGCCCGCGGCGCGACCAGGCCGGCGCCACATACAGCATCTCCACGTGATCGCGCGGAAAGAGCTGGCCGAACGCCACGGCAGCGCCGTCGCAGTGTGCGACCAGTGTCACGCCGCGCGCCAGTCGCGCCTCGAAACCGGCGAGATCGTCGGCGGCCGCGGCCCAGACCGCACGCTGCGCCGCGTCATAGTGCGAAGCCGCCAGCGTGGAGACGGACGCGCGAAACAAGGCGGCCAGCGCAGGCGCGTCGCGCCCCGCCGCATAGCGGCGCCAGTCGATGGAAACCGGCGCGCGACCGCTGCCGGAATGCGTTGCAAAATCGTCAAACATGTTGAGGTAGACTCCGTGAGCGCACGATCTGTTCCACCGTCCCCTCTGGAGATCAACGATGGCCGTCAAGAAGATCCTGTTTCTCACCGGCGACTTTGCCGAAGACTACGAAACGATGGTGCCTTTCCAGGCGTTGCAGGCCGTCGGCCATCGCGTCGACGCCGTGTGTCCCGGCAAAAAGGCCGGCGAGCGTGTGAAGACCGCCATCCACGACTTCGAGGGCGACCAGACCTACACGGAAAAACCGGGCCATCAGTTCACGCTCAACGCGACCTTCGACGAGATCGACGCCGCCGGCTACGACGCGCTGGCCATCGCGGGCGGCCGCGCGCCGGAATACCTGCGCCTGAATCCGAAGGTCATCGAGCTGGTGCGCTATTTCGCCCAGGCGAACAAGCCCATCGCGGCAATTTGTCATGCTGCGCAACTACTCGCCGCCGCCGAGGTGATCCGCGGCAAGCGCATCTCGGCCTACCCGGCCTGCGCGCCCGAAGTGCGACTCGCGGGCGGCGAATACGCCGACATCGCCATCGACAGCGCCGTGACCGACGCGCCCTTCGTGACCGCGCCGGCGTGGCCCGCCCACCCCGAATGGCTGCGCCAGTTCCTCGCGCTGCTCGGCACGCGCATCGAGCCGTAAGCACCCGATCGTCGACTCGCTCATCGCTCGCCGTGCGCACCGGTCCTGCACACGACATGGTGCGAGCCGACTTGCGATTCGGACTGGTCTGATTTCACCGCACGCCGCCACTGGCCAGAATGAGCGCCAGTTATTCGGAGTGCGAGTCGATGAATCTAACAGACTGGTTAGTGATACTCGCGATCGCCCTGGCGGCGATCGCTTTTTTTTGTTCGCGTAACGGGCGCAAGGGCAGCTTGACCGACCGCGCGCGCCACGCGCATGGCACGCGTCTGCTCGTGCAGGCCACGCTGGCCTTGTGGGCGGCCCTGCTCGTGCTCGAGCGCTGCTTCGCCGGGTCCGTCAGCGTGCCGTTCGGGCTCGGCGCGAGTCCTCGCGTCGCGCTGGCCGTGGCGCTCGCGCTCGCAGCCGTGGGCGGCATCTGGTCGTTTCGCGCAAGCCGCCTGCTCAAGGCGCGCCGTATCTTCGGCGCCTGCTGAGCGCACGGCTATATCACATGCAATATGACTAGGCGCCCGCGGGCGGGCGCAAAACCGTTCCCGCTTCCGTGCCTGGCTGCGTGCCCGCCTGCGAACGCGTCTCGGTTCGCTCGCCGGCTTTCGCATTCGCACCGCCGGCGCCGTCTGCGGCGGTGCTGCTCGCCTCCCGCTCCGCGCGTTCGAGCGCGCTGATGATCTGCTCGGCGTCGCCGGGCGCCGGCGGCGCGACCGCCAGCGCGTCGGGCAACGACAGATAGAACGTCGTCCCCTCGCCTTCCACCGACTCCACCCAGACGCGCCCACCGTGCCGCTCGACCACGCGCCGCACGAGCGCGAGCCCGATGCCCTCGCCCGGCGCGACATTGCCGTGCATGCGCGCGAACGCCTGAAAGAGGCGCGGCAGCCCCACTTCGGGAATACCGAGTCCGTTGTCGCGCACATAGAAAATCTGGAGCGACTCGACACCCGGCGGCGCGCTCGCCGTGCCGATCTCCACGCGCCCTTCACGCTCCGGATCGAGATAGTTGAGCGCGTTGCCGATCAGGTTCGCAAACACCTGTTCGAGCGCCGTCGGATCGCCCCAGACATCGGGCAGCACCTGCACGCTCACCTGCGCGCCGCGCGCGCGAATCGAAGCGTGCATGGCGTCGACTACGCGCTGCACGAGCTCGCGCACGCCCACGCGCTGGCGCCGGTACTCCACGCGGCCCACGCGCGCGAGGCGCAACAGCGCGTCGATGATGTGGGACGCGCGCAGCACGGCCGTCTGGAGATAACGCAGCGCCTCGCCAATGTCCTCGTTGATGGTTCGCTCGATGCGCTCGCGCACCTCGGGCGCCAGCGAGGACTTCGCCACGCGCTCGCGCAAGTCGTTGCACGCGTGATCGAGTTCGCGCGAAAAACCCTGGAGGTTCACGAGTGGCGCGCGCAGATCGTGCGACACGCCGTGGATGAACATCTCGTTTTCCTGCGTCTGCTGGCGCAGGTTTTCGTTGATGCGCGCGAGCTGGTCGGCACGCCGCGCGAGGTCGGCCTGAAAACCGAGACGCAGGCGTTCGGCCTCGATCAGCCGCTGGCTGATCTGATGGAGCGTGAGGTCGAGTTCGGCGATTTCGTCGTTGCCTGCCGTGAGCGGCGCGAGCGGCTCGTTCGCGGCGAGCCGGTTCGCGTTGTCGGTGAGCGCGTCGAGCCGCCCGCGCACGCCGCGCGTGAACAGCCACACGGCCAGCGCCACCAGCACGATCGACCCGATCACGGCCGCCATCACGAGCGTTTGCTGCTGGGCGCGCGCCGCCTCGGCGGCGCTCACGCGCATCACGTCGAGGCGGCGCTCCTCGGTCTGGAACGAGACAATCTGCGCGCGCACGCGGTCAAGCACGTCGGCGCCCGTGAGCGCACGAAAGCGCTCGGCCAGGTCGGCGCGACGTCCCGAGCGCAGCAGGTCCTGCATGCGGTCCGACCACTGGCGATAGTTCTGCACCGCCTGGCGGATCTGCACCGCGCGCTCGACCTGGGACGGATTATCGGAGACGAGATCCACGAGCCGGTCGATGCGGCGATCCACGTCCATCCACAACGAAACGGGCGTCACATAACGCGTGTCGTCGGCCGCCACCGCGCCACGCAGTTGCACCGACTCCACCAGCACCGGTTCGAGTACGCGCGACGCCTGGGCCAGCACGGACTGGCTGTGCTGGCCCCAGCGCTCGGCAGCCTCGGCGTCGGCCTCGGTCTTCACGATGGCCGACAGCAGGATCAGTTCGAATACGGCGGGAATCGCGATCAGCAGAAGCCCTTTTGTCGTGAGACGCATTGCTTGGCGGGTTCGGGGCGACCGGACGCGCGTGAGGTGGCGATGCGGCCATTATGTCGGCGTTTGCGCCCTATGTGTGCCCTGCTGCGGCTCGACCGGGCAGGCGGCGGCATGGTGTGGAATTCGCACAACGCGAGGGTCCGCGCCACGCCACGCGCTCGCCCCCAGGAAAGTTTTCGAATAGCCGACAACACCTTGATAAAGAAAGGAAATTCGAATTTATCGCCCTATTCTGGCGCGCCATTTCCCCACCTTTGCGCGCACGCCCAGAAAGAGTGCCGCGCCGTGGTGCATGTGAGACGTGGCCGAGCACCAGATTTGCAGACCTCGCACGGCACTTTTTCCCGCTTCGGTGCACGTCCGCACCGGCTTAACGCGTTTTCTTACGCTCGTTCACCAGTTTGGCGCTCAAGCTGGCCCGCATCTTGCTGACTATGCGCCCATTTTGGGCAAACTGGGCAAGCCAGATGGACAATCTCAAGACCGGCACCGACACGCTGTTTCTGCTGCTCGGCGCAGCCATGGTGCTCGCCATGCACGCGGGGTTCGCGTTTCTCGAACTCGGCACCGTGCGCAAGAAGAACCAGGTCAACGCGCTCGTGAAGATCCTCGTCGATTTTTCGATTTCGACGATCGCGTACTTCTTCATCGGCTATACGCTCGCCTACGGCGTGCAGTTCTTCTCGCACGCCGACGTGCTCGCCGAGCACAACGGCTACTCGCTCGTGCGCTTCTTCTTCCTGCTCACCTTCGCGGCGGCCATTCCGGCCATCGTGTCGGGCGGGATTGCGGAGCGCTCGAAATTCAATCCGCAACTGTTCGCAACCTTCGTGATCGTCGGTTTCATCTACCCGTTTTTCGAGGGCATGGTATGGAACAACCGCCTCGGTTTCGAAGATGCGATGACGCACGTGTTCGGCGTACCGTTCCATGACTTCGCGGGCTCCGTGGTCGTGCACGCGTTCGGCGGCTGGATCGCATTGCCGGCCGTGCTGCTGCTCGGACCGCGCCACGGCCGCTATACGCGCGACGGCCGCATTGCCGCGCATCCCCCCTCGAACATCCCGTTTCTCGCACTGGGCGCGTGGGTGCTCGCGGTGGGCTGGTTCGGCTTTAACGTGATGAGCGCGCAGACCATCGACAAGATCAGCGGCCTCGTCGCCGTCAACTCGCTCATGGCGATGGTGGGCGGCACGCTCGCGGCCTGGTTCGCGGGCCGCAACGACCCGGGCTTCACCTACAACGGGCCGCTCGCGGGGCTCGTGGCCGTGTGCGCGGGATCAGACATCATGCATCCGCTCGGCGCACTCGTGACGGGGGCGGTCGCCGGCGCACTGTTCGTCTATATGTTCACCTGCGTGCAGAACCGCTGGCGCATCGACGACGTGCTCGGCGTGTGGCCGCTGCACGGACTGTGCGGCGCATGGGGCGGGATTGCGGCCGGCATTTTCGGCCAGCACTGGCTGGGCGGGATCGGCGGCGTGTCGCTCGGCGCGCAGATCGTCGGCACGCTCGCGGGCATCGTGATCGCCTTCCTCGGCGGCCTGCTGGTGTACGGCCTGCTGCGCAAGTTCGTGGGCTTGCGCATCGATCGGGAGCAGGAGTTCAACGGCACCGATCTGTCGATCCACAAGATCACGGCCACGCCCGAGCGCGAAACGGTCTCCTGACGCTGTACCCACGCGGGCGGCGCCCTGCCGCCCGCGCTGCCCGACATCAGCGGCCCATCAAAGCTGGCCCATTCCGCCGGCAACGATCACTTCGGTGCCGATCATGAAAGCCGACTCCGCCGCGCTCAGATGCAGCACCGTCGAGGCGATTTCCTCCACGGTCGCGAAGCGCTTGAGCGGCACCAGCGCGCGGATCGATTCCTCGGCCGCCGCAAGCGCGGCGGCATCCATGCCGAACTTGTTGTAGAGCGGCGTCTTCACGGGCCCGGGGCTCACCACGTTCACGCGAATGCCGCGCGGCAGCAGTTCGGCCGAGAGCGTCTTGGCGAACGAAATCAGCGCGGCCTTGCTCGCCGCGTAGACCGACGACGTCGGCATGCCGATATGCGCGTTGATCGAGCCGTTGAGCACGATGGCCGCGCCATCGTTGAGCACCGGCAGGAGCGCCTGAATCTGGAAGTACGCGCCCTTCACGTTGGTGTCGAAGGTGACGTCCCAGAGCGCTTCGTCCACTTGCTCGAACGGCGCGAGCTTCGCCACGCCTGCGTTGATGAATACGGCGTCGAGGCGCAGGCCCGCGTCGCGCACGGCGGCGGCCAGTTCGCGCGCGCCGGTGATCGAGGCGGCGTCGTTGCGCCAGGCGTGCGAGTTCGGGCCGAGTGCTGCGCGCGCGGCTTCGAGCCCGGCTTCGTCGCGGCCGGTGACGATGACATGCGCGCCTTCGGCCGCATAGGCTTGTGCGGCCGCGAGGCCAATGCCGCTGGTGCCGCCGGTGACGAGGACAGTTTTGTTTGCAAAGCGGTTCATGACGTTTCTCCTTGAAGGGGTGGGTCCGAACTGCGACCGTGACGCTATGGTGCCGCGAGCAGCTTCGTCTGCCGTGCGATGACCCTGGCGCAAACGTTCGAAGGCATCGAACGTCGTGGCGCGTCAGCCTGTGACCGCGATGCCTTCCACAAGACGTTTCGCCAGCCGCGGTTCGCGCAGCCGGTCGAGCCACCATTGCTGCGCCCGCCCCGGCTGTTCCCCGCGCCACGCCACGTAAAGCACGTTGGGCTCGCGCGCGGCCACCGTGGGCTTCTCGACCAGTTCGCCGCGCTCGATCAGCTTCGCGGCGCGCAGGCGCGGCACCCAGCCCACACCCAGGCCGTCTCGCTGCGCGAGGATCTTGGCGCGCATCGACGGCACCGCCAGCACGTCTTGACCGCCCAGCAGCCCGTAGGCTCGCCCCGGCGTGAGACGCGCCGAGTCGCCCACCGCCACGCCACGCTCGGCAAGCATACGCTCGCGCGAGAGCGGCGCATTTTCGCGCGCAAGCCGGTGGCGCGGCGACACCGCGAATACCCACTCCATCACGCCCAGCTCGAACCAGTGAAGGCCGTCGATCGCGGGCGGCTCGTTGGTCGCACCGATGATCAGATCGGCGCGACCGTCGCGCAGCGCCTCCCACGTGCCCGAGAGCACCTCGTGCGTGAAGCGCAGCCGGACGCCGGACTGCAAGGCGTCGAAGTCGCGAATCAAGGGCATCAGCAGTTCGAATTCGAGAATCTCGTCGGTGACGATCCACAGGCGGTCTTCCCACCCGTTCGCGATCTGCCGCACGCGCTGCGTCATGCGTGCGACGTCCTGCATCAGACGTCCCGCTTCCTCGGCAAGCAGATGCCCGGCCGGCGTGAGTTGCAGGCGATAGCGCCGACGGTCGAAGAGCAGCGCGTCGAAGCGCGCTTCGAGTTGCCGTGCGGCGTGCGACACCGTGGAAGGCGCCTTGTTCAGGCGCACGGCGGCGCGCGTGAGGCTACCGGTTTCGCGAATCGCATCGAGCAAGGCGAGTTCGTCTTCGGAAAGCATGTGCCACTCCATCGAACGGGTATGGTGCGATGGTACGGCAGTTGCGAAGACTGGAGCGTTCGAAGCGCGAGCGTGGCGAAAGCCACCGACGCTGTGTGAAAAAGCAGGCAAAAAAAAGCGCCACGCTTGCACGTGGCGCCTTGAAAAGTTCTAGCCATTCCGAGGGCCGTGCTAGAACCTGAGAGACGATATTCGGCTGGCGAGCGCCGCACTGCCGGGAGCATTACCGGGGAAACCACCGGAAAAATATGCGTAATGCATAGTTCCGGGCATATTAAAACCCCGCAAGTTATACGGGGTTAAGCGGCGTTTCAGCACTTTACCGAAATGAGATTCCATTTTTTACCTGCATGCTGACTAAGTCAAGCAAAATCTCGCCAAAATACGCGAATCATCAAGCATCTCGCATCCATTACAATCGCTTGCCGATATGTGCCCCAATTTTGGGAATGTGATATCGATCACACGCAAAAACTCGCGCCATGTAACACCTGCCCGCCAAGTCTGGCGTTGCCAGAAAGTAACCGGCACGAAACCTACGCAGAACCAGAATCTGAAATCCTGTTTCGGAAAAATCCTTCGCCGATGACCAACCCACCCGAACCGAGCGGCAACAACGAAGCGCCCCGCGAAAAAGACGGCGCCGCCGACGAAGTCACCGCGCTCGCGCGCGGCCTCGCCGTCCTGCGCTGTGTCGCGGCCGCCGACGCGCCGCTGAGCAATCGCGAGCTGACCGAACTGACGGGCATCCCGAAGCCCACGCTGTCGCGTCTCACGGGCACACTCGTGAGCACCGGCTTTCTCGCGCGGCTGCCCGACAGCGAGCGCTTCGTGCTCACCTCGTCGGTGCTGGAGCTCTCCAACGGATTCCTGCGCAACTCCGACATCCGCAGCCGCGCGCGGCCGTTCCTCACCCAGCTTGCCGAACGCACCGCCCTCTCGGTGCACCTCACGGTGCGCGACCGCCTCGATATGGTGGTGATCGACGCGATCCGCCCCCGTACGGCGGTGCTCGTCACGCGCCTCGAAGTCGGCTCGCGCATCGACATGGCGCGCACCGCGGTGGGCCGCGCCTATCTCGCCGCGCTCCACCCCGATGCGCGCACCGAACTCACCGCAGCGCTGCGGGCCTCGACCGGCAACGACTGGGGGTTCGTCGGCAGCCGGCTCGACGCCGCGATCTCCGAGACCTCGGCACAGGGCTACGGGCTCGCGATCGGCGAGTGGTACGACGGCCTGAACGCCATCGCCACCGCGTTCGCCGGACCCAATGGCGAGATCTACGCGATCAACTGCGGCGGCGCCGCGCAGCAATGCCCGCGCGAATGGCTCGTCGCCCACGTCGTGCCGCTGATGCGCGAATGCGTCGCGCGCGTCGTCGAGGAAATCGGCGGCGCGCAGCGCCTGCCCATCGGATCCTGAGTGCCCACCGCCCCTTCGCCTTACAGAAAACCCTCAGCAGGTGTAACGACCGTAACGTCCTGAAAGAAACGCCGCTGGACTGTAACGAAGGGGGCAACGTAGCATCATGCTTTTTGGCGGCAAGGGCCGTCAGGGCTCGCCTGCGCGAAACCGGGCCTGGAGCAGGCCCAGGACGCAATCGCACGCGGCTCGCGCTGGGGCTGCCGGCTCGGCGCCTGCATGGCACACCGCGCGAACGGACGGAACGCACGGCTCACCTGGCCGCGCCCGCAGCGTCCGGTGCGCCTGTTGCGCCCACACGCCAGCCAGCCGCACACCGCCCGTGACCTCATGGCGCGGCCCCGGCCAGCCCGCCACGGCGCCTGACATCAAGCTTGCGCGCCATCCACGTAGCATCGGCGCTCGTGCGGCGCGAGTGCGCCGCCCCATGCGTGCGCCTCGCCGCCCGCGACACATAATCCGCTCACACGAGAGCCCACGAGAACCCGTTACCGACCTGACCGATGGATCAACAAGAAAAGCGCCCGGATTCCTCCCGTAGAGATACGAAGCCGCAGTCCCCCGCTCCGGTCGCCGCCAGGCGCGGCAAGGGCAAGTTCATCGCGCTCGGCGTCGTGATCGTGATCGCCGGCATCGTGCTGGCACGCTGGCAACCGTGGAACAAGGCGCTTTCGGGCGGCAACGCAGCACCGGCGGCCGGCGCGCGCATGCGCCACGGCGGCCCGGGCGCGATGGCCAACATGCCCCAGCCGGTGAGCGTGGCCACGGCGAAGGCCGGCGACATGCCCATCGTCATCACCGCGCTCGGCACGGTCACGCCGCTCGCCGACATCACGGTGCGCACGCAACTTTCCGGCACGCTCCAGAACGTGTACTTCCAGGAAGGCCAGATGGTGAACAAGGGCGACGTGCTCGCCCAGATCGACCCGCGCCCGTACCAGATCTCGCTCGCCAACGCCGAAGGCCAGCTCGCGCGCGACCAGGCGCTGCTCGCCACCGCCCGCCTCGACCTCAAGCGCTACCAGACGCTGCTCTCGCAGGACTCGATCGCGAGCCAGCAGGTCGACACCCAGGCGTCGCTCGTCAAGCAGTACGAGGGCACCGTCAAGTCCGATCAGGCCAACGTCGACACCTACAAGCTCGACCTCACCTACGCGCGCATCACCGCGCCCGTGTCGGGCCGCGTGGGCCTGCGCCAGGTCGATCCGGGCAACTACGTGACGCCGGGCGACACCAACGGCCTTGTCGTGCTCACGCAGCTCGAACCGATCAGCGTGATCTTCACGACCTCGGAGGACAACCTGCCCTCCATCATGAAACAGTTGCGCGCGGGCACGAAGATGTCGGTCACGGCCTACGACCGCAGCAACACCACGATGCTGGAAGCCGGCTCGCTCCAGACCATCGACAACCAGATCGACACCACGACCGGCACCGTCAAACTGCGCGCGAGCTTCACGAACCACGAGCAGATGCTCTTCCCGAACCAGTTCGTCAACGCGCGCCTGCTCGTCGATACGCTCCACAACGCCGTGATCGTCCCCACTTCAGCCGTGCTCAACGGCTCGCAAGGGCAGTACGTCTATGTCGCGAAACCCGACAACACCGTGACCGTGCGGCTCGTGAAGGTCGGCCCCGTGGACGCCGAGCGCACCAGCATCGCCTCGGGACTCGCCGTGGGCGAGCGCGTGGTGACCGACGGCTCGGACCGCCTGCGCGAAGGCGCGAAGATCACGATTCCCGCCGAGCATCCTCAGCACGCGAAGGGGGCAGCGGGCGCATCCGGTGCGAAGGGCGCATCGTGGGCCGGCGCCGCCTCGGGCGCGCATCATGGCCGCCGCCACGCCTCGCAGACGCAAGCCCAGTAAGCCAGCATGAATCCATCCCGCGCCTTTATCCTGCGGCCGGTCGGCACGGCGCTGCTCATGGCGGCGATCATGCTGGTCGGTCTCGTCGCGCTGCGCTTCCTGCCGCTCTCCGCCCTGCCTGAAGTCGACTACCCGACCATCCAGGTGCAGACCTTCTATCCGGGCGCGAGCCCGGATGTGATGACGTCCTCGGTCACGGCGCCGCTCGAGCGCCAGTTCGGGCAGATGCCGTCGCTCAACCAGATGTCGTCGCAAAGCTCGGCGGGCTCCTCGGTCATCACCTTGCAGTTCAGCCTCGACCTGCCGCTCGATGTGGCCGAGCAGGAAGTGCAGGCCGCCATCAACGCGGCCGGCAACCTGCTGCCCTCGGACCTGCCCGCGCCGCCGATCTACGCGAAGGTGAACCCCGCCGACGCGCCGATCTTGACGCTCGCGATCACCTCGAAAACGCTGCCGCTCACGCAGATCCAGGATCTCGCCGATACGCGCCTCGCGCAGAAAATCTCGCAGGTGGCGGGCGTGGGCCTCGTGAGCCTGTCTGGCGGCCAGCGCCCCGCCGTGCGCATCCAGGCGAATCCGCGCGCGCTCGCGGCCTACGGCCTGAATCTGGACGACCTGCGCACGAGCATCTCGAACCTGAACGTCAACACGCCGAAGGGCAACTTCGACGGCCCCACGCGCGCCTACACGATCAACGCGAACGACCAGTTGACCGACGCCGACGCGTACAAGGACGCCGTGATCGCGTACCGCAACGGCCGCCCCGTCATGCTCACGGATGTCGCGAACATCGTGCAGGGCGCGGAGAACACCAAGCTCGGCGCGTGGGCGGACGGCACGCCCGCGATCATCCTGAACGTGCAGCGCCAGCCGGGCGCGAACGTGATCCAGGTGGTCGACAACATCAAGGCGCTCTTGCCGCAGTTGCAGGAATCGCTGCCCTCCTCGCTCGACGTGCAGATCGTCACCGACCGCACCACCACGATCCGCGCCTCGGTGCGCGACGTGCAGTTCGAGCTGCTGATGTCCGTGGTGCTCGTGGTGCTCGTGATGTACCTGTTCCTCGCGAACATCTACGCCACGATCATCCCCAGCCTTTCCGTGCCGCTTTCGCTCATCGGCACGCTCGCGGTCATGTACCTGTGCGGCTTCTCGCTCGACAACCTCTCGCTCATGGCGCTCACCATCGCGACAGGCTTCGTGGTGGACGACGCCATCGTCATGATCGAGAACATCGCACGCTATGTCGAGGATGGCGAAACACCGCTCGAAGCGGCCTTGAAGGGCTCGAAACAGATCGGCTTCACCATCATCTCGCTCACGGTGTCGCTGATCGCGGTGCTGATTCCGCTGCTCTTCATGGGCGACGTGGTGGGCCGCCTCTTTCACGAATTCGCCATCACGCTCGCAGTGACGATCGTGATCTCGGCCGTGGTCTCGCTCACGCTCGTGCCGATGATGTGCGCGAAGATGCTGCGCCACACGCCGCCGCCCGAAAGCCATCGCTTCGAGGCGCGCGTGCACGCGTTCTTCGATTACATCATTGGCCGCTACGGCGTGGCGCTCGAATGGGTGCTCGAGCGCCAGCGCCTCACGATGATCGTGTTCCTCATCACGCTCGCGCTCACCGGCTTTCTTTACGTGGTCGTGCCCAAGGGCTTCTTCCCCGTGCAGGACACGGGCGTGATCCAGGCCATCACGCAGATGCCGCAGTCGGTGTCCTATGCGTCGATGGCCGAACGCCAGCAGGCGCTCGCCGCGGAGATCCTCAAGAACGAGAACGTCGAAAGCCTCACGTCGTTCATCGGCGTGGATGGCACCAACATCACGCTCAACAGCGGGCGCATGCTCATCAACCTGAAGCCGCGCGACGACCGCAGCGAAACAGCGAGCGAGATCATTCGCGACCTGCAAAAGAGCGTGGCCCACGTGCCGGGCGCGACGCTCTACATGCAGCCGGTGCAGGACCTGACGATCGACTCGACGGTCAGCCCCACGCAATACCAGTTCATGCTGACCACGCCGAACATCCAGGACTTCACGACCTGGGTGCCCAAGCTCGTGCAGCGTTTGCAGCAGTTGCCCGAACTCGCCGATGTCGCGACCGATCTCCAGGACCAGGGCAGCTCCGTGTTCATCGAGATCGACCGCGCGAGCGCGGCGCGCTACGGCATCACGCCCGCGACGGTGGACAACGCGCTTTACGACGCCTACGGCCAGCGCATCATCTCGACGATTTTCACGCAGTCGAACCAGTACCGCGTGATTCTCGAAGCCGACCCGGTGCTCCAGCACTACACCGATGCGCTGAACTCGATCTACCTGCCCTCCTCGACTTCGACCACGGGCCAGGTGCCGCTGTCCGCCATCGCGAAGTTCCACGAACGCCCCTCGCCGCTGCTCGTCTCGCATCTCTCGCAGTTCCCGGCCACGACGGTGTCGTTCAACCTGGCTGCGGGCTCGTCGCTCGGCGCGGCGGTGAAGGCGATCCAGCAGGCGGAGAAAGACATCGGCTTGCCGGGCTCGTTCCAGACGCGCTTCCAGGGCGCGGCGCTCGCGTTCCAGGCGTCGCTCTCCAACGAGCTGTTCCTGATCCTCGCGGCCATCGTCACGATGTATATCGTGCTCGGCGTGCTGTACGAGAGCTTCGTGCATCCCATCACGATTCTCTCCACGCTGCCTTCGGCCGGGATCGGCGCGCTGCTCGCGCTCATCATGACCGGACACGATCTCGACATCATCGGCATCATCGGCATCGTGCTGTTGATCGGCATCGTGAAGAAGAACGCCATCATGATGATCGACTTCGCGCTCGAAGCCGAACGCCAGGAAGGCAAGCCGCCGCGCGAGGCGATCTATCAGGCGTGTCTCCTGCGATTTCGCCCGATCATGATGACGACGATGGCGGCGCTGCTCGGCGCGCTGCCGCTGATGCTCGGCACCGGCGCGGGCAGCGAGCTGCGCCGGCCGCTCGGCATTGCGATCGCGGGCGGCCTGATCGTGAGCCAGGCGCTCACGCTCTTCACGACGCCCGTGATCTATCTCGCGTTCGATTCGCTGGCGCAGCGCTTGCGGCAACGCTTTGGCGGCGGCGCATCCGGCGCCTCGTCCACGGAGCGCTGACGCGATGAATCTCTCGCGCCCGTTCATCTCGCGCCCTGTCGCCACCACGCTGCTCGCCGTCGGCATCGCGCTGGCCGGCCTCTTCGCGTTCACGAAGCTGCCGGTCGCACCGCTGCCGCAAGTGGACTTCCCGACCATCTCCGTGCAGGCCACCTTGCCGGGCGCGAGCCCGGAAACCGTGGCGACCAGCGTGGCGAGCCCGCTGGAGCGGCACCTGGGGTCGATCGCCGACGTGAGCGAGATGACCTCGCAAAGCTCCGTGGGCAGCACGCGCATCACGTTGCAGTTCGGCCTGAACCGCGACATCGACGGCGCCGCGCGCGACGTGCAGGCGGCGATCAACGCCGCGCGCGCCGACTTGCCGACGAGCCTGCGGCAGAACCCGACCTACCACAAGGTCAATCCCGCCGACGCGCCGATTCTGATTCTCGCGCTCACCTCGCCCACGCTGTCGGCGGGCCAGCTCTACGACTCGGCGGCCACGGTGCTGCAACAGTCGCTCTCGCAGGTGGACGGCGTGGGCGAAGTCGACGTGAGCGGCTCGGCGAACCCGGCCGTGCGCGTCGAACTGGAACCGCACGCGCTCTTTCACTACGGCATCGGTCTGGAGGACGTGCGCGCGGCGCTCGCCTCGGCCAACGCGAACAGCCCGAAGGGCGACATCGAGTTCGGCCCGCAGCGCTTCCAGCTCTATACCAACGACCAGGCGAGCAAGGCGAGCCAGTACAAGGATCTCGTGATCGCGTACCGCAACGGCGCGGGCGTGAAACTCTCGGACGTGGGCGAAGTAGTCGATTCGGTGGAGGACCTGCGCAACATCGGTCTCGCCAACGGCAAGCGTTCGGTGCTCGTGATCCTTTACCGCCAGCCGGGCGCGAACATCATCGAGACGGTGGACCGCGTGATCGCGATGCTGCCGCAGTTGAAAGCGTCGCTGCCCGCCGACGTCGAAGTGATCCCCACTTCGGACCGCTCCGTCACGATCCGCTCGTCGCTCAAGGACACCGAGCACACGCTCATCATCGCCGTGGCGCTCGTGGTGATGGTGGTGTTCCTGTTCCTGCGCAACTGGCGCGCGACGCTCATCCCGAGCGTGGCCGTGCCCATCTCGATCATCGGCACCTTCGCGGCCATGTATCTGATGGGCTTCTCGCTCGACAACCTCTCGCTCATGGCGCTCACCATCGCGACGGGCTTCGTCGTGGACGACGCCATCGTCGTGCTGGAAAACATCTCGCGGCATATCGAAAACGGCGTGCCGCGCATGAAGGCGGCCCTGCTTGGCGCGCGCGAAGTGGGCTTCACGGTGCTCTCGATCAGCGTGTCGCTCGTCGCCGTGTTCCTGCCCATTTTGCTGATGGGTGGCATTGTCGGACGCCTGTTCCGCGAGTTCGCGCTCACGCTTTCGCTCGCCATTGCGGTGTCGCTCGCTGTTTCGCTCACGCTCACGCCGATGATGTGCTCGCGCCTGCTCGAAGAGGCGCACGAGAAGAAGGAAGAAGGCCGTTTCGCGCAGTGGCTCGAACGCGGCTTCATGCGCATGCAGGGCGGCTACGAGCGCACGCTCGGCTGGGCGCTCGCGCATCCGTTCATCATCCTGCTCACGCTCGTCGCGACCATCGCGCTGAACGTCGCGCTCTACGTGGTCGTGCCCAAGGGCTTCTTCCCGCAACAGGACACGGGGCGCCTGATCGGCGGCATCCAGGCCGACCAGGCCACCTCGTTCCAGGCGATGAAGGTGAAGTTCGCCGAGATGATGCGTATTGTCCAGGCGAACCCGGCCGTCGAATCGGTCGCGGGCTTTTCGGGCGGTCGCGCGACCAATGCCGGCTTCATGTTCGTCTCGCTCAAGCCCAAGAGCGAGCGCAAGCTTTCCGCCGATGAAGTGATCGCGCAACTGCGCGGGCCGCTCTCGAACGTGGCGGGCGCGCGCACCTTCCTGCAAGCGGTGCAGGACATCCGCGTGGGCGGCCGGCAGTCGAACGCGCAGTATCAGTTCACGCTGCTCGCCGACAACACCACCGACCTCTACAAGTGGGGGCCCAAGCTCACGGAAGCGCTCCAGGCGCGCCCCGAACTCACGGACGTGAATTCGGACCAGCAGCAAGGCGGCCTGGAAGCGATGATCAACATCGACCGCGCGAGCGCCGCGCGACTGAAAATCACGCCCTCGCAGATCGACAACACGCTTTACGACGCGTTCGGCCAGCGCCAGGTCTCGACGATCTACAACCCGCTCAACCAGTACCACGTGGTGATGGAAGTCGCGCCGAAGTACTGGCAGAGCCCGACCATGCTCAACGAAATCTGGGTGAGCACCTCGGGCGGCACGGCGAGCGGCGCACAGAGCACAAACGCGACGGCGGGCACCGTGACCGGGCCGACCACGGCTTCGACGGGCGGCACGGGTGCCACCACGGCGTCGAGCGCCGCGGCCATCGCGGCCGATTCCGCACGCAACCTCGCGACCAACTCGCTCGCGGCGAGCGGCAAATCGAGCGCCTCCTCGGGCGCGGCCGTGTCGACGTCGAAGGAAACGATGGTGCCGCTCTCGGCGATCGCTTCGTTCGGCCCCGGCACGACGCCGCTTTCGGTCAATCACCAGAGCCAGTTCGTGGCCTCGACGATCTCGTTCAACCTGCCGCCCGGCAAATCGCTCTCCGACGCCACCCAGGCGATCTACGACACGATGGGTCAGATCGGCATGCCCGCGACGATCCACGGCAGCTTCCAGGGCACGGCGCAGGCATTCCAGCAGTCGCTCGACAACCAGCCGCTCCTGATTCTCGCGGCGCTCGCGGCGGTGTATATCGTGCTGGGCATTCTGTACGAGAGCTATATCCATCCGCTCACGATTCTCTCCACGCTGCCCTCGGCGGGCGTGGGCGCCCTGCTCGCGCTGCTGCTCTTCAAGACGGAGTTCAGCATCATCGCGTTGATCGGGGTGATTCTGCTGATCGGTATCGTGAAGAAGAACGCGATCATGATGGTGGACTTCGCGATTCAGGCGTCGCGCGAGGGGCTGAGTTCGCACGATGCGATCCGCCAGGCGTGTCTCCTGCGGTTCCGGCCGATCATGATGACGACCTGCGCGGCCCTGCTCGGCGCGCTGCCGCTCGCGTTCGGACGCGGCGAAGGCGCGGAGCTGCGCGCGCCGCTCGGCATTTCCATCGTGGGCGGGCTGATCGTGAGCCAGATGCTCACGCTGTATACGACGCCGGTGGTGTATCTGTATATGGACCGGCTGCGCGTGTGGTGGGATGCGAAACGCGGGCGCGGTGCGCCGGCGGCGACGGTGGAATAAGCGACACGCGTGAGCGTGCTCCGAATGCGGCTGAAGCGTGGCTTCAGCCGCTTTTTTTTGCGCTTATCGCGGTCAGAAATTCCCGCGCCAGGGCCGCACAGTGGTCGAATGACGGGGTATAGCCAAGCGTCTGGATATCGTTGAACCTCGCCGCAAGATACGCTCGACGCTCAACCAGAAGTCGCAGAAACGCGTCTCGATGCCGGACGAGGTACGCTCCCGCTGCGATCAACCCGTCCGGGTCCTTTTCTATCACGAGGCTCAAATCGAACAGGTCGCGCGCCGCCGGGCGATCGCCTCGGTGCCACATCTTCTTGGCGACGATCTCCGCTGCGGTCTCGACCCTTACCGTCTCGCCCATCAGCAGCCACTCGTCGTAGCCTGGTTCGGTCAAATTCTGCGACACGACGAAGTCGATTTCGCCTTCGGGTAGGAGCAGCTTCACAAATCCGGCGTGTTCCTCGTAGTCGTTCGTGATGTCGGACGCCGCCTCGCTGATGCGCGGATTGACGTAGCCGAGGTACTGCGGATTCGGAACGAAGATATCGATGTCCCGGCTCATGCGGTGGCCGTAACGCAACATGAGCACAGTGCCGCCGCCAAAGGTCCAGAACGGCGTGGCCGTGCCGTGTACACGGATCTCATCGATCAGCGTAAGCGCATGCCGGAAAAGACTCCGCCACTCGCCGCCGGGCAACGGCGAAGGCGCGCTCATACCCAGACTTCCCGGTACAGGTGCAGATCCTTTGACCAGGCCGCGAGATTCTTCCAGATCGTTCTGGGTGGCGTGCCCGAGCTTCTCGACACTTCCTCCACCGCCTTGACGACAACGGGCACGGGCACTTCGTCGAGGATCGTGGAGATCTGCGACTCACAACCCTCAGGAATCCTGCCGGTCGCAAGCGCCCTGGCAAGCGCTCGCTCCGTGAGATGCCCTTTGTAGCTGACGTTCGCACTCACCGTCGCCTTGTAGAGCCCTCTTTGCTCCGGCCGCGGCGTGGCCGCCAGTTCGAGACCCAGCACGCCCAGCAAGCCAATGAGCTTGTTGGCGCCCAGGTCCTTGACCTTACCGGCCTCGAGCTGATTGATCGTGACGCGTGACAGGCCGGCGAGCTTCGCCAGTTGCGCCTGCGTGAGATCGAGCTCGGCGCGCCGCTGTGCAATAGCCTGGCCAATTTCGTAGAGTTGCATGAGGATCTCCACCGCGCCGCCTGGCGGCCCTTGAATGTAAAGTATATTTTACATCAAGCTAGTCAGCCCGGCAGCGGCGTCATGGCGATCTCACGCCCGCCGCATATGCGCGGGCAAACACCGCACCATCACGTGCAACAGCAGCGGCACGATGATCCCGTCGTCCACCACGCCCGCCAGCGGCATCGCGATATTGAACGGGTCGAGCGCATAGAGCGCGACCAGCGCCGTGGCGGGCACGAGCCACACCGGGCGCTCCGGCTGGCGCAGCGCGTGCCACAGCACGCGCGCATCGCCCTTCACCACGTTCCACAGCAACGCAATACGTTTCATCATCGGTTCCCTCCTCGCGACTCGCACCCCGGGCGCGCCGGCCTCAATGCTGCTCGTGGCCCGGCGCGTCCGAACGCGACGTCCTGATCACGAGCCCGTCCGGTGAAAAATGGGCGTTGAACATGCCGTCGCCGGCCACGCCGCCTTCGGCCCAATGCCAGCTCCAGACTTCCTCGTGGCTCAGCGCATAGTTTGCCACCGTCGCCGGCTTGCCGAGCAGGCGTCTCACTTCTTCCTGCGTCATGCCCGGCGCGACCTGCGCGATGTTCTGCGCGGTCAGCGCCTGCGTCATCGCGACGAGCTTGCCGTCCGCGTCGAAGTCGAGCATCCACGTGGTGAGGCCGTTCGGGCCGCGCGGGTATTCGAGGCGTTGCGAGCCGTCGTCGTCCTCCCACACCATCTCGGGCTTGCCCGCCTGGCGGCGCACGTCCTCGACGGTCGAAACGCCGATGCGCAGGCCGCCGAAGGCCATCGAGTCGGGCTTGATCGCATTGACCGCGTCAGCGACCTTTTGCTGGTCGCAGGCGCCAAGCAGGGCGGCGCTCGCAGCGGCGAGCACGAGTGCGAGGCAAAGTTTTCGTGACATGAATAAATACAGAAGTGAAACGTGCGGTTGGCGTGCGCAATTGGCATGCGCGACGGCGAATGGCGAAGGAGTATGCCATCTGACAGGGCCGCGCCCGCTGCGTTCCTGGGCACACGCCACCGGTTCGGCCAATTGGCCTGCGCAAGGGTTGTGCTCGCGCAAACACCGGTCGTTTGATGCCGCCCCGGCGCCCGCCACGACCGTCACAGATTCTGTGCGATCGCCAGCGTGAAAATGCGCGCCCAGCGCTTCGCCTCGCGCTCGTTTTGCATCGGCAACTGCCAGAGCGGGCGCTTCGGGTCAGCCACGCGCAACGCGACGTGCCAGCCGTCGGCATCGCGCCCCGGTTGTGCGCCTCGCAGGTCCGCGAAGATGTACGCGCCGCGCGCGCCGCCCTGCGTCACTTCGCACAAGCGTTTGCCCGCCGCGAGCCGGGCCTCGCCCCACGCCCCCGCCACACGGTGCGTCCACTCGCCTTCGCCGCGCAGGTTGGGCGCGATATCGCGGCGGCGGCGCCACCACCAGGCCACGAGCGCGACGAACAGCGCCGCGGCCAGCACGGCCGCGCCCACGGCGACGCCCCGGCCGAACTGCGCGGCGATGGCGTTAAAGGACCAGTACGCGCCATAGACGAGCGCTGCGAACGCAAAAAGGACGACGAGAATCGGCATGCGGCTATTCCGTGCGGGGGCAAGTGACGAAAGCAGTGACGAAGGGCGAGGGGTCGGCAGGCCAGCCGGGGCACGCCAGGACGAAACGCGGGAGCCGGAGCGGGAGCGGGAGCGAGGCGGATTTGACGCGGAATCGAAACGGAATCGAAGCTGAACCGAAGCGGACCGCGGCCAGGCTCGCGCAAGCGGCGGACCTGGCCTTCATGACGCTCGTGATGCGCGTTCGCGACGCTTATTGCTGCGGATGCTGCGCGGCCCATTCCTTCACGGCGCGCAGCGTGTTCTCGACGTGCTGGTCGGGTGACAGGCTCGTGTATTCATAGATGACCTTGCCGTCGGGCGCGATCACATACGAAACGCGATTGGCCATCGATTCGTGCATCGGCATCGAGGCGTCGTACGACTTGATGATCTTCGAGTCCTGGTCGGCCGCCACGGGGAACTTGCTGCGGCACTCGCTCACCGAGAACTTCGTGAGCGTGTCGATGTTGTCGTGCGACACGCCGATCACGGTCGCGCCGTACTTCTTGTATTCATCCACGGCCTCGGCGAATTCGTGCGCTTCGATCGTGCAGCCTTTCGTGAACGCCGCCGGATAGAAGTACACCACCACCGGCCCCTTCTTCAGCTCGGAGGCGAGTGAATAGCTATAGGTCTTGCCGCCAAGCGAGGCCTGGGTCGTGAAGTCGGGCGCCGGATCGCCCGGTTTGAGCGTTGCCTGCGCGGACAGGCTGAAGAGCGCGAGACCGGCGCACACGAGCGCCGCGGCCCCCGCCGCAATGAACCTCGGTTTCATATCGGATGTCCTGGAGTTGAATCACCACGCCGGCGCGAGCATCGTGGCCGCGCGTCCGGCGATGCCCGTATTGGACCACACTCTGCCCGCGCCCGCAGAGCAGCGCCCGGAATGCTTTACAAGCGCCTTTCAGCCTTCCGCGTAGGCAGTGAACCACGCGCCGGCCCACAGGTTCAGCTCGGCGAGCAACGGCGGCGTGAGCGCGGCGAAGATGCCGCCCGCCTCGCTCGCGTAGTGCTGCGCGCCGTCGTGGTCGCCGCGCTCGGCCGCCATCGCGATGTGCAGCAGCGTGCCCAGTTCGCCGCGATAGCCGTCCACGGCCTCCACGATCTCGCGCGCCAGGCCCAGGCGATCGAGCGTGTTGGCGGGGGTCGATCCCACCAGCACGTGCACGAGCGAGAAGATGCCGGTCATGAACGCGGCATCGGCGAAGTCGGGGTCCTGGGGCTTCAGGCTGCGCGCGGCAAGCTCCATGAAGTGCGAGCGCGTGCCGGCAAGCTGCACGAGCGGGTCCGAGCCCCACGGCAGGTCGCGCCCGCTCGCATAGAGCAGCAGTTGCGCCCAGCGCGCGATCTGGCGCGTGCCCGCCGCGAGCACCGCTTCGCGCAGCGAAGAGATGGGCCGACCCGGCGCATAGGCGCTGGAATTGACCAGACGCAAAAGTTGCACGACGACGGCCGGGTGGCTGCGCAGCTCGCGCTCAAGCTCCGCCGTGCCCACGTCGTTGGCGACGAGTGCGAGCAGGCGCACGAGCGCCAGTCGCGAAGCGCGCACTTGCGGCGCGCGCAACACCTGCGGGCGCGCGAAGAAATACCCCTGGAACAACTCGAAGCCAAGCGACGATGCCAGCTCGAAGTCCTCGGCCGTCTCGACCTTCTCGGCGATCAGCGTCTTGCCGTAGGTGGCGAGCGTCGCGACGAGCGCGGGCAGCGCGGCGCGCTCGGTCTGCATCAGATCGACCTTGACGATGTCCGCGTAAGGCAACGCGCGCAGCAGGTTCTCCGTGACCTCGCACACGTCGTCGAACGCGATGCGGTAGCCGGCGCGGCGCAACTGCGCGAGACGCTCCAGCACGGCGGCGTCGAAGTGCACGTGTTCGAGCACCTCCAGCACGAAGCGGCCCGGCGGCAGCAGATGCACGATGTCGTCGAACAGCAGCTCGCGGCTGATGTTGACGTAGCCATAGTGACGCCCGAGCACGGCGGGCACGCCGAGCTGGCCGATGGTGCGCGTCATCACCTGGGCCGTGGCGAGTGCGTCATCGTCGACGTCCGCGCGGTTCTGCACGCCGCCGCGAAACAGCAGCTCGTAGGCGTTCAGCGCGCCGTTGCGATCGAGAATGGGCTGCCGGCCGAGATAGACGAACGGCTGCGCAGCGCCAGGGCTCGCCCCCGACGCCTTGGGCTGTGAACCAGGCTGTGAACCGGGCTGCGGACCAGGCGGCAAAGCGGATGATGACCCGTGCTGCGGGTCGGGCTGTGAAGCTGACGACATAGTTGGCGCGGAACCAGGCGTGCCCTTGCCCCCATCGCCTGGTGCGGCCTCGCTTGCCGGCGCGCCGAACGCTGACGATGAATCGGACATGGCGAATAACTCGTGTTTGTAATGGCCTGCGATGCAGCCTGGCCGCCCCTGCGGCCGGCAAGACGGCGCTTCACGCGCGCAGACCCAATGCGCATGGCGAACGGCGTCTCGACCGGCGCCACTTTAACCGAATCCGGACGCCGCCGCAGTGCCTGCCGTCACGTTTCTGCGCCGGTTGTTTTTTCGCCTCGGCCGCTAAAGATTTTCGGCTTACGGTCGATAACTTGCTCTGATGGGCGGCTTCAGCCGGACGTAAAATCCGGCCGCCGCGCCCCGCGCGTTCAGCGACGCGAGGGAGCGCAGCAGGCACGCCCGGGACAAACACAGGGTTGCCAGCGACAGACATGGAAGCGAACAGGATCACCGCGCCCCGCCAGGGCTGGTTGCGCACGGTCGTGGACCGGCTATGCGCACTTGCCGGGCTCAAAGGCGAAGCCGGCGACCCGCCCCTGTCCGCGCCGCGGCACGACATGGGCGCCGCGCCGCTCGTGCCCGCCTCGCTTGCCGCCGCCGAACCCGACTACGCGGACGCCGTCTCGCTCTCGTTCGAGAACACCGCAGCCGCGGTGGACTTCCTCGCGCACGTGGACGCCCACCTGCACTTTCTCTACGTCTCCGACGCGAGCCTGCGCTTTGCCGGTTACCACCGCGAGTTCCTGCTCGGCGCAACGCTTGCCGACATCGTCGCGCCCGAGCATCACGAACGCCTCTCGGCGCTGTTCGCGCGCGCCGCGCACAGCGGCGCCGTGGAGAAAGACACCATCGATCTCGTCAAGGCGCTGACCTACCCGCTCGCCGTCGAGCTGCGCGTGCAGCGCGCGCAATACGGCGAGACGGCGGGCTTCGCGGTGGCGGGCTTCGACGTCGCCGCCTGGCAAGGCACCGAGGCGGCGCTCACGCACGCGCTTCATCACGACCCGCTCACGGGCCTGCCCAACCAGACCGCGCTCGCCCCCGCGCTCCAGCGCGCCCAGGCCGACGCCGATCATTTCGGCGTGCCGGTGGCGCTGCTGCTGCTCGACCTCGACGACTACCAGCGCGTGAACCGCGCACTGGGTTACGACGCGGGCGACGAGCTGCTGCGCGAGACCGCGCGCCGCCTCTCGCATCTCGCGCTGCAAGGCGAGATGATCGCGCGCATCGGCAGCGACGAGTTCGCGATCCTCATCACGCCGCAACGGCACGCCGCGCCCGACGAAGTGCGCGCCGCCGCCGAGGCGCTGGGCCGGCGCCTGCTCACGTCGATCCTGCAACCGTACTCGTTTCGCAACCAGCCGGTGCATCTCTCGGCGAGCATCGGCATTGCGTTTCATCCGGACCAGCAGCCGGGCGCCGCCCCGGAAAGCGCAAACGGCGCGGCGAACGCCGAGACCACGCCGCTCATCCGCCGGGCGGATCAGGCGCTCCAGCAGGCCAAAGCCATTGGCGGCAACACGCTAACGTTACACGTGCCCGACGACGATCCGACCGACGCGCTGCGCCTGAAGCTCGAATCGGACCTTTACGACGGCGTGCGCAACGGCGAGTTCTCGCTGCACTTCCAGCCCATCACGAGCAGCGCGTCGCGCGGCGTGGTCGGCGTGGAAGCGCTGATCCGCTGGCAACATCCATTGCACGGGCTCGTGCCGCCCTCGACATTTATTCCCCTTGCGGAATCCGTCGGCCTGATTAATTATCTCGGCAACTGGGTTCTGAAGGCTGCCTGCATGCAACTGACCCAATGGGACGAGCAAGGCATCGCGCTACAGTACGTCGCGGTCAATGTCTCGCCCCAGCAGTTCCGCAATCCGCGCTTCAGGGAAAGCGTCGAGGAAGCTATCGAGCTCACCGGAGTCGATCCGCGCCGCCTCGTGTTCGAGATCACCGAGAGCCTGCTGATGCACGACCCGCAGCATGCGAAGACGCTGCTCGAGGAGCTCACGTCGCTCGGCATCCGCTTCGCGGTGGACGACTTCGGCACAGGTTATTCGAGCCTCGCTTACCTGCAACGCTTCCCGCTCTCGAAGCTGAAGATCGACCGCAGCTTCGTCGAAAACCTCATCACCTCGCGCAACGATCAGGCGATCGTGAACGCAGTGGTCGGGCTCGCCCGCACGCTCGATCTCGAACTGGTGGCCGAGGGTGTGGAAACGGAAGCGCAGCGCGAGCTGCTCACGAACATGGGTTGCGAGCATATCCAGGGATGGCTCGTCTGCAAGGCGCTGCCTTCGGAAGAATTGCAGCAGCGCTTCGTTTCGGGCGCATTGCATGTGCACGAGGTGCAATGATGCCGGCACCGCAAACAGCAGGGCTTTCGCGAAATTGACATGGTTCAGATGGTAAAGGCCGTCCTGCTCGACCGCTTATGGGCCCGCATGAATGAACGCGGCGACTTCCCCATGCTGTCGCAATCGCTGCGCACCACGGTCGCGGCGATGACGAACGACGACTACGATTTCAGCGCGCTCGTGAAGGTCGTGCTCTCGGATTTCGCGCTCACGCAGAAAGTGCTGCGGCTCGCGAATTCGGCCATGTACATGGCGTTCGGCGGCAACATCACCACCGTCACGCGCGCGCTGATGGTGCTCGGCATGGACGCCGTGGGCCACCTCGTCGTCGGCCTGAAGATCGTCGATCACTTCCATCACAGCGCGCCGCGCCGTATCGACGCCAAGCTCGAACTGAACCGCACGATGCTCTCGGGCTGCGTCGCGCGCAAGCTCACCGAAAACGGCGACCTGCGCGCGGGCGAAGAGGCCGTGGTCTGCACGCTCATGCGCCAGGTAGGCAAGCTGCTCGTGGTGTTCTATCTCGAACCCGAGTGGGACCAGATTCGCCGCGAGATCGAAGAAGGCGCGAGCGACGACGAGGCCTGCCTCGACGTGCTCGGCGTGACCTTCGAGGAACTGGGCATGGAGGCCGCCTCGCGCTGGCGCCTGCCCGACACGATTCGCGCGGGCATGGGCCAGTACGACCCCGCCGACAACGAATCGCGCCAGGTGCAGTGGCTGCGCGCCACCACCAACTATTCGACCGAAGTGGCGCGCGTGCTGACCACGACGGGCCTCTCCGACGAAATGCGCGAAACGCATATCGCCGAGCTTGCGCAACACTACGGCCGCGCGCTCTCGATCGACGCCGACGTGCTCGTGCAAATGAGCCTTGCGCTTGCGCGCGAGGAAGCCGAAGACGGCGTGATGCGCGAAATCGTCGAGTTGCGCGCCAACGCCGACGCCATCGCGCGCGAGGCGCTCGACCCCGAGGCGCGCATCGCGGCGGGCGTCGAGGACTTGCGCGCGCTGCCGCTTGAAAGCGCGCTCGGCACCGCGCTCACGCTCGCCACCGAAACCGTGCTCGCGGGTCTGGGCTTCGCGCGCTCCGTGGTGTTCGTGCGGCGCGGCGCGAACATGTTCGAAGCGCAACACGGCTTCGGTCCGCATATGGGCGAAGTGTTGCCCAAGCTCTCGTTCTCCGCCGCGTTCCAGCCCGACGTGTTCCATCTCGCGATTGCGAACAAGGTGGGCATTTTCATCGAGAACGCGCGCGACGCGAAAATGCTCGCGCGTCTGCCGGCCTGGTATCGCGAGAGCTTCGAAGACGCGCGCGCATTCGTGCTGCTGCCCGTGGGCGCGGCCGGTGAATCGCCCGTGGCGCTCATGTATGGAGACTGGCTCGTGAGCCAGGAGCCGCGCCGCATCTCGCAGAAAGAGATGAGCGCGCTGAACGACCTCGCCCAGCAGCTCTCGCGCTTTTTCGCGCACACTCCGCAGACCGTCTGATCAGGCTAGCTGCTTAGGGCACCTGATCAGCCCGTCTGAGCAGACCGGTGGCGCACCGTCGCGCCACCCTGCCCTTCGGTTCCGGCTCAGTCCTCGATGCGCTCCAGCCCTTCGTCCTCGGCATTGCGCCCGGACGTGCCCGCCCATTCCGCAGCCGCCAGCGAGAGCGCCGCGACCGTGGCCGCGTCGAGCGGCGCAAGCTCCTGACACAGTGCATCCACGCGCGCCCAGTCCGCGCGTTCTAGCGCCTCGGACAGATCCAGCAAACGCCCGAGCACGCCCTCACGCTTCACGATGGCCGTGCGGATCGGCCGCGCGAGCGTGAGCACTTCGAGCGTGCCTTCGAGCGAGCCGCCGAACACCGCCTCGACAAACGAGAACACGCCCACGAGGAACGCCGCGTCTTCCTCTTCGAGATGCGCCTTGGCCAGTTGCGTCACGGCGACTTCCATGAAGCGCGCGCGCGTGGCCACGAGTTGCAGCAGCGGATCGTCCTCGGCGGCGATCTTGCGGCCGTCCGCGTAGAGCAGCAGTTGCGTCCAGCGCGCGATGGCGTTGGTGCCGGTGGCGTTGATCGCCTCGCGCAGCGTCGTCACCTTGCGCCCGATGTTCATGCTGCCCGAGTTGGCAAGGCGCATGAGATGCATCACGAGCACGGGATTGAGTTTGAGCTCCGCTTCGAGCTGCGCGACAGTGGGTTCGGCGGCAAGCAGATGAAGCAGATTCAAAAGCGCCTGGCGCGGCGCGCTGGAGCGCCGCGCGCCGCCGTGCGGCTTCGCGAAGTAATAGCCCTGGAAACGGTCGAAACCGAGGTCGTGCGCGCGCTGATAGTCTTCCTGCGTCTCGACGCCCATGGCGACGAGCAGCTTGCCCGCCGACTTCATCACGCTGGCGAATTTGGGCAGCAGCGCGGGCGCGATCTCGCGGATGTCGATCTTGATGGCGTCCACATACGGCAGCAGCTTCGCAAACGACTCGTCCGCCTTCGACACGTGGTCGAGCGCGAAGCGGTAGCGGCGCCGGTGCAGCGCAATGAGCCGCGCGATGAGTTCCGGGTCCGCGCCGATATCCACCGGCAGTTCGAGCATCACGCGCTCGGCGCTCACGCGCTGCAAGGCGTCGTCAAAGAGCGCATCGCGCGTCATGTCGAGCCACGCGGGATGCCCCGCCAGCGCGGCGCGCAAGGCGGGCGCGCTGAACGCGCCGATCAGCGCCGAGCCGGTGACGGAGGGTTTGGGCGGCATGCCGGCGGCGACATCTTTCGCGGCGGCTTCGGCCTCGCGTTCGATATCGGCGGCCTCGCGCCTGTCGATGAGGCGCGGCAGCGTCTCGAACGCACAGAGCAAGCCTTCCCGGTCCAGCATGGGCAGGCGGGCGAAGTACACATCGATGGGCGGGCCGGCCTGTTCCGGCGACGCGTCGCCCGCGACTCCTGACATTTGCAGCCGATCTGCGGCGTTCAAGCTCATGGGATCCCCCGCGCGGCGTCGCGTTCGTGGCGACGCCCTGGTCCTTGTCTCTTGGCATGCCGCAACCGTTTGCGCAAACGCCGGCCGCGGCTCGTTCTGCGGTCGATTTTATCCTGGCCGGTAAGACTCTGAAATGAAGATCGCGTCGATTCAGCGGATTTTTCGCGGGTTTTTCGAGCTTCCGTCCGGCTTACACAGGTCGCGCGGCACGACCGGCTCGATACTTGATATGGAATCCGAAGCAAATGGCTCAAAACAAGACCGACCGGCCGGACATCATCCGGCCGGCCGGCCATCGCGCTTAGGGTAATACGGGCCGCGCGATTACTTGAGCACGACCTTCACGTCGAAGTACTTCGCGGCGATGCGATCGAGCGTGCCGTCGGCCTTGAGATCCTTGAGCGCACCGTTGAGCGCGGCCTTGAGCGCCGCGTCGTTCTTGCGCAGGCCGTAGCCCACGCCTTCGCCGAGCAGTTTGGCGTCCACGACCTGCGGGCCCGCGAACGCGAAGCCCGCGCCCTGCGGCTTGTTCAGGAAGCCCTTCGAAGCGGCTTCGGCGTCCTGGAACGAGGCGTCGAGGCGGCCCGCAACGAGGTCCGCGTAGATCTGGTCCTGGGTCTGGTACGGCACGACGTCGACGCCCGCGGGCGCCCACTTCGCCTTCGCGTAGGTTTCCTGGATCGTGCCCTGGAGCACGCCCACGTGCTTGCCCTTGAGCGACTCGGGCGTGGGCAGCAGCGGGCTGCCCTTCTTCGCGATCATCTGGTTCGGAATCGCGTAGATCGGGTCGGTGAAGTCGATGGCCTGGCGGCGCTGGTCCGTGATCGACATGTCCGAGTTGATCGCATTGAACTTGCGCGCCTGGAGCGCCGGAATCAGGCCGTCGAACGAGTTCTCCACCCACACGCACTTCGCCTTGAGCTTCGCGCAAACGGCGTTACCCACGTCGATATCGAAGCCTTGCAGCTCACCCGCGGGCGTCTTCGATTCGAACGGCGCGTACGACGCCTCCAGGCCGAAGCGGACTTCCTTGATATCGGCTGCGTGTGCGGCGCCGGCCGTCATGGCGGCTGCGCAGAATGCGAGCGTTGCCAGCTTGTTCCAGTTCATCTTCATCAGTGTCTCGTTCCAGTCAGATAAGTGGCGCCGGCAGGGACCGGTCAGGCAAATCGACGGGCTGCGGGCGCCGGCACAGGATCGCTGCGCCAAAATCACGGCTCAATCGCAGGCACCCGGTTTGGTGCGCCGCAACAAGCGCGCGGGCGGCATTGTACCGCGCGCGCACGCGAGCCTCCGCGCGTAGCCTGCGGCCGGCGCGGGGCGCTGAACATGCAATTGGGTGTCGTGGATGCGCAAGCGCGCGCTCAGGCGAGTGCGGCGAGCGTCTCCCGGGTGGTGTCGACGACGAGCAGGCCCGCGCGCAAACCGGGCTTCACGCTCGGATTCGGAAACACGATGCGCTCCTCGTCGTGCTCCACGACATAGCGGTACGCGCCGTCCTCGGCCAGCACCTCGCCGCGCGCGAAGGGCGTGAAGTTGGGCACATCGGCGGCAACGTGGAGCTTGAGCGCATCGCTTTGCTTTGTGATCTGGCCGATCACCGTGAAGACGCGCGGCATGGGCGCGGTATCGAGCGAAGGCGTCTCGCCCGCCACGAGGCGGCGCACGGCGGCATCCGCGCTCGCGAAGCGCGCGAGGTCGTTCTCGCCGAAAGGCCGCACCTTGCCCAGTTCGAGCGTGCAGGCAAGCGCGCCGCACGTTTCGGCCGTAAACGACGACAAGGTGGGGCCCTTCTCCGTGTGAATCAGCACGGCCGCGATGCGTGCGTCGGCGAGCCATTCGAGCATGGCACGCGAGGGCTGCTCGCCTGTATGCGGCAGCAGCGCGAACTGCTCGAACGCGGACGCGCGAATCGCCGTATGCATGTCGAGATGCCAGCGTGCCAGCGGCGCCTGCCCGGCGCGCGCGAAAAAGCGCTCCACCATCGCTTCGAGCGCGACGGCGCGCGGCGCTTCGCGGCTTTGCGGCACGCGGGCATGGCGGCCGCCGAACAGGCGATTGAGATCGTCGTCGAGATAGCGCTCGCCCGCGCGCATCGCGCCCGCGTTGCCGAGCACCACGAGCACCCGGCAAGCGAGCGGCGCGCGGCCCGCCGCGAGGTCGGCCACGAGTTGCGAGAGCAATTCGATCGGCGCGGTCTCGTCGCCGTGCACGCCCGCCGAGAGCAGCACGCTGCGCGTCGCAGCGTCTTCATGCGCCGGTTCGAGTTCGAGCACGCCCTCGTCATGCCACTGCCAGCGCACGCCGCCCGCGCATTCGCCGCGCGCCTCGCCGGGCGTCGCGGGGCGCTCGCCCGCGAGCGTGTAGCCGAGAAAATCCGCAAGCGGCGTGACGGGCGTATCAGCGCTGGAAGTCATAGAGCGATCCGAGCCCGAGAATCTGCGTCAGCTCGTCGAGCGCCGTGCGCGACTCGACGAGCAGCGCCGGATCGGTGAGATCCTGCGGCGCGAGCCGGTCGCGATAGTGCCGTTCGATCCAGCCGTCGAGGCGCGTGAAGAGCGCGTCGTTCATCCACACGCCCGGCGCCGTCGCGGCGCGCTCCTCGTCGGTGAGCGCGACACGCAAGCGCAGGCACGCGGGGCCGCCGCCGTTCTTCATGCTCTCACGCAGGTCGAACACGAGCACCTCGTCGATGGGCCCGCTGCTCGCCACCAGTTCGTCGAGATAGATCGCCACGTGCGGATTCTCGCGGCACTCCTGCGGCACGACGAGAATCTGCGTGCCGTCGGCGCGGCTCAGCAACTGGCTGTTGAACAGATACGACGAGACCGCGTCCGCCACGCTCACGCGCGCCTCGGGCACTTCGATCACATGAAACGGCGCGTCGTGGGCCGCGAGCTTCGTGCGCAGTTCGTCGTACACCGCCTTCTGCTCGACGAACGCGCGCTCGTGACAGAACAGCGTGCTGCGGTTGCCCACTGCGATCACGTCGTTGTGGAACACGCCCGCGTCGATCACATCGGGGTTCTGCTGCGCGAACACCGTGCCTGCGTCGCTCAGGCCGTGGCGCTGCGCAATCGCGCGGCTCGCCTCGAAAGTCTGCCGCGCGGGGTAGCGCTTCGGCTCCGGCCCGCGGCGATATTCGCTGCGCCCGTAGACGAAGAACTCCACGCCGCGCTCGCCGTACTGCGCGCAAAAACGCGTGTGGTTCGCCGCGCCCTCGTCGCCGAGCGCGGGCGTGCCGGGCAGCGCATCGTGCACCATGAAGTGCGCCGGGTCCGCGAACACCGTGCCGAGCGTGCGGCGCGTGGCCTCGTGCTCGATCGCGCGATGCAGCTTGCTACAAAGGTTCGCGGGCGTGAAATGCACGCGCCGGTTCGGCGTGTCGGCCGAGGGGCTCACCGTGGCCGCGTTCGCGGTCCACATGGCCGAAGCCGAGCTTGCCGCGGCGAGCAGTTCGGGCGCCTCTTTCGCGGCGCGCGCAATCGCTTCGGCATCCTTACCGCCGAAACCCAGTTCGCGCAGCAAGCGAATGGACGGGCGCTCCTGGGGCGGCAGCACGCCCTGCGCAAAGCCGAGATCGGCGAGCCGCTTCATCTTGCGCAGGCCCTGCTGCGCGGCGGCGCGCGGGTTGGCCACGGACTTCTCGTTGCTTTGCGAGGCGACGTTGCCGAACGACAGCCCGGCGTAGTTATGCGTGGGGCCGACGAGTCCGTCGAAGTTGGCTTCAAGGGTTTGCATCGTCGTTCCTTAGAAGTGGAGGCCCGGCGAAAGGCTCGCGGGCATCTGCAATTGCGCGCTTTCCACCGAGGCCATCGGGTAGGCGCAGTAATCGGCTGCGTAATACGCACTCGGCCGGTGATTGCCCGAACGCCCCGAGCCGCCGAACGGCGCACCGCTCGACGCGCCGTTGGTCGGCCGGTTCCAGTTCACCACGCCCGCGCGAATCTCGCGCGTGAAGCGTTGCCACAGCGCTTCGTCGTCGGCAAGCAGACCCGCCGAGAGGCCGAAGGCCGTGTTGTTGGCCTGCGCGATGGCGTCGTCGAAGCCCGCGTAGCGGGTGATCTGCACGAGCGGCCCAAAGTGCTCCTCATCCGGCAGATCGGCCACACCGGTCACGTCGAGGATTGCGGGAGTCACGAAACCGAGCGCCGCATCGCGTTGCGCCATCGGCAGCAAGGTGCGTGCGCCGCGCGCTTGCAACTGCGCCTGCGCGGCCACGAGCTTGGCCGCCGCGCGCGCCGAAATCACGGCGCCCATGAACGGTTGCGGCTCGGCGTCGTACTCGCCCACCGTGATGCGCGAACTCACTTCGACGAAGCGCGCGAGAAAGCGCTCGCCGAATGCGTCCGAGGGCACCAGCATGCGGCGCGCGCAGGTGCAGCGCTGTCCCGCCGAGAGAAACGCCGACTGGATCGCGTGATGCACGGCCGCGTCGATGTCCTCGACCTGCGCGACCACGAGCGGATTGTTGCCGCCCATTTCCAGTGCCAGCACGATCTCGGGCCGCCCGCCGAACTGGCGGTGCAGCAGCGTGCCCGTGTCGGAGCTGCCCGTGAAGAAGAGGCCGTCGATCTGCCGGTGATTGGCGAGCGCGACACCCGTGTCGCGCTCGCCCTGCACGAGGTTCAGCACGCCCGCGGGCAAGCCCGCTTCGTGCCATAACTCGACCGTTGCGCGCGCAACGTCAGGCGCAAGCTCGGATGGCTTGAACACCACGGCATTGCCCGCGATCAGCGCGGGCACGATATGGCCGTTGGGCAAATGGCCCGGAAAGTTATACGGCCCGAACACGGCGACGACGCCATGCGGGCGATGGCGCAGCACCGCCTCGCCATCGGCCATCGGCGCACGCTTTTCGCCGGTGCGCTCGCCGTATGCCGTGATCGAGATGGCGACCTTCGCGGCCATCGAAGCCGCTTCGGTGCGCGCTTCCCAGAGCGGCTTGCCCGTCTCGCGGCCGATAGCCTGGGCGAGCATTTCCTTCTTTTCGGTGACGAGCGCGGCGAAGCGCTTGACGATTTCGCAGCGCGTTTCGAGCGGCGTTTGCGACCATTCGGCGAATGCGCGGCGCGCGGCGTTGACCGCGCGATCGACATCGCTTTCGCTTGCGGCATGGCCGCTCCACACCGTCTTGCCGGTGCCGGGATTGCGCGAGGCGAACGCGTGGCCCGAAGCCGCGCCCCATTGCCCATCGATGTAAAGCTCGTTCATGGTCATCCTTTGTGTTGCTTCGGGGCGGGGCCGAGCACGCGCACCAGTTCGCCCGCCGCGACGTTGAGCGACGCCGCCTCCTGGGCGCTCAGCGTGAGCACGCCGTCGTGCACGACGCCCGGCGCGAAGCCCACGCGAAAATCGCCGAGCGACGTGTTCGAGACGAGCGAGCTCACGCCCGCCTCTGCTTGCGCCGCGCCGATCTCGACCGGCACCAGCACGCTGTCGCGCACCGTGCGCAGGTCGCCGACATGGCATTCGAGCACCGGACCCGCGTCGAAGATATCGACGTGATTCTCGTAGCGCAGCCCCTCGGCTTCGAGCATGCGGCGCGCGGGAATCGTGTCGGCATGCGTGAGACCCACACAGGCCTGCGCCTCCTCGGGCAGCAGTTCGACGTACACCGGGTAGCGCGGCATCAATTCCGCGAGAAACGACTTGCGACCGTGCGAACTGAGATAGTCGGCGGCGTTGAAATCGATCTGATAGAAGTGCGAACCGACGGCGCGCCAGAACGGCGACGTGCCCTCCGAATCGAAATGGCCGCGCAGTTCCGCGCACAGGCGTTCGGGAAAGCGCTCGCGAAACTGCGCGATGAACATGAAGCGCGAGCGCGAAAGCAGGCTGCCCATGCCGCCCGTACGGTAACGCGGCGAGAGAAAGAGCGAGCAGACCTCGGCATAGCCCGTGAGATCGTGCGAGATGTTGAGCGCGCGCATGCGCGTCCAGATGCCCAGCTCCTGGCTCGCGTGCACCACCGTGCTCACGCGGTAGTTGTAGAACGGCTGCTCCAGTCCCACCGCCGTTTCGATGCCGCACACGCCGGCCACGTCGCCCGTCGCGCTGTCTTCCATCACGAAGAAGTAACCGGCTTCGCGCGGCGCGGCCTCGCCCGCCAGCGTGCGCCGCGTGCGCTCGATGCGCGCCTTGAGCGCCTCGCGGTCCGGCTTGAAGGTGGTGAGGCCGGGGCCCGTTTCCTGAGCGAGCGCGACGAGCGCGTCCACGTCGCCCGTTTGCACGACGCGTACCACGATCATTGTGCGTCTCCCATGTAAGCATTTTCCGTTTGCGGGGTGGCGCGATAGAGCGGCGCGCAGCGCACCGGTTCGCCGTCCTGCACGCCGAGCGCGGCGCGCGCGGCGGCGTCGAGCGGCGCGATGATCCCGGCGCCCTTCTCGCTTTCGGGCAGGGTGGCAAGCACGCAGCGGAATTCGCCCGCGCGCTGGCTTGCGACCAGATACGCCGCGCCTTGCGCATTCGTTGCGAGCGCAACTTCACGCACCGTGCGCGTCTCGTTGCCGGCCACCGAAGCCGTGCGGTCCACTTGTGCGGTCAGCACCGGGCCCGCGTCGAAGATATCGACGTAGCGGTCCGGCTCGAAGCCCTCTTCCAGATGAATCTCGTAGGCGAGCAAGGCGCTCGGGTCCGGCTCGCCGAGCACGCGCTGCGCGGGTTCCGGCAAGAGCGGCACATAGAGCGGGTAAGCGGGCATCACCTCGGCGATGAAGGTGCGGCTGCGCCCGCCCGAGGCCAGTTCGATGTCCTTGAAATCGCGTCCGAAGAACTTGCGCCCCACCGCTTCCCAGAACGGCGACGCGCCCGCGTCGTCGGTCACGCCGAGCAGCAGCGAAAACACCTCGGGCGTGAAGCGCCGGCGGTTCATCGCGACATACATCATGCGTGCGCGCGACATCAGGTGCGCGGCCGCCTCGCCGCGCAGCGCAGGCTCGATATAAAAGCCCGCGAGGCGGCTCTTGCCCGTGAGTTCGTGCGACATCGTGAGCGCGTGGATCTTGCGGTTCACGTGCAGCTCGCGCGAGGCGTGGATCAACGCGTCGTTGCGAAACGCGTAGAACGGCTCCGCGTAACCGGCCGCGGCCACGATGCTCGACGTGCCCACGAGCCGCCCGGTGGCGGAATCTTCGAGCACGAACAGGTAGAACTCCTCACCGGGGAAGTCCACCTCCGCCCGAAACGAATCCTCGGAAAGCGCGATACGCGCTTCGAGCGCCGCCCGGTCGTGCGGCAGCGAATGCAGCACCGGCTGCGCGGTGCGCGCCATCTGGGCGATCGCGTCGAGATCGGCCAGTCTGGCGGGGCGAACGAATAGCATCGTCGGTCCTGTGAGTGCGCTGGGGTTGCGGTTGAGCGAAAACGCGCGAATTTCAGCGCGTGCCGATGACGTCTTCGAAAGCCTGCTCGAGGCGCGCGAAGCCCTCGTTCAAATCGGCTTCCGGAATGATGAGCGAGGGCGCGAAACGCAGTACGTCCGGCCCGGCGATCAGCATCATCACGCCGCGGTTCGCGGCCGCCGCGTTGAAATCCTTCGCGCGGCCCGCGAAGCGCGCATTGAGTTCCGCGCCGATCAGGAGGCCCTTGCCGCGCACTTCCTTGAACAGGTCGAAGCGCTCGTTGAGCTTCGCGAGCCTGGCGCGAATCGCTTCGCCGCGCGCACGCACGCCCGCCAGCAGCGCCGGATCGCTCACGAGTTCGACCACCTTGGCCGCGATCGCCGCGCCCAGCGGATTGCCGCCGTAGGTCGTACCGTGCACGCCCACCTTGAAGTGCGCGGCGATCGGCTCGGTGGTGAGCATCGCGCCGATCGGGAAGCCGTTGCCGAGCGCCTTGGCCGTGGTGAGGATGTCGGGCGTGACGCCCGTATCTTCGTACGCGTAGAAGTGGCCCGTGCGGCCCACGCCGGTTTGCACCTCGTCGAAAATCAGCAGCGCGCCGTGCGCGTCGCAGGCTTCGCGCAGGGCGCGCAGGAACGCGGGATCGGCGGGAATCACGCCGCCCTCGCCCTGCACCGGCTCGACGATCACGGCGCAGGTCTGCGCGCCGATCGCGCGCTTCGCCGCCTCGATGTCGTTGTACGGCAGATGCGTGATGCCGCCCGGCACCGGGCCGAAGCCTTCGGAGTACTTGGGCTGGCCGCCCACGCTCACGGTAAAGAACGTACGGCCGTGGAACGACTGCGCAAACGAGATGATTTCGAACTTGTCAGCGCCGTGGCGCTCGAACGCCACGCGGCGTGCGAGCTTGAGCGCCGCTTCGTTGGCCTCGGCGCCCGAGTTCGCGAAGAACGCGCGATCGGCAAAGGTGAGCGCTTCGAGCTTGCTCGCGAGGCGCAGCACCGGCTCGTTGGTGTAGCCGTTGCCGATGTGCCAGAGCTTGCCGCCCTGCTCGTGCAGCACGTGCAGCAACTCGGGGTTCGCGTGGCCGAGCGAGGTCACGGCGATGCCGCACGCAAAGTCGATGTAATCGCGGCCCTCGGTGTCCCACACGCGCGAGCCGACGCCGCGATCCGGCACGAACGGCGCGGGCGAGAAACACGGCACCATTACTTCGTCGAAGGTCTTGCGGCTCACAGTCTGGTCGTTCATGGCGATTCCTCTTTGGCTAAATGCGTAGCTCAGTGCGTATCGAATTCAGGGTCGGTGCCGCGCGGGCCCGAGTCCGCTTTCGGGCGAAAGCCTTCGCGGCGATTCGTGGCGATAACAGCCAGTGTAGGCAAGCCCGGAATAATCGTCTTGCGCAGGCGCGACGCGTTTTTTCGTGCGAAACGTAGCGAAACATCAAAAGCGGGCGTGCGGCATGCTGCGATCCGTCGCTCACCGCCCGCCACGCGCGCTCACTCCACTTCCGGCCGCTCGACGAGCGCGCCCGCGCGCGGCTCGGTGGCCGCCCCGCCGTGCTGGCGCTCGATCCAGTTGCGGCGATCCTCGCGCGGCGTCACGCCGAAGCGCTCGCGGTACGCGTTCGAAAAATGCGCCGCCGACGAAAACCCGCACGCGAGGCTGATCTGCACCACCGACTTGCTGGTGCGCTGCAACTGCGAGCGCGCCTTGGCGAGGCGCAGGCCCAGGTAATACTTCGACGGCATCGCGCCGAGATACTGGCGAAAGAGCCGCTCGAGCTGACGCCGCGACACGCCCACGAGATTCGCGATCTCGTCGGTGGTGAGCGGGTCTTCGATATTCGCTTCCATGAGCATCAGCGCGTCGTTCATGCGCGGATGGCGCTCGCCCGGCGCGGTCACATACGGGATGCGCTGGCGCTCGTCGCCGCTGCGCAATGTGCTCGCGCCAAGCGCGTCGGCGATGCGCTCGGCAAGCTCGGGCCCGTGATCGCGCCCGATCATCGCGAGCATGAAATCGAGCGTGGCCTGGCCGCCCGCGCAGGTCGCGCGGTCGCGGTCGATTTCGTAGATGTGCTGCGTGACGATGGTGCGCTCGAACTGCTCGGAGAACTGCTGGTACGTCTCCCAGTTCACGGCCACGCGGTAGCCCTGCAACTGCCCCGCCATCGCGAGCCACCAGATGCCGTGGTGAATGCCCGTGACGAGCGGCGTGCGCTGCCCCACGCGCGCGAGGCTCGCGAGAAAGAGCCGGTAGTCCGCGAACTGCTGGTAGCGCTCGGTCACGACGATGAGCCAGTCGGCCGACACCGCGTCGCCGAACGCGCAGTCGGCGGGCCATTGCGCGCCGCCCGCGAGCGGCACGGGGCGGCCGTTCCACGAGCACATCTGCCAGCGGTACAGCGCGCGGCCGTCGATCTCGTTGGCGAGATTGAGCGCGTCGACGATCGGGCCCACGCCCGACATCGAAACGGGCGGCAGCGCGACGATCGCCACCTGGGTCGTGCGGCCGGCGCGGGACGCAGGCGCCTGCCCGAGCGCCGCAGTGGCGGCGGGAGCGGAAGCGGAAAGGGAAACGGAGGAACGAACCATCGAGAGCGATAAACCGAAAGCGCGCGGGGCGCCGCTTACTTGAGGCTGCCCGAGAGGAACTGGCGCAGGCGCTCGCTCTTCGGCGCGCCAAGCACGTCGGTGGGCGCGCCCTCTTCCTCCGTGCGCCCCTGATGCAGGAACATCACGTGATTCGACACGTTGCGCGCGAAGCCCATCTCGTGCGTGACGACGATCATCGTGCGGCCTTCCTCGGCGAGCTTTTGCATCACCTTGAGCACTTCGCCCACGAGTTCGGGGTCGAGCGCCGAAGTCGGCTCGTCGAACAGCATGACGTCGGGGTGCATGGCGAGCGCGCGCGCAATCGCCACGCGCTGCTGCTGGCCGCCCGAGAGATGCGAGGGATACTGCTTCTCCACACGGGGTGCCAGGCCCACTTTCTCCAGATACTGGCGCGCGCGTTCCTCGGCTTCCTTGCGCGGCACGCCGAGCACGTGCACGGGCGCTTCCATCACGTTCTCCAGCACATTCATGTGCGACCAGAGATTGAAGTGCTGGAACACCATGGCGAGCTTCGTGCGAATGCGCTGAAGCTGCTTGTGGTCGGCCACGTCGAGGTCGCCGTTGCGGCCCGCCTTCGTGCGCACGGTCTCGCCGTCCACGACGATCTCGCCCGCGTTCGGCTTCTCGAGAAAATTGATGCAGCGCAGGAAGGTGCTCTTGCCCGAGCCGCTCGCGCCGATGATGCTGATCACGTCGCCCTTCTTCGCGTCGAGCGAGACGCCCTTGAGCACCTCGTTGTCGCCGTAGCGCTTGTGGATGTCGCGCGCGACGAGCTTGCTGTCTGAGGATTGCGTCTGAGCCAAGATGGTCTCCAATGTTTCCGGTGAATCAGCGGGTGCGCACGGCGAGATGGCCGAGCCAGCGTTTTTCGGCGCGGCGGAACGCAGCCACCAGCACGAACGATACCGCACAGTAGATCAGCGCCGCGAGGCCGAACGACTCGAACGAGCGGTAGGTGGCCGAGTTGGCGTCGCGCGCGACCTTGAGGATGTCGGGCACCGTCGCGGTGAAGGCCACCGTGGTCGCGTGCAGCATCAGGATCACTTCGTTACTGTACAGCGGCAGTGCGCGGCGCAGCGCCGAAGGCAGGACCACGCGCCAGTACATCGTGAACGGGCTCATGCCGTAGGCGCGCGCGGCTTCCACTTCGCCGTGCGAGGTGGCGCGAATCGCGCCCGCGAAAATCTCCGTGGTGTAGGCGCAGGTGTTGAGCGCGAACGCGAGAATCGCGCAGTTCAGGCCGCTGCGAAAGAACGCGTCGAGCAGCGGCTCCGAGCGGATGAACGCGAGACTGTACACGCCCGTGTAAATGAGCAGCAACTGCACGTAGAGCGGCGTGCCGCGAAACACATAGGTGTAAAAGCGCACCGGCAGCGAGACCCAGCGGCGGCTCGATACGCGCGCTACCGCCAGCGGCACCGCGCACACGAAGCCGAAGGCGACGGAGATCACGAGCAGCCACAGCGTCATCGCGAGGCCCGAAACATGCTCGCCGTCCCAGTAGAGGAACGCGCGGCCGAATTGCTGGATGATTTCGTTCATGGCGGCCTTGGCCTCACAGTTGCGCGTGACGCACGCCCACCGAATAGCGGCGTTCGAGCCAGATGAGCGCGAAGTTCGAGATGGTGGTGATCGCGAGGTAGATGAGCGCCGCGATCACGAGGAAGAAGAACAGGTTGAAGGTGCTGCGGCCCGCGTCCTGGGCGGCCTTCACGACATCGGCGAGACCGATGATCGACACGAGCGCCGTCGCCTTCACGAGCACCTGCCAGTTGTTGCCGATGCCGGGCAGCGCAAAACGCATCATCTGCGGAAACAGGATGCGGGCGAACACACGTGCCCCGCTCATGCCGTAGGCGTGGCCCGCTTCGAGCTGGCCGCGCGGCACGGCGAGAAACGCGCCGCGAAAGGTTTCGGTGAAGTACGCGCCGTAGATGAAGCCGAGCGTGATGACGCCGGCCACGAACGGATCGATGTCGATCTGCGCCATGCCGAGCGCGTCGGTGGCCTCGTTCACGCCGATCTGGATGCTGTAGAACAGCAGCAGCATCAGCACGAGGTCGGGCACGGAGCGGATCAGCGTCGTATAGGCGGTCGCCACGGCCGCGAGCGGCCGGTTGAACGAGAGCTTCGCCGCTGCGCCCGCGAGTCCGAGCAGGACGGCCACGCCTAGCGAGAGCAGCGAAAGTTCGATGGTCTGGATCGTGCCGGCGAGAAGCACCGGGCCAAAGCCGTAGAGGAACACGCGCGTCTCCGGGTCAAGTCGTGTTGTCGGCGGCTTCGCGCGGCGCTTGCGGCGCCGCCGAAACCGGGTGAGTTGGCGCGGATCGTCTCAGTGCAAAATTGATCGTTCAAACCGGGGCGGCGCGGATATTGCAGTGCAACATGGCAACACGATGCCCGGCCGCAGCCGCAATGGCCCGCACCGTTGTGGCCGCGATGGATTTGAAAGGCAAAAAAAACGCCCCGGCAAGCGGGGCGTTTTCGCAAGTTTCGGGTCGCTTTTGCGATAGGCGCGCGGCGCGCGCCCAGCGGCCCGGCAGGCGCTCAGGCAGCGCGCGTCTGTGCGCCGCGCGCGCCGCCCGCACGGGCGTTCGCGCCCACGAGGCGCTCGGCGAGCGCACCGAAAAGCAGCCCGATGGTGGTCCAGAGAATCACCTGCATGCCGATCGATACGGCGCGGAATTTCCACAGCAGCACGGCCGGGAACCCGGCGGGCACCTCGTTGATCGTCGGCAGGGCGAGCTGGATCGCGCCGATCACGACGACGAACAGCACGAGCGCCGCGATCGACGCGTTCCATACGCCAAGCCTCGGCACGAAGGCGGCGCGCACCTTCAGCGAGAACACCGACACAGCGATGGAGATCGCGATCATCAGGAAGAAGAGCCCGGTGCGATAGCCGATGGTCTCCGGATCGCCGACCGAGGGCGGGTTCGCCGGGTACTTGATGTTCGGCACCAGATAGATCGCGACGAAGGCCGCCAGCGCGAGCCAGGCGGACAGTGCGCGCGGCGAAAGCCGCCCGGCGCGGCCATGCGCGAAAGCGAACACGAGCGCGAACAGCCCGCCGATCGATGCGCCATACACCATCACGCCCGTGAAGAGACCGTAGCTCGCCTGCGTCTCGCGGCTCACGATCTCGGGTTCGGGGGCCTCGCCCTTCGCGGCGTCGGCTTTCTCTTCGAAGGAGATCGCCTGATCGACCTGCGGCTCGCCTGCGATTTTCGCGAATCCGAACGTGAGGAGTCCCGCGGCGATGCCTGCAAGCATCCCGCGCACCAGCAACTTGCCTACCATGTTCGGCCCCCGGTCAGTGGCAGGGGAAGCCGAGCAGATGGCGGCCGTCGTGAACGAACTCGTGGACGTACATGCCCTGGAAGATCGCCGTCGCGCCCTGCTCCGCGCCAACGAAATACAGCGCGAGCAGCAGCATGAGGCCGACGAAGATGGCCCACGGCAGGATTTCGCGCAGTGGAATGGGCGCCGGTGCAGCCGGTGCGTGCAGGGGCAATGAGGCTTGGGACATGTGGACTTCTCCTGGGGTTACGCGCCCCGATAGTCGTTGAAAAGACGGGTACACGACGCGCAGGTCTGACTCCCGTTGCGGCTTCGATGCGCATTGATGCGCGTTGATACTTTCGAGGGCAACCAGTTACAGTGGCGCGACCGCGCCGGACTTGCACCGGCTTCCGCGTGTCGTGAAGCCTGTATTCTACGCGCTGCGGCGGCCTCGCGAAGGCCGGATGCGAACCATCGCAAACCACGGAGCCAGGGAACACGATGCCAACGACGGTCTGGCTGGTCAGTCACGCGGCGAACGCCGCGATGCGCTCGGCAACGCTGCCCTGCGCGCAGGCGGAGGACGACGCCGCCGAGTCCGCACTGGACACTCGCGCGATCGAGGCGCTCGCCGCGTGGCGCGAGCGCTGGTACGCGCGCCTCGCCGCAACGGGCGACGACGCGCCGCGCGTACTGACGAGCCCCGCCGCGATCGCCCGTGCGAGCGCCCGGGCAGCCGGTTTCCCGGCGGCGGCGAGTTGCGAAGCGATACGGGAAGCCGCCTACGGCGCGTGGCAAGGCCGACGCCTCACCGATCTCGCGCGGGAAACGCCTGAAGCGCCCGAAGCGCTTGCGGCATGGACCCGCGATCCGGCCTTCAGGCCGCCCGGCGGCGGCGAATCGTTCGAAGACGTGCGCGCGCGCGTGAGCGCATGGCTCGACGAACCGGGTGACTTCGAGGGCCACGTAATCGCCTTCACGCACGCGAGCGTGATACGCGCGGCGATCCTTCACGCGCTGGGCGCGCCGTCGGCGGGCTTTCGCTCGGTGGAGATCGCGCCGCTTGGCGTGACGACGCTGCGCCGCGCCTCGCACGGCTGGGTCTGGCGCGCGGCGCTCGACTGAAGCGGACCAGGCATTCCTTGATCTGCGCCCATAAGACGTCACGCGGGCATCAAGATACGCGTATCAACGCGTTGACACATCAAAATGCGAAGCCTAGCATCGAGGCTGTATCAACAACGTAGATACACCACGATCAGGTATGGACATCAAGCTCACTCCGTTGCTGGCCAAAAGGCTAGTTCAGTACGAGGACGAAATGGCGATACAAACCCTGAAGCGTTGGGGAAACAGCCTTGCGGTGCGCGTTCCGGCCAGCCTTGCGGCAAAGCTGGGACTCGCGGAAGGACAGGAAGTCGAGGTCGAAGTGGAAGACGGGTCGCTCACGGTTCGCCCGCATACGGCGATCCGGCGCTTCTCGCGCGAGCGCTATTTGCAGCAGTTGCGCGAGCGGAAGCTGGAACCGCACACGCTCGTCGACTTTGGCCGGCCGCAGGGGACCGAAATCGGCGGACCCGATGACCCCACGCGTTTTGACCAATGGTAAGAACGCATGAGAAACGGCACACCGGACGCAGGCGATATCCTCTGGCTCAACGTCGGGCCGGGCGCGGGCAATGAGCAGGACGGCTATCGCCCTGCCCTCGTGCTCATCGACGCCGAGTTCAACGAACTCACGAGCCGCTTCATCGGGCTGCCCATCACCAGCAGCATTCATGGATGGGAGTCCGAAATCCCGATCAGCGGCTTGAGCAAGCCGTGCGTCGCGATGGCCGACCAGATCACCACGTTTTCCCTCGCGGGCAGGGTCTGGCGGCACAAAGGCGAAGCGGCGACGGCCGAGGAACTGGAGGCGGCGAAATTTGCCGTGGCCGGCATCCTGAATCTTTAGCCGCGGCGCACCCCAGGCCCTAGTCCAGTCCCAACTGCGCCTTGATGGCGGGCAGCATGTACTGCACGGCTGCGCGCCCTTCCTCGATGGCGGGCCCGGCCCGGTGAAAGTCGAAAATCCCCATGCCGCCCAGGCGCGGCTGGATCAGCACGTCGGCGGGCTCGCCCGCCAGCCGGCTGCGCGTAATGCGCACCTGCATGATGTCGATGCTCTGTGCCACCGAGCTCAGCATGGAAGGCACGCGCGTGCTGGGCGGCGGCGCCACCCGCACGTCCGGTCCACCCGTCGCGCCCGGCCCCGCCGGTTGCAGCCAGCGCGGAAAACGCTTGCCGTTGCGGCGCATGAGCGGCTCCGGGGCGGCCTCCCCGTTCGCCGCGCCGTCGGCTGAAACGCCCGATGGCTCGGCCGGCGGCGGTTCGCTCACCTCCACGGGCAACTCGCGCGGCACCGTGTCGAGCGCGCCGCCCAGGTCCCGGCCATTGAGAATGTCGTGATTGAGGTCGATGGCGATGACCGTGTCGGCGCGCATCGCGCGCGCGGCTGACACCGGCACCGGATTGCTCAGGCCGCCGTCCACGAGCCACACGCCGTCATGCCAGATCGGCGTGAAGATGCCGGGAATCGCAATCGAGGCGCGCACCGCGTCCACCACGCCACCCTCGCGCAGCCAGACTTCGCGCCCGGTGTCGAGTTCGGTCGCGACCGCCGTGAACGGCAGACGCAGGTCATCGATCGAGCGGCCGTTGAACTGCTGCGCAAAGAGGTCGATCACCTTGCGCCCGCCCAGCAGGCCGCCTGACAAGCGCAAATCGAGCAGGCGCACCACGATTTGCCAGGTGAGCTTGCCCACCCAGTCTTCGAGCCAGTCGAGGTCGCCGTTCGCGTACACGGCGCCAACCAGCGCGCCGATCGAGGTGCCGCACACCACGTCGGGCTTGATGCCCGCTTCCTCCAGCGCGCGGATCGCGCCGATATGCGCCCAGCCGCGCGCGGCGCCCCCGCCGAGCACGAGTCCCACACGCCTGGGCCGTCGCCGTTGCATCATGCGCGCCTCCCAGCGTGTCGAGCGGTCAGTGACCGCGAATGATGTCCGAACGCGAGGTCGTCGTGACCCGCCCGTCCGGTCCGAAATGCACGTTGAAATACGCTTCGGGCGTCACGCCCCCTTCCAGCCACTTCCAGCTCCACACCGTCTCCTTCTTCAAGCGGTAGCCGGCCACCTGCCCCGGCTTGCCCAGCAGACGCCGCACCTCGTCCTCGCTCATGCCGACGCGGATCTTCGCGAAGTTCTCCGCCGTGAGCGCCTGGGTGATGGCCACGAGCCGCCCGTTCGGGCCGATATCGACCATCCACGTCTTGAGCCCCTGCGGGCCGCGCGGATATTCGAGGCGGCGCGAGCCGTCGTCGAACACGCGCTCGGTTTCGGGCTTGCCCATTTGCTCGCGCACCTGATCGAGCGTGGAGACGCCGGGCGTGAGGCCCTTGAGCAGCAGCGCGTCGGGCTTCACCGAATCGAAGAACGCCTTGAACCCCTGCCGGATCGAATCGAACATGGCATCGAACTGGCGGTCGTCGCAGCCGGAAAGCGTGAACGCCGCCATGGCGGCGCACGCGAGCGCGAGCGAACGCGTGGATGAGAACGTGGGCAACATGTCCTTGCTAACGCATCAACATGGGCTTGCGTCGACTTGCGCGCCGAAATGGCGGCGCGCACCGACATACCCACAATGTACCGTCAATGGACCTGATCGTGCTGCGGGCCCCGCTTAGGCCCGCGCGGGCTTGCGCCAACGGTCGCGACGGCGGGCAGTTTGGCGTCGCGCTGTGCGCCGGGCTGTACGCCCAACGGCGCCTCGCCTCGCACCGCACGACGCGTGCGAACAATCTCCGCCACCTGCCAGGAAATCAGCGCGAGCACGCCGAACACGACTTCGCGCATGCGCTTCACGAGCGCGAGCGAGAACGCCACTTCCTGGCTCACGCCAAAAAGCTGGGCCAGCAGCACCACGGCGACTTCCTGCACGCCGAGGCCGGCGGGCACCATGAAGGCCGCGTGGCGCACGGCCTGGGTGATGGCTTCGATGGCGAGCGCATCGCCCACCGTGACCGGATGACCGAGCAGCGCGAGCGCCCACCAGGTCTCGAAGGCCCCGAGCATATAGCCGCCGAGCTGCCAGAAGAACGCGCGGAACATGAGGCCGGTGCGCGACATCAGCGCGTCGAGATCGGCGTCGAGCTGCTTGCCGTCGAGACCTTGCATAAGCGGGTTTTCGGTGCCGAGCAGCCGCGCGGCCCAGCGCTCGATCGCATGGAACACGCCGCCGCGCCGCACGAGGAACACCGCGAGCACGGGCAGCGGCGCCGAGAGCAGCAGCGCGAGCGCGACCGTGACGATGGTGCGCAGCGACCCGCCGTCACCGGTCGCCGCAACGATCAGCACGACGCCGAGCGCCGAGAACGCATATTGGACGGCGATCGTCACGAACACCTCGACGATCACCGAAGCCGTGACTTCGCTCGCATTGCGCACCTTCCAGCGCGCAAGGCGAATGCCGACGAGCTCGCCCCCCACGCCCACCACGGGCAGCAGCCGGTTCACGGCTTCGCGCACGGTCGCGGTCCACCAGAGGAACGTGAGCGGCGCGCGCTTGTCGAGCAAGAGGCGCCACGCCTGCGCGTCGAGCAGGAGCGGCAACGCGTGGAAAGGCACGAGCCAAAGGAGCACCGGACCCGCCGTGCCAATCACGCGCAGCACGTCGTGCGCGCCGTTGTGGACGACCAGACCGATCAGGATGGCGATCCCGAGCGGCAGGCCCAGCCATTGAAGCCACTTCATGACGCCTGCACCTCTGCGCCGCGTGATGCCGCAGGACCGGAGCCCGAAGCCGCTCCAAAGAACACGTCGGTGAAGCCGCCGTGGCGCACGCCCGCCTGCGCGAGCGCAGCGGCCACACGCGGTGAAACGAGCGCGCCGAATTCGTCGGCGTGGCGATAGGTCTGCATCGACGGCGTGATGGGTGCTTCACCCGCCTCGCCGGCGAGCGCCGGATGGCAGTAGATCTCGCCCACGCCGCGAGCGGGCAGATGCGCAAGCGCGTCGAGCACGGCGGCCTCGTCCATTGCGCCCGTCTTCGCGATGCCGACCACGTAGTCGTTGTGCGCCACGCCCGCGCGCGCCAAACGCGCGCGCACGAGCGCGAGCCACGGCCTGAGCGCCAGCGGCGCGCCCGCCTCCAGCGGCAGGCGCATCGCGCGCAACCCATAGTCGCGTCCGATCGAAAGGATCAGCGCGAGCACAGTGGGATGCAGATGAAAATGCTTGTGCGTATTCACGTGATCGAGCGCGAGCCCGGTCGCCGCGAATGCTTCGAACTGCGCACGAATTTCCTTCGCCAGTTGTCGGCGCACGTGCGGCAGGAAGAAGAAACGCACGCCGTCGCGCACCATGTTGTCGCCGAAACGCCCTTGCTCGTTCACGAGCGCGGGAATCTGCGCGCGCGGCAACATCGGCGCGCCGTCCGCCAGCACCAGATGCAGGCCCACGCGCAGGCCCGGCGTGCGGCGCGCGCGCGCCACGGCGTCTGCCGCGGCGGGCGCGGCCACCATCAGGCTCGCGCAGTCGAGCACGCCCTCGCGATGCGCACGCTCCACCGCCGCATTGACCCGCTCGTGCAGGCCAAAGTCGTCGGCGGTGAAGATGAGCGCGCGGGCATCGCGGGACAAGCGGTCCATCATGCCTCGTGCGCGCGCAGGAAGCGGAAGAACTCCACGCCTTCGCGCAGACGCCGCTTCATCATGTCCCAGCTCATGAGCATCTC
>NZ_QLSU01000021.1:0-1153 GCF_003268775.1 Paraburkholderia unamae
GACCAGGACGTTGATAGGTCAGGTGTGGAAGCGCAGTAATGCGTTAAGCTAACTGATACTAATTGCCCGTAAGGCTTGATCCTATAACAGGTGTGCCTCCCTCCCGGAGTGGAGTGTGGAGCGCACAGGTTGAGATCATGTGTTGTGCCAGAAACAACACAACCCCAATTGAGCAACACCTCTTTACGCTTCTTCCCGATTGGCTGTGGCGCTCACAAAGCGACGCAGCAACCCGTCATGCCTGATGACCATAGCGAGTTGGTCCCACCCCTTCCCATCCCGAACAGGACCGTGAAACAACTCCACGCCGATGATAGTGCGGATTGCCCGTGTGAAAGTAGGTAATCGTCAGGCTCCTTATTGCGAAACCCCGGCCCTAAAAAGCCGGGGTTTTTGCTTTTTCGCTCTCCCTATAAGTGAGAGCGTTGTGGTTCGGCGCCGAATAAAGTGCTTGACACGGTTCGGATGTTACACCATAATCATCAGTTCTCTACGGAGGGGTGCCCGAGTGGCTAAAGGGGGCAGACTGTAAATCTGTTGGCTTACGCCTACGTTGGTTCGAATCCAACCTCCTCCACCAGAATTCAACTGTAGTCAGGTTAGTGTCGGGAATCGACAGTAGTCAGAAAACTTAGCGGGTGTAGCTCAATGGTAGAGCAGAAGCCTTCCAAGCTTACGACGAGGGTTCGATTCCCTTCACCCGCTCCAGCGAAGCTAAAAAGCAGTTCCAGAGCAGTTTTCGCCCATGTGGCTCAGTGGTAGAGCACTCCCTTGGTAAGGGAGAGGTCGGCAGTTCGATCCTGCCCATGGGCACCAGCCGGTATTTAGCAGGCCTCCAGAGGCCTCGCATCGAGCAGGTAGCAGCAAGCCAGTGATTGTTTGCGCGCCCCGCGCAACGTACGGAAAAATCCTCTTAGGAGTCGAAAATGGCCAAGGGTAAGTTTGAGCGGACCAAGCCGCACGTGAACGTGGGCACGATCGGTCACGTTGACCACGGCAAGACCACGCTGACGGCAGCGATCACGACGGTTCTGACCAAGAAGTTTGGCGGTGAAGCCAAGGCGTACGACCAGATCGACGCGGCACCGGAAGAAAAGGCACGTGGTATTACCATCAACACCGCGCACGTCGAGTACGAAACGGCTAACCGCCA
>NZ_QLSU01000021.1:1253-156583 GCF_003268775.1 Paraburkholderia unamae
AAGGCGTACGACCAGATCGACGCGGCACCGGAAGAAAAGGCACGTGGTATTACCATCAACACCGCGCACGTCGAGTACGAAACGGCTAACCGCCACTACGCACACGTCGACTGCCCGGGCCACGCTGACTATGTGAAGAACATGATCACGGGCGCGGCACAGATGGACGGCGCAATCCTGGTGTGCTCGGCCGCTGACGGCCCGATGCCGCAAACGCGTGAGCACATCCTGCTCGCCCGTCAGGTTGGCGTGCCTTACATCATCGTGTTCCTGAACAAGTGCGACATGGTCGACGACGCCGAGCTGCTCGAGCTGGTCGAAATGGAAGTGCGCGAGCTTCTCTCGAAGTACGACTTCCCGGGCGACGACACGCCGATCATCAAGGGTTCGGCCAAGCTGGCGCTGGAAGGCGACACGGGCGAGCTGGGCGAAGTGGCAATCATGAACCTGGCCGACGCACTCGACACGTACATCCCGACGCCGGAGCGCGCAGTTGACGGCGCGTTCCTGATGCCGGTGGAAGACGTGTTCTCGATCTCGGGTCGCGGCACGGTGGTGACGGGTCGTATCGAGCGCGGTCTGGTCAAGGTCGGCGAGGAAATCGAAATCGTCGGTATCAAGCCGACGGTGAAGACGACCTGCACGGGCGTGGAAATGTTCCGCAAGCTGCTCGACCAGGGTCAGGCAGGCGACAACGTGGGTATCCTGCTGCGCGGCACGAAGCGTGAAGACGTGGAGCGTGGCCAGGTTCTGGCGAAGCCGGGTTCGATCACGCCGCACACGCACTTCACGGCTGAAGTGTACGTGCTGAGCAAGGACGAAGGCGGCCGTCACACGCCGTTCTTCAACAACTACCGTCCGCAGTTCTACTTCCGTACGACGGACGTGACGGGCTCGATCGAGCTGCCGAAGGACAAGGAAATGGTCATGCCGGGCGACAACGTGTCGATCACGGTGAAGCTGATCGCTCCGATCGCGATGGAAGAAGGTCTGCGCTTCGCAATCCGCGAAGGTGGCCGTACCGTCGGCGCCGGCGTGGTTGCAAAGATCATCGAGTAAGTTTTTTGCCAGTCTCGTTGATCGACTAAGTGGTTTCGGGGTTGGCTTTGCCGCCAACCCCAACATGGTTTAGGGGTATAGCTCAACTGGCAGAGCGTCGGTCTCCAAAACCGAAGGTTGGGGGTTCGATTCCCTCTGCCCCTGCCAACTTCTCGCGCTCAAGCGCGTTGTTCTTTAAGGTGTTATGGCGAATCCTTCCGTCGAAACTGTTAATACTTCCAGCGACAAGCTGATGCTTGCAGCGGGTGTATTGTTGGTTGTGGCCGGGTTCGTAGGGTTCTACTGGCTCGCTAGCCAGGAGTGGTATGTCCGCGGTGCAGCGCTCGCAGTGGGCGTGATCGCGGGGGTGGTAGTCGGTCTTCTCTCGGCGCCCGGCAAGAGCTTCATCGCATTTGCCAAAGACTCGTACAAGGAAGTTCGCAAGGTCGTCTGGCCGACTCGCAAAGAGGCCACGCAAACGACGTTGGTGGTCTTCGGTTTTGTGCTGGCAATGGCCATCATTCTGTGGGTTTGCGACAAATCCATCGAGTGGGTGATTTTCTCGGCGATTCTGGGTTGGAAATGATATGAGCGATACACCGGCACCCCCGAGCGGAAAACGTTGGTATGTGGTGCACGCCTACTCCGGCATGGAGAAGAGCGTGCAACGTGCGCTTCAAGAGCGTATCGAACGTGCTGACATGCAAGATAAGTTTGGCCAGATCCTCGTTCCGACTGAAGAAGTGGTCGAGGTGAAGGGTGGTCACAAATCGGTGACCGAACGTCGTTTCTTCCCGGGCTATGTCCTGGTTGAGATGGAAATGACGGACGAAACGTGGCACCTCGTGAAGAACACGGCAAAGGTGACCGGTTTCGTCGGCGGGGCGCGCAATCGCCCGAGCCCGATTTCGCCGCGCGAAGTCGAAAAGATCATGTCGCAGATGCAGGAAGGCGTTGAGAAGCCGCGCCCCAAGACCCTGTTCGAAGTCGGCGAGATGGTCCGCGTGAAGGAAGGTCCGTTCACGGACTTCAACGGCAGCGTCGAAGAAGTCAACTACGAAAAGTCGCGCGTCCGGGTCTCTGTTACCATTTTCGGTCGCGCCACACCGGTCGAACTCGAATTCGGCCAGGTCGAAAAGCTATAAATCGAATACGACGGATCGCACTTTTGGTGCGGTCCGTTTTTCCGCGCTTACGGTCCGCGTCATGGCCGTAGAGGAGCGCCAGTAGTCCTGTCGGCTGTAGATGTAGCCAAAGCAGTTGGCACAGCGAAGATTGCGGCGAACGCGCGCTACCACTCACCAGAACGCTCACGCGTTCCAAAGAGGTTTTCAACATGGCAAAGAAAATCATCGGCTTTATCAAGCTGCAGATTCCTGCAGGTAAAGCCAATCCGTCGCCGCCGGTCGGCCCGGCACTGGGTCAACGCGGCCTGAACATCATGGAGTTCTGCAAGGCGTTCAACGCGCAGACTCAAGCGATGGAACCGGGTCTGCCGATTCCGGTCGTCATCACCGCGTTCGCGGACAAGAGCTTCACGTTCGTCCTGAAGACGCCGCCGGCTACGGTTCTGATCAAGAAGGCAGCGAAGGTCGACAAGGGTTCGGCCAAGCCGCACACCGACAAGGTCGCCACGATCACGCGCGCGCAAGCCGAAGAAATCGCCAAGACCAAGATGCCGGACCTCACGGCAGCCGATATGGATGCAGCGGTCCGCACGATCGCTGGTAGCGCCCGCTCGATGGGCATCGTCGTGGAGGGCGTGTAAATGGCTAAGGTTTCCAAGCGTCAAAAGGCACTGGCCGCCAAGATCGACCGCCAGAAGCAATACCCGATCGGCGACGCACTGTCGCTCGTGAAGGAATGCGCCACGGCGAAGTTCGACGAGTCGATCGACGTTGCAGTGCAGCTCGGCATCGATGCGAAGAAGTCGGACCAGGTCGTTCGCGGCTCGGTCGTTCTGCCCGCTGGTACCGGCAAGTCGGTCCGCGTTGCAGTGTTCGCGCAAGGTGAAAAGGCTGAACAAGCCAAGGCAGCAGGCGCTGAGATCGTCGGTATGGAAGACCTCGCCGAGCAGATCAAGGGCGGCAACCTGAACTTCGACATCGTGATCGCTTCGCCGGACACGATGCGCGTCGTCGGTACGCTCGGTCAGATCCTCGGCCCGCGCGGCCTCATGCCGAACCCGAAGGTCGGTACGGTCACGCCGGACGTCGCCACCGCGGTCAAGAACGCGAAGGCTGGTCAGGTGCAATTCCGTGTCGACAAGGCCGGTATCATCCACGCGACCATCGGCCGTGCTTCGTTCGAGCCGACCGCGCTGCGCAGCAACCTGGACGCGCTCCTCGAAGCGCTGACCAAGGCCAAGCCGGCAACGAGCAAGGGCGTGTACCTGCGTAAGGTCGCTGTTTCGAGCACGATGGGTGTTGGCGTTCGCGTCGACCAGTCGTCGCTGGCAGCGTAAGCTTCGCAAAAAGTTTTGCCGCGTTGACGCTCGATTGGGCAGCAGCGCGGATTTAAAGGGCTTTGGGCGGTTGCGCGGTGGCAAGTACCGCATCGCGCAACCGGTTGTCAAAGACCGTTGGCGGAAGTGCAGCAGTTGGGCGCTTCCTTAATGTAAAGCCAACGCAGATGGCGAACCCGAAAAGGTTTTGAAGTGCTGATGTGAGCGGGAGCGGGCGGTAACGCCCGAAGATGCAAGCTGATTTACTCCGGACTGGTCGGTCGCCGTTGTTGAACGCGGCATCTGGCGCAACTGCGTTGGGTGTCGAATCTGGAGGTTAACCGTGCCACTGAACAAAGAAGGTAAGCAGGCCGTCGTGGCTGAAGTCTCCGCGCAAGTCGCGAAGGCTCAGACCGTCGTGTTGGCCGAGTATCGTGGAATCGCGGTTGGCGATCTGACCAAGCTGCGCGCGAAAGCGCGTGAGCAACAGGTGTACCTGCGCGTGTTGAAGAACACGCTGGCGCGTCGCGCTGTCGAAGGTACCCCGTTTGCTTCGCTGGCAGAGCAGATGACTGGCCCCCTGATCTACGGCATCTCGGAAGATGCAATTGCTGCTGCGAAGGTCGTCAACGACTTCGCAAAGAGCAATGACAAGTTGGTCATCAAGGCTGGTTCCTACGAAGGCAACGTGATGGACAAGGCAGGCGTGCAAGCGCTGGCCAGCATCCCGAGCCGCGAAGAACTGCTCTCGAAGCTGCTGTTCGTTATGCAAGCTCCTGTCTCCGGCTTTGCGCGTGCACTCGCCGCGCTGGCAGAGAAGAAGCAAGCAGAAGAAGCTGCCTGATTTCAGGCAGTCGAACAAGCAAGAGCGAGCGAAGATCGCTAGCTGTTTCCGAATTCAAATCTGGAGTAATTTCAAATGGCAATCGCAAAAGAAGACATCCTCGAAGCCGTTGGCTCGATGTCGGTTCTCGAACTGAACGAACTGGTCAAGGCATTCGAAGAGAAGTTTGGCGTGTCGGCAGCTGCTGTGGCAGTCGCTGGCCCGGCAGGCGGCGGCGCTGCTGCTGCTGCTGAAGAGCAGACCGAATTCACGGTCAACCTGCTCGAAGCAGGCGCAAACAAGGTTTCGGTCATTAAGGCTGTTCGCGAACTGACGGGTCTCGGCCTGAAGGAAGCGAAGGACCTGGTTGACGGTGCACCGAAGCCTGTTAAGGAAGCTGTGCCCAAGGCTGCTGCTGAAGAAGCCAAGAAGAAGCTGGAAGAAGCCGGCGCGAAGGCTGAAATCAAGTAAGTTTCAGCGCGCTGTGCGAAGGCTGGCGGTTTTTACACCGCCGGCCTTTTTGTGCTTTGTGGGTTCTGCGTTTTTGTGTTCGATTTTTTGCAAGTCGGAGGCGTGAATGCGGGACCGAGAAGCCAAAGAAAATCGTCTTTCGCTGCGTGAGGTATGCGTGGGGGGCGGCGCTTCTCTTTGTCTTCTGAAGCGACTGCAGAAGGCAAGTTTGGTCGGGCAGCGGGCACGTTATGACAAGCCGAAATCCGTTGCCGTCAGCCAGCGGTTGGTAGAGGCCAACCACCAAGCTTCCAGGGCTCGCGAAGCCATCGGGTCTCAGTCGGTGAACACTCGGGTCGTCCTACCCGCCGTGATTCGGAGATCGTATGCACTATTCCTTCACCGAGAAGAAGCGTATTCGCAAGAGTTTCGCGAAACGCCCCATCGTTCACCAGGTTCCTTTCCTGCTGGCCACCCAGCTTGAATCATTCAGCACGTTTCTGCAAGCAGAAACGGCGACCGCACAACGCAAACCGGAAGGTCTGCAAGCTGCGTTCTCGTCCGTTTTTCCTATTGTTTCCCATAACGGCTTTGCTCGTCTAGAGTTCGTGAGCTACATGCTCTCGCCGCCGGCATTCAACATCAAGGAATGTCAGCAGCGTGGCCTCACGTACTGCTCGGCGCTGCGCGCCAAAGTCCGTCTCGTCCTGCTCGACAAGGAATCGCCGAGCAAGCCGGTCGTGAAGGAAGTGAAGGAGCAGGAAGTGTACATGGGCGAAATTCCGCTCATGACGCCGACGGGTTCGTTCGTCATCAACGGCACCGAGCGTGTCATCGTCTCGCAGCTGCATCGCTCGCCCGGCGTGTTCTTCGAACACGACAAGGGCAAGACGCACAGCTCGGGCAAGCTGCTCTTCTCGGCCCGTATCATTCCTTACCGCGGCTCGTGGCTCGACTTCGAATTCGATCCGAAGGACGTGCTGTACTTCCGTGTGGACCGTCGCCGCAAGATGCCGGTCACGATCCTGCTGAAGGCGATCGGCCTCACGCCGGAACAGATCCTCGCGAACTTCTTCGTGTTCGACAACTTCACGCTGATGCCGGAAGGCGCGCAGATGGAGTTCGTGCCGGAGCGTCTGCGCGGTGAAGTCGCGCGCTTCGACATCAGCGATCGCGAAGGCAAGGTCATCGTCCAGAAGGACAAGCGGATCAACGCGAAGCACATTCGCGACCTCGAAAACGCGAAGACCACGTACATTTCGGTCCCCGAAGATTATCTGCTCGGCCGCGTGCTCGCGAAGAACGTGGTCGACGGCGACACGGGCGAAGTGATCTCGAACGCGAACGACGAGATCACGGAAAGCGTGCTCGACAAGCTGCGCGAAGCGAAGATCAAGGACATCCAGACGCTCTACACGAACGATCTGGACCAGGGTCCGTACATCTCGTCGACGCTGCGTATCGACGAAACCGCCGACAAGATGGCCGCGCGCATCGCGATCTACCGCATGATGCGTCCGGGCGAACCGCCGACCGAAGAAGCGGTCGAGGCGCTGTTCAATCGTCTGTTCTACAGCGAAGAAGCGTACGACCTCTCGAAGGTGGGTCGTATGAAGTTCAATCGCCGCGTGGGCCGTGACGAAATCGTCGGCCCGATGACGCTGCAAGACGACGACATCCTCGCGACCATCAAGATCCTCGTCGAGCTGCGCAACGGCAAGGGCGAAGTGGACGACATCGACCACTTGGGCAATCGTCGCGTGCGTTGCGTGGGCGAACTCGCGGAGAACCAGTTCCGCGCGGGTCTCGTGCGCGTGGAGCGTGCAGTCAAGGAGCGCCTCGGCCAGGCCGAAAGCGAAAACCTGATGCCGCACGACCTGATCAACTCGAAGCCGATTTCGTCGGCGATTCGCGAGTTCTTCGGTTCGTCGCAGCTGTCGCAGTTCATGGACCAGACCAACCCGCTGTCGGAAATCACCCACAAGCGCCGCGTGTCGGCACTTGGCCCGGGCGGTCTGACGCGTGAGCGCGCTGGCTTTGAAGTCCGCGACGTGCACCCGACCCACTACGGCCGCGTGTGTCCGATTGAGACGCCGGAAGGTCCGAACATTGGTCTGATCAACTCGCTCGCACTGTACGCGCACCTGAACGAATACGGCTTCCTCGAAACGCCGTATCGCAAGGTCGTGGACAGCAAGGTGACCGACCAGATCGACTACCTGTCGGCAATCGAAGAAGGCCGTTACGTGATCGCTCAGGCGAACGCGATGGTGGCCGAAGACGGCACGCTGACCGACGAACTCGTGTCGTCGCGTGAAGCGGGCGAAACGCTGATGGTCACGCCGGACCGCATCCAGTACATGGACGTGGCGCCGTCGCAGATCGTCTCGGTGGCAGCATCGCTGATTCCGTTCCTCGAGCACGACGACGCGAACCGCGCACTGATGGGTTCGAACATGCAGCGTCAGGCCGTGCCTTGCCTGCGTCCGGAAAAGCCGGTCGTTGGTACGGGTATCGAGCGCACGGTTGCGGTCGACTCGGGTACGACGGTTCAGGCGTTGCGTGGCGGCGTGGTGGACTACGTCGACGCGGGCCGTATCGTGATTCGCGTGAACGACGATGAAGCCGTCGCCGGTGAAGTCGGCGTGGACATCTACAACCTGATCAAGTACACGCGTTCGAACCAGAACACGAACATCAACCAGCGTCCGATCGTGAAGATGGGCGACAAGGTTGCGCGTGGCGACGTGCTGGCTGACGGCGCATCGACCGATCTGGGCGAGCTCGCGCTCGGCCAGAACATGCTGATCGCGTTCATGCCGTGGAACGGCTACAACTTCGAAGACTCGATCCTGATCTCGGAGAAGGTGGTGGCGGACGACCGTTACACGTCGATCCACATCGAAGAACTGAATGTCGTTGCACGCGACACGAAGCTCGGACCGGAAGAAATCACGCGCGACATTTCGAACCTCGCGGAAGTGCAGCTTGGCCGTCTCGACGAGTCGGGCATCGTGTACATCGGCGCGGAAGTCGAAGCGGGCGACGTGCTCGTGGGCAAGGTCACGCCTAAGGGCGAAACCCAGCTCACGCCGGAAGAAAAGCTGCTGCGCGCGATCTTCGGCGAGAAGGCTTCGGACGTGAAGGACACGTCGCTGCGCGTGCCCTCGGGCATGAGCGGCACGGTCATCGACGTGCAGGTGTTCACGCGTGAAGGCATCACCCGCGACAAGCGTGCTCAACAGATCATCGACGATGAACTGAAGCGCTATCGCCTCGACCTGAACGACCAGCTGCGTATCGTGGAAGGCGACGCGTTCCAGCGTCTCGCACGTATGCTCGACGGCAAGGTCGCGAACGGTGGTCCGAAGAAGCTCGCGAAGGGCACGAAGATCGATCAGGCTTACCTGAGCGACCTCGACCACTACCACTGGTTCGACATCCGCCTCGCGGACGAAGAAGCAGCGGCGCAGCTCGAAGCCATCAAGAACTCGATCGAAGAAAAGCGTCACCAGTTCGATCTGGCGTTCGAAGAGAAGCGCAAGAAGCTCACGCAAGGCGACGAACTGCCGCCGGGCGTGCTGAAGATGGTCAAGGTGTACCTCGCGGTGAAGCGCCGTCTCCAGCCTGGCGACAAGATGGCAGGCCGTCACGGTAACAAGGGTGTTGTGTCGAAGATCGTGCCGATCGAAGACATGCCGTACATGGCCGACGGCCGTCCGGCCGACGTCGTGCTGAACCCGCTGGGCGTGCCGTCACGGATGAACGTGGGTCAGGTTCTCGAAGTGCACCTGGGCTGGGCCGCGAAGGGTCTGGGCTGGCGTATTGGCGAGATGCTTGCGCGTCAGACGAAGGTTGCGGAGATGCGTGAGTTCCTCACGAAGATCTACAACGAGTCGGGCCACAAGGAAGACCTCGACAGCTTCAGCGACGACGACATCCTCGAACTCGCGCGCAACCTGCGCGAAGGCGTGCCGTTCGCAACGCCGGTGTTCGACGGTGCGACCGAAGAGGAAATGGGCAAGATGCTCGATCTGGCATTCCCGGACGACATCGCACAGAACCTCGGCATGACGCCGTCGAAGAACCAGGTGCGTCTGTACGACGGCCGCACGGGCGAGATGTTCGAGCGCACGGTGACCGTGGGTTACATGCACTACCTGAAGCTGCACCACTTGGTCGACGACAAGATGCACGCGCGTTCGACGGGTCCGTACTCGCTCGTCACGCAGCAGCCGCTGGGTGGTAAGGCGCAGTTCGGTGGCCAGCGCTTCGGTGAAATGGAAGTGTGGGCGCTCGAAGCGTATGGCGCTTCGTATGTGCTGCAAGAAATGTTGACGGTGAAGTCCGATGACGTGACGGGCCGGACGAAGGTGTACGAGAACCTCGTCAAGGGCGACCACGTGATCGACGCGGGCATGCCGGAATCCTTCAATGTGCTGGTGAAGGAAATCCGCTCGCTCGGCATCGACATCGACCTCGACCGCAACTAATCGGACTACGGAGAGAAGGCAATGAAAGCTCTGCTCGATCTATTCAAGCAAGTCCAACAAGAAGAAGTTTTTGACGCGATCAAGATCGGTCTGGCCTCGCCGGACAAGATCCGTTCGTGGTCGTTCGGCGAAGTGAAGAAGCCGGAGACCATCAATTACCGCACGTTCAAGCCGGAGCGGGATGGTCTGTTCTGCGCGAAGATTTTTGGTCCGATCAAGGACTACGAATGCCTTTGCGGCAAGTACAAGCGCCTGAAGCATCGTGGCGTGATCTGCGAGAAGTGCGGCGTGGAAGTCACGCTCGCCAAGGTGCGTCGCGAACGCATGGGCCACATCGAGCTGGCCTCGCCGGTCGCTCACATCTGGTTCCTGAAGTCGCTGCCGTCGCGTCTGGGCATGGTGCTCGACATGACGCTGCGCGACATCGAGCGCGTGCTGTACTTCGAAGCGTACGTGGTGATCGAACCGGGCATGACGCCGCTGAAGGCGCGGCAGATCATGACCGAAGAGGATTACTACAACAAGGTCGAAGAGTACGGTGACGAATTCCGCGCCGAGATGGGCGCGGAAGGCGTGCGCGAACTGCTGCGCGCGATCAACATCGACGAGCAGGTCGAAACGCTCCGTACGGAGCTGAAGAACACTGGCTCGGAAGCGAAGATCAAGAAGTACGCGAAGCGCCTGAAGGTGCTCGAGGCCTTCCAGCGTTCGGGCATCAAGCCCGAGTGGATGGTGCTCGAAGTGCTGCCGGTGCTGCCGCCCGAACTGCGTCCGCTGGTGCCGCTGGACGGCGGCCGCTTCGCGACCTCGGACCTGAACGACCTGTATCGCCGCGTCATCAACCGTAACAACCGTCTGAAGCGTCTGCTCGAGCTGAAGGCGCCGGAGATCATCGTCCGCAACGAAAAGCGGATGCTCCAGGAAGCGGTTGACTCGCTGCTCGACAACGGCCGTCGCGGCAAGGCGATGACGGGCGCCAACAAGCGCCCGCTGAAGTCGCTCGCCGACATGATCAAGGGTAAGGGCGGTCGCTTCCGTCAGAACCTGCTGGGCAAGCGCGTGGACTACTCGGGCCGTTCGGTCATCGTGGTGGGTCCGACGCTCAAGCTGCACCAGTGCGGTCTGCCGAAGCTGATGGCGCTCGAACTCTTCAAGCCGTTCATCTTCAACAAGCTGGAAACGATGGGCGTTGCCACGACCATCAAGGCTGCGAAGAAGGAAGTCGAGAACCAGACGCCGGTGGTGTGGGACATCCTGGAAGAGGTGATCCGCGAGCATCCGGTCATGCTCAACCGTGCGCCGACGCTGCACCGTCTTGGCATTCAGGCTTTCGAGCCGGTGCTGATCGAAGGTAAGGCAATCCAGCTGCACCCGCTCGTTTGCGCGGCGTTCAACGCCGACTTCGACGGTGACCAGATGGCTGTTCACGTTCCGCTGTCGCTCGAAGCGCAGATGGAAGCGCGTACGCTCATGCTCGCGTCGAACAACGTCCTGTTCCCGGCCAACGGCGATCCGTCGATCGTGCCGTCGCAGGATATCGTGCTGGGCCTGTACTACGCCACGCGTGAAGCGATCAATGGCAAGGGCGAAGGCATGACGTTCACGGGCGTGTCGGAAGTGATCCGCGCGTACGAGAACAAGGAAGTCGAGCTGGCCTCGCGCGTGAACGTGCGTATTACCGAAATGGTCCACAACGAGGACAAGTCGGAAGGCGCACCGGCATTCGTGCCGAAGATCTCGCTGTACGCCACGACCGTCGGCCGTTCGATCCTGTCGGAAATCCTGCCGCCGGGTCTGCCGTTCTCGGTGCTGAACAAGCCGCTGAAGAAGAAGGAAATTTCGCGTCTGATCAACACGGCATTCCGCAAGTGCGGTCTGCGCGAAACGGTGATCTTCGCTGACCAGCTGATGCAGTCGGGCTTCCGCCTCGCAACGCGCGCCGGCATTTCCATCTGCGTGGACGACATGCTCGTGCCGCCGCAGAAGGAAACCATCGTCGGCGAAGCCGCGAAGAAGGTGAAGGAGTACGACCGTCAGTACATGTCGGGTCTCGTCACTGCGCAAGAACGCTACAACAACGTGGTCGACATCTGGTCGAACACGTCGGAAGCGGTCGGCAAGGCGATGATGGAGCAGCTCGCGACGGAACCGGTCATCGACCGCGACGGCAAGGAAACGCGTCAGGAATCGTTCAACTCGATCTACATGATGGCCGACTCGGGCGCGCGGGGTTCCGCAACGCAGATTCGCCAGCTGGCGGGTATGCGCGGCCTGATGGCGAAGCCGGACGGCTCGATTATCGAAACGCCGATTACCGCGAACTTCCGTGAAGGTCTGAACGTGTTGCAGTACTTCATCTCGACCCACGGTGCACGTAAGGGTCTGGCTGATACGGCACTGAAGACCGCGAACTCGGGTTACCTGACGCGTCGTCTCGTCGACGTCACGCAGGATCTCGTGGTCGTCGAGGAAGATTGCGGCACGTCGAACGGCGTGGCGATGAAGGCCCTCGTGGAAGGCGGTGAAGTCGTCGAAGCGCTGCGCGACCGTATTCTCGGCCGCGTTGCGGTGGCGGACGTCGTCAATCCTGAAACCCAGGAAACGATCTACGCTTCGGGCGACCTGCTCGACGAAGACGCAGTCGAAACGATCGAAAGCCTCGGCATCGACGAAGTGCGCGTGCGCACGCCGCTGACCTGCGAAACGCGTTACGGCCTGTGCGCATCGTGCTATGGCCGCGACCTGGGTCGTGGTTCGCGTGTGAACGTCGGCGAAGCCGTCGGCGTGATCGCAGCACAGTCGATCGGCGAACCGGGCACGCAGCTCACGATGCGTACGTTCCACATCGGTGGTGCGGCATCGCGTGCAGCAGTGGCCTCGTCGGTTGAAGCCAAGTCGAACGGTACGGTCCGCTTCACGGCGACGATGCGTTACGTCACGAATGCGAAGGGCGAGCAGATCGTCATTTCGCGTTCGGGCGAAGCCATCATTGCCGACGATCACGGCCGCGAGCGCGAGCGTCACAAGGTGCCGTACGGCGCGACGCTGCTGCAACTCGACGGCGACACGATCAAGGCCGGCACGCAGCTCGCCACGTGGGATCCGCTGACGCGTCCGATCATCACCGAGTACGGCGGTACGGTGAAGTTCGAAAACGTCGAGGAAGGCGTGACGGTCGCCAAGCAGATCGACGATGTGACGGGTCTGTCGACCCTCGTCGTGATCGACGTGAAGCGCCGTGGTTCGCAGGCTTCGAAGAGCGTGCGTCCGCAGGTCAAGCTGCTCGACGCGAACGGCGAAGAAGTCAAGATCCCGAACACCGAGCATTCGGTGCAGATCGGCTTCCAGGTCGGCGCACTGATCACGGTGAAGGACGGTCAGCAGGTGCAAGTCGGTGAAGTGCTCGCACGTATCCCGACCGAAGCGCAGAAGACGCGTGACATTACCGGCGGTCTGCCGCGTGTGGCGGAACTGTTCGAAGCACGTTCGCCGAAGGACGCAGGTATCCTGGCGGAAGTCACGGGTACGACGTCGTTCGGTAAGGACACGAAGGGCAAGCAGCGTCTCGTTATCACGGACCTCGAAGGCAATCAGCACGAGTTCCTGATCGCGAAGGAAAAGCAGGTTCTGGTTCACGATGCACAGGTCGTCAACAAGGGCGAAATGATCGTGGACGGCCCGGCCGATCCGCACGACATCCTGCGTTTGCAGGGTATCGAAGCGCTGTCGCGTTACATCGTGGACGAAGTGCAGGACGTGTACCGTTTGCAGGGCGTGAAGATCAACGACAAGCACATCGAAGTGATCGTGCGTCAGATGCTGCGCCGCGTGCAGATCACCGACAACGGCGATACGCGTTTCATTCCTGGCGAACAAGTCGAGCGTTCGGACATGCTCGACGAGAACGACAAGATGATCGCGGAAGACAAGCGTCCGGCGACGTACGAGAACGTGCTGCTCGGTATCACGAAGGCATCGCTCTCGACCGACTCGTTCATCTCGGCGGCATCGTTCCAGGAAACGACCCGCGTGCTGACCGAAGCGGCGATCATGGGCAAGCGCGACGATCTGCGTGGCCTGAAGGAAAACGTAATCGTCGGCCGTCTGATTCCGGCCGGTACGGGTCTCGCGTTCCACAAGGCGCGCCGTGCGAAGGAATCGTCGGATCGCGAGCGTTTCGACCAGATCGCAGCGGAAGAAGCGTTCGAGTTCGGCACGCCGGAAACCCCGGCTGTCGAACCGCAGCCGCAACAGCCGCATACGACGGACGAGTAAGCGCGGGGCGGCGCAAGCCGCCTTTCGCCCTCGGGCTGGAATGGCCTCGCAAAGCCGCCTGGTTTCGACCGGGCGGCTTTTTTTATTGGCGCGCGCTTTGCGCGCTGGCGGCATGCAAGCTTGCGCACTGACGCCTGCGGCCTCGTGCCGCAGCGCCGGATCGCTCGCTGCGCGCATCGGTGAGGCGTGCTAACGTAACGCGCCAAGGCAGTCTGCGTGGGTCTTTTCGTACGGCGCGGGCGGCATTTATCTGAATCTGGAGGCGGTAATCATGTGGGTCGTTGGACTCGGTCTCATCCTGAATCTGGCGGCGTGCGTCGCCAGCTTTTCGCAGTTGCTGCATCACGTCGGCAATCAGCCGGCGGCGAACTTCTTCGCGACCTTCCTCGTGATGTGGGCATTCCTGATCATCGGCTTCATCATGCTGCTCGCGAACCGGCTCAAAGGCGGCGTCGCGCTGCTCGCGATCGGCTCGCTTCTGTTCGTCGGCGCGAATGTCGTGCTCTTCGGCTCCGGCGTGTTCGTGATCGCCGCCGTGGTCGTGGCTATCCTCACGATCGTTGGCGCGGTTCGGGTCGCGCGCCGCCGCGCTGCCTGACGAACCCGGCTTCACGTAGGGCCGGGTCCGAACAAGCCGGTCCGCACTTTCCGCTTCCTTCCTCTTTCGGCTCGCCGGCTCGACGCACAAGTGCGTTGCCGGCGCGCGCTTTCCGTTCTGCCGCGCAAACGCGTTGCGGCGCACCTTGCCCCGTCATTTCAGATTCGACCGGTAGTTCGCCTGGGTTTCCGGCCATACTCCGGTTGGGAAGTTGCCTCTGACGGAGGTTCGATGCAGGCTTTGCGCCTCGACCTTTTGGCTAACGTTGTTTCAAGTGACGTTTAAGGAGCGCCGCGGTTGGTAAAATGCGCCGACCCGCTTCACTTCCCGTGCCCTTCATGTCCCGCTCCCTCGAAATTCTCAACGAAGTCTTCGGTTATCCCGCATTTAGAGGGCAGCAAGCCGAGATCGTCGAGCACGTCGCAGCGGGCGGCGATTCGCTGGTGCTCATGCCGACCGGCGGCGGCAAATCGCTCTGCTACCAGATTCCCGCGCTCGTGCGGCATGAAGCGGGGCTCGGCGCGGGCATCGTCGTGTCGCCGCTCATCGCGCTCATGCAGGACCAGGTGGCGGCGCTCACGGAAGTCGGCGTACGCGCCGCTTATCTCAATTCGACGCTGAGCGGCGCGGAAGCGGCGGCGACCGAGCGCGCGCTACGCGAGGGCGATCTCGATCTGCTCTACGTTGCGCCCGAGCGGCTGATGACCCCGCGCTTTCTCGACCTGCTCGAACGCACGCGCATCGGCCTCTTCGCGATCGATGAGGCGCACTGCGTATCGCAATGGGGCCACGACTTCCGCCCCGAATACATCCAGCTCTCGGTGCTGCACGAGCGCTTTCCGGACGTGCCGCGTATCGCGCTCACGGCCACCGCCGACGCCATCACGCGCGACGAGATCGCGCATCGCCTCGCGCTGGACGACGCGCGCGTGTTCGTTTCGAGTTTCGACCGTCCGAACATCCGCTATCGCATTGTCGAGAAGGACAATGCGCGCACGCAGTTGCTCGACTTCATCCGCGCGGAGCATACGCGCGCCGACGGCACCACCGATGCGGGTGTCGTGTACTGCCTCTCGCGCCGCAAGGTCGAGGAAACGGCGGAGTGGCTGAAGGGGCAGGGGGTGCGCGCGCTGCCGTACCACGCCGGCATGGAGTTCGAGATACGCCAGAAGCACCAGGAACTGTTCCAGCGCGAAGAGGGTGTGGTGATGTGCGCGACCATCGCGTTCGGCATGGGGATCGACAAGCCGGACGTGCGTTTCGTCGCGCACCTGGATTTGCCCAAAAGCGTGGAAGGCTACTACCAGGAAACCGGCCGCGCGGGCCGCGACGGGCTGGCGGCCAATGCATGGATGGCCTACGGTCTCGGCGACGTCGTGCAGCAGCGCAAGATGATCGACGAGTCCGAAGCCGACGAGCAGCACAAGCGCGTGCAGACCGGCAAGCTCGACGCGCTGCTCGGCCTGTGCGAAACGGCCACATGCCGCCGCGTGCGCCTGCTCGCGTACTTTGGCGAGGAGAGCCAGCCGTGCGGCAACTGCGACACGTGCATCGAGCCGCCCGCCACATGGGACGCCACGCGAGAGGCGCAAATGGCGCTTTCCTGCGTGTTCCGCGCGCAGCGCGCGAGCGGCTTCAATTTCGGCGCCGGCCACCTGATCGACATCCTGCGCGGCAACCGCAACGAAAAGATCTTGCAGCGCGGGCACGAGAAGATTTCCACCTTCGGCATCGGCTCCGCGCTTTCGGAACCCGAATGGCGCGCGATCTTCCGGCAACTGGTGGCGTTCGGCTATCTCACCGTCGACCACGACGGGTACGGCTCGCTCGTCCTCACCGAGGCCAGCAAAGCCGTCCTCAAGGGCGAGCAGAACGTCACGATGCGCCGCTACGTGAAGCCCACGCGTACGCGCGCCTCGTCGGGCCGCACGAGCGAGCGTGCCGATCCGACCCTCGGCATGAGCCCGCGCCAGCGTTCGCGCTGGGAGCGTCTGCGCTTGTGGCGCACGGAAACCGCCAAGAGCGAGGGCGTGCCGGCCTACGTCATCTTCCACGACGCCACGCTGGCGGAAATCGCGCGCAACGGCCCGGAATCGGTGGACGAGCTGCGCGATATCCCGGGCATCGGCGCGCGCAAGCTCGAACGCTTCGGCGAGGAACTCGTCGAGGTCGTGGGCGACGAATAAGTCGCTCGCTCGCCTGTCGCCGCCGGATTGTCACGGCGCTGTCACTTCCTCTGTCGTCCGAAATGTCGCAAGCCGTTGACTCAGTTGGTATTTTCGGAATATCATGCTGGGTTCCGGTCTTTGGGACGTGTGCGCTCGTCAGTTGATTTGACGAAAACTAACGTCAAATAAAGAGATTCGGAGTTCCGTAGGAGTATAAGGCGCGTGATTTTCCGCTTTGCCCGGGAATAAATGCGTCGATTTTGTTCAATTTCAGGAATAAACAATGCCAACCATCAATCAACTGGTTCGCAAAGGCCGCGCTTCGGAAGCTACGAAGAGCAAGTCGCCGGCCCTGCAGGACTGCCCGCAGCGTCGCGGCGTGTGCACCCGTGTGTACACGACGACGCCGAAGAAGCCGAACTCGGCACTTCGTAAGGTCGCCAAGGTTCGTCTGACGAACGGCTTCGAAGTCATTTCGTACATCGGTGGTGAAGGCCACAACCTGCAAGAGCACTCGGTTGTGCTGATCCGCGGCGGCCGTGTGAAGGACTTGCCGGGTGTGCGTTACCACATGGTTCGCGGCTCGCTGGATACCCAGGGCGTCAAGGATCGTAAGCAGGCTCGTTCGAAGTACGGCGCAAAGCGCGCGAAGGCTGCGAAGTAAGAGTCAAGCGTCGTCTCGCTTTTTCGGGAGCGGGCGATAAGAGCGACAGGTGCCGGATTGGCCGGTGCTGTCGAGTAAGTGGTCACCCGACCAGGCTGGTAAGTCGTGAGATGAATCGGGTTAGTTGGTGGCCGCGGAGCGCAAGGGATACACCCGCGCTTCAACTGAAAAGTTAAAGGAAGAAACATGCCGCGTCGTCGCGAAGTCCCCAAGCGGGAAGTGTTGCCGGATCCGAAGTTCGGCAACGTTGATGTAGCCAAGTTCATGAACGTGCTGATGCTCTCCGGCAAGAAGTCGGTTGCCGAGCGTATCGTGTACGGCGCTTTCGAACAGATCCAGACCAAGGGTGGCAAGGACCCGCTGGAAGTGTTCACTGTCGCGCTCAACAACGTGAAGCCGGTGGTGGAAGTGAAGAGCCGCCGCGTTGGTGGTGCGAACTATCAGGTTCCGGTCGAAGTGCGCCCCTCGCGTCGTATGGCATTGGCGATGCGTTGGCTGCGTGAAGCCGCGAAGAAGCGCAGCGAGAAGTCGATGGCCCTGCGTCTGGCAGGTGAACTCTCCGAAGCGGCCGAAGGCCGTGGCGGCGCGATGAAGAAGCGCGACGAAGTTCACCGGATGGCAGAAGCGAACAAGGCGTTCTCGCATTTCCGTTTCTAAGAGAAAACCCCTACCGGGGTTTGCTCAAAACGCGGAAAAAATTCCGGGCGGGTGCGCTTATCGAGCGCCTCGCCCGTTTGTGTTCAGGCGCGTTGGGTCGGACCCGGCGCGCACCTCCCCATAGAGGATCAAAGTGGCTCGCAAGACTCCTATCGAGCGCTACCGCAACATCGGTATTAGCGCTCACATCGACGCCGGCAAGACGACGACGACCGAGCGCATTCTGTTTTACACCGGCGTGAACCACAAGATTGGTGAAGTTCACGACGGCGCTGCGACCATGGACTGGATGGAGCAGGAGCAGGAGCGTGGCATCACGATTACCTCGGCTGCTACCACCGCCTTCTGGAAGGGCATGGCCGGCAACTACCCGGAACACCGCATCAACATCATCGACACCCCGGGCCACGTCGACTTCACGATTGAAGTCGAGCGCTCGATGCGCGTGCTCGACGGCGCGTGCATGGTCTACTGCGCAGTGGGCGGCGTGCAGCCGCAGTCGGAAACGGTGTGGCGTCAGGCGAACAAGTACAAGGTTCCCCGTCTCGCATTCGTCAACAAGATGGACCGTACCGGCGCGAACTTCTTCAAGGTCTACGACCAGTTGAAGACCCGCCTGAAGGCAAATCCGGTTCCGGTCGTGGTGCCGATCGGTGCGGAAGACACCTTCAAGGGCGTCGTCGATCTGATCAAGATGAAGGCGATCATTTGGGACGAGGCCTCGCAAGGCACGAAGTTCGACTACGTCGACATCCCGGCGGAACTCGTTGACACGTGCAACGAGTGGCGCGAAAAGATGATCGAGTCGGCGGCCGAAGCCAGCGAAGAGCTGATGGAAAAGTACCTCGGCGGCGAAGAGCTGAGCGAAGCGGAAGTCGTCAAGGCGATCCGCGACCGGACCATCGCGTGCGAAATCCAGCCGATGCTGTGCGGCACTGCGTTCAAGAACAAGGGCGTGCAGCGCATGCTCGACGCCGTGATCGACTTCCTGCCGTCGCCGGTGGACATTCCCCCGGTTAAGGGCGAGCTCGAAAACGGTGACGTGGCAGAGCGCCGCGCAGCCGACGATGAGAAGTTCGCTGCACTCGCGTTCAAGATCATGACCGACCCGTTCGTCGGCCAACTGATTTTCTTCCGCGCGTACTCGGGCATCGTCAATTCGGGCGACACCGTGTTGAATTCGACCAAGGGCAAGAAGGAACGCCTCGGCCGTATTCTGCAGATGCACGCGAACAACCGTGAAGAAATCAAGGAAGTTCGCGCAGGCGACATCGCTGCTGCGGTCGGCCTGAAGGAAGCGACCACGGGTGACACGCTGTGCGACCCGGCGAACCCGATCATTCTGGAACGCATGGTGTTCCCGGAGCCGGTGATTTCGCAGGCCGTCGAGCCGAAGACCAAGCCTGACCAGGAAAAGATGGGCATCGCCCTGAACCGCTTGGCGCAGGAAGACCCGTCGTTCCGCGTCCAGACGGACGAAGAATCGGGCCAGACCATTATTTCGGGCATGGGCGAGCTCCACCTCGAAATTCTGGTTGACCGCATGAAGCGCGAATTCGGCGTGGAAGCGACTGTCGGCAAGCCGCAGGTTGCCTACCGCGAAACGATCCGCGCCACGGCGAAGGACGTGGACGGCAAGTTCGTCAAGCAGTCGGGTGGTCGCGGCCAGTACGGTCACGCGGTCATCACGCTCGAGCCGAACGAGCAGGGCAAGGGCTATGAGTTCCTGGACGAGATCAAGGGTGGTGTGATTCCGCGTGAATACATCCCGGCGGTCGACAAGGGTATCCAGGACACGCTGAAGGCTGGCGTGCTGGCGGGCTTCCCGGTCGTCGACGTCAAGGTTCACCTGACGTTCGGTTCGTACCACGACGTTGACTCGAACGAAAATGCGTTCCGCATGGCCGGTTCGATGGCGTTCAAGGAAGCCATGCGCAAGGCGCAGCCGGTCATCCTCGAACCGATGATGGCTGTGGAAGTCGAAACGCCGGAAGACTACATGGGCAACGTGATGGGCGACTTGTCGAGCCGTCGCGGTATCGTCCAGGGCATGGAAGACATGGTTGGCGGCGGCAAGATCGTTCGCGCCGAAGTGCCGCTGTCGGAAATGTTCGGCTATTCGACGTCGCTGCGCTCGCTGTCGCAAGGTCGTGCAACGTACACGATGGAATTCAAGCACTACGCAGAAGCACCGCGTAACGTGGCCGACGCGATCATCAGCGCGAAGGCGAAGTAAGCATCGGCGCTCATTTGAGCATGGTGTGGATCGGGCATGGGTCTGGTCCACATCGCACAGTCACCGATTCACAACTTTTTTGAAAGAAGAGAAACATGGCAAAAGGTAAATTCGAACGGACCAAGCCGCACGTCAACGTCGGCACGATCGGTCACGTTGACCACGGCAAGACCACGCTGACGGCAGCGATCACGACGGTTCTGACCAAGAAGTTTGGCGGTGAAGCGAAGGCGTACGACCAGATCGACGCGGCACCGGAAGAAAAGGCACGTGGTATTACCATCAACACCGCGCACGTCGAGTACGAAACGGCTAACCGCCACTACGCACACGTCGACTGCCCGGGCCACGCTGACTACGTGAAGAACATGATCACGGGCGCGGCACAGATGGACGGCGCAATCCTGGTGTGCTCGGCCGCTGACGGCCCGATGCCGCAAACGCGTGAGCACATCCTGCTCGCCCGTCAGGTTGGCGTGCCTTACATCATCGTGTTCCTGAACAAGTGCGACATGGTCGACGACGCCGAGCTGCTCGAGCTGGTCGAAATGGAAGTGCGCGAGCTTCTCTCGAAGTACGACTTCCCGGGCGACGACACGCCGATCATCAAGGGTTCGGCCAAGCTGGCGCTGGAAGGCGACACGGGCGAGCTGGGCGAAGTGGCAATCATGAACCTGGCCGACGCACTCGACACGTACATCCCGACGCCGGAGCGCGCAGTTGACGGCGCGTTCCTGATGCCGGTGGAAGACGTGTTCTCGATCTCGGGTCGCGGCACGGTGGTGACGGGTCGTATCGAGCGCGGTCTGGTCAAGGTCGGCGAGGAAATCGAAATCGTCGGTATCAAGCCGACGGTGAAGACGACCTGCACGGGCGTGGAAATGTTCCGCAAGCTGCTCGACCAGGGTCAGGCAGGCGACAACGTGGGTATCCTGCTGCGCGGCACGAAGCGTGAAGACGTGGAGCGTGGCCAGGTTCTGGCGAAGCCGGGTTCGATCACGCCGCACACGCACTTCACGGCTGAAGTGTACGTGCTGAGCAAGGACGAAGGCGGCCGTCACACGCCGTTCTTCAACAACTACCGTCCGCAGTTCTACTTCCGTACGACGGACGTGACGGGCTCGATCGAGCTGCCGAAGGACAAGGAAATGGTCATGCCGGGCGACAACGTGTCGATCACGGTGAAGCTGATCGCTCCGATCGCGATGGAAGAAGGTCTGCGCTTCGCAATCCGCGAAGGTGGCCGTACCGTCGGCGCCGGCGTGGTTGCAAAGATCATCGAGTAAATCGAGTAGAATACTCGGCTTGCTGTAGAAGTTGATGTACCCTGGGACCGCCCTCGCGACGCCATGTCGCGGGGCGGTCCTGCGCTCTTTATATCGTCTGGCGGCGCAAGTCCGCCTCGCTCTTTTCAAGGAATCATCATGCAGAACCAAAAAATCCGTATCCGCCTGAAGGCTTTCGACTATCGCCTGATCGACCAGTCGGCTGCTGAAATCGTCGATACGGCGAAGCGCACGGGCGCAATCGTCCGCGGTCCGGTGCCGCTGCCGACGCGTATCCAGCGTTTCGACATCCTGCGCTCGCCGCACGTCAACAAGACGTCGCGTGACCAGCTCGAAATCCGCACCCACCTGCGCCTGATGGACATCGTCGACCCGACGGACAAGACCGTTGACGCGCTGATGAAGCTGGACCTTCCGGCTGGCGTGGACGTCGAAATCAAGCTGCAATAAGGGTCTCCCGCGCGGCCAGGATAGCCTGATCGCGCTAAGTCTTTGATTGCTTGCGGAAAACGAGAAAGGACGTTATACTTGACGTCTTTTCGCGCGTTTGCGCAAAAAATCGGTGTGTCCCTTTCGGGCCTTTACCTCGAAAACGCGCCGGTACTTTGTAAATTAGCCCCGACCAATCGCAGTCGGGAATGGAGAAAACGATGAGCCTTGGACTCGTAGGTCGCAAGGTTGGCATGACGCGTATCTTCACGGCTGACGGGGATTCGATTCCCGTGACCGTGCTGGACGTGTCCGACAACCGCGTGACGCAGATCAAGACTGTAGAAACCGACGGCTACACGGCCGTGCAGGTTGCTTTCGGTACTCGCCGCGCATCGCGCGTGACGAAGCCGCTCGCAGGTCATCTCGCCAAAGCTGGCGTTCAAGCCGGTGAAATCCTCAAGGAATTCCAGATCGACGCCGCTAAGGCCGCCGAACTGTCCGCTGGCGCTGTGATCGGTGTGGAACTCTTCGAAGAAGGCCAGAAGATCGACGTGCAAGGCACCTCGATCGGTAAGGGCTACGCCGGTACCATCAAGCGTTACAACTTCGCTTCGGGTCGTGCTTCGCACGGTAACTCGCGCTCGCACAATGTGCCGGGCTCGATCGGTATGGCGCAGGATCCGGGTCGTGTGTTCCCGGGTAAGCGCATGACCGGTCACATGGGTGACGAAACCGTGACGGTGCAGAACCTCGAAATCGCCCGTATCGACGCAGAGCGCAAGCTGCTGCTGGTCAAGGGTGCCGTGCCGGGTGCAAAGGGCGGCAAGGTTTTCGTGACGCCCGCCGTCAAGGCGCGCGCCAAGAAAGGAGCGCAATAATGGAACTGAAGCTCCTGAACGCTAATGGTCAGGAAGGCGTAGCAGTCAACGCGTCGGACGTCGTGTTCGGCCGTGACTACAACGAAGCGCTGATCCATCAGATCGTTGTCGCCTACCAGGCGAACGCGCGTAGCGGTAACCGCGCACAGAAGGACCGCGAACAGGTCAAGCACACCACCAAGAAGCCGTGGCGTCAGAAGGGTACGGGCCGCGCTCGTGCCGGTATGTCGTCGAGCCCGTTGTGGCGCGGCGGTGGTCGTATCTTCCCGAATTCGCCGGAAGAAAACTTCTCGCACAAGGTCAACAAGAAGATGCATCGCGCAGGCCTCTGCTCGATCTATTCGCAGTTGGCTCGCGAAGGCCGCATCTCGGTGGTGGAAGAGTTCTCGCTCGAAGCGCCGAAGACGAAGCTGCTGGCCGAGAAGTTCAAGGCCATGGGTCTCGAATCCGTGCTGGTCATCACCGACACGGTCGACGAGAACCTGTATCTCGCGTCGCGCAACCTGCCCCACGTGGCAGTCGTTGAGCCGCGTTTTGCCGACCCGCTCTCGCTGATCAACTTCAAGAAAGTGCTGATCACGAAGGCAGCGGTCGCCCAGATCGAGGAGTTGCTGTCATGAGCGAGATTCGCAAGAACGATCATCGTTTGATGCAGGTCCTGCTCGCACCGGTGATCTCCGAAAAGGCGACGCTGGTTGCGGAGAAGAACGAGCAAGTCGTCTTCGAAGTCGCGCCGGACGCGAACAAGCAGGAAGTCAAGGCTGCTGTCGAGCTGCTGTTCAAGGTGGAAGTCGAGTCCGTCAACGTGCTGGTCCAGAAGGGCAAAGCCAAGCGCTTTGGCCGCTTCAACGGCAAGCGCAAGGACGTGAAGAAGGCTTACGTCTGCCTGAAGCCCGGCCAGGAAATCAACTTTGAAGCGGAGGCCAAGTAATCATGGCAATCGTGAAAGTTAAGCCGACCTCGCCGGGTCGCCGTGCGATGGTGAAGATCGTCCACAAGGATCTGCACAAGGGTGCGCCGCATGCTGCGCTGCTCGAAAAGCAATCCTCGAAGGCCGGTCGTAACAACAATGGTCGCATCACGACGCGTCACCAGGGTGGTGGTCACAAGCATCACTACCGCGTGATCGATTTCCGTCGTACGAAGGATGGCATCCCCGCGAAGGTGGAGCGTCTCGAGTATGACCCGAACCGTAGCGCGAACATTGCGCTGGTTCTTTACGCAGACGGCGAGCGCCGCTACATCATCGCGCCGAAGGGCGTGACGGTTGGCACGCAGCTGATGTCGGGTTCGGAAGCGCCGATCCGTGCAGGCAACACGCTGCCGATCCGCAACATTCCGGTCGGTACGACGGTCCACTGCATCGAAATGCTGCCGGGCAAGGGCGCGCAAATCGCGCGTTCGGCTGGCACGTCGGCCATGCTGCTGGCACGTGAAGGCGTCTACGCGCAGGTTCGTCTGCGTTCGGGCGAAATCCGCCGCGTGCACGTTGAATGCCGCGCGACGATCGGTGAAGTCGGCAACGAAGAGCACAGCCTCCGTCAAATCGGTAAGGCTGGCGCGAACCGCTGGCGCGGTATCCGCCCGACGGTCCGTGGCGTTGCAATGAACCCGGTCGACCACCCGCACGGTGGTGGTGAGGGCAAGACTGCTGCTGGTCGCGACCCGGTGAGCCCGTGGGGCACGCCGGCGAAGGGCTACCGCACCCGCAGCAACAAGCGCACGACGAGCATGATCGTCCAGCGCCGTCACAAGCGTTAAGGAGTAGGCAATGGCACGTTCTATTAAGAAAGGTCCGTTCTGCGACGCCCATTTGCTGAAGAAGGTTGAGGCGGCAGCAGCTACGCGCGACAAGAAACCTATCAAGACCTGGTCGCGTCGTTCGACGATCCTGCCGGACTTCATCGGCCTGACGATCGCCGTTCACAACGGCCGTCAACACGTTCCGGTGTATGTCACGGAAAACATGGTCGGCCACAAGCTTGGCGAGTTCGCATTGACCCGTACGTTCAAGGGTCACGCAGCCGACAAGAAGGCCAAGAAATAAGGGGCAATCAAGATGGAAGTGAAGGCAATTCATCGCGGTGCCCGCATCTCGGCGCAGAAGACGCGCCTTGTGGCTGACCAGATCCGCGGTCTGCCGGTCGACAAGGCGCTGAACGTTCTGACGTTCTCGCCGAAGAAAGCGGCTGGCATCGTGAAAAAGGTTGTGCTCTCGGCGATCGCAAACGCGGAACACAACGAAGGTGCTGATATCGACGAGCTCAAGATCAAGAGCATCTACGTCGACAAGGCAGCTTCGCTGAAGCGTTTCACCGCGCGCGCCAAGGGCCGCGGCAACCGCATCGAGAAGCAATCCTGTCACATCACTGTGACGGTCGGGAATTAAGGAGCCATACGATGGGACAGAAAATTCATCCGACTGGCTTCCGTTTGGCCGTCAGCCGCAATTGGGCTTCGCGTTGGTACGCGAACAACAACAATTTCGCGGCGATGTTGAAGGAAGACATCGGTGTTCGTGAGTACCTGAAGAAGAAGCTGAAGAACGCTTCGGTGGGCCGTGTTGTGATCGAGCGTCCGGCAAAGAACGCTCGCATCACGATTTACAGCTCGCGCCCGGGTGTGGTGATCGGCAAGAAGGGCGAGGACATCGAACTCCTCAAGGCCGAACTCCAGAAGCGCATGGGCGTTCCGGTTCACGTGAACATCGAAGAAATTCGCAAGCCGGAAACCGACGCGCAACTGATCGCCGACTCGATCACGCAGCAGCTCGAGCGCCGCATCATGTTCCGTCGCGCAATGAAGCGCGCGATGCAGAACGCAATGCGTCTGGGTGCCCAGGGCATCAAGATCATGAGCGCCGGCCGTCTGAACGGTATCGAAATCGCACGTACCGAGTGGTACCGCGAAGGTCGAGTGCCGCTTCACACGCTGCGTGCTGACATCGACTACGCAACCTCGGAAGCGAAGACGACGTACGGCATCATCGGCGTGAAGGTTTGGGTCTACAAGGGCGACACGCTCGGCCGCAACGACGCACCGGTGGTGGAAGAAGTCGCCGAAGAAAAGCGTCCGCGCCGCAATGCGCGTCCGGGCGATCGTCGTCCGCGCCGTGATGGCGAAGGCGCACCGGGTGCCCGTCGTGGCGCACCGCGCCGTGGCGCCGGCGGTGACGGCAAGAGTGGAGAATAACGATGCTGCAACCGAAACGCAGGAAGTATCGCAAAGAGCAGAAGGGTCGTAACACCGGTATCGCAACGCGCGGCAACGCGGTTTCGTTCGGTGAATACGGTCTGAAGGCTATCGGTCGTGGTCGCCTGACCGCGCGTCAGATTGAAGCAGCGCGTCGTGCAATGACGCGTCACATCAAGCGCGGCGGCCGTATCTGGATCCGTATTTTCCCGGACAAGCCGATCTCGCAAAAGCCGGCGGAAGTGCGTATGGGTAACGGTAAGGGTAACCCGGAGTACTACGTCGCCGAGATTCAGCCGGGCAAGATGCTGTACGAAATGGATGGTGTGTCCGAAGAACTGGCCCGTGAAGCCTTCCGTCTGGCCGCAGCCAAGCTGCCGCTGAAGACGGTCTTCATGGTTCGCCAGCTCGGCGCCTAAGGAGTGAATGATGAAGGCATCCGAACTTCACCAGAAAGACCAGGCCGCGCTCAACAAGGAGCTGTCGGACCTGCTTAAGGCGCAATTCGGCCTGCGCATGCAACTCGCGACCCAGCAGCTCACGAACACGAGCCAGCTGAAGAAGGTTCGTCGCGACATCGCACGTGTGCGGACCGTCCTGACTGAGAAGGCGAACCAGAAATGAACGAAAGCGTGAAAACCTCGCTTAAGCGGACGCTGGTCGGCAAGGTCGTCAGCAACAAGATGGACAAGACGGTCACCGTTCTGGTCGAGCGCCGCGTCAAGCACCCGATCTACGGCAAGTACGTTGTGCAGTCGAAGAAGTACCACGCTCACGACGAAGCGAACACGTACAACGAGGGTGACCTCGTTGAAATCCAGGAGACCCGTCCTCTCTCGAAGACGAAGGCCTGGACCGTGTCGAAGCTGATCGAAGCAGCACGCGTGATCTAAAAGCGCAGTTGTAAAGCAGCAACATCCCGGGGAGCCATTCTCCGGGATGCAGAAGTTGTTGAAATCGCTAAAGATTTCGCTTGCTAGACCAAGATTATCGAGTTATAGTCTTGGTCTTCCCTCTTTATGAGCACGTTGTTGGCAAAGCAACGGGCAGAAGTAGTGAGGGAGGTGGTTCGGGCGCCAGTCCGGATCTGCAAGATTCACCGGAATGCGATGGCCGGTTTCGTTTGCCGTCGCTGCTGTTCTAACCCAAGCAGCTGAGCGGTCGTTCTAGTGGCGGCGCGGCTGACGGGACCAAGACTGACTGGATGTGCCATGGTGGCGCAACCGGATTAAGTTGGGAAAGATAAACCATGATCCAGACCGAAACTCGGCTTGAAGTAGCCGACAACACGGGTGCGCGTGAAGTCATGTGCATCAAGGTGCTCGGCGGCTCGAAGCGTCGTTATGCCAGCATTGGCGACATCATCAAGGTGACCGTCAAGGAAGCAACGCCGCGTGGGCGCGTGAAAAAGGGCGAAATCTACAACGCCGTTGTGGTTCGCACCGCGAAGGGCGTGCGCCGTCAAGACGGCTCGCTGATCAAGTTCGATGGCAACGCCGCCGTGCTTTTGAACACCAAGCTTGAGCCGATCGGCACCCGTATTTTCGGGCCGGTTACGCGTGAGCTGCGTAGCGAACGATTCATGAAGATCGTTTCGCTGGCGCCGGAAGTGCTGTAAGGAGTCGCGATGAACAAGATTCGCAAGGGTGACGAAGTCATCGTCGTCACTGGCAAAGACAAGGGCAAGCGCGGCGTCGTAGTGGCGATTGGCGAAGAGCGCGTTACTGTCGAAGGCATCAACATTGTCAAAAAACATGTGAAGCCGAACCCGATGAAGGGTACGACGGGTGGCGTGGAAGCCAAGGCAATGCCGCTGGCTATCTCGAACGTCGCACTGGTCGACGCGAACGGTAAGCCGTCGCGCGTGGGCATCAAGGTCGAAGGGGACAAGAAAGTTCGTTTCCTGAAGACGACCGGTGCTGTTCTGAGCGCCTGACGCTGCGGAGTAAAAAATGGCACGTTTGCAAGAATTTTACAAAGAGAAGGTCGTTCCTGGCCTGATCGAGAAGTTCGGTTACAAGTCGGTCATGGAAGTGCCGCGCCTCACCAAGATCACCCTGAACATGGGTGTCGGTGAAGCCGTCGCTGACAAGAAGGTCCTCGAGCACGCCGTTGGCGACCTCACGAAGATCGCCGGCCAAAAGCCCGTCATCACCAAGTCGCGTAAGGCAATCGCTGGTTTCAAGATCCGCGAAAGCTACCCGATCGGTACGATGGTTACCCTGCGTGGCAATGCCATGTACGAATTCCTGGACCGTTTCGTGACGGTTGCGCTCCCCCGCGTGCGCGACTTCCGTGGCGTGTCGGGCAAGGCGTTCGACGGCCGTGGTAACTACAACATCGGTGTGAAAGAGCAGATCATTTTCCCCGAAATCGACTACGACAAGATCGACGCGCTGCGTGGGCTGAACATCAGCATCACGACGACTGCGAAGACCGACGAAGAAGCGAAGGCACTGCTCGCCAGCTTCAAGTTCCCGTTCAGAAACTGAGGTTACCGTGGCTAAACTGGCACTGATCGAACGTGAAAAGAAGCGCGCTCGTCTGGCAGCGAAATTTGCACCGAAGCGTGCAGAGCTGAAGGCGATCATCGACGACCAAAGCAAGTCTGAAGAAGAGCGTTACGCAGCTCGCCTCGAACTGCAACAACTGCCCCGCAACTCGAACCCGACCCGCAAGCGTAACCGCTGCGCGATCACGGGTCGTCCGCGTGGCACGTTCCGCAAATTCGGTCTCGCACGTAACAAGATTCGTGAAATCGCGTTCCGTGGTGAGATCCCTGGCATCACCAAGGCGAGCTGGTAATAGGAGAAACATAAATGAGCATGAGTGATCCTATCGCCGATATGCTGACTCGCATCCGCAATGCGCAGATGGTCGAGAAAGTTTCGGTTGCTATGCCCTCGTCGAAAGTGAAGATTGCGATTGCGCAGGTTCTGAAGGACGAAGGTTATATCGACGACTTCGCGGTGAAAACCGAAGGTGCGAAGTCGGAATTGAACATCGCGTTGAAGTACTACGCTGGCCGTCCCGTTATCGAGCGCATCGAACGCGTCTCGAAGCCGGGTCTGCGCGTGTACCGCGGCCGTAACGACATCCCGCAGGTCATGAATGGCCTGGGCGTTGCGATCGTCTCGACGCCGAAGGGTGTGATGACGGACCGCAAGGCGCGCGCTACTGGCGTCGGCGGCGAAGTTATCTGCTACGTCGCTTAAGACCTAAGGAGAAGAAACATGTCTCGAGTAGGTAAGAGCCCGGTCGCGCTGCAAGGCGCAGAAGCGACGCTCAGCGACGAGAAGATTACCGTCAAGGGCGCGCTGGGTACGATTTCGCAAGCTGCGAACCGCCTCGTCAAGGTGGTGAACGACAACGGCACGCTCAAGTTTGAGCCGACCGACGACAGCCGCGAAGCCAATGCGATGTCGGGCACGATGCGCGCGATCGTCGCGAACATGGTGCAAGGCGTGACGAAGGGTTTTGAGCGCAAGCTGACGCTGGTTGGCGTTGGTTACCGTGCTCAGGCGCAAGGCGACAAGCTGAATCTGTCGCTGGGTTTCTCGCACCCCGTGGTGCACCAGATGCCCGAAGGCATCAAGGCCGAAACCCCGTCGCAAACGGAAATCGTGATCAAGGGGATCGACAAGCAGAAAGTCGGACAGACCGCAGCAGAAGTGCGCGGCTATCGTCCGCCTGAGCCGTACAAGGGCAAGGGCGTGCGTTATTCCGACGAGGTCGTGATCCTCAAAGAAACGAAGAAGAAGTAAGGGTGCGCAATCATGGATAAGGTTCAATCTCGCCTGCGCCGCGCTCGTCAGACGCGTCTCAAGATCGCTGAGCTTCAGGTCGCGCGTCTGGCCGTGCATCGCACGAACACGCACATCTACGCGCAAGTGTTTTCGCCCTGCGGCACCAAGGTGCTGGCCAGCGCGTCGACGCTTGAAGCTGAAGTGCGTGCGCAACTGGCTGACCAGTCGGGCAAGGGCGGCAACGTCGCCGCTGCCTCGCTGATCGGCAAGCGTATTGCAGAAAAGGCTAAGGCCGCCGGCATCGAATCCGTCGCCTTTGACCGCTCGGGTTTCCGCTACCACGGCCGCGTCAAGGCGCTGGCTGATGCAGCGCGCGAAGCCGGGCTCAAGTTCTAAGGAAGGAATTCGTCATGGCAAAGATGCAAGCGAAAGTTCAGGCTGACGAACGCGACGACGGCCTTCGCGAAAAAATGATTTCGGTCAATCGCGTGACCAAGGTTGTGAAGGGCGGCCGTATTCTCGGCTTCGCCGCACTGACCGTGGTTGGCGATGGTGATGGCCGCGTCGGTATGGGCAAGGGCAAGTCGAAGGAAGTGCCGGTTGCTGTCCAGAAGGCGATGGAACAAGCTCGCCGCAACATGTTCAAGGTGCCCCTGAAGAACGGCACCCTGCAACACGAAGTGCACGGCAAGCATGGCGCATCGGTCGTCCTCCTCGCTCCGGCGAAGGCAGGTACGGGCGTGATCGCCGGCGGCCCGATGCGCGCAGTGTTCGACGTGATGGGCGTGCAGAACGTCGTGGCCAAGAGCCACGGTTCGACGAACCCGTACAACCTCGTTCGCGCCACGCTGGACGGTCTGCGCAAGCAGTCGACCCCGGCTGACATCGCGGCGAAGCGCGGCAAGTCCGTCGAAGACATTCTGGGCTAAGGGTGGGCACCATGTCTGAAAAAACTGTCAAGGTTCAGCTCGTCAAGAGCCTGATTGGGACCCGCGAAACGCACCGTGCCACCGTGCGCGGTCTCGGCCTGCGCCGCCTGAACTCGGTTTCCGAGTTGCAGGACACGCCGGCTGTGCGCGGCATGATCAACAAGGTCTCGTACCTCGTCAAGGTCATCGGTTAACGCGCACGCGGACCAAAAGACTCCAGGAGTTTGAAATGGAATTGAATAACCTGAAGCCGGCAGAAGGCGCGAAGCACGCTAAGCGTCGCGTCGGTCGCGGCATCGGCTCCGGCCTCGGCAAGACTGCCGGCCGTGGTCACAAGGGTCAGAAATCGCGTTCGGGCGGCTTCCACAAGGTTGGCTTCGAAGGCGGTCAAATGCCGCTGCAACGTCGTCTGCCGAAGCGCGGCTTCACCTCGCTGACGAAGGAATTCGTTGGTGAAGTGCGCCTCGCCGACCTCGAGAAGCTGCCGGTCGACGAAATCGATCTGCTGGCTCTCAAGCAGGCAGGCCTCGTGGGCGAACTGACCCGCAGCGCGAAGATCATCGCCACCGGCGAGATCAAGCGCAAGGTCGTCGTGAAGGGCCTGGGTGCGACGAAGAATGCGCGTGCTGCGATTGAAGCAGCAGGCGGTTCTTTTGCCGAGTGATTGTGAGTGGTGCGTGCGGGCTTGCCCGCCGTCACTAGCATCTGCATCGGAGAAGCTACTTGGCTAACAGCCCGAGTCTCGCAAAAACCGGTCGCAGCGCACCGAAGTTCGGCGACCTGCGTCGGCGTGCAGTGTTCCTGCTGCTGGCGCTGGTCGTTTATCGCATCGGCGCGCACATTCCGGTTCCGGGTATCGATCCGGACCAACTGGCGAAGCTCTTTCAGAGCCAGTCGGGCGGCATCCTTGGCATGTTCAACATGTTCTCGGGTGGCGCACTGTCGCGGTTCACGATCTTCGCGCTGGGTGTGATGCCGTATATCTCGGCGTCGATCATCTTGCAGCTGATGGCGATTGTTTCGCCGCAGCTCGAGGCGCTGAAGAAGGAAGGGCAGGCTGGACAACGCAAGATCACGCAGTACACGCGGATCTTCACGGTGGTGCTGGCGACGTTTCAGGCGTTCGGCATCGCGGTCGCGCTGGAGAACCAGCCCGGCCTCGTGATCGATCCGGGCATGGTGTTCCGCTTGACGACGGTCGTGACGCTCGTGACCGGCACGATGTTCCTGATGTGGCTTGGTGAGCAGATCACGGAACGCGGGCTTGGCAACGGCATTTCGATCATCATCTTCGGCGGGATCGCGGCGGGTTTCCCCAATGCGATCGGCGGTCTGTTCGAACTGGTTCGCACTGGCTCGATGGGCCCCGTCTCGGCGATCATCATCGTGTTGCTGATTGCGGCCGTGACGTATCTGGTAGTGTTCATTGAACGCGGCCAGCGCAAGATCCTCGTGAACTATGCGAAGCGTCAGGTTGGTAACAAGATTTACGGCGGGCAGTCGTCTCACCTGCCGCTCAAGCTGAACATGTCGGGTGTGATTCCGCCGATCTTCGCGTCGTCGATCATCCTGTTCCCGGCGACAGTTCTGAACTGGTTCAGTTCGGGTTCGCGTTCCGGCTGGTTCGCGGACACGCTGCACAACGTGGCCGAAGCTCTCAAGCCTGGCCAGCCTGTGTACGTGTTGCTGTACGCGTTGGCGATCGTCTTTTTCTGCTTCTTCTACACCGCACTGGTGTTCAACAGCAGGGAAACGGCCGACAACCTGAAGAAAAGTGGCGCGTTCGTTCCTGGCATCCGCCCGGGCGATCAGACGGCACGTTATATCGACCGCATCCTCACGCGTCTGACGCTGGCCGGTGCGATCTATATCGTGTTCGTTTGCCTGCTGCCGGAGTTTCTGGTACTGCGCTGGAACGTGCCGTTTTATTTTGGCGGAACGTCGTTGCTGATCATTGTCGTCGTCACAATGGACTTCATGGCGCAGGTACAGTCGTACGTGATGTCGCAACAATATGAATCGCTGCTCAAGAAGGCCAACTTCAAGGGCGGCGGCGTCCCGATGCGTTGAAAGGACCTATGGCCAAAGACGATGTAATCCAGATGCAAGGCGAGGTGATCGAAAACCTCCCCAACGCAACCTTCCGGGTGAAGCTGGAAAATGGCCATGTCGTTCTAGGGCATATTTCCGGAAAGATGCGGATGCACTACATCCGTATCCTCCCGGGCGACAAGGTGACGGTTGAGTTGACGCCTTACGATCTGTCGCGTGCGCGGATCGTGTTCCGGGCGAAGTGATTTAGGAAAAAGGGTAATATCATGAAAGTGATGGCATCGGTAAAGCGCATTTGCCGCAACTGCAAAATCATCAAGCGTAACGGCGTCGTTCGCGTGATCTGCAGCTCGGACCCGCGCCACAAGCAGCGCCAAGGCTGATTAGCGCGCTTGCGCTTTTTGTTTGAGGAAAAACAATGGCTCGTATTGCAGGGGTTAACATCCCGAACCACCAGCACACTGAAATCGGCCTGACGGCAATTTTCGGTGTTGGCCGCACGCGTTCGCGCAACATCTGCGTGGCCGCGGGTGTGCCGTTCAACAAGAAGGTCAAGGACCTGGACGACGCGGATCTGGAAAAGCTGCGTGAGGAAGTGGGCAAGTTTGTCGTCGAAGGCGATCTCCGCCGTGAAACGACGATGAACATCAAGCGCCTGATGGACCTCGGCTGCTACCGCGGCGTGCGCCATCGCAAGGGCCTGCCCCTGCGTGGCCAGCGTACGCGTACCAACGCACGTACGCGCAAGGGTCCGCGCCGCGCAGCACAGTCGCTGAAGAAGTAAGCGGATCTGACAGTTACAGGAAAACGTAATGGCTAAGGCTTCGAACAACTCCGCGGCGCAACGCGTTCGCAAGAAGGTTAAGAAGAACGTCGCCGAGGGCGTGGTTCACGTTCACGCGTCGTTCAACAACACCATCATCACGATCACCGACCGTCAAGGCAACGCGCTTGCCTGGGCAACCTCGGGCGGTCAGGGCTTCAAGGGTTCGCGCAAGTCGACCCCCTTCGCAGCTCAGGTCGCAGCCGAATCGGCTGGCCGCGTGGCGATGGAATACGGCGTGAAGAACCTCGAAGTGCGGATCAAGGGCCCCGGTCCTGGCCGCGAATCGGCGGTGCGCGCGCTGCATGGTCTTGGCATCAAGATCACCGCGATCTCCGACGTGACGCCGGTCCCGCACAACGGCTGCCGTCCGCCGAAGCGCCGTCGCATCTAAGGCGTCGCTTTTGCCGATCGCCTGAGCCGCCGGAAACGGCGTCCCAGGCTCTCGGCGCTATTGAATTGACTAAGCCCACCGTTCGGTCCAAAGGGCCGAACTAGCGCGAGTCGCGGGTCTTCCCGTTTTAGACTTCGCGTGATCAATTATCGAAGGAAAGCAACGTGGCACGTTATATCGGCCCGAAGGCCAAGCTGTCCCGCCGTGAAGGCACCGACCTCTTCCTGAAGAGCGCACGCCGCTCGCTCGCTGACAAGTGCAAGCTCGACAGCAAGCCGGGTCAGCATGGCCGCACCTCGGGTGCCCGTACGTCCGACTACGGCACGCAGCTTCGCGAAAAGCAAAAAGTGAAGCGTATCTACGGCGTGCTCGAGCGTCAGTTCCGCCGCTACTTCGCGGAAGCGGACCGTATCAAGGGCAACACCGGCGAAAACCTGCTGAAGCTGCTCGAGTCGCGTCTCGACAACGTCGTGTACCGCATGGGCTTCGCATCGACCCGCGCTGAAGCGCGTCAGCTCGTGAGCCACAAGGCTCTCACGCTGAACGGCGTCGTCGCGAACATCCCGTCGATGCAAGTGAAGGCTGGCGACGTCGTCGCGATCCGCGAAAAGGCGAAGAAGCAGGCGCGTATCGTCGAAGCCCTGTCGCTGGCAGAGCAAGGCGGCATCGCAGGTTGGGTTTCGGTCGACGCGAAGAAGTTCGAAGGCACGTACAAGGGCATGCCTGAGCGCAGCGACATCGCTGGCGACATCAACGAAAGCCTGATCGTCGAATTGTATTCGCGGTAATCGGATTAACGGCCGGGGTGACCTCTGTGCTTCGCGCAGGAGGTGGCCTCGGCTGTTTAATTTCAGGTTGTGGCCATCTCAGCCTTATCGGTGTAACGAGCCGAGGGTATTGAAAAGGAAAACCTATGCAAACCAGTTTGTTGAAACCCAAGATCATCGCTGTGGAATCGCTCGGCGACAACCACGCGAAAGTGGTCATGGAGCCGTTCGAACGCGGTTATGGCCATACCTTGGGTAACGCGCTCCGGCGCGTGCTGCTGTCGTCGATGGTGGGCTATGCGCCGACCGAAGTGACGATCGCAGGCGTCGTGCACGAATACTCGACGCTCGATGGTGTGCAAGAGGATGTGGTCAACCTGCTGCTGAACCTGAAGGGTGTGGTGTTCAAGTTGCATAACCGTGACGAAGTGACGGTTACGCTGCGCAAGGAAGGCGAAGGCGTTGTCACCGCTGGTGACATCGAACTCTCGCACGACTGCGAAGTCATCAATCCGGAACACGTGGTTGCGCATCTGACGAAGGGCGGCAAGCTCGACGTTCAGATCAAGATCGAAAAGGGCCGCGGCTATGTGCCGGGCAACGTGCGCCGTTATGGCGACGAGTCGGCCAAGATCATCGGCCGCATCGTGCTGGACGCGTCGTTCTCGCCGGTTCGCCGCGTGAGCTACGCCGTGGAAAGCGCGCGTGTCGAACAGCGTACCGACCTCGACAAGCTCGTGATGAACATCGAAACCAACGGCGTGATCTCGCCTGAGGAAGCGATCCGCCAGTCGGCGCGCATCCTCGTGGATCAGCTGTCGGTGTTCGCTGCTCTGGAAGGCACGGAAACGGCCGCGGAAGCGCCTTCGCGCGCACCGCAGATCGATCCGATCCTGCTGCGCCCGGTGGACGATCTCGAACTCACGGTTCGCTCGGCGAACTGCCTGAAGGCCGAGAACATCTACTACATCGGCGATCTGATCCAGCGCACCGAGAACGAGCTGCTCAAGACCCCGAACCTGGGTCGCAAGTCGCTCAACGAGATCAAGGAAGTGCTCGCTTCGCGCGGTCTCACGCTCGGCATGAAGCTCGAAAACTGGCCGCCGGCTGGTCTCGACAAGTAATGTATGTGGCACAGACGCGGATTTTCCTTTAGAATCCGCGTCTTGCCTTTTTCACGTACCGGCCCGTGCCTTCATGGAAAGGCGATAGAAGAGCTGGACCAAAACTTTGTTTCAAGGAAATTGAAATGCGTCACCGTCATGGTCTGCGGAAACTGAACCGCACGAGCAGCCACCGTCTGGCAATGCTCCGTAACATGTCCAACTCGCTCATCGAGCACGAAGTCATCAAGACGACGCTGCCGAAGGCGAAGGAACTCCGTAAGGTTGTCGAGCCCCTCATCACGCTGGGCAAGAAGCCGTCGCTGGCAAACCGTCGTCTGGCGTTCAACCGCCTGCGCGATCGTGACTCGGTCACGAAGCTGTTCGACGTGCTCGGTCCGCGTTTCGCGAACCGTCCGGGCGGCTACCTGCGTATCCTGAAGTTCGGTTTCCGTGTTGGCGACAACGCGCCGATGGCACTGGTCGAACTGCTCGACCGTCCGGAAGTCACGGAAGAGAACATCCAGGAAGCGGAATAAGCTTTCAGTCGCTTGATCTCACGATCGAGCGGCGCGCGAAAAAGCCAGGCCTAGCCTGGCTTTTTTGTTTTTGGGCGCGGATTAAAACGCGCCGAGTCGTGTTTACCGGTCGCAGGTCCCTTTTGCCACATGGCGCACGAGAGAAGGCAATCGGCGCCGATGGTACGATTACGTTCTGCCCCGAAGCCCGCGTTCGCTGCCGCGCGCGGGCGCCACGCCGGAGTTCGTCGTGACCCTCAATGTGACCCTGATGCTGACCACGGTGCCCGACGATGGCACGGCCGAAAAGCTTGCCTCCGGCTCGCTTGCGCAGCGCCTCGCCGCCTGCGTGACGCGTCTTGGCGTCGTGCATTCGGAATATCACTGGCAGGGGAAGATCGAGTCGGGCGAAGAGATCCAGCTGCTTTTCAAGACGAGCCTCGCCCGCGCGGCCGAGCTCGAACAGTTCATCCAGACCCAGCATCCCTACGAGACGCCCGAGATTCTCTCGTGGCAGGCCACGGCGTCGAACGCCTATGGGCAGTGGGTCAATGCCGAGACTCAGCGTCCCCTACATGTCTAACCGCATCAATCGGCGCTCGCGCGTCGCGCCTTCGCTCTTCAGCTTCTTCGCACTAGTCTGCTGTCTGCTGCCGCTGCTGTTCGGCGCGTCGCTGGCGCGTGCCGCCGACGATGACTTCCTGCCCCCCGATCAAGCCTTCACGTTCAGCGCGAGCGAGGAGCCAGGCATGGTCGACGTGCATTTCAAGATCGCGGACGGCTACTACATGTACCGCGAGCGCTTCGCCTTCGCCGCGCGCAACGGTACGACGCAACTTGGCGATGCGCAGATCCCGCCTGGCCACGTGAAGTTCGATCCGACGTTCCAGAAGAACGTGGAGACCTATCGCGGCGAATTGACGATTCGCGTGCCGGTGCAGAAGGCGGGCGGCCCGTTCGATCTCGCCGTGACATCGCAAGGCTGCGCCGATGCGGGCATCTGCTATCCGCCGGCGGAGCACGTCTATCACGTGAGCGGTGCGGCTTTGCAGGCCGCCACGGCAGGCCAGAGCGTCGTGCCTGACGCGGCTCGGGCGCCGTCCACGCCCGCGCCCTTGCCCCAGACGAGCGCCGCACCGGCCCCGTCTGATGCCGAGCCTTGGTACGAGCGCGCCACGAGCGCAGACTACGCCCAGTCACTGCTGCAAGGCGGCGGCTTCTTCGCGGTGGTCGGCCTGTACTTCGTCGCGGGCATGGTGCTGAGCCTCTTGCCCTGCTCCTATCCGATGATCCCGATCCTTTCGGCGATCATCGTCGGTGAGGGCGCGCGCGTGACGCGGAGCCGCGGCTTCGCGCTCTCGTTCGTCTACGTGCTCGGCATGGCGCTCGTCTATACCGCGCTCGGCATTGCTGCCGCCCTCGTGGGCCAGAGTCTGGGCGCGTGGTTGCAGAATCCGTGGGTGCTCGGCGTGTTTGCGGTGCTGCTCACGGCCTTTGCGGTGATGCTGATCGCGGGCTACGACATCGCGCTGCCGCAGCGCTGGCAGGACGGCGCCTCGCGCGCCACGCAGGGCCGCTCGGGCGGAAAATTCGCGGCGGTCGCCCTGATGGGTGCGCTTTCCGCGCTCGTGGTGGGCGCCTGCATGACCGCGCCGCTGTTCGCGGTGCTCGCGTTCATCGCCCACACGGGCAACGCCGTGCTCGGCGGCGCAGCGCTCTTTGCGATGGGCCTGGGCCTTGGCGTTCCGCTGATGATTCTCGGGCTTGGCGCTGGCGCGCTGCTGCCGCGCGCGGGCACGTGGATGGATGGCGTGAAGGTGTTCTTCGGCGTCGTGCTGCTGGCCGCCGCGCTGTGGATCGTCTGGCCGGTGCTCGGCGCGACCGCGCAAATGCTGCTCGCCGCGCTCTGGCTGCTGCTCGCGGCGGCGGCGCTCGGCCTGTTCACGCCGAATGCGGGGTCGTCCAACGTCTGGCGCCGTCTTGGGCGCGGTCTGGGCGCGGCGTTCGCCATCTGGGCGGCGACGCTCATCGTCGGGCTTGCCGCCGGCTCCAGCGACCCGCTGCGTCCGCTCGCGGTGCTCGCCGCGCGCGAGGGTGGTGCGGGCGGTGTGGGCGCTTCCGCCGCCGCGACCGGAAACCAGAACGCCGGTGCGAACGCAGCCGATGCGCTGGCGTTTGCGCCCGTGCGTTCGCCTTCGCAACTCGACGCGGCGCTCAAGTCGGCAGGCAAGCCGTCGATGCTCGACTTCTACGCCGACTGGTGCGTGAGCTGCAAGGAAATGGAGAAGTTCACCTTCAGCGACCCACGCGTGCAGGCGCGCCTCGCGCAACTCGGGTTGTTGCGCGCCGACGTGACGGCCAACAATCCCGACGATCAGGCGCTGCTCAAGCGCTTTGGCCTGTTCGGGCCGCCGGGCATCATCTTCTTCGATGCGCAAGGGCGCGAAGTGCTGCGCGTGGTGGGCTACGAAAACGCCGACCGTTTCCTCGCGCGGCTCGATCGCGTGACGGCGCCCGCAGCGCAACCACAGGCTTCTCCGTCAGCCTGAGCGCGGCCGCAAAAACAAAAGGGCACGTCCGTGGACGTGCCCTTTTGCATATGAGGTACGCGACGCTTACTTCTGCGCGCGCAGCAAACGCGCGGCGTCGAGCGCGAAATACGTGAGGATGCCGTCGGCGCCCGCGCGCTTGAACGCGAGGAGCGACTCCATCATCACCTTGTCGTGATCGAGCCAGCCGTTTTGCGCGGCGGCCTTGAGCATGGCGTACTCGCCGCTCACCTGGTACACGTAGGTCGGGAAGCGGAACTCGTCCTTCACGCGGCGCACGATGTCGAGATACGGCATGCCGGGCTTGACCATCACCATGTCCGCGCCTTCCTCGATGTCGAGGCGCACTTCGCGCAGCGCTTCATCGGAGTTGGACGGGTCCATCTGGTAGGTCATCTTGTTGCCCTTGCCCAGATTCGACGCCGAACCGACGGCGTCACGGAACGGACCGTAGAACGCCGAAGCGTACTTGGCCGAGTACGCCATGATGCGCGTATGAATATGGTTCTCGCTTTCGAGCATCTCGCGGATCGCGCCGATGCGGCCGTCCATCATGTCCGAAGGCGCGACGATATCGACGCCCGCTTCGGCCTGCGTGCGCGCCTGCGCGACGAGGATCTCGATGGTTTCGTCGTTGATGACGTAGCCGTTTTCGTCGAGCACGCCGTCCTGGCCGTGGCTCGTGTACGGGTCGAGCGCAACGTCGCAGAGCACGCCGAGATCGGGGAAACGTTTCTTCAACTCGCGCACGGCACGCGGAATCACGCCGTCCGGGTTCGTCGCCTCGACGCCATCGGGCGTCTTGAGCGCCGGGTCGACCACGGGGAAGAGCGAGAGCACCGGAATGCCGAGTTCGACGCACTGCTCGGCGACCCCCATCAGCAGATCGATGGACACGCGCTCGACGCCGGGCATCGACGGCACGGCTTCGCGCACGTTGTTGCCCGCGACGACAAACACGGGGTAGATCAGGTCGTTGGTGGTGAGGAGGTTTTCGCGCATCAGACGGCGCGAGAAATCGTCACGTCGCATGCGGCGCGGACGATGATGCGGGTAGAAGCTCATGTCGGCGGATATCTTGAAACGGGATGGGTCCCGGGGCGCGGGAAACTTTTCGGGACAATGGTATATCATACCGATCGAGCGAGGCGCCTGGCGCCGAGCTCCCCGCTTCTCCTCCCTGAGCGGGTGCCTGTCGTTTTTCGATAAGGCTGTTTAACCCGCCGGCATTTACGGCGGGTTTTTTTCTGGGAGGCTGAAAATCGCGGTTTTGGCGCCGCGAGCGGGCCCGCAAAGGGCATTGACGGCCGTAGCCGGTGAGCGTTGTGTGCGGTAGCGCACATAGCGGGTCTCAAGGCTGCGCGTCTTGCCGGAAGGTCAGACGAAAGCGCGCCAAACGCCCGCTGGCGCGGGCCGCAGCCCCGAGCGGCGTTACTTCGTTACTTCGCTGCCGCGCCGGTTTCTTCCTCGGATGCCTGCGGCACGATCCAGCTTTCGATCACCGCGTGCGCCTCGTCCAGCCCCACGCGCTTGAGCGCGGAGAAAAGCTGGGCGCTCAATTTCCCTTCGTAGCCTTGCTGACGATATTCGTCGAACGCCTTGTTCGTCGTACGCAGCGCGAGCACGCTTTCCTGACGCGTCAATTTGTCGCATTTCGTGAGGAGGGCGTGGATCGGCTTGCCCGTCGGCGCGAACCACTCGATCATGCGGCGGTCGAGGTCGGTGAGCGGGCGACGCGCGTCCATCATCAGGACGAGCCCCACGAGCTGGGCGCGCGTTTGCAGATACAGCGAGAGCAGTTGCTCCCAGTGCGCCTTCGCGGCCAGCGGCACTTCGGCGTAGCCGTAGCCCGGCAGGTCGACGAGATAGCCGGCCGGTTCGTCAGCGGGGCCGACGCCGAAATAGTTGATGTGCTGGGTGCGGCCAGGCGTCTTCGAGGCGAAGGCGAGGCGCTTCTGGTTGCACAACAGATTGATGGCGGTGGACTTGCCGGCGTTCGAGCGGCCGGCGAACGCGACCTCGGGCCGCGCCGTGGCGGGCAGATCGCGCAGGTGGTTGACCGTCGTAAAGAAGCGGGCTTGATGCAGCAGGAAGGCCATCGGAAAAGGACCACATTATGAAACAACGCGGCGGGTGGCCCCGCCGGGCCCGGAAGCGCCCGGGATGGAATCTGGGATATCGGGGCGAGGCCCGACTGGCGCGGTGACGCCTTGCGCGCTATTGTACAATGCGATGGTTTACTGAATACCAGTGAGGCCAGCGCGGGCCTTTCGAGGTAGATCGGTCGCTGTCGTCCATTGCAGAACCTGATTCCCACAAGACGAAACAAGGTGCGCGAATGAATCGACTGGGCAAGTCCTTGAAGGTGTTCGAGAGTGCGATAGCGGCGGGTCTTACAGCAAGTTTAGTCATGATGGCGGGGCAAGCAAAAGCGGCGGAGCAGGGCACGCCGGCCAAGCCCGATCTCGCCCGGGGGCAAGCGATCGCCGCGCAGGTTTGCGCGGCCTGTCACGCGGCCGACGGCAACAGCGCCGGCGGCGCTTATCCGAAGCTCGCCGGCCAGCACGCCGACTATCTCGTCAAGCAACTCAAGGACTTCAAGCCACAGCCCGGCGGCAAGCCGGCCGCGCGCGCCAACCCGATCATGGCGGGCTTTGCGGCAGCGCTGTCAGACCAGGATATGATCAACGTCGCAGCCTGGTTCGCCTCCCAGACACCCAAGCCCGGTTACGCGCACGACGCGAAGACCGTGCCGCAAGGTCAGGCCATCTGGCGCGGCGGCATCGCCGACAAGGGCGTGCCGGCGTGCGCGGCCTGCCACGGGCCCACGGGGCAGGGCATTCCGATCCAGTACCCGCGCCTGTCGGGCCAGTGGTCGGAGTACATCGTCGCGCAGCTCAACGCGTTCCAGCAGGGCACGCGCAACAACAACGACCCGATGCGCACCGTCGCGCACCGGCTCTCGGACGACGAAATCAAAGCCGTCGCCGACTACGCCGCGGGCTTGCACTGACTGTGAGTTTGCCGCGCGATTGCCGCGCGTCGATCGAAGCGGCCGGCAGGAGAACAAGAAAGGGTGAGGACGTCGCCACGCCAGCGGCGCGCCTGCACCCTTTTTTGCTGTAGCGTCTGACACGCGTGCGAAACCGACGCACGAGCGAGAAGCGAAAAGCGGAGTTTGAATGAGCGTCACCACGCAGGGTTTGCAGTTGAATGTTCGCCAGAAGGCGGTGAAAGGCGCCGTCGAGCTGATCAGTTCGATGCGCTTCGCGATTGCGCTGCTCGTCGTGCTCGCCATTGCGAGCATCATCGGCACGGTGCTCACGCAGGACGACCCTTACCCGAACTACGTCAACCAGTTCGGCCCGTTCTGGGCCGACATCTTCCGCTCGCTGAGCCTCTACACGGTCTACAGTGCGTGGTGGTTCATGACGATCCTCGGCTTTCTCGTGGTGTCGGTCTCGCTGTGCGTGATCCGCAACGCGCCGAAGATGCTCGCGGACATGAAGAGCTGGAAGGACAAGGTCCGCGAAGGCAGCCTGCGCGCGTTCCATCACAAGGGCGAATTCGCGGTGGAAGGCGGCACGCGCGAGCAAACCGCGGCCACGCTCGGCAAGCTCGCGGGCCGCATGGGCTACCGCTTCGTCACGCGCGAAACCGAAGGCGCCACGCTCATCGCCGCCAAGCGCGGCGCGCTCACGAAGATCGGCTACATCTTCGCGCACCTCGCGATCGTGGTGATCTGCATCGGCGGCCTGCTCGACAGCAATCTGCCGATCAAATTCCAGATGTGGCTCTTCGACAAGACGCCCATTCGCAGCAATGCCGTCATCAACGACATTCCGCCCGAGCACCGGCTCTCGCAGTCGAACCCGACCTTCCGCGGCTACGCGTGGGTGCCGGAGGGCCAGTATGTGTCCACGGCCATCCTCAACCAGCCCGACGGCTCGCTGATCCAGGACCTGCCGTTCTCGATCCAGCTCAACAAGTTCATCGTCGATTACTACTCGACCGGCATGCCCAAGCTGTTCGCGAGCGACATCGTCGTGATCGACCACAAGACGGGCCAGCGCGTTCCGGCGCGCATCGAGGTGAACGAGCCGTTCGAGTACGACGGCGTGTCGATCTATCAGTCGAGCTTCCAGGACGGCGGCTCGCAGATGTCGATGACCGCATGGCCCATGGCGGGCGCAAGCATGAAGAGCTTCCCGTTCGGCGGCACGATCGGCAATTCGGCGCCGCTCGCGGCGCCCGCGGGCCAGAGCCTGCCGGGCATGGACGGCCAGACGATCGAATTCGCCGACTTCCGCGCGATCAACGTCGAGAACATCTCGAACGGCAGCGGGGCGAACGACGTGCGCGGCGTGGCACACCAGTCGCTCAAGGAAGCGTTCGACGAGCGTCTCGGTTCCGGCGCGAAGAGCTCGAAGCCGCTCGACCTGCATAACGTCGGGCCCTCGGTGCAGTACAAGGTGCGTGACAAGGACGGCCAGGCGCGCGAGTACAACAACTACATGCTGCCCGTGGACGTGGGCGGCGGCGATCGCATGTTCCTCGCGGGCATGCGCGAGAATCCCGACGATCCGTTCCGCTACCTTCGCATTCCCGCCGACAGCGGCGGCACGCCCAAAGAATGGATGATGTTGCGCGCGGCCTTCGAAGATCCCGCGTTGCGCGTGCAGGCGGCGAAGCGCTTCGCGACGCGCTCCGTCCCCGATTCGAACCGCGAACTGCAACAGCATCTGGAGGAGAGCGCGGAACGCGTGCTGACCCTTTTCGCAGGCACGGACGCGCCGAAGACGGGCGCGGCAACGCCGGCAGGCGGCTTCCAGGCGGTGGCGACCTTCATCGACAAATCGGTGCCGAAGGACCAGCAGGAAAAGGCTGCGGGCCTGCTGCTGCGCATGCTGGAAGGCGCGACGTGGGACCTGTGGCAGCTCGCCCGCGAGCAGGCCGGCGAGCCGGACCTGAAGCCCGATGCCGATTCCGCGCGCTTCGTGCAGGACTCGATCAATGCCATATCCGACAGCTTCCTGTATGGATCGCCTGTCTATCTACAGCTCGATTCATTCAAGCAGGTGCAAGCTTCGGTATTTCAGTTGACGCGCGCGCCGGGCAAGAAAGTCGTGTATCTTGGCAGCCTGTTGCTCGTGCTTGGCATCTTCTCGATGTTCTACGTGCGTGAGCGGCGGTTGTGGTTCTGGCTGAAGGATCGGAAAGATCCGGATGGCGAGGGCCACGGCGTCGACGTCATCATGGCGATGTCGACCGCCCGCCGTACCCTCGACTTCGAGAAGGAGTTCGCCCGTACCCGCGACGCGGTCGGCCGCGCGCTGGGCGCGGCGCCGAAGACTGGCGACGCGAACGGCAACGGCACGGACCGTGCGCCGTGATCCAGGATATTCACGATCGACACCGGTAAGCCCATGGACTTGACTCAGGTTTCCTCTTCCGCAAAGGCTCGCCGCGCCGAACGCGCTGCTTTGGCCGGCTCCGCGGCGCGCGACGCCGCGGGCGCTCACGACCTCCACACGGACGACTTCTTCGACGAACGCCCGTTCCTGCGCCGCCTGAGCGCGCTCGACTGGCTGTTCGCGCTGGCGCTCGTGGCGGGCGCGGGTTTCGCGCTCTCGCGCTACCACGCGCACATGAACTACTACGACAAGCTGGTGCTCTGCGGCACGACACCGGCGCTCGTGGTGCTGGGCTGGCGCTGGAAACCGGCGCGGCTGCTCATGGCCGGCATCGCCGTGCTCGCGATCGGGGCCATCCAGATCTACCAGGGCGACCTCGCGCGCGCCGATCAAGCCTTCTTCCTCAAGTATTTCCTCTCCAGCCAGTCGGCCATTCTGTGGATGAGCGCGCTCTTCGTGCTCGCCACGCTGTTCTACTGGATCGGGCTGCTCTCGCGCTCGGCCACCGGCGGCGCGATCGGCACGAAGCTCACGTGGGCGGCGGTGCTAATGGGCTTCGTCGGCCTGATGGTGCGCTGGTACGAGTCGTATCTGATCGGCGCGGACGTGGGCCATATTCCCATCTCGAACCTCTACGAAGTGTTCGTGCTGTTCAGCCTCATCACGGCGCTCTTCTATCTGTATTACGAAAAGCACTACAACACGCGCGCGCTCGGCGCGTTCGTGCTGCTCGTGATCAGCGCGGCCGTGGGCTTCCTGATGTGGTACTCGATCGCGCGCGACGCGCAGCAGATCCAGCCGCTCGTGCCCGCGCTGCAAAGCTGGTGGATGAAGATTCACGTCCCGGCGAACTTCATCGGCTACGGCAGCTTCGCGCTCTCGGCCATGGTGGGCGTGGCCTACATCATGAAGGAGCGCGGCGTGCTGGCGGACCGCCTGCCCTCGCTCGACGTGCTCGACGACGTCATGTACAAGTCGATCGCCGTCGGTTTCGCGTTCTTCACCATCGCCACGATCCTTGGCGCGCTGTGGGCCGCGCAGGCCTGGGGCGGCTACTGGAGCTGGGACCCGAAGGAAACCTGGGCGCTGATCGTCTGGCTCAACTACGCGGCCTGGCTGCACATGCGGCTTATGAAGGGGCTGCGCGGCGGCGTGGCGGCCTGGTGGGCGCTCACGGGCCTGCTCGTCACGACCTTCGCGTTCCTTGGCGTGAACATGTTCCTCTCGGGCCTGCACAGCTACGGCAAGCTGTAACCGAAACCGCTCGCAGGACGAACTAACCGTCGGATGCCTCGCGCTCCGACGGTTTTTTTTCGTCAGCCTGGAAGCTTTGCGCGCCACGTGCGTTTGCCCGCTTGAGGTCATCCAGTCGATCCACCCCGCGCCCCCTCGCGAGTCGCGGCAGGGACGGATCGCGACACCATCAACGCGCCGGTGGCGCCAAGCCGCGCAGGAAGCAGGAGCAGCAACATGTGGATCAAGCGGAGCAGCAGGATCTTGCTCAACGGTGACGACATCCCCGCGAGCGAAATCACGCCGCAAAAGGTGTTCGAGCAGCGCCGACGCATTTTGCAGGCGGCGGGCGCGCTCGCGCTGGGCGGCATTGCGGGGCCATTCGGCGCGACGCAGGCGCTCGCGGAATACGCGCCCAGCGACCCGAAGGCCCAGAAGCTCGCCGCGCAAACGAACACGAAGTTCGTCGCGCTCGACAAGGTCACGCCCTACAAGGACGTCACGACCTACAACAACTTCTACGAGTTCGGCACCGATAAAGGCGACCCGGCCCAGAACGCGCACACGCTGCGCCCACGTCCGTGGAAGCTGAGCGTCGAAGGTGAGGTGAAGAACCCGAAGGTCTATGACATCGACGAGATCCTCAAGCTCGCGCCGCTCGAAGAGCGCGTGTACCGGCACCGCTGCGTGGAGGGGTGGTCGATTGTCGTTCCGTGGATCGGTATTTCGCTTTCCGAACTGATTCGCCGCGCGCAACCTACGGGCAATGCGCGTTACGTGCAGTTCGTCACGCTTGCCGACCCTTCGCAGATGCCGGGCCTCGCCGAGCCGATTCTCGACTGGCCGTATTCGGAAGGCCTGCGCATGGACGAAGCGATGAATCCGCTCACGCTGCTCACCGTGGGCCTGTACGGCCAGGTGCTGCCGAACCAGAATGGCGCGCCTGTGCGTGTGATCGTGCCGTGGAAGTATGGCTTCAAGAGCGCGAAGTCGATCGTGAAGATCCGCTTCGTCGCGAACCAGCCGCCCACGAGCTGGAACAAGTACGCGCCGAGCGAATACGGCTTTTATTCGAACGTGAACCCGAATGTCGATCACCCGCGCTGGAGCCAGGCCACGGAGCGGCGCATCGGCGAGGACGGTTTCTTCCAGCCCAAGCGTAAGACGCTCATGTACAACGGCTACGGCGATCTCGTGGCGTCGATGTATCAGGGCATGGATCTGCGCAAGAACTTTTGAGCGGCGCACGCGCGATGGAGCGAGAGATGGAATCGACAACCACACCGCAGGCAGCGGCCTTGCCGCGTGCGAAGGCTGCGAAAGCGGGCGCGCGCGCGGCGGGCGCCACCGGCCCGCGCTGGCTGCCATGGGCGAAGGGGGCGGTGTTCGTCGCCGCGTGGTATCCGCTCGCACGCATCGTGTTCTTCGGCTTCACCGATCGGCTGGGCGCGAATCCGATCGAGTTCATCACGCGTTCCACGGGCCTCTGGACGCTCGTGTTCCTCTGCATCACGCTCGCGGTCACGCCGCTGCGCCGACTCACCGGCTGGAACGCGCTGATCCGCTTTCGCCGCATGCTGGGCCTGTACGCGTTCTTTTACGCGGCGCTGCACTTCACCACTTACATCTGGTTCGACAAGTGGTTCGACGTCGCCGCAATGCTCAAGGACGTGGGCAAGCGGCCGTTTATAACGGTGGGCTTTGCGGCGTTCGTGCTGCTGATTCCGCTTGCGGTGACGTCCACGCGTGCGATGGCGCGGCGGCTAGGGCGGCGCTGGCAGACGCTGCATCGCGTTGTCTACGCGATCGGCGTGCTGGCGATCCTCCACTTCTGGTGGATGAAGGCGGGCAAGCACGATCTCGCGCTGCCCAAGCTCTACGGCGCGATCATGCTGGTGTTGCTCGGCTGGCGGCTGGGCGTGTGGCTGCTTGCGCGATGGCGCGCCGCGCGGGCGGGCGCTCGCGCCGTGTAGCCGCCATACAGGCGCTTCTCAGGCGTTTCTCGCGCGAGCAGACAACAAAAAAGCGACGCCGGGGCGTCGCTTTTTCACATGGACTGAGCACCGCAAGCGCTTAGTCCGGCAGCACGCGCTCGCTAGCGAACAACTGCGCCACGTTTTCGCGCTCGCGCGCGAGATGCACGCGCGTGCCGTCGACCATCACCTCGGCCGCGCGCGCACGCGTGTTGTAGTTCGAGCTCATCACGAAGCCATAAGCGCCCGCCGAGCGGATCGCGAGCACGTCGCCCGGCTCGATCGCCAGGTCGCGCGAGCGGCCCAGCCAGTCGCCGCTTTCGCACACCGGGCCGACCACGTCGTAGGTGTGGGCCTGCGCATTGCGCTCCACGACCGGCTCGATCGCGTGATACGCGTCGTACATCGCGGGGCGGGCGAGGTCGTTCATCGCCGCATCGACGATCGCGAAATTCTTCTCCGAGCCCGGCTTCAGGAATTCGACAGTGGTGAGCAGGATGCCCGCGTTGCCCACGAGCGAGCGGCCCGGCTCGAAATACACCTCGCGCGCCCGGCCGACCTGCTTGCCGTATGCCTCGATGCGGTCGAGCACCGTGCGCACGAACTCGCCGATATCGGGCGGCGTTTCGTCGTCGTAGCGAATGCCGAGGCCGCCGCCCACGTCGATGTGGCGGATGCTCACGCCGTCGGCTTCAATCTGGTCGACGAGTTCGAGCAGCTTGTCGATGGCGTCGAGGTACGGCGCGATTTCGGTGATCTGCGAGCCGATGTGGCAGTCGATGCCGACCACTTCGAGATTCTGCATGGCCGCGGCCGCGCGATAAGTGGCGCGCGCCTCTTCGAACGCGACGCCGAACTTGTTCGCCTTCAGGCCCGTGGAAATGTACGGATGCGTTTTCGGATCGACGTCCGGGTTCACGCGCAGCGAGACCGGCGCCTTCTTGCCGAGCTGGCCCGCCACGTCGTTCAGGCGGTCGAGTTCGGGAATCGATTCGACGTTGAAGCACTTGACGCCCGCTTCGAGCGCTTCGCGCATTTCACCCGCGGTCTTGCCGACGCCCGAGAACACCACGTCCTGCGCCTTGCCGCCCGCCGCGAGCACGCGCGCGAGCTCGCCCGCCGAAACGATGTCGAAGCCGGCGCCTTCGCGCGCGAACAGATTGAGCACCGCGAGGTTGCTGTTCGCTTTCACCGCGACGTGCACCTTGGCGTGGCGGCCGGCGCAGGCGTCGGCATAGGCGTGCCATGCGGCGGTGAGGGCCGCGCGCGAGTACACGTAAAGCGGCGTGCCGTACTGCGCGGCGAGATCGGCGGCGGACACGCCTTCTACGAAGAGCGTGCCGTTGTCACGGTGAAAAGCGGACTGGGTCATGCGAGCATCTTATTGGGTTGGCTCGGCGCCGGAAGCCGGTTGCGGACTGCCGGTGGCCGAAGGTGGGGTGCTGAGTTCGGTGTCCGGGGACAACGAGAGCGGCGTGCCCGAGGTGTCGGGAATCGTCCCGAGCGGAGCCGACGCCGCCGATGCCGAGTCAGGCGCATTCGCGGGCGTGTTCGCACCGGTGTCCTGCGGCTCGGATTCGAAGCTGGGCTTGGGCGGAAGCGGCGGCACGGTGGGCATGTACAGCGGCCCGCGCTGGCCGCAACCCGCGAGCGCAACGGCGCTTATCGCAAAAGCCGCTAGAATCGCGCGGGTCGATACGCGGGATGCCGCTGCGCGCATCTCTGAAATGACACGCATAATTGTCCCTGAATGAATAACCGGTGGAGTTTAGCATGCCAGACAGTGACTACCTGAGCCGCGCGGAGGCCGTGCTGGCGGCCGTTGAGCGCGCCGTGGACGAGACCGAGGCCGACATCGAACTTGAGCGTAGCGGCAACGTTCTGACGCTCGAATTCGAGAATCGCACGAAGATCATCGTGAATCTGCAACCGCCGATGAGCGAGATCTGGATCGCGGCGAAGGCAGGCGGTTTCCACTATCGCTTCATCGACGGCGAGTGGCGCGATACGCGCACGGGCACCGAGTTCTTCTCGGCGCTCACGGCCTACGCGACGGAGCAGGCGGGCGAGCCGGTTCGGTTCGCGCCCTGAAGCCAAAAGCGTGAGCACGTAAAAAAAGCGGGCGCCAGTTGCAAAGCTGGCGCCCGTTTTTCATGGTTCCGGTTCCGGCGAGATTCAGTGCCCCCGGAACAGATTCATGATGTCTTCCTTTTCCTTCGCATTCACGTGCTCGGGCGTGGGCGCCGCGCCGGCGCTGTCACCCCCGCCCGCGCCCGAAGCCCCGCTCGCCGAGGCTTCCAGCGCCGCCTGGCTGATGCCCACCGTGGAGACGAAGCCGCGACCCGGCGTGGCGTCGGCGTAGTAAAGCTCGTCGCCGAGCGTGACGATGCCGTCGGGCATCGCCATCTTGTACTCGGGCACGCCGTTGAGCGCCTTCTGCATGTAGTCGATCCATACCGGCAACGCGAGGCCGCCGCCCGTTTCCTTGTCGCCCAGACTGCGCGGGTTGTCGTAGCCGATCCACGCGATCGCGGCCAGCGTGTGCTGGTAGCCGGCGAACCAGGCGTCGCGCGAGTCGTTGGTCGTGCCGGTCTTGCCGCCCAGGTCGGTGCGCTTGAGGACGTTCGACTTCGCGCCCGTGCCGCGCTGGGCGACGCTCTGCAAGAGGCTGTTCATGATGTACGCGTTGCGCGGGTCGATGGCGCGCGGTGCGTTCTGCCCGGCCACGAGCGGCTGCGCCTGGGCGACCACCATGCCGCGCTGGTCCGTGACCTCGGCGATCAGATACGGATTCACGCGATAGCCGCCGTTGGCGAACACCGAGTAGGCGCCCGCCATCTGCAACGGCGTGACGAGACCCGCGCCGAGCGCCATTGGCAGGTAGGCCGGGTGGCGGTCGGCGTCGAAGCCGAAATGCGTGATGTACTGCTGCGCGTACTTCGTGCCGATATGGTTGAGGATGCGGATCGACACGAGGTTCTTCGACTTCATGAGCGCCGTGCGCATGCTCATGGGGCCGTCGAAGCCGCCGCCGTAGTTCTTCGGCTCCCACGCCTGGCCGCCGGTTTCCGCAGCACTGAAGAAGAGCGGCGCGTCGTTGATGACGGTGGCCGGCCCGAGGCCCTTGTCGAGCGACGCCGAATAGATGAACGGCTTGAAGCTCGAACCGGGCTGCCGCCACGCCTGCGTGACGTGGTTGAACTTGTTCTTGTTGAAGTCGAAGCCGCCCACGAGCGCGCGGATCGCGCCGTCCTGCGGCACGATCGAGATGAACGCGCCTTCGATCTGCGGCAACTGCGTGATCGACCATTCGCCTGCGTTGTTGCGCGCCACGCGGATGATCGCGCCTGGCCGGATTCTCTGCGACGGCTGCGCGCGCGTGCTCAGCGCGAACTGCGCGAAGCGCAGACCGTCGCCGGTAATGATCGCAGTGTTGCCGTCCATGAGGGTGGCCTGCACTTCCTTCGGGCTCGCGGCGGTGACGACGGCCGCCACCAGCTCGCCGTTGTCGGGGTGCTCGACGAGGGCGTCGTCGATGGCCTGCTCGCGGTCCTCGGCGTCGGAGGGCAGGTCGATGAACGCTTCCGGCCCGCGATAGCCGTGGCGGCGCTCATAGTCCATGAGCCCCTTGCGCAGCGCGTGATAGGCGACGTCCTGATCGGCCGAGTCGATGGTCGTGACGACGTTCAGGCCGCGCGTGTACGCCTCTTCGTGGTACTGCGCGTACATCATCTGGCGCACCATTTCCGCCACGTATTCGGCGTGGACGCTGAACTCCTTGCCCGCGCCCTTGACGACGAGCGGTTGCGCCGCGGCCGTGTCGTACTGCTCCTGCGTGATGTAGTGCAGTTCCAGCATGCGCTGGAGGATGTACTCCTGACGCACCTTCGCGCGCTTCGGATTGACGACCGGGTTATAGGCCGAGGGCGCCTTGGGCAGCCCGGCGAGCATCGCGCATTCGGCGAGCGTGAGATCTTTCAGATCCTTTCCGAAATACACGCGCGCGGCGCTCGCGAAGCCATACGCGCGCTGACCCAGATAGATCTGATTCATGTACACCTCGAGAATCTGATCCTTCGAGAGCTTGGACTCGATCTTGTAGGCGAGCAGCATCTCGTAAATCTTGCGCGTGTAGGTCTTTTCGCTCGAAAGGAAGAAGTTGCGCGCCACCTGCATGGTGATCGTGCTCGCGCCCTGGGTGGCGTGGCCATTGGTGAGCGCGACCACGCCCGCGCGCGCGATGCCCGCGAGGTCGACGCCGCCGTGGTCGTAGAAGCGCGCGTCCTCGATGGCGAGAATGGCCTTCTTGAGATTGTCGGGCACGTCCTGGAAATGGACGATGTCGCGCCGTTCCTCGCCGAATTCGCCGATCAGCACGTGGTCGCGCGTGTAGATGCGCAGCGGCACCTTCGGGCGGTAGTCGGTGAGCGCCTCGAGCGAAGGCAGGTTCGGGGTGGCCACGACGAGCGCGTAGCCGAGCACCAGCGCCACGCACACCACGCCCGCGAAGATCAGGCCGAAAAAGGCGATCAGCAGCGTAGCCCACCATGGGCGTTTGCGCCGCCTGGGTGGTTCGGGCGGCGTGGAGGGCGGCACGGACGAAGGAAGCTGATCTTGCATACGAACACCAGAAAAACGGTCCCGCGATTATAGCCGCCGCTCGCCGCGGGGCTTTCGAGATGCTTACATACGCGGACCCATGCGATTGGGCAACCCGATATCCGCACTGTAGACGCGCCTCTCGCGTGTGGGTAGCACGCAGGTCGAACGTTGGCCATATGGCCGAGTATTCGGGCGAGGCGCGGGTTCGCACAATGTCCCCATCGACGCGCGGCGAATGGTTCGCGGCGCGCGGGCGTATGGGAGAAGTGCAATGGGATTCGGGAGTTCGGTGTTGTTGGGCGCGCGCCGCTATGCCGCGGGCGTGGATCTCGGCGTGCGCGGCCTCACGCTGGTGGTGTTGAGCCAGCGCGTCGTCGGCGCGGGGCCGGCCCGGCTCGAATGGCTGGCGAGCGCGCCGCTCGCGCGCGAGGCGCTGGCGGGCGCCGAGATCGTCGATCGCGCAGCCGTTGTCGGTGCGTTGCGCAGTGTGTTTGGCGAGTTGCCGCGTGCTTGCGCGGCGGCGTCGCTGCGTTGCGCGATGGCGCTGCCCGCGAGCGCCACGCTCGTCGCGACAGTACCGCTCGCGCGCTTCGCGCCATCCGGCCCGGTAGACGACTCCGGCATTCATGCGGGCCTGGAGCCGCTCGTGCTTGCGGAGGCCGAGCGTGTGGCCGGCGTCGAGCGCGGCGAACTCGCGGTCGACTGGAGCGTGCTGCCGGCCACGCCCGCCCTCGACGCCCGGCAGGCGCGCGAAGCGCAGATCACGATCGCGGCAACGGCGCGGCAGCACCTGGAAACGCGCATCGAATGTGCGGCCATGGCCGGCATCACGCTATGCGCCATGGACGACGAAGCGCACGCCGCGTTGCGCGCCATGCGGTATGCGGCGGCTTACGAGCTGCCGCCGCACGAACCCTGGGTGGCGCTCTGGATCGGACAGGAAGGCGTGCACGGCTGGCATCTGGTCGACGACTCGGTTATTCGGCAGATGCACTTTCCGGCGCTCGAGCATGCCGACCTCGTGGAGGCGTTGCGCGATCTTGTCGATGGCGAACAGCCCGGCTGCGTGCAGGTTTCGGGCGAGCTTGCCATGCTGCGCGGCGTGAACTTCACGCTGGCCGACATCGGCGACGCGCTGAGCGCGCCGGTGCTGCCGTTCGAGTGCGCGCCGCTCGCCGACATCGAACGGTCTCTCGATGCGCACCTCCTGCATGATCCCGCGTGCGCTGTGGCGTTCGGGCTCGCGCTGCGCGGGGTGAGCGAATGACGGGCGCGGTGTCGGGCGGGCGTGCTGTGCGCATTGTCTCGCCACGCGCGCTCGGCGGGTTCAATCTGCTGCCTTGGCGGCAGCGTGCGATCCGTCGGCTGCGCCGGCGGCGGTTGTTCGAGTGGTTGGCCGCCGCGGTCGCGGGCGGCGCGTGTGCGCTCGGGGTTGTGCTCTGGCAGTTCGAGGAGCGCGGCGGGATCGAGGCGCGGCGTGACGTATTGGAGCAACCGCTTGCGCACTGGCGTGCTCCGTTGGGCGAAGCGCAGCGGCTGGCGCGCGAGGCCGAGGCGCGGCGTACCGGCGAGCAACTCGCGCGACAGCATGCGCGGGCGGCAACGCGCCTTTTCGCGCTCGCCGATGCGCTGGCGAGCGGCGTTCCACCGGGCACAGGTTTGGAGCAGCTTGCCCAGTTCGCTGATGAAACCGATCTGCTGGCGAGCGCGGCGGACGAGTCGGCTGCGGCAGCATGGCTTGGACGGTTGCGCGCGCTGCCCGGCGTCGAGACCGTGAGCGTGCGAGAGCTCAAGCGCGCAACACCGGCGGGCGGCGCACGCGCAGGTTCAAGTTCAAGTGCACGCCCGCAGGAGGGGGAGCCGATTCGCGTCGCAGCGCATCTCGTCTGGCAAGGGGCGAGCGATGTGCCGCGCGCCGACAGGCCCGGCGTGCAGCGAAGTCCCGCAGCGAAGGAGGCGAAATGAGCGCCGCCGTGCAGGCGCGAGCGAGCGTTGCATGGCGTGGCTGGCCGCCGCTTCATGCGTGGAGCGCGCCCCGGCGTCTTGCCGTCGCGTTGGCGATCGCATTCCTGTCGGGAGCGGTGGCGAGCTGCGCGTGCATCGTCGGGGATCCGCTGGGCGTGCATGCGGGGCGCACCGCGCTGGCGGACGCCCAGATGCGTTACGACGACGCCAGGCGAGCGTTGGCGCGCTTGCCCGCGTTGCGCGAGGCAGCGGCCGGGGAGGCCGCGCACGTGCCGCACGCCGGCAATTCTGCGGACGACATTCGCCGGATCTCGCAGCTTGCCGCACAAGCGGGCCTCGTCTTGCACGCCCTGGAGCCAGGTGCCGCCGGCGGTGCTCACGCCGAAGCGTTCCGTTCGATCAAGCTGGTCGCGCAAGGCAGCTTTGCGCAATTGCGTTCGCTACTGGAAGCGTTCGTCAGCGAGCCTGCCTTGACGGTGCCAGCCGAACTGGCGATCCGGCGCACGAACGCCGGCCTTTCGATATCGGCGACATTGCGCGTGTACGACGCGCTGCCCGCCGCACCGCTTGCCTTGGCGTCCGCCGAAGGCGCCGGGGCGGTTGCCGACCCGTTCGCTCGCGCCACGGCGGCCGGAAGCGCTCAGAGCGGCTGGCGGCTCGCCGGCATCCTTCAGGACCGGCAGCGCATTGTCGCGCTCGTGGAAACGCCCGAAGGCGTCGTCACGGCGCAGGCAGGGCAGGCGATTGGCGACGGGCGCGTCGTGCAGGTCGGGCCGGCGCGTGTTGTCGTGCTGGCGGGCGGGGCGACGCATGCGCTCGGCTGGACCGAGGCGGCGAAATGAGCGCGGTCCGTTGGGGCGTTTGCGTGCTCTGCGCATCGCTGTGGAGTGTCGCTGTATCGGCCGCCACGCCATTGCCGCAGCCTGCGTGGGCGCGGCAGTCAGGGGCGCTCGCGCATTACGAAGCGCCGCCGTTGCCGAAAGACACGGTAGGCACAGGGGGCGCGGAAGCGTCGTCGTCGCAATGGGTGGCCAATCCTTTTACGGGCGGCGGCGAGGGCGCGGCTCCAGAAAATACCCCGGCAGACAATGCCGACGAGGCTGCCGGCGCCGCGCCGCCCGCACGAGAACCCAGCAGCACCCCACCGGTGGCCGCGCCACTCGAAGGGCCGCCCGTGCCCATACGCGCACCGGCGCGGCTCAGCGACTCCGCCTCCGGTGACGACGGTTTGCCGCCCGACCGGCCCATCACGCTCAACTTCCAGCGCGCGGAGCTCACGGCCGTACTGCATGCATTCGCCCAGTTCACGAAGCTCAATATCGTCGCGAGCGAACGGGCGCGCGGCCAGGTCACGTTGCGCCTCGATCGCGTGCCGTGGCGCACCGCGTTCGACCTGCTGCTCGAGGCGAACGGCCTGGCGATGTCGCGCATTGGCGACGTGATCTGGGTCGCGCCCGCCGCCGAGCTCGCGGCGCGCGAGCGCCAGCGCTTCGAGGCGCATGCGCGGGCCGCCGAGCTGGAGCCGCTCGCGAGCCGCGCGTTCGAGCTGCACTATGCACGCGCCGAAGACTTGCGCCGGCTCCTGAGCGGCTCGGGTGCGCAGCGCGCGCTTTCGAAGCGTGGCGCTGCCGTGGCGGATACGCGCACGAACCTGCTGTTCGTCACCGATCTGCCAGCGCGGCTCGACCAGATCGGCGAGCTCGTGCGGCGTCTGGACGCGCCAGCGCGGCAGGTGCTGATCGAGGCGCGTATCGTCGAGGGGGACGAGGGACTCTCGCGCGAGCTGGGCGTGCGCCTTGGCGTGACGCCCGTGGCGGTGGACGGTTCCACCGCGCGCGGCCTGGGCACGGGCGCGGACGGCACCGTCTACGACCTTGCGGCCGGACCGCTTTCGGGTTTCGAGGCTGCGGGCCTGGGCCTCACGCTGCTGGCCGCGCGCGCCACGCGCCTGCTCGACATCCAGTTGAGCGCGCTGGAGGCCGAGGGGCGCGGGCGGGTGGTGTCGAGTCCACGCGTCGTCACGGCCGACCGCGTGAAGGCGGTCGTGGAGCAGGGCACGGAGCTGCCGTATCAGGCCAAGGTCGGGCAGGGCGTTTCGGGCGTGCAATTCCGGCGCGCCAGCCTGAAACTGGAGGTGGAGCCGCAGATCACACCCGACGGCCGTGTCATTCTGGACCTCGACGTGGCCAAGGACAGCGTGGGCGAACAGACCGCCGCCGGGCCCGCGATCAACACCAAGCACGTGCGGACCCGCGTGGAAATCGAGGACGGCGGCACGGTGTCGATTGGGGGGATCGACGCAAGCGATGATCGGGATGATGTGACGCGTGTGCCGCTCCTGGGCAAAATACCGTTTTTGGGCGCGCTTTTTTCGCATCGCGCGCATCGGGACCAACGCAGCGAACTGGTGGTTTTCATCACGCCGCGTGTCGTGGAGTCGAACTGACCCTGGTTGGCCGCAAGCGGCGCGCCGGGGCCGGAACGCCCAGGCCGCAGGCTCGACAACGCCGCCGCTTTGCCAGTAAGCTGCCACACCAACCTTTCGTAGGAATCGCTGCAAGTGCGGGACGCAAACGCCAATGTATTTTTCGTAGGGCTCATGGGCGCCGGCAAGACGACCGTGGGCCGGGCGGTCGCGCGCCGGCTGGAGCGTCCGTTTTTCGACTCCGATCACGAGATCGAGGCGCGCACCGGCGCGCGCATCCCGGTGATCTTCGAACTGGAAGGCGAAGCGGGCTTTCGCGAGCGCGAGGCCCAGGCGATCGAGGAGCTGACGGGGCGCGAAGGCATCGTCCTCGCCACCGGCGGCGGCGCGGTGCTGCGGCCCGAGAACCGCGCGGCGCTCAAGGCGCGCGGCTTCGTCGTGTATCTGCGCGCGCATCCGCACGACCTGTGGCTGCGCACGCGGCGCGACAAGAACCGTCCGCTTTTGCAGACCGAAGACCCCAAGGGGAGGCTCGAAGCCCTCTACGAAGCACGCGACCCGCTCTATCGCGAGGTCGCCGACTTCGTGATCGAAACGGGCCGGCCCTCGGTCAACGGGCTCGTCAACATGGTGCTGATGCAGCTCGACATGGCCGGGGTCGCGCGGGCCATCGCGCGCGAGTAGGGTCCGAACAGGGTGCGAGCCACGCCCCGGTCGAAGCGTCAGGTAGTGCACCAGCAACTCTCACACTTCAGAGCATGATTACCGTCAACGTCGAACTGGGCGATCGAGCCTACCCCATCCATATCGGCTCCGGCCTGATCGGCCAGACGGCGCTCTTCGCGCCCCATATCGCCGGCAAGTCGGTGACGATCGTGACGAACACCGTCGTCGATCCGCTCTACGGCGAGGCGCTGCGCGCCGCGCTCGCGCCGCTCGGCAAGGACGTCAACACCGTCGTGCTGCCCGATGGCGAGGCGCACAAGAACTGGGAAACGCTCAACGAGATTTTCGACGCGCTGCTCACCGCGCGCGCCGACCGCAAGACTACGCTCATCGCGTTGGGCGGCGGCGTGACGGGCGACATGACCGGCTTCGCGGCCGCCTGCTACATGCGCGGCGTGCCGTTCATCCAGGTGCCGACCACGCTGCTTTCGCAGGTCGATTCGTCGGTGGGCGGCAAGACCGGCATCAATCATCCGCTCGGCAAGAACATGATCGGCGCGTTCTACCAGCCGCAGGCCGTGATCGCCGACATCGGCGCGCTGCGTACGCTGCCGGAGCGCGAACTCGCGGCGGGCATTGCCGAGGTCATCAAGACGGGCGCCATCGCCGACGCCGAATTCTTCGACTGGATCGAAGCCAACGTCGAAGCGCTCAACCGCTGCGAACCCGAAGCGCTCGTGCACGCGGTCAAGCGCTCGTGCGAGATCAAGGCTTCGGTCGTGGCCGCCGACGAACGCGAAGGCGGCCTGCGCGCCATTCTCAACTTCGGCCACACGTTCGGCCACGCGATCGAGGCCGGGCTGGGCTACGGCGAATGGCTGCACGGCGAGGCCGTGGGGTGCGGCATGGTGATGGCGGCCGATCTTTCGGTGCGCGTGGGCATGCTGGACGACGCTTCGCGCGCGCGGCTCGTGCGCCTGGTGCAGGCCGCCAGGCTGCCCGTGCAAGCGCCCGCGCTCGGCGCGGATCGCTATGTCGAGCTGATGCAGGTCGACAAGAAGGCCGAGGGCGGGGCGATCAAGTTCATCCTGCTCAAGCGCTTCGGCGAGACGCACATCGGCCGTGCGCCCGACGAAGCCGTGCAGGCCACGCTCGCGGCCACGACGCAAGGCTGACGCGCCGCCGGCCATAACCCCTCGCGGAGGAACGGTGAGCGATACCCGCAGCGATATCCGTAGTGATCCCCGTATTGATCTCAGCCGTGAAGTACGCGGCGCGGCGCCCGCAGCCGACGCCAATGCGGCGCTCCTCGCCTCCTTCGAGGCGGGGCTCGCGCCTTATGCGGCACACGCTTCGCATTCGCGCGGGCGGCGCTACCCGGAGCCGCCACCGGCCGCGCGCAGCGAATTCCAGCGCGACCGCGACCGCATCGTCCACTCCACCGCGTTTCGCCGCCTCGAATACAAGACCCAGGTCTTCGTGAACCACGAGGGCGATCTCTTTCGTACGCGGCTCACGCACAGCCTCGAAGTCGCGCAGATCGCGCGCTCGGTCGCGCGCAATCTGCGTGTGAACGAGGATCTCGTCGAGGCGATCTCGCTCGCGCACGACCTCGGTCATACGCCGTTCGGCCATGCGGGCCAGGACGCGCTCAACGAGTGCATGCGCGAGCACGGCGGCTTCGAGCACAACCTGCAAAGCCTCGCCGTGGTCGACGAGCTCGAGGAGCACTACGGCGCGTTCGACGGCCTGAACCTGTGTTTCGAGACGCGCGAGGGCATCCTCAAGCACTGCTCGCGCGAGCACGCACGGCGTCTGGGCGATCTGGGCGAGCGCTTCCTGCTCGGCCGGCAGCCTTCGATCGAGGCGCAGATCGCCAACATCGCCGACGAGATCGCCTACAACAACCACGACGTCGACGACGGCCTGCGCTCAGGCCTCCTCACCATCGAGCAGCTCGCCGAAGTCGAGCTCTGGCAGATGCATTACGACGCCGCGCGGGCCGAGTATCCGCAGATCGAGGGGCGCCGGCTGATCCACGAGACCGTGCGGCGCATCATCAATACGCTCATCGTCGACCTGATCGGGCAAACGCGGCGCAACCTCGCCGAGCGCGCGCCGCAGTCGCTCGACGATGTGCGCGCGGCGCCGCCCCTCGTCGCGCACAGCGAGCGCGTGGCGGCGCAGGCGGCCGCGCTCAAGCGTTTTCTGTACCGCAACCTGTACCGCCACTATCGCGTGATGCGCATGGCCAACAAGGCGCGGCGTGTGGTGAAGGGCTTGTTCGAAGCGTTCAGCGAAGACCCGCGCCTCTTGCCGCCCGCGTACCAGACGCCCGACGCCGCGCTCCAGCCTCGCCTCATTTCGCACTACATCGCGGGCATGACCGACCGGTATGCCCTGAAGGAGTATCGCCGGCTCTTCGTCGTCGACGACGACGCGTGAGCGCGGCGCGCGCCCTGCCGATTCCGGGAGTCCATCCGATGAAGTCCTGGCCGTATCCGCGCGTCGCCGCGCACCGTGGGGGCGGCACGCTCGCGCCCGAAAATACGCTGGCCGCCTTGCGCATCGGCGCGAGCTACGGCCACACGATGGTCGAGTTCGACGCCAAGCTGTCCACCGACAACATCGCGTTCCTGCTGCACGACGACACTGTGGACCGGACCTCGAACGGGCACGGCGCGGCCGCATGCATGCGCTACGCGGAGCTGGCCGCGCTCGACGCCGGCAGCTGGCGGGACGCGCGCTTCGCCGGCGAACGCATGCCCACGCTCGCCGAAGTCGCAGCCAGTTGCCGAGAACTGGGCCTCGCGGCGAATGTGGAGATCAAGCCCTGTACGGGCCGTGACGTGGAGACAGGGCGCATCGTCGCCGCGGAAACAGCGCGGCTGTGGTCAGGGGAAGCAGAAGGCGCGCAAGGCGTGTCGCCGTTGCTCTCATCCTTCTCCTACGCGGCGCTGGAAGCGGCGCGAGACGCTGCGCCGGATCTGCCGCGCGGCCTGCTGTTCGAGCGTGTGCCGACCGACTGGCGCGAGCAAACCGCCGCGCTCGGCTGCGTCTCGCTCCACGCGAGCCATCGCCACCTCGACGAGGCGCTTGTCGGGCGTATCAAGGCCGCGGGGCTTTTCATGCTCGCTTACACGGTCAACGATCTCGAGCGGGCGCGCGAACTCGTGCGTTGGGGCGTCGATACGGTCTGCACCGACCGCATCGACCTGATCGGGCCGCGCGCGCTCGACGCCTGAAGCGCGGCGAGCGGCTGACGCCGCGAGGTTGCGTCTAGCGGCAGCGCGCGAGCAGCGCGCCCGCTACCAGCGCCACGCCGCCGACAATCGCCACGGCTTGCCACGGGTTGCGATGCACATAGTCGTCGGCGCCGGCGATGGCCGCGTCGGTGTGTTCGCGCGCGCTCGCCCGCGCCACTTCGAGGCGTTCACGGGCGGCGTCGAGGCGTTTGCGGATGTCGGCGCGCAATGCCGTGGCATCGGCCTGGGTTCCCTCGCCCAGCGTGGTTTCCAGTTCGGCTAGCAGATCACGCAACTCGTCGGCGATATCGGCGGCGGCGCTGCGGCCGCGACGCGCAATGCGCCGCGCGCGGCGGCCCGTGCGCGTCCAGGAATCTCCGAGGGCTTCTCGCGTGTTCGGAAAGGCGCTCATGTATGGCTCCGTCGTTGAAAAAGCACAGGTAAAAGGCTCGCCGCAGCGCGCGCGAAAAAGGGCGCGTCAAGGCGAGGACCGGAGTGCGAGTATTGCGCAATTCCAGTGCCCGGGCTTTGAAACCGCGCAGCGCGAACGGCGCAAACGCCCGCCGGATGGGGCTCCCCCGTCCGGTGACAAAACAAATGATTACGGGGACAGCACGCTTTTTCGCAGAGGCATAGAATCAGGATAAGCCCATGCGATTGTCGGGAAAATCTGGTGAAGCGTGAGACTGGAGGGGACGGCAGGGAGGGGGATCGCCGCTCTTCGCCGGACACCGCTGGGGTGAGGCGAAGGGCGGGCGAAATGGCGCGCAGCGCGGCCTAGAAGTTGTAACCGACCTTCAGATAGGTCACGAGCGGGTTCAGGTGGATCTTGGCTTCCGAACGACGCACCGTGCTGAGCTGGTTGTTGACCGTGGTGTCGAACGAGGCGATCACGCTGATCGGGATGTACGAAAGCGAGAAGCCGGCGAACCAGTGCTTCGTGAAGTTGTAGTTGAAGCCCAGGTTAAACACGGGGGCCCAGGAACGATCCGTCGAAACACTGGTCGGACCCCCAAGTACACCTTGTTCGAAGGCGGCGTTCGTGATGTGCGCGTCGGTGAACCAGGCGTAGGTGAAGCCGATGCCGAGGTAGGGCCGGAATTTTGCTTCAGGCTTGTTGAAGTAGTACTTGAGCAACAGGGCCGGGCTCCAGAGCTTCGCCTCGCCGACCTTGCCGAACGTGCTGAAACTGCCGCCGCCGGAAAGGTCGAACTTCGGCGGAATGCCCAGTTCGGCTTCGGCAGCGAAGTGGTCGGTGATGTAGTAGCCGAGGGAAAGCCCCAGGGTGTCTGCGGAACTGATATTGGCGCCAGTGTTCGGAATGGCCATGTTAACCGGCGTGCCACCTGAACTGATGATCTTGAGCGGGTCGCTGCTGTCCTGGGGCATGAAGCGGAACCAGCCGGTGGTGACGTAGAACGTGTTGGCTGTCTGTGCGTGTGCTGCCGTGAAACTGGCGAGCGCGGCTACCCCTGCCAGCGCCTGTTTTAATTTCATATTAATGCTCCTCCATGAAAGGCCCGCCCATTATGAACACAACGTTTGCAACAAACCATACGCGACCGTTAGAGCTTTTTTACTAAGCGCCGCGAGCTTTCCGCTTAAGCCGCATTCCGGCGAGAACTAGCGCTGGAGCGGCCTGGCGGGTCTGCGGGTATTCACCAACGGAACCAGGAAAATCGAGCATGGCACGGCTTGCACGTCTTTATGTTCCCGATCAGCCGCAGCACGTGATCCTGCGCGGACTCGATCAGCAGCCCGCGTTCGTCGATGACCAGGACTACGAACTGTTCATCGACTGCCTGAAGGCCGCGGCGCGCGATCATCATCTGGCGGTTCATGCGTGGGTTTTGATGCCCGGCGCGGTGCAACTGCTCGTCACGCCCTCCGACGAATCCAGCCTTCCCAAGGCAATGCAGGCGGTCGGCCGGCGCTACGTAGCGCATTTCAACCGGCGCTATGCGCGGCGCGGCACGCTCTGGGAGGGGCGTTACCGGGCAACGGTCATCGAGGGTGAGCGCTTCTTCCTGCTCGCGAGCCGGGTGGTCGAGCTCGCGCCGGTGCGCAGCCACCTCGTGACGGCGCCCGAGGACTACCGATGGTCGAGCTATCGCCATCACATCGGTCTCACGGTCGACAGCCTCATCACCGATCACCCGCTCTACTGGGCGCTCGGCAATACGCCGTTCGAGCGTCAGCGCGCGTACCGGGAGCTGTGCGAGCTGCCGCTCGACGAGCGCGAAACCACGCAGCTCATGCAGGCCACGCTCAAGGGCTGGGTGCTCGGCAGCGACACCTATCGCGACTGGGCGTCGCGCAGCGCGAACCGGCGCGTCTCGCCGCTGCCGCGCGGGCGGCCGCGCAAGGTGCGCGAGGCGCCGGGCACGCCCGCGGCCGCTCCGGGCGCCCTCGGTGCAGCGGCCACCGCAAGCGCCGCTGCCACGCCTGCCACGGCGGTGAACCCGGCAGGCGGGCATGTCGGCGGCTCCGGGACGGGGCAATCCGCCCCCCATTCCGGGTCTCAACCTGCGGCCAATCCGGGTGGCGCCGGCGCGACCCATGGAGCCGGTCATCAAAGCCATCAGGGGAGTGGTTCCGCTACAACACCTGGTGTGAATCCGAATCCCACAACGGGCCATTCTGGTGGTTCACAGGGTTCCGGCGGCGGCGGCCAGGGCAGCCCGGCTTCGGGGCACGATGAACGCAAGCCCGGCACCGGCACGCACTGATCGTCTTTCGGGTCAAGGGTTTACGAGATAAACGGCATCTACGGGTGCCGTTTTCTTTTGCCCGAAAATGATGTGGCACTAATAAAATAATGTGCGAATGCACCAACACGATAATTAGGGTTCGAACATCACGTTTTATTTGCATGCCCTTGATTCGTCGCGTATATTCGCCTTTCGGCTCTCCTGGGCGCATAACGCGGGAAGCACGTAACACCCCGCGCAACGCCGTACAGCGGTCACGCGAGCGGCGGGAAACAAAGAACACGGATTCAACGGTCGGCAACGGCCCCCCACTCTGACGGTGTCCCCATGACTGATCACCAGCAGCGCGCCGCGGTGCCCGCAGCGCAAGGTCTCTATGACCCGCAAAACGAACACGACGCCTGTGGCGTCGGCTTCGTCGCCCATATCAAGGGCAAGAAGAGCCACGAAATCATTCAGCAAGGCCTGAAGATTCTCGAAAACCTCGACCACCGGGGCGCCGTGGGCGCCGATCCGCTGATGGGCGACGGCGCGGGCATCCTGATCCAGATTCCGGACGCGTTCTATCGCGAAGAAATGGCCAAGCAGGGCGTCACGCTGCCGCCGTTCGGCGAGTACGGCGTCGGCATGATCTTCCTGCCGAAGGAACACGCGTCGCGTCTCGCATGCGAGCAGGAACTCGAGCGCACGGTGCGCGCCGAAGGCCAGGTCGTGCTGGGCTGGCGCGACGTGCCGGTCGACCACGCCATGCCGATCTCGCCCACGGTGAAGGCTAGCGAGCCGCTGATCCGCCAGATCTTCATTGGCCGCGGCAAGGACGTGATGGTCACGGACGCGCTCGAGCGCAAGCTGTACATCATCCGCAAGACCGCGAGCCACCGCATCCAGGCGCTCAAGCTCAAGCACGGCAAGGAATACTTCGTGCCGTCGTGCTCGGCGCGCACGGTCGTCTACAAGGGTCTGCTGCTGGCGGGCCAGGTCGGCGTGTACTACCGCGACCTGCAAGACGAGCGCGTCGTGTCGGCTCTGGCGCTCGTGCACCAGCGCTTCTCGACCAACACGTTCCCGGCGTGGGAACTGGCTCACCCGTACCGCATGATCGCCCACAACGGTGAAATCAACACCGTGAAGGGCAACGTGAACTGGCTGAACGCCCGTACCGGCGCGATCGCCTCGCACGTGCTCGGCGACGACCTGCCCAAGCTGTGGCCGCTGATCTACCCGGGCCAGTCCGATACCGCTTCGTTCGACAACTGTCTCGAACTGCTGGTGATGGCAGGCTACCCGCTCGTCCACGCGATGATGATGATGATCCCGGAAGCCTGGGAACAGCACACGCTGATGGACGAGAACCGCAAGGCGTTCTACGAATACCACGCTGCGATGATGGAGCCGTGGGACGGCCCCGCCGCGATCGCGTTCACCGACGGCCGCCAGATTGGCGCTACGCTCGACCGTAACGGTCTGCGTCCGGCGCGCTACATCGTCACGGACGACGATCTGGTCATCATGGCGTCGGAAGCCGGCACGCTGCCTATCCCTGAGTCGAAGATCGTCAAGAAGTGGCGTCTCCAGCCGGGCAAGATGTTCCTGATCGACATGGAGCACGGCCGCATCATCGACGACAAGGAACTCAAGGACAACCTCGCCAACGCCAAGCCGTACAAGAGCTGGATCGACGCCGTGCGCATCAAGCTCGACGAGATCGAGCCGAAGGCGGAAGACGTCGCGACCGCGCGCGCAGAAGCCGCCGCGCTGCTCGACCGTCAGCAGGCGTTCGGCTATACGCAGGAAGACCTCAAGTTCCTGATGGCGCCGATGGCGATGTCGGGTGAAGAGGCCGTCGGTTCGATGGGCAACGACTCGCCGCTGGCGGTCATGTCCAACAAGAACAAGACGCTCTACAACTACTTCAAGCAGCTGTTCGCGCAGGTCACGAACCCGCCGATCGACCCGATCCGTGAAAACATGGTGATGTCGCTCGTCTCGTTCATCGGCCCGAAGCCGAACCTGCTCGACACGAACAACATCAACCCGCCGATGCGCCTCGAAGTGTCGCAGCCGGTGCTCGACTTCAAGGACATCGCGAAGATCCGCGCGATCGAGCAGTACACGGGCGGCAAGTTCAGCAGCTACGAGCTGAACATCTGCTATCCGGTGGCCTGGGGCAAGGAAGGCATCGAAGCGCGTCTCGCGTCGCTGTGCGCGGAAGCCGTCGATGCGGTCAAGTCGGGCTACAACATCCTGATCGTGTCGGACCGCCGCGCGGACCGCGACAACGTCGCGATCCCGGCGCTGCTCGCCACCTCGGCGATCCACTCGCATCTCGTGCAGCACGGTCTGCGCACGAGCACGGGTCTCGTCGTGGAAACGGGTTCGGCGCGTGAAACGCACCACTTCGCGCTGCTCGCCGGTTTCGGCGCGGAAGCCGTGCACCCGTACCTCGCGATGGAAACGCTCGCGCAAATGGCGCAGGGCCTGAAGGGCGATCTGTCGGGCGAGAAGGCCGTCTACAACTTCACCAAGGCAGTGGGCAAGGGCCTGCTCAAGGTGATGTCGAAGATGGGCATCTCCACGTACATGTCGTACACGGGCGCGCAGATTTTCGAAGCGGTGGGTCTCGCTGACGAACTCATCGCCAAGTACTTCAAGGGCACGGCATCGAAGGTCGGCGGCATCGGCCTGTTCGACGTCGCGGACGAAGCGATCCGCATGCACCACGACGCATTCGGCGACAACCCGGTTCTCGCCAACATGCTCGACGCGGGCGGCGAGTACGCGTACCGCGTGCGCGGCGAAGACCACATGTGGACGCCGGACGCGATCGCCAAGCTCCAGCACTCGGCACGCAGCAACTCGTACCAGACGTACAAGGAATACGCGCACCTGATCAACGATCAGACCAAGCGCCATATGACGTTCCGTGGTCTGTTCGAATTCCGCCTCGACCCGGCGCGCGCGATCTCGATCGACGACGTCGAGCCGGCCAAGGAAATCGTCAAGCGCTTTGCGACTGGCGCGATGTCGCTCGGCTCGATTTCGACCGAAGCGCACGCTACGCTGGCCGTCGCGATGAACCGCATCGGCGGCAAGTCGAACACGGGTGAAGGCGGCGAAGACGAGAAGCGCTACCGCAACGAGCTGCGCGGCATTCCGATCAAGAACGGCGACACGATGCGTTCGATCATCGGCGAAGAAGTCGTCAAGGACATCCCCCTGAAGGATGGCGACTCGCTGCGCTCGAAGATCAAGCAGGTGGCTTCCGGCCGCTTCGGCGTGTCGGCGGAGTACCTGTCGTCGGCTGACCAGATCCAGATCAAGATGGCGCAGGGCGCGAAGCCGGGCGAAGGCGGTCAGCTGCCGGGCCACAAGGTTTCGGAGTACATCGGCAAGCTGCGTTACTCGGTGCCGGGCGTGGGCCTCATCTCGCCGCCGCCGCACCACGACATCTACTCGATCGAAGATCTGGCGCAGCTCATTCACGATCTGAAGAACGTGAACCCGGTGTCGTCGATCTCGGTGAAGCTGGTGTCGGAAGTGGGCGTGGGCACGGTGGCAGCCGGTGTGGCGAAGGCCAAGGCCGACCACGTCGTGATCGCCGGTCACGACGGCGGCACGGGCGCGTCGCCGCTCTCGTCGCTCAAGCACGCTGGCACGCCGTGGGAACTCGGTCTCGCGGAAACGCAGCAAACGCTGGTGCTGAACCAGTTGCGCGGCCGTATCCGCGTGCAGGCCGACGGCCAGATGAAGACGGGCCGCGACGTGGTGATCGGCGCGCTGCTCGGCGCGGACGAATTCGGCTTTGCGACGGCACCGCTCGTCGTGCAGGGCTGCATCATGATGCGCAAGTGCCACCTGAACACCTGCCCGGTCGGCGTTGCGACGCAAGATCCGGTGCTGCGCGCGAAGTTCTCGGGCCAGCCCGAGCACGTCGTCAACTTCTTCTTCTTCATCGCTGAAGAAGTGCGCGAAATCATGGCGCAACTGGGTATCCGCAAGTTCGACGATCTGATCGGCCGCGCGGATCTGCTCGACACGCGCCGTGGCGTGGAACACTGGAAGGCGAAGGGTCTCGACTTCTCGCGCGTGTTCTACCAGCCGACGGTTGGCGAGGAAGTCGCACACAAGCACGTGGGTACGCAAGACCACGGTCTTGAGCGCGCGCTCGATCACACGCTGATCGAGAAGGCAAAGGCTGCGATCGAAACGGGTGAGCACGTCTCGTTCATCCAGCCGGTGCGCAACGTGAACCGCACGGTCGGCGCGATGCTCTCGGGCGTCGTCGCGAAGAAGTACGGCCACGACGGTCTGCCGGAAGACTCGATCCACATTCAGTTGAAGGGCACGGCAGGTCAGAGCTTCGGCGCGTTCCTCGCTCGCGGCATCACGCTGGATCTGGTTGGCGACGGCAACGACTACGTGGGCAAGGGCCTCTCGGGCGGCCGCATCATCATCCGTCCGACCAACGACTTCCGCGGCAAGTCCGAAGAAAACATCATCTGCGGCAACACGGTGATGTACGGCGCACTCGAAGGCGAAGCCTTCCTGCGCGGCGTGGCGGGCGAGCGCTTCGCGGTGCGTAACTCGGGCGCGACGGCGATCGTCGAAGGCACGGGCGACCACGGCTGCGAATACATGACGGGCGGCACGGTGGTGGTGCTCGGCGAAACGGGCCGTAACTTCGCGGCGGGCATGTCGGGCGGTATCGCCTACGTGTACGACCCGGAAGGCACGTTCGCCGGCAAGTGCAACAAGTCGATGGTTACGCTCGATCCGGTGCTGCAACAAGCCGAACAGGAGCGCACCGTGGACCGCGCACTGTGGCACGCAGGCCAGACCGACGAAGCGCTGCTCAAGGGACTCGTCGAGCGTCACTTCCAGTTCACCGGCTCGCCGCGTGCGAAGGCGCTGCTGGAAAACTGGGACGCGGCACGCCGCCAGTTCGTGAAGGTGTTCCCGACGGAATACAAGCGCGCACTGGGCGAAATCGGCGCGAAGAAGGCGAACCAGGAAGAGCTGGCCGCTTGAATCCCGTCTGATTCCAGCACTGACGACTTAAAGACGAAGCGCCCGCCGCGCGACTAGATACGCGGCGGCGGGCGCGGTCCCCCTCACTGAATAGATAGATAGACGAGAACCAAATGGGTAAGGCAACCGGTTTTCTCGAGTTCGAGCGCCAGCATGAGGCGTACGAAGCACCGCTCACGCGCGTGAAGCACTACAAGGAATTCGTGGCGGCGCTCTCCGACGCCGACGCGAAGGTCCAGGGCGCACGCTGCATGGACTGTGGCATCCCGTTCTGCAACAACGGCTGCCCGGTCAACAACATCATTCCGGACTTCAACGACCTCGTGTTCCGCCAGGACTGGAAGAGCGCGATCGAAGTCCTGCACTCGACCAACAACTTCCCCGAGTTCACGGGCCGTATCTGCCCGGCGCCCTGCGAATCGGCGTGTACGCTCGGCATCAACAACGATCCCGTAGGCATCAAGTCGATCGAGCACGCGATCATCGACAAGGCCTGGGCCGAAGGCTGGGTCGCGCCGCAAGTCGCGAAGCACAAGACGGGCAAGAAGGTTGCCGTCGTCGGTTCGGGCCCCGCGGGTCTGGCCACGGCGCAGCAACTCGCGCGCGCCGGTCACGACGTGACGGTGTTCGAGAAGAACGACCGCGTGGGCGGCCTGCTGCGCTACGGCATCCCCGACTTCAAGCTGGAAAAGTGGCTGATCGACCGCCGCATGCGCCAGATGGAAGCCGAAGGCGTGACGTTCCGCACCAACGTGTTCATTGGCAAGGGTGAACTGCCCGCGTACATCGGCAACACGGCGAAGGAAACCATTTCGCCGGAAGAACTGAAGGAACAGTTCGACGCCGTGGTGATCGCAGGCGGTTCGGAAACGCCGCGTGACCTGCCGGTGCCGGGCCGCGAGCTCGAAGGCATCTACTACGCCATGGAGTTCCTGCCGCAGCAGAACAAGGTCAACGCCGGCGACAAGCTGTCGAACCAGTTGCTCGCCAAGGGCAAGCACGTGGTGGTGATCGGCGGCGGCGATACGGGCTCCGACTGCGTGGGCACCTCGAACCGCCACGGCGCGAAGAGCGTCACGCAGTTCGAACTGCTGCCGCAGCCGCCCGAGGAAGAGAACAAGCCGCTCGTGTGGCCGTACTGGCCGATCAAGCTGCGCACGTCGTCGTCGCACGAAGAAGGCTGCTCGCGTGACTGGGCGGTCGCCACGAAGCGTCTGGAAGGCAAGAACGGCAAGGTCGAGAAGCTCATCGCCGCGCGCGTGGAGTGGAAGGACGGCAAGATGGTCGAAGTGCCGGGTTCGGAATTCGAAATGAAGGCCGACCTCGTGCTGCTCGCCATGGGCTTCACGCAACCGGTTTCGCCGGTGCTCGAAGCGTTCGGCGTCGAGAAGGATGCGCGCGGCAACGTGCGTGCCTCGACCGAAGGCGACAAGGCGTACTACACGTCGGTCGACAAGGTGTTCACGGCAGGCGACATGCGCCGTGGCCAGTCGCTGGTGGTGTGGGCGATCCGTGAGGGCCGCCAGTGCGCACGCTCCGTCGACGCGTACCTGATGGGCAGCTCGGAGCTGCCGCGTTAAGGCCGGATCTGGGACCAGAGTAAGCGCTAAAGCGCTAACTCTGGTCGACACGTGAGGGCCGTCAATGCGCACGCTCCGTCGACGCGTACCTGATGGGCAGCTCGGAGCTGCCGCGCTAAATCCGGTGTGTCCGTCGTCATGACAGGACGCACGGGAGACGGCAGGAGACGAAACGACAGAAACCGGGCACCCGCAAGGGTGACCCGGTTTTTTTACGTCCGTGCTGCGGGTTTGCATGGGCGCGCGGCGCACGGGACAGGATTACCATGTCGCGATTGCCCGACCAATCGAGGCCTGCCGATCATGTCCGAAGCCCGCGAGACCGATCGAGAGACGCAGCAATGGCGGCGCTGCTTCGTCGCGCTCTCGCCAGATCCGGCGACACGCGACGCGCTGGCCGCGCTCGCCGTGCCGGCCAACGCGCGGCGCGTGCCGTCCCCGCAACTGCATCTGACGGTGGCGTTCATCGGCGCGATGTCATTCGACCAGGGGGACGCGCTGTCGCGGCGGCTCGCCGAGCACGCGCCGCGCATTCCGCCCTCGCAGGTCACGCATATCGAGAGCTGGCCGGGACGCGCGCATCCGCGGCTGATGGTGGCCGTGCTGGCGATGTCGGATGCGTTCACGGCGCTCGACTGGCGCGTGCGCTCGCTGATGGGCGATGTGGGCTTGCCGCTCGACGCACGGGCGTTCCGTCCGCATGTGACGCTCGCGCGGTTCGCGCGCGACGCCGTGGGCGCGCCAGCGACGGCCGACGGTGAAGCGTTGCCGCCGCTGCGCTTCGAGTCGCTGGTGCTGTATTCGAGCACGCTGGCGAAGCAGGGCGCGCGCTATGAAGCCTTGACGAGCGTCGCGCTCGGTTGAGGCACCGGGGCGCGCTTCTCAGTGTCCCTCGCCGTCGTTCAGCGTTCGTAGCGTGCCAGCGTCAAACCGTTGAGGTCGATTTCCGGCTTGTGTTGCGTGACGAGGTCCGCGAGCACGCGGCCCGAGCCCATCGACATCGCCCAGCCAGTGGAGCCGTGCCCGACGTTCAGCCACAGTCCGTCCACGCCGGAGCCGCCCAGCAGCGGCGCGCCGTCCGGCACCATGGGGCGGCGTCCGACCCAGAATTGCGCCGAAGAGGGCGTCGCCGCGTGCGGGAACCAGTCGTCGAGCACCTTCATGAGCGTTTGCAGCGCCTGCTCGCGCAGCGTCGAGCGATGGTCGCCGAGTTCCGCCGTTCCCGCCACGCGCAGGTAAGGCCCGAAGCGCGTGATCGCCGTTTTGAGCGACTCGTCCATGAGCGCGGCGCGCGGGGCCTTCTGCTCGTCGACCACGGGCAGCGTGGCCGAATAGCCCTTCACCGGATACAGCGGCACCCGCACGCCGAGCGGCGCGACGAGCGCCGCGCTCTCCACGCCCAGCGCGACCACCACGGCGTCGGCGGCGAGCGTTTGCGGTGTGGCGTCGGCCGGTTCGCTGCGCTCGGCCGGGCGCAGCACTTCCGCCGGCGCGCGGCGCTGCTCGCGCCGGTCCTTGCGGTTGTTCGCCTTGCGGCGGCCGGGCACGGCGCGCACGCGCACGCCGCTCACCTTGCCGCCCGCGGCTTCGAGCGCGAGCACTTCGGTATCGAACAGGAACGTCACGCCTTTCGCCTCGCACACGGCGCGCAGTTCGCGCGTGAAGCGCGCGCAGTCGCCGGCTTCGTCATCGGGCAGATACACGCCCGCCACCGGCTTCACGCGCGACCAGGCGAGGCCCGGCTCGACCTGCGCGCATGCGGCGGAATCGAGCTCGCGATAGGCGATGCCCGCGTCGCGCAGCACGCCGAGCGCCGGCTGCGCGAGTTCGAGGTCGTAGTCGCTGCGAAAGAGCTGGAGATACCCCTGGCTGCGCCCGTACTCGAACGCGTGCGTGGCGCGAAACGCGTGCAGGCATTCGCGGCTGTAATAGGCGATGCGCTGCATGCGTTGCTTGTTCACGCGAAAGCGCGCGAGATCGCATTCGCGCAGCCAGCGCGCGATCCAGCGCCACTGCGCGGTGTCGAGCGTGGGCCGGAAGATCAGCGGCGAGGTGGGCTTGAGCAGGTACTTGATGAGCTTCGCGGGCATGCCAGGCGCGGCCCACGGCGTGACGTAGCCGGGCGCGATCACGCCGGCGTTGCCGAAGCTCGTGCCGAGCGCGACTCCCGGTTCTCGTTCGATGACCGTGACGTCGCAGCCTCGTTCGCTCAGATAGTACGCAGTGGCGACGCCGATCACACCGGCGCCGAGGACGATCGTTTTCATGCCGGGAGGACAACAGGAAGGGACGGTGGGTATTGCAGCACGTTCGTGCTCATCGTGCAGTGGATCGAGCAGACGGGCGCTCGGCCGCATCAGTGGGCGTTTCTTCGGTGAGCACCTTGCCCTTCGTTTCGGGCAGGCACAGCGCCGCGACGATCACGAGCAGGTAGCCCGCGCCCGCCACCGCGCCGATCGCTTTCACGAGCGAGGTGGTTTGCGCGAACGTGCCCACGAGAATCGGGAAGAACGAGCCGAGACCGCGCCCGAGGTTGTAGCAGAAGCCCTGGCCCGAGCCGCGAATCGCGTTCGGATAGAGCTCGGAGAGATACGCTCCCACGCCCGCGAAGATGCCCTGCACGACGATGCCGAGCGGAAAGCCGAGCAGGAGCATGGCGGCGTCGGTGATGGGCAACATCGTGTAGGCCATGCCGAGCACGAACGAGCCGATGGCGAACAGGATGAACGAAGCGCGCCGCCCGATCTTGTCGCAGAGGATCGCGCCGACGATATAGCCCGTGAACGAGCCGACGATCAGCACGATCAGATAGCCGCTCGTGTTGAACACCGAGAGGTGGCGCACCGTCTTGAGGTAAGTGGGCAGCCAGGTGGTGATCGCGTAATAGCCGCCGAGCATGCCCGTGCACAGCACGCTGCCGAGCACCGTGGTGGTCAGATGCGCGGGCGCGAAGATTTGCAGGAAGCTGCCTTGCACCGCGCCGCTTTCGCGCGCGCGGCGGGTGGCGACGAACACCTCGGGGTCGCTCACGTTGCGGCGCACATAGAGAATCCAGAGCGCGGGCAGGATGCCGATCCAGAAGCACGCGCGCCACGCGTATTCCTCGGGCAGCAGCGCGAAAAAGGCCCAGTAGAGAATGGCGGCCGCGCCCCAGCCGAACGACCAGCTGCTCTGCACGGTGCCCACGGCCTTCGCGCGATGCTGCGGGGAGCGGATCGTTTCGGCCATCATCATCGTGACGACCGTCCATTCGCCGCCAAAGCCGATGCCTTGCAGCGTGCGCGTGGCGAGCAGTTGCCAGAACGAATGCGTGAAGCCGGAGAGGCAGGTGAAAAGGGCGAAAGTGGCGATGGTCCACTGGAGCACGCGCACGCGGCCGTAGCGGTCGGCGAGGATGCCCGCGAGCCAGCCGCCCACCGCCGAGGAGATCAGCGAGCTCGTGGCGATCATCCCGGCCTCGCTCTTGGTCATGCCCCAGGTGGCGATGAGCGTCGGGATCAGGAACGAGTAAATCATGAAGTCGAACGCGTCGACGGCATAGCCGCCGAAGCCCGCGTAAAGCGTGCGCCGCTCACGCGCGTTCAGCTCCGTGAACCATTGAAAGTAGCCCATCGTGTGTCTTCCCCCATTCTTGTTGTGCGCGCAACGAGCCGGGTGAGCGGCGCGCGCGGCGCAAGCGACACGACAGGAGACGGCGTCCTGGGTGGCGCCGCCCCGTTTCCGGTGTGCTGGTGGCGTATTTTACGGTGTGAAAGCACGCTGAGGCGAGGGGGAGAATGCTGGCGCGCTGCGCAGCGGGGTTGCGGCAGGCGGCGCTCAGGCCGCTGCCGGTTCATTGCGCGCTTTCATTGCGCACCTTCATTCGATAGCAAGCGAATGACGGCGCACGCGTGCCGGGCCGGTCAGCCGAGCGTCAACCCGCCGTCGACGTGGATCACCTGGCCCGTAATGTGGCGCGCCGCGTCGCTGAGCAAAAAGCCGATGAGCTCGGCGATATCGGCGGGGTCGGCCACGTGGCCGAGCGGCGTTTCCTGCGCCGCACGCTCCCACACCGGCGCGTTTTCGGGCGTGGGGCCCTTGTCCTTGCGCGTGTAGCCGGGCGCGACGCAATTCACCGTCACGCCGTGCGGCGCCAGCTCCGCGGCGGCGGTTTTGGCGAGCGATTCGAGCGCGGCCTTGGCGGCGGCGGTGGCGGCGAACGGCGCGTCGGCGCGATAACGGTGCGCGACAAACGAACTGAGCGCGACCACGCGGGCGCGCGCCGAGCGCTCCAGCGCGGGCCGGGCGCGCTGCATGAGCGCCGCGAACGCGGCGGGCATGGCGGCGAACGCGCCTTCGAGCGAACCGGCGTCGAGCGCGGCGAGCGACTGGCGCTGCGCGTGCCCGGCGTTGGCCACGATCTGGTCGAGCGTGCCGAAGTGCGCGAGCGTCGCCTCCACGGTCGCGGCGGCATTGCCCGGCACGGCGAGATCGCTGTAGGTGGTGGCGCAGGTTGCGCCGCGCCGCTCGCATTCGGCGGCGACCGCGACGAGCCGCGCGCGCGCCGCTTCGTCCGCGCCGCGCGCGTGCAGCATGAGCGCGACACCCGATGCCGCGATGCGCCGCGCGAGCGCCGCGCCAATGCCCGAGCCCGCGCCCGTGATCAGCACGACGCGCTCGAAGCCTGCGCCGGCCGCGCTCACGCCGCGACCCGCTCTTCAGGCATGCGCTCGATTTCGAGCGTTTCGTGGTGATACGCCGCAAGCGACTCGCGGTGCGCCACGCTCACGATCGCCGCCTTCGGCAGGCGCTCCATGAAGAGCTTGTAGAGACGGCCTTCGTTGTCGGGGTCGAGCGCGCTCGTCGCTTCGTCGAGGAACAGATAGTCGGGCTTGTGCAGCAGCACGCGAGCGCCCGCGAGGCGTTGCTGTTCGCCCGGCGAGAGCACGCGCGTCCAGTGCGCCGACTCGCCGAGCCGGTCCGCGTAGTCTTCCAGGCGGCAGGCGCGCAGCGCTTCGCGGCAGTCTTCGTCGCTGTAGTCGTCGGCGGGCGAGGGGTAGGTGAGCGCGGCCTTGAGCGTGCCGATGGGCAGGTAGCTCTGTTGCGGGATGAACATCATGCGCGCATCCACCGGCGCGTCGATCGAGCCTTCGCCGAACGGCCAGAGGCCCGCGAGCGCGCGCATCAGCGTGCTCTTGCCCGCGCCCGAGGGGCCGCGCACGAGCCAGCGCGAGCCCGGCTTGATGGCGATGTCGCGCACTTCCGACAGCGGCGTGCCGTTGGGCAGCGAGAGCTTGAGATGCTCGGTCGCGAGTTCGTTGTTGTCGATGTAGTGCAGGTTGATGCCGCCGTGCTCGGTGGCGGGCGAGACCGTTTCCTTCAGGCGCGGCGAGTGCACCACGCGCACGAATTCGCGCAGACGGTTCACGGTAGCGCGCCATTCAACCAGCGTGGCGTAACTGTTGATGAACCACGAGAACGAATCGCTCACGGTGCCGAACGCCTGCGAGATCTGCATCAGCACGCCGAACGTGAACGCGCCCGCGAAGTAGCGCGGCGCGGCGACCACGAGCGGGAAGATGATGGCGATCTGGCCGTAGAAGCTCAGCACGAAGGTGAGGCGCTTCGTGTACTTCATCACGCGCCACCAGTTTTCGCGGATGTGCTGGAAGAGACCTTGTGCGTTGCCGCGCTCGGTGTCCATGCCGTCGTACAGCGCGATCTGCTCGGCGTTTTCGCGCAGGCGGATCAGGCCGAAGCGGAAGTCCGCCTCCACCTTTTGTTGCTGGTAGTTGATCGACACGAGCGGGTGGCCGACCTTCTGGATCACGAGCGAGCCGAACACGGCGTAGAGCGCGGCGGCCCAGACCATGTAACCCGGAATCGCGAGCGGCTGCCCGCCCAGCGTGACCGTGAGCGCGCCCGCGAGCGTCCACAGGATCGTGATGAACGAGATCAGCGTGACGACCGTGGAGAGCAGGTCGAGCGTGAGCGAGAGCGTGGTCGTGGCGAACGACTGGAGGTCGTCGCTGATCCGCTGGTCGGGGTTGTCGGCGAGGCGGTCGCGCTCGATGCGGTAGAACGCGCCCTTGCCGAGCCACTCGCTCAGGAAGCGGTTGGTGAGCCACTGGCGCCAGCGAAAGCCGAGCATCTGGCGCAGATAGCGGCCGTACACCGCGAGGATGATGAAGCCGAACGCCAGCTCGGTGAAGGTCATCAAGAGCGGCGGGAAGCGTTTGACGTCCTTGGCCTGCAATGCGTTGTAGAACTCCGCGCTCCAGCCGTTCAGCCGCACGTTGATCCACACGACGAGCAGGTTCATCACGATGATCGCGACGAGCAGCCCCCAGGCGATCCAGCGTTCCTCGGAAACCCAGTAGGGTTTGATCAGGCTCCACGCGGTGATCTTCTGATGCTCGTTCTGATCGGGCGTGGCGCGGGAAGATTGGTTGGTCATGTGCGTCCTGATGTTTTGTGCCGGCCCGCTCGGGCCGCTTTCGCCATATGCCGCGCGCCGCGCGGCGGCCGCTGTGCACGGATTCTGTCGGCAACCGCTTAAGTGAGACTTAACGAGACTTGACGGGGTAAATGCCGGGGCAAGTGCCTGGCGAAACGCTGAGGCAAATGCCCGCGCCGCGCCGCCGTAGCGTGGCGCTCATTGTCTCACCGCGCGGGCTCGCGAGGCGAAAGGAGCGGGTCCAAGGCATTGTGCCAGACGAGCCGTGCCATTCCGTCGAGGTTTGCGGGCGCCGCGCGTTTTGTGGTCTAATCGACGGTGACGAAACAGGGGTGCTTCACCGGTATGCCGGGCATGCCGTACTGAGGCTGAGAGAGACCCTTCGCACCCGATCCGGGTAATACCGGCGCGGGAAGTTTCCAGAAAGTCTTGCCGGAGCGCCCTGGCCTTTGCAGGGGCGCCAGGTTTCCCGCCGGGCCGCGCGTTCGGCGCTCGGGTCCATACGATTTCCGTATCGGGCCGTCTGCGCCGCATAGCCTCCACGGTCGGCCTTGCCAGCCGGTTTCGTCCTTGGGTACGTCTGCTGCTGCCGTACGGAAAGGATACGATGACCGCCTATTCTCTTGCTTGTTCCCCGTTTTTCACTGCGCACGCCTTGCATGACGGAGCGTCGTCATGAGCCGCGTCCATCACCATAGCGTGGGCGGCACGCCCGACTTCGCCGTGCTCGGCGGCGGCCTGTGCGGCCGGCTCGTCGCATGGCGTCTGGCCGGCGAGGGCCATCGCGTCGCGCTCTACGAGCGTGGCGGCCCCGAAGGCGGCGAGGCCGCGGCCTGGGTCGCGGCGGCCATGCTCGCGCCGCTCGCTGAAGCTGCCGTTGCCGAACTGCTCATCACCGAGCTTGGCGTGGCGTCGCTCGAAGCCTGGCCGCGCATCCTTGCCGAATTACCTGCGCCCGTGTTCTTCCAGCGCAACGGTACGCTCGTGGTCTGGCATAGCGCCGATCGCACCGAGGCGCCGCTCTTCGAGCGCCGCGTGCGCGCGAACGCGCCGCGCGCGCTTGCCGATGCGAACTTCGTCGCGCTCGCCGGCGCACAGCTCGACGCGGCCGAACCGGCGCTCGCCGGGCGCTTCGCGCGCGGCTGGCTTCTGAACGGTGAAGGGCAGCTCGACAACCGCCAGGCGCTCGCCGCGCTTGCGGCCGGCCTCGCCGCGCGTGGTGTGGAAACGCACTGGCACACCACCGTCGACGAAGCGAACCCGCCGCGCGCGCGCGTGACGATCGACTGCCGCGGCCTGGGTGCAAAACCCGTGCTGCCGGGGCTGCGCGGCATACGCGGCGAAGTCGCCCGCGTGCATGCGCCGGGCATCGGCTTGACGCGTCCGGTGCGGCTGCTGCATCCGCGCTATCCGCTCTATATCGCGCCGAAGGAGAACGATCTCTACGTGATCGGCGCGACCGAGATCGAGGGCGAGGACCGCTCGCCCGTGAGCGTGCGCTCGGCGCTCGAATTGCTGAGCGCGGCGTTCGCCGTGCATCCGGCGTTCGGCGAGGCGCGCATTCTCGAACTGAATTCGCAGTGCCGCCCGACGCTGCCCGACCATCGCCCGGCGCTCATTTGGGACGGCAAGGCCACGCTGCGCGTGAACGGCCTCTACCGGCACGGCTTCATGATCGCGCCGGAAGTCGCCGACGAAGCCGCGCGTGTCGCGCAGGCGCTCCTCGACGCCCGCGTGAGCGACGCCGACTCGTTCGAGGCGCTGCGCCGCGCGTCGCGCTGGGGCGAGATGCTGCACGCGCAGGGCGCGCATGAGCCGGCCTGAGGCGTGAAGCGCCACCCGAATCAAACCGTAGTCTGAGAACGTATTTGCCATGGACATTCATATCAACCAGAAGCCGCTCACGCTGCCCGAGGGCGCGACCGTCGCCGATGCGCTTACCGCGTTTGGCGCGCGTCCGCCGTTCGCCGTGGCCCTGAACGGCGACTTCGTGGCGCGCGCCCAGCACGGCGCGCGCGCGCTCCAGGCGGGCGACCGCCTCGACGTCGTGAGCCCCGTGGCCGGCGGCTGAGCCGCGCGCATTCGTGCGCGCACCGCGCCGCCGCATCCACGACACCGCCCAAGGATTCCACGCCATGACCACCACTCCCACCGCCGACGCGCTCACGCTCTACGGCGAAACCTTCGCGAGCCGCGTGCTGCTCGGCACCTCGCGTTATCCGTCGCTGCAATCGCTCGCCGATTCGATGGCCGCCGCGCGCCCCGGCATGATCACCGTCGCGCTGCGCCGCCAGATGAACGAGGGCACCGCCGAAGCGGGCTTCTTCGACCTGCTCAAGCGCCACGGCGTGCCGCTGCTGCCGAACACGGCCGGCTGCCTCACCGTCAACGAAGCCGTCACGACGGCGCACATGGCCCGCGAAGTCTTCGAAACCGACTGGATCAAGCTCGAACTGATCGGCGACGACTACACGCTGCAACCCGACCCGGTCGGCCTGATCGAAGCCGCCGCGCGGCTCGTGAAGGACGGCTTCAAGGTGCTGCCGTATTGCACCGAGGACCTCGTGATCGGCCGCCGTCTGCTGGACGCGGGCTGCGAGGCGCTCATGCCGTGGGGCGCGCCGATCGGCACCGGCAAGGGCGTGATCAATCCGTACGGCCTGCGCGTGTTGCGCGAGCGCCTGCCCGATGTGCCGCTCATCGTCGATGCGGGTCTGGGCGTGCCCTCCCACGCCTGCCAGGTGATGGAGTGGGGCTTCGACGGCGTGCTGCTCAACACGGCCGTTTCGCAGGCCACGCACCCCGACGCGATGGCGCGCGCGTTCGCGCTGGGCGTCGAGGCGGGCCGCGCCGCGTATCTCGCCGGGCCGATGGCCGAACGCGATGCGGCGGTGGCGAGCACGCCCGTGGTGGGCATGCCGTTCTGGCACCAGGATGGAGACAAGCGATGACCGAAACACTGCGACTGCAAGACCGCGAGCTGTTCTGGCCGCCCGCCGACAAGCTCACCGAAACGGCCGAGCGCATCCGCGCACGCCTGGGCGACTGGCCGCCCACGCATGCGCCGTGGCGCATCTGTCTCACGCCGCCCGACGCGCCCAACGGCGGCGACCTCATCGTCGTGACCGACGCGGCGCCGCATCTCGCCAGCATCGCGCGCTGGATGACCGAGGGCGCGGGCGTGATCGAAGCCGCGGGCGAGAGCCCGAAGGCGGCCCGTGTCACGCTGCACCTGGGCGGCGAGCGTTACGCGCTCGAAGGCGAACTGGCGGAAGACTGGATTGCCGCGCTGGCGGCGTTTCTCGACTGCGGGTTCGATCCGCACGACGCACTCGTGCTTGCGCTCGCCTGGCGCGACGGTGACGAGCAGCAGGCCGACGCCTGGCCCGTCGACTTCAAGCGCTTTCCGCGCGTGCTCGGCCTGCCCGCCGCGCCCGCGCAGCCGTTCGCGCCGTGCCCGGCGAAGCTCGGCCTGTATCCGGTGCTGCCGACGGCGGACTGGGTCGAGCGCGTGCTCGACTACGGCGTGAAGACGGTGCAGTTGCGCAGCAAGCAGCCGAAGTCGGCGGCGCTCACGCAGGAGATCGAGCGCTGTGTCGCGGCGGGCCGCAAGCACGACGCACAGCTTTTCATCAACGATCACTGGCAGGAAGCCGTCGCCGTCGGCGCGTACGGCGTGCATCTCGGCCAGGAAGACCTGCGCGAAGCCGACCTCGGCGCGATCGCGGCAGCGGGCGTGCGCCTGGGCCTGTCCACGCACGGCTACTTCGAGATGCTGACGGCGCTGCATTTCCGCCCGAGCTATCTGGCCTGCGGCGCGGTCTTCGCCACCACGACGAAGACCATGCCCACGGCGCCCCAGGGCCTGGCGCGCCTCGCGCGCTACGTGAAGCTGCTGGACGGCGTCGTGCCGATGGTGGCCATCGGCGGGATCGACGGCAACATCTTGCCCGCGGTGCTCGCCACGGGCGCGGGCAGCGCGGCGGTGGTGCGCGCCGTGACCGAGGCGGCCGACCCGGCTGCCGCCGTTGCTGCATTGCGCAACGCGTTTACGCAATAATGGTCCACCCTGGCCGGGGGGCGCGCCGCGTGCGCGGACCCCGGGCTTTGGGGGGCCGCAACCCGCAGCAGCGGGCGATTGCGGCTTACATCAATGGGCCAGGGTGCGTCACGGCAGGTTTTCCACGATGGCCCTATAATCCCGCCTTCGTGTAAATGGACTGTCTGCCACGTGCCCTCATCCTCTGAGACCCTGCTGGAGCTGCGCGACGTCGACTTCGGCTACGGCGAGCGCCTCGTCCTGTCCGGCCTGAACATGCGCTTTGGGCGCGGTAAGGTGGTGGCGGTCATGGGCGGTTCCGGTGGCGGAAAAACGACGGTTTTGCGCCTGATCGGCGGCCTCGTGCGCGCGCAGCGCGGCCAGGTGCTGTTCGGCGGCCAGGACGTCGGCGCGCAATCGCGCGAGGGCCTCTACGCCCTGCGCCGCAAGATGGGCATGCTGTTCCAGTTCGGCGCGCTTTTCACCGACATGTCGGTGTTCGAGAACGTTGCCTTCGCCCTGCGCGAGCACACCGATTTGCCCGAAGAACTGATCCGCGACCTCGTGCTCATGAAGCTCAACGCGGTCGGTCTGCGCGGCGCACGCGACCTGGCGCCCTCGGAAATCTCGGGCGGCATGGCGCGCCGCGTGGCGCTCGCCCGCGCCATCGCGCTCGACCCCGAGCTGATGATGTACGACGAGCCGTTCGCGGGCCTCGACCCCATTTCGCTCGGCATCACCGCGAACCTCATCCGCACGCTCAACGACGCGCTCGGCGCGACCTCGATCCTCGTAACGCACGACGTGCCGGAATCGTTCGCGATCGCCGACTACGTCTACTTCGTCGCGAACGGCCGCGTGCAGGCACAAGGCACGCCCGCCGAGCTGCGCGCGTCGACCGATCCGATCGTGCGCCAGTTCATCGACGGCGCGCCGGACGGCCCGTTCCGTTTTCACTACCCGACGAACGTGCCGCTCGAAGCGGACTTCGGCATTGGCGGAGGACGCTCATGATCGGCGCCATCAGCTCGATCGGGCGCAGCGTGCTCGACTCGATCGCGCGCGCGGGGCACGCCACGCGCTTTTTCGTGCGTCTCGTGCTCGAATTCTTCCCGCTGCTGCGCCGCCCGCGTCTTGTCACGAAGCAGATCCACTTCGTCGGTAATTATTCGCTGTTGATCATCGCGGTGTCGGGCCTGTTCGTGGGCTTCGTGCTCGGCTTGCAGGGGTATTACACGCTCAACCGCTACGGCTCCGAGCAGGCGCTCGGGCTGCTGGTGGCGCTCTCGCTCGTGCGGGAGCTCGGGCCGGTCGTCACGGCGCTCCTGTTCGCGGGCCGCGCGGGCACTTCGCTCACGGCCGAGATCGGGCTCATGAAGGCGGGCGAGCAGCTCACCGCCATGGAGATGATGGCGGTGGACCCCGTGCGCATCGTGGTCGCGCCGCGCATGTGGGCGGGCGTGATCGCCATGCCGATCCTCGCGGCGATCTTCAGTGCGGTCGGCATTCTGGGCGGCTATGTGGTGGGCGTGCTGCTGATCGGCGTGGACGCAGGCGCCTTCTGGTCGCAAATGCAGGGCGGCGTGGACGTCTGGGCGGACGTGGGCAACGGCGTGATGAAGAGCGTCGTGTTCGGTTTCGCCGTGACGTTTACCGCGCTGTACCAGGGTTACGAAGCCAAGCCCACGCCCGAGGGCGTGTCGCGCGCGACCACCAAGACGGTCGTGTACGCGTCGCTTGCGGTGCTCGGCCTCGACTTCCTGCTTACCGCGCTGATGTTCAGCTAACAGATCAGCTAGAAGAGCCGGGCAGTGACCCGGCCCTCTCGCGGCGTGGCGCTCGCGTGAGCGCCGCCGCAACGGATTCTCATTGGGATGACGATGAAAAAGAATGCTCTCGACTTCTGGGTCGGCCTGTTCGTGGTGCTGGGCTTTATCGCGCTGCTGTTCCTTGCGCTGAAGGCCGGCAACATGAGCTCGCTGTCGTTCCAGCCCACCTACCCGGTGAAGCTCAAGTTCGACAATATCGGCGGGCTCAAGCCGCGCGCGCCGGTGAAAAGCGCGGGCGTGACCGTGGGCCGGGTGGCCTCGATCGGCTTCGACTCCAACACCTATCAGGCGCTGGTGACGATCAACCTCGACCAGCAGTACCAGTTCCCGAAGGACACGTCGGCCAAGATCCTGACGTCGGGCCTGCTCGGCGAGCAGTACATCGGTCTCGAGCCGGGCGGCGACTCGGAAATGCTCAAGGCGGGCGACACCATCTCGATGACGCAATCGGCCATCGTGCTCGAAAACCTCATCGGCCAGTTCCTCTATAGCAAGGCGGCCGACTCGGGCGCCGCAAAATCGTCCAGTGGCGCGAACGCCGACTCCGCGCCGGCCGCGCCCGCAGCGGCGCCGGCCCCGGTGGCTTCGGCAGCCCCGGCGGCCAAATAAGGAGAAATAACAATGACGACCATACGCATGCGCGCCATCACGATCGGGGTCGCGGCGCTCGCACTCGCAGGGTGCTCGACGGTGCAGACGCCCTCGAAGGACGACCCGTGGGAAGGCTTCAACCGCACGGTGTACACGTTCAACGACAAGGTTGACCAGTACGCGCTCAAGCCGGTGGCGCAGGGCTACGTGAAGGTGACGCCGCAGCCCGTGCGCGACAGCGTGACGAACTTCTTCGCGAACATCGGCGACGTCTACAACGCCGCGAACAACTTCCTGCAACTGAAGATCGCCGACGGCGTTTCGGACATCATGCGGATCGTGATCAACACGGTCTTCGGCGTGGGCGGTCTGTTCGACGTCGCGACGCTCGCGAAGCTGCCCAAGCACAACCAGGACTTCGGCCTCACGCTCGGCCACTACGGCGTGCCGGCCGGTCCGTACCTCGTGCTGCCGCTGTTCGGCCCGAGCACGGTGCGTGACGGCGTGGCCCTCGTGCCCAACTACTTCATCAATCCGCTCACCTATGTGGACCCGGCTGCGCTGTCGTGGGGCCTCTACGGCCTGAACGTGGTGAGCACGCGCGCGAACCTGCTGGGCGCGAGCGACCTGCTCGAAGGCGCGGCGATCGACCGCTACTCGTTCATTCGTAACGCCTACCTGCAACGCCGCCACTATCTGCTTTCGGACGGCCACGCATCGGACAGCAACCTGCCCGATTACGGCGATGGCGCACCGCTGCCGAAGTACGACGACGTCGACGAAGGCGCGGCAGGTGCGGCCGCGCCCGCATCGGCGGCGGCCGGCGCGGCTGTCCCGGCTTCGGGTGCGGCGCGTGCGGCCGTGCCGGGCGCGGCGAGCATGCCGTCCGCGTATCCCAACGGCGAAGCAACCGCTCCGGCCACGCTGCAAGGCCCCGCCGGCGCCAGCGCACCGGAAGGCGCCTCGCAAACCACCGTGCCCGGCGACCAGATGATTCCGCCCGCACGCATCGGCTTCCCGGGCATGCTGCGCCTGCATTGAGGTCACGTCCGGCGGGTGTCAGCGCCTCGCCGGCCATGCATTCGGCATCAACGTCCGACATAAATGTCTGACGTAACAAGCAGAAACGCTTGTCGCACTTTGCTGGCAGTTTTTGACATAGCGAGATAGAACTCGCGTGATATCGTTGGCTCCAACGGGGCGTATGTCTCCAACTTGCAGGACTCGATATGAAAAAATTCTTTCTGTACCCGTTTTTCGCCATGTTTCTTTCGTTTGCCAGCGGCGCGTTCGCTCAGACGGTAGACACCAGCAACCCCGACGCCATGGTCAAGACGATCACGACGCAGGTCATGGATCAGATCAAGGGTGACAAGTCGATCCAGGGCGGCGACATCGGCAAGATCACGCAGCTCGTGAACGAAAAGATCCTGCCGTACACCGACTTCCGCCGCACCACGCAGCTCGCGATGGGCCGCAACTGGCGCACGGCTACGCCGGAGCAGCAGCAACAGGTCATCGAGCAGTTCAAGACGCTGCTGATCCGCACGTACTCGGGCGCGCTCGCCCAGGTGCGCGACCAGCAGATCCAGTACAAGCCGTTCCGCGCGAACCCGGACGACACCGACGTCGTGGTCCGTTCGACGGTGCTGAACAACGGCCAGCCGATCGAGCTCGACTACCGCCTGTACAAGACGCCGCAAGGCTGGCGCGTGTATGACATCAACGTGCTCGGCGCGTGGCTGATCCAGGCGTACCAGCAGCAGTTCCAGGAAAAGATCCAGCAGGGCGGCGTGGACGGCCTGATCCAGTTCCTCACGCAGCGCAACCAGCAACTCGCATCGGGCAAGGCGACCTCGTGAGCGAGCGCTTCGCCACCGGCGCCAACCTGACCCACGAGAGCGCGAAGGCCGCGCTCTCGGCCGGGTTCGCGCAGATCTCGGCGGGCGCAACCGCCGTGGACTGCGCCGCGCTCACCCAGTTCGATTCGTCGGCGCTCGCCGTGCTGATCGCCTGGCAGCGCGCCGCGCGCGAACGCGGTACATCCCTCGCTGTGCTCAATCTGCCTCCCGCGCTCGCTTCTCTCGCGCGCGCCTACGGCGTCGATACGCTCCTGCACGAGCGACATTGACGCGCGTCACCTGGCCGAACCTTCGCGTTCGAGCGGCACGCCGCCGCATGACCAGGTCGACGCTCTTCATCCCAGGGCCAGGCCGGGCTTTCCGACTTGGCCTATAATCAACCGTTTTTTGGGCGCTGCCTCGGCGCAAAAGCATCGCTTGGTGGTTAAGAAGCGTGCGCAGAGACAGCCGGGTCGGCTTGTAAGCCGTCCCCAATTCCGGTCTTCCCCGCAGCATTGATGCATTCATGAGCCGCGCCGTTCGCAAACGGGCGGCGTATTAGTCATGCCAGCCATAGAAATCCGCAACGTCAAGAAGCGCTACAAGTCGCTTCAGGCGCTCAAGGGCGTCAGCTTCACGGTCGAAGACGGCGAGTTCTTCGGGCTGCTCGGCCCGAACGGCGCGGGCAAGACGACGCTCATCAGCATACTGGCCGGCCTCGCCCGCGCGGACGAGGGCTCGATCGCCGTGCGCGGCCATGATGTCGTCTCCGACTACCGCAACGCGCGCCGCAACCTGGGCGTCGTGCCGCAGGAACTGGTGTTCGATCCGTTCTTCACCGTGCGCGAAACGCTGCGCATCCAGTCCGGCTACTTCGGTCTGCGCAACAACGACGCGTGGATCGACGAAGTGATGGCCAATCTCGACCTCACCGAGAAAGCCGACGTGAACATGCGCGCGCTCTCGGGCGGCATGAAGCGCCGCGTGCTGGTCGCGCAGGCGCTCGTGCACCGTCCGCCCGTGATCGTGCTCGACGAGCCCACCGCCGGCGTGGACGTGGAACTGCGCCAGACGCTCTGGAAGTTCATCGCGCGCCTGAACCGCGAAGGGCACACCATCGTGCTCACCACGCACTATCTCGAAGAAGCCGAGCAACTGTGCGACCGCATCGCCATGCTGCGGCGCGGCGAGATGGTCGCGCTCGAACGCACGAGCACGCTGCTGCAACGCTTTGCGGGCACGCAGCTGTTCCTGCGCTTCTCGGAAGGCGTGCTGCCGGGCGAGCTGCGCGCGCTCGAAGTCGATCCGTCGAACGCCAGCGCGCATCAGCATCTGCTGCGCCTGTCGAGCTACGACGAAGTGGAGCGCATTCTCGCGAAATGCCGTGCGAACGGCTGCAAGCTCGAAGAGGTGGAAGTGCGCAAGGCCGATCTGGAAGATGTCTTCGTGCAGGTGATGAACGGTCCTGAAGTGGTCGAGGGTCTCGCATGAGCGGTTTCCGTACGCTGTTCTACAAGGAAGTGCTGCGTTTCTGGAAGGTTGCTTTCCAGACCGTGCTCGCCCCCGTCATCACGGCGCTGCTGTATCTCACGATCTTCGGCCACGCGCTGCGCGGTCACGTGGAGGTGTATCCGGGCGTGGAGTACACGAGCTTCCTGATTCCCGGCCTCGTGATGATGAGCGTGTTGCAGAATGCCTTCGCGAATAGCTCGTCGTCCTTGATCCAGTCGAAGATCACGGGCAATCTCGTATTCGTTCTATTGCCGCCGCTCGCCGCATGGGAGATGTTTGGAGCCTACGTGCTCGCCTCGATCGTGCGCGGCCTCGCCGTTGGCGCGGGCGTGTTCGTCGTGACGATCTGGTTCATTCCGATGAGCTTCGCCGCGCCGCTTTACATCATCGCTTTCGCGGTGCTCGGCTCGGCGATCCTCGGCACGCTCGGCCTGATCGCCGGGATCTGGGCGGAGAAGTTCGACCAGCTCGCGGCGTTTCAGAACTTTCTCATCATGCCGCTCACGTTTCTTTCGGGCGTGTTTTACTCGACGCATACGCTGCCGCCCCTGTGGCGCGAGGTGTCGCGGCTGAACCCGTTCTTCTACATGATCGATGGCTTCCGCTATGGGTTTTTCGGCCTGTCCGACATCAACCCGTTCGTGAGCCTGTCGATCGTTTTCGTGTTTTTCGTGGCGCTCGCCACGCTCGCCATGCGTCTGCTCGCGAGCGGGTACAAGCTGCGCCACTGATCACCAGACGCAATATCAGGCAGGAGCCATACTCATGTTGCCGACTCCGGAACAGGTCAAGCAGTACATCTCGGCAGGGCTCGCGTGCGAGCACCTCGAAGTCGAAGGCGATGGCCAGCACTTCTTCGCGACGATCGTTTCCTCAGCATTCGACGGCAAGCGCTTGATCCAGCGCCATCAGCTCGTCTACGCGGCGCTCGGCGAGCGCATGCGCGAGGAAATCCACGCGCTCAGCATGAAGACGCTCACGCCCGCCGAATGGCAGAACGCATAATCTGGAATCTCAGTGCGAATTACCCAGGATAAAGGCGCCGCAGCCAGCGGCGCAGCTCAACTCGAAGCGACCCCGCAAGCCGGCCGCACCGATCAGGAAACCTCAGGCATGGATAAACTCGTCATCGTCGGCGGGCGGAAGCTCGCAGGGGAAGTGGCTGTTTCGGGTGCGAAGAACGCCGCGTTGCCCATTCTCTGCGCCGGCCTTTTGAGCGCGGAACCCGTTCATCTCGATAACGTGCCCGACCTCCAGGACGTGCGCACCACGCTCAAGCTGCTGCGCCAGATGGGCGTGCGCACCGAGCAGGACGGCGCGCGCGTGCAGCTCGACGCCTCGAAGGTGGACAACCTCGTCGCGCCGTATGAACTGGTCAAGACCATGCGGGCCTCGATCCTCGTGCTCGGGCCGCTCGTCGCGCGCTTCGGCGAGGCGAAGGTGTCGCTGCCCGGCGGCTGCGCGATCGGCGCGCGCCCCGTGGATCAGCACATCAAGGGCCTTCAGGCCATGGGCGCCGAGATCAACATCGAGCACGGCTTCATCGAGGCGCGCGCGAAGCGCCTGAAGGGCGCGCGCATCGTCACCGACATGATCACGGTCACCGGCACGGAAAACCTGCTGATGGCAGCCGTCCTCGCCGACGGCGAAACGGTGATCGAGAACGCCGCGCGCGAGCCCGAAGTGGGCGATCTCGCGCACCTGCTCGTCGCGATGGGCGCGAAGATCGAGGGCATCGGCACCGACCGCCTCGTGATTCAAGGCGTGGACAAGCTGCACGGCGCGAAGCACACCGTCATTCCCGACCGTATCGAAGCGGGCACGTTCCTGTGCGCGGTCGCGGCCGCGGGCGGCGACGTCACGCTGCGCCACGTGCGTCCGCACACGCTCGACGCCGTCACCGACAAGCTGCGCGAAGCGGGCGTGACGATCGAAGAGGGCGACGACTGGATGCGCGTGCGCATGCAGGAGCGCGCGCGCGCCGTGAACGTGCGCACCTCCGAATACCCGGCGTTCCCGACCGACATGCAGGCGCAGTTCATGGCGCTCAACACGATCGCGGACGGCACCTCGCAAGTGGTTGAAACGATCTTCGAAAACCGCTTCATGCACGTGCAGGAACTGAACCGCCTGGGCGCGCACATCACGATCGACGGCAAGACCGCGCTGGTCGCGGGCGTGGAAAAGCTCTCCGGCGCGAAAGTGATGGCAACCGACCTGCGCGCGTCGGCCAGCCTCGTGATCGCGGGCCTGTGCGCCGACGGCGAAACGCTGATCGACCGCATTTATCACCTCGACCGCGGCTACGACCGCATGGAAGAGAAGCTCACGAAGATCGGCGCGAACGTGAAGCGCATCAAGGGGAACGCGGCATGAGCACGGTCGAGTCCAAGCCCACGCCGGCGGCCGCCGCCGGCGCGCCGCTCACGCTCGCGCTTTCGAAGGGCCGCATCTTCGAAGAGACGATGCCGCTCCTCGCCGCCGCGGGCATTCAGGTGACCGAGGACCCGGAAACCTCGCGCAAGCTGATCCTGCCGACCACGGACCCGAACCTGAGCGTCATCATCGTGCGCGCGACCGACGTGCCCACCTACGTGGAGTACGGCGCGGCCGACTTCGGCGTGGCGGGCAAGGACGTGCTCAACGAGCACGGCGGCGGCGGCCTGTATCAGCCGATCGATCTCGACATCGCGCGCTGCCGCCTTTCGGTGGCAGTGAAGGGCGGTTTCGATTACGCGAATGCGGTGCGCCAGGGCGCACGCCTGCGCGTGGCCACCAAGTACACCGAAGCCGCGCGCCAGCACTTCGCGGCCAAGGGCGTGCACGTCGACCTGATCAAGCTGTACGGCTCGATGGAACTCGCGCCGCTGGTCGGTCTCGCCGACGCGATCGTCGACCTCGTGAGCACGGGCGGCACGCTGCGCGCGAACAATCTGGTCGAGGTCGAGGAGATCATGGAGATCTCGTCGCGCCTCGTCGTGAATCAGGCGGCGCTGAAGCTCAAGCGCGCCGCGCTGCGACCGATCATCGACGCGTTCGAACGCGCGTCGCGCCGCGAGCAGGCAGCGTAAGCGGCAACAGCGGCGGACAATAGCGGCAAACGCTAGCGGCAAACGCTAGCGGCAGACAACCGCAGCGAGCAGCAAAAGCGGGCAGCATGAGCGCGCCCGCACAACCGATACGGATGGATACCAGCATGGCTATCACGATGCGCAAACTCGATTCCAGCGCCGCAGGCTTCAAGAAGGCGCTGCACGCGGTGCTCGCCTTCGAGGCGAGCGAGGACGAGGCCATCGAGCGCTCCGTCGCGCAGATTCTCGCCGACGTGAAGACGCGCGGCGACGCCGCCGTGCTCGACTACACGAACCGCTTCGACCGCCTCACGGCCACGAGCGTCGCGGCGCTCGAACTCCCGTTCGCCGAGCTCGAAGCCGCGCTGGAGAGCCTCGAACCCAAGCAGCGCGCGGCGCTCGAAGCGGCGGCGGCGCGCGTGCGCGGCTACCACGAGAAGCAGCGCATCGAGTGCGGCTCGCATAGCTGGCAGTACACCGAATCCGACGGCACGGTGCTCGGCCAGAAGGTCACGCCGCTCGATCGCGTGGGCCTGTATGTGCCCGGCGGCAAGGCGGCGTATCCGTCTTCCGTGCTGATGAACGCCATTCCCGCGCGGGTGGCGGGCGTGCGCGAAATCATCATGGTCGTGCCCACGCCCGACGGCGTGAAGAACCCGCTCGTGCTGGCGGCGGCGCTGCTGGGCGGCGTCGACCGCGTGTTCACGATCGGCGGCGCGCAGGCGGTGGCCGCGCTCGCCTACGGCACGGACACAATTCCGGCCGTCGACAAGATCTGCGGGCCGGGCAACGCGTATGTGGCCTCGGCCAAACGCCGCGTGTTCGGCACGGTCGGCATTGACATGATCGCCGGGCCCTCGGAAATCCTCGTGATCTGCGACGGCACGACCGACCCGCGCTGGGTCGCCATGGATCTCTTCTCGCAGGCCGAGCACGACGAACTGGCTCAGTCGATCCTGCTGTGCCCGGACGAAGGCTTCATCAAGCGCGTGGAAGACGCCATCGGCGAACTGCTGCCCAGCATGCCGCGCGCCGAAGTCATCGCCACGTCGCTCACGAACCGCGGCGCGCTCGTGAAGGTGCGCGACATGGCCGAAGCCTGCGCCATCGCCAACGAGATCGCGCCGGAGCACCTCGAAATCTCGGCGCTGGAGCCGCAGAAGTGGGGCGCCGAAATCCGCCACGCGGGCGCGATCTTCCTTGGCCGCTACACGAGCGAGAGCCTCGGCGACTACTGCGCGGGGCCGAATCACGTGCTGCCTACGTCTCGTACCGCACGTTTTTCGTCGCCGCTCGGCGTCTATGATTTCATCAAGCGTTCGAGCCTGATCGAGGTGAGCGCGGAAGGCGCGCAAACGCTCGGCGAGATCGCGGCGGAGCTGGCGTATGGCGAAGGCCTGCAAGCGCACGCGCGCAGCGCCGAATTCCGCATGAAGTCGCTCTGATGCTTCGCTGCGGCGCGCCTCGCCAGTGCGTCGCGCGGCCTGCAACGAGGGGGTGATGAGAGGCTGAACGTCGCCGCCGCGCAGCATGGAGACAGTGTGCAGCGGCAAATCCCCGCGCGCGTGTGCGGGGCGTATCCGGGTGAACCGCAGTGTGAACCGTAGTCCGAGCCACACGCAGCAGAGACCACGACGATAACCAGGGCGGCCGGCTTGCCGAGCAGCCCGTGCTGGCGGTCCGCTCGCGCGCGCCGCCTTTTGACATGACAACACCACAAGACATCATCCGTCGCGACGTGCTCGCGATGACGAGCTACCCGGTGCCCGACGCATCCGGTTTCGTGAAGCTCGACGCCATGGAAAATCCGTTCGCGCTGCCGGCGGATCTCGCGGCGCTGCTGGCCGAGCGCCTCGCGGCGGTCGCGCTCAACCGCTATCCCGCACCGCGCCCCGAGGCGCTGATCGCGAAGCTCAAGAAGGCGATGCATGTGCCGGCCGAGTGCGACGTGCTGCTCGGCAACGGCTCGGACGAAATCATCAGCATGATCACGATGGCGTGCGCGAAGCCGGGCGCCAAGGTGCTCGCGCCGGTGCCGGGCTTCGTCATGTACGCGATGTCGGCGAAGCTCGCGCAGGTGGAGTTCGTCGGCGTGTCGCTGAAGGCCGATTTCACGCTCGATATCGACGCGACGCTCGCGGCCATCGCCGAGCACACGCCCGCCGTGATCTGGCTGGCGTACCCGAACAACCCCACGGGCACGCTGTTCGACGACGCGGACATCGAGCGCGTGATCGCGGCGGCTGCGGCGGTGAAAAGCCTCGTGGTGATCGACGAGGCCTACCAGCCGTTCGCGATGCAAAGCTGGATGCCGCGCGCGGGCGAGTTCGACAACGTGGTCGTGATGCGCACGATGTCGAAGCTCGGGCTCGCGGGCATTCGCCTCGGCTATCTGGCCGGGCGCCCGGCGTGGCTCAACGAATTCGACAAGGTGCGCCCGCCGTACAACGTGAATGTGCTCACCCAGGCGGCGGCCGATCTGCTGCTCGACCACGTCGACGTGCTCGACGCGCAGGCCGCGCAACTGCGTGTCGAACGCACGACGCTGGCCGCCGAAGTGGCGAAGCTGCCGGGCGCGCAGGTGTTCGAAAGCGCGGGCAATTTCCTGCTCGTGCGCGTGCCCGACGCGGCCGCGGTGTTCGATACACTGCTGTCCGCCCGGATCCTGATCAAAAACGTGGGTAAAATGCACCCATTGCTGGCGAATTGCGTACGCCTGACCGTCGGGACCCCCGACGAAAACGCGCAACTGCTCGCTGCCCTGAAGCTCGTGCTCCGTTAAGGCCGATGCTTCGTTCTCCCATTCTCCTGTTACGGGCTGTTTGAAGGAAATTGCCATGCGCGTCGCGCAAGTCGTTCGCAACACCAGCGAAACGCAAATCCGCGTGAAACTCAATCTGGACGGCACAGGCGAGCAAAAGCTCGCGACCGGCGTGCCGTTTCTCGACCACATGCTCGACCAGATCGCACGACACGGTCTGATCGATCTGGATATCGAGGCGCATGGCGACACGCATATCGACGACCACCATACGGTCGAAGACGTCGGCATCACGCTCGGCCAGGCGGTGGCGCAGGCCATCGGCGACAAGAAGGGCATTCGCCGTTACGGCCACGCCTACGTGCCGCTCGACGAAGCGCTCTCGCGCGTCGTGATCGACTTCTCGGGCCGCCCGGGCCTCGAATTCCACGTGCCGTTCACGCGTGCGCGCATCGGCACGTTCGACGTCGACCTGTCGATCGAATTCTTCCGAGGCTTCGTGAACCACGCCGGCGTGACGCTGCACATCGACAACCTGCGCGGCCTGAATGCGCACCATCAGATGGAAACCGTGTTCAAGGCATTCGGCCGCGCGCTGCGTCAGGCCGCCGAACTGGACGAACGTCAGGCGGGCAAGATTCCGTCGACGAAGGGCAGCCTCTGAGCGCTGTCATTGCGCGAGCGCAAGGCGTGCGACCGGGCGTGAACCGGAGCGCGCCGAAGCGGAGGTTCGCATGCGGCATGCGCGCAACGTTGGCCTTTCGGCTTATGGGCTTGCGCACGCTGACTGGCGTACATTGACGGCTTTGAGGGCAGATCAGGGCATGGCGTGGCGCACGCGCGGCACGTACGGCCAAGGGCAGGGCCTGGTGAGCAGGCCGGATTCGAGATGAAAACTTCAATTGCGATTGTGGATTATGGGATGGGCAACCTGCGTTCGGTGGCCCAGGCGCTGAGGCAGGCCGCGCCGGAAGCCGACGTGGCCATCGTCGAGCGTCCGGAGGCTATCCGCGCGGCTGACCGCGTGGTGCTGCCGGGGCAGGGCGCGATGCCCGACTGCATGCGCAGCCTGGCCGAGTCGGGCTTGCAGGACGCCGTGCTCGAAGCCTCGCGCACCAAGCCGCTCATGGGCGTATGCGTGGGCGAGCAGATGCTGTTCGACTGGAGCGCCGAAGGCGACACGAAGGGCTTGGGCCTCTTGCCCGGCAAGGTCGTGCGCTTCGATCTGGAAGGCCGGCTTCAGGACGACGGCTCGCGCTTCAAGGTCCCGCAAATGGGCTGGAACCGTGTGCGCCAGGCACGCGCGCACGCCCTCTGGGACGGCGTGCCCGACGAGAGCTTTTTCTACTTCGTGCACAGCTATTACGTGGTGCCGGCGGACGCGTCGCACACCGTGGGCGAAACGCCTTACGGTGCGGCCTTTACCTCGGCAGTGGCGCGGGATAACATCTTCGCCACCCAATTCCACCCGGAAAAGAGCGCCGCGGCGGGCTTGCGCGTCTATCGCAACTTCGTCCACTGGAACCCCTGATTGCCCGGCGGCGCTGACACTCGCAGCCGCCTTCGCGCACCAGCGCGCGGGCATTCAACTTGCGTCAGCAAGGCCGCCGTAAGAGTTGTACTAAACTAGCGAAACGGCGTCGGATCGGGTCTTTTCTCCACCGGCGCCGGCAGATTTCAACCTCATTCCCAGACACACCCGAAGCTATGCTGCTGATTCCGGCCATCGATCTCAAAGACGGTCACTGCGTACGCCTGAAACAAGGCGATATGGACCAGGCGACGATTTTCTCCGAGGAACCGGCGGCCATGGCCCGACACTGGGTCGAGCGCGGCGCCCGGCGCCTGCACCTCGTCGACCTGAACGGCGCGTTCGCAGGCAAGCCGAAGAACGAAGACGCGATTCGCGAGATCATCCGCGAAGTCGGCGATCAGATCCCCGTGCAGCTCGGCGGCGGTATTCGCGATCTCGACACCATCGAGCGTTATCTCGACGACGGCCTCTCCTATGTGATTATCGGCACCGCCGCCGTGAAAAATCCGGGCTTCCTGCAAGAAGCCTGCACGGCGTTCGGGGGCCATATCATCGTTGGCCTCGACGCGAAGGACGGCAAGGTCGCGACCGACGGCTGGAGCAAGCTCACGGGCCACGAAGTCGTGGATCTCGCGCGCAAGTTCGAGGACTACGGCGTCGAATCGATCATCTACACCGACATCGGGCGCGACGGCATGCTCCAGGGCATCAACATCGAAGCCACGGTGCGCCTCGCGCGCGCGGTGAAGATTCCGGTGATCGCGAGCGGCGGCCTCTCGAACCTCGCCGACATCGACGCGCTTTGCGAAGTCGAGGACGAAGGCGTGGAAGGCGTGATCTGCGGGCGCGCGATCTACTCGGGCGACCTCGATTTCGCCGCGGCGCAAACGCGCGCGGACAGCCTGCGCGAGTCGGACGACGCTTAAGGCGCGAACGCCGGGCCTCCGTTAGCGGAGGCTTTTTGCTGCCTTGTGCTGCCTTGTGCCGTTTTTGGCATGCAGCCGCGCCGCTTCACGTGAGGCGGCACTCGCGAAAATTTCGCGATAATTTTTCGAAGCGCGTCGGGCGTGGGTGAAGCGCGCGACAACGGCCCGGTCGCAGTCCGACTCTGGTCCGATTCCGGACCTGTCGTGCTCCGGCCGTGCTCCAGACGGGCCTGCCTCGGCACGGCTTCACGTATCAACCGATCCGTAAATTCGGCAAGATCATGGCTCTACCCAAACGCATCATCCCCTGCCTCGACGTGACCGCCGGGCGCGTCGTGAAGGGTGTCAACTTCGTCGAACTGCGCGACGCGGGCGACCCCGTCGAAATCGCGCGCCGCTACGACGACCAGGGCGCCGACGAACTGACGTTCCTCGACATCACCGCGACCTCCGACCAGCGCGACCTGATCCTGCCGATCATCGAGGCGGTGGCTTCGCAGGTCTTCATTCCACTGACGGTCGGCGGCGGCGTGCGCGCCGTGGCGGACGTGCGGCGCCTGCTCAACGCGGGCGCCGACAAGGTCAGCATGAACTCGTCGGCTGTCGCCAATCCGCAGCTCGTGCGCGACTCCGCCGACAAATACGGTTCGCAGTGCATTGTCGTCGCCATCGACGCCAAGCGCGTATCGGCGCCGGGCGAGCCCTCGCGCTGGGAAGTCTTCACGCACGGCGGGCGCAAGGCCACCGGCATCGACGCCGTGGAATGGGCGCGCAAGATGGCCGAACTCGGCGCGGGCGAAATCCTGCTCACGAGCATGGACCGCGACGGCACCAAGAGCGGTTTCGACCTCGACCTCACGTGCGCCGTGTCCGACGCGGTGCCGATTCCCGTGATCGCCTCGGGCGGCGTGGGCGGCTTGCAGGATCTGGCGGACGGCATCGTCAAGGGCCACGCCGACGCGGTGCTGGCGGCGAGCATTTTTCACTACGGCGAGCACACGGTGGGCGAGGCGAAGCGCTTCATGGCCGACCAGGGCATTTCGGTGAGGATGTGACGCCATGAGCAACGCACAGACGCAAGACCTCGCCAAAGCGAACTGGCTCGACAAGGTCAACTGGGACGCCAACGGCCTCGTGCCCGTGATCGCACAGGAAGCCGCCACGGGCGACGTGCTGATGTTCGCGTGGATGAACCGCGAAGCGCTCGCCAAGACGGTCGAGCTGCGCCGCGCGGTGTACTTCTCGCGCTCGCGCCAGCGCCTGTGGTTCAAGGGCGAGGAGTCGGGCCACGTGCAGCATGTGAGCGAGATCCGCCTCGATTGCGACGAAGACGTCGTGCTGCTCAAGATCGAGCAGGTTTCGGGCATCGCGTGCCACACGGGCCGCCACTCGTGCTTTTTCCAGCAATTCGAAGGCACCGTCGACGAAGGCCGCTGGGTCGCCGTCGATCCCGTGCTGAAAGACCCCGAACACATCTACAAATGACGCAACTGAACACCAACGACACCCTGCTGCGCCTCGCGGCGGTGATCGACAGCCGCAAGGGCGGCGACCCAGACGCGTCCTATGTCGCGCGGCTTTTCCACAAGGGCGACGACGCGGTGCTCAAGAAGGTTGGCGAAGAGGCGACCGAAGTCGTGCTGGCCGCGAAGGACGTGCGCCAGGGCGGCGCGCCGAAGGCGCTCGTGGGCGAGATGGCCGATCTGTGGTTTCATTGCCTCGTGACGCTCTCGCATTTCGACCTGAGCCCCGCCGACGTGCTCGCGGAGCTGGAACGCCGCGAAGGCCTGTCGGGCCTCGAGGAAAAGGCGCTGCGCAAGACGCGCGAGCGCGAAGCGAACGGCGACTGAGGGTTGCGCGCGGCCTGGCGCAACCGGATCGAGCACGACTGCTCTGCATGGGACCGGAGTAAGCGCTAAAGCGCCAACTCCGGATCGACAGCTCTGCATGGGACCGAAGTAAGCGCTAAAGCGCTAACTCCGGTCGACAGGAGACGAACGGCATGTCCATGTCCGGCGATTACCCGCCCCCTTCGTACCGCAACGGCGTCGACGCGGACCGTCTGCGCAGCCTGCGCACTTTCACGCACGTGCTCTACGCGCTGTATGCGGTCTACTGGCTGACCGGCGGCATCTCCGTGCTGGTCGCCATCATCCTCAACTACCTGAAGCGCGACGAGGCCGTGGGCACGCCCTACGAGCAGCACTTCACGTGGCAGATCCGCACGTTCTGGCTCGGGCTCGCGGGGCATCTGATCGGCGGCGTGCTCATCTTCGTGCTGATCGGCATTCCAATTTTGTGGGCTGTCGCAATCTGGACGTTGTACCGTATCATCAAAGGCTGGCTGTATTTGTACGACAACAAGCCGCTGCTCAATCCGCGCGCCTGGTTCTGAGCGGCGCGGGTCCGGCACGGTTTGCCCGATTGGGTTTTCCCGGTTGGGTTTGCCCGATTGCACCTCCGGTGCACGTTTAGTCGCTCACCAGGAGCACCATGAGTCACGACCGCAGTACCTGTCTCTTCTGCAAGATCGCCGACGGCGAAATCCCCAGCACGAGGGTGTACGAGGATGACGAATTCGTCGCCTTCCGCGACATTCGGCCGGCGGCTGAAACCCACGTGCTCGTGATCCCTCGCCAACATATCCCTACGCTCGCCGATTGCGGTGAAAACGATGCACCGCTGCTTGGTAGAATGTTTGTACTGGTCGCGCGCCTCGCCAAACAACTGGGCGTTTCGTACACGGGCGGCGAAACCGGTTTCCGCACGGTCGTGAACACGGGACCCGGCGGCGGCCAGGAGGTCTATCATCTGCACGCGCATTTGCTGGCCGGGCCGCGTCCGTGGCACCGCATGGGCTGAGGACGGTGAAGCCGGCACTTCGGTGCGGTGAGAGCGTCGATGTCGCCGAAAGTGTCAAAGGGTCGTACGCCACGTCGGTGCAACATCACTAAGGCAAGATTTTTATCGCTGCGCAGCGTGCGCGGTGACGGGGTTAAGGAGAGAGTCAATCATGGGTTCGTTGAGCATCTGGCACTGGCTGATCGTCTTGTTGATCGTGGCGCTTGTTTTCGGCACGAAGAAGCTGCGCAATATCGGTAGCGATCTGGGTGGCGCCGTGAAGGGTTTCAAGGAAGGCATGCGCGACGGCGAAGGCAATGCCGCCGACGCGCAAAAGCGCGAACTGCCGCCCAACGGCGGCGCCGTGGACGTCGACGCGAAGGACAAGACGCCGCGCTCGAACGACCTCCGCTAATCGGGCGGCAGCCGGACTTTCCCGCCTTCTATCCCCAATCAGGCAGCCAAGGCTGACGGAACACTCCATTCATGCTCGATCTGGGTTTAACCAAGATGGCGCTGATCGGCGTTGTCGCACTGGTCGTTCTCGGGCCGGAGCGACTGCCGCGCGTCGCGCGCACGGCGGGCGCGCTGTTCGGGCGCGCGCAGCGCTACATCAACGACGTCAAGGCGGAAGTCACGCGCGAGATCGAACTCGACGAGCTGCGCCGCATGAAGACCGAGTTCGAGTCGGCCGCGCAGAACGTCGAGAAAAACGTCCACGACAATCTGCGCAAGCATGAAGACGAGCTGAACGACGCCTGGAACCAGGGCACGTCGGTCTCGCCGAGCATTGCGGGCGGCGCCGATCCGGCGAGCGTGGAAGGGGCGGTGGCGGATCAGTCGGGCGACGCTTCGGCGCTTTCCGGCTGGCGTTCCGGCAACGCCGGCGCGGCGGCATCCGACTCCCGCAAACGCAAGAACTGGCGCGTGAAGCAGAACGCAACGCCCGTGTGGTACAAGCGCGCCACGCTGCGCCGCACGCGCGTGCAGTCGGGCGCGGCGCGCGTCGCGCAGCACACGCCGGCCAGCCTGCGCCGGCCCACACGCTTCTTCTGACGCCGTGCGACGCTTTCGAGTAGGTTCGCATTCGCGCATGTTCAGCAATCCAGGCACGTTCATTTCCAACCGAGGGCCGGCGTGAGCGACCCCCAGCAAACTCAGGAAGAAGGCTCCGAAGAGACCTTCATCTCCCATCTCGTCGAACTGCGCGACCGCATCATCCGCGCGGGCATTGCCGTGATCGTCGTATTCGTCGGCCTCGTGTACTGGGCGCCCGACATCTTCCGTCTGCTTGCGCGTCCGCTCATGCAGAACCTGCCACGCGACGGCAAGATGATCGTCACCGACGTGACCGGCTCGTTCTTCGTGCCGATGAAGGTCACGATGCTCGTGGCCTTCGTGATCGCGCTGCCGGTCGTGCTCTACCAGATCTGGGCGTTCGTCGCGCCGGGCCTCTATCAGCACGAGAAGAAGCTCGTGGCGCCGCTCGTGGCGAGCAGCTACACGCTCTTTCTTTGCGGCATGGCGTTCGCGTATTTCGTGGTGTTTCCGACCATCTTCCGCGTGATGGCGCACTACAACGCGCCGCTCGGCGCGGAGATGACCACCGACATCGACAATTACCTGAGCTTCGTGCTCACCATGTTCATTGCGTTCGGGGTGACCTTCGAGGTGCCGATCATCGTCGTGCTGCTCGTGCGCATGGGCGTGGTGTCGGTGAAGAAGCTCAAGGAAATCCGGCCGTATGTGATCGTCGGCGCGTTCATCGTCGCAGCCGTCGTGACGCCGCCCGATGTGTTCTCGCAGCTCATTCTCGCGCTGCCGCTCATCATTCTCTACGAGGCGGGCATCATCGCGGCGCGCATCTTCATCGGCAACGGCGAGAAGAAGGCCGCGGACGAGAGTCAGGCGGCGAGCTAACGCCGCTCGCAGGCGTACCGAAGCCCATTGCGGAGCGCTCATCCGGGCGCTCACCCAAGCAAAAGGCCGCGAACCCAGCAGGTTCGCGGCCTTTTTCGTTTGCGCGCTTGGCGGGTTGCGCGCCGGGCCGGGGAGCGGAACGCGCCGCGAACCTCGTCAGCCGCCGTCGTCGCCTTCGCCGTCTTCCTGCTCCGGCTGCTTCGGCGGCGGCGGGCGCTTGCCGATCAGCACGTCGATATCCAGATCCTTGTTCTTGCGCACGAGGTGGACTTTGGCGTCGGTGCCCGGCTTGATCTGCGCGATCACGTTGAGCAGGCGCGTGGTGTCGGTGATGGCCTCGCCGTTTACCGAGGTGAGCACGTCGCCGGGCTTGATGCCGGCCTTGTCGGCGGGGCCGCCTTGCAGCACGCCCGCCACGATCGCGCCCGACTTCTCCTTCAGGCCGAAGGAATCCGCGATTTCCGGCGTCACGTCCTGCGGTTCGACGCCGATCCAGCCGCGCGTGACCGAGCCCGTGGTGATGATGCTCTCCAGCACGCTGCGCGCGGTGGAGACGGGAATCGCGAAGCCGATGCCGAGCGAGCCGCCCGAGCGCGAGTAGATGGCCGTGTTGATGCCGAGCAGGTTGCCGTTTACGTCGACGAGCGCGCCGCCTGAATTGCCCGGATTGATCGGCGCGTCGGTCTGGATGAAGTTCTCGAACGTGTTGATGCCGAGGTGATTGCGGCCGAGCGCGCTGATGATGCCCATGGTGACCGTTTGTCCCACCCCGAACGGGTTGCCGATGGCGAGCACGACGTCGCCCACGCGCGTCTGGTCCATGCGGCCGAGCGTGATGGTGGGCAGGTTCGGCAGGTTGATCTTGAGCACGGCGAGATCGGTTTCCGGGTCGATGCCGATCACCTTCGCATTCGTGGTGCGGCCGTCGGAGAGCGCGATTTCGATCTGGTCCGCGCCGTCGATCACGTGCTGGTTCGTTAGAATGTAACCGTCCGGACTCACAATGACGCCCGAACCGAGGTTGGCGGCAGGCTGCTCCTGCTGCTTCTGGTTTTTGTTGCGATCGCCGAAGAAGTAGCGAAATAGCGGATCGTTCTGGCGAGGGTCGGGCGGCAGCGACCCATCCTTGCTCGAGAACACGTTGACGACCGCGGGCATTGCCTTCTGGGCGGCGTCCGCATAGGAGCCCTGGGCGGCGCCTGAGCCCATCCCCGGCGCCACTTCCCGCAGTGCGACGATCGGCTCGGCAAGCTGCTTGCCGAACTGCCCCTGGTGTTGCAGCCACTGCGGTTTGAGCGTGGCGATGATGAACATCAACGCCAGCAGGACCGTCACCGCCTGGGCGAAGAACAGCCAAAAGCGTCTAAGCATCTGAAGATTAGAGGATTATATGGATCGGATCGAACTGGAATTGTATCTGAACAATCTTCTGGAATCCGCGCGGTTCAAGGACTACTGCCCCAATGGCCTGCAAGTCGAAGGGCGGCGGCGCGTGCAGAAGATCGCCACGGGCGTGACCGCCTCGCTCGCTTTCCTCGAAGCCGCGCACGAATGGGGCGCCGACGCCGTGCTCGTGCACCACGGCTACTTCTGGAAGAACGAAGCGCCGCAAATCACGGGCCGCAAGTACCGTCGCCTGAAGACGCTGCTCGCGAACGATATCAACCTGTTCGCCTACCATCTGCCCCTCGACTGCCATCCCGAACTGGGTAATAACGCGCAGTTGGCCGCCCGATTCGGCTGGATCGGCGAACAACTCTTCGGCGAACAGGATCTGGGCTGGATGGCCACGCTGCCCATGCCGATCACGCTCGCGCACTTCACCGCTGAGGTCGAGCAGACACTCGGCCGTACGCCGCTCGTGCTCGGTGACCCCGACTGGCAAATTCGCCGCGTGGCCTGGTGCACGGGGGCGGCGCAAAGTCTGTTCGACGCTGCGATCGAGGCCGGCGCCGACGTCTTTCTCACCGGCGAAATTTCCGAGCCGACCACGCACACCTCGGCGGAAAGCGGCGTGGCGTTTCTTGCCGCCGGCCATCACGCCACCGAGCGCTACGGCGTTCAGGCGTTGGGCGCGCATCTCTCGGAAGCCTTCGACATCGAGCATCTTTTCATCGATATCGACAATCCCGTTTAATCGCGTTTAATCGCGCTTCAGCGTCGTTTCCGGGTTGATTCTGGGTCGACCCGATATCGCGCATTGCGCCGCGCGCAGTGCGCGAATTGTCGTGGTGCAGCATGATTTTATTCGTGAGGCATTTACAAAACGAAAAGAAAGTGGCCCTCTTTTCTGCGGGAAAACCCCGAGATATCAAGGACTTCGGACGCTTTTTAGAGATCGCCCCTTGTAAATGCCAACTCCATTCGAGCAAACTAGCGTTCGGCAGCACCGCGGGTAAGCTGGCGTGACGGATAAATCCAACTCAGAAGTGGGGCGATGTGATGCGAGACAAAGAGAATGACCGCGTCGACGGCAGCCGCCGAACCTGGCTGATTGCGACGTCCGTAGCAGGTGGCATTGGAGGCGTGGCCACTGTCGTACCCTTCGTAGGTTCCTTTGCACCATCCGAAAAAGCCCGCGCCGCCGGCGCGCCTGTCGCTGTCGACATCACGAATCTCCAGCCCGGCTCGATGATGACCGTGGCGTGGCGCGGCAAGCCCGTGTGGATCCTGTACCGCACGGACCGCATGATGGCCGACGTCAAGAAGGCCGATCCCGATCTGGCCGACCCGAACTCCGAGCATCCGTTTTCGCTGCCGATGCCGGAATACTGCATGAACGAGTTCCGCTCGCGCGCCGAGCATCAGAACATTCTCGTGGCCGTGGCCGTCTGCACCCATCTGGGCTGCACGCCTACGCCGCGCTTCCAGGAAGGCCCGCAGCCGAACCTGCCCGACAGCTGGCCGGGCGGCTTCCTGTGCCCGTGCCACGGCTCCACCTACGATCTTTCCGGCCGCGTGTTCAAGAACAAGCCGGCGCCGCAAAACCTCGACATTCCCCGATACATGTTCACGTCCGCGACGGAGATCGTGATCGGCAAGGACGAAAAAGGAGAAGCGTGATGGCGACGGGAACCGACAAGGATGTGGTGGAGACGGCCGGCGCGGCTTCCGGACTGCAAGGCTGGATCGACAAGCGCTTTCCGATGACGGCGACGTGGAAAGCGCACCTTTCCGAGTACTACGCGCCGAAGAACTTCAACTTCTGGTACTTCTTCGGCTCGCTCGCGCTGCTCGTGCTGGTGAACCAGATCGTCACCGGCATTTTCCTCACCATGAACTACAAGCCCGATGCGACGCTCGCGTTCGCATCGGTCGAGTACATCATGCGCGAGGTGCCGTGGGGCTGGCTGATCCGCTACATGCACTCCACGGGCGCGTCGATGTTCTTCGTGGTCGTGTATCTGCACATGTTCCGCGGCCTCCTGTACGGCTCGTACCGCAAGCCGCGCGAGCTCGTGTGGATCTTCGGCTGCGCGATTTTCCTGTGCCTGATGGCCGAGGCGTTCTTCGGCTACCTGCTGCCGTGGGGCCAGATGTCGTTCTGGGGCGCGCAGGTGATCGTGAACCTGTTCTCGGCGATTCCCTTCATCGGCCCGGACCTGTCGCTGTGGATTCGCGGCGACTATGTGGTCTCGGACGTCACGCTCAACCGCTTCTTCGCGTTCCACGTGATCGCCATTCCGCTCGTGCTGGTCGGGCTCGTGATCTGCCACATCATCGCGCTGCACGAAGTGGGCTCGAACAACCCGGACGGTATCGAGATCAAAGAGAAAAAGGACGCGAACGGCGTGCCGCTCGACGGCATTCCGTTCCATCCGTACTACTCGGTGCACGACTTCATGGGCGTGTGCATCTTCCTGATGATCTTCGCGGCGATCGTGTTCTTCGCGCCGGAAATGGGCGGCTACTTCCTGGAGTCGAATAACTTCGTGCCGGCCAACCCGCTGCAAACGCCGCCCGAAATTGCGCCGGTCTGGTACTTCACGGCGTTCTACGCGATGCTGCGCGCCACCACCGACCCGTTCAAGATCGTGCTGATGATCGTGATCGCGCTGCTCGGCGTGCTCGCGCTCGTGCGCGCGCGCGGCAAGTGGCGCGCGGGGCTGCCGGTGCTGGCCGTGCTCGTGATTCTCGCGATGTACTTCACCGAGTCGAAGTTCTGGGGCGTGGTGGTGATGGGCACGGCGGTGATCTCGCTCTTCTTCCTGCCGTGGCTCGACCGCTCGCCGGTGAAGTCGATCCGCTACCGGCCGTTCTTCCACAAGGTGTTTCTCGGCATCTTCGTGCTCGCGTTCCTGACGCTCGCCTTCCTCGGCACGAAACCGCCGTCGCCGGCGGCCACGCTGATCGCCCAGGTCTGCGCGCTCGTCTATTTCGCCTTCTTCCTCGGCATGCCGTTCTGGACGCCGCTTGGCACCTTCAAGCAGCCGCCCGAGCGCGTGCGGTTCAAGCCCCATTAATTGACGAGCGAGGAAGATATGACGAGACAATCTCTGTTTTCGACGCTCGCGAAGGTGAGCGTCCGCGCCAGCCTGGCCGCTTTGGCGCTCACTTGTGCATTTGGGGTCGGGTCCGCGTCGGCGCAGGAAAATATTCCGCTCGACCGTGCTCCCGATAACGGCGAAAATCTTGCTTCGCTGCAACACGGCGCCAAATTGTTTGTAAACTACTGCCTGAATTGCCATAGCGCGAACTTGATGCGCTACAGCCGGTTGCAGGATCTTGGCATTCCACAGAAGCAAATCGAAGATAATCTGCTGTTTACGACCGACAAGGTCGGCAACACGATGTCCATCGCGATGCGCCCGGACGACGCGAAAGCGTGGTTCGGCGTGCCGCCGCCGGACCTCTCCGTGGAAGCGCGGGCGAAAGGGCGTGACTGGCTGTACACGTACCTGCGCAGCTTCTACCGCGACGACACGCGGCCGACTGGCTGGAACAACCTGGTGTTCGAGAACGTGAGCATGCCGCACGTGCTGTGGCAGTTGCAGGGCATCCGCACGGCGAAGTTCGAGGACACGACGGACGAGGAAACCGGGGAAAAAGTGCGTCGTTTCGCAGGGTTCCAGCAGGTCACGCCCGGTACGCTGTCGCCTGTGGATTATGATGCCGACGTGGCCGACCTGGTGGCTTACCTTGGCTGGATGGCCGAACCCGAGCAGAAAACCCGCAGGCAGCTTGGCGTGTGGGTGCTCCTGTTCCTTGGCGTCCTGAGCTTTTTTGCGTGGCGATTGAACGCCGCGTACTGGAAAGATATCAAATAGGCACGTCCTGACCGACGTGGGGCCGGTGCGACGAGAAGCCGTCTGACGGTTCTGGACCGTCAGGCGGTTTTTTCGCCTGCTGGCCTTTTGGGTTTATTGAGGAAATGTAAATCATGATGGTTCTGTACTCCGGCACTACCTGCCCGTTCTCCCAGCGCTGCCGGCTGGTGTTGTTCGAAAAGGGCATGGACTTCGAAATTCGCGACGTCGACCTGTTCAACAAACCGGAAGACATCGCCGTGATGAATCCGTACGGTCAGGTGCCGATTCTGGTCGAGCGCGACCTGATTCTGTACGAGTCGAACATCATCAATGAGTACATCGACGAGCGCTTCCCGCATCCGCAGCTGATGCCGGCCGATCCGGTTCAGCGCGCCCGCGCGCGTCTGTTCCTGCTCAACTTCGAGAAGGAACTGTTCGTGCACGTGAGCACGCTCGAAAACGAGAAGGGCAAGGCCGCCGAGAAGAACCACGAAAAGGCGCGCCTCGCGATCCGCGACCGCCTCACGCAGCTCGCGCCGATCTTCCTGAAGAACAAGTACATGCTGGGCGAAGAGTTCTCGATGCTCGACGTCGCGATTGCGCCGCTGCTGTGGCGTCTGGATCACTACGGCATCGAACTGTCGAAGAACGCCGCACCGCTGATGAAGTACGCCGAGCGCATTTTCAGCCGTCCGGCGTACATCGAAGCGCTGACGCCGTCGGAAAAGGTGATGCGTCGTTAAGCAGCACCCCGGTGGTTTGCGGGTAACAGAGGCGGCGTGCACGGCGTAGGTGTGAGCGCCGCCTCGCGAAAGGATTGTTGATGCAAGAGATTTCCACCAAGCCGTATTTGCTGCGCGCGCTGTATGAGTGGTGCACCGACAACGGCTTCACGCCGCATATCGCGGTGCGGGTCGACAACAGCACGCGTGTGCCGCGCCAGTTCGTGCGCGACGGCGAGATCGTGCTGAACATCAGCTTCGAGGCGACGAGCCAGTTGCAGATGGGCAATGAGATGATCGAGTTCCACGCCCGTTTTTCCGGCAAGTCGCACAAGATCGAAGTGCCCGTTGCGAATGTCCTCGCGATCTACGCGCGCGAGAACGGGCAAGGCATGGCGTTTCCGGTCGAGTCGCCGCCGGGCGACGCCGACGACGTGCTGTCCTCCGAAGATCACGAAGATTCGGACACGGGCGCGCATGAGGCGCACGAACTGCGCGACGAGCCTGCCGAAGCGCCCGCGGCCCCGGTTGCGCCGCGCGCCGTCCAGAAAGATGAGCGCGACGACGACGGTGGCAATAAGGGCGGCAAGGGCCACCTCAAGATCGTGAAATGAAGTAGAATAGCGGGCTACGCCGGCTTAGCTCATCTGGTAGAGCAGTTGATTTGTAATCATCAGGTGGCGGGTTCGAGTCCTGCAGCCGGCACCATATACAAGACAAAGGGTTACGTGAAGTTCACGTAACCCTTTGTGCTTTCTGGGCGCCCTAACGTGGCGGCACGCGGTGGCGGCACGCGGCGGCGGCACGCCGCCGCATCTCACTCCGCCCATTGCGGATCGCTCGTGAACATGATCGTGAGCCAGCGGTGCGACTCGTCGCCGCCGATGGCCCGGCCGATCTCGTCGCGAATCGCGTCCCATTCGGCGATGCGCTTGGGCGGCATGTCCGGCGACACCACGAAGTACAGTTCGATTTCGCGGGAGCGCCCCACCTTCGCGACATAAGCGCGGTAGTACTCGAAGCCGTAGCGCTCCACGAACCGCGCCGCGATGGCATCGACGTGCCGCTTGAGGTCGGGGGGCGCGACGAGCAGCACGTCCAGCAGCGCCTGGCGGATTTCCGCGAGCGGTATCGGAATGATCACGACGCACACCACCACGAGCGCCGCCGGGTCGACGTAGGGCGTGAGGTGCTCCCACGCCGTTCCCTGGATCGCGTAGCCCGCGCTGAAGGCGATCAGGAGGGCCGCCGTGATGCCCGCGGACATGATCCACGACTTGATGTCGAGGCGCAGGAAATCCGAACGGATGCGGCGATTCGCGCGCGACTCCACCACGGCCATCGCAAGACAGGCGCTCACCGTGAGCGCGGCATAGCCGAGCGCCGGGCCGAAGTGCAGTTCGTGGCCGCCCGACAGCAGGTTCGTGATGCCGTTGATCAGCGCGTAGACGGCCACGCCCACCAGCAGCGTGCTGTTGAGCCCGAGCACCATCGGTTCGAGATGCCAGAAGCCCATGGTGAAGCGCTCGCGCCACTTGCGCGGCAGATCGACGTTGACCGCGTAGGAGGTGATGAGGCGCACGACCGCGAGGGCCAGCGCGCTCATGCTCGCGTCGATGAGCGAGTAGACGCCGTCGAACACGATTGAGAACGATCCCGAAACCAGCCCGAACACGACGCCGAAGATCGCGATCAGCAACGTCGTGGCGATCGAAAGCCGCAGCACGCTGCTTTCGTCCGAGGTGCCGAACAAGCGTGGCCATTTCATGCTGTCTGCTCTCCGCGCGTATGAGCAAGGGTTGAGCAAGACTAGCCGACTCGCCGGGACGCCGTCGCCGGGCTGTCCGTTCGCCGGTGTGTTCAGCGTTGCGGCTTCGCGGCGGCGCGGCCTTCCACGAGATCGATCTCCTGTGCGGTCAATCCGAATGCCGCGTACAGGCAGGCGTTGATGTCGCGCGCCATCGCGGCGGCCTGCTCGCCGCCGGTCCCCTCGTGCGGGCACCGCAGCAGTGCGCTCACGCGCGCCGCGATCGCGTGACGCACCGAGGCGTCGGCGGGTGCGGGCAACGTGTCGATCATCGCCTTGGTGAACGCCACGCCGCCGTTGTAGCTCGACGCCCCGAAGCGCGCGCGGATCAGGAAAAGCGAGAGCGGGCAGTTGAGCAGCGCGGCCGCGAACATCAGCAGGTCGTCGTCGTGCGCGCGCAGGATCAGCGTGGTCTTGCCGGGAATCGTGTCGCCGGCCAGGTCGAGCGCCGCGTCGAGCCGCGTGAGGCCTTTCACGATCACCTTTTTCGCGGCGGCTTTTGCGCGGTATCCGTTCGCGAACGTCGCTGCGAAGCGTTCGCGCTCGACCACCGGCTCCGCGTAAGCGTTGCCGAGATAGGTCATTGGCTTGGTGCCCCAGCGCGACCGATAGCGGCCGAGTGTGCCGGTGTTCACCACGCGATAGTGGCGCTCGCGCGAGTAGCGACCGGCGGCTTCTTCGACGAGCGGCGCGAGCCGGTAGGCGTCCGCGGTCGCGCAGGCGTTTTCGCACGGCAAGAGCGAGCCGAGCGTTGGGTGCGAGCGGGCGAGGCGTTGCGCGAATGCGTGGTGCGGCGAGAGCAGCGCATCGAGCCGCCACGGCGCTTCGAGCGTGCGCTTGCCGGTTTGCGCGAGTTCGGTGAGAGCGGTGGCGTCGATGCGCGCCGTCGTGACGACGTCCGTGCCCGCTTCGCCATAGAGCGTGACGATCGAATCGACGCGCGCCTGCTCGAACACGTCCCGCCCCAGCGCGACGATGCGCTTGATCTTGCCGATGTGTCGCGCGCGGAACGCTTCGCCAAACGGCTTCGAGAGCCACTTGTCCGGCGTGAGGTACGCCATCGCGCCGCCCGGCCTCAGCAGCGCGAGGCCCAGTTCCATGAACACGATGTACAGGTCCCAGTTGCCTTTCGCGCTCGGCCAGCGCCGCGTGAGTTGCTCGCGCAAGGCGCGCTGGCCTTCGTTGATCATGCGCTCGGAGTCGATGTATGGCGGGTTCGCGATCACGGCGTCGAAGCCTTCGAAGCGGCCGTCGTCGGCGAGAAGATCCGCGAACTCGACGCGCCATTCGAACGCGGCGGCGTCCGCGGGCGTGGCGTTGCCGCCGGGTGTGGCGCGAGCGAGCAACGCGTCGCGCTGTTGCGCGAGCCGCGACGCTTCGGCGGCGTTTTGCGCGCGCGTGGTGGAGGCGCGCAGCCTGGCGGTTATCGCGCGATAGTCGGCCACCGCGTGCGCGGCGTCGCGCAACGGCGCGTCGAACGCGAATCGGCTGATGGTCGCGTTGCCTTGCTTGAGATTGGCTTCGAGATTCGGCAGGGCGACGGGCGGCGCGCTGGCGGTGAGATCCGCGTGTTCGAGCAACTCGATCCAGAGCCGCAGACGCGCCATGCCGACCGAATCCGCGCTGATATCGACCCCGAACAGCGAGTGCTCGACGATGCCGCGCTTCACACGAAACAATGCGGCTTCGATCTCGCGAATGGCCGCGCCGTCGCGTTCGCGCGTGAGCGACGCGCCATTCGCGTGCGTGACGCAAAGGCGGTCGTCGGCCACGGTGATGGCGTATGGGTTGAGCGCTTCGCGGTCGCAGGCGTCCAGCAAGCCGAGTCGCACTTTCAGTACGAGCAGTTCGTTGAGCGCGCAGACGAGCAGATGCCCCGAGCCCACGGCCGGATCGCAGATGCGCAGCGCGTCCAGCACCATGCGGGCTTCGTCGTGGTCCACGATCGATTCGGATAGCTGATCGATGGTGGCGCAGCACCAGCCGTTCGCGCGGTTCAGGCGAGTCAGCGCGGCCTGCGTGAGCGCCGGGCGCGCGAGTTGCATCGCGACGCTGGCGGGCGTGTACCACGCGCCGTCGCGGTAGCCGTTGAGTTTCTCGAAAATGAGGCCGAGCGCGGAAGCGTCGAGGCAAGGTCGGCTGGCGGCGTCTCGCCCGATCACGCCCGCCGAAAACTCGAACGCCGCGAGAAAATCGAGCAGATAGGCCAGCACGCTTCGTTCGCCGCTTTCCGGCGCGAGCGCCGACCGGGCGTATAGCGGCAGGGTTGCGCTTGCGTCGAGCGCGCTCATGGCGAGCAGATGCCGGTCGAGATCGCGCGGCTCGAAATGCGAGCCGTCGAAGCGCGGGAGATGGGCGAAGCGTGACGCCTGGGTCGTGCCGCCGAGCACGTCGTTGCATAGCGCGTCGAGTTCCGCGAACGAGCGGATCTGCGCGCTGTTCAGAAAGCCGTACAGCGGGTCGCCGTCATGCAGCGTCAGCAGGCGCGTTTCCAGCACCTTGAGAAACACGAGCCGGCTGATCCACGCGATGCAAAGCCGCAGCGCTAGCGCGAAACGTTCCGCCTCGTCGTGGCGCACATGCGCGAGACGCACTAGTGCGAGTTCGATAAGCGACCCGTTCGAACGCTCATGCGGTGCGAGCCGTGCAACCGCGCACCGCGCGCCCGTCGTGCTTTCGCACAGCCCCACGATATGCAGCAACTCGGCGTAAAACCCTTCGTCGAGCCCCGCGCCCGCCCGGGCGCGGCGGGTGCGCGGTTTGCGCGCGCGGCGCGTCTGCTGGGTCGTTTCGGGCATGGTTTCAGGGGGCGGGCGAAGGCCCGGTCGGCGCCCATTTTACTGCCGCATGCTTCGTGTTTTCGCGTGCGCTTTCGTCCTATGCCGTTTGGCCGGGTCGACGCGCATGGCCGCCTGAGCGATGATCGCGGCAATGGCGATACGGCGGACCGCGCCGCGTCGCTCTCCTATATGATGGCGCCGCATTGCACATTCGACCTATGACCGAACATCCCACTCTCACCTGGCCCGACACGGAAGGCCCGCGCACGGTGCGCTGGCGCTCCGAGGCCGGCGTGCCCGCGCCCAAACGCGTGGTGCTCGCCGACGACAGCACGACCGCCGACGCGGCGTATCGTCTCGCCTGTGAAGGCACCGCGCTGCTCTGGCAGGGCGACTTTCAAAACGCGCGTCAGCTCTTGCTGGCCATGGGGCGCCGTGCGGAGCGCAAGCCGCGCAAGGCCGCGGCGGCGCCCAAGGCGCCCGCCACGCCGCTCGAAGCGTTTCACCTGCACCGCCAGGCACAGGCCCAGCGTGCGCGCACGCTCGGCATGGTGCTGATTCCGCTCGAAGGCGATTACGGCATCAACCTGCGCCGCGCGCCCGACGTGCGGCTCACGTGTGAGGAGGCGTGGGGCGCGCCCAATGGCGAGGCTTCGGTCGTTTCGCTGCGCGAGATCCTCGGCCTTATCGGTGCGCATGAGTGGCGCAAGAAGGGCGTCGAAATCGCGGCGCTCGACGGCGAGCGCATTCATCCGTACTACGGCGTGTTCTCGCCGGTGCGCGGCGAGTATGTCGATCTCGTCGCGCGCACGGCGCTGCCTTCGCTCGAAAAGGCTTTCGATATCGGCACGGGCACCGGCGTGCTTGCCGCCGTGCTCGCCTCGCGTGGCGTGAAGCATGTGGTCGCCACCGATCAGGACGCCCGCGCGCTGGCCTGCGCGCGCGAGAATCTCGAGCGCCTCGGCTACGCGGCGCAGGTCGAGGTGGTCGAGGCGGATCTGTTCCCGCCGGGGCGCGCGCCGCTCGTCGTCTGCAATCCGCCCTGGGTGCCGGCGCGGCCCGCGTCGCCTATCGAATACGCGGTGTTCGATCCGGACAGCCGCATGCTGCGCGGCTTTCTTGGCGGTCTCAAGGATCACCTCGAACCGCGCGGCGAGGGCTGGTTGATCCTGTCCGATTTCGCCGAGCATCTCGGGCTGCGCACGCGCGAAGCGCTCGTCGAGATGATCGTGCAGGCCGGGCTGGAAGTGGTAGGGCGCGAGGACATCCGGCCGCGGCACCCCAAGGCCTCCGATCCCAACGATCCGCTCTACCGCGCGCGCGCAGCCGAAGTGACGTCGCTATGGCGTTTGAAGGTGCGGCCCGAGTGAGCCGGAGGTAGGGGAACGCGCCGGCAAAAAGAAGCGGGCAGGCCGCAGGCGGCCCGTGTCGGTGTCGATCGTCGGCGCTGGCGGCGCAACCGCCGCGCCGGCGATCCGGCTTTATATCGGTTTTGTATCGGTTTTACATCGGCTTCACTTCGGCGTCACCCCGGATAGGCCTCGTCGACCTTGAGGCCCGCGAGCTTGAAGATCACGCGCAGGGTTTGCGGCTTGATGTCGCGACGCGACGCGAGCGCCGACATCACGAAGTCGAGAACCTTCGCGTACTTCAGCAGTATCAGGCAGGTCTCGAGATCCGATGGCCCGTCACGCATGGTTTCCGCAACACGCAGCATCTCCACCGAGATGTCGCGCGCCATTTCCAGCTCCAGTTGCTGCTTTTCCGTCCAGTCGGGAACCGTGACGAGTTTCGTAAGCAGTTCCTGGAATTTTTGTTCTGCGTTGCCGTCAGGTATCGTATTCATTGCATGCCCCATGCAAGGCCGTACAGCGTCGTGCGCTCTTCGCGCAGCGGGGGCTGCGCCAGCCTGATTTATCGCAACCGGCGAACCCGGTACGACCTCCCAATGCGCGCCATCCGGTACATAGCCGGCCGGCAGCGCTACGCTTTGGTCCTTTTTGGGCATCGGGGACGAAAATCCTCGTGTCTCTTCTATTCAACCCCTCCCTCCTGTCCGCACGTGGGTCAGCGTGCCGGACGCAGTTACGACACGGGCCGTTCTTCAGGGTTCGACGGCCTTGACCAGCTTTTTTCGTAAAATGACAGATATTCCAGATCCCTTCTGTCGCCTGTCGCACGTTTCGCGCGACTCGACACCTTTCTCCAAGCCACGCCGATGTCCAGCAAGACTTACGAAATCCGTCCGAACCAGTCTGTCGAACTCCTGAAAGAGCTCCACATCCTGACGCGCGACGGCAAAATGAACCAGGACAGCCGCCGCAAGCTGAAGCAGGTCTATCACCTGTTCCAGTTCATCGAGCCGCTTCTGAAGGAACTGAAGCAGGACGGCCGCGACGTGACCCTCGTCGACCATGGTGCGGGCAAGTCCTACCTCGGCTTTATTCTCTACGACCTGTTCTTCAAGGATCAGCGCGACAGGTCACATATCTATGGCATCGAGACGCGCGACGAACTCGTGAAGCGCTCGCAGGAGCTGGCCAAACACCTGGGCTTCGGGGGGATGTCTTTCCTGAACCTTTCGGTGGCCGATTCGATCACGTCGACGCAACTGCCGCCGAGCGTCGACATGGTGACCGCGCTGCACGCCTGCGACACCGCCACCGACGACGCGCTGCGCTTCGCGCTCAAGAAGCACGCGCGCTTCATCGTCGTCGTGCCGTGCTGTCAGGCCGAGGTGGCGGGCGTGCTGCGCAGGAACAAGGGCAAGTCGCTCGGCCAGGCGCTGACCGAAATCTGGCGGCATCCGCTGCATACGCGCGAATTCGGGAGCCAGATCACCAATGTGCTGCGCTGCCTGCAACTCGAGGCGCACGGGTATCAGGTGAGCGTGACGGAACTGGTGGGCTGGGAGCATTCGATGAAGAACGAACTCATCATCGCCCAGTACAAGGATTTGCCGCGCGGCCGTGCGGCAGCTCGACTCAACGAGATTCTCGACACCTTTGGTCTCGCCGAGTTGCGTGAGCGCTTTTTCGCCGACGAGGGTGAGGCGGCCGCGGAGCCTGCGACCGAAGCCTGAGCCGCGCAGAACCCGTGACCGGGGCGCGGCGTCAGTCGCGCTTCGCCATCCAGTCGCGCCAGCCTTGGAAGCCGAGCTTGCGCAGCGTTTCCTGGTTGCGTTCGTAGATGTCGGCGGCGTCGGGAAACGCCTCGACCGCGCGCTCGATGCTCGCCTCGCGCAACAGGTGCAGGATCGGATACGGCGCGCGATTCGTGTAGTTCTCGATGTCGTCGGGCGCGGTGCCGTCGAACTGGAATTGAGGGTGAAAGCTCGCCACCTGTAGCGTGCCTTCGAGCCGCAACTGGCCGACAAGCCGCTCGGCAAACCAGGTCGCGTCGTTGAACTCGGCGAAATCGGCGAGCGCGTGGGGCAGGATCAGCAGTGTCGTGTCGATTTCGGCGGCGTCGGTCTGCGCGAGCGTTTGCAACTCGCGCTCCAGATCGATAAGGACGCCTTCGAGTTCGGTTGCCTCGCTGATCACATAGCGAATCTGGTTTTTCACGTGCACGCCCTTTGCGAACGGGCAGAGGTTCAGCCCGATCACGGCGCGCGTGAGCCAGTGCCGCGTGGCGTCGAGGATTGCGGCGTGATTGTCGGATGGCGCGTCGGACTGCGCGGAAGGCGGCAGGGAAGTATCGGTCATCGCGTCATTTTAGCGGCGCGGGGCACGCCGCTTCGATCAGCCGCTTCGCCATGCGCGGCGCTGCGTGGATCACCCCGCAGCCCGGCCCGTAGGTCTGGCTCGCGGCATAAACACCTTCCACGATGAGCGCGAGTTCCTCGGCGAGCGCGACCGCGTCCGTTGCGCCCGCTCCCTGCGCGAGCGCGGTGAGCCGCGCGATCAGCTTCGACTTGTTGACGTCCACGCTGCGTCGCGCGGGATGCGTGGCGTCGGGAAATTCCGTGGCGACGTTGACGAACGGGCAACCGCGATAATCCGGCGCCGAGGCGCGCCGCGCCAGATCCTCGAAATACTGCACCAGTTGCTTGACCGGCTCGCCCGGATGCTTCGCGAGACTTTCGTCGAAGCGCTGGAAAAAGCGCACGTCGCAGCGTTGCAGGTACGCAACGACGAGATCATCCTTCGACGAAAACTGCCGGTACAGGCTCATCTTGTTCACGCCCGCGCGCTCGACCACGGCTTCGATGCCCACCGCGCGCACGCCTTCGCGGTAGAACAGCTCGTCGGCGGCAAGCAGAAGATGCTCGTGAGCGCGCGCGCCCGGCTTCTGCGCGCGCGGGCGCTTTGCCGGCCCCGTAGCGGGGGCCGCTTCGTCCTGGCCTTCGTGTTTCATGAGGGCATCTCGCGATCAAGGGATTGCTTGACATGTTACCGAGCGGTCACTACTATCGCAACACACTTGTGACCGATCGGTAACAATCAAGCGGTGGTGCATTGTCGCAGCCACGCGAGCCGTCACAACGAACAACTCAACGAACCGTCGCACGCTTCGCGCGCTGCCACGGCGTGACAGGAGCATCAATGAACTGGGCAGCGAGGCGAATAGGCGGGCGTTTCCACTATGGATGGCTCGTCGTGGCGGTGGTGTTTTTCGTGCTGCTGGCGGCCGCCGGCACGCGCGCGACGCCGAGCGTGATGATGGTGCCGCTCGAGCACCAATTCGGCTGGAGCCGGGCGACGATCTCGCTCGCCATTTCGGTGAACATCGCGCTCTATGGGCTGATGGGGCCGTTCGCGGCGGCGGCCATGCAGCGCTTCGGCGTGCGGCCCACGTTGCTCGTGGCGCTCGCCACGATGGCGGCGGGCGTCGCAATCTCGGCGCTGATGACCCACCCGTGGCAGATGATCCTGATCTGGGGCGTGATGGTGGGCGGCTCGACCGGCGTGGCTGCGCTCTCGCTCTCGGCCACCGTCGTTACGCGCTGGTTCAGCTCGCATCGCGGCCTCGTCATGGGCATCCTCACCGCGAGTTCGGCCACGGGCCAGCTCGTGTTCCTGCCTTTGCTCGCGGCCATTGCGCAGAAGTACGGCTGGCAACCGGTGGTGCTCGTGGTTGCAGCCGCCGCCGCCGTGGCGCTGCCGCTCGTGCTGTTCCTGCTGCCGGAGCGGCCCGCGAGCGTGAATCTGCGTCCGTTCGGCGAGGACGAGAGCACCCCAGTCGCCCCGCCTGCGCCGCAGCAAAATCCGCTGAAGATCGCGTTTGACGCGCTGTTCTCGGCAAGCCGCACGCGCGACTTCTGGCTGCTGTTCTTTAGCTTCTTCATTTGCGGCGCGAGCACCAATGGCTATGTGGGCACGCACCTCATCGCGATGTGCGGCGACTACGGCATGACCGAAGTGCAGGGCGCCTCGTTGCTCGCGACGATGGGCATTTTCGACCTGTTCGGCACGACGCTCTCGGGCTGGCTCTCGGACCGCTTCAACAGCCGCGTGTTGCTGTTCTGGTACTACGGGCTGCGCGGCCTCTCGCTGATCTATCTGCCGCACGCGTTTGGCATCGACTTCTTCGGGCTGCCGATCTTCGCGGTGTTCTACGGCCTCGACTGGATCGCGACCGTGCCGCCGACGGTGCGTCTTGCCACCGACGTCTACGGCAAGGAGCGCGCGCCGATCGTGTTCGGCTGGGTGGTGGCGGGCCATCAGCTCGGCGCGGCGTTCGCGGCGTTCGGCGCGGGCCTGCTGCGCTCGAGCCTCGGCACGTACACGGTGGCGTCGATGATCTCGGGCGGCTTGTGCCTCGTGGCGTCGTTCCTCGTGTTGCGGATCAATCGCGGGCCGCGTACGGTGGGCGTGCAGACGGCCTGACGTGGCTTGACGCGGGCTGCGCGAGCGTGCCGCCCGTCGCACTTGAGCGTATTTCACGCGCTGCGGTTATGCTAGTGACCCCCGGGCAAGCCGCCCGCCACCGCAAGGACACACAAGGCATGACGAAGCACAAACCCGCACCGACAGCCGTGCCCATTCACGAACTCATCGCCGGGCGCTGGAGCCCGCGTGCCTATTCGAGCGAGCCGGTGAGCCGCGAGGCGCTGCACGCGGTGATCGAGGCGGCGCGCTGGGCGCCCTCGGGCTACAACCTTCAGCCGTGGCGCTTTATGGTGTTCGATCGCAGCGCCGACGAGGCCGCGTTCAAGCGCGCGTTCGCGACGCTCGTGCCGTTCAACCAGCAATGGAACACGCCGGCGCCGGTGCTGATCGCCGTGACCGCGCAAACGCTCAACTCGAAGGGCGAAGTCAACCGCACGGCGCAATACGACGCGGGCGCGGCGGCAATGTCTCTCGTGCTCCAGGCGCATGCGCTGGGCCTCGCCGCGCACCAGATGAGCGGCTTCGACGTGCAGGCGTTCCGCACGGAATTCGCCCTGCCGAACGACGTGGAGCCGCTCGCGATTATCTCGATCGGCCACTACGGCGAAACCGACAGGCTGGAGCCGGTGCTGCGCGACCGCGAAAAAGCGGAGCGCACGCGCTCGGCGGTGGGCGACATCGCCTACGAAAACGCCTGGAAGAAGCCGTTCAAGGGTTGATCCTGCAACCGGGTGCGCGCCGGCTGGCTGCGCGCGTGTCCGGTGCTCCCAGATGGGTCATATGAAACGCGCGGCGCAGTCCGCGCGTTTTTCTTGTGGGGCCGCATCAAGGCCCTGCGGTTGCCCAGCGCCGCGCTTTCGTGTTACAAAGCCGGTCCTCCCCGACCTTTCCTCTCTCGCGCGCGCATTCGCTGCGGCGCAGCCTTTGCCATGACCAGCTTCTGCGCGATTGACTTCGGAACCTCCAATTCGGCAGTGGCGCTGCCCGCAGCGGCCGGCGACGCCATGCGCCTCGCGCCGGTGGAAGGCGCCCACACCACCTTGCCGACGTCGGTGTTCTTCAACGTCGACGAACACACGCGCGAGTTCGGGCGCGCCGCACTGGCGTCCTATATCGACGGCTTCGACGGCCGCCTGATGCGCTCGATGAAAAGCATCCTCGGCTCGCCGCTCGCCGAAAGCACGACCGACCTCGGCGACGGCAGCGCGATTCGCTACACCGAGATCATCACGATCTTTCTCGAACACCTGAAACGCAGCGCCGAACGCTGCGCGGGCGCGCCGATCACGCACGCGGTGCTCGGGCGCCCCGTGTTCTTCGTCGACGAGGACCCGCGCGCCGACCGGCTCGCGCAGGACCAGCTCGAAGGCGCGGCGCGCGGCGTGGGCTTTCGCGAGATCGAGTTCCAGTACGAGCCGATCGCGGCCGCGTTCGACTACGAGTCGCGCCTTACCGCGGAAGGGCTCGTGCTCGTGGCCGACATTGGCGGCGGCACGTCGGACTTTTCGCTCGTACGCGTGGGGCCGCAGCGCATGTCGCGGCTCGAGCGCAAGGACGACGTGCTCGCGCACCACGGCGTGCACGTGGCGGGCACCGACTTCGACCGCCGCGTCGAGCTCGCGACCATCCTGCGCGAACTCGGCTACCAGGCGCTCGACCCGGAAGGCCGCGAAGTGCCGAACCGCATCTACTTCGATCTGGCGACCTGGCACCTGATCAACACGATCTACACGCCCAAGCGCACCACCGAGCTCAAGCTCATGCGTCACCTGTACCGCGAGACGCGCCACCACGACCGCCTGATGCGCGTGGTCGAGGAGCGTCTCGGGCACGCGCTCATGGCGCGCGCGGAGGAGGCGAAGATCGGCGTGTCGGCGGGCGGGGAGACGATGATCGACCTCGAATCGGTCGAAGCGGATCTGCGCCTCGCGTTCGGCGACGCCCAGCTCGTCGAGGCGGGCCGCGAGGAAACGCGCCGCATCGTGCAGGCCGCGCGCGACACCGTGCAGGCCGCGGGCGTGGCGCCGGGCCAGGTGAGCGCGCTCTACTTCACGGGCGGCTCGACCGGCCTCATGTTCCTCACGCAGGCGCTGGCCGAGGCGTTCCCCGATGCCCAGCCCGTGTTCGGCGACCGCCTCGCGAGCGTGGCGACGGGGCTTGGCATTCACGCGCGGCGCCTGTTTGGCTGAGCGCACCGGGCGGGCTTGATCCGCGCAAAAAACGGCAGGCAAGAAAAAACCCCACGTTCGAGAAGAAGCGTGGGGTTTTTCGGTAAGCTTGCCACTCAAGAACCGGTGTTCAGGTCCTGAACGTCAAAGCAGGTCGGCGCGGACACGGTCCGCAGCCCTTAGACCGGCTTGATGTTGGCGGCTTGCTTGCCCTTCGGGCCCGTACGGACTTCGAATTGAACCTTTTGGTTCTCTTGCAGCGTCTTGAAGCCGTCGATCTTGATTTCCGAGAAGTGCGCGAACAGGTCTTCGCCGCCGCCGTCCGGAGTGATGAAGCCAAAGCCCTTTGCGTCATTGAACCACTTGACGGTACCGGTTTCCATATTACTTTCCTAAAAATGAATGAAGGCCGAAGCCCGAGAGGTGCATGAAAATCAAGGAAGGGGTATGGGACCAGCCGGAGTACCGTTGATGGGCGAACTACGAAAGACCAATTCACACTCGCCGCTTGAAATCCTGCTCGAACTTTATACGGCTTATTGCGAACAAGGTCAACTGGGGGCCCGGCAATCTCCATGTTTTTTTACTTCGGGGACGCAACAAAACCTTACAAAGCTTGATAAGCAAATGACTTTTTTGTATTAAGCCGCGACTTTCGGCGGTGCAACCGGTTAAACTACGCGCCGCGCTAAAGTTGCGCCTACAGGCGCAATCTTTCGTGTGGAGGTACGACAACCGCGGGAAACCCGCCCGCACAACAGACGGGATAAATGCGGTGTCGAGCTGCTCTTGATACAGGAGAAGACGTGAAAAGTTCTATTCAACGGAACATCGGCCCGTTCGCGCTGATGTTTACCGGCCTCGGGTCGATTATCGGTTCGGGCTGGCTGTTCGGCGCGTGGAAGGCGGCGAAAATCGCGGGTCCGGCGGCCGTTTGTGCCTGGATCATCGGCGCCGTGGTCATTCTGGCCATCGCCCTGACTTACGCCGAACTGGGCGCGATGTTCCCGGAGTCGGGCGGCATGGTCCGTTACGCCCGCTACTCGCACGGCGCACTGGTGGGCTTCATCAGCGCGTGGGCAAACTGGATCGCCATTGTCTCGGTGATCCCGATCGAAGCCGAAGCCTCGATCCAGTACATGAGCACCTGGCCCTACGAGTGGGCGCACGCGCTCTTCGTCGACGGGTCATTAACACATTCAGGGCTCGGGCTTTCCGCCATCCTCGTGATCATCTACTTCATGCTCAACTATTGGGGTGTGAAGCTGTTCGCGCGCGCCAATAGCGCGATCACGATCTTCAAGTTCATCATTCCGGGTCTCACGATCGTCGGTCTGATGGCGGGTGGCTTCCACCACGAGAATTTCGGCGAGGCGAGCACGTTCGCGCCTTATGGCTGGTCGGCGGTGTTCACGGCGGTCGCGACGAGCGGCATCGTGTTCGCGTTCAACGGCTTCCAGAGCCCGATCAACCTCGCGGGTGAAGCGCGCAATCCGGCCAAGAGCGTGCCGTTCGCGGTGATCGGCTCGATCCTCTGCGCGCTCGTGATCTACGTGCTGCTGCAAATCGCGTACATCGGCGCGGTTTCGCCGTCGGACGTCATGAAGGGCTGGAACACGTTCAACTTCAAGTCGCCGTTCGCGGAACTCGCGATCGCGCTGAACCTGAACTGGCTCGCCATCCTGCTCTACGTCGACGCATTCGTGAGCCCGAGCGGCACCGGTACGACCTACATGGCGACGACCTCGCGCATGATCTACGCGATGGAGCGCAACAACACGATGCCGAAGATGTTCGGCAACGTGCACCCGTTCTACGGCGTGCCGCGCAACGCGATGTGGTTCAACCTGCTTGTTTCGTTCATCTTCATGTTCTTCTTCCGCGGCTGGAGCTCGCTTGCGGCGGTGATCTCGGTGGCGACGGTGATTTCGTACCTCACGGGTCCGATCAGCCTGATGGCGCTCAAGCGCGCCGCCTCGGACATCGAGCGCCCGCTCTCCGTGCCGTTCATGAAAGTGATCGCGCCGTTCGCGTTCGTCTGCGCGTCGATGATCCTGTACTGGGCGAAGTGGCCGCTGACCGGCGAAATCATCCTGCTGATGGTCGTCGCGCTGCCGGTGTACTTCTACTTCCAGCGCAAGCAGGGCTTCGCCGGCTGGGGCCAGGATCTGAAGGCCGCATGGTGGCTGTGCGCGTACCTGCCGATCATGGCGCTGCTCTCGTTGCTCGGCAGCAAGGAGTTCGGCGGCAGCGGCCTGCTTCCCTACGGCTGGGACATGCTCGTGGTCGCGCTGATCTCGCTCGTGTTCTATTACTGGGGCGTGAGTTCGGGCTACCGTTCGCCGTACCTCGCCGAACGCGAAGAACACGACGAAGTGCTCGAAGGCATCGGCGCGCACTAAGTGCACTAAGCCAAGCGCACTAAGCGTTGCTGGTCCGATTGCGCCGCGCTGTCGAAGCGGCGCAAAACAAAAAGCCCGCCTGAAGCGATTCAGGCGGGCTTTTTTGCGTCCGGAGCGTGTGCGGCGGTCTTACTGCACGGCGCTGCCGAACACGTAGTTCGTCATCGCCAGCGCGCGCTGGTAGGTGCCGAGCGATTGCACGCCGAGTGTGTAGTCGTCGTCAGCCGCGCCGAGCGCCGCGAAGACGGGCAGCAGGTGCTCGTCGGTCGGGTGCATGAGCACCGCGTGCGGAGCGCGCTGGCGGTAGTCGAGCAGCGCGTCGATATCGCGTGCGGCGAGGTGGTTCTCGAACCAGTCGGTGAACTCGGCCACGCGCGGGTCGGCGTCTTCGGGGCGCGCCGAGAAGTCCGCCGCGCGCAGGTTGTGCGTGATCTGGCCCGAACCGATCACCATCACGCCTTCGTCGCGCAACGCGCGCAGCGCGCGGCCGATGGCGAAGTGGTGCGCGGCGTCGGCGCGCGGCTGGATCGAGAGCTGCGCGACCGGCACGTCGGCGTCGGGGAACATCAGCAGCATGGGCACCCACGCGCCATGGTCGAGCCCGTGCGCTTCCTCATCGACCGGCACACCTTGCTCGCGCAGCAGCGCCGCGGCGCGCTGCGCCGTCTCGGGCGCGCCCGGCGCCGGATACTGGATCTCGTAGAGCGCGCGCGGAAAGCCGTAGAAGTCGTGGATCGTTTCGGGCTGCGCGGCGGTGCTCACCACGGGGCGTATCGTGCCCCAGTGCGCCGAGAGCATCAGCACCGACTGCGGACGCGGCAGGTGCTGCGCAAGCGTGGTGAAGCCGCCGGACGGCAGCGACGGGTCGATCGGCAGCGTCGGCGCGCCGTGCGAAAGATAGAGGGTAGGCGTACGGGTTGTCATGATCGTGGGCTGGCCGCGCCAGGGCGGTCCGAAAGTATCGTATTGCGATCAATATAGGAGCCTACCGCCGAGAATTAAACGGGGCGAAAGGGAATTGATTGTGTCGCCGGTATTGATAATCGGCGCAGCGCGAAGAGATTCGGGCCGCGGCTACTCGCCGCTGCCGCGCAGCCCCGGCCAGGCGGGCGAGAGCGCGGGTCCGAGCGCGAACAGGTCGAGCACGCGCGCCACGGTGTGATCGACCATTTCGTCGATCGAGGCCGGCTGGTTGTAGAAGGCCGGCAGCGGCGGGAAGATCACGCCGCCCATTTCGGTCACGGCCGTCATGTTGCGCAGATGCGCGAGGTTGAACGGCGTCTCGCGCACGAGCAGCACGAGGCGGCGGCGCTCCTTGAGCGTGACGTCGGCGGCGCGTGCGATCAGGTTGTCGGAGAGGCCGTGGGCGACGCTCGCGAGCGTCTTCATCGAGCAGGGCGCGACGATCATGCCGTCGGTCGCGAAGGAGCCCGATGCGATGGTTGCGCCGACATCGCGCACCGAATGGACCACATCGGCGCGCGCATGGAGATCGTCTTTCGTGATCTGGAGTTCGTGCTGGATGTTCAGCCACCCCGCGGCCGACACCAGCAGATGCGTTTCGACGCCGCCCAGCCGCCGCAGCACGTCGAGCATGCGCACGCCATAGATCGCGCCCGTGGCGCCCGTAATCGCGATGATCAGCCGGCGTTGCGCGGGCCGTGCGACGGCGGACGAGGCAGGGGAGGCGGTATTCACGTCAGGCGGGTGGGGAGTCGAAGCGAAGGCGAGGCGCGCGGCGCCTCATGAAGCGCGCGGGCGTGGCGCGCCGCGCGCCCGGGGACAAACGAGACGCAATGGATTGCCATTGCGTCCGCCGCCGCCCCGCAGGCCGGCATTTACGCCGCGGCGAAGAGCTGTTGCAGTTCGCCGTTCTGGTACATCTCCATCATGATGTCCGAGCCGCCGATGAACTCGCCCTTCACGTAGAGCTGCGGAATGGTCGGCCAGTTCGAGAATTCCTTGATGCCCTGGCGGATCTCGTCGTCCTCGAGCACGTTGACGGTCTTGAGCTGATCGACGCCGCACGCTTTCAGGATCTGCACCGCGCGACCGGAGAAGCCGCACATCGGGAACTGCGCGTTGCCCTTCATGAAGAGGACGACGGCGTTTTCGTCGACGATCTGCTTGATGCGTTGTTGAGTGTCCATGACTGACCTTGCGATTGGATTGATGCTGAATACGTTGGAATGCAGGATGAAATGATAGCGGATTTCGTCGGGGAGAGCCGGGCGTGACCGGTGGGCTCAGCCAGGCATCAGCCAGGCATACGGCCGCCGCTGATGCGCTCGATGCCCGCCAGGTCGCGCCCGGAGCGCACATCGGCGAAGCCCGCGCCTGCCAGCAGTGCGCGCACGGCTTGCGCCTGGTCATAACCGTGCTCCATCCAGAGCGTGCCGCCAGGCGCGAGCCGCGCGGGCGCGCCCGCAACGATCGCGCGCAGGGCGGTGAGGCCGTCGGCTTCGTCGGTGAGCGCGCCGCGCGGCTCGAAACGCAAGTCGCCCTGCTCCAGATGCGGATCGCCGCTCGCGATATACGGCGGATTGCTCACGATCGCCTCGAAGCGCAGCGCCGGGTCGAGCGTGTCGTACCAGCTGCCCGCCACGAACGCGAGGGCGCCGCCGGGGCGCCGCGCGTTCAGCAGTTTCGCGGCATTGCGCGCCGCCACCTCGAGTGCGGCCGCGGAGCGGTCGACCGCCCAGACGCGTGCGTCGGGCCGCATCGACGCGAGCGCCACGGCGATCGCGCCGCTGCCGGTGCCGAGGTCGAGCACGCGCGGCTGCACAACGCCTTCGAGCGCGGCGAGCGCCGTTTCCACGAGCAGTTCGGTTTCCGGGCGCGGAATCAGCACATCGGGCGTCACATCGAAGTCGAGGCCGTAGAACTCGCGCGCGCCCACGAGCTGCGCGATCGGCTCACCTTGCACGCGGCGCGCTTCGAGCGCGCGGTAAGCGTCCACGCGGGCCGCGTCGAGCGCCTGGTCGCCGCGCGTGATGAGTTCGGTGCGGCGCCAGCCGAGCACGTGCATCAGCAGGATGCGCGCTTCGAGCGCGGGCAGCGGCGAGGCGCGCAGCAGGGCGTCGGCGGTGACGGCTTCGTTCATACCGGGTGCGCGCTCAATCCGCGTCGCCGAGCGAGGCAAGCTGTTCGGCCTGATGCTCGGAAACCAGGGCGCCGATCAACTCGCCGAGGTCGCCGTCCATGATCGCTTCGAGACGATAGAGCGTGAGATTGATGCGGTGATCGGTGAGCCGCCCTTGCGGGAAGTTATAGGTGCGGATGCGCTCCGAGCGGTCGCCCGAGCCCACGAGGCTCTTGCGCGTGGCCGCTTCCTTCGCGTGCTGCTCCTGGTACTGCTTGTCCTTGATGCGCGCGGCGAGCACCTTGAGCGCGCGATCCTTGTTCTTGTGCTGCGAGCGGTCGTCCTGGCATTCCACGACGATGCCGGTCGGCAAGTGCGTCACGCGTACGGCCGAATCGGTCTTGTTGATGTGCTGGCCGCCCGCGCCCGAAGCGCGGAACGTGTCGATGCGCAGATCGGCGGGATTGATCTCGACCTCGCCAATTTCATCCGCCTCGGGCATCACCGCGACCGTGCAGGCCGACGTGTGGATGCGGCCCTGCGTTTCCGTGGCCGGCACGCGCTGCACGCGATGGCCGCCCGACTCGAATTTGAGCTTCGAATAGGCCGCTTCGCCCGCAATGCGCACGATCACTTCCTTGTAGCCGCCCAGATCCGACTCGCTCGCCGACATCATTTCGATCTGCCAGCGGTTGCGCTCCGCGTAGCGCAGGTACATACGCAGGAGGTCGCCCGCGAACAGGGCCGACTCGTCGCCGCCCGTGCCCGCGCGGATTTCGAGGAACACGTTGCGGTCGTCGTTGGGGTCCTTCGGCAGCAGCATCATCTGCAATTCGTGCTGGAGCTGCGCCATGCGCTCGCGCGCGGCCTTCACTTCTTCCTCGGCGAAGTCGCGCATCGAGGCATCGGAGAGCAGGTCCTTCGCCGCGGCCTCGTCGTCTTTCGCCTGGCGCCATTGGCCGTAGTGCTCGACCACCGGCCCCAGTTCCGAATGCTCACGCGTGAGCTTGCGGTACTGGTCGCGGTTCGAGGTCACGTCGGGACGGCTCAACAGGTCGTTCAGCTCGGCCAGGCGCGTAGTCAGCTGGTCGAGCTTCGATTGCATGCTCGTTTTCATCGGGCGGTGCGGAGCGGGCTCCGGAAAGGACTGCGAGAGAGAAGAGGCGGGCGCGCGGCCCGTTCGTGCGGGGCGCGCATGGCGCGCGCCGGGCCCGAGCGTCGCTAACGGTCCGAAGAACCTGACGCTTCAGTCGAGCCGGAGGCGTCCGCGGAACGGGACGAGGCGTCGGAGGTCGCGGGCTGCGCCGCGTCGCCGGATTTCGGCGACTGGCCGTGGCGATAGAAACCGCCCATCAGCTCGATGAGCGAATCGCGGTTGTCGCCGCTCGATGTGTTGAGCGCGTGCGTCGGGCCGTGGATCAGCTTGTTGGTGAGCGACTGCGAGAGCGCTTCGAGCACGGCGGACGGGTCGTCGCCGCGCGCGAGCATCTTGCGGGCGCGCTCGAGTTCGGCGCGGCGCAGGGCGTCGGCCTGGGTGTGCATGTGGCGGATGACGGGCACGATGCTGCGCGAGTCGAGCCACTGCATGAAGTTCGCCACGCGCGACTCGATGATCGTTTCGGCCTGCGCCACGGCGGCCTGGCGCGAGGCATTGCCTTCGCGCACGATCGTGCCGAGATCGTCGACGGTGTAGAGGAACACGTCTTCGAGCTGGCCGACTTCGGGCTCGATGTCACGCGGCACCGCGAGGTCGACCATGAAAATGGGGCGGTGACGGCGCGCCTTCACCGCGCGCTCGACGGCGCCGAGACCAATGATGGGCAGCGTGGACGCCGTGCACGAGACGATGATGTCGAACTCGTGCATGCGCGAGGGCAGGTCGGAGAGCGGAATCGACTTGCCGTTGAAACGTTCCGCAACATAGCGCCCGCGCTCGGCGGTGCGATTGGCCACCACGAGTTCGCGCGGCTGCTGCGCGGCGAAGTGGGCGGCGCACAGCTCGATCATTTCGCCCGCGCCGATGAACAGCACGCGCTGGTTGGCGATCTTGTCGAAGATGCGCTGCGCGAGGCGCACGGCGGCGGCGGCCATCGAAACCGACTGCGCGCCGATTTCAGTCGTGGTGCGCACTTCCTTCGCCACGGCGAAGGTGCGCTGGAACAACTGGTTCAGATAGGTGCCGAGGGCGCCCGCTTCGGTCGCGGTGCGTACCGCCGTTTTCAACTGGCCGACGATCTGCGTTTCGCCGAGCACCATCGAATCGAGTCCCGACGCCACCCGGAACGCATGGCGGACCGCTTCGGACTGCGGCAGCGTATAGACGTGCGGCGCGAGTTCCTCCTCGCGGATGCCGTGGTAGTGGGACAGCCAGCTCACCGCGGCCTCGCGCGAGCCGTGCGCGTCGGTCGCGCAATAGAGCTCGGTGCGGTTGCAGGTGGAGAGGATGGCGGCCTCCGGCGCGCTCAGCGAACGCTTGCCGGACCACGCTTCCTTGAACAAGCCGAGTGCGGGCTTGATCTGTTCGAGCGGAAACGCCACGCGTTCGCGCAAGGCGACGGGCGCGGTGTGGTGATTGATTCCGATCGTTAGAAGCTGCATACCATGGGGCGAAGATTTAGGCGGATATTATAACTTTTCCGCGCTTCTGACATTCTCGTCGACAGATTCCGACTCTTCGGCAGATGATAGGGGGAGTCTTTCGAGCTGGTAGCCGAAGCCGTACAAGGTCGTCAAACGCCAGCCGTGCTCGGGCCCGAGCTGCAATTTGCTGCGCAGCCGGGAGGCGTGCGTGTCGAGCGTGCGCGACCGAACGTCGCGGTTCAGATTCCACACCGTTTCGAGAATGCGCGCGCGCGAAACGGGGCGCGATGCGTTCGTGAACAGCAGCAGGGCGAAGCGATATTCCTTCGGCGTGAGCGTGACGGTCTGGCCCCGGAAGGACACTTCGTAGCGCCCCGAGTCGAAGAGATAGTCGCCAAAGCCGTGGCGCGCGCGGTTGCGCGGACGGCGCACGCCCGCGCGGCGCAGCAGCGCGTCGATGCGCGCGAGCATTTCGGGGCCGCGCACAGGCTTGGCGATACAGTCGTCGGCGCCGGCTTGCAGGCTCGCGACGATCTCGCTCTCGTGCGGCGTGACCATCAGCACGATGGCGGGCAGGCCCGGGAGCAGCTTGCGCGTGCGCGGGATGAGGTCGTCGGCGCCGGTGTCGCCGCACCACCATGCCACGACGAGGAGGTCGAAGGTTTCTTCTTCGAGCGTCTCGAAGAACTGCGTGCCGAGCGCGAAGTGCTGGCATGCGTGCCCGCCCGCGATGAGCAGGCGGACGACGATTTCGGCCTGACGGGCGTCGGGTTCGACTAGGGCGATTCGCATACGAGGGGGGCGGCCGCGGCGGACCGGACGCGCTTGCCTTGCGCCATCCCGCCCCCTACACTCAACCGCTACGCGGAAAGCGCCGAGCCGACCGTTCTCCAGTAAAAGTAGATGTAACCGAGAAAGTGATGCTAGCCCTCGCGCTTCGACGGTCCTATCAGACATCTCTGAAAATCTATAGGACAAATCTCTAATGGGCTGGTCCGGTATCGTTGTTCTGGGTCTGGTGGTGGGGTGTGCCGGGTGGTGGCTCCATCCCCTGCGCCGTGCCGCCCGCCACGGGCTCGCGCTGGCGGCCGTGGCCGGCGTGCTGGGCGCGGTGCTCGCGAAAGCGGCGGGCCGGGCGACGGGCCTCTTCTACGACGGCGAGGTGCTCGAATGGCCGCTTTGCACGGCGCTCGCACTCGTCTTCGTGGGCGCGTGCGTCGCGTTGCGCGCGCGGCGGCGCTAACCCGTTCCGATCCGGTCCACCCATCATCCCGCCCCGAATTCTTCGCAGGTGAAAACATGAACGCCCGACTCCCCGAAACCGCTTCGATCCCTGAACGCATTGCCGCCCTGCGCGCCGCGATGGCGCGCGCCGACGTGGACGCCGCCCTCGTGCCGTCCGCCGATCCGCATCTCTCCGAGTACCTGCCGCGCCGCTGGCAGGGCCGCGAGTGGCTGTCGGGCTTCACCGGTTCGGTGGGCACGCTGGTCGTGACGAAGGACTTTGCTGGCGTGTGGGTGGACAGCCGCTACTGGGTGCAGGCCGAAAACCAGTTGGCGGGCACGGGCATACAGCTCATGAAGATGATGGCGGGCCAGCAGAGCGCGCCGCACATCGACTGGCTTGCGCAGAACGTGCGCGCGGGCGGCGCGGTGGCCGTGGACGGCGACGTGCTGGGTGTGGCCTCGGCGCGTGCGCTCGCCGACGCGCTCAAGGCGCGCGACATCGCGCTGCGCACCGACCTCGATCTGCTCGACGACGTGTGGCAGGGCCGCCCGTCGCTGCCGCTCGAACCGGTGTACGAGCACGTCGCGCCGCACGCGGACACGAGCCGCGCGGGCAAGCTCGAACAGGTGCGCCGCGCGATGCAGGAGAAGGGCGCGCAGTGGCATTTCATCTCGACGCTCGACGACCTCGCATGGCTCTTCAACCTGCGCGGCGCGGACGTCAACTACAACCCGGTGTTCGTCGCGCATGCGTTGATCGGGCCGGACGAAGCGACGCTCTTCGTCGCCGGCGGCAAGGTGGGCGAGGCGCTTGCGCAATCGCTCGCTAAAGACAAGGTGCGTGTGGCGCCCTATGCCGAGGCCGCAGCCGCGCTCGCGGCGCTGCCCGCCAAGGCCGCGCTGCTCGTCGATCCGCGCCGCGTGACGTACGGCTTGCTGAAGGCGGTGTCGTCGGCGGTGCAACTCGTGGAGTCGGTCAACCCGAGCACGTTCTTCAAGTCGCGCAAGACGGCCGCCGAAGCCAACCACGTGCGCGCGACCATGGAGCAGGACGGCGCGGCGCTCGCCGAGTTCTTCGCGTGGTTCGAAGCCGCGCTTGGCCACGAGACCATCACCGAACTGACCATCGACGAAAAGCTCACCGCCGCGCGCGCGCGCCGGCCCGGCTTCAAGTCGCTCTCGTTCGCGACCATCGCGGCCTTCAACGCCAACGGCGCGATGCCGCACTACCACGCCGTGCCCGAGTCGCACAGTGTGATCGAGGGCGACGGCCTGCTGCTGATCGACTCGCGCGGCCAGTACCTCGACGGCACCACCGACATCACGCGCGTCGTGCCCGTGGGCACACCGGGCGCGGAGCAAAAGCGCGACTTCACGCTCGTCCTCAAGGGCATGATGGCGCTCTCTCGCGCGCAGTTCCCGCGCGGCATCCGCTCGCCGATGCTCGACGCCATCGCGCGCGCGCCGATCTGGGAAGCCGGCGTGGACTATGGTCACGGCACGGGCCACGGCGTGGGCTACTTCCTGAACGTGCATGAAGGCCCGCAGGTCATCTCCCATTACGCGCCCGCCGAGCCGTGGACCGCGATGGAAGAGGGCATGATCACATCGGTCGAGCCGGGCATCTACCGGCCGGGCAAGTGGGGCGTGCGCATCGAGAATCTCGTGCTGAACCAGCGCGCCGAAACCACCGAATTCGGCGAGTTCCTCAACTTCGAGACGCTCACGCTCTGCCCAATCGACACGCGCTGTATCGATCTGTCGCTCCTGCGCGCGGACGAACGCGAATGGCTCAACGCGTACCACCAGACGGTGCGCGTGCGCGTCGCGCCGCATGTGAGCGGCGAGGCGCTCGCGTGGCTCGAAAAGCGCACGCAACCGATCTGATTTCCTCGATATTCAGCTAGCGATCAAGCGGAGCGGCAAGCGTATGGCGATCAAGGCAGTGGTGTTCGATTTCGGCGGCGTGCTCGTGGACTGGAATCCCGAGCATCTCTATCGCAAGCTCATTCCCAACGACGACGAGCGGCGCTGGTTCCTCACGAACGTCTGCAAGATGGACTGGGTGATCCGCCAGGACGGCGGCGAGCCCCTTGCCGTGGGCACCGAGGAACTGGTCGCGAAGTTTCCCGAGCACGAGGCGCTCATTCGCGCGTTTTACGACCGCTGGCACGAGATGATCGGCGGCCTGCTCGAGGGCGGCGTCGCCACCTTCGAGCGGCTGGAAGCGGCGGGCGTGCCGATCTTCGGCCTCACCAACTGGTCGGCGGAGACGTTTCCGTGGGCCTGGGAGCGCTTTGGCATCCTGCGGCGCTGCCGCGACATCGTCGTTTCGGGGCGTGTGAAGCTCGTGAAGCCCGATCCGGCGATTTTCCACGAGATGTTTCGCCGCATCGAGGCGCAGTTGCCGGGCGTGAAGCCCGAGGAACTCGTTTTCATCGACGACAACGCGCGCAACGCCGAGGCCGCCACGGCGCTCGGCTGGCATGGCGTGCATCACTCGAGCAACGCCGCCACCGACGCGAAGCTGCGCGAACTCGGCCTGCCGCTCTGAGCGGCTGATCGGCTGACTGCCTGTTCGCGTGATCGCCTGATCGCGCAGCAAGTCCGCACTCGCGGGCTATTTCGATGCGGGCGCCGGCGCCGCCGGTTGCCCGAGCAGGCTGCGCAGCGCGTCGGCGATTCCCTTCGCCGTTTGCCCTGCGCCCTTCGCCACGCCCTCCGCACTCACGCCGAGCGCTTGCGCGAACCCCGCGCGCAGTTCCGTCACGAGGCTTTCGTTGAGCTTGAATTTCGGATCGCGCAAGTTGCCGTCTAGCACGAAATGCAGCGTGATCTCGCCCTTGTGCGCCTTGAGCGCGGCCACGGCGGCGCGCGTCGGGATCGACAGGAAGGTGTCCACGGCGTCGCCGCTTTCCGCCAGTTGCAGGTTGTGCAGCGTGACCGTGCCCGGCGCGTGCAGGTGATAGCCGCGCACGGTCGAGGTGAGATCGAGGTCGAGCGTGCCGCCCGTCACATTGGCCTTGGCGCCGGCCTTTTTCAGCAGATACGGATCGATCGTGCGCACGTCCACGCCGCGCAGCGTCGTGTGCGTTTGCGAATCCTTGTTCGCGATCTGCACCCAGCCGTCAAACGCGACGCGGCCCGTATGCTCGGGGCCGACCACATTGCCCGTGACCGAAACGCGCGTGGGCTCGCTGAGCGCGGGCAGATGCACGTTGTCCACGCTCGCCTGCGCGCGGTTCACCGTCACGCGCCACGGCGGATTGCTCACCGAGCGGTCGTAGAACTCGAACGTGCCGTTCTCGAAGCCGATATGGTCGATGACCTTTTCGCGCGGCAGGCCGCCCGCGTCCGGCGTTGCGCTCGCGCCGGAAGCGGGCGCTGAAGCCTGCGCCATCTCGTCGCGCAGATTCGGCAGGATCAGGATGGAGCCGCTCTCCCGGCGCAGCACCGTCATCGTGAAGTCGCTCACGGTGACACTGCGGATGTGCACGCGGTGCGAGAGCAGTGCGCGCAGGTCGGGCGTGATCGTGATGCGCGCGGCGCGCAGCGTGTTGGCGGTGGGCCAGTTGGGCGGCGGTTTCAGGCGGACGTCGACGAGTTCGACGGACGAGAGGTTGAATGCCACGTTCACGCTCGCCGCCGTGCCGACGGGCGCGAGCGCTCGCTCCACATACGCCTTTGCCTCGCGCTGGAGCGTGTACATCGCGCCGAGCGCCGCAAGCACGAGTAACGCGGCGGCGATCGCCACGATCAGCAGAATCCGGTTGCGGAGCGGCATCGCCATGCGCAATTCCTCGCGGGGGAGAGGGCCAGGAGGCTAGAGGACCAAAGGCGGAAGGCCCTAAGCGTAGCGGCTTTCGCGCAACCGCCGTGCCGCGCGTGCCGCAAAGCAAAACGGCGGCCCGAGGGCCGCCGTTGCTGGCTACCGAACCCGTCGCGGGTTAGCGGCTGATCGGCTTGTAGCGCAGACGCTTCGGACGCGCGGCTTCCTCGCCCAGACGCTTGATCTTGTCGGCCTCGTATTCCTGATAGTTGCCGTCGAAGAACGTGACCTGCGAGTCGCCTTCGAACGCCAGGATGTGCGTGGCGATACGGTCGAGGAACCAGCGATCGTGCGAAATCACCATCACCGAGCCCGCGAATTCGAGCAGCGCGTCTTCGAGCGCGCGCAGCGTTTCGACGTCGAGGTCGTTCGACGGTTCGTCCAGCAGCAGGACGTTGCCGCCCGAAATCAGCGTCTTGGCCAGATGCAGACGGCCGCGCTCACCACCCGACAGATTGCCGACGACCTTCTGCTGGTCGCCGCCCTTGAAGTTGAAGCGGCCAATGTACGCGCGCGACGGCGTTTCGTACTTGCCCACGGTCAGCACGTCCGCGCCGCCCGAGATTTCCTCGAACACGGTCTTGTCGGCGGCCAGCGCGTCGCGGCTCTGGTCCACGTACGCGAGCTTGACCGTCGGGCCCTGCACGATCTCGCCCGAATCCGGCTGCTCCTTGCCCGTGAGCATGCGGAACAGCGTCGACTTACCGGCGCCGTTCGGCCCGATGATGCCGACGATCGCGCCCGCCGGAATCTTGAAGCTGAGGTTGTCGATCAGCAGACGGTCGCCGTAAGACTTGCTGACGTTCTTGAACTCGATGACTTCGTTGCCCAGACGCTCGCCCGCCGGAATGAAGATTTCCTGCGTTTCATTGCGCTTCTGGTAATCGGCGCTCGACAGTTCCTCGAAGCGGGCGATACGCGCCTTCGACTTCGCCTGACGGCCCTTCGGGTTCTGGCGCACCCACTCCAGTTCCTTCTTGATCGCCTTCTGGCGCGCCGATTCCGACGCTTCTTCCTGCTTCAGGCGTTCTTCCTTCTGGTCGAGCCAGCTGGAGTAGTTGCCCTTCCAGGGAATGCCGTGGCCACGGTCGAGTTCGAGAATCCACTCGGCGGCGTTATCGAGGAAGTAGCGATCGTGGGTCACGGCGACCACGGTGCCCGGGAAGCGCGTGAGGAACTGCTCGAGCCACTCGACCGATTCGGCGTCGAGGTGGTTGGTCGGTTCGTCGAGCAGCAGCATGTCGGGCTTTTCGAGCAGCAGCTTGCACAGCGCGACGCGGCGCTTTTCACCGCCCGACAGATTGCCGATTTTCGCGTCCCACGCCGGCAGGCGCAGGGCGTCGGCGGCGATTTCGATCTGCTGTTCGGCGCTGCCGTCGGTGGTCGCGAGAATCGCTTCGTACTTTGCCTGTTCGGCGGCCAGTGCGTCGAAGTCGGCATCCGGCTCCGCGTAGGCGGCGTAGATTTCGTCGAGCTTCTTCTGCGCGTTGAATACGTCGCCCAGACCCTCTTCGACCGCTTCGCGCACGGTCTTTTCCGGATCGAGCTGCGGCTCCTGCGGGAGGTAGCCGATGTTCAGATTCGGCATCGGCGTGGCTTCGCCTTCGATGTCCTTGTCGACGCCGGCCATGATCTTGATGAGCGTGGACTTGCCCGAGCCGTTCAGGCCGAGCAGGCCGATCTTCGCGCCGGGGAAGAACGACAGCGAGATGTCCTTCAGGATCTGGCGCTTGGGCGGCACGATCTTGCCGACCCGGTTCATGGTGAAGACGTATTGGGCCATGAGAGTGTCTTTGGAAACGGGAGAAAAGGGGGCGGGACGCGGCGCTGCTTGCACGGGCGCCGCGTCGGAACCGCGAATTGGGGTGACGCCGGGTGAAACGCAAACCGCTATTGTACGGGGTGGGGGCGGCGGGGGAGTGACGGGTGGCTACCGTCGGCCGCTCGCGCCCTCAGCCACAAAAAAGCCCGCTCACAAGCGGGCTTTTCTGCATTGCCTTGCAACGTCGCTTTACACGTTGAACAGGAAGTTCATCACGTCGCCGTCGTGCACGACATATTCCTTGCCTTCGGCGCGCATCTTGCCGGCTTCCTTCGCGCCGGTTTCGCCCTTGTACTGGATGAAGTCGTCGAACGCGATGGTTTGCGCGCGAATGAAGCCGCGCTCGAAGTCGGTGTGGATCACGCCGGCGGCTTGCGGGGCCGTATCGCCCACGTGGATCGTCCACGCGCGCACTTCCTTCACGCCCGCCGTGAAATACGTTTGCAGGCCGAGCAGCTTGAAGCCCGCGCGGATCACGCGGTCGAGGCCCGGCTCTTCCATGCCCATGTCGGCGAGGAAGGCGATCTTGTCTTCGTCGTCGAGGTCGGCGATTTCGGCTTCGATCGCGGCGCACACGGCCACGACCGGCGCACCTTCGGCTTCGGCGTGCTTGCGCACGGCGTCGAGGTACGGGTTGTTCTCGAAGCCGTCGTCCTTCACGTTCGCGACGTACATCGTCTTCTTCGCGGTGATCAGGCAGAAGGGCTTCAGGAGCGCCTGTTCGTCTTCGTTCAAGTCGAGCGCGCGCACGGGCTTGGCCTGGTCGAGCTGCGTGCGCACTTTTTCCAGCACGGCGACGAGCTTCGCGGCTTCCTTGTCGTTGCCCGACTTGGCGGCCTTCGAATAGCGCGTGAGCGACTTTTCGACGGTGGCGAGGTCGGCGAGCGCGAGTTCGGTGTTGATGACTTCGATGTCGGAGAGCGGATCGACCTTGCCCGCCACGTGGATCACGTTTTCGTCCTCGAAGCAGCGCACGACGTGCGTGATCGCATCCGTTTCGCGGATGTTGGCGAGGAACTGGTTGCCGAGGCCTTCACCCTTGCTCGCGCCCGCGACCAGACCCGCGATGTCGACGAATTCGACCACGGCCGGCACGACGCGCTCGGGCTTCACGATCTCCGAGAGCGCCTTCAGGCGCGGATCCGGCACTTCGACCACGCCGACGTTCGGCTCGATCGTGCAGAACGGATAGTTCTCGGCGGCGATGCCTGCCTTGGTCAGCGCATTGAAGAGGGTGGACTTGCCGACGTTAGGCAAGCCGACGATGCCGCATTTGAGGCTCATGAAAATCTCTGCATGTCAGGGTGGTGACGTGCGGCTCGCCGCGCGCGTAGCGCCCGGGGCCGGGCGTCGCGCGAATAGCGGAGGCGGCGGGCGGGGCGGCGCAGGTGGCACGTCGGGGGGCGTGACACGATTCTACGGGTCACGAAAACCGTAATTGTAACCTCGTCCGGGGGAGGGTTCGGCGTGGGCGATGCGGGCGGGCGCCCCGAAACGCGGATTCGCCCTGCGACGCCGTGTAGCGCCGGGTGACGCGGGCCCCTTGTTGCGCCGCAACATCCTGCCCGTCCGGCCCTGTCGGGCAAGCCCCCGCGGCTATAATGCGCGCATGACTGCAAGCAACCAGACCTTTGATGTCGCCGTGATCGGCGGCGGGCTCGTCGGCAAGTCGGCGGCGCTCGCGCTGACCCAGGGCGGCCTGCGCGTGGCGCTGCTCGCGCAGCCGTGCGCGCCGCTGCCCACGGGCGCCGTGTTCGACGCGCGTGTCTACGCCTTTTCGCGCAGCTCGCAGGCGCTGTTCGAGCGGCTGCGGGTCTGGCAGGCCGTGGACGCCGCGCGCCTCACGCCCGTGCTCGACATGCGCGTGTTCGGCGACGCCGCCGCGGAGCTGCACTTCTCGGCGTATCAGGCCTCGGTTGCGCAGCTCGCGTGGATTGCCGAGTCGTCGGTCGTCGAGCGCGCGCTCGACGCAGCGCTGCACTTCCAGCCCAATCTCACGTGGATCGACACGCGCGCGCAAACGCTCGACGTGAAGCCGGACGCCGCCGTGATCGGCCTCGCCAACGGCCGCACGATCGAAGCCGATCTCGCGATCGGCGCGGACGGCGCGCATTCGTGGGTGCGCTCGCAGATCGGCTCGAAGGTCGAGCGGCGCGACTACCGCCAAACCGGCGTGGTCGCCAATTTCCGCGCGGAAAAGCCGCACGGCGAAACGGCGTACCAGTGGTTCCGCGAGGGCGAGATCGTCGCGTTGCTGCCGCTGCCGGACCAGCACGTATCGCTCGTCTGGTCGGCGCAGACGGATCATGCCGATGAACTCCTCAAGCTCGAACCGGAGCAGCTCGCCGCCGAAGTCGAGCGCGTTTCGCAAAGCCAGCTGGGCGCGCTCGAATGCGTCACGCCCGCGCGCGGCTTTCCGCTTTCGCTGCAAACCGTCGATCGGCTCGTCGCGCCGCGCGTCGCGCTGGTCGGCGACGCCGCGCATCTGATTCACCCGCTCGCCGGTCAGGGCGTGAACCTCGGTTTGCGCGACGTCGCCGCGCTTGTGGACGTCGTCACGAAGAAAGAGGCGTTTCGCGACCTCGGCGACCTCGTGCTGCTGCGCCGCTACGAACGCGGCCGCCGCGAAGACATCCAGAAACTCGTCGTCGCCACCGACGGCCTGCAACGCCTCTTTTCATTTCCCGGCACGCTGGCTCGCGCGGTGCGCAACACGGGCATGGCGTTCGTGGGCGCGCAGCCGTTGCTCAAGCGCTGGCTCGTGGCTTCGGCGCTCGGTTAGCGCGCCCGTAGCGCTTATGGCATCGTCGAGCCCGAGCGGGCATTTCGGTTGCTCGAAGCCCGGTGCAGCTTAGAATGGGCGTATTCGCCCAGCGGTGCCGGCGAAGGCGGTGTTTGCAGCGCTTGTCAGCGCTGCGGTCAGCCAACGGAACTCTGCGCGCGCCGCATTCGCGCGGCGCGCCCGAATCAGGAATGCATCCCATGCAAACGCGTATTCGCATTGCCGCGATCGTCATCGCGGCGGCCACCTCGGCGCTCGGTTGCTCGGCCCAGGCCGACCAGACCACCGACAAGATCAAATCGGCGCTCCAGTCGCGCCTCGGCATCGACGCCAGCGACATCAAGGGCATTACCAAGGCACAGATGCCGGGCCTGTACGAGATCAACCTCGGCACGCAGCTCATCTACAGCGACGCCAACGGCGACTACGTGCTCAACGGCGAACTCATCGACACCAAGGCGCATCGCAATCTCACCGAGGCTCGCCTGAACGAGATCAACAAGGTCGACTTCGCGAAGCTGCCGTTCGCGAACGCGGTGAAGGTGGTGAAGGGCAACGGCAGCCGCAAGATGGCCGTGTTCTCCGACCCGAACTGCCCGTACTGCCACCAGCTCGAAAGCACGCTCAAGTCGATCGACAACGTGACGGTCTACACCTTCCTGTACCCGGTGCTCTCGCCGGATTCGACGGCGAAGGCCAAGCAGATCTGGTGCTCGACGGACCGCGCGAAGGCGTGGGAGTCGTGGATGGTCGACCGCAAGGCGCCCACGGCCGCCGGCACCTGCGACACCGCCGCCATCGACAGCAATCTCGCGCTCGGCCAGAAGATGAACGTGACCGGCACGCCCACCGTGATCCTCGCCGACGGCACGCGGCTGCCGGGCGCGGTCAGCGGTGACCGGCTCGAAAAGGCCCTGAGCAGCGCTCACTGAGGCCTCGCCCGAAACCTCCGGCCGCTTTTGCGGCCGGTGTTTTCTTATCCTTCGCGTTTTCCCCGGCCATGCGTGCTGTAATCGCATTGCGCCGACCGAACTTCTCACCGATCCCGCCGATGAAGCCGATCCGATACACCATCGTCCCGAAGAACCCTGCCGCGCATCTGTTCGAGGTGACGCTCACCGTCGAGGATCCCGCGCCGGAGGGCCAGTGCTTCATGCTGCCCGTGTGGATTCCGGGCAGCTACATGGTGCGCGAGTTCGCGCGCAACATCGTCACGCTGCGCGCCTTCAACGACGCGGGCCGCAAGGTGCGCGTGACGAAAACCGACAAGCACACGTGGCAGGCCGCGCCCGTGAAGGGCGCACTCACGCTGCGCTACGAGGTGTACGCGTGGGACCTGTCGGTGCGCGCCGCGCATCTCGACGACACCGTCGGCTTCTTCAACGGCACGAGCGTGTTTCTCGCGGCGCTCGGCCACGAAGAGGCGCAGCACGTGGTCGACATCCAGCGTCCGGACGGCCATGCGTACCGCCACTGGCGCGTGGGCACGGCGCTCGCCGAGGCGCGCGGCACCAAGCGTTACGGCTTCGGCGAATACGCGGCCACCAACTACGACGAGCTGATCGACCATCCGGTCACGCTCGGCGAGTTCACGCTCGCGAGCTTCAAGGCGCACGGCGTGCCGCACGACATCGTGATCGCGGGCCGCGTGGTGGCGCTCGACACCGAGCGTCTCGCCGCCGACCTGAAGAAGATCTGCGAGGCGCAGATCGCGCTTTTCGAGCCGCGCACGAAGCGCGCGCCGATGGAGCGCTACGTGTTCATGACGCAGGCCGTGAGCGACGGTTACGGGGGCCTCGAGCACCGCGCTTCGACGGCGCTCATCTGCAATCGCACGGACTTGCCGGTGAAGGGCAAGCCCGAGACGTCGGACGGCTATCGCACCTATCTCGGCCTGTGCAGTCACGAGTACTTCCATACCTGGAACGTGAAGCGCATCAAGCCCGCGGCGTTCGTGCCGTATGACCTCACGCGCGAGGACTACACGTCGCTCCTGTGGCTCTTCGAAGGCTTCACGTCGTACTACGACGACTTGATGCTCGTACGCAGCGGCCTCATTTCCGTAGACGAATACTTCGGCCTGCTCGGCAAGACGATTGCGGGCGTGCTGCGCGGCACGGGGCGGCTGAAGCAGAGCGTGGCCGAAAGCTCGTTCGATGCATGGGTGAAGTATTACCGCCAGGACGAGAACGCTTCGAATGCGATCGTGAGCTACTACACGAAGGGCTCGCTTGTCGCCCTGGCGTTCGATCTGTCGATCCGCGCGCAAACGGGCGGCCGCAAGTCGCTCGACGACGTCATGCGCCTCCTGTGGCAGCGCTACGGGCGCGACTTCTACCGCGGCAAGCCGGTGGGCGTGGGCGAGGACGACGTCGAGGCGCTGATCGCCGAGGCGACGGGAGTGGAATTGGGCGCACTCTTCAGCGACGCCGTGCGCGGCACGCGCGATTTGCCGCTCGCGGCGCTGTTCGAGCCGTTCGGCGTCACGCTCGAAGGGGAGCCCGAGCGCGGCGCCAAGCCGTCGCTCGGCGCGCGCTTGCGCGGCGGCGCGGACGCGACGCTTGCCGTGGTCTACGAAGGCGGCGCGGCACAGAAAGCAGGCCTTTCGGCCGGCGACGCGCTCGTCGCGCTGGACGGCCTGCGCGTGACGGGCGCCAATCTCGACGCGCTGCTCTCGCGCTACCAGCCGGGCGCGAAGGTCGAGATTCACGCGTTCCGCCGCGACGAGCTGCGCGTGGCGCGTCTGACCCTCGACGCGCCCGAAGTCGCGCGCTACAAGCTCAGCGCCGCCGACAAGCGAACTGACAAGCGAGCCGCCGTGCGCGGCTTGCGCGAGCGGTGGCTGGCGGCCTGAGCGGGGATCGAGCCGCGCTCGCAGCGCGGCGGCACCGGAAGCGGCGCGGGCGAGATATCCCGCGCCGTTTTTTCATGCCGACGATTGTTCTATCTTTGCAACAATCCGTCATCGGCGGCCTACTTTTTCGCGGCGCGGTAAAAAAACACAATGCCTTCACTCGCGCAACGTTGCGCAACTGAGACCCGAAGGAGCCACCATGACCACGATCCTGCAAATCAATTCCGCCGCCCGCTCGCAAGGCGCCCAGTCGACGCTGCTCGTCAATGAATTGACGGCCAGGCTGCAACAATCGAATCCGGGCGCGCAAGTCGTCACGCGCAACCTGCAAGCCGATCCGCTGCCGCACCTCGACGACGCCGTCCTCGGCGCGTTCTTCACGCCGGCCGAGCAGCGCACGCCCGAGCAGCAGGCCATCGCCGCACGCAGCGAAGCGCTGATCGCGGAATTGCAGGCAGCCGACGTCATCGTGATCGGCGCGCCGCTCTACAACTTTGGCATCTCGTCGCAGCTCAAGACGTACTTCGACTGGATCGCTCGCGCCGGCATCACGTTCCGCTACACCGCGAACGGTCCGGAAGGCCTCGTGACGGGCAAGAAGGTGTTCGTCGTTTCGGCGCGCGGCGGCAAGTATCAAGGCACCCCGCACGACAGCCAGACGCCGTACCTGAAGTCGTTCCTCGGCTTCCTCGGCATGACCGACGTGAACTTCATCTATGCCGAAGGCCTGAACATGGGCCCGGACGCAGCCAGCGCCGCGCTCGCGAGCGCACGTGAGGCGATCGCCGCCGCGTAATGCGGGCGATTTCCCTGCGGTAAAACAAAAACGCCACGAAAGCGATTTCGTGGCGTTTTTGCTTGTGGGCCTCCCGGCGCGTGTCGGCCCGAATCGGCGCGTAGTCGGTGGGTATCAGGCGAGCACGACGCCTTGCACAGGCAAACGCCAGTCGATCGGCTGGCGGCCATGCGCCTGCAAATAGTCGTTGGCTTGCGCGAAATGCCCGCAGCCGAGAAAGCCGCGATGCGCGGAGAGCGGCGACGGGTGCGGCGCTTCCAGCACGCAATGCGCGCCCGAGAGCAGCGTGCGCTTGTTTTGCGCGTGCGCGCCCCACAGCATGAACACGAGATGCTCGTGGCGCGCGGCGAGTTCGTGGATCAGCGTGTCGGTGCAGCGCTCCCAGCCGCGCTTGGCGTGGCTCGCGGCGCTGGCGCGCTCGACGGTGAGCACGGTGTTCAGCAGCAGCACGCCCTGACGTGCCCAGGCGTCCAGACAGCCGTGCGGCGGCGCTTCGATGCCGAGGCTCGCGGCAATCTCCTTGAAGATGTTGCGCAGCGAAGGCGGCGGGCGCACCGAAGGCGGCACCGAGAACGCGAGACCGTGCGCCTGGGGCGTGCCGCGATCGTCGCCGTGGTACGGGTCCTGGCCGAGGATCACGACCTTCACGTCGTCGGGCGAGGTGAGGCGCAGCGCGCGGAATACGTCGGCGGGATAGACGGTCTTGCCGGCGGCGCGCTCGTCGTCGACGAAGCGGCACAGTGCAGCGTAGGTGTCGCTCGCGATAAACGGCGCGAGCAGTTCGCGCCAGGCGGCGGGCAGCGCGTCGAACTGGTCTTCGAGGCGCGTGGTCTCGGCCGGGGCCTGCGGCGTGGCGGATTCTTTGGACATGGCGGGTGCGGGCGGTTCGGCAGACGTGTCGACGTGCGAGCGGGCGCGCGCGGGCGCCGGGAATTCGTCGGCGTCGAACAGCGAGAAGATCGAGATCTGGCGCGGGTCGACTTCGGGCAGCGGCGGCTCATCGAGCGTAGCCAGCGCGGTGTCGGGCGGTTCGTCGTCGAAGAGCGAGGTCTGCACCGGCTGAGCGAGGCGCGGGCGTTTCGTGGAGGTCATGGGCGGCAAGTGTCGCAGCAATCGCGCGGCGATTCAATCCGGCGCGAGCGCGGCAGGGCGGGCGGTGGACGCATTGGCGCTGTTGATGCAACTAACAGCGAGCCTCTTTGTTGTGCCCGTGCCCGTGCCCGTGCCCGTGCCCGTGCCCGTGCGCGACGCTTCAAGCGCCGCGCAGCGTCGTGCTCAGCCTTCGCGCAGCTTGTAGCCGCGCTGGGCCTTGCTGATGTCGTCGGGGGCGAGGCCCGGCAGCACCTTCGCCAGCTCGGCGGCGAGCGTGTGCAAAGCGGCTTCGTCGCCCGCTTTCAGTTCGAGCTCGATTTCGCAGATCGGCGTGCGGCGAGTTTCACCGTTCACCTGCGCGCTGACCTCGCCTTGATCGACGGCCGCTTCCACCTGCGAGCCGTCGATTTCGAGCGCCCACAGCGTGCGCGTGAAATCGGTGCGAAAGAGCGGAATCAGGCTGGCGGCGGCATCGGAAAGCGCCGTCGAAACGCCGGCTTCATCGCACTCGTGCAACAGCCTGTCGATTTCGAGCGCTTCGCCCGCCACCGGCATTTCCCACTCGTGCCGCGCGTGCAGCCCGTTTTGCGCGACACCCACGGTCTTGAAGGTCTGAAGCCAGCCTTCGGGCGCGCGGCGCAGGCGCAGCGCGCTCTTTGCGCGCGCCAGCGTGAGCGCAGGCGTGTCGAAGTAAATGTTCTCCAGCCTGATCGCGCGGCCCGGCACGCCGGCGCGCGTCTCGAACAGACGCAGCGCCGCGTCCACCTGGTCGCTCGGCAGCGCGAGCTTGATTTCGCGTTCGATACCCATCGTCGCCTTCTACTCGCAAGCAATCAGAAGAACATGCGGGCGAGTTCCGCGCCCGGCTGTTCGGCGCGCATGAACGCCTCGCCCACAAGGAACGTGTGCACCGAAAGCGAGCGCATGTTCTCGACGTCCGCACGCGAAAGAATGCCCGACTCGGTCACGACGATGCGATCTTCGGGCACGTCGTCGAGCATGCCGATGGTGGTTTGCAGCGTGGTTTCGAACGTGCGCAGGTTGCGGTTGTTGATGCCGATGAGCGGCGTCTTCAAGGTGAGCGCATGGTCGAGTTCCGCGCGGTCGTGCACTTCGACGAGCACCGCGAGACCGAGCGAATGCGCGAGCGCTTCGAGGTCGCGCATTTCGCCGGGCTGGAGCGCGGCGGCGATCAGCAGGATCGCGTCGGCGCCCATCGCGCGGGCTTCGACGACCTGGTACGGATCGACGATGAAGTCCTTGCGCAGCACCGGCAGATGGCATGCGGCGCGCGCGGCTTCGAGGTAGGCGGCGCTGCCCTGGAAGAACTGCACGTCGGTGAGCACGGAAAGGCAGGCCGCGCCGCCTTCGGCGTACGAGCGCGCGATTTCGGCGGGATCGAAGTTCTCGCGCAGCACGCCTTTCGAGGGGCTCGCCTTCTTCACTTCGGCGATCACGGCGGCCTGGCCGTTCTCGTGTTTCGCGCGCAGTGCGCCGACGAAATCGCGCAGGTCGCGCGCGCTCGCCGCGAGGCGCAGCTCTTCGAGCGGGGCGCTCTGTTCCGCGGCGCGCACTTCTTCGCGCTTCACCGCAATGATTTTTTCGAGGATGTCGCTCATGATGTTCGGCTAAAAAACGGTGCTGGATCAGCGTTTGAACTGTTGCGTGAAGCGTACCAGTTCGTCGACTTTGGCGCGCGCGCGGCCGCTCGCGAGCGTCTCGCGCGCAAGCGCGATGCCGTCGGCAATCGAATCCGCCACGTTCGCGGAGTAGAGCGCCGTGCCGGCGTTCAGCGTCACGATTTCGCGCGCCGTGCCCGGCTCGTTCGAGAGCGCGCCGAGCAGCATCGCCTTCGACTCGCCGGCGTTTTCGACCTTGAGCGAGCGGTTCGAAACCATCTGCATACCGAAGTCTTCAGGGTGGATCTCGTACTCGCGAATCTGGCCGTCCTTCAGTTCGCCGACGAGCGTCGCCGCGCCAAGGGACACTTCGTCCATGCCGTCCTTGCCGTACACCACGCACACGTGCTTCGCGCCCAGACGCTCCATCACGCGCACCTGAATGCCGACGAGGTCCGGATGGAACACGCCCATCAACTGATTGGGCGCGCCAGCCGGATTCGTGAGCGGCCCGAGGATGTTGAAGATCGTGCGCACGCCGAGTTCGCGGCGCACGGCGGCGATGTTCTTCATCGCGGGATGATGGTTGGGCGCGAACATGAAGCCCATGCCCGTTTCGGCGATCGATGCGGCCACCTGGTCCGGTTGCAAATCGATGTTCACGCCGAGCGCTTCGAGCACGTCCGCGCTGCCCGACTTGCTCGACACACCACGGTTGCCGTGCTTGGCGACCTTCGCGCCTGCCGCCGCGACCACGAACATCGAGGCCGTGGAGATATTGAAGGTGTGCGAACCGTCGCCGCCGGTGCCGACGATGTCGATGAAGTTCGAGTTGTCCTTCACCTCGACGTGATTCGCGAACTCGCGCATCACGGTCGCGGCCGCCGTGATCTCGCCGATGGTTTCCTTCTTCACGCGCAGGCCGGTGATGATGGCGGCCGACAGCACGGGCGACAGCTCGCCGCGCATGATGAGGCGCATGAGGTGGAGCATCTCGTCGTGAAAAATCTCGCGATGCTCGATCGTGCGCTGGAGCGCTTCCTGCGGGGTAATCATGATGGTCGCCTCCGTATCAAGCGTGCCTGGTTTGCTTCAGGAAGTTCTCGAACAGCGCGTGGCCGTGCTCCGAGAGAATCGATTCCGGATGGAACTGCACGCCTTCCACCGCCAGTTCGCGGTGACGCACGCCCATGATCTCGCCGTCGTCGGTCCAGGCCGATACTTCGAGGCAGTCGGGCAGCGACTCGCGTTCGATCGCCAGCGAGTGATAGCGCGTGACGTTGAAGTGCTTCGGCAGGTCGGCGAACACGCCTTTGCAATCGGTTTCGATCTGGCTCACCTTGCCGTGCATGATGGTTTTGGCGCGCACGACGCGCCCGCCGAACGCTTCGCCAATCGCCTGATGCCCGAGGCACACGCCGAGAATCGGCGTCTTGCCCGCGAATTCGCGCAGCACGTCGAGCGTGATGCCCGCGTGCTGCGGATTGCTCGGTCCCGGCGAGAGGCAGATGCGCTCGGGGTTGAGCTTCGCGATGTCGTCGATCGTGATTTCGTCGTTGCGATACGTGTGGACGTCTTCGCCGAGCTCGCCGAAGTACTGGACGATGTTGTAGGTAAACGAATCGTAGTTGTCGATCATGAGCAACATGGTCTTTTCTCCGCTCAGAAGTCGCTGTCGAGGCCGTCCTGCACCTGCTCGGCCGCGCGCAGCACGGCGCGCGCCTTGTTCTCGGTTTCTTGCCATTCGGACTCGGGCACCGAATCCGCAACCACGCCCGCGGCGGCCTGCACATACAGATTGCCGTTGTGGATGAGGCCGGTGCGGATCGCAATCGCGAGATCCATCTCGCCGTTGAACGAGAGATAGCCGACTGCGCCGCCGTACAGGCCGCGCTTCACCGGCTCCAGTTCGTCGATCAGTTCCATCGCGCGAACCTTCGGCGCGCCCGAAAGCGTGCCGGCCGGGAACGTGGCGCGCAGCACGTCGAAGTTGCTCATGCCGGGCTTGAGCTTGCCTTCCACCGAACTCACGATGTGCTGCACGTGCGAGTACTTTTCGATGATCATCTGGTCGGTCACGGCCACCGAACCGATTTCGGCGATGCGGCCCACGTCATTGCGCGCGAGGTCGATCAGCATGACGTGCTCGGCGATTTCCTTCGGGTCGTTGAGCAGCTCGGTCGCGAGTTCGGCGTCGCGCTCGGGCGTGTTGCCGCGCGGACGCGTGCCTGCGAGCGGACGAATCGTCACGATGCGGTCCTCGCCGCGCTTTTCCTGGCGTACGAGAATTTCCGGCGACGCGCCCACCACGTGGAATTCGCCGAAGTTGTAGTAGTACATGTACGGCGACGGGTTCAGCGAACGCAGCGCACGGTAGAGCGAAAGCGGGTTGTCGCGATACGGCTTCGAGAGGCGTTGGCCCACTTGCACCTGCATCAACTCGCCCGCTGCGATGTATTCCTTCGCCTTGCGCACGGCGGCGAGGTAATCGTCCTTCTTGAATTCGCGGAACGTTTCGGTGCGCACGCTCGCGCTCGTCACCGGCGGTTGAACCGTGGTGCGCAGGCGCTGCTTGAGTTCGCGCAGGCGGTGCTTGGCCTTGGTGTACGCCTCGGGCGTTTGCGGATCGGCGTAGACGATCAGGTAGAGCTTGCCCGCGAGATTGTCGATGACCGCGACTTCTTCGGTCAGCAGCAACTGGATGTCGGGCAGACCGAGATCGTCGGTGGGGCAGGTGTCGGCGAGCTTTTTCTCGATGTAGCGCACCGCGTCGTAGCCGAAGTAGCCGGCGAGGCCGCCGCAGAAGCGCGGCAGGCCCGGACGCTGCGCGACCTTGAAGCGCGCCTGGTACTTCGCGATGAATTCGAGCGGATCTTCGTTGTGCGTCTCGATCACCTGGCCGTCGCGCACGACTTCCGAAACGCCGTTACGCGTGCGGATCAGCGAGCGCGCTGGCAGGCCGATGAACGAGTAGCGCCCGAAGCGCTCGCCGCCCACCACGGACTCCAGCAGGAAAGAGTTGGCGCCGCCGCGCTCGGGTTGCGCGAGCTTGAGATACAGCGAGAGCGGCGTTTCGAGATCGGCGAGCGCTTCGGCGATCAGTGGGATGCGGTTGTAGCCCTCGTTGGCGAGGGACTGAAATTCGAGTTCGGTCATGTTCCGATCCTGTTCGTGCTGCCGGTCGCGGCGGGTGCGGGCCCAGTGCGGCTCAAAACGGGGCGCGCGGCGTGCGCGAGGCGTTTGTTTTTGAGTGCTTGATGGCCGCTGGCGCTCGCTCGTGCGGTCCGTGCTTGCGCTGCTGAAGGCGCGCTTGCCGGGCCGGCGTGCAGTACATCGACGGAAGACGAGGCGTAGCCGCTCGCGCCTTGCGCACCTCGCCGCGAACGGCGAAACAACACGCAAGGACAACGAAAGCCAATGGCCAGATCAGCCGACGGTTTACTGCAACAGTTTAGAGTCGAGACACGCGCGAGTGCGCAGCGAAGTAAAAAACGGTGCTGAAGACAAGCTTCAGCGAACCTCAGGCGAGGTTAGCGCGACCAGCGACGCCAGGGCCAGGCTCCCCGGTCGATCGTGCTCAGACTCCGTTTTTTATTCAGAAACATGAGGATAGTTGACGTTCAGTTGAGAACTTAAGTCAGATCATTGTGTGCTGCGACCGCCTTGGCGGCGTCGAGCAGCGAGGCAACTATACCATCCGATTCAATTTTTTGTACAGGTTGGCCGTGGTTGTAGCCGTAGGGCACCGTGAGCGTGGCCATGCCGGCCGCGCGGCCCGCAATCGCGTCGTTCTCCGAATCGCCGATCGCCACAGCCGCTGCGCGTTTCACGCCCAGGCGCTCGCAGGCGGTGAGCATCGGCAGCGGGTCGGGCTTCTTCTTCGCGAGGCTGTCGCCGCCAATCACCACCTCGAAGTAGTGCGCCAGGCCGTATTGCTGCAAAAGCTCGACGGCGAAGCGGTGCGGCTTGTTGGTCACGCACGCGAGCTTGATGCCCTGGCCGCGCAGCGCGGCCAGGCCCGCTTCGACGTCCGGGTACAGATGCGTGTGGCGCCCGTTGATCTTCGCGTACTCGTCCTGGTAGAGCGCGAGCGCTTCGTCGAAGCGCTCCTGGGCGTCGTCGGCGGGAAAGCGCGGCGCGAGCACGCTGCGGATCAGGTGCTCCGAGCCCTTGCCCACGTAGCCCATCACTTCCTCGCGCGTGGTTTCTTCGGCGTCGAGCTGCGCGAGCATGCCGTTCAGGCCGGCGGCGAAGTCGTCGGCGGTGTCGACCATCGTGCCGTCCAGGTCGATCAGCGCCGCTTCGATGCGCGGCGCGCTGAATTTGACGGGAGCGTTCATTTCGCGGTTGCGGCGCTGGCAACGCTTGCGAGCTGCGCGCGCATCTGGTCGATCACAGCCTTGTAGTCCGGCTTGCCGAAGATCGCCGAGCCCGCCACGAACGTGTCCGCGCCGGCCGCCGCAATTTCGGCGATGTTGTCGACCTTCACGCCGCCGTCCACTTCCAGATGGATCTCGCGGCCCGTGCGCGCCGTGTAGGCGTCGATCTTCGCGCGCGCCTCGCGCAGCTTGTTGAGCGCCTCGGGAATGAACGACTGGCCGCCGAAGCCCGGATTCACCGACATGATGAGGATCAGGTCGAGCTTGTCCATCACATGGTCGAGGTAGTTCAGCGGCGTGGCCGGGTTGAACACGAGACCGGCCTTGCAGCCGTGGTCGCGGATCAGCGAGAGCGTGCGGTCGATGTGGTCCGAGCCTTCCGGGTGGAAGCTGATGAGGTTCGCGCCGGCCTTGGCGAAGTCGGGCACGATGCGGTCGACCGGGCGCACCATCAGATGCACGTCGATGGGCACATTCACGTGCGGGCGGATCGCCTCGCACACCAGCGGCCCGATCGTGAGGTTCGGCACGTAATGGTTGTCCATCACGTCGAAGTGGATCCAGTCGGCGCCGGCTGCGACGACGTTACGGACTTCCTCGCCAAGACGCGAGAAGTCGGCGGAGAGGATGCTGGGGGCGATGCGGAATTGCGTCATGGCGGCAATCGGAAAACTGTCGGAAAAACCGTATTTTACCGTCAGTGGGGCGGGCCGCCGCGGCCGCTGTCCGGCCACGGCCAGGAGCGTTGTCGCGGGCCGCGCCGGGTTGCGGGTGCCGGTTGCATCAAGCAGAATGCGAAACCATGTGCCGCGCATCGCGGCGCGCCTGCCGACGCTCTTGCGCGCGGGCGTTTCAGTAATCAGACTCAGCAGCCGCACCCGGGCGATTGGAACAAGGATGAGCCAGTACGAATTCAGCGTGACGTCGCAGGTGCGCTACCTGCCCGAAGAATCGGACCCGGAGCGCCGGCAGTATGCCTTCGCGTACACGTTGACCATTCGCAACACCGGTCAGGTGAGCGCACAGCTCATTGCGCGCCACTGGGTCATCACCGACAGCGAAAATCACGTGCAGGAAGTGAAGGGGCTCGGCGTGGTCGGCCATCAGCCGCTTCTGAAGCCGGGCGAGCAGTTCGAGTACACGAGCTGGGCCGTGATCGCGACGCCCGTGGGCACCATGCGCGGCGAGTACTTCTGTGTGGCCGAGGACGCCGAGCGCTTCGAGGCGCCCGTGCCCGAGTTCGTGCTGCGCATGCCTCGCACGTTGCACTGACGCGCCGCGATTGAACCGCGGCGCGAATTTGGGGTCTGCTAGTCCTGACGCCGATCGTCGTGCGGGGCGCGCTTTTTCCTGCCCGACGCGGTCCACACAACGATGAAAATCAGCAGGAACAGCGCAAGGAGCGCTTCCAGACCAAACATGAGCATCGGGTATTCGTCGAGCAGTTCTGACATGGCGGCATCCATCGAGAGCCAATATTGTAGGCGTGATTGTGGCGTCGATTCCGGCCTCGGTTCTCCAGTAATGCCGGGATTCACAGCGGCGCGATATCGTGCGGGCTCGACGCTGCGCAGCGCGGGCGCCCGATTGGCTGCCCGCCTGGGCGGCTGGCTTGGCGCCGTTTCGCTGGCGGCCCTGCTCGCCGCGTGCGGCGGCCCGAGCTACGTGCGCAACGCGCCGCCCAAGGGCGCGCCCGCGCTGCCCTCGCAACTCGCGGCCCAGCGTCTCACGCCGGTCGCTTGGCAACAGGTGCCGGGCTGGCAGGACGACTCGCTGATCGGCGCGACCGCGGCGCTGCGTGCCAATTGCACGCGCCTTGCACGCGATCCGCGCTGGCAGCGCGCGTGCTCCGCCGCGTCGCATCTCGACGATCTCGATGCCTCCAGTGCGCGCGTGTTCTTCGAAACGTATTTCACGCCGTATCAATTCGCCAACACCGACGGCACGCTCGACGGTCTCGTGACCGGCTACTACGAGCCGCTGCTGCACGGCTCACGCACGCGTCACGGCATCTATCAGACGGCGCTCTATCGCTGGCCTTCCGGCTATCGCGCGGGCGCCGCGTTGCCGCCGCGCGCGCAACTCGAACGCGCGGGCATCCTCAACGGCAACGAACTCGTGTGGGTCGACGATCCGATCGAGGCGTTCTTCCTTCAGGTGCAGGGCTCGGGGCGCGTCGTGATGGAAGACGGCAGCGTGATGCGCGTGGGCTTCGGCGGCACCAACAACCAGCCGTACAAGTCGATCGGGCGCTGGCTGCTCGATCGCGGCGAGCTCACGCCGGCGCAGGCGACCATGCAGGGCATCAAGGCCTGGGCGCGCGCGAACCCGACGCGCGTGGATGCGCTCCTCGACACCAATCCGCGCTTCGTGTTCTTCCGCGACATGCAGTCGAACGAGGGCGATGCGCAAGGTGGCGCGGATGGCCCGATCGGCGCGCTCGGCGTGCCGCTCACGCCGGAGCGCTCGATTGCCGTCGATCCGTCGTCGATTCCGCTCGGCACGCCGGTGTTTCTCCAGACCACGCGTCCGCTCACGAACACGCCGCTCAACCGGCTCGTGTTCGCGCAGGATACGGGCACGGCGATCAAGGGCGGCGTGCGCGCCGACTACTTCTGGGGCTTGGGCGACGATGCTGGCGATCTGGCCGGGAAGATGAAACAGGGCGGCCGGATGTGGCTGCTGTTTCCGAACTCGTGATCGCAGCGGCGCCCGCGTGGCGCCCCTGTAGCGAAAAAGCCGGCATCTGCCGGCTTTTTCGTTTCCTGCTGCGCGTTCTTGTTCTTATGCTGCTCGCGCGGCGCTTACTTCGGCCGCTTGTCGATCACGCGCTTGGCCTTGCCCACCGAACGTTCGATGCCGTTCACGTCCAGCACGTTCACCTTGCACGTCACGCCGATGAGCGACTTGATGTCGTAAGCGAGAGCCTTGCTTGCCGCGTCGATCGCGCCGTAGTCGGGTGCGGTTTCCGGGCAAGGCTCGCAGTTGAGCGTCATCACGTCCATCGGACCTTCCTTCGTCAGGATGATCTGATAGTGCGGCGCAAGCGCCGGCTGCTTGAGCAGCAGTTCCTCGATCTGCGTGGGGAACACGTTCACGCCACGGATGATCAGCATGTCGTCCGAGCGGCCCGTGATCTTTTCCATGCGGCGCATGGTGCGCGCCGTACCCGGCAGCAAACGCGTGAGGTCGCGCGTGCGGTAACGGATGATGGGCAGCGCTTCCTTTGTGAGCGAAGTGAAGACGAGTTCGCCGAATTCGCCGTCGGGCAGGACTTCGCCGGTCTCCGGGTCGATGATCTCGGGATAGAAGTGGTCTTCCCAGATGGTCGGGCCGTCCTTCGTTTCCGCGCATTCCGACGCGACGCCCGGACCCATCACTTCCGAAAGGCCGTAGATGTCGACCGCCGTGATGCCCATGCGCTGCTCGATGGCCGCGCGCATGTCGTTGGTCCAGGGCTCCGCGCCGAAAATGCCGATGCGCAGCGAGCTGCTGGCGGGGTCGATGCCCTGGCGCTCCATTTCGTCGGCGATCGCGAGCATGTAGCTCGGCGTGACCATGATGATGTCGGGACGGAAGTCCTGGATCAGCTGGACCTGCTTCTCGGTCTGGCCGCCGCCGAACGGAATGACCGTGAGACCCGCGCGCTCCGCGCCGTAATGGGCACCGAGACCGCCCGTGAAGAGGCCGTAGCCATAGCTGATATGCACCTTGTCGCCGCGCTTTGCGCCGGCCGCGCGCACCGAGCGCGCCACGAGGTTGGCCCACGTGTCGATGTCGCGCGCGGTGTAGGCCACCACGGTCGGCTTGCCGGTCGTGCCCGACGATGCGTGGATGCGCGAAATCTGCTCCTGCGGCACGGCGAACATGCCGAAGGGGTAGTTGTCGCGCAGGTCCTTCTTCGTGGTGAACGGGAAGCGCGCGAGGTCGGCGAGCGACTGCACCTGGGACGGATGCACGCCCGCTTCGTCGAATTTGCGTCGATAGACCGGCGAATTCTCGTACGCATGGTTCAGCGACCATTTCAGGCGCTCGAGCTGAAGCGCGGCAAGCTCGTCGCGGCTCGCTTTCTCGATGGGCTCGAGCGGCAGCGTGGTAGTCATGGGTGTCTCCTGGACCTTAAGAACTTTACTCGTGACGCGTGGGGAATCGAGAAGGGGAAACCCGGTTCACATTGCGACTGGAATGACATTGCCGCGAATCTGCGCGGACTTGCCTCGGAAAAGCGCGACCGTTTCGCCTGCCCGGTTCGTCACGCGGATGTCGTAGACCCCGTTGCGTCCCGATAGCACCTGTTCGACGGCTTCGGCGGTCAACACTTCGTCGCGCAGGACCGGACGCAGGAACTCGATCGAGCAGCCGGCCGCCACCGTGTTGACGTTGTATGAATTACAAGCGAAGGCGAACGCCGAATCCGCGAGCGAGAAGATCATCCCGCCGTGACAGGTCTGATGGCCGTTGAGGAACTCGGGCCGCACGGCCATGGAGAGGCGCGCGTAACCAGCGCGTACTTCGAGCAGCTCCATGCCGAGCGCGCGCGTGCAGCCGTCGGCTTCGTACATCGCTTGCGCGGCCGCGCGAGCGAGTTCGTCGGGCGACATGCCTTGCTCCTCTGACAGTTGCGAAACTTGCGTGGACATCTCAGCGGCCCTCGAAATGCGGTGCGCGTTTTTCGATGAAGGCGCGCACGCCTTCCGCGTAGTCGTACGAAGCGCCCAGTTCGCGTTGCAGATCGCGTTCGAGATCGAGCTGCTGGTCGAGCGTGTTCGTAGCCGATGCGCGCAGTGCTTCCCGCGTCGCGACGATGGCGCGCGTGGGTTGCTGCGCAAGCCGCGCGGCGAGTGCGCCGGCCGTTTGCACAAGCTCGGCGTCGTCGGTCACTTGCCAGACGAGGCCCCAGTTTTCCGCCTTCTCCGCGCTGAGCTTTTCGCCGGTCATGGCGAGACCGAGCGCGCGGGCCATGCCCACACGCTTGGGCAGGAACCACGTGCCGCCCGAATCGGGCACGAGGCCGATCTTCACGAACGCCTGGATGAAGCTTGCGGAGCGCGCGGCGAGCACCAGGTCGCAGGCGAGGGCGAGATTCGCGCCCGCGCCGGCCGCCGTGCCGTTGACGGCGGCGATCACAGGCATGGGCAGCGCTTGCAGGCGCTTGATCAGCGGATTGAAATGCTCGTCGATGAGCTCGCCCAGGTCGGTCATCGCACCCGGCGTGAAGTCGAGGTCGGCGAGATCCTGGCCTGCGCAGAAGCCGCGGCCGGCACCGGTCAGCACGAGTGCGCGCGCGCCCGCTGCGGCGATTTCGTCGAGCGCCGTGGCGAGTTCGCCGTGCATGGCGCGCGTGAAGCTGTTGAGCTTGTCCGGGCGGTTCAGCGTGATCGTGGCCACGCGGGTGGATGCGTCGATTTCGACGCGGATCGCATCGTAGGGCATCGGTTGTCTCCTGTCGGCGGGACTTGGCGCTTGAGTGCCTGGTCCCGCCCCATGCAAAGCAGTCGCCTGCCAAAGACCGCCGAACGCTGCGCCCGGCGGCCGGTCGATACTGCGCGCGTTATGCCTCGATGCGTTCGATCGCCAGTGCAATGCCCTGGCCAACGCCGATACACATCGTGCAGAGCGCGTAGCGTCCGTTCGTGCGCTCGAGCTGATAGAGCGCCGTTGTGACGAGTCGCGCGCCCGAAGCGCCGAGCGGATGGCCGAGCGCGATCGCGCCGCCGTTCGGGTTCACGCGGGGATCGTCGTCGGCGAGACCGAGTTCGCGCAGCACGGCCAGACCTTGCGACGCGAACGCTTCATTGAGTTCGATCACGTCGAACTGGTCGAGCGTCATGCCGAGTTGCTTGAGCAGCTTTTGGGTGGCGGGCGCCGGGCCGATGCCCATGATGCGCGGCGCGACGCCGGCCGTGGCCATGCCCAGCACGCGCGCGCGGCGGCGCAGGCCGTATTGTTTCGCGGCTTCCTCGTTGGCGAGCAGGAGCGCACAGGCGCCGTCATTGACGCCCGAGGCATTGCCCGCCGTGACGGTGCCGTCGGGCTTCACCACGCCCTTGAGCTTGCCGAGCGTTTCGAGCGTGGTCTCGCGCGGGTGTTCGTCGAGCGTCACGCGCACCGGGTCGCCCTTTTTCTGCGCGATCTCGACCGCGACGATTTCCTGCGCGAGCGTGCCGTCCTTCTGCGCGCGCGCCGCTTTCTGCTGACTGCGCTGGGCGAACGCGTCCTGGTCGGCGCGGTTGATGTTGAAATCGCCCGCGACGTTTTCCGCCGTTTCGGGCATCGAGTCGACGCCGTATTGCTGCTTCATCAGCTTGTTGACGAAACGCCAGCCGATGGTCGTGTCGTAGATGGCCGCTTCGCGCGAGAAGGCCGTGGCGGCCTTGCCCATCACGAACGGCGCGCGCGTCATGCTTTCCACGCCGCCCGCGATCATGAGGCGCGCTTCGCCCGCCTTGATGGCGCGCGCCGCGCTGCCGACGGCGTCGAGGCCCGAGCCGCACAGGCGGTTGAGCGTGCCGCCGGGAGCATCGGTCGGCAGGCCCGCGAGCAGCGCGGCCATGCGCGCGACGTTGCGGTTGTCCTCGCCGGCCTGGTTGGCGCAGCCGTAGAGCACGTCGTCGAGCGCGCTCCAGTCCACGCCGGGATTACGCTCGACGAGCGCGCGGATGGGCACGGCCGCGAGATCGTCCGTGCGGACATCCTTGAGCGCGCCGCCGTAGCGGCCGAACGGGGTGCGAATCGCGTCGCAGATATAGGCTTCGGTCATCTGGGGTTCCTCGGGCGCGAGCGCGGAAGTGCGCTCACGCCTTGCATGCTAGAGGGATGGTCAAGCGGGCGCCACTTGGGCGCCACTCGGCCGAACGGCATAGGCCGTTCAGCCGGCTACCGCGGGAGCCGCTTTCGGTTCAACATGAACGCGGCTTTGAACCACGCGGAAGCGGTTCGCCACGAAGGCGGAGTCGGAGAGCGCGGCGTTGGCGGCGGGGTTCGCGCCGGTGCCGTGGAAGTCAGAGAACGCGGCCGTCTGGTTCACGAACACACCGCCCGTCAGGTTGATCGAGAGCGCCACGCCGCCGGTCACGGCGGCTTCGTGTGCGGCGTCGATCACGGCGTCATCGGTGCTATAGACGGAAAACGAAAGCGCGCCGTGGTCGCGGGCGGTCGCGCCGGCCATTTCGAGCGACTGCGCGGTCGAGTCCGTGGCGATCACGAACGAGATCGGGCCGAACCATTCGCGCGTGAATTGCGCGGCGTCGCGGGCGGCGTCGAGCGCAAGCACGAGCGGCGTGCGCACGCGCGCGCCAGCGAACAGCGGGTGTTCGAGCGTCTGGCTGTCGGCGAGCACGGTGCCGAGCTTGCGGGCCTCGTCGATGCGAGCGGTCACGCCTTCGTTCTGGATCGCGCCGAGCACCTCGACAGCGCGCGCCGGGTCGGACACGAACTTCTGCACGGCGCCGGCAATGGCTTGCGCAACGGCGTCGAAGCTCACCGGGCCTTCGGCGGTGCGGATGCCGCCACGCGGCACGTAAATATTCTGCGGGGCCGTGCACATCTGGCCCGAGTAGAGCGAGAGCGAAAACGCGATGTTGCGCGCGGCGGCTTTCAGATCGTCCACGGAGTCGATCACGATCTGGTTCACGCCGGCCTTTTCCGTGTAGACCTGCGCCTGGTGCGCATTGCGCTCGAGCCAGTCGCCGTTTTGCGTGCTGCCGGTGAAGTCGATCAGCTTGATCTCGGGGCGCACGGCGAGTTGCTGGACGAGCGCGCCGTCATTGGGATCGGTGGCGAGCAGCGTGACCACGTTCGGGTCGAAGCCCGCTTCGCGCAGCACGTCGCGCGCAATGCGCACGGTGATCGCGAGCGGCAGGATCGCGCCCGGGTGCGGCTTGACGATGACGGTGTTGCCCGTTGCGAGATCGGCGAACAGGCCGGGGTAGCCGTTCCAGGTCGGGAACGTGCAGCAGCCGAGCACGAGGCCGGTGCCGCGCGGCACGATGGTGAAGCGTTTGTGCATCGCGAGCGGCGGGTTCTTGCCCTGCGGCTTTTCCCAGTGCGCGTCGGCGGGAATGCGGCGCAGCTGGTCGTACGCGTAGGTCACGGCTTCGAGCGCGCGGTCCTGGGCGTGCGGGCCGCCGGCCTGGAAGGCCATCATGAACGCCTGGCCGGTCGTGTGCATCACGCTGAAGGCAATCTCGAAGCTCGCGCGGTTCAGGCGTTCGAGAATTTCGAGGCTCACGCCTGCCCATGCCTGCGGGCCGGCGGCGCGCCAGTCGCGTTGGGATTTCTGCGCCGCTTCGATCAACTGGTCCGGCGTCGACTTCGGATAGCGCGCACCGAGTGCAAAGCCAAAGGGCGAAGTCTCGCTGCCGACGGTTTCACCCGTCGACGGCTGGTCGAGTTCGAAGGTGCGGTTCAGGTTGGCTTTGAACGCGGCTTCGCCGTCCGCGCTGGCGGTTTCCCCGTACACTTTGGGGCTTGGCATTTCGGCGAACGGGCTCCAGTAGCCGCGGGTCTCGATGGCGGCAAGCGCTTTTTGGAGCGTGCCTTCATGCTTGGCGAACAACGGATTTGTCATGGCGCAACGTGAATTGAGAGGTTGGACAGGGCCCGTGCCAATTAATTGACCGACCGGTTGGTTGGGCAATGTTAGCATTAGTCAAAGTTCGGCGTGAAAAATTTTTTTGGGGACTTTCTTTAGATGCAAGGAGGGGTTATGGGGTACGAAAACATCCTGGTTGAGACGCGCGGCAAGGTCGGTTTGATCACGCTGAACCGGCCGAAGGCGCTCAACGCACTGAACGACGCGCTCATGGACGAGCTGGGTTCGGCGCTCAAGGCATTCGACGCCGACGAGGGTGTGGGCGCGATCGTCATCACCGGCAGCGAGAAGGCCTTCGCCGCAGGCGCGGACATCGGCATGATGGCGACTTACACCTTCATGGATGTCTACAAGGGTGACTACATCACGCGTAACTGGGAAACGATCCGCTCGATCCGCAAGCCGATCATCGCGGCAGTGGCGGGTTTCGCGCTGGGTGGCGGCTGCGAGCTGGCCATGATGTGCGACATGATCTTCGCCGCCGATACGGCAAAGTTCGGCCAGCCGGAGATCAAGCTCGGTGTGATTCCTGGGGCGGGCGGTACGCAGCGTCTGCCGCGTGCGGTGTCGAAGGCGAAGGCAATGGATCTGTGCCTGACCGCGCGGATGATGGGTGCGGAGGAGGCGGAGCGTGCGGGTCTTGTGTCGCGCGTGATTCCGGCGGCGGACCTGTTGGACGAAACGCTTGCGGCCGCGGCGACCATCTGCGAATTCTCGCTGCCTGCCGTGATGATGGCGAAGGAGTCGGTGAACCGCGCGTACGAGACCACCCTCGCGGAAGGGGTGCACTTCGAACGCCGCATGTTCCATTCGCTGTTCGCGACGGAAGATCAGAAGGAAGGGATGGCGGCGTTTGTGGAGAAGCGCAAGCCGGCATTCAAGAACAAGTAATAGAGCGATGTGACCGATCGCCGGAAACGGCGATCGAATTTTTTCGCCCGCCCCCTTGCGGGGCGGCGCTGGCGGGGTTAAGATTCGCCCCCTTCGCAGTTCGATGTCTCTGATATCCGGGTTTGCGAAGGCCGCCGCGGAAACCGGCGGACGCAGGAGTCGACA
>NZ_QLSU01000022.1 GCF_003268775.1 Paraburkholderia unamae
AGATGAAACTCACCTATGTGCCACGGACGTCAAGGCTCGCCGTGTTCGTCCTGCTTGCATGCGCGGGTGGCGCCGCTCCCGCGCAGGACACGTTACCCAGCGACTCCCAGATTGCCGCTATCGTCGTTAGTGCGAATCAGGCGGATATTGATGCGGGCAGACTTGCCGAATCGAAAGCGCAGAAGAAAGACGTCAGGACCTTCGCCCAGCGCATGGTGTCGGACCATACGAGCGTCAATGCGGCCGCCGTTGCGCTCGTCCATAAGCTCGGTGTTGTACCGCAGGACAATCCGGTCAGCGAAAGCCTGAAGCAGGGCGGAGAGACGAACGTCGATCATCTCAAGACCTTGCAGGGAGCGCAGTTCGATCGCGCCTATATCGACCATGAGGTGGTGTACCACGAACAGGTTATCGACGCCCTCGACAAGACATTGATCCCGGGTGCGAAAAACGCCGAGCTTAAGGCATTGCTGGTGAAAGTGCGGCCAGCTTTCGTGGCGCATCTTGATCACGCAAAGAGCGTGCAGGCTGCGCTGGGTGCTGCGCAATGAATCGGTTAGCCCTGGCTGCGCGGGGTGCGGCCGCGACAGCGTGTATTGCCGTTGCCGGACTTGCCGTTGCCGATCCCGCTGTCATCACGATTGAGCAGATGCAGTTCGCGCCGCCGAGCGTGACGATCCATGTCGGTGATACCGTGATGTGGGTGAACCGGGATCTGGTCACCCACAACGTGAGCGAGAAAGCGAAAGGATTCGATTCTGGCAGCATTGCGCCGGCTGGCTCATGGCGATACACGGCCACAAGACCGGGTCACTACTATTACACGTGCAGGTTTCATCCCGCGATGCGGGGGATAGTGATCGTGGAACCGAAATGAATGGGCGATGCGGAGAATGGAAATGTCTGATGTGAAGAACAGCACGACGCGTGATATCGACCTGCAAATTGTGCGACGCGTCGTAGCGGGAGATCTTCGCGCTTTCGAAGAGCTGATGCGACACCACAACCGTCGACTCTACCGGTTGGCGCGCGCCACACTGCGCAACGATGCGGATGCGGAGGACGCGTTGCAGGAGGCCTATTTGCAGGCCTTCAGAACGTTGGGCCAGTTTCGCGGCGATGCCGCGCTCGGCACGTGGCTCGCACGCCTCGTACTCAATGAGTGTCTTGGCAGGTTGCGCCGCGATGCGCGACGGCAAGGCAGGATGCCGATACTATCAGTTTGCCTGGATGAAGATCTGATGTTTGCAGATATGGACGCGACCTGTTTTCACTCGTGCTGCGCACCCGATCAGGAGGCCAGCCGTGCTGAGTTCCGCAGATTGCTCGAACGCAAGCTGGACAGTCTTCCCATAGCCTTCCGAACGGTGTTTGTGCTCAGAACTGTGGAAGAAATGAGCATTGAGGAAACTGCGCAGATGCTCGGCATTGCAGAAGCAACCGTGCGCAGCCGCCATTTTCGGGCGAGAGTCCTGTTGCGGGCGTCACTGGCGGAAGACCTGGAGCAGTCGGGCGCCGGACTATTTGAATTTGGCGGAAAAGGCTGTGATCGCATCGTAGCCGCGGTGCTAGCGCGGTTGGATATTAGCAACAGCGGGATGGATCGGTCGCGTGGTGGCGATCAGGCCTACCTGTCGAACTGGTACGCCGTCACGAATCACTCTCAGCGGTTTCGTCCGCACTGACACTACTCTCAAATATCCTGATGGCGTGGAACACCAACCATAGGCAACGCGTTCTTGAAGAAATACAGGCCGCCACAGGCGAGCCACTGGCGCCTGAACAGTTGAGAAGAATCGCGCCGACACGCCTGGAGGGAATCAACCTGCGCGGGACGTTCAATTTTCCGGTGGCTCGGTATGCGCACCGAATCCTTCCGAGTCTCGACAGTGATCTGCACGCTTCGACCGCAAGTCGCCGAGCCTGAGCTGAAGGCCAAAACACTGAGTCGCTGATGCAGCCAGCGTCTGCAGTTTCGGTCTTTCGTCACGGCGTGCGAATCAAACCGCTGGACTGTTACCGCCATCCACGCAATTGGGAAACCGCAGGGGTAGTCGGCAGGGATTTGATTTAAAACGAAATTTATACAGGGCCACAAGCCAGACCCGCGCCGGGCATAGGTGCGCCTAACCGGAGACCTGCACGAAAATCAAGGGCCCCCTCTATGCCAACGATCTGCGACCGCTCCGCGAAAGTGCTTGATGACCGCTTCTGGCTGACTTCGGTCCTGCCTCCCTCGCGCTATTGCCCCGCCCGTAAGAAGTCGATGGGATGGAGGTGGGGCGCTGACCGATGATCGCACTGCGCGCATTGCACAATCGTACGGCCGGTCAGATATGCGGGTTCAACATCGTGCCTCGGCATCGCCTTGCCCCACAGCGGCACAGATACTCGCGAAGGCTCTTAGCGCTCATGCCCGGTGGAACCTCAAGCGCGTAGTCGATAAACAGCTCCTCGCCGGCCTTGATGCTGCGTCGAGCCTGGATGAAGACGCGGCCAGACGCTTCAATTGCCTCGCAGTTTGCGGCACATGCGTGGTTCAGCCAACGTGCGCTGTTACCGCCGCGGGCGCCATCAATCACGCGGCCGTCTGACAGGCCGAAGAGGAATGTGTGGCCTTCGTGCTCGCGTCGGGCGCAATGGCGAGTAGCTTCGCGCCACGTTGTCACCAGCCCCTTGTATTCGAAAATTCGCTCCCCCGCATCGAGCGCGCGCAAGGCGAAGACTCCTTTGCCGTGGATCGGAGACTGGCGGACAGAGACGCGCTTCATTGCGGTGGAAAGACGTGTGTGGGGAGGTAAGTATACCGCGCGAAAATCTCGTGTCGGCAGAGGCGCGGCGTTTAAGCTTCGCGACAAGGAGGGATGAAGATTGGCGATCCGCGGCCGTTAATCTGTTGCATGGACCACATGACTTCAACCGCCACTGCCGTCGTAGAGTCGACCGTTTATACCATCGAGATCCTTCGCGATCTCTTCGGTATCGAGCTAGAGGAAACGGCAATCGACAAGCTGCTCTGTTGTGCGTACTTCGAGCACGTCACGCGCTGTGCCGACCTCAATCCTTGATGAGAATCCGTTGGCTGCGGTCAGTGTCGATGCGGAACTCGTCGATGCGGCCGGCGCGGACATCGAGAAGTAGCCGGTCCAGGTGATCAAGCTTTGTTGCTATCTCGCTGACCGATTTGAATACGACCGCGCCCGCTCTTCTTCCCGGACGCTGCATCCTGGGCGCGCAGCACGGTGCGAATCGCATCCGCACGCGACATGAAAATCGGGTTCATCCAATGCTCCTTCGTATTGCAGGGACCAGGATATCATGGCCATGGGAAGGGCAACGGGTTTGGCTGCGATTGCTTGAGTTGCAGCAACGATCGGTTCGCTTCCGACACCGCGCGAAACGGGCGATCAGCAAGCTTGTGGTAACCCGATGGTGTCAGGCGGTGCGCTTTTGTCGTTCGACGTGAGCATCGCGTGGTGAGCGATCGGGTGGTCTCGTAGCGACAGCTTCGGCACCGGCGAATTCGCTGATGAAGGACGCGGTTGAGCAGGTCGCACGTTCACGCGCTGCATGCCGCTGGAGAAAGCGCCGGGACCTTGGACAGGATCCCGGCGAAGCCGTCGGGCACAAGTGCGCTCACGACCGCGGAGGTACCCGAAGTGGAACGGACCCGCTCGCAACGGTGCGAGCGGGCGCGTTTCCTGAATGTGGGTGGAGCGCGCAGATTCACCGCGCGCCCGATAGCAGCCCCCGGCCACTCGCCGGGTTGGCGGGGTTACTGACCGAAGTAGACGGGCTTCATGCCGTCGTCGGCAGGGCGAAGGGCAACAGCCGCACCCGACGCGGAAGAACCACCGGCAACGCCGCCGACTGCATTGTTCTGGAGCGCAACCTTGACTTCGGCGGCCTGGATTGCGTCAGGATAGTGCGCCTGGTCGCCGTCCCCGACGTGGTAGCCAACCTTCTCGAGTTGAACGAGCTCGGCACGCACCTGCGCGCGAGTGACGGGCTGGTTCGACTGCGCGAACACAGCAACCGGAGCAGCAAGGGCAGCGGCGACAACAACGGCTTGAATAAGGTTCTTCATGATACTTACCTCCAGATTTTGTCTTGTGCTGGTCCGAACACCTTGTTCGTAACCATGAGGACAGTCTAGGTAAGCGAATGCTTAAGATTAAGTGCCCAGCGTGGAGGGGATTGTTGTCAGATTTGGGTAAACCCTGGTGTGATCCGCCCGACGTGTGCATACTGGAGATTGCGGTCAAAGACGGTCCGCCTCAGTAGGCGGGCGGGTCCATCGCGTGCGGGGCAAAGGCGCACAGGGGACACTCGCGAACGAGGCGGCGTGTCGACACGTCGGTGGGCTGGGCGGTCCGGACCCGCTTTGGCCGTCGGTTCGTGCACCCTCCGGCGGCCCGGGTTGCCGAATCGGGCCGGCGTCTCGCGCGCTGAGCGGGCGGCTGCGTCGCGCAGGCGGCGCGTCGCCGGTCGCGGGCCATAGCGGCTACAGATTACGCGTACGTGGCCGATATGCCGATGTGTGCGCAGAGCGCATGGTTGGGATGTGGCGGAGCGCCTTGGTCTGTTTGCCACCCAGCAAGAGGTCCCCGGAGCGAGTCATCACGGAAACGGTCGGAGAAATGATGGATGTGCTGTTTGCCGCGCACGCGGCCGTCAAGGACGTTGTGCCTGTTGTTGTGATGCGCCATCGCGCCGCTGGAATCTTGACGTGGTCGCTTTTGCACAAGATCGAATCGGAAGTTCTCGCTGAGGTGGCCGTATCGGGAAAACACAGCTCGCGTATTCTCGACATGCTTCGTGCCCCCGAGGGGCTGAACTATCCGAAAAACGACCATCCAGTCTCCTTCGAGGGTAGCGAATTCGTGCCGATCATATACGGCGAGATAGCCGACGCCTGGCGTCGCGTGAATTGACGACGGAGAAACTCATGGACACCCTACGCGCGAAGTTCGGAGAAGGGGCCGAACGGTTCATCGATCAGGCGATCTCTGCCGGCCTGCCACGGGATGAAGCTGTCGCTGTGCTCGGTATAGCCGAAAGGGCATCTGTTCAGGCTGGAATGGCGGCAGGCGAGGGCGTCGAGGCGGACTGCGTGGCGCTCGCCAGAAAGCGATTGGAAGCGATGTTCGGGAAGCAAGTCCACGCACTCGTGGCGAGTGCCGCGGCGGCGAACGATAAAAATCGTGCGTCGAAGTCAATGCACTGAAGAAGTACCTGCGCTGGCACCCGATCCGCTACTGCGGTGGCGGTATGGGGCAACGGTGATGGCGCGACCGCGTTGAACGACAAGGAATTGGAGAACAGAGTGGCAAGCTACCGTGAACTGCTGAAGCAACGTGAAGCGCTGCAACAGGAAATCGATGCGGCAAGAGGGCTGGAGGTCGCCGATGCGATTGAGAAGGTCCGTGCAATAGTCAGGGAATACGCGTTGACCCCAGAGCAGGTGTTTGTGCAATCGAAAGACAAGCACAGGCCCAGGTCAGGGGGCAAACGTGCGAAGTATCGCGACCCTGTGTCCGGTGCGACATGGAGCGGTTTGGGACGTGAGCCGACCTGGATTAAAGGGCAAGACCGGGAGCAGTTTCTCATCGAAGGCCGAGCGATGGAAACACGAAAATGAGCACGCACAAAATGGCGGAAACGATCGTTGCGTGGCTGCGTGAACGCCCCAGCGCGACCGTAAACGACATTGTCGCGTCGGGCCTTATGAGTTCGCGATCTGCATCAGACGCGGTGCAGTACGCTGTTCGATGTGGTGCGCTTGCGCGCGATGTCCGCCGCGGCGCCAGTGTAAAGGACCGCGTGCAATATCGGACAACGGGCATCGCGCTGCCCGCCGTGCGCCTGCGCGGCGCGGAGCCGTGCTTTGATGGCTTGCTACAGGCGTGGGGCATCGTTCTCAACCCTCCACAGCTTCGGGCTGGCGAGTCGCGAAGACACCAGATTGCCGACTACGAATAGGAAAAGACGTGCTCATCGCCAGCGCTATCTTGCCGTGGGCCAGTAATCTTGAAAGCAGTATCCTCGGGCGGGTCGAGCTGGTTCGAGGTCATTGAGATTGGGTCTTGCGCCAATTCTGCGCGAAAATCATCCCGTGAACAGTCGATCAGTATGTCGAAGCAGTTATCGCGGCGACCGCCGATCGGAACAGATCCAAAGTCGCGCAGCTGCGAGCTTCCGGAGATCGCAGCGAGGTCACGAAATCAAACGACAATGTCGGTGTCCGATGTAGCGCCATAGCCGCGCCGGCTAGCCAAATTCAATGGACGACGGGGAACGTGACGGACACTGGATGCCCAATTGTGGCGAGAGCGCGCTGCGCCTGCCTGGTGATCGCGATGGTCGCCGCGGTGGCTTGCGCGTTATACGAGATCCAGCGATCGCGCACAGGCGGAGATCAAGTGAAATCCGCTCGCTCTCAGTGCTCCGACGCGTTCCAGAACGCCGCGATGCGTATAAGCAAAAAGTACCGCGTAAGGATCGCAGTAGGTTCGGTGCACGTCGAGCGGCGCATCGAGCGCGGCGATGGAACAGACACTTTGGACTGCTCCGTGAGCGTTAGCGAAGGTGGCAGTTCACAATCGGATAGATGGACGGCAGAGTGGCGTCCCGGCGAGGCGGTCACGCTGCTGTCGGTCACGTTGCTTGGGGCCGAATTGGTCGATGAAGTGGTGAAGGGTACACAATGAAAAGCGCCAACGACGTATTGCTCTGCGACTTTTGCGGCAACAGTCAGCATGTTGCGAACCTGCTCATTCGGGGGATCTCTGATGCGGCGATATGTGACGAATGCGTCGATATGTGTACCGGGATCATCACGGAGCGTCGAGGCGAGGATAGAGAGCACCTGCCGAGGCTTTCCCGTGTTGCCAGAGCTTGGCTCTCCAGGGCCATCAAGAAGCGGTGAGATTAGGTCGCTTGCGCTGTTAAACAAAGCGCCCCCCTCGGTGTCCGAAAAAAACAGTTTCTGCACTTCGTTTCGCTCTCCCAAAATTCCGGTATTCGGATCGTCCTGTGGATAGCCGACTAGAGTCGGCCGTCTTGCTGATTTCAGGGTTTCAGGGCACGTGGGCCAATACGGCGACGACGAAGTAAGCCGATTTGGTTGAAAACGGACATTAGCTGTGTTTGCTGGCCTGTTTTGCCCACGGGCTCACTGGCAGCTAACGGGCAATAGTGCATTTAACAGAACGAAGGGGAGGTCGCCGGTAAATGCGAGCAGTATCGATTGGCAACCTGTCGTTTATCGCATTCGAAGATCGGCAGCCCGCGAGCTGGAGCCCGGACGCGGATGCACTGCGGAAAGTCGAAATGCTTGGAGTAAACCTCCATGGGATCTGACCAAGATCCAGCCTTATCCTCTGCAGGGCATAAGACTGAATCTTGGTTAGAGGCCCTCTACGGCCCAAACCCGGTCGAGCCAATCCCCCACCAGCCGCGCAATCGCTTCAGGCCGTTCTTCCTGTACGAAGTGAATGCCTTCGCCTGCCTCCACGATCTCGAGATTGCGGATCGTCTCGCGGCTCCAGCGCACGAGCGCATCGGTCATCAGGAAGCCGGGGTTGAAGGTGAGCAGTAGCTTCGGCGTCGGGCTGCTGCCGAGCCATTCCATCGCGAGTTCGAGAAACACAACGCTGGTTGCGGGCTCACCGTCGACAGGAAGATTGCGCGGCCCCGCGAGCACCGCCTTGCGTGAATCGGGCGCCGGAAAGGCCGACTGATATTCCTTGAGTGCATCCGCTCCCAGCGGCTTCAGAAAGAACCACGGAAACAGCTCCGTCATGAACCGGTTCTCTTCCAGAACGAAACGTTCGCCAACGCCTACCTGACGCAACCGCGCACGCGTGGCGATGAACTCGGCGGGCAGCGCGGCCGAATCCACACTGCGGATGACAGGTTCGAAGAAGGCTACCGCCTTCACGCGATCCGGATGACGGCTCGCCCAGTTCAATCCGAAGGCCGCGCCGTAGTCCTGCAGCACGAGCGTGACGTTGCGCAGATCCAGCGCGTCGAACCACGCGTCGACGTAGCGCTGCTGGTTGTCGAGTGTGTAGTCGATGTCGGGTTTGCCGGAGCGTCCGTAGCCAATGAGGTCGGGCGCAAGCAGACGTCCGCGTCCGGTCAGATCGCGAAAGATGTTCCGCCAGAGATAGGAACTCGTCGGATTGCCATGCAGAAACACGACCGGGTCGCCCGTGCCGTGTTCGACGGTGTGGAGGTGCGAGTCCAGTACGGGCACATCATGCCGTTTCACGTCGGGCCCAAAAGACTCTTCTTGCGTGTGTTGCACGGTGCTGGTCGACATATGGATGCTCGATGCAAGGCGGAGTTTTGTCAGACGCAGGCGTCCAGTCCGGCGACGCTGCGCGAGAGGAAAGAGGCGGAAGAGTGCGGTCGATTATTGAGTGCATGCTCGCCGCGCACAACGAACGAAAAGAGGTTTGTTTATGCCGACGCCGCTGCGCGCACCGTCACGTCGCCGTCAAGTGAATCGAAAGTCATTGCAGACAGGATTGTCTGCGATCCTGCTTTAACTTATTCGCTTAAGTTGTTTTCTTATCTGTAGATATTGGTTTGTTCGACGCATGCCGGAACGTACTGTTACGGCCATTGAGACTTCAATGGGCAGTGCATTGCACTGCGCGCAAACCATGCAAACCCTGCTGATAGATGGGCTCTGGTGTACACCGGACAGCGAAACGGCGATCGACGTAATCGATCCCAGCCACGACAAGACCTTTTCGACGATCGGACGAGGTAGTGCCGCCGACGTCGATCGCGCCGTTGCGGCGGCACGTCGCGCATCGCTTGGCGTGTGGCGGAACACCAGCGCGCTCGAGCGTGGACGTCTGCTCGCGCGTGCCGCTTCGCTCATCCTCGAACACGCCGACGAACTGGCGGCCATCGAGGCGCGCGATACCGGCAAGCCGTTGCGTCAGGCGCGAGCGGAGATCGACGTCACCGTGCGTTACTTTGAGTTCTATGGCGGCGCAGCCGACAAGGTCGCCGGCCACGTCATCCCGTTTCTTCAGGGGCATCAGGCGATCGCTGTGCGCGAACCGCATGGCGTGACCGCGCACATCATTCCGTGGAACTACCCGGCGGTGATGTTCGGCCGCTCGATCGCGCCGGCGCTCGCTGCGGGCAACGCGGCCGTGCTCAAACCAGCCGAAGACGCCTGCCTGACGGTGCTGCGCATCGCGCAACTGCTGATCGACGCCGGACTGCCGCCGGGCGTGCTGAACATCGTGACGGGGCTTGGCAGCGAAGCCGGGGCGGCATTGAGCGCCCATCCGGATATCGACTTCATTACCTTCACGGGTTCGCCGCAGGCCGGCACGCTCGTGCAGCAGGCGGCAGCGTTGCATCACACGCCTTGCGTGCTCGAACTGGGCGGCAAGTCGCCCCAAATTGTCTTCGATGACGCTGATTTCGACGCTGCGTTGCCGGCGATCGTCAACGCGATCGTTCAGAACGCCGGGCAGACGTGTTCGGCCGGCAGCCGGGTGCTGATCGCACGCTCGCGCTATGACGAATGGCTGGCGCGACTCGCCGCGACCTTTCGCGAACTGAAGGTCGGCGTGCCCGAAGGCAATCACGCGTGCGGACCGCTCATCAATCGCCGGCAATGGCAGCGCGTGGCGGGGCTGGTCGACGCCGCAATTGGCGAAGGCGTCGAGCGCATCGCTACCAGCAGCATCGCGAGCGACGCGCCGCAGGCGGGCTATTTCTACGCGCCGACGCTGCTTGGCAACGTGCCGCGCACGCACCCCATCGCGATCGAGGAAGTCTTCGGGCCAGTGCTGTGCGCGCTGCCCTTTGACGATGAAGACGATGCCGTCGCGCTCGCCAATGCGACGTCGTATGGGCTCGTTACGGGTGTCTGGACGCGTGACGGCTCGCGTCAGTCGCGTGTCGCGCGGCAGGTGCGCAGCGGTCAGGTCTTCATCAACTGCTATGGCGCGGGCGGCGGGGTTGAACTGCCGTTCGGCGGTGTCGGCAAGAGCGGATACGGCCGCGAAAAGGGCCTCGCCGCGCTGGACGAAATGTCGGTCATCAAAACCGTGGTGCAACGCTATGAGTAAGGCAGCCGCGCTGCTCGACACGTCAGGCGGCGATACGGCCCGCGCGACGGTGCCGGACGAGGCTGGCGCGCCTCGCCGTGCCGCACGGCCGGCCGATCTCGAAACCGAACTGCGCAGACGCATTGCCCGGCAGATCGTGCCGCCGGGCGCGCTGTTGCGTGAGGTGGACATCGCCGACGAATTCGGCGTGTCACGCGCCCAGGTGCGCGAAGCGTTCGTCGGTCTTGCGTTGCGTGGGCTGATCGACCGCATTCCGAACAAGGGGGCGGTGGTGAGCCGGCTCGACTTCGACCAGATCGTCGAGATCTTCACCGTGCGCGAGCCGCTGGAAGGCATGTGTGCGCGCCTCGCTGCGCAGAACTCGACACCCGACACGTGGGCGCCGCTCGTCGAGCTGTTCGACGAAGCCATGCCGCGCTATCTGAAGGAAGGCGATTTCGAATCCTTCACCGAAACCTATCAGCGCTTCCGGCTGCAGATCATCGAAGCGGCCAGCCATCGCACCTTGCGCGACATGCTCGACAGCATCGGCGACAAGATCAGCGTACTCACGCGCCGCATCATCATTTTGCCGGGGCGCGGCGAACAGGCGCTCAAGGAGCATCGCGCGGTGCTCGATGCGCTGCATCGCGGCGATGGAGACGCGGCCGAAGCGCTGCGCAAGGAAAACATGCGTAGCGGACTCGAATGGTTCGTGCGCTATCGCAACTTCGTACTGTGAGACCCGGATGAGCGACCCTACCGACCGGATGCCGCACGACGCGGCGCACGCTATGCCCCTGCCGCTCGCCGGCCTGCAGGTGCTGGAACTCGGCTCGACGGTGGCCGGCCCATTCTGCGGCCGGCTGCTCGCCGATTTCGGCGCGCATGTCATCAAGGTCGAGCCGCCCGAGGGCGACCCGCTGCGCACGATGGGCGAACACTGCAACGGAACCTCGCTGTACGCCGCGAGCATCCTCCGCAACAAGTCGCTCGTGACGATCGATCTGCGTCAGCCAGAAGGCCGCGCGCTCGCCCGTGAACTGGCGCTGAAAAGCGACATCGTCGTGGAGAACTTCAAGCCGGGCAGTCTGGAGAAATGGGGCCTTGGCTACGACGAGCTAAGCGCGATCGACCCGCGGCTCATCATGGTGCGCATCAGCGGATACGGACAGACCGGTCCGTATCGCGAGCGCGCGGGTTACGGCGTGATCAGCGAAGCGATGAGTGGCATCCGCCACATGACGGGCGATCCGGATCGCCCGCCCGCACGTGTTGCCGTGTCGATGACCGACTACCTGACGGGGCTGTATGCCGCGTTCGGTGCGACGCTTGCCGTGCTGTCGCGGCAGCAGACCGGGCGCGGGCAGTGCGTCGATGCCGCGCTGTATGAAAGCGCCTTCAGCATGATGGAGCCGTTCGTGCCGGCGTTCGCGCAACACGGCACGGTGCCGGCGCGCAGCGGCTCGCGTCTGGCGGGCAGCGTGCCCAACAGCCTCTATGAAAGCGCCGACGGCAGCTTCATCGCGATTGCGGCGATGGCGGATGCGGTCTACCGCCGGCTTGCCCATGCGATGGACCGCGCCGATCTCGCTACCGACGCGCGTTACGCGAACGCGGCCGCCCGCATCCGCAATCAGGCGGCGCTGGACGACGAAATCGCGCGCTGGTGCGCGTCTCTCCCGGTTGCGGCACTCGAAACGCGGCTGCATGAACACGAAGTGCCTGCGTCGCGCGTCTTCACGATGGCCGACATCTTCGCGGATCCGCACTTCCAGGTGCGCGGCATGTTGCGACGCGTGCCGCACGACGCACTCGGCGATGTCACGGTGACGGCGCCCTTGCCGCAACTGTCCGGCACGCCAGGGGCGATCCGTCATGCGGGCGGCGCGCCCGGGCGCGACAGCGAACGCATCCTCAAGGACGTGCTCGGAAAATCATCCGAAGAGTACGCGCGGCTGGTCGAAGCGGGCATCGTGCGCGCGTCGCGGAGCACGGCATGAACGCCGGACTCGATCGCGAAGTGGAAGAACTGCAACGGCGCCATGCGTGGGCCGAGCAGATGGGCGGGGTGACGTCGGTGGCGCGCCATCATGCGGCAGGGCGCCTGACCATCCGCGAGCGCATCGCGCACGTGGTGGACGAGCACTCGTTCCAGGAGGTCGGCAAACTGACGGGCCAATCGATCGAGGCCGATGCGGACGGCCGCAAGGTCATGCCTGCCCCTTACGTGATGGGGCTCGCGCAGATCGATGGACGCAACGTCGCGATCGGCGGCGAAGACTTCACCGTGCGTGGCGGCGTGAGCTGGGCGGGCGACCGGCGCAAAGGCGGTCAGGGCGGGTTTGTCGAAGACCTCGCATATGAATACCGGATTCCCCTCGTCAACCTGATCGACGGCAGCGGCGGCTCGGTGACCGGCGCGCTTAAGCGCGGTCACACGGTCTTTCCGGGCGTGCATGGTTTCGAGCGTTCGGTGGCGCTGATGGATCGCGTGCCGGTGGTGAGCGCCGTGCTCGGCGCAGCCGCGGGCGGTCCCGCAGGGCGCGCGGTGCTGTCGCATTTCTCGGTGATGGTGCGCGGCCAGAGTCAGGTGTTCTGCACCGGACCGGCCGTCGTCGGACGCTCGCTGGGCAAGACGCCCGAGCGCGAGGCGCTGGGCGGCAGCCGTGTCGCAGTGGATACGGCCGGCACCATCGATCAGGCCGTCGACACCGAAGAAGAAGCCTTCGAACTCATCCGGCGCTTTCTGAGCTATCTGCCGCAGCATGCGGGGCAAACGCCGCCGGTGCTGCCGCCCAACGATCCACCCGGACGCCGTGAGGAATTCCTGCTCGATATCGTGCCCTCCGACCGGCGCCGCCCGTACGACATGCGGCTGCTCGTGTCGATGGTGGTCGACGACGATTCGTTCTTCGAGCTTCAGCCGACGCATGGCGCGTCGGTGATCTGCGCATTCGCACGCCTCGGCGGGCATGTGGTCGGCGTGATCGCCAACAACCCGCAAAGCGGCGGCGGGGCGCTCGACGTGCATGCCGCGCGCAAGCAGACGCGCTTTATCGGGCTGTGCGACACGTTCCATATCCCGCTGGTCTTCTTCGTCGATATTCCTGGCTTCATGGTGGGTGTGCAGGCCGAACGCGACGGCGTGCTGCGCGCGGGAATGGACGCGGTCGCTGCCGCCGTGCGTGCACGCGTGCCGAAGCTCACCGTCGTCGTGCGCAAGTGCTATGGCATGGGCGGCATGGCGACCACCGAGAAGAACGGGCTCGGTCTGAAGCTCGCGTGGCCGTCGGCGGAGTGGGGTTCGCTGCCGATCGAAGGCGGCGTGGATGTCGCCTTCCGGCGCGAGATCGCCGCCGCCGACGATCCGGCGCAGCGCCGCACGGAACTGGAAGCGCAACTGCGCGAACTGGCCTCGCCGTGGGCGACCGCGCAGGCGTTCGGCGTGGAAGACATCATCGATCCGCGGGATACCCGGCGTTATCTCTGCCGTTTCGTGTCGGCCATGCAGGCCCGGCTCGCGCACGAAGCGCAACATCGTGGAGCCGTATCTTGAAATCCGCTCATGCGTGGCGTCTGCCCGCCTTGCGCCACAAGGCGACCGCCTGGCTGCTGCCGCTCGCCATCGTGCTGCTGTGGCAACTGGGCTCGTCGCTTGGCGTCATTCCCGCGACCCTGCTGCCGTCGCCGCTCTACGTGCTGGGTACGCTCCAGTACCTCGCCACCAACGGCGACCTGTGGCGCGACGTGCGTGCAAGCGGCATCCGCGTGATCGAGGGCTATCTGCTCGCGGCGGTCGTGGCCATCGCGCTCGGCGTTGGGATGGGGCTGTACCGCCCGTTCAACCGCGTGGTCGATTCGCTGATGCAGGTGCTCAAGCCAGTGCCGCCCATCGCGTGGATCCCGCTGTCGATCCTCTGGTTCGGTATCGACGAGGGCGCGAAGATTTTCATCATAGTGCTCGGCGCGTTCTTTCCGATCCTGACCAGCACCGTCGATGCGATCCGCCAGACCGACGCGCGTTATGTCGAACTCGCGAAAGTGCTCGAACTGCCGCGCCGCCTGTTCATCTTCCGGCTGATGATTCCCGGCGCGCTGCCGCAGATCATCAGTGGGCTGCGCCTGGGTCTCGCGATGGCGTGGATGTGCGTGGTCGCGGCGGAACTGATCGCGGCGTCGAGCGGCATCGGCTTTCTCATCATGGATGGACGCGCGATGTCGCAGGCCGATCTCGTCATCGGCGGGATGCTGGTGCTCGGTGTGCTCGGCAAGCTGACCGACGACCTGCTGCGTCTCGTCGAAAAACGTCTGGTGCGCTGGCGCGCCCATTTCGCAGGATTGTGAGCATGAGCAACGCATACGCAGGAGCAGAGGCAGAAGCACAGGCGCTCCGCGCGCCGGCCGCAAGGGTCAGACGCGAAGGCGCGGCGGCCAGCGTGCCGGTTGCGATCGAGAACGTCAGCAAGACATTTACGCGCCCCGACGGCGACGCGGTGCCGGTGCTCGCGGGCATCGACCTGACGGTCGCGGCCGGCGAGGTGTTGTGCGTACTCGGCGCGAGCGGTTGCGGCAAGAGCACGCTGCTGCGCATCGTCGCGGGGCTCGAGCGCGCCGACGCAGGGCGCGTGGTGGTCGGATCGGCGGTGGTCGAAGCGGCGGGTCTCGATCGCGGTTTCGTGTTTCAGGATCACCGGCTCGTGCCGTGGATGAGCGTGCAGCAGAACGTCGAACTCGCGTTGCATCGGCATCCGGAAGCGGAGCGCCGGCGGATCGCCGAAGAAAAGCTGGCGCTGGTCGGGCTGAGTGCGTTTCGCGACGCCTGGCCGGGGCAGCTATCGGGCGGCATGGCGCAGCGCGTGGCGATTGCCCGCACGCTCGCGCAACGCCCGCGCGTGCTGCTGATGGACGAGCCGTTTGGCGCGCTTGACGCGATCACTCGCATGCAGTTGCAGGACGAGTTTCTGAGCCTGCAGGCGAGCGAGGGCATCACCACGATTCTCGTCACACACGACATCGAAGAAGCGGTGTATCTCGGCGATCGCATCGTCGTGCTCTCCGCGCGACCCGGGCGTGTGCGGCATATCGCGCGGGTCGATCTTACGCGTCCGCGCAACCGCGCCGATCCGGCGTTCGGCCAGCAGCGGATCGCGCTCTACGAGCAGTTCTTCGCGCACTCGCAGGATGCGGCAACGCTTGCCTGAGCGCACGCGCGAACGCTTCATTCGTACCTCTTCAAAACCACACGACGCTAATCGCAGAAACGGAGAACCAATGAAACGCTACTTCAACCTGGCCGCCGCAACCGTTGCCGTCTTGCTCGGCATCGGTGCCCACGCCGCGCACGCTGCCGACACGCTGAAACTCGGCTTCATGCCCTTCGTGCCGTATTCGGCCAGCCTCGTCGCCAAACAGAACGGCTGGGTCGAGGAAGAACTGAAGAAGGAAGGGCTCGGCGACGTATCGGTGAAATGGGTTCAGTTCGCAGGCGGCCCACCCGTCAACGAGGCGATGGCGTCGCACAATATCGACATCGCTGCGCTCGGCGATACGCCAGCACTGGTCGGCCGTGCGTCGGGTATCGACGATCGCATGATCGGGCTGTCGTACAAGGGCGGCGCGGCGCAGGCGCTGGTGGTGCGTAGCGACTCGCCCATCAAGTCGATCGACGAACTCAAGGGCAAGAAAGTCGCGACCCTGCGCGGCGGCAATGTGCACGAACTGCTGGTGCTGATCCTGCAAAGTGCAGGGCTCAAGCTGTCGGACGTCGAGTTCGTGAACCTCGGTCTGGACGACATGGGCACGGCGCTTCTGAAAGGCGATATCGACGCGGCGCTCGTCTGGGATCCGGTTTTCGTCCGGCTCGATACGACCCATCAGATTCGCGTGCTGCGCACCGGAGCGGGCCTGAAGAGCAATCTGAATCCGATCATCGCGTCGGCGGACGTGCTCAAGCAGCACCCGAAGTATGTGACGGCCTATCTGCGCGCCATCCAGCGCGGTGCGGACGAACTGCGCCAGCATCCGCAGGCCGCCGCGACGCAGCTCGCGCCGGTGTTCGGTCTGACCCCGCAACAGACGCTCGTCGCGTTCTCGCGCTCGGAATTCGTGCCGCCCGTCGATGCCAGCGCACGTGCCGAACTCAAGCGATCGGTGACGTTCCTCCAGGACAACCGCCTGACGCGTAACGCGGTGGACGTGGATACGTTCATCGACATTCCGGCGGCGCACTGACGATGAGCCACGCATCGCTGTTTGATCTCACCGGACGTCATGCGCTGGTGACAGGCGGCGCGGACGGACTCGGCGCGGGCATCGCGCGGGCGCTGGCTCGCGCGGGTGCGCGGGTCGGCGTCATCGATATCGCGCCGGTGCCCGATGCGGTGCTCGCCAAGTGGTCCGCCGAAGGACAGCCCGTTTTTGCGCGGCAGGCCGACCTTGCGGATCGCGACGCGCTGCACAGCGCCACGCACGACGTGCTGCAACGCTTCGATGGCCGCATCGACATTCTCGTCAACAATGCGGGGCACCAGTTTCGCGCACCGGGGCACACGCATTCGATCGAAGACTGGGATGCCACGCTCGCGCTCAACGTGACCGCGGCGTTCCTGATGAGCCAGATCATCGGCCGCACGATGATCGAACGGCGCGCGGGCAAGATCATCAACCTCGCGTCGATCCGCAGTTTTGCGGGATCGACGGGCGCGCTGGCGTACGGCGTCAGCAAGGGCGGCGTCGCGCAGCTCACGCGTTCGCTCGCGTGCGACTGGGCGCCATTCGGCGTGCAGGTCAACGCAATTGCGCCGGGTTTCATGCGCACCGCGCTCACTGATGCACTAGCAGGCGATGCAGCGGCCGTCGAGAGAACGCTCGAGCGCATTCCGGCACGACGCTGGGGCACGCCCGATGACCTCGCCGGGCTGGCGGTGTTTCTCGCGTCGGCCGCATCGGACTACGTGAACGGCGCCATCATCCCTTGCGATGGAGGTTTCCTTGCCAACTGATCTCGTCGGAGCAGCATCGCTGGGCGACTGGCATCTGTACGCGCGCAATGCGTGCGGGACGCGCTTCGGCGCGCTTCGCGATCTCGTGCTGGCGGCGGAAACGGCGGGCGCGACGGCCTTCGTGGTCGGAACCGAAGAGGGTGGGTTCGAGCCGCTTACGTTGCTGTGTGCGCTGGCGGGTATTACTTCGCGCATCGGGCTGGTCGCCGGAATCGATCCGCGGGTGGTGCCGCCGTACACCGCGGCGCGTCGTCTCGCCGCACTCGATCACGCGAGCAATGGACGTGCAGGCTGGCATCTCGCCCGCACGGTCGACGAAGCGCAACGACGTGAGTACCTGCAGGTGGTGCATGCGTTGTGGGACAGTTGGGCGCCAGATGTGCATCACTGCGACAAGGACTCGGGGGTGTACGTCGATGCGTCCCGCGTGCAGGCCGTGCAGCACGAGGGCGCGCACTACCAGGTGGCGGGGCCGCTCGACATTCCGCGTCCGCAGCAGGGTCACCTGCCGCTTTATGCGATGGACGAAGTAGCGGGCGATGAACCGCACGCCGACGTGCAGCCACTCGCAAGCGAGCGTGTCACGTTCGGGCCATTCACCGTTGCCGTCACGCCGCTAAGTTACCGGCACGCAGTACCAGACGACGCATCGACTCCGGGACGCGATGCGCTCGTCCATCTGCCAGCGGATGCCGCCATGTGGCCGGATTTTGTCGCCGCGCTGGCGCGACATGCACGTGGCATATCGCCGGAACGCATGACGCTGCGTGCGCGCCTGCAACTCGACTCGCCGGGATTGGCTCGCACGAAGGAGGCGCTTTGAGTATCGACCGCAAGTTGATCCTGTTCGTCAATGCGCTAGTCACCGGGCATCACGAGGCGGCCTGGCGACTGCCGGGTGCACAGCCCGGCCGGTTGCGCGACATTGCCTACTACCAGGAAATTGCGCAGATCGCCGAGCGTGGTCAATTTGACGCCATGTTCGTCGCTGATTTCTTCGTGTTCTATCCGGGCGTGCAGCACAGTCCGCGCTGGGAACTCGATGCCGTCACGCTGATGGCGGGCGTGGCCGCGACGACCTCGCATCTCGGCCTCATCGCGACCGGTTCGGTAACCTTCTCCAGTCCGGAAGAAATCGCGCGAACGTTCTCGACGCTTGATCACGTAAGCAATGGACGCGCGGCCTGGAATATCGTCACGACCGGCGAACCGGCCGCGAGCGCGAACTACGGGCAGACCAAACCGGTACCGCACGCGCAGCGTTACGCACGCGGTGCGCAGACCGTCGAGGAAGTCCATGCGTTATGGCGCGCGGGCGAGCACGGCAATGCACGCATTCCAGCGCCGGTTCAGGGGCGGCCACTGCTGGTTCAGGCCGGCTCCTCGCCGGACGGACGCGACTTCGCTGCGCGCTACGCCGACGTGGTGTTTACCGCGCAGAACACGCTGGAAGCCGCGCGTGAATTTCGCACCGACATTCGCGAGCGCGCGCGCTCGAATGGCCGCGATCCGGACAGCATCAAAGTGATTCCGGGCTTCAGTCCGTCGATCGGCACAACCGCGGACGAGGCGTTGCGCCGCAAACGCGAACTCGATGCGTTGATCGCACCCGAGGCTTCGCTCGCGTGGCTGGCGGGCTTCGGTATCGATCTGTCGGGCGTGGCGCTCGATGCGCCATTACCTGCGGAACTCGGCGACATCGAGAAATTCGAGGGTATTCGCAGCCGCTTCAGCGTGATCGCCGGGGTGATCGAACGCGCCCGTCCGCAGACCGTGCGCGAACTGCTGGCACTGCTCGCAGGCAGCCGTGGACATGTGGCGGTCTCGGGCACACCGGCCGATATCGCCGCGCATATCGAAGCGTGGTTTCGCGGCGAGGCGGCCGACGGCTTCATGCTGATGCCGCATGTGCTGACCGAAGACCTCGAAACCTTCGTGGACGAAGTGGTGCCGTTACTGGCGCGCGCCGGTATTCTGCGCGACCCATCGGCGGGCATCGGGCAATCGCAGACGCTGCGCGAGCGCCTGGGGATGAATGAATCAACGATCGACGATCAACATGAGGCGGGGTAAATCGCAATGAGCAGACGGTTTGAAGGAAAGGTGGCATTCGTTTCGGGCGGCGCCCGCGGCTTGGGTGCATCGCACGCGCGGCGCTTCGTTGCCGAAGGCGGGCGCGTCGTGATCGGCGATCTGCTGGATCGCGAAGGTGAGGCGCTGGTCGCCGAACTGGGCGAGGCCGCGCGCTACGTGCATCTGGACGTGATCGACGAAGCCTCGTGGCAGGTGGCGCGCGAGGCGGCGGAAGCGGCCTTCGGGCCGCTTTCGATCCTTGTCAACAATGCGGGTATCCAGAAGCTCGGTAGCACGCTCGATTCGAGCCTCGAGGACTTCGACGCCGTGGTGAAGGTGAATCTGCACGGCACGTTTCTCGGCACGAAGACGATCGCGCCGTCGCTGATCGCTGCGGGCGGTGGCAGCATCATCAACGTCTCGTCGATTGCGGGGATGATCGGCCTGCCGAACACGGTCGGCTATGTGGCCGCGAAATGGGCGGTGCGCGGTTTGACGAAGGCGTCGGCGCTGGAACTCGGGCCGCACAAGATTCGCGTGAACTCGATTCACCCCGGACGTATCGTGACCGAGTTGACGGCGGGGCTGAACAGCCCGATCCGTCCGAACCAGCTGATTCGCGAGCCGGGTCAGCCGCAGGACGTGTCGAACCTCGTTGCGTTCCTTGCGAGCGACGAATCGCGCTTTAGCACCGGGTGCGAATTTATCGTCGATGGCGGGCGATATGTGGGCGAGAACGATCCCGTCGCATAACGGGTGAAAGACGTGCCGTCCGCCAGCATGAGCGGGCGGCGCGTCGCTATCGTTGCGAGCCCTTCAAGCGGCTTCTGCTGTCACGCCCAATACCTCTTCAAATATCTGGGCGAACAAATCGGCCAGATCGAACGCGAACTGGGGGTAGCGGCAAGGTGAGCGTTTATGCTCTGCAGAGTCTAAGTGTTTACCTTGTTCGGCCCCCTCCATCGGTTAGTCTGGTGGTCAAACCGTGTCGCTTACGTCATCGAGCGCAACGGCCTTGCTCTTGAGTTGCCATTCTCGATTGCACTCGAAGTTTCGAAGTTGATCATCGGCGATGAGTCTGCGGATCGTAATCGGCGCGGTTAAGCCGGGACGGTTAGGCCCGCATCCGCTCCGGCCGAGCGCTCGGGGCGTGGGGGAGGCGTCGCACATCCTCGCATTACGACGAGGCGATGGCCAGTGAGCCGGTGCTCGCCAATTGGGGTGCCTTTGATTTTCGTGCATTTTTCCGGTTAGGTGCACCTAAGCCGCTCAAGGCTCAGCCTAGTGACCCCGTATAAATTCACTTTCTAATCAAAGCACTGCTGATTACCCATCACGGCGACCAGCGACAGGCGGTCGAAGGAGCGGGATACCGAACTCCAGTGTGGCGGCGGCTAACCGCTCTCCCGGAAAGGCTCACTTGAGCCACCTAAGCCTCTCGTTGATGCAGTTCATCTCGAGGCTGCATTGCTCTTGGGTTGCGGGAAGTCCTCGGTGTTGATCCCATTGCGCGGTTCGTGGAGGCGTCTCGGGCGCAGAACTTGCGCAACGCAATTGCGCTGTCCATTGTCGGCTTGACGGTCGAGCAGGGCGCACTTGTAAGCCTGGTGACGTCGGCGTAAGCTGCCGATAGGAGATGGCATTCCTCCCCTAGAACCGCCCCCAACGGGGCTAATGATGCCTACAGGCCTGGGAACAGGTGCTGCAGGCGTGCGCGGGAACCGCGCGAGGCCCTCCGTGCCTGACTGCCGCTGCGGCAGATCCCAGATCGTGATCATCCTTTTCGGCTAGCCGATCGAGCCGAAGGATTCCGTGCGCGCTGATGAAGCCCGCGAGCGGTGGGGGTATCGATGGGATTCCATAGCATTCTCTTTGAAAGGCCAAAAGACGGCCCGCCGTCCGGCGATGTTGACGAACCGGACTTCTTCGGCGACCTCAATCTCGACCAGTTCGTGACCGATGTGACGCGCGGGCTCGACGAATACAACCTCACTCCGTTTTTTCGCACCGAACTGAACGGGGAGAGCGCAGTCAGGTACCGGCACGAGGTCATGCGAGACCTCGACAATCCTGATGTACTGCTTCCCGTGCAGGCGTTCGCACTCGTCATGCGAAAAGTGCGCGCCTGTCTTGGAGACGTCCAGAAGTTCTACTACAAGCCGCAGAAGCAATGGTGGTTCCTTGAAGCGGCTTCGCGTTACTGTCAGGGAATGTTAGCGTTCTCCAGCCAGCTGACAGATGCACGGCCACCGTCCAGAGGATTGAAAGCGTTTAGCGTCTGGCTCAAGGAACATGTGGATTCCGAAGCATTTATTAGCCTGTCGCGTGATATCGACGAAACACGGTCGGCGCTGGCCGGGGTGCGCTACAGCATTCATCTCCACGGAAGTGCTGTCACGGTCCTGAACTACAACGAGGAGGGGGACTACAGCACGTACGTTCTTCATCTCTTCGAGCGCTTCAAGCAAGGTGAAGCCAGGGACCATCGCGTGGCGCAGAAAGACTGGCCCGAGATGAACCACGTAGAGGCCCAGATCCTGGACTGTGTGGCCGAACTCAATCCTCAACCGTTTCTTTTGCTCGAAGCGTTCTGCGGCAACCATGCAGATTTTCTCGACCCAACCATTGCCGCCTTCGACCGGGAGATCCAGTTCTACATCGCGTATCGCAGCTATATCCAGTTGTGTCGCGATGCGGGACTGACGTTCAGCTATCCGATCGTATCGGCTGAATCAAAGGCCGTTCGCTGCAACGGTACTTTCGATCTCGTGCTGGCCCACAAGCTCTGCACCGATAAGGTGTATGTCGTCTGCAACGATTTCTGTCTTGACGACCCCGAGCGGATATTTGTGGTCTCCGGGCCGAACAACGGAGGAAAAACGACATTCGCTCGAACCTTCGGGCAGCTGCACTTTCTGGCGAGGCTGGGCCTGCCTGTCCCGGGGCGCGACTCGCATCTCTTTCTCTACGATCGGCTCTTTGCACACTTCGAACGCGAGGAAAACACCCTGGACATGCGCGGCAAGCTTCAGGATGACCTCATGCGAATGCATGGCATCCTCAAAGCGTCCACTGCCAGCAGCATCATCCTCATGAACGAGATTTTCAGCTCGACGACGCTCGCGGACGCGCTGTTTCTCTGCCGGCAAATCATCGGCGAGATCATGGAGCGAGACGCGCTCTGCGTCTGTGTGACGTTCATCGAAGAACTCGCGCGACTGGGCCCACAGACCGTGAGCATGGTAAGCGAGATCAACCCCGACCGACCCTCGGTCCGTACGTTTCGTGTCCGCAGGCGTCCGGCCGATGGCCGCGCATACGCGCTGTCCATCGCCGAGCAATATGGTCTCACCTATGAACGTATCAGGGAGCGCCTGGCATCATGAAAGCCTATCTGCTCCATGAAGCGAATGACTTCCCATGGGGGCGCGACGATTTCTGGAACGAACGTACCCTCAACCAGGACCTGGAGCTGAACACGCTTTACAGGGCCATGTCCGCAAACGACGACTATCTATATGACACGGTCAGAAAGGTTCTTCCCCTGAGCCTCAGTGATCTCGATGCCATCCTTTACCGGCAGGCTGTCCTCAGGGACTGTGTCGAACACGAAGAGACAGTCAGACAGCTTTACGCCATGGCGGTCGAAGCGCTTGAGGTTGAACGCAAGACGTTCTATTGGGCCTTGTCAGCGTCGCCCAGCAGTGTGCTGCACAGTGCGCGAGATCTGATTCAGGCGATGCTCGGTGTGTTGGGCAAGCTTCGCCGGGTCGCTGACGACAACGTCGGGAAGTTCGTGTCGGCCGGCTTCCGGCGCTTTTATGCGATGGTGATGGAAGAGTTGACGGACGACTATTTCGTCAGCATCACGCGGTGCCTGAAGGAGCTGAAGTTCAGCAGTGGCGTCCTCATCAGCGCGCGTCCCGGGCGTGGGAACAAGGGCGAAGACTACGTGCTCCGCAAGCCTCACGAAAAGGACCTGAATCTTTTCAAGCGACTGCTCGCAAAAGGGCCGCCATCCCGGACTTTTCATATCGCGGAGCGGGATGAAAACGGCGCGCGGGCTGTCTCGGAGCTCGAGGCAAGAGGCCTCAATTACGTGGCGAACGCGCTGGCGCAATCGGCCGATCACATCAAGAGTTTCTTCTTCATGCTCCGGGCCGAGCTTGGCTTTTATCTTGGCTGCCTCAACCTGCGTCACGAGCTTTCAAGCCGCGGGATGCCGGTCTGCTTTCCCGCGGTGCACCCACCAGGTGAGCGTCACCACCGTTTCCAGAAGCTGTATGACGTCAGTCTCGCATTGCGTATGCAGCAGCCACCCGTTGCGAACGACGTCGATGCAACAGGTAAAGACCTCATCGTGGTGACCGGCGCAAACCAGGGTGGCAAGTCGACGTTTCTGCGCAGTATTGGCATCGCCCAGATGCTGTTACAGGCTGGCATGTTTGTGGGTGCCGCGGAATTTGAGGCGAATGTGGCGCAGGCGATCTTCACGCACTACAAGCGCGAAGAGGACGCCACGATGCACGGCGGCAAATTCGACGAGGAACTGAAACGCATGAGCGAGGTGGTCGATCATCTGGTGGAAAACGACCTGTTCCTTTCGAACGAGTCGTTCGCGTCGACCAACGAGCGGGAAGGCTCGGAGATTGGTCGGCAGATCGTGGATGCGCTGCTGTCCCATCACGTAAAGGTTGTTCTCGTGACGCATCTGTTTACCCTGGCGAAGGGCCTCTACGATGACGATCCGTATCCGGGGACGTTTCTGCGGGCCGAACGCCGGGACGACGGCGTCCGCACTTTCAGGCTCGTGGAGGACGAGCCGCTGCAGACAAGCTTCGGCCAGGATCTTTATCAGGAGATATTCGGCACAGGTCAGGCCGCGCCGGACGACAGCGCCAAGTCCGAGGGTACCTTGTCTGGGGTCGACGAGTCTTGACACGCTGGCGATCCTCGCGCCGATCGAGGCTGTCCGGCGTCGGGGCAGTTACCCATGCAAAGCCGGTGCGTCTCGACGACGGCGGCTTTATTTGCCGGAAAGATCATCGTGCTCGGTAGCGCGAAGGATCGTCAGATCATCCTTCAAGCGCTGTACGTTCTGCCGCCCCCCTTCGCCACCATGGTCGCGGACATGGTCGAACCGCTCGATGTGGTCCGCGAGCGCCTGAGCCAGCGAGGTCAGGCTTCGTTGTTTCGACGTCTCGAGCAGGTGGAGGTAGGTGTCGAGTGCCCGGCTCACGACTTGCACCGACGGACTGGAGCGCAGTGCAACGCGCGCACCGAGGTAGAAGCCCCACCGCCCGAAGACTCGGCCCCATGACCTCGCCAGCAACGTCGTCGGCAAATCGTCCTGAAGAGCGAAAGCCGGAGCAACGAAAGAGACCGGAAGCGCGGGGACCGCGCCGGTTAGCCCAGACACGTCATCGAGTCCGCGGAGCGCGATACGAGCGCTCGCATGGTGGATCTCGACGGCTCGCATCGCCGCGCTGGCAAACGACAGGGCGCGCGCGTTCGTTGCGAGTTCGAGTAGCCGCGTTGCGTCGAACGACAGCTCGTGAGTTTCGGACCACAGCGAGGAGGCGTTGTGGGCAACCTCGTCGATGAGCCGGTTGATTGTCCGGTCGATCGCTTTTGCGGGGTCTGCCTCGTAGCCGATTGCAGCGTGAACGGCATCGCGGCGCGCGGCAAGGGTTCGCAATGCGTCATCAAACTGCGCTCTCGTACTGGCGGTAGGCGCGTGCAACCTGAGCCGGGTCTGTAGAGCGTCAAGCACGTCGCGCCGTAGTGTCGCGAGTTGACGCCGACGTATTTCCGCTCGCTGCAACCGACACTGTGCCAGTGCTTCGGCAAACGGGCCATCGATCCACGCACGGCGCCATGGTGGGTCTTCTTCCCGTGTGCTGACCAGATAGACGGGAATTTCCAGCTGTGTGCTTTGCCAGAGCCCGCGAACGACGTGTTCGTAGATGCGCCAACGGTCCTCAGCACCGACAAGGTCGACCTTCGTAACGAGTACAACAACCCGTGCGCCATGGCCGGCAAGCTGTCGAACGAGGGCGGCCTCGTGAAGGGTGAGGGGGGCCGCGGCCGAGATGAGTACGACTGCGATGTCGCACCATGGCGCGGTAGTTGCGCCTGGCTGTGCAATGTCCCAATCCTTCCCGTTGTCCCAGGAGATGCCAGGGGTGTCGATGACGGTAGTGCCACCGGAGAGCAGCGCCGCGGGCGTTTCAAACGTGATCCGCGTCACGCCGCGGAAGTTCCGGACATTCGAATGCTCGTCGACAAATTCGGCTATGCGGGCGCGGTCAATCAGCTCAGCCTTCGACACGGCAAACTCAACGATCCCGCGCTCCACTTTCCCGTAACGGATCTCGACCGGTACGGCAGTGGTTGGCAGCGCTGCGACGGGTAACAGGGCGTTGCCTATCAGGCTGTTAAGCAACGACGACTTTCCGGCACTCACGGCACCGAAGAACCCGACGACGACGTCCGGCGACGTCAGATGTCGTGCGAAGTCGATGCAACGGCGGTGAAGGTCACCGAGCCCGTGCGACGCGGTGATCCTTTCCAGCTCGCCTGCGAGCGGTTGAGCGGGCCGACTGACCGGGACGGGTTGTGGGCCGGGCGACCCGGGACCGTCGAGCGTCTCTCCCGTCCGTGTCGTCATATCGAAGTCCTGCGCGAGTGCATTTTCCAGCCCGTCGAGCAAGGTCATCAAATGACCGACGAGTCGGCAGGCGTCTTCCTCTTGCGCCTCGGTCAACACACAGCCTTCCCTGACGTCGGCTCCATTCGCAGCGCGTGGATCAAGTTCGGCGAGCGCGAGCATCGCTTCACTGACACGGAGCCTGCAGGATTCGATGGAGCTTCTGTGCGGCGCGGGCAGGGAAAACTCATGGCGAGCGGTGATCGTCTGCATGGCCTTGCGGATCAACTCGAGTTCACTGAGCATCATCTGGTGCTGGACCGGAACGGCGTCAGCGACGCGGGAGGAAAAGGGCGAGCGTTGCATGACCGGATCGAGATAGTGCAGCGCATCAGTGAGACACGCATCGATGCGAACGAAGACATCTCCGACGCGCCGGGCATACGCCGCGGGGAATGTGTGTGTCCTGTCGCTTCGCTGCATGGTGGTCTCTCTGTTCAGGTGGCCGCCAGTGTCTGCAGGATCTCGCTCCAGCCGGCGCACCACCCGATGGCAGCGATCAGTGCACCCCGATCCACCGCGGTATCTGTTCCGCGGCTGTCCCAACGAAAGGAATGCTCGAAGCGCGCGAGATGCTCTGCAATGTGGGATACCGCCACACCGTGGTGCTGCAGCACAGTCGAACCATCGTGCTCCATTGCTTCAATCAGATGAGCGCGGCAAAGAACGTCGTCGCCACCGGCTCCGGCGCATTGACCGCAGACGTAGGGCAGCCATCCTTCGCGATTCTCGACTGCGAATGCGCGCGCATTGGTGAGATCCCGACCCTGAGCAAGGCGTTCCTGCGGAGCGTTCCCCGCAGATTCGGGGCCGTAGCCCAGCGTGCACATATGACATGGCCCAGAAGGACGCAGTCGATGCCGCGTCACGCCCGGCGGCGCCAGACTGTACACGCCATGCCCGGCAAGCAGGTGCGCGGCACGCCGCATCAGTTCGTTGTACAGAATTGTGCTGCCGTGGATCAGATGCGGGCGAAAGGCCGCCTCGACGCAGAAAAAGGAAAGGGCATGCCGCGCGCACATTCCCCAATGGGCATAGAGGCGCGCTCTCACGGCCGCATCCATGATGCTGCCCTGGATAAACCACCAGAGAAAGTCGATCTCGCCGTCAGACAACGCCAACGGCAGCGACGAGTGCGAAGCGCAATGGGAAGGGGCAGGCATGAGGCGCTGTCCGGTAAGCCAAACGGAAAACAAAACCTGGACAGGGGCATTGAGATGACCCGACAGCTCCCGACCAGGAACCGTAGGCATCATCAGCCGGGCGAAAACCGGCGGTTTGAGGAGGTATGCCATCTCCCGCAACTTCATTCTAGTGACGCCGCCTCGAATTGGCAACGGATCACCCCTGCGGGCATGAGCGTTGTCCTACACTGTCGCTAAGGGGGCAGGGAGGCTCGAAAATGGCGGCACTATCCGGGAACACGAGACGTGCACTGCGGGGGCATCTTTGGCGTTTGCTGGACCTCCTCGAAAAGGTGCGGGAGACGAGTGGCGCCCAGGCGAGCAGCAGCGCTCACATCAGCTATGTGCGTCGTCCCGCTGGCGACGAGCTCGACCATGTCCAGCGCTTCCTCGAAGACTTCGACAAAGAGGTCGACCGGGCGGCGTTTCAGTGGGGGATCGACATCGAGGGGGAGCCGATTGATGCGAGGCACGCGCTGTCTGTCACGTTGCAGTTCGTCGGGATTGCGATCGATGAGATGTCGCCGGCGCGCCTGTCCGGCTTCGGGGCGCTGGATCCGGTGTTCGAGACAGATTACGCCGCGTTTATCGAGAGACTTCGCGCGCATCTTGACGCCGTGCAGCGTTCGCTTGACCTACGGTAGACCGATATACGATCCGCCGATGCCGTAGTAGTCCATAACGGTCCCCCCTTAGCTACGCAGCGTTGCCACAAGCCGCTTCGTGCGCAGCAGCAGTCCCAGACCGTCGACCGCGTGACGAACCACGACATCGGCAACGTCCATTGCATCAATGGCGAGTCCCTCGGTGCCGAGCACGGCGATCGCAAGCGCCGACTGCTTGAGCATGAGTGCGTCGTTGCGCCCATTACCGATTGCCACGACGCGATCCGGGCCAAGGCGACGAACATAGTCGCTTTTGGCGAGCGCCTGTCCCGCAGCGGGCAGGCAGACGATTTCCACCGGACAATTGCGTAGATGCTCGCGCGCGTCGCCGTAGGTATTGCCCGTGACCACGTGAAGATCGAGCTCATTGGCGAGCGCCGCCAGACGTGACTCGACGCCATCGAGCAAACGCCCATCGGCGGCAAGCGTGCCGTTGAAGTCAAGCACAAGATGCTCGAGGTTGAGGGTACGAAACCCCGGGATGTCGATGACGATCATCCGTCTCTCCTTGCTCGCCTTGCGGGACACCGGGCCCCTGCCGTGGCGCGACCAGGCGATTCGCCCGCGCCATCCTGGAGCTTGGGGAGACAGACATGCGCAACAGCGCGGCCCGACGTCCGGACGGCTGCAGGCATCATTAGCCGGGCCAAGCCGGCGGTTGGTGGAGAATGCCATCTCCGTAAGATTCATGATTCAACTCTAGACAATGCCGGGAAGCTGCGCAATCCGGTTTTTGACTGGCGCAGATGGTGCTTTAGCCTGGTTTCGGGAACAACATGCCTTTGGAAGTGCTACGGGCCTGACAGTGGCGAGTGCAAAACATGCGTGTTACACTGGTTCGAAAGGAGATGGCATTCCTCCTCAAACCGCCGGCTTGGCCCGGCTAATGATGCCTACGGTCCCTGGGTCAGGAGGTCGTGGGCATTGCCAAAGCGTCCTGCTACCCGGATTTGTTCAATCTACGAATCTGGTATTTCATGCGATCTGTTCCTTTTCCGTGCCTTGCGAGGCGTGGTGCACACACGCGTTCGTTTTCTCTCAATGTGGCAGCCAGCTTGTCCGTTTGGAGGCGCCCATGAAGGGGAGTCAGCTGACTATCTACGCTGCGAACCAGAGCCACCGTGTGAAACACATGACCGTGGTTGAATGGTTGCTCCATGAAGCCAAAGAGGCCGGTATCGTCGGCGCGACGGTCGTCGAGGTGGCAGAGGGCGTGGACGCGAAGGGCCGATACCACGCGGCGCGTTTCTTCGAACTCACGGATCAACCGGTCGCTGTGACGTTGATTGGCGAGGACGAAAGGATAGATGGAATGCTGGCTCGACTGCGGGCCGGCGGCATTCGCCTTTTCTATACCCGCACACCGATCGAGTACGAGACCCTGGGAACGGTGGGAGGCCAGTGATGGATTTCAACACTATTCCACCCGGCGATAACGTTCCGCTGGAAGTCAATGCCATCATCGAGATTCCCGCCCAGAGCGAACCGGTGAAATACGAGGCAGATAAACACCTCGGACTCCTGAGGGTTGACCGGATCATGAGCGCCGGTATGCGCTACCCCGGCAATTATGGCTTCATTCCGCAGACACTTGCCCGGGACGGCGATCCGCTGGACATCATCGTAATCGCGCCATTTCCGCTCGAGCGGCTGTCGCTCATTCCCTGTCGGCCGGTGGGACTACTGAACATGACCGATCAGGCCGGCCCTGACGAGAAGGTGATCGCGGTGCCGACGGACGGTGTCTGCCCGGCGACCCGCAACATCACGGACCTGGGTGGCGTTGGCGAGTACACGTTGAACCAGATCCAGTTTTTCTTTGAAAACTACAAGAAGCTCGAGCCGGGCAAGTGGGTGCAGTTCGAGGGGTGGGCGGATATCGACGCGGCGTATCAGGCAATCCGCGGCGCGGTGGCGGCGTTTCACGACGCGCATCCCTGAATCCGTCTTCCTCTGATTGCGAGGTGGCCACGCGTAAGCCCGGCTACCGTATTTAGGTGCCGAGTCGACAGGAGCCGCGATGAGCAACCACGCAGTGATTGACAGGATAGAGGCCGACGAAATCCTCGATTCGCGCGGCAATCCAACGGTCGAGGTGACCGTCACGCTGGGCAATGGAATCAGCGCCAGCGCGGCAGTGCCTTCCGGGGCATCGACGGGCGAGTTTGAAGCGGTCGAACTTCGTGACAGGGATCCCGGGCGATATGGGGGCAAGGGCGTACTGCGCGCGGTCAAACACGTGAACGAAGAGATCGCGTGGGCGCTGACGGGCATGAGAGCGGACGATCAGCGACTGATTGACGAGAAGCTCATCGAGGTGGACGGCTCCGAGACGAAAGCGGTGCTCGGTGCGAATGCGATTTTGGGCGCTTCACTTGCCTGCGCGAAAGTCGGGGCAGTGGAGAGCGGCTTGCCGCTGTTCCGGTATCTAGGGGGAACAAACGCCCACGTGCTGCCTGTCCCGATGTTCAATGTACTGAACGGCGGCAAACACGCGCACCGTGGCCCGGATGTCCAGGAGTACAAGCTGGTGCCGCTGGGTGCGCCGACGTTTCGCGAGGCCCTGCGGTATGGCGCGGAAACGTACCACGCGCTCGGCGCCGTGCTGGCCGAGGGAGGCGCGTCCACGAATGTGGGTGACGAAGGCGGCTATGTTCCCCAGTTGCCCTCGAACGCGGTTGCCGTGGAACTCATCCTGCGGGCGATAGAGCGCGCAGGGTACCGGGCCGGAGAGGATATCGCGATTGGTATCGATCCGGCGGCAAGCTCGTTCTACGAGGATGGACGCTATCACCTAAACCGGGATGACAGGGTCTTGACGTCCGCGGAAATGATCGCGTACTGGGCGGACTGGGTGGGCCGCTATCCGCTGATATCGCTTGAGGATCCCCTTGCGGACAGTGACTGGGAAGGGTTCGCCGCATTGACGCGTGAGCTGGGTAGCCGCGTCCAGATCGTGGGCGATGACCTGTTCGTGACGAACCGGAAGTTCCTGCAGCGAGGCATCGATGAGCACTGCTGCAACAGCATCCTCATCAAGCTCAACCAGATCGGCACCGTGACGGAAACGCTGGATACCGCGCAGCTCGCATTCTCCGCTGGATATACCTGCCTTGTCTCGCACCGGTCCGGTGAAACGGAAGATACGAGTATTGCCGATCTCGCGGTCGCGCTGGGTTGTGGCCAGATCAAGTCCGGCGCCCCGGCGCGCGGAGAAAGGGTGGCGAAGTACAACCGTCTGCTCGCCATCGAGAGAATGCTCGGTGACGACGCGCGGTTTGCAGGGCGCTCCGCGTTCCGGCAATCCCGTCATAGCTAGGCCGGCAACGGCAGTCGCTGGCACCTGGAGAAAGTGCAGATGGCAACGTCCGCGTCGATCGCTCGCGTCATCGGAGAAGAAGTCCTGGATTCCCGGGGCAATCCGACCGTGCAGGTTACCGTCGTGCTCGACGACGATTCTCTCGCGCACGCAACGGTGCCATCGGGCGCGTCGACCGGAGAATCGGAAGCCATCGAGTTGCGTGATGGCGACCGTCAGCGGTATGGAGGCAAGGGCGTCCTGAACGCAGTCAGGCACGTCAACGAACTGATTGGCCCCGCGCTGATGGGCCTGCTCGCCGATGACCAGTGGCGTATCGACGCCGTGTTGATCGAACTCGACGGGACCGATTTCAAGTCCCGTCTTGGCGCCAATGCAACACTGGGCGCGTCCCTCGCATGCGCGCGCGCTGCCGCGCAGGCCTGCCGCCTGCCGCTTTTCCGGTATCTCGGTGGGGACGAGGCGCGGGTTCTGCCCACGCCAATGCTCACGGTGATGGACGGTGGCATCCATGGGAACGACGGGCCCGACCTTCAGGAATTCATGCTGGTGCCCGTCGGCGCACCGACGTTCAGGGAGGCACTCCGGTTTGGGGTGGAAACGTACCACGCATTGCGTGATCTGCTGGTCGAACGTCACACCTCGACGAACGTCGGCGACGAGGGGGGATTTGTGCCGGCGCTTTCGTCCAATCGTGCGGCGCTCGACCTGGTGATGCAGGCAATCGAGCGCGCTGGATACAGGCCAGGGGAAGACATCTCGCTGGCCATTGACTTCGCCGCGACCGGCCTTTGGCGTGACGGTCGATACCGGCTGTCGCGTGAGGGGCGTGACTATTCGGCAGACGAGATGGTGGGACTATGCCGGGAATGGGGCGAGCAATACCCGCTGGTGTCTGTCGAGGACCCACTCAGGGACAATGACTGGGGCGGCTATGCCCAGTTGACGCGCGAGCTCGGCGACCGGATGCAGATAGCGGGCGATGATCTGTTCGTGAGCAACCGTCCGTTTCTCGTAAAGGGAATCGCTCAGGGTTGCTGCAACTGCGTCGTCATCAAGCCCAATCAGGTTGGAACGGTCACCGAGACCCTGAACACTGCGCGTATGGCACTCGCTGCAGGATATTCGTGCATGGTCGCCCATCGTTCAGGGGAAACAGAAGACACAAGCATTGCTGATCTGGCAGTGGCGCTGAATTGCGGCCAGATCAAGGCCGGGGCGCCGGCGAGAGGGGAGCGCGTCGCGAAGTACAACAGGCTTTTGACCATCGAGGCGAGGCTTGGCGAACGCGCACAGTATGCTGGGCGCGCGGCGTTCCAGCGCAGGCGTTGATCGCTGGTGCACCGTGAGCCGGGAGGGAGGAGATCGTGGATGGCGTGCCGAGGCTACTTCATGACCGGGAGCTATTTGAAGCATTGTTGACACACGTACGGACACTCGATGATGCGATTCGCGAAGGCGCCGTCTTTGGCTATCCGGCAATTTTTATCGACGATCGCGTCGCGTGCTACGTGTACGGCAGCGGAATCGGTATCAGGTTGCCCGCAGGTTTCGCGCAGCGCCTGGTCTATCGTGGAAGTGCATTTTATTTTCAGCCCTATGGGCGCTCCGTCATGCTGCAATGGGTGGAGATGCGCGTTTCCCGCGACCAGCTGGATGAAATCACTGATGTGCAGAGCGTATCAATCCGCTTCATGAGGGCGCTTGGAGAGAGTGCCTGACCGGATCTCGCGCACCGGGTCGGCGGCCGCGCGTTCGCGGCGTCGCAGCATGCGTGACGCCCTTAGTCATGCACTAGAATTCGTTGTGGGGCCTTGCGCCCTGGGGCTGCCGACTTCGTGACGGCATCCTGGTGTCGTTGAAGGAGGCAGACATGAACGGCTACCAGCTCACTTTCTATACCGAAAAGAATCGCCGCCACGGCCACCAAACCGTCGCGGACTGGCTGCTTCATGAAGCGAAGCAACTTGGTATTCATGGTGCGACGGTCATCAATTGCGCAGAGGGAACGGGGCATGCGGGGGCGCACCATGCCGCACACGTGCTCAGCCTCACCGATCAACCTGTCCAGGTCATCCTTGCCGTTACGGAAGACGAGGCCGACCGGATGATGGATGTGGTGAAAACCGAACACGTGCACGTGTTTTATACCCGCTCGCCTGTCGAATTTGGATTGGTCGGCGATGACGAACACGAAAGCGCCGGGAAGCATTTCTCTCTCTTCCACCGGCGGCCGCACTAGAAGAAGGTTGCAGGCTTGCATGTATCGAGGCGTCTCCTATACTCGATACTGTTGTTTGCGGAGATGGCATCCTCCCTTAACCGCCGCGTCGTCTCCATGTGGCTAATGATGCCTACCAGTCCCCGGTAGCCGGGGCCGGTAGGTATTTTTGGCCGGCTCGCATTCACGAGCATCCCGGGCATATTGATGCCAGAAAAAAGTGAAGAACATGGGATGCACCGGCGAGCGTTCATGGCAAATCCCCTGCTGCGTTGACCTTTGCTCGCCCGCATGGGCAGGAGCACGGCCATGAGCGCACGCGACATCCTGCTTCAGATCGCCCAGGTGGTGACCGTGCTCGCCCTCTCGCCGCTGCTGCAGGGCGTGATCCTGCAGTGGGAGGAGCGCATCCAGCGTGGGCGGGGGCCGGGCATCTTCCAACCCTATCGCGACCTGCGCAAGCTTTTCCGCAAGCAGATTGTTGTGCCCGAGACGGCGTCGTGGATCTTCTGGTGCGCGCCGGTCGTGGCGTTCACATGCATGATGACGGTGCCGATCCTGATCCCGGTTCTCACCGATTTTCCGCTGCCACTCTCCGACATGGGCGACATACTGGGTGGCGGCCTCATTCTCACCCTGGGTTCCTTCGCCATTGTCCTGGCGGGCCTCGACTCGGGCAGCGCCTATGGCGGCATCGGCTCGAGTCGTTCCGTCATGCTCGGCATACTGGCTGAGCCAACGTTGATTCTCGTGCTCGTAGGTATTACGTTGCTCGCCAAGGCGATGTTGCCGTTCGTGGTGAATCACCTGCTCGTTCAGCAGCCCGCTGTGTACTGGAGCCCGGCGCATCTCTTTCTCGTCTTCGCTTTCTTCGTGCTGCTGCTCGTGGAAACGGACCGGCTGCCGATTCATTCGAGCACGCATATCGAGGTATACATGATCGAGGAGGCACGTATCCTCGAATATTCCGGCCCACTCCTGGCACTCCTGAAGTGGGCATCGATGATGAAGCAGTTCATCCTTTTCACGATCTTCTGCAACGTGCTCACCCTGCCATGGGGGCTTTCGCAGCGCGGTACCGCGATCGGTGCGATCGGTGCGGCGGCAGGGCTATTTGCTCGGATGCTCGTCGTGGCGCTCGTGATCGTCCTCGTTGAAACGGCCCAGTCCCGACTGCGCTTTTTCCGCTATCAGGAGCCGCTTGCGGCGTCTTTCATGCTCGCCGTACTCGCGATCGCTGCAAACCAGTTGCGGTGACGCCATGCTACTTGCCCACCTGAATCCTCTGGCGGCGTCCCTGTTCAGCCTGCTGGCGATCGGTAGCCTCCTGCTGGCGTTCGTCATGCTCGGCTCGCGCTGGCTCAAGGACTACCTGCTCGCCTTCATGGCGGAGTCATGGTTGATCGCGATCCTGTCGGGCGCTGTCGGCTATTTCGGTAACTACCACGAACTCTATCTGGTGGCCGTGCTCACGGCACTCTTCAGAGGTCTCGTGCTGCCATACCTGATCTGGAGGATTATTGCGCGCCTGTCTGTCGAACGCGAGCTGCACGTCACGTTGCAGCCGAGTTCGAGTCTCGTGCTCGGTGCGTTACTCGTGCTCTTTGCCTTCGTCGTCTCGAATCATCTGGGCAACTCGCTGGGGCTGGGCGGCACGGTGGTCGTGCTTGCATTGACGGTGATGCTGTCGATGAAACTCATCGGTTTTCTGATGCTTGCCGTGCGGCAGGAAGCGATCAGCCAGGTGCTTGGGCTGCTGGTTCTCGAAAACGGAATCTTTCTCGGCTCACAGATTCTGGTCCCGGGTATGCCGCTTCTCATCGAACTTGTCCTCCTGTTCGATCTTCTCGTCATCGTGGTGAGCTTTGGTGTGCTTGTGCGCTACCTGGTCGCGCACGTGGGCAGCACGAGCAGCCATGAACTCAGGCGTCTGGTGGGGTGATCATGATCGAAGCATGGCTGGCGATCGTCGTCCTCGCACCGGTGCTGGCCGCCCTGCTGGCTGGCGTCAGCCAGCACGTGAGAATGGCCGAGTATGCCAACCTCGCGGCCGCAGTCCTTTGTCTCATTGCGTCGTTTTGGCTGGTCGTCCATGTTGACGGATCGAGGACGTTCATCAATGGTTACGTTCTCTTCGACGGCCTCGGCGCGTGGACACTCGTTTGTACCTGCGTCGTCTATTTCCTGGCCTCCGTCTACGCTGTCGGCTACATGCGTCTTCTCAAGGAGGAGGAGGGGCGCTTGCCCAGCTTCTACGCATTGTTCGCGTTGTTTGCCGCGACGATGATCTGCGGCCCGTTGATGAACAACATCGGCGTCTACTGGATCGCCATCGAACTGACGACGCTGGTGAGCACGTTTCTGGTGGGCTTCGAGCGCGGGCAGGAAGCCATCGAGGCGGCGTGGAAATACATCATCGTCGTGTCCGCTGGCATCAGCCTCGCGCTGCTCGGGACAGTGCTGTTTTACTGGGCGGGCAGTCTTGTCCTCGGCCCGACCTATGACATGACGTGGGATACCTTGCGTCGGGCCGCGCCGCGCATGAGTCCGGCGCTTACGCAGATGGGCTTTCTTCTGGTGCTTGTCGGTTACGGGACAAAAGCGGGGCTCGCGCCCATGCACACGTGGTTGCCTGACGCCCATAGCGAGGGGCCGGCGCCCGTATCGGCCATGCTGTCAGGGGCGCTGCTGAACACGGCGATGCTCGGCGTCGCGCGCTTTCTGACCATTACGGATGCGGCGAGCGGATCGATGCTCCCGCGGACTGTTCTCGTCGCCTTCGGCGCTTTCTCGCTGTTCGTCGCTGCGCTCTTCATCGTGCGGCAGCAGGGCATAAAGCGGCTCATGGCGTATTCGAGCGTCGAGCATATGGGTGTGCTGGCACTTGGCTTTGGGTTCGGCGGCTCACTTGCCATTGCCGCGGTGCTGTATCACATGCTCAACCATTCGCTGAACAAGTCGCTGATGTTCTTCGGCGCAGGGAACGTGATGCGTGTCTACGGGACGAAGGACATGGATGCCATACGGGGCGTCTGGTCACGCTTTCCGGTGAGCGGCGCATTGTGGATCGCAGGGGCGGTCGCGATCACGGGGGCGCCGCCCTTCGGTCTTTTTCTGAGCGAGCTGGCGTTGATGCGCGCGGGGTTCGCAACCCCTAATGCGTGGGCAGTTATCGTGCTCCTGCTGCTCCTGATCGTCATTTTCATCGGATTCCTGAATCACTTTCGGTCCATGTATTTCGACAACCGGACTCCGGATGCCGCCGTCGCATCTGTCGCCAACGGCGTCGAGGTCAGCCTATGGATGACGCTGCCAATGTGGATGGCGCTTGTACCCGTATTCGTGCTCGGGATCTGGTGGCCGCAGGAGCTGTGGCGCTATTTCGGTATCGTCGCGGCAGATCTGGGGGGAGGCGCGCGATGACGAACTGCGAGTACGTGACGCTGTCGATAGACGAGCTTGTGGGGCGTGCGCAGGCGCTGGTCGCCGCAGGTGGCCGCTTTCAGGGCGTGTATGCGTGGTTCCCACCCGCATTGGACGCAGAACTGCGATACGTCGCCACCTTGCCGGGTCAGGAAACGTTCGCTGGCTGGCGCGTTCCGGTGAGCGGGCACGCCGTGCCTAGCCTCGCTGCGATCAGTCCACTTCTTGGCTGGCACGAGCGAGAAGTCATGGAAATGAGCGGTGTCGCGTTCTCGGGACACCCGGAACCCGAGAGACTGGTGACGGCGTTCCTGCCGCGCACCGAAAGCGGTCCCCTGGAGCCCGGCAATGCACACGGCGGCATGGCCGGAAAGCTGCCAGCACCGCTACTGCCAGCGGTATCGGGCAAGCACGTGCAGCTGCTTCCCTTCGGACCGGTGCGGGCGGACGTAGTAGAGTCCGCCCAGTTCATCTTCTACTACCTTGGCGAAGGCATCCTGCACTATCACCCAAACCTGTTTCTCAAGCATCGCGGGATGGAGAAGCAGTTCGAGGGCATGGATGCTGGCTCTGCCACGTTGCTCGCCGAACGGGTGGTGGGCATTGACAGCGTGGCGCACGCGATCGCCTTCGTTGAAGCCATCGAGGATGCGGCGGACTGCGAAGTACCCGCAAGGGCCCAATGGTTCCGGCTTGTTGCTGCCGAGCTTGAGCGCATCTACAACCATCTTCATTACCTTGGGCACCTGTGCCACACAACGACCCTGAAGGTCGGCGAAGCGCAGGGAAAGCTGCTTGAGGAGCGGGCCAAGCAGATCAACGGCCGAGCCAGCGGCAGCCGCTTTCTGCGCAGCCTTGTGTGGCCCGGCGGCGTGCGGCGTGAGCTGGATCTCCAGCCCATCAGCGAAGGGCTGAGGGTATTGAAACCGCAGATTGACGAATACATCGGGCTGATTGAAAGAACGACCAGTCATCTCGACCGTTTGATTTCCACGGCACCCTTGAGCCAGCAGCTCGCCTTCGACCAGGGCGCGACCGGTCCGATTGAGCGGGCCTCCGGTGTGGATCGCGATCTGAGACGCGACCATCCGTATGCAGCTTATCGCACGCTGCAACCGGAGGTTGCCGTGGCACAGGAGGGGGATGCCGCGGCGCGGATGCGGGTTCGCATCGCGGAACTGCGCGCGAGTATCGCACTCGTCGACAAGGCCATCGCCGATGGTTTGCCGCAAGGCCCAATATCTGCGGGATGCGTACCGCCGGCGGGCACCGAGGGGCTCGGATGGGCGGAGTCCCCGCGCGGGACGGTCCTGTATGCCGTGCATATTGGCACCGACGGGCGGCTGCTACGCGTGAAGATCAAGTCGCCGTCGTTCGCAAACTGGCGTGTGTTTCCGTCGACCGTGCACGACAGCAACATGATGGACTACGCGATCAATGAGGCAAGCTTCGGGCTGACGATCTCGGGCTGCGCCCGGTAGCGTATGCAGACGTTTTGAGGAACGCACGCCATGTCACTCTGGACCTGGTTTGGACTCAAGGAAGGTAGCGCGAGCACCGACTGGCCGTTGAAGGGCGGCGAGGACGGACAGCAGGGCGTGCTCGGCATGCCGTGCTACGACCCGTCAAAATGCAGGCCAAACTGCGACGAGTGTGCACAGGCCTGTGTGACTCACGCGATCAGCTTCAGGTCGCAGGAGGAGGCAGTGACACCGGAGGTTGACTGGGGACGCTGCATCGTGTGCCAGCGCTGTACGGAAGTCTGCCCGGCTGCCGCCTTTACTCCGTCAACGGACTGGGCACTGGGTGTCAGCGAGCGACTCGACCTCAAATGGGACACGGCATTTAGCGAGCGCATCTCTCGTGACGTCGTAGAACATGGGTGTCGCGCGTTTGGACGCAGCCTGCATATCCGGCACGTCGACGCGGGGTCGTGCAACGGCTGCGAGTCCGAGCTGCAGGCGTTGAACAATCCCTTCTATAACCTGCACAGGCTGGGGATTTTCTTCACGCCATCGCCTCGCTTCGCCGACGTGCTGCTGGTCACAGGGCCCGTCACGAAGGCAATGCACGGACCGCTTCTCGAAACCTGGGAAGCGATGCCCGCGCCACGATGGGTGATTGCAACCGGCACCTGCGCGGTCTCGGGCGGCGTGACGGGCGGCAACTACGCATCGGGCACCGGGCTTGACGGTGTCGTGCCCGTCGATATCTATCTGCCAGGCTGCCCGCCCAACCCCGCAGCGTTGATTCACGCGCTGTTGATGATCGTCGGGCGGGCGGAGCAGCGAATGAGGGGAGGCCGGATTGAACGCTAACCAGTTGCTGGGCATTGCCGCTGCGGCCTGGGTGCTGGCCGCCATCCTGTCCCCACTGCGGGTCATGCATCGCGCGATCCGCGCGCTGCTTGGCGCAGGCTGTGCGCTCGGGATGCTCGCCTGTCTCGCAGCGTTGCCACTGGGCACGTCGCCAGCGGCGCTGGGCGTCTCCCTGGCGTCCCAGCCCGTTTCATTCGCGGTCGAACCGTCGGGTCTGTGGTTGCTGGGTTTCGGGCTTGTGCCGGCCATCTTCGCCTGCTGGCTCGGGTCTCCGCTTGCGGGGCGCTCGGGCCGCTGGTACGCGGGCGCGGCATTCAGCCTGCTCGGTGCGCTCGGCGTAATTGGCCTGCAGGACGGGATCTCCCTGCTGGTGGCGTGGGAGGTGATGAGCCTCGGAGGCGCGCTGATGCTTGCGGGGGAACGTGCTGAGGAAAATGAAGCAAAGCCGGTGTTGCTGATGCTTTCCCTTCTGGAGGTGGGCGCGGTCGCCCTCGTTTTTGCGATCATTGTGCTCGACCACGGCACGGGTGGCATCGGATTCGGGAATTTCGTTGCGAATGCGACGACGTCCAGCAATGTCGTGTCATGGTTTGCGGGCATCGCGCTTCTCGTCGGGTTCGGCGCGAAGCTTGGCTTGTTACCCTTCTATGAATGGTTTCCGCGGGCGTATTCAAGTGGCAGCGGGGCGACGGGCGCACTCTTTTCGGGTGTCGTGCTCAATGCCGCGTATTTCGCCTTGAGCCGCGGGTGGAACACGTGGCTCAACGTGGCTGTCGGGCCTGATACGGCGTTCGGCCTGGGCGTGATCGCCATCGCGGTCGGCGTCGTGAGCGCGATCCTCGCCGTGCTCTTTGCGTTCCAGCAGGACGACTGGCGCGCACTGTTGAGCTATTCGTCTGCGGAGAATGCGTCGATCGCCGTGGTCATGCTTGGCGTGACGCAGCTCTTTCGGGCCGACCATCTTGCGGACCTCGCCGGGCTGGCCTGGACGGTGACGATGCTGCATCTCGCCGGTCACGCGCTGGCGAAAGGCGCGCTCTTTCTGACCGCGGACGGCATTTATCTGGCCTCCGGAAGTTACGACATCATCCCGCGCGGCTGGCTGAAGCGCAGCGGCTTTCTGCTCGGGCTCGGGGCGGTGTTTGCCGTGATGAGCCTCGCGTCGGTCCCGCCGCAGGCGGGCTTCGTCAGCGAGTGGTATGTATTCCAGTCCGTTTTCCAGGGCTTCCACCTTTCGTCGTTTGTCGGCCGGCTTGCGCTGGTGCTTGCCGGCGCGGGACTTGCACTTGCAGCGGCTGTCGCGCTGGCGACGTTCGTCAAGGTCTTCGGTCTGGGGTTGCTCGGGTTGCCGGACGTCGACGTAACGCCGCTCGTGCCTCGCACAAATGCCGTGGCAGTGGGCATCCTTGGCCTTTGCGTCCTTGCAGTGGCAGTCGGCGCACCCCTCTGGCTGAACGCGCTGGCCGCAGACGCGCAGGCGCTTTTCAACGCCAACAGTCCGCAGGCCATGGTCGTTGGCTGGGTGCTCGTTCCCCTGACCAACAAGTTCGCCTTTATCTCGCCGTCGAAGCTGATTATTGTGATGCCGCTGCTGGCAATCCTGCCGCTCGCGCTGTTGTGGCTTACGAAGCGTCGCGCAGTCAGGCGCGTTCCGGTCTGGTTTGGCGGCATGACAACGAATGATCGGGACGCGATGACCACGGCACTGACATTCTCGAACGCGATGCGCACGTTCTACAGCTTTGTGTACCAGCCCACGATCAGTACTACGCGCGAGCACGAACAGCGCGAGTACTTCATCAAGCGCCTGGTGTTTTCGGCAGGTGTGACCGACCTGTTCGAGCGACACCTGTTCGATCCTGCGGTCCGGATTGTGAACCGGTGCGCGGAGAAGTTGCGCGCGCTGCAGTCGGGCAACCTGAATTTTTATCTTGCCTTGATCGGAGGGTTGCTGATCGCGATCCTTTTCCTCACGCTCCTGTAGCGCTCGTCCTGCCAGCCACGCCAAGCCCTGACGGGGCCGGGTTCGCCGCCTGCCTGGTGACTCGGCCGGTAGTGGGGTGGTGCGTCCTTTTTGCGACAGCCCGGTTGCAGCGGGAAACGTCGTCCCTTAAAATCGCACGGCTTTCGGAGATGGCATACCTCCCGTAACCGCCGCGTCAGCGGCTGATGATGCCTACGAGTTCCTGGGTGAAGGAGGTCGTAGGTCGTCCGTGCGGGGCCCCCGTCGCCCGGGTTTGATGAAGCTTCAAACCTGGAAAACATGAAAAACCTGAAGTCTCTCGAGCAGGTGGCCATGGTGCCTTACATGGCGCGCTGGCTGCTCCTGTCCTCCATTCTCGGCACCCTTGCCGGCACTGCATCCGCTGTCTTCCTCTACGCGCTTGATCGCGCAACCGATATCCGCCTCGACAATCCGTGGCTGCTGTGGCTTCTGCCATTGGCGGGCTTCGCCATGGGCTGGGTCTATCATCGCGTGGGGCAGTCCGTCGAAGGCGGCAACAACCTCCTGATCGACGAGGTGCACGACCCGAAAAAGATCGTGCCCAAGCGCATGGCGCCCCTCGTGTTGATCGCGACCGTCGTGACCCATCCCTGTCCTTGCCGGCCTCGGCTTCGTCGCCGTGTTTGCCGGTGCGGCGAATACGCCGATCGCATCGACCATCATGGCCATCGAGCTGTTCGGTTCGGACATCGCCGTCTATGCAGCGCTCGCGTGCGTTGTGGCCTATCTGGGGCGCTCACGGCAAAGGCCTTCATAACGTGCGCGCTGTCTTCCTTCCCTGCGAAGGGGCCGTTGTCGAGAGTTAAATCCGTTACGGGCCTCAGGGAGACGCCATGACGTGGGATGCAAAACAGGAGCGGTTACGGGTTTCGCGTCCTGATCGTTTTGACCATCGTTGCGGCGGCTTTCGCACCACTTGTGTTCCTTGCCGGTCGCATGGAATACGTCGTTCTTGGCGCCGCGCTTTGGGGCATGGGCATGGGGGTTCACGAGTCCATCATTCCCGCAGCCGTAGCACCGATGGTAAGTCGGTCGCGGCGAGCGTCGGCGTTCGGGGTGTTCACAGCCGCCTATGGGGTCTGCTGGTTTGCCGGTAGCGCATTGATTGGGTGGATCTACGACAGGTCGATTACAGGCGCAGTCTTCTTCTGCGTCATTTCGCAGCTGCTGGCACTTCCGGCATTCGTGTGGATCAGTCGTCGCAATACTCCGAGACGGCATTCAGGCGTCGCCGGAGAGTAGTGCTTTTGTTTGGATATCAGCGCTTCCCGGGAATCCAGGTGGGGGCAGGGCATGCTGATCCCGTCTCAGGGTGTGGCATAGGGCGGTGTTGAGCCGGTGTTCGATCAACGGATCCGATGCGTAGATAAGCGCCTCCGCGAAGTGCTTGATGCAGACCCCGGAAGTGAGCCGCGCAGCATGATCGTCATCCTGCGCTCGGGACACTTCCCGGATCAACCGGGCAATGGCTCTACGCGCCGCAATCTCTTCGGTGTCACAGCCAGGGCACGATTCGCGCGGAACGACTTCAGGCGCGTGCGACGTAGCATTCGCGCGGGCTGCGCTGCCGGCCGCATTGAACCAACGGAGCCGGCTACGCGGACGCCGTTTCGGAGCGTAGCTGGAGCCCGACGCGGGGGTGACTGGGCGAGCGGGTAGCGCGGTCTCGAGATAGCGCTGAAGCGCCGCGCGTTGCAGTTCCCTGTCTGGCTGGGCGAGGCAGAGGAACAGATGATTTCGGCAGGTCGGGAGCGTGATCCAGCCAGGTTGTTCAAGACGCACGTTCTCCGCGGCAGACGTCAGCCATTGGGTGCGCCCTGCGTGAATCGCCTCGCAGACCGGACACTCGCAAGGCGTCTGCCACCGGGGCGTTGCGTCGCGAGCCAGTGGGTAAAGAATATGTCGTACGGCGATGACGCATTCAGTGGAACTGGCGATCAACGGTGCGTCGAGTACTTCGATTGCCGTTCGTGCCATGTTGCGTAACTGGCGAATGAAACGCCCTCGCAGGGGTGGTTCCGTGCGTTGGACAAGAAGCTGGATGTGGATAAAGCACAGCGGCGGCACGCGAGCATGCCTGCCGGTATTTTCCAGCCCTTTTAAGACGCGGGCCAATGCACGTCCTTCGCTACGGTGAAAATACGCGCACGCGGGACAGCGCCCCCGGGCATTGAACAGGATGTCCTGAAGCAACTCGTCCTGCAGGGCCGCGCGCTCAAGCAATGAGCCGAGATGACGGGCTGCCTCGCAAATGGGGGCGTCAAGCGCGCGTGCTGTTTTGCGAGCGGATGCCAGGACGGTCGCATGGTCCGCGCAGAAACCCATGCTCGTCGCCACGGTCTGCGCAAGTAACGTTCGTGCGCGTGCATCGCGCATCAGACGTCCGAAGTATCTCGCGTCCGCTCCCGCAAGCTGCGCACAGACAACGCATTCTGGCCCCGCAGCCGAAACGGCATGGACCGGTGATTCTGACGGGCGCTTGCCTGCAGCGAAAAGATGTGTGGCGAAATGGTTGGTGTCTCCGGACAGGGGGGCTTGTGAAGAGGGCATGGCAGTCACGCTCTGGTTTCGCTTACGTGATCTGGGGGTGGCTCCGGTAGACGGCCCACGGCGCCCCCCGCAGGGGTCCGTAGGCATCATTAGCCGCACAGGGGAAGCGCGACGGTTGAGGGAGAATGCCATCTCCGCGAACTCAGTCCATCGCATATCGAATCGCTTCGGCAACGCAACAAACTGGGGAAGTTTGACGCATGCAGGGAGCCGCAAACACGTTGCGACGTGTGGGAACCGGCGATAAGATTGAGGCGTACTGGTGGAGATGGCATTCTCCCTGACCGCCCGCCCTGGGCTGATGATGCCTGCTGGCTTGATTGAAGGCAGCACTGGCACGACCACCAGTTCCCTTCATCCTGTTTGTGCCCGTCGCACGTCGACACACCGACGCTCGCCTGGGGCGAGAGCGATCGTGCTCGCCCTGGACACACGCAGACGCCTGTTGGTCCCGTTTCCAGTTGTTTACTTGCGATGGTCGCGCAAAACCGTGCGAGGCAAGGCCTATGGAACTCGACATCCAGCGCATCGAAATCTGGGAAGCCAACATTGCCGATCAGCCAGGCGGACTGGCGCACGCGCTTGATGCGCTGGATGACGCCGGCGTCGATATACAGTTCGTCGTCGCGCGGCGCGGTCCGACTGGCTCAAGACGCGGGCAAGTGCTCATTACGCCGCTTCGCGGAGATCATCAGGTCGCGGCGGCAGCGCGCGCAGGTTTCCATATGCCCGAGCATATCCACGCGATCCGCGTCTGCGGGGACAACCGCGCGGGACTCGCTACGGGCTTGCCAGGCATGATTGCGGAACTCGGCATCAATCTCCCCGGCTTCACGGCCTCGACGTTCGGTCGCGAGTTTGTCGCGTACATTGCTGCGGACTCGCAGCCCGATGTTGACAGGATCGTGCAGGCATTGCGCCAGCTTTGAGGGATTAGTTTTGTTGTTGAGATGGGCGAGCGGAGGTGTCCGATGGATCTTCGTGAGTACGAAAACGCAAAGTTTGAGCTCGCGGGAATGCTGCGTACCTTGTCGGATGCGACAAGGGAGATGGGTGAGCCGGTCGAGGCGCAGATTCGGGATCTGTTCGTTCGTCTCGCCGAGGACCGGTTCAACCTCGCGGTGGTAGGGCGCTTCGGGCGTGGGAAGAGTTCACTGATGAATGCTCTGATCGGCGTTGAGCGGCTGCCCACGGGGATTTTGCCGCTGACGGCAGTGATTACAGCCGTTGTCTATGGCAGCACCGAAAAGGTCATCATCCACTACGAAGGACGGCGCCTTTCAACGGAAATTGCGCTCGAAGAGCTTCCACATTTCATTACGCAACGGGCCAACCCGGGTAACGTCCGGGGCGTGAAGACCGCGGAGGTGCAACTGCCGGCCGAGCTGTTGCGTCGAGGTTTCCATTTCGTTGATACACCGGGACTGGGCTCAGCCATCGCGGAGAACACGCGAACGACAGAATCGTTCCTTCCTGAAGCCGATGCAATGCTCGTGGTGACGAGCTACGACAGCCCGATGTCTGAGGAGGAGTTTGCCGTATTACGTCTGGCTGCCAGATACGATCGCCGCGTGTTCATGGTGTTGAACAAGCAGGATACAGTGACGCAGGCACAACGGGAGGAAGGGCTCGCCTATGTGAATGAGCAACTGCAACGTGTGCTTGGACCTCGCGCGTCGCCACCGTTCTCGGTTTCTGCGCAGGATGGTCTTGCCGCAAAGTCTCGAGGTGATCGGGACGCACTGTGCAATAGCGGCGTGGCTGGCCTCGAAGAAGCCCTCGTCGCCTTCCTTCTGGAAGGCAAGCGGCGTGCATTTCTGGCCAGCTTTTGCGAGCGTGTCCTGGACGTTGCGAGGCAGGTGCCAACGGACGCGAAACTTGCCGCGGTGGCTCTCGATATCCAGAACTTCCGGAATCGGCTCGAAGCCGATCGCGCGATAGCGATCGGTTCCCGCACTGTACTTTCGATTGACGTCGAGCTTGGCTCACTGCAGAACCTCCAGCCCTGCGAAATCTGCGAGCGTATCCAGTCGGTGAGTTTCGACTTTTTGTGCCACTACCAGTACGAATTGAGCGTCAGCACGCAGTCGCAGGACCGTCATGCCCAGGCAAGAGGGCTGTGTATCACTCACACACGGCAACTCGCGGCGCTCGCGTCACCACGGGGCGTCGCGATTGGCTATCCTGCACTTCTCGGGACACTCTCCGCCACGCTCGAGCGCGCGGCACGCGCGGCTCAGGGCGGTAGTCAGGATGTCCTTGATCAAAAGGACGTGCTGCCCGATACGCACGAGTGCGAGTTGTGCAGATTGTGTATGGATACCTTGCATGCCACGATTGCAGAGATTGCCGGGCGCCTCGCGCAGGATCCGGCACACGCAGTGGATGCGTTGTCGGGGATCTGCATGCTTCACCTTCCAGCCCTGGTCGCCGGTCTGGGCGACACCGGACTGATGCGCGGCGTTCTCGCGCGCGAAGCCGCGATACTGTCGAGGCTTGCAGACGATCTCAGGCGCTATGCGACCAAGCACGATGCGATCCGCAGGCAGCTCGCCAGCGCAGAGGAGACACAGGCTGCGGAGAAGACCCTCAAGCTGATTGCTGGGCTTGTCAACGTCCATGTGCCATGGCCCGATGGGTGAGGAGGGTGCAGTTGGCCGAACTCCTTTGCTGAGCGCATGATCGGAAAGTTTCCCCGCGTAGTAGGCCGACAGTCAAGCAATCGCGAGGCGGGAGACTGCTCCGACGGTAGCGAAACCCAGTATGGTCATGACGAGAGAAGCCGAAAGATGAATGACAATTTCGCCGGCCGCCCAGCCAAACCGACCTTGCTGAAGATTGGTTGCGACTTCGGCAGAAAACGTTGAAAAGGTCGACAGGCCGCCCATTAATCCAGTCGTGACAAACAGGCGCCATTCTGGCGGAATCTGGGGTAAGCGCGCAAAAAAAGCGATGGCTACGCCGATGATGTAACCGGCAATGACGTTTGCCGCGAGCGTGCCTAACGGGAGATCTGGATACAATCCGTTCAGACGGACTCCAAGGAACCAGCGAAACAACGAGCCGAGCGCTCCACCGATGGCGACTGCGAGAACCGATTGAAACATATTCGATGCCCCCGTTTTGCTTTGACCTCGACGAACGCGAATACATGCCATTCGTCTGGCGGGTTGTAGGCATCATCGGCTCACAATGAGCGGTTAAAGGAGAATGCCATCTCCTGCGGACAGTCTAGCAGCTCGAAATTCAGCGTCAAGGCGCCTGCCTGGACGATGGCCGTAGACACGAGACCGCGAAAAAATTCGGCGGCCGCCATGATTGTCGCGCCGCTGGGAGTCCAGGAGGGCACTCCGCGAATGCCTCGGAGTGGCCAATTGTCCGCAAATCATATGTTTCCTGAACCCACACGGCCAGATATATCGCATTCCTAACCATAAATTATGCCGCCCGTTGCACTTTCGGTTGCAGGTGAAAATCCTGCTTTAATAGAAGCGAGATGAGCGTCGGACGCAGCTTTCGAGGTGGGCCTAGCCAAAGGAGTACGCAGGCGAGGGTGCGCGGCTGGCCCCTGGTTTGACTCGAGAAGCTTCGGCTTAACTGCGACAGGACCGCAAGCCTTGTCGCTGGAACGCTCATCGAGTCGTTAATCCACCTGGCGCTGCTTGCGGCGAAATAGATGGCACAAAAATGTCACAATGCGACGCCTGCGGACCTTGTCCGGCGATAACCACGGAGTTTGATCTTGATCAGCGACCTTGAACTGCTCTCGCGCCTGCTCATGGCAGCCCTCCTCGGCAGCGTGATCGGCTTTGAGCGTGAGCGTCTGAACTGGGCGGCCGGTCTGCGTACACACATGCTGGTCTGCGTTGGCGCCGCGCTGATGATGCTGGTTTCGGCGTTCGGTTTCGCTGACGTGCTCGGCGAAAAGAACGTCGTGCTCGACCCCTCCCGGGTTGCTGCCCAGGTTGTCTCGGGGATCGGCTTTCTGGGCGCAGGATCCATCCTGCTTCGTGGCGAAGTCGTGCGTGGTTTGACCACGGCTGCAAGCCTCTGGTCAGTGGCCGGTATCGGTCTCGCGGTGGGTGGCGGCATGTACACCGCGGCAATCGGCGCCACGCTCATTATCCTGATCATTCTCGTCGGCGTGAAACCGCTGGAGCGGCGCTTTATCTCCGTGCGTCAGCAGCGCAACATACAGCTGCTGGTCGAACATGGTAGCGTCACGCTCGACTCCGTCCATCGGGCCCTTGGCTCGGGTAGCGTGCGAGTCAAGCAGTTCATCGTGCAGCAGTCCGAGGATGACGCCGATCTCGATGACGTCCAGATCGCATTGTCGCGGATGAGTACCAGTGAATTCTCGGCGATCTGCTCACGGCTCGAAGCCATGTCGGGTGTCCGCGAGTGTCGACGCGACAAATAAGGTGGGGAGACAGTCATGACGCGAAGCTACGACTACGAAGGCTTTACGCTTGAGATCTCCGTTGAGTCCGATATCAGTATCGGACCGAAGAGACTTGAGCCAGCACGGCCGGGTTACGTCGCCATCGTAAGGATCTTTCAGGCAACCAGCACGCTTGCCGTATTTTCTCCGCTGCGCTTCGGCGAAGCGGGCGGTCGTCCATTCGCGAACGAGGCCGACGCGCTCATGGGCGGATACAGTGCGGCACGCAAGATCGTCGACGACCTGTTTTGCCACGACCGGCATTGAGCCCAGCTGGAACGCGTCGGCGTCCCTTGCAGCCCGTCCGTCGAGCCGGAACGCCCCCCTCACCATGCACGCTAAATCCCACATATTGGGGAAAATCCTGAACAACATCGATTTATGATCCAGATTTAACAAAGTTAGAATAAATGCTCTAGATTGTTCGGCGGCGTGCTCCCGGTGAGGGTTTGCGGGAGCCGGGCATTCCGTCGAACCGCCGCAGTGGCAGCGGCAACGCCTGTTGGTGAGCACCTGGAGCCAATTCGTGAATCATTCTGAACAGAATTCATTCGCCACAACTACCGCCTGCACGGCTGCATTCCCGTTCCCGGCAATGCATCTGGCTACCGCCTTCGGTGACCTCGCCCGGTTGAACCTCTCGATGTATGGAGTGGTCCTTGCCGGGGCGCCGGAGACCGGGGAAAACATCGCCTCGTCGAGGGCGGCGGACCCGTTTGCCTGGCACCAGGCGGCGGCGCTGCCGTCGCTTGCTGTTCCGCTGGGCGCGTACGCCGTCGCCCTGATCGACATGGCGCTGCAGACTTCGGCAACGCTGAACCGGCTCGCCTTTGCGGGCTGCGTCGAGATGGCCCGGCAGGCGTCGGTTGCGATCACGGCAATCGGCAGTGGCGCGTGGATCGCGGATGCCATGACAACCGCGGCAAGCGAGGTTCCTGAGCGTTCTTCTTCCGTAGCTGTAGAAGCGCCCACTGTCGCGCGGAATATCGCGCGCGAGGTGGTGGACTCTGCTCCGGCAGACGTGCTGCCAGTCAGCAGGCGACGACGAAGTCCTTCTCCCCGCAGCCGCGCGTCGTCCTGACAGGCCTCATCGGCCGGGACTGCGCTACCTGACCCGTCGTTTCCGGGGGCTTTTGCCGCCGGATGTCGCTTTCATTTCCCCACCTCAAGGCAATGCCATGCTGAGTCCCCACGAACTTGCCACGTTGATGCTGGTGAAGGATGCGCCGGAGCGGATGGAAGCGAACCGCGAAGAGCTGGGCGCGCTTCGCGAGCTGCAGCTGATCGCGATCGAGCCACCCGAAACGGGCATACCCATGCCTCGCGTCACTCCGCGGGGCTATGCCTTCCTGCGTGCGATTGCCAGAGCGTGCTAAGGCGCGACAGGCTATCGTTGCACTGTCGTCGGGACGATATAGATGCACCGTGCTCTGCGCACCGGGAAGCGGCGAGCAGGGCTTAACCGGGGAGGCTGGCATGGACCAATCTTGGCTGGGTATGGGTATGGGTGTGGGCGCAATCGCGCTCGTCATCGCGGCAGCCGGTGTCGCGGCTCACTGTCGGCGTGAACGGCGCCGGGCCGATCTGCTGCGCAATCTTGATCACCATGAATGGTGGCAACGGACCCGGTCGCGACACTAGGACGCCCCCGGGCGGACCGTCTCGCTGCGCGATCTGCAGGGGGGCAGAAAAAGCGGGAATAATGATTAATACTACTAATTAAAATCAGGGGAATCCACCATGAGCTACGATTTTGCCGAGCAGGATCTGGTGCACATCAGAAGCGTCGTCAGCCATTTTGAACACGCGGTAGACAGGGCGCGTGACATAGAACCCGGATCGGTAGCCAGTCTAAACTACTGGCGCGCCAGGGTAACGACCATTCTGGCCACGCCCACGCTGCCCATGCACGTCGAAAAGCAGGCGAGGGACGTCCTTGGTCTCCTGGACCGTCTGGACGACGCGTGCCGTTGCGATCGCTCCGGTGACGCCCGCGCTCCATTCTGATTGCACTGTGCGACGCGGGAGATGCAGGACATGCCATACGTGCCACAGCATGAGATCGCGCCACCCGTCCTTGTGACGGGTTCGCTCAAGGATGCGGCCCGGTTCCTGCTCTGCACGCTTTGTCGCGAGCCCGTCAATCCGGTCCCCGTGCCCCACGTGCTTTGCTGGGTCAAGCTGCTGCAGGCGCGCGGCGCCGACTTTGCGTCTCACGTTGTGACGTGCGAGTGCTGGCTTCAGGAGCACCACCGCGGCTACCGGCCCAGGCCGCAGGAAGCGGACTGACTGCGCAGGGCCTTCGCAGGACTTCAGGCCTGCGATGTTCAGTGGTGCTTCCCGTTGGCATCGTGATCAGCGCGCGCGCCGCGATTACGCGAGCGTTTGCCAGAAGTGAACCTCTGGCTGTGCCTGGCGAACGCACGCAGGTCATGACGCATGTACCACGGCCACCCTGCAAGATGATAGAAAAGGAGGCAGCCGCCGCGCATCCCGTGGCGCCACCGGTGCGGCACGCCGTCAGTCGGGAAGTCCGCAAGTGTCCGGTAGCCCAGACAGCAGACGCCGAGCGTCATCCAGGCCATCGCGATGACGAGCGTCGGAATGGAAAGTGCGCAGGCAATGACGAAAATGCCGAATGGCGCACAGATTTCGAACGGCGAGCGGGTTCTCATGGTCTTATCTTCCCGGCAGCATAGGATGCTCGATATCTCAGCTTTCTGCCGGCGTTATCTGCGAGGGCGTGACTCCGCCGGCGTTCCCCGGTAACGTTTCGATTCGTCTAAGAAATATTGCACCTGCAGTGAAAACCGGAATCATGAAAGAACGAGCCACCGTCGTGTGCTGGCAACGCGGAAGAGTCCTTCTCGTCGAACGCGGAAGGGCAAGATGGGCGCTGCCCGGCGGCACGATCCGGCCGGGCGAGTCTGCGGTGGATGCGGCAATTCGGGAACTCAGTGAAGAGACAACAATCGAGGGCTGCGAACTGGGCTATCTGTTCCAGTTCGGAGGCCTGAGCAAACGCCATCACGTCTTTTTCACGCTGTTGCCCGATGCGGCGAGGCCTGTGCCGGGCAATGAAATCCAGCGATGCCGGTGGTTTCGCCCCGGGAAGGTGGCCACGCTCATCACCAGCGTGCCGACGCGCGAGATCATCAAGCTGCTGTTCAGTCATGAAGTGGCGGCGTCCGGGCTCGTTTCCGCGTAGCCAGCGCCCCCGGGTCGCGCTTCCGGTAGGGTCGGGCCGTGGGCCGGGCGAAACGCGGGCGATTGCCACCCGGTAGCGCGCGTTCCAGCTGGCTCGACTGCGCCTAATCAGACTGGATCAGGGGCGTAAGGAGCTTTCGACCGTTCGTGATATTGCCCTGAATGTCACGGACCAGCCCGTTAAAGTTTGTGCCCCGGCGGCCGAAAATACATGCATGGCGCATGAGCAACCAGACTCTCCCGAAAACAATCCCGTCTGGGCGGAGGCACGGGCGCTTGAGACCAGTATCCGTGCAATCAGACGGGCACAGGGAAAGAGGAATCCTGAAGACTTTTCCCCAGAAAGCCCGGAATGTCTTGCGGTCATGGAGGAGTTCGCGCGCGAAGTCGGCCGTGTGCTTGCACTCGATGTCCGCGACCTTGAAAAGGATGACGACAGCAATCCGCACGGCGCCGGGGCGGCTGGCTAGCCCCTGCCGGGAGCCGGTGCAATCTGACGTGTCGGCTTTGCGGCTTATCTGGCGCGATGCCTTGTCATCGAATTTTGTCCCGGAGAGAATCTGACCAACGGGGAGTTCTCCAGTGGCAATCAGCGTGGTCGAGCCACGCGCCACAGGCTCCTCCCTCATTCCGGTGAAGCCAGCATCGATGCTGGCTCGTGGCAGCCAGAGGCGCTGCCCCAGACCGGTTCGATATTTCTCCTGGACAACGGCGTCCGGTTCGGTGGTCGTCCGGGTCACAGCACGTGCTACGACGTAGCATGGTTGAACTGGCTGGCGTTTTCGAGCTAGCTGGGCGAAAGACTGTATTTCTTCCTCTGGAGCACGACCCGTGCGTCGGCGTGCTGCCCGAAACCGGCGACGAACCTGACGTTGCAGGCAAGCATGACCTCTCGCAATCGCGTGACTCAGCCGGCACACGGCTGGCGCGTTCGTCACGCCGCGGCTGGACACGGCGCGACCTGCGCCGGACATCGCGTAACCATTGAGGATTGGACCATTTGCCGGGTAACGGTATGGCCGTGTCCTGTCGTCAGCCTGAACCTCGGCGCAGTGGCGGCGAATGTTCAACGGGCAGGCATCACGCGGCCCCCGCATGGGCAGGGCCGCCATCCATCGCACCACCGGGCTGCCGCGCGGCCTGCACCATGCGCCTTTCGAGGTGCTCGCTCGCCCGCGCAACGATCTCGACGCGGGTGGTGGCGAGCTGCCGATCGTACTCGTTCACCACCGTCGTCAGTTCGCGGATCAACGAATCCGGTAGTCTCCATTCGCCTGTCCGGCCAGCGTTGAGAAGTACCTCGTCGAGAGTTCGCTCGATGCGATCAATATCGTCGACATCGAGCCTGCCGAATCCTGTGCGGGTGATGTAGCCAGTGATGAAGACGATCTGGGACATGTGACTGATCAGTGCGCGGCCGGCCTCGCCGTTGCGCCGCCGCTCGTGCGCGATTCGCGTGCGCAGCGCAAGACTGGGTGCTTTGCTACGGGACATCGGAAGGAGCAGTGCTTTCGAGAGCGCCCTTGAGGTGGGCTGACGAAGGGAGCGGGGTTTGTTCCTGCTGGACATGTCCAGGTCTCCTGCGCGTGAAGTTTGAGCCCCCCACATTCCTGGCATTCTCCGCGAGGAACCACAATGGTGGCTCGAATGGATGGCCGGGCTCAGTATTCCGGCGGATTGTCGGTAGCAGGAGCTTAAGGGAAACTTAAGCATGCGTTATGCGATGCGCGCCGACAATGATAGCGTGTCAGGAGGGCTGCACCACGCGCCTGCTGCTGGTTGAACACGACGGGATGCTTGCCGCGCCGGTGGTGGAAACGATGCGGTGCGCGGGCCATATGATCAACTGGGCACGCGACCGGCGCGAAGCGGAGTCGTCCCTTTGCGACGGAACAACGTATGACCTGATCATGCTGGGCCTGGGTCTGCCAGGAGATGAAGGGCTCGACCTGCTGAACCATTACCGCAGGCTCGGCGGCCGCGCCCCGGTGATCATCCTGACAGCCCTGGATGCAGTAGAAAGCCGTATTGGGGCGCTCAACGCAGGCGTGGACGATTACCTGATCAAGCCTTTTGACCTCGATGAACTCACGGCACGTATCAGCGTGCTGATGCGTCGTCGTACGGGGCAGGCGGCGGGAGTGTACGCACACGATGGTCTTTTGCTGAACCACGTTTCCCACGAGGCGACCCTGCATGGAGCGGCGCTCGACCTTCTACCGCGTGAGTTCACTCTGCTCGGGCCGCTTATCGAAGAACCGGAGCGGGTTTTTACCCATCATGACCTTCTGAGGAAGGTGTACGGCCTGGACGACGAAATCGACAGCAATGCGATCGAAGTTCATGTGCATCGTCTGCGGCAGAAGATCGGTGCGCAAAGGATCGTGACGGTGCGCGGCGTGGGTTATCGTCTCAGAAAGATCGCATGAGTGCGCGAGCCGCATCAACGACGGCGATGCCACTGCAACCTGGAACGACGGCACGATCCGTGTCGCGCGTTGCGCGCGTACCCACACAGGAGCGGGGCCCGTTAGCATTCCTGCTTTTTCTCCGCAGCCCCGGGCAAGCCGGTTGCTACGTCCGCGTGCCAGTTCCTGATCGTTGCAATGACTCGGTGCGATGGTCGGGAGTCGAACACGGCTCATTTGGTTTTCGGTGGCCGGCCCGTCTTGACCGGCTCGACTGCCTTGACGGCCGCAAGAAGGTGTTTCGTTGGCACAGATGCCAGCAGAAGCAGTCCTGCACGCACAAGCTCGCTCTTTTTTACGGCAACGCCCGCGCCGAGGCACCGCTGCTTGAGCACCGCGAGCTGCTCGTAATCCTCCCTTGGCATTGTGAAGGTGTCGCGTACGACCTTTTCCGGTTTCACATGCTCCTTGTGGTGCCGGACAGCGCGCGCAGGCGTCGCCTGAACAGGCGTTGCCGTTCGGGTCTGTGGCCTGGACGCCACACCCCCGGTCCTCGCAGGCTCGACTGACTTCCCGCCGCCCGCGGCCTCGCGGCCACCGCCGTCAGGGGATGCATGTGCCCGTCTGGCGTTTGCGTTCCTGGTAGCTTTTGGCTTCATGGTTTTTTTCGCGTTTGACAAACCGTACAAACAGTTTATCGTCTTTCTGGAATGCGGGAGTTTTTCATGCCAGACAAGCATATTTCCAGCCAGTTTGATGCTGACCTTGAACACCTGTCGTCCAGGTTTTTCGCGATGGGGGGACTGGTTGAGTCACAGTTGACCGATGCAATGAACGCCCTCAGCCGCTTCGACATGCGACTGGTCGAGAAGGTGATTGATGAGGAGCATCGACTCAACTCGATGGAAATCGAGATCGATGCGGAGTGAAACAATATCATCGCGCGGCGCCAACCCATCGCATCCGACCTGCGGAGGCTTATGGCCTTCTCCAAAGGCATTACCAATCTTGAGCGCGCAGGCGATGAAGCGCGCAAGATCGCAAAACGGACGAGGAAGATTTCGAATGATCCTGCGGGTAGGAATCTGGATATCGCCGAAATCCGGACATCTGGCCAGATGGCAGGAACCATCTTCCACGACGCGCTCGCGGCATTTGCCCGACTCGATACGGTCGAGGCTGCCAGGATCATGCGCGACGATGAGGCAATCGATGAGCAGTACCGGGCATTCGTGCGCAGGCTGCCGGCATACATGGCCGGGAATCCTCGCGTTATTTCTTCCGCGCTCGACTATGTGTCCATTGCGTCGGCCATCGAACGGATTGGCGACCATGCAAAAAACCTGGCGGAGCTTGTCATCTATGTTGTCAAGGGCAAGGACGTCCGTCACCTTTCGCGTGATCGACTTGAGCGCGAGGCCCTGGACGATTGAGCGCGGCATGGCAGCGACATGAAATCTCAATGGTCGTAGGCGAGGTGGCCGTCAGCTGGTTGGGAGTTGAGGTTCGTGAAGTGTACGTAGTGAATACGCGCGTGTTGTGGAGTACGACAATGAAGATGTCTCACAGATTGCAGTCCCATTCCGCCGGACCGGTTTGGGGGCTGGTTATGGGGATGTTCCTCGTGGCGATCGGAATCGTCATCTGGATCTATGCGAAGTCATCGCAACCTGGCGACTCACTGGATGAATCGCTCGCAATGGCTGCGATGCTTGTTGGGGTTTTTCTGGCTGTCTATGCCGGACGGGAAATCAGCCGCGCACGACGATGATATCCGCGCGCAACAGTCGTCGGGAATGAACTGTTGACACGTCTGGTGGATGTCCGGCGTTGGGCCGCACGCATCGAACTGCGCCGGGCCCGCGACACGGGAGGAGCGGGTAGTGACGCCCGTGCTGATTTGCGCTATGCCGCAAGCCCTGATCGATCCCGTAGCAATGTCTGGTGCCGCAGCGACAGGTGTACTCGCTGTTTGAATCGCGCCCTCATTCAATGCTGGTAAGCCATGATAAACGCGCCCAGTCCTCCAACCACCAGGGCGAGCGGACACAACGCCGACGACCAGCCCTGCTGTATCCGGATTACGGTGTCGTAGAAACGCCATACAGCCACGACGCCGCAATAGGCTGTAATGACAGTGCCGGCTCCGCGAAGAGCTGGCAGCCACTGATGCCACACGGCGAGGCAATAAATACCGAGGGCGATGATCGCAATACCGACCGCAGCATCGCAAACTTTACTCGGCTGCTGGTTGCTCGTCGGGGCGTTCATTACGATTGCCCTTTATTTCGTTGAGCCGTGTCTTCGGCTCTCAGATCAGGCGACTCTGGACCACTGCGGGAGGGCCATGGACGGCCGAGATGGCTTCGGACATGGCTCGCGAAATCCCGGAGTTCCGCTCGCATGTACCACGGCCACCATGCGAGGTGGTAAAAAAGCACAAGCGAGCGTCGCCGACCGCGCAACCAGCTGCGCGGAATGCGGTCGGTCGGAAAGTCCTCAAGGGAGCGGTAGCCCAGCGTACAGACGCCTATCGTCATCCATGCGATTGCAATGATGAATGTCGCCAGGCAGAACGAGCCAGCGACCAGGAAATGACAAGCGGTGCGCAGATCTCCAGCGACGAGCGGTTTCTCATGATTGATCGCCCCTCCCGCGCTGTGGCTGCCGGTTCACGTGAGGCCTTGCTACAAATATAGCAGTTCTATGAAAGCACCCAAGCGTTGCAAGAGCGCGCCATGCTGGCAGCACAACCCGATGCTTCTGTTAGCCCGAGGGTGCTCGAGTTGGGCCACCCAGCGTCACGATCTTGCGGGCGAAATCCCCACCGGAAGCTGCCGGGCGCGAGTTTGAAGAGCGAACGGACCTGCCAGCCCATGCGCCCGGATATCTCTTCCAGTTTGGCGGCGCCAGCAAGTTGCATCACTTTCTCTGGATCAATTTTCTGCTGGCAGCCACGCATGGTTTTTTGCACTGCTGGGGGCTCTCCGTGCGCCAACATCAATATGCAGCCGTTGGTTACATGCCGGAGCGGGAGTCTTGCGAAATTGAGTGATACGCAGTTGGTCGAGCGGCTGTTCATTCAGCGACAGGTTCACGACCAGTCGCTTCTGGATTGCCCCGAGTGGTTGGATCGGTCAGCACATCTGGAATCTCAACGAGTGTCGACAGGCAGTCTTCAGGAACTGCCTGCCGCGCCGGATGCCGCACTGAGCACGTTGGAGGCCAACAAGCCGCACGTTGACCCTGATACGGGACTCGCGCTTGGCTCAGTCGACTATATTGTCGCCATTCATCTGCACATTCTCTTGGTATGCGGTGCGGGGCGATCGGAGAGAGTGGAAATCGCTGTGCTTTCGTCGTTGTTCGGCGACCCCGGCAGTGGGAACTGTCCGCCCAATTGCTGGCTTAGCGCCTGGGCGCTTTCACGGACAGACGCTATCCATGAGCCTTGTACCCGCTGTAACGGAACGATCAGGGTAATTGCGCCCAGCACGTCTTCAAGGGGACCAAATACCGGCGCTGCGATGCCCGCGAGTTCGGGTGAGCGGTCCCCGGCGAGCAATAGCACCTGTTCATTGCGGATCTGCTCCCCGAGCGCGGGGTCGCCGGTGTGCATGTAAGCCTGCAATACCCGGCCTGCCGCGCCCCTGCCCAGGGGGAGCAGATCTCCCGTTTCAATGCTGTCCCTGACCGCGTGCGGCGAGGCGATTCGATGAAGACATAGCCGGAATTCACCCTGGCGGACGTAAAACGCGGCGCTCTCACCGGTCGTTCTGACCAGTTCGTGCAGCGCAGCGACGGTCCAGTGCGAAAGAGAAAAGGACCGCATGTAAGCTGCATGGAACCTTGCAACCGCAGGCCCCAGGACGTAACGCCCATCGGGTTGCTGCGCAACGGCGTGCGCGTGGATGAGCGAGGCGATCAGACGCAGTATCGTGCTCTTATGGAGGCCCGTGTTGTTCGCGATCTCTTTGAGCGACAGGCTGCCGTTACCGTTTGCCAGTGCGGACAGCACACATAGCGCCCGATCGACAGCAGCGACTCCGGACGGTGGCGGATGGCTGATGGTCGGCATGGTGGTCGGGTGGCGTTGGGGCACGACGAGCGGACGGCTACGTGGTTACTGGGACCTGGATTGTGTTAGCAATCCCTCCACGACGCCGAAACCGAGGCGGTCGGCCGGATCGAGTACTCGGAGCTTCTCGACAAGTTGGCGAGCCACCACGCGCTCGCCGCGCCGCACACTGATGAACGCCAGCGCCTTGAGCGTAAAGAGCCAGAAGCGGGCGGGCCCAGGCATGGAGAAATCGGCGTCTGTGGGCTGAACCGCGCGCCAGTCACGATCGATTGACGCCTGTGCCGCAGCGACGGCGAGGCCCTTTCGGGCGACCTCGTTCGCCGGCTCCAGTTCGCCTCGGCTCGCGTGGAACTTGTAGAGCAGATAGTACGGAGGCAGGCAATTTGGAAACGTGAGCACTGCCGTCCATAGCGCGGCGCCCGCCCGCTCGGGCCCCATGCCGCGCGCCTCGTCAACGAGACGCTTCACGGCAGGCGGGACTTCACCACCGAACAGTTCAGTGGACTCGACGCCAGTGAACAGGTTCACCACACAGCCTCCGGTGCGATGAGACGTGCGACCGGCGTGCCGCCTTCGAGATGCGAGGTGAAGATCTCCGCCACGTCGTCGGGTGTCACGCTGCGATAGAGCACCGCTTCCGGATAGACGATCACGTTGGCCCCCTGGTCGCAGGGGCCGAGGCAACCGGAATATGTGATCGCGACAGTTTCGTACGCGTTGCGCTTTTGCTGCTCGGCCCAGAAAGCCTGAACAAGGGCGACCGAGCCCTTGCCACCTCCACAAGAGCCGCGTGGATGCTGCGCAGGCCGGTTCTGGGTGCAAACGAAGACATGTCGTTGCGGTTTGCTCATTGCCGTTTCCTTAGCCAAATTTGAACAGGATGCCGTGCCCGCCGCGCGGGTATTCCCATTCGATGTTGTTGTGCTCGGCGCACAGGATGCGGCAACTGCCGCATTCGAGACACCCATCCGTGATCAGCGTGACAGAGCCGTTGCCTTCAGCCTTGTAGCACGATGCCGGGCACACAAAGGTGCAGCTTTTCGCGCCGCACTCGCTGGTACAGACATCCGCGTTCCTGATGCGGATATGCGGCCGCCCCGCGTCCACACGGTAGCGGTTCTGGAACAGTTTTTCCTCGACGTTGACAGCGACGGTGTTCATCGAAATGCCCTCCAAAGTTTGTATGCGTCGCCCATGAGGCCGGTGAGCGAGCGACCTTTGCGAAAGCTCGCGATGACCTCCTGCTTCTTGGTCGTTTTGTCGACGCCGTCGACGGTGATCATTGTCCGGGCGGCGTTCGCAACGAGGTCCGGGTAGGTCGTGAAGAACTGCGGATTGCGGTGCAGAATCCCCGGCATGTCGCGGTATTTGTGCAGATCCTTCATCACGAAGCTGCCATCCAGCGCGGCCTTGTACGGCGAAAGTGCATTTGCACGGTAGCCTCGTCCGGCCGCTTTCGCGTCGATCACCGTTTCGGCGGCGAGTCGCCCGGTCGTCATCGCGAGATTGGAGCCCTCGCGATGTGCGGCGTTGACGAAGCCGCCCGAGTCGCCCACGATCATCCAGCCGTTGCCGTATACCTGCGGGATGGCGTGGAAGCCGCCCTCGGGTATCAAATGCGCGCAATACTCTTTCATTTCCCCGCCGGCAATCAGCGGCGCGATGGAAGGGTGGCGTTTCATCTGTTCGAGCAGTACGTAGGGACTCGTCCGGTTCGGATTCCTCTTGAAGTCGCTCAGCATGCAGCCGACGCCGATGGTCAGCGACTCCTTGTTCGTGTAGAGGAATCCCGTTCCCATCATCCCGTCGGTGATCCGGCCGACCATTTCGATCACGACGCCTTCTTCTTCGCCAATGTTGAAACGCTGGCGAATCGTCTCTTCGGGCATGAAGAGAATCTCCTTCACGGCCAGCGCGACGTTGTGGGCCTGGATTTCACCGTGGAATCCGGCCTTGCGTGCAAGCGTGGAGTTCACGCCGTCTGCGAGGATCACCACGTCTGCGTAGACGTCGCCCTGCTCGCGATCGCATTGCACGCCAACCACCTGGTCGCCGTCCATGATGAGATGGTTGACCGTCGTCTCGCAGATCAGTAGTGCGCCGGCTTCACGCACCTTGGCCGAGAACCACTTGTCGAACTGGGCACGGATGATCGTGTAGCGGTTGTACGGTGGCTTGTTGTAGTCATCGCTACGCATGTGTGTGCCCACGAACGACGTGTCATCGAGCATCCACATGCGCTGCTCGATGATGTGGCGCTCGAGCGGAGCATCGTCCCGAAAGTCGGGAATGATTTCTTCAAGCGCTTTCGCGTAAAGGATCGCACCTTGCACGTTCTTGCTGCCTGGATACTCGCCGCGTTCAATCTGGAGCACTTTCAGGCCGGCCCTGGCCATCACGTAAGCTGCGGCGTTACCGGACGGCCCGGCGCCGACGATAATTGCATCGAACTGCGAGGGTTTCTTCATCATGTTCTCCTCACGCGGCCTGTTTGCCGCGCAGCGCCAGGTGATCCGCGAACGCCTGCGTGAGCGCCGGCAGCACCTGTAGCGCATTGCCGACGATACCGTAGTGCGCAAAATCGAAGATCGGCGCGTTCGGATCAGTGTTGATCGCGACGATCACGTCCGAGCTTTCCATGCCGACGCGGTGCTGGATTGCGCCGGATATGCCGGCCGCGATGTAGAGCTTCGGCCGCACGGTCTTGCCGGTCTGGCCGACCTGGCGCTCGGCGTCGACCCAGCCCGCCTGCACGCATGGACGCGTAGCGCCGACTTCGCCGCCCAGCACGCGAGCTAGCTCGAACACTAGACGAAAGTTCTCCGGATTCTTCAAACCTTTGCCGCCGCTGACGATCACGTCGGCATAGGGCAGGTTGATCCGGTTGCTGTTAGCGTCCGCGATGAAGTCGAGCAGCTTCGTGACGATCTCTGTTTCGATCATGCCGAGTGTTTCCTGCACGATCTCGCCGCTGCGATCGGCCTGCGCGTTCGGCATCGCCATCACACGCGGACGTACCGTGGCCATCTGCGGTCGATAGGCGAGCGTCATGATCGTGCACAGCAGCGAACCGCCGAAGGTCGGCCGCGTGGCTGCGAGCGCGCGCGACGCCGGGTCGATGTTCAGCTCTGTGCAGTCTGCGGTGAGACCGGTGGCGAGCGTCGTGGCGACCGAGCCCGCGAGATCGCGCCCCATCGAGGTCGCGCCGAGCAGCAGGATCTCTGGCTGATACCTGTTGACGAGATCGGTGAGCCCCTTCGTGAACGGCTCGTTGCGATAGCCAAGCAGTGCCGGGTCGTGCATCACGTAGGCCTTGTCAGCACCGAAGCCAAACGCCTCGGCAGCGAACCGTTCAAGCGGCTCGTCGGGGCCGCCCAGCACGGCGACCGCTACGTTGCCGCCAAGCTTGTCGGCGAGCTTGCGCGCCTCACCGAGCAGTTCCCACGATACGCTGTGCACGTGGCCGCGATCGTGCTCCAGAAAGACCCAGACACCTTTGTAGGATTTCAGGTGTTCGGGCAGTTCGAGGTTGCGACCGCCGGCGCGCTTTGCGGGTGCAGCCGGTTGTTTGTTGTTGGGGACGGCGGGCGAGTTCATGGAGTTTCCTTCATCAACAGATCTGCTTCCAGCGTCGGATGGCGGGTAAAGATCTTTTGCAGCAGATTCAGCGACACGTCGCGCAGGCTTGAGGTATCGAGTTCGAGCATTTCCGCTTTCTCGCTGCGGGGCGTGGGGCCGAACACCTTGCTGACCACGGTCGGCGAGCCTTTCAGCCCGATCTTGCTGATGTCTTCGATGCCGGCCTGTTCGCGGTTCCATTTGCGCACCGGATAACCCGCTGCATGGATCATTGAGGGCAGTGATGCGAAACGCAACTCGTTGGTGTTCTCGAGCATCGTTACAAGGCACGGCAGTGCGGTTTTCAGCACCTGCACGCCGCCTTCAGCGCGGCGCTCGACGACGATCGTGCGCGCATCAAAATCAGGTTCGACGATCCGCGACACGTAGGTGAGCAGTTGCAGCCCCATGCGTTTCGCGATGCCGGGACCGACCTGCGCAGTGTCGCCGTCGATGGTCTGCTTGCCGGTGAACACGATGTCCACGGCCTGCTCTTTTGCGATCTGCCGGATCGCGGCAGCAAGCGCGTAGGAGGTTGCGAGTGTGTCGGCGCCAGCGAACGCGCGGTCGGTGACGAGCACCGCGTCGTCAGCGCCGTAACTGATGCACTTGCGCAGCGCATCTTCGGCCTGTGGCGGTCCCATGCAGAGCATGGTGACCTTGCCGCCGAAGCAGTCCTTCAGCCGCAGCGCTTCCTCCAGCGAGAACAGGTCGTACGGGTTGACGATCGCCGGCACGCCCTGGCGCATGATGGTGTTGGTGACAGGATGAACCCGGATTTGCGCTGAATCCGGAACCTGCTTGATGCAGACGACGATGTGCATGGCGGCTCCAGATCAGGCGGCATCGCGGGCCGGTAACGACGCGCGCAGGTTGTCGAGGGAGACGTGCTGCCTTCCGTCCACGTCCTGAAAGACCTTGAACACTTTTTCCTCGGCGGGCGTGGAGATAACGAAATCGTTGTACGCCTTCAATAGCAGGCCGTGATAGAGCGCAAACATTGCCGCCTCGTTGTCCTGCGGCAGCGCATCCTGTTGACGGATGTACTGGAAGAAGCGCTTGAGAATATGCAGACGGCTCACGTTCACCACTTTCTGGTCGAAGCTAATGCGGAAAAACTGGAGAAAATCCTCGGCGGACGAGAGGCTCTCCAACTGCTCGATGAATCCTTGCATGTTGGCTACTCCCCAATGTACGAAGCGGACGATGACGGAAAGCGCGTGGCCTGCGCACAGGACTCGTCGCAGCATCCGCACTTGCTGGCTGCGGCGCACGGGCCGGTATGCGCGGTCTGCTCAAGATGCGCCACGCGCTCAAGCAGACAGGCGAGAGCCTTGCCGACCGGGTCGGGTATCAGATGGTGGTTCAGGTCGAAACCATAGGGAGCAGGCCTCGTGGCCCGTGCGACGATGCGCCCTGGTATGCCGACCACGGTGACCCCCTCTGGCACCGGGTCGATGACGACGGAGTTGGCTGCGATGCGGGCGTGGTGCCCGACCACAATGGGACCAAGAATCTTCGCTCCCGCGCCGACGACGACGTGGTCACCGAGCGTCGGATGCCGCTTGCCCGGATGCCAGCTCGTGCCGCCGAGCGTGACCCCGTGATAGAGCGTGACATCGTTGCCGATTTCTGCGGTTTCACCGATTACGACGCCCGCGCCGTGATCGATGAAGAAACGCTCGCCGATCACTGCACCCGGATGGATATCGATATGGGTGAACATCCGTGCGACATACGAAAGCCAGCGCGGCGCATAGCGCCAGCCGCGACACCACAGCGCGTGGCCGATACGGTACGCCGTGATCGCGTGTATGCCTGGATAGATCGTCCATACTTCGAGATGGCTCCGTGCAGCGGGATCACGTTCGTGGACGCAGCGAAGATCCCCCCGCAGCAGCGTCCACCACGAACGCCTCGATGCGTCCAGTGCATACTGCGGTGCGGACGATGCCGCGTCAGGCATGGTGCTTCGAAGCTCGCTCATGACACTGTCTCCAGCGCGCCGTTTGCTTCGGCCAGGAATCGGTACAGATCGCTCTCGCTCGGCGCCTGCTTGTACTGGATCGCGAAATGACGGATGCGGTGGAGCAGCATTGGGACGAGCCGATCGGCGATGCGCAGGCCGAGCGCATCGTAAGCCTGGCGCACACTCTGGGAACCCGAGTGCTTGCCGAGTACTACTAAGCGCTGCCGGCCGAGTTCGGCGGGATCGAATCCTTCGTAGGTAGTCGGGTGCTTGGCGATACCGTCGGCGTGAATGCCCGACTCGTGTGTGAAAACACCTGCACCGACGATACTCTTGTTGAGTGAGACGGTGCGGCCAGATGCCTGTTCAACCAGGCGTGAGATGCCCAGCAGCGCCGTGGTGTCGACTCCGGTGTCGCGGCCGAGCAGGTGACGCGTGCCCATGACGACTTCCTCGAGGGCGGCATTGCCAGCCCGCTCGCCGAGACCGTTGACGGTCGTATTGGCGTGCGTGGCGCCCGCGCGCAGGGCGGCGAGTGTGTTGGCCGTGGCCAGTCCGAGATCGTCGTGCGCATGTATCTCGATTTCAAGATCGACCACGCCGCGCAGCCGTGCGATAGCTTCGTAGGTGGAGAACGGGTCCAGCACGCCCAGCGTGTCGGCAAAGCGAATCCGTTGCGCGCCACATTGCTGAGCATGCTGTGCGACCACAGCCAGGAATGCCGGGTCGGCACGGGAAGCGTCTTCCATCCCGAGCGAGACCTTGCGGCCGCTTTTTGCCGCGTTGGTGATCACGCGCGTGACCTGCCCGAGCACCCAGCTGCGCGGTTGCCGCAGCTTGTGCTGAAGGTGAATGTCCGAAACCGGAATCGACAGATGGACGATGTCCGGGTTGCAGCGCAGGGCGGCGGCAAGGTCGTTGTCGGTGAGCCGTCCCCAGACCATCATGCCCGCATGAAGGTTCAGGTCGACAATTGCCTTGATGCAGGCGATTTCATCTTCGCCCATGGCAGGGATGCCGATTTCGAGTTCGGGGACTCCTGCGCGTGATAGCGCAGTGGCGATTGCGCATTTCTCTGCGATCGTGAATGCGACGCCGGCTGTCTGCTCGCCATCGCGCAGCGTGGTGTCATTGATGATCGGGTTGGACATCGGTGACCTCTCTGGTTGTTGCAGACTTGGATTGCAAGGGCTGTGCCAGGCGATATCACGGCGAAAATCAGCTTTAACCGTATGATTTTCGTCGGCGCGTGTCGTTTCCGAAGCGGGGGCTGCCGGTTGTCCGTGTCGTGAATGTCCTGTTTCGAACAGGCGCGGTAGTGTTCGGATGGTACGGGCAGCGCTGGGTCTTCCGCGCCGCGCGTAACTGACTGTCATGGACAGAGAAGGAGAGGCAAGGGGAGCCCGATATCGGTGGATCCCGGATGATTGCTGCGACGGATGAGTGCTCGCGAGCCGGAAACGTCAGTGCTCGCGCGCGAGGTTGCGCGTATGTCTTGGCAGTTCGATGACCAGATCGATGTCTCGCAATTTCACGCAGCAGGCAAGGCGCGACTGCGCTTCGAGTCCCCATGCATGGTCGAGCTGGTCGCTTTCGTCGTCCTCCGGCGGCGCGAGCGATGTGCCGCCTTCGCGTATGTACACGTGGCAGGTCGCGCAGGCTGCCACCATTTCACAGGCATGTTCGAGCGCGATACCCGAGCGCAGCAGGTTTTCGCACAGCGACGTGCCGCGCCTGGCTTCGACGATCTGTCCATCGGGGCACAGCTCGGGGTGGGGAAGTACGTGTACGCGAGGCATGGTGTCGTTCGTCCCTCAGGCAAGGCTGTCGAGTTCACGGCCAGCTAGCGCCTTTCGTATCGATGCGTTCATGCGCCGCGCAGCAAATTCTTCCGTGGCCTGGGACAGGTCGGCGGCCGCCATTTTGAGCGGCCCGAGGGATGCGCCGGTCTCGAGTGCATCGGCCACACGGAAGGTGGCCTGCCGGACGTTGGCCAACTCTTCGGCCGATAGCAGTGCAGCATCGCTCGCGAGTGCGGCCCCGGTCGCATCCAGCAGACGCCGTGCGTCGACCTGCGCTTCGCGCAATGTGCGCAGTTGCATGTCATCGAGCGAAGTTTCAATCGCCTCTTTCAGCATGTCAGCCACCTGCGCGTCGGTGAGACCGTACGACGGTTTGACGTCGACATGTGCTTCAATACCGGTCGTCTGCTCGCGGGCGGTAACGGCAAGCAGGCCGTCGGCGTCGATCTGGAACGTGACGCGAATACGTGCGGCACCGGCGACCGCGGGCGGAATGCCGCGCAATTCGAACCGCGCGAGGGAACGGCAGCCCGATACGGCTTCACGTTCACCCTGCACGACATGAATCGACATCGCGGTCTGTCCGTCCTTGAACGTCGTGAATTCCTGTGCTCGCGCCACGGGTAACGTGGAGTTGCGCGCGATGATCTTTTCGACGAGGCCGCCCATGGTTTCGAGGCCGAGCGATAGCGGGCACACGTCGAGCAGCAGCCAACTTTCGCCGTTGCCGTTGCCGACCAGTACGTCGGCCTGTTTGGCCGCGCCAAGCGCGACGACCTGGTCGGGATCGATGTCGACGAGTGGGTCTCGCCCGAAAAATTCGCGCACCGCTTCGCGTGCGAGCGGCATGCGGGTCGAGCCGCCGACGAGGACCACACCGCTAATATCGGTCGTCCGCAGATTCGCATCGCGTAGCGCACGACGGGTCGCGGCAAACGTGCGATCGATCAGCGGTTGGCAGAGCGCAGCGAAGGCTGCGCGGGACAGGGCTCGTTGCCAGACAGTGCCATCCGTTAGCGTCATTGCGACACTGGCCGTTTCCGATTGCGAAAGCCCCTCTTTTGCGGCGCGTGCGGCTATCAGCAGGCTGCGTTGTTCATGCGGTGCGAGCGATGCGAGACCGGCAACACCGTTTGCCTCACATAGCCATTGCGCAATCGCCTGATCGAAGTCGTCGCCCCCGAGAGCTGAATCGCCACCCGTTGCGAGCACTTCAAAGACACCCTTCGAGAGACGCAGGATCGAAATATCGAAGGTGCCACCTCCCAGATCGTAGACCGCGAAAGTGCCCTCAACCGCGCGGTCCAGGCCGTAGGCCACCGCCGCTGCGGTTGGCTCGTTCATCAACCGCAGCACTGTCAGTCCGGATAGCCTTGCGGCGTCCTTTGTCGCCTGGCGTTGCGCATCGTCGAAGTATGCCGGTACGGTGATGACCACGCCCGCGAGTTCTCCGCCGAGTGACGCTTCGGCCCGAACACGCAGAGTGCGCAGGATTTCCGCCGACACTTCCACTGGCGAGCGCTCACCCGCAACGGTCGCAAGGCTCACCATGCCGGGACGATCGATAAACCGGTACGGCAGGGTGTCGGCATTGGGCAGATCCGCAAGGCGTCGCCCCATGAAGCGTTTTACCGAGACGATCGTGTTTGCAGGATCGTCGGCCTGGTGTATCTGCGCGTCGCGCCCTGCCTGCACTTCGCCCGAGGGAAGGTAACGCACGACGGACGGCAGCAGGGTTTCGCCCGCGGTATCCACCAGCACCCGGGCCGCAGCGCTCTGTACGGTGGCCACGAGCGAATTGGTCGTGCCAAGGTCGATTCCGGCCGCGAGCCGGTGCTGGTGCGGGGCGGCGGCGCGGCCTGGTTCCGCGATCTGTAGCAGGGCCATGGTCAGGATGTCCGGTTGGTGGTTCAGACGGCGAAACTTTCCCCGCATCCACAGTTCGCGGTCGCGTTCGGGTTGTGAAATTTGAATCCCTCGTTGAGTCCCTCGCGTACAAAGTCGAGTTCGGTGCCGTCGAGCATAGGCAGACTGCGCGGATCCACAACGATCATCACGCCATGGGCTTCGAAGCATTGGTCCTCCGCGGCGGGCGCATCGACGAACTCGAGCGCATATGCGAAGCCAGAGCACCCGCTTGTCTTGACGGCGACTCGAAGTCCGACGCCGCTGCCGCGCTTTTGCAGGGACTTCTCGACGTGCCGTGCCGCAGCGGGGGTGAGTGAGATGGTCATGATCTGCCGCCTCACACGGAAAACGAGCTGCCGCAGCCGCAGGTACTCTGGGCGTTGGGGTTCTGGATGACGAAGCGCGCGCCTTCGAGGCCGTCTTCGTAATCGACTCGCGCGCCGAGCAGATACTGCTGGCTCATCGCATCGACCAGCAGCGTGACGCCGTCGGTGACGGTTTGCATGTCGTCTTCGGCAATCTGGTCGTCGAAGGAGAAACCGTACTGGAAGCCGGAGCACCCGCCGCCCGAGACATAGAGCCTGAGCTTGAGCAGCGGGTTGCCTTCTTCCTCGATCAGCGATGCGACCTTGGCAGCGGCGCGTGGGGTGAAATCTAGAAATGCCGGCGTCGCATTCTGAGGGGCGACGCCCGTGTGTTGAAGCGATTCCATTGTGCTTATCCTCGTTCGGGTGAGCGCGTTCAGTTTGCGCCGGACGCGCAGGCCGGCTGATCCGTGGTGAGGTCGACGTCGTGCGAATCCGCTGCGCGCTGGCGCGATCGGAAGTCCGCGACCGCGGCCTTGATGGCGTCCTCTGCGAGGATCGAGCAATGGATCTTCACGGGCGGTAACGCGAGTTCCTCTGCAATCTGGGTATTCCTGATCGACATCGCTTCATCGAGCGTCTTGCCCTTGACCCATTCGGTCACGAGCGAACTCGATGCGATGGCCGAACCGCAACCGTATGTCTTGAACTTCGCGTCCTCGATTACACCGTCTCGGTTCACGCGGATCTGGAGCTTCATGACGTCACCGCACGCCGGAGCCCCAACCATCCCTGTGCCGACCGCATCGTCGTCTTTCCCGAATGAGCCGACATTGCGGGGATTTTCGTAGTGGTCGAGAACCTTGTCGCTATAAGCCATGACGTGCTCCACTGGACTACCAGAGTGAAATGAAAAGGCCGGGGTGTCAGTGCTCGGCCCACTGGATGGAATGAAGATGAATGCCGGCCTGCGCCATGTCCCACAGCGGGCTCATGTTGCGCAGGCGGTTGACTACCTGAGTCACCTGGGCAATCGTGAAGTCGATTTCCTCCCCGGTTGTGAAGCGACCGAGAGAGAAACGGAGCGACCCGTGTGCGAGCGTGTCGTCGCGGCCCATCGCGCGCAGCACGTAGCTCGGCTCAAGGCTGGCGGACGTGCAGGCGGAACCAGACGACACGGCGACGTCCTTCATGCCCATCAGCAGCGATTCGCCTTCGACGTACTGGAAACTCACGTTCAGGTAGTGCGGCGCCCCGCGGGCGAAGTCGCTGTTCAGGGTGACGGCCTCGATGGTCTGGAGTCCGATCCATAGACGCTCGCGCAGAGAGCGGATCCGTTTGTTGTCCGCATGCATGCATTCGCGCGCGAGCCAGAACGCCTCACCCATGCCGACGATCTGGTGTGTCGGCAGGGTACCCGAGCGCATGCCGCGCTCGTGACCGCCCCCATGCATCTGCGCCTCGATCCGCACGCGTGGCCGGCGCCGTACGTAAAGAGCGCCGATGCCCTTCGGTCCGTAGAGCTTGTGCGCCGAGAACGACATCAGGTCGACCGGTAGCGTGTCGAGATCGATCGGAACCTTGCCGGCCGCCTGGGCGGCATCGACGTGTAACAGCACGCCGCGCTCGCGGCACAGCGCCCCGAGCGCCGCGATGTCCTGGACGACACCGGTTTCGTTGTTCACGAGCATCACCGATGCGAGCACGGTGCCAGGCGTCAGCGCAGCCTCGAACACGGCCGGATCGACAAGGCCGTCAGGTTGTACCGGCAGCACGATGACCTCGAAGCCATCGCGCTCGAGTTCGCGCATCGTGTCGAGCACGGCCTTGTGCTCGGTCGCAACCGTCACCACTCGGTTGCCGCGCGAGCGGTAGAAGCGCGCGGCACCCTTGAGCGCGAGATTGTTCGATTCGGTGGCGCCTGAAGTCCAGACGATTTCGCGAGGGTCGGCGTTCACGAGGCTCGCCACCTGCTCGCGCGCCAGTTCCACGGCTTCCTCGGCGGCCCAGCCGTAAGCATGCGAGCGGCTTGCCGCGTTGCCGAAGATCTGGGTCATATATGGCAGCATGCGCCGCGCGACGCGCGGGTCGACCGGCGTGGTGGCGGCGTAGTCCAGGTAGACGGGCTGGATACGGCGTTCCTGATCGCGTGCGACATCCGGCATGGCGGGCTCCTCGGCGACGGATGAGAGACGGGCGACAATTTGCAACATCTGTGCCATGGCTTTTTTTTCGGTTGTATCGTTCCTTTCGAACGACAGTTGTTTTTTTTGTCCGTAACCTGTACTGCACGGTGGAGCGGACTTGTTGCGTTTGTAGGCTTTGTCGCCACGAGTGCAAACTCAGACGCATGTTTGTCTGGCATGGGCTGATTCTTGCTTTATCGCGTCTCATGCTGTTGTTGCGCAGTGGTGCCGCGATCGGGCCATCGCACGAGCGGAGGGATTCATGCAGAAGTCAGGTGCGAGCGAGGCCCGTCGTGAGCTCGACGCGGTCTACGAAGTCAGCAAGACACTCGTTTCGTCGCTGGATGTCGCACAGACGTTCCGGATGTCGCTGCAATATCTGTTGCACGCTCTCGACTGGACGCGTGCGTTCGTCGTACTGGCGCAGTCCGACGGGCAACTGCATGGACTTTGCAGCGCGGGCCTGTCGGGCGATGAGCATCGGCGGGTCCAGTTTCTGCCGGGAGAGGGGATCGTCGGGCGCGTCTACAAGAGCGGCATGCCCGTGATCGTGCCGGATGTGCGCGACGAACCCGCATTTCTCGACCGGACAGGCAGCGCCGGGGGCGACGCCAATGCTCACGTCGCGCTGCTCGCAACGCCAATCCGGCAGGAACGGAACACGCTCGGGGTTCTTGCGGTGTTTTGCGACAATCCGGGCGGCACGCGCAGGTTTGCTGGCGACCTGCACCTGATGAAGATCGTGTCGACGTTGATGGGCCAGGCGTTGCAGCTTCATCGCAGCGTGAGCGCCGCGCACGACCGGATGCAGGAAGAGGCACGTCGCATGCAGAAGACGATCAAGCCGTTTCAGGCGCTTGATCAGGTAGTGGGGGTGTCCGAGCCCATGCAGGAGATCTTCGCGCAGGTTCACCAGGTGGCCCCAGCGCGAACCACGGTGCTGCTGCGAGGCGAAAGTGGCACAGGCAAGGAAGTGATTGCCCGATCGATTCATCGGCACTCGCCGCGCAGCGAGCACGCGTTCATCTCGGTGAATTGTGCGGCGCTAACAGAATCGTTGCTCGAGAGCGAACTCTTCGGACACGAAAAGGGGGCCTTCACGGGCGCCCAGGGTCAGCGCAAAGGCCGGTTCGAACTGGCGCACGGCGGCACGCTGTTCCTCGACGAGATCGGGGACATTTCGCCGTCGTTTCAGGCGAAGCTGCTGCGCGTGTTGCAGGAGCGGGAATTCGAGCGGGTGGGCGGCGCAACGCCCGTGAAGGTCGATGTACGACTGATTCTCGCGACCAATCGAAACCTCGAGCGAATGGTGAAGGAGGGGGAGTTCCGGGCCGACCTGTATTACCGGATCAACGTGGTCAGCATCCAGCTGCCGCCATTGCGTGAGCGGCGCGAGGACATTCCGGCAATGGCGCAGTATTTCCTGGATCGGTTCAATCGCGACAATGGCCGCGCGCTGCGCTTCAGTCCCGACGCGATGCGCGTGCTGACCGGTTGTTACTGGCCCGGCAACGTTCGGGAACTGGAAAATTGCGTTGAGCGTACCGCGACGATGACACATCACGAGATCATCGACCGCCTTGCCTTTCTGTGCCAGGAGGACCGGTGTCTGACTCGCGTGCTGCATCACCTCGAACGTGAGGACGCAGTTAATCCCGTGCGTCTTTCCGACATTCCGATCCGCGAGATTCCTGCATCGCATGGCGGGCACAACCACCCGGGTTCCGATGAACGCGTCACGCCGTTCTCGATGCCCGGCGAGCCGGCCGATGACGAACTTTCGGGGGGCACGTCAGACGGCAATCCGCTTGTCGATGACGAGGAGCACAAGCCAGAAGGCGAGCGCGAGCGGCTCATCTGGGCAATGGAGCGCTGCGGCTGGGTCCAGGCGAAGGCGGCGCGGCTGCTGCGGATCACGCCTCGGCAGATCGGCTACGCACTGCACAAATACGGCATCGAGGTTCGCCGCTTCTAGCCGGCTACCGCCCGCGGCATGGACGCCGGGCACTCTTGCGCGATGAGATCGAAGGCACCGGTAGTCCGACATGCGTCACCCGGTGCACCTATTCCTTTTCGACGACAAGTTCCGCGCAGCGTGCGCGCGAGTTGTCGCAACCTGCGCAGCGTGCGGGCGGCGGCTCGCTGACCACCGCAGCGGTGCCGGATGTGAGCTTTGTCGGAACAGCGACAGACGACGCGGTTCTTGTTGGATTTGAACCCTGTGCATCGCCGACAAAATATACAGGAAGGCGGTCAAACCGCTGTTGAGGCGGACACTTTCCATATGGCATGGATCTGGCTTTAAGCCTTGCACGTGGCCACTGTCGGTTGCGAGGAGAGTTCCATGCAAGATAGCGCGAACGCAAGCCTGCTGCCCGCTGCCGCCTATATCGGCATCGGGCAGATCAAGCCCCTTGGCGCGACGATCGAAGGACCCGCAACCGGTGGCGGCTGCGGTACTCACGGCGGCGACGGCAAGGCGAGTTGTGGCACGTCGGGTGGTCCCAACGACATGCCGCCTGACGTGTGGGAGAAGGTCAAGAACCACCCGTGCTATTCGGAAGAGGCGCATCACCACTACGCGCGTATGCATGTGGCCGTCGCGCCCGCCTGCAATATCCAGTGCAACTACTGCAATCGTAAGTACGACTGCTCGAACGAGTCGCGTCCGGGTGTGGTTTCACAGAAGCTTACCCCTGAGCAGGCCGTGAAAAAGGTAGTCGCAGTGGCAAGCGAGATCCCGCAAATGACCGTGCTGGGCGTTGCCGGTCCGGGCGACTCACTGGCGAACCCGAAAAAAACGTTCGACACGTTCCGCATGCTCCAGGAGCAGGCGCCCGACATCAAGCTATGTCTGTCGACCAATGGGCTTGCGTTGCCCGATCTGGTCGACGAGATCTGCAAATACAACATCGACCACGTGACGATCACGATCAACATGGTCGATCCTGCGGTCGGCGAGAAGATCTATCCGTGGATCTTTTGGGAACACAAACGCGTGACCGGCTACGAGGCCGCCCGAATCCTGCACGAGCAGCAGATGAAGGGACTCGAGATGCTCACTGCTCGAGGCGTGCTCACCAAGATTAATTCGGTGCTGATTCCTGGTATCAACGACGAACATCTGATCGAAGTCAATCGCGAAGTAAAGAAGCGCGGCGCATTCCTGCATAACATCATGCCGCTCATTTCCGAGGCAGAGCACGGAACGTACTTCGGGCTAAACGGCCAGCGCGGCCCGAGCGCGCAGGAACTGAAGGCCGTACAGGATGCCTGCATGGGCGGCGCAAACCTGATGCGTCACTGTCGCCAGTGTCGTGCCGACGCGGTCGGCCTGCTCGGTGAGGATCGCAGCGAAGAGTTCACGCTCGACAAGATCGAGCAGATGGAAGTGGTCTACGACCTCGACCGGCGCCGCGAATATCAGGATCGCGTGGAGGCGGAACGCGAGGCGCAGCATGCGGCGAAGCAGGAAGCGCTCGCCGCCGCCCGGGCGATCGACGTGGCCGACGACCTGAAGGTACTGGTGGCGGTCGCAACGAAGGGCGGCGGGCGTGTCAACGAGCACTTCGGCCATGTCACCGAGTTCCAGATCTTCGAGGTGAGCGCTGCGCAAGCCCTCTTTGTTGGTCATCGCCGCGTGGATCTGTACTGCCAGGGCGGCTACGGCGACGACGAGCAGTTGCCGTCGGTTGTGCGCGCGATCAACGACTGTCACGCGGTGCTCGTTGCGAAGATCGGCGCGTGTCCGCGCGATGAGCTTTCGCAGGCCGGCATCGAGCCGGTAGACCAGTACGTCGGCGAGTTCATCGAGAAGGCGGCACTCGCTTGGTTCAACGACTATCGCGGCCGCATTGCGAGTGGCTCGATCGTGCACGAGGACCGCGGCGACGCAGCGATCCGGCAGGGCGCGTTCACGGGCGCTGCCGCGGGGGCGGCTGCCTGAGCAGTAACGCAAGCGTCGCGCCCGGCGCGAGTCACAAGATCATCATTACAAGGAGTGTCCCCATGGCCCTGAAAATCATTGCCTCGACCTGTACCGGCTGCTCGGCGTGTGAGCCGGAGTGTCCGAACGTTGCCATTAGCGAGAAGGGTGGCATCTTCGTGATCGACCCAAAAAAATGTACGGAATGCGAAGGACACTTCGACGCGCCGCAATGCGTGGCCGTGTGCCCGGTGGACGGCTGCATCGTCCAGGTCTGAGCGGGCCTCGCCGCGCATACCGCGCAGCGCAGGAAGGGGCGTTCACCCAACTGGAGAAAAACCGCATCATGCTGCCCAATGTCATTCTTACTCCCGCAGCCGAGAAGTTCATGCGCCGTATCGTACGTTTCTCGGGGTTGCCGGCTGGCGCCGGTGTCCGCCTCCTCGTGAGCCCAGGCGGTTGTTCGGGCTACAACGCTGAGTTCAGTGCACAGCCGCAGGCGCAGCCAGGCGAGCAAGCGGTGGAGGTCAACGGTCTGCGCCTGTTCCTGCCGGCCGAGAGCCGCCTGTTGCTAGAGGGCGTCACGATCGACTTCGTCGACACGCCGACACAGTCGGGGCTGACGTTCGCGAATCCGAACCAGGCACCGTGCGCGTGCAGCAGTGCCGGGGCGAGTGAGCCGGGTGTGGCACGCATCGACGTCGGCGCGATAGGTCGCGGCGGACGGCCGCTCGTTTCCTGAAGCCGGAGCGACAGCATGGATCTTCGTGAGCAGGGTGTTACTTCTGACGGTGGCGCCGGTGGTATTGCGGACGCGTTGGCGACGTTTGCCAGGTGCGCCCTGGGCGGTGCTCTGCCAGCCCAGGCTACCGCGCTGATCGACGCCGCGGGCCAGTTGCGCGATCGCCCGGATGATGCGGTGGCGCTGTTGGAGCGTGCGCGTGCCGACGCGCCGGGGCACCCTGCGCCGCTGATTGCGTTGTACCGCTTTCATTTTTACGGGCATCGGCTGGCGCAGGCGCGCAGTGCGGGAGAAGAGGCACTGGCAGTTGCACGTCGCGCGCTCGGGGCAGGTTTCGGCGCCATCCCGCCGACAGGGGACGCCGTACGTCACGACGCGGCCGTGCGCTTTTATCTCTTCACGCTCAAGGGCCTCGCCTACCTGCAACTGCGACTCGGCGAGCGACAGGCAGCCCGCGCCCGGTTGGCCGAACTGCGCTGGCTCGATCCCGACGACGTGCTGGGCGGTGCGTTGCTCGCTCACGTGCTGGCCCGACACGAGGGCGACGACGATGCGGACGACGCGTTCACCTCGTCTGCGCATCCTTCGCGCGGCTGGGCGGGGTTGCCGTTATGAGCACCCTGAACCACGCTCGCGCGCCCGAGGGCGACATTCCTTCTCTCCACTGGCAGGGTGGTCAGGTCGACTGCTCTGTGTGCGCGCATGCGGCGCTACGCGCGGTGCCGGGCGCCGCCGGGTGCGAGCCAGGCCATGCGTGCGTGCAGGACGCGTACGCGCGCCGCATCGACCGCTTCTTCCGCTGGCATCCGGAGTTGGGCGATGCACATCTTGAACATCCGTACTTCGAAGTGCGGGCGATCGCGGCGCGCCATGCGGACATATTCAGGCTTCCCGCGATGATTAGTGATCCGGACGAGACCGTGCGCCTTCAACTGGCGCTGCGGTTACCACAAGCGCACCTCGTGAGGCTCGCAGATGACCCGCACCGTGAAGTGCGGATTCGCGTCGCGCAACGGCTCGCCCCGGCCACGCTCGCGACCCTGCGCACGGACCCGGACTACGGCGTGCGCGAGTGGGTTGCCCGGCGTTTGCCGGTTGCGCTGCTGCCGCTGATGGCGAGCGATCCGGACTGGGTGGTGAGAGTTCGCGTGGCCGAGCGCATCGACATGCCCGCCTTGTTGCGCTTTGCGGGCGACGGGGAAGCCGAGGTGCGCCGCGTCGTTGCAGCGCGTCTGCCGCCGTCGTTGCTGGGGCAGTTGATCGACGACCCGGACTGGCGCGTGCGGTGGGAGGTGGCATGCCGCGCGGATCCACGTGTGTTGAGGACTTTGCTCGACGATGCCGACGCGGAAGTTTGTGCGATGGCGCGCGAGCGGCTGTGGCCGTCCAGAGCCGTATCGGCGCCGGACGATACGGTCCGATCGTTCGAAGGAGCCGGACATGGGTGACATCAACCGCGATGACGACGCGATCGAGGTTGCGTTTCCCCCTCGCTTCAGCTTCGGCGAGCGGGTGATCGCGCGCTCGGTGATCCGCAACGACGGCACGTATAACGGCAAGGATATCGGCGAGGTGCTGGTGAACAAGGGCGATATCGGTTACGTCACCAGTATCAACACCTTCCTACAGCAGTTCTATATCTATGCGGTTGATTTCGTCGTGACCGGCCACCGGGTTGGCATGCGGGCGAAGGAACTGTGCACGCTCGACAACCTGCCCGACGACGTGCTGGCGCGGCTTGGCGAGCGCGCCGTCAGGCTGCGTACGATCGGCACCGGTGAAGCCGCGAATGAAGGCGATGCAGCCCGCGGTACATCGGCGGGCAAAGAAACGGAGGGTCGTGCGCAATGAACATCGAGCCGCTCCAGCCAGCTTATTCGTGGGGGTTGCGCGTCGTCGCGCTGGACGATTTGTCCAACGACGGCAGCTATCCCGGCCGCAAGGATGGCGAGTGCCTCGTGACGGCAGGCGCGTTGGGTGAAATTGTCAATGTGGGACAGGTGGTGGAGACTGGCGAGCCTGTGTATCTGGTGGAATTCGGCCGGCAGGTGGTCGGTTGCACCGAGGACGAGATCGCGCCTGCGCCGGCCGGTCTGCTGCCGGAAGACGGGGTGGGCGCGTGACGATGTGGCCGGACCGGACCGTGAGCATCGTTGAGCCGAACGACCGGAAAGCCGCGTACGGGCCGGGTGGAGGATGCGCCACAGGGACGCCGGTAGCCGATTTCATGCTGCACCAGATCGAGCGGGCGCTGCGCAACCGGCTGCGCTATCGCTATGTGCAGCCGCGTGTGGTGCGCGAGCAGGATGGTTATCGCGTCGAGAGCCCGTGTTGCTCGCGCAACGTCGAGCCGCACGGTGGTGTCATCGATATCGCGTGGCTCGCGCGAGACATGAATGACATGTGGCGTCTGCATGCGCGCGACCATGAGGCGAGTCGCTGGGTGGAGCAGTGCGCGAGTCTGGACCTGCCGATGCTGCTGGATCTCCTGTGCGTGGATGCCGCGCGCGTGTTCTGGCCTTGAAGGGCGAATCCTGGAGTCTGTGATGATCTATCTCGACCACAACGCAACGACGCCGCCCGCACCGGGTGTTGTGCAGGCCATGCTGTCGGTGCTGACCGACGTCTGGGGCAATGCTTCCTCGCAGCATCCGCGTGGACAGCAGGCGAAGCGGGCGCTCGCGGCCGCGCGCGCAACGGTGTCTCGCCGACTGGGCTGCAAGCCCACCGAGGTGATTTTCACGAGCGGCGCTACCGAAGCGAACCATCTGGCCGTGCTCGGCCTGCATGCGGCCGCTGGCTGCGAACGCCGGCGGATTGTGTTCAGCGCGGTCGAGCATGCGGGCCATCTCGCACTCGCAAGGGCGCTTGAGACGCAAGGCGTTCCCGTGGACTTCATCGGCATGAATCCGGACGGCACACTCGATCTGGACAGTGCGGCCCGGCTGATCGGCACGGACGTCGCACTCGTGTCGTTGATGGCGGTGAACAACGAGACGGGCGTGCGCATGCCGGTCGACGAAGTGCGTGCACTCGCGCATGCCGCAGGCGCTCGGTTGCATGTCGATGCGACCCAGTTCATCGGCAAGGTGCCGTTCGATTTCGCGCGGTTCGGCGCCGACGCAGTTTCGCTCTCCGCGCACAAGCTGCGAGGGCCGAAGGGCATTGGCGCGTTGTTGCTGCGGCAGGGGAGCACGCTGGTGCCGCAAATGCAGGGCAGTCAGGAGCGGCGACGGCGCGGCGGCACAGAAAACCTGCCCGCGATTGCGGGGTTTGCGGCAGCGCTTGACCGGCTTGGCGATATCGAAACTGAGGCTACCCGGGTTGCACAGTTGCGCGACACGCTAGAACGCGGACTGCAACGTGCGTTGCCGGACATGCATGTGTTCTCCGCGTGCGCGCCGCGTATTGCGGGCACCAGCTATCTGAGATTTGGCCTTCTGCCAGCGGACGTGGTCCTGCAGCGCATGGAGCAACTGGGCGTGTCGGCGTCGTCCGGTGCGGCTTGCTCTTCAGGCGGCAGCGAGCCTTCGCACGTGCTCGCTGCGATGGGCGTGCCGCGCGACGAGGCGCTGGCAGCCGTGCGGCTGTCGCTCGGCGAAACCACCACGGCGCGTGACATCGAGTACCTGCTGGCCGCGTTGCCGCCGTTGCTTGCGCCGCTGCTTGGAACTTGCGCCTCTCAAGCAGCATAACCCCCCACGAACCCTGGAGTGTCCGTCGTGAAAGTCATGATCCGCAAGGATAGCAAGGGCGTGCTGAGCGCTTATGTACCGAAGAAGGACCTGGAGGAACCGATCGTTGCGATGGCGTCGCCCCGTATGTGGGGCGGTCTCGTGACCCTTGGAAATGGCTGGCAGCTTGAATTGCCCGAGATGGCGGACGACACCGCGCTGCCCATCACCGTGGAGGCGCGGCGGATTGCCGCCGCGGAGGAGTGACATGAGTCTGAGCGAGGAACAGGTACGAGCCATTGCCGACGCGATTCGCACGGCTCCCACGCTGCCGGATGCGGCGGCACGTTGGCGGGAGCGTTTTCCCGGCGTGCGGACCATGCGCATCAGTGCATCCGAGATGCATGACGAAACGCCCGCATTGCAGTTCGGCGAGCGCCGTGTCTATTACGCGAGGCTGGACGGGATGTGCGTGTCAGTCACGGGGCAGGCGGATGAGGCTGAAATGCTGATCTTCACGGAGGGCGGGGCCAGTGATGGAGATCGATGAAATTACGTTGAGCGAGCCAGAGTGTGGGGCGCGCGAGATCGAACTCGTGAATGCCGTGCTGCAATCGTCGCGCTGGAGCAGCGGGCCGATGCTCGAATCGTTCGAGGCCGCGTTCGCTGGCTGGAGCGGGCGAGCGCACGCGATCGCGGTCGCGAGCGGCACCCTCGGAGCGTGGATCGCGCTGCGCGGGTTGGGTATCGGTGAGACCGACGAGGTGATCTGCGCATCGCATACATGGCATCAGGTCGCACAGGCGATCACGCTGGCGGGCGCCACGCCGGTATTCGCCGACATCGACTACTGGAGCGGGTGCCTGAACGTCGAGAAGGCGCGTCAGAAGATCAGTCCGCGCACGCGCGCGATCCTCGCTGGCAACACTAACGGGCATCCGGCCGCCTGGGGGCCGCTGCGCGATCTCGCCGGGGAACACGGCCTGCGGCTGATTGAGGACAGCACCGAGGCGCTCGGTTCGCGCTACAGGGGGCGCAGTGTCGGCACGTTTGGCGATGTGTCGCTATTCGACTTCTCGGCGCCTTCGGCTTTATGTGCGGGCGAAGGCGGGATGCTTGTCACGGATGACGAGGGCCTCGCGCACGAGTTGCGTTACCTGCGTCAACGGCGGGTTGCGGACCGCGAATCGGTTTCAGTCGGATCCCGGGTGCCGTTGCAGGCGGGCATGAGCGAGCTGACCGCGGCGCTCGGGCTCGCGCAACTGGCGGGGGTCGACGAGCGTCTTGCGCGGCGCAAGCAGGTGGAGGCCTTGTATCACGAGCAGATGCAGAGCTTCGAGGGCATCAAGCCGCCGTATCTGGCTGAAGACGTCGAGGAGGTGCACTGGATGCTCTACGTCGTGCATCTTGGCAAGCGTTTCACGCAGAGCGCTCGTGCGCAGATGATCGACGACATGAAATCGTGCGGTATCGAGACGGCAGCTTACAGCCAACCACTGCACGAACAGTTCCATTACATGAGCGCGGGCGACGCGATCGGACGCAAGCGTGGTGTGCTGCCCGACACCGAGCGCATCGGCGACCGCGCGCTCGCGCTGCCGCTGCACAGCCAGCTTGACGCCGACCAGGTGAAATACATCGTCAAGACATTGAAAGACACGGCGACGAACGTCGGCGCGGGCGCCGCCATCTATCTCTGAGGTATACGACCTATGAGCCTTTGTCCTGTTTCCGTCGACACCATCGCCAGCCAGATCGAGGCTGGCAGCGTGATCCCGTACCTCGGCCCGGGTATGCTCGCGCTGTGCCCGGATGCACGTGTACCGGCGACACCGGATGCGCTTGCGCAGATCATGACGGCTCGCGTTTCCGTGCCGCACAAGATCCGCAACCGGCTCACGCAGGCCGCGCAGTTTATCGAGAACTTCAAGCACCGCAAGTCGGTGGTGAGCATCATGAACGAGGCGTTCGCGTCGGCGCCCACGCCGTCTGCACTGCACCGGGCCCTGGCCGCGAGCGGCGCGGGACTGTACGTCGACTGCTGGTACGACGACACCTTCGCGACGGCGCTGGCTGATGCGCGTGCGCACGGCTGCTGGGCACAGGTGCAGGGGCTGTCGCAATCCGAGCACTTCGGTCAATGGTTCGGCGCTTACGACCCGAGCGGCGGGCCACTTGCCGATGTACCTGCGGCAGGGGCGCTGCTCTACAGGCCGATCGGCGCCCGCGCCCCTGCCGCCAACTATCTTGTGTCGGACAGCGATTATGTAGAAGTGCTGACCGAAATTGATATCCAGACGCCGATTCCGTCTGCCGTGCAGGCGTGGCGAACGGGACGCAGCTTCCTTTTTCTCGGCTGCCGCTTCGATGACCAGCTCGCGCGCAGCTTCGCGCGCCAGATCATGAAGCGCTCCTCTGACACCCACTGGGCAGTGCTGCCCGACGAGCCCACCCGCATGGAGGCGCGTTTTCTGGACGAACAGCGGATCACCCGCATTGCCATGCCGCTTGCGGCCTTCGCCGACGAACTAGTGAGCGCGCTGCAACCCGCCCTGGCCGCCTGAGCCAGTTCCCGATTTGACTCACTACGACACCGCGCAAGAACCATTATGACGACACTCACCGTATTGCCCTCGGGCAAAACCTATGACGTAGCGGCAGGCACCAGCCTGCTGAAAGCTCTGCTCGAAACAGGAGAGGCCATCGCGCACAAGTGTGACGGCAAGGCCGAATGCGGAGCGTGCCACCTGTTCGTCCAGGAAGGGCGCAAGAGTCTCTCGAAGATTCAGCGCGTGGAAAACGAGAAGCTCGACTCGATCGTCGGGGTGGGCTCGAAATCGCGCCTGGCGTGCCAGGTAGTCCTCGGCGAGGAACCCGTGACCGTCGAGCTGCTCGGCTTCGTCTGACTCGGGGGCATCATGGCCGCCAACGAAGTTCCGGTGCTTGAGGTCGTTATCGTCGGTGCAGGGCTGTGCGGCCTCGCGCTGGCGCGCACGCTGCATGGCCAGGGTTTGCCGTTCCTGCTCGTCGAGGCGCGCGAGCGCCTGGGCGGCCGGGTGTTGACGCGGCGTTGTGAGGTAACGGGCCAGGCGCTGGACCTCGGCCCGACATGGTTCTGGCCCGACACTGAGCCGCGTATTGCCGCGTTGCTTACGGAGCTCGGGCTGGAGAGCGTGCCACAATCCGACCCCGGAGATGCGCTCTGGCTGACGGACCCGAACCGGGAGCCTGAGCGGCGTGAGGAACCCGGTGGTATCCATGCTGGCGCCTGCCGCATCGTGGGCGGGGCCGTGCGTCTGGTCGAGGCGTTGGCGGCCGCGGTGCCGCGGGAGCACATCCTGACGGGCCACGCGCTTCGCATGGTCCACGATCGCGGCGCGTGGTTCGAATTGCAGGTGGTGCACGGCGATCGCGCTTCCACGTTGCGTGCCCGGCGGGTCGTGCTCGCGCTGCCACCGCGCCTCGTTCACGAGCGTGTCGCGTTCGATCCACCATTGCCGACGCCGCTGGCCGATCTGCTCGCGGCGACGCCCACCTGGATGGCGGCGGCCGCGAAGTCGCTGACGACGTATGACCGGCCGTTCTGGCGGACCGCAGGCCACTCGGGCAGCGCGTTCGTGCGGCATGTTCAGGCGACGCTGGGTGAGGTGTTTGATGCGAGCGATGGAGCCACTGATGCGGGGGCGCTAGGCGGTTTTCTTGCGCTTAACGCATCGCAGCGCAGGAATTTCGAGCGCGGCTTGCCCCTGTTGATCGAAAGCCAGCTGGCCCAATTGTACGGGGTTGAGGCGCATTGCGGTCAGTCGTATCGACTCGACTGGGCAGGCGAAGCCTGGACCTGCAGCGATGCGGACAGGGAAAGCCTGCCCGCATGGCCGCAGGCCGACCCGGCGCTGCGTGGCGGCTGGCTGGGCGGCCGGTTGTACGTTGGGGGCAGCGAGACGGCGGGTCACGGAGCGGGCCACATGGAGGGCGCGCTGGACGCTGCGGCGCGCATCACCCGGGCGCTGGTTCTGCCTGGCGGTCAGCGCGCGATGGCAGGCATGCCGGTCACGATGGAAGAAGCCGTGGCAAGTTTCATCGCGACGGTGTCCGGTTGCCGCGAATCGGCACCGGCGCACTACCGGCAGCACGTCACGCGCCTGATGTCGAGCCAGTCTACCGCGCAACTGACCCAGCATGCCCTTCTGGCTACGGTCGAGCAGGTCTACAGCGAAACGCTGGCAGCGATCGACGCTCTGATGCCGGTGCTCAACTCGGGCGACGCCGGGCCGGTGCATCTCGGTCGGCATGGATTGACGCCGAAGCTGCTCGCTGCGTTCCAGGGCTGGAACCGCAAACTGCTGGACTGGGCGCTGGAATTCAACGCAACGTCGTGCGCATTGTCGAATTTCCCGGAAGAGCATCAGCCTGACGCAGAACTGCAGCGCGTGATCGCACTGGATCTGGCGGCCGCCTGGCGCGAGTTCGCACTGACGTTGAACGAGCGTCTCGTCGATGCAGTGACACATACGGGCTTCATGCAGGAGTCGGCATGAGTGGTGTCAGTGCGATTGAAGACAGCGCGCGCCTTGCGATCGTCGAGCAGTCGGGGATTGTAGTGGTCACGCTGATCGAAGGACTGACACGCGACGAGCTGCTGTGTTCGCGGCTTACACGCCAGGAGGTGCATCGGCAACTAACGCGTCTGGCTGACGGCGCTGACGGGTTGAGTCCCCGGATTCGGGCCGCGATGCCGGAAATTGACTGGGACGGCTGGAGATGGATGCGTGCGCAACTGAAGTCGCAGGCTGGCACAGCAATGGACGACGCGCTGTGGTTTGCCTGCGAGTCGCTGGTTCCAGCGACGCTGCTGTGGCTGCGTGTGCATCGGCAGAGCCAGGGCGCGCTGTTTCAGATGACGCCATGAACGACCGGCTGATCCTGCGCTGCAACGCTCGCCGCCCGATTCACGGTGCCGGTGCCGGAAAGGCAGGCACCGGGGGCCGGCTGCCCGGCCTAAAAAATTGATGCGTATTTATCTTCACCGGATTCTGTGTCGCTTCACCGCTATGGCGGACAACGCTCCAGCCCTTGCCGTCCGGTTGATGACGTGGCTTCGGCCCTTGAGTCTGGATATGGCAATGCCGTCATGCCCCGACTTGCAACCCGGTTCACCGCTATCGCGCTTTGCAGACATGACCCAACGCCCGTTCGCTTCCCCCCGCTGTAAGGCTTTGCAGTTGCCCATGCCCCGAGCCAGACTCGATCGTATGTCGCTCGAGTATCATCTGATGCTGGAAGCGTTGCGCACCGGTCACGGTGATGGCCGCATGGCATCGAGGCTGGTCGAGATCCTGTTTCTTGCCGAGTTTCTCCACGAAGCGGGATACGGAGACGGGGATCCAGAACGATTCGAGCAGATCGAAGCGGCACTGGCAAGGTGCAGTCAACGCGGCAACACGACTGGTGACTGGCACATCACGGACGACGATGACTATGCAAGCGTGGGGCAATTGCTAGCGGTGCACGATCAGCAGCTTGCATGTGCCCCGCTTCAGGCTGTCACGCTTGCGACCGAGCGCCTGTGGAAGCTGGTTGCGAAGACGGCAGTAACGAGTGCCCTGATACAAAAGGCGGCGTAGACGCCGCCGCAGGCGAGGCCCCGCAAGCAGTTGCAGGTTTGATGTGGAGAGCGGTTGGCACCGAAAACACATGCCGCAGTGGCAAGCTGGCCGGGGAACTGTTCGACGCATACGTGGTAGGCGCGAGAAAGACGAGAACGACTGCGACGACGTTACAGTGCCCAGGTACTCGGCGTCATCCAGACGCTGATGCTTGAGCAGCCGCTGGCTGTTGTGCCCGGTCGGGTGCGGCCTTAGGCGCGGCGCGATTGCGCTCACCTGGGAGCGGAAATCGATGGCGGCCAGATTTCGCGATGCGGAGGCGGTCGAGTCATCTCGCAGATCGGGCGAGGCATCGTCATTTGCGATTCAGAAGTCCTTGCACTTGCCCCATGGGTGACTGCCGGCGACGACGCAGGCCTTGATGCCGGCGCGCGCAAGTGCATCCTGATCGCGGTAGAACGTGGCCTCATGCACGAGCGTTCCGGATTGCGTCGTGATGCCGACATAGCGTGCGGCCCTGCCGATCCCGCACTGGTATCCGCCACCCGGGTCACCGGTCCGGCGGACATTGCCGTCCCAGTCGATGAAATACCCCGTTGCCTCGTCGTCGGCCCGGCTCATGTCGCTACCGGTATGTCGACCACCGCCTTCAGGTTGAGCGTCATGTTGCCTTTTGTCGCGTCGGCGTATGGGCAGATGCCTTTCGCTCTCTCCATCAGGCTGTCAGCGGTGGGCTGATCGAAGGTGCCAGCCATGAAAGCCGTCAGGCTGAGTGCCATCCGGTACGCCCCTTCGAAGTTCACGTACATCGACAGTGTCGACTCGATGTAGCAGCCGCGCAGCGGCAGCCTGTCCTGTCGGGCGATATGCCGTACCGAATGTTCGAAGCATGCGGCGAACGCGGCGGCAAAGAGTTGCTCGGGATTGATGCCCTCTTCCTTGCCACCCATTTCCCGCGGCACGGTGAGTTTGAGCTTGAGGCTACCGTCGTCGCTCTGCACCTGGCCGGTCCGTCCGCCCTGGGTCAGCATGGTGGTTTTGTAGACGAGATCCATGTGGCTTCTCCTGTGGACCGGAGTGGGCGATTCAGCGCCTTACTCTGGTCTCATCCAAGATGGTGGCTGTGCAGATTTATCGCAGCAGCTTGCTGCGTTCTGCGGCCGAATAATTGCTCAAGTGTCCTTCACGCGCGGCCTGGCGGCGAGCGGATGCGATGATGGCCTTGCTGCGTCCGGGCGCAACCGGAGCGCTGACCTGCTTGTCCAGGGCGGAGCTGCCGCAGTGAGGGCAAACGGGTGCCGTGCCGGCGCGCACCAGCGTTTCGAATTGCTGGCCGCAGGCCTGGCATCGATAGTCATAAAGAGGCATGGTGAGAGTCTCGTGCAGATCAGGTGGAGGATGCCGTACAGTCTTCCGTCGCCGCCGCGCAGCCTTCGAGCGGTCGCGCAGCATCGCTGGTCGGCGCATGCGCGCCGAGCCCGACCCATTCGTGCACGCGGCCAGCTTCGAAGCCCACCATGCGTGTATTGGCGACTTCCATCAGCGGTCTGCGGATCAGCAGCGGGTCGGCGAGCAGCCGTGCGAGCGCATCCACGCCATCGAACAATTCGGGGACGATCCGTCCCGACTTGACGTCCGGCGCCGCGCGGTTGAACCATTCGCGCACCGGCAGAGGCTCGAGGAAGGCAAACAGCGTTTTCGGTGTCCACGGCCAGCGCAGCAGGTTGCGAACCTCCAGCGTGTGGCCGGCAGCGACGAGCAGCGCCTTCTGTTTCGCGTTGCCGCCGCAGCCGGGTTTTTCGTAGAACGTAATATGAGCCATGATGGGGCCTTCAGCGTGGGCGTAGCAGTTCCAGGCACTCGAGCGTGGCCGCCATATCAAGTGCCGTGAAGTCGTCCTGGGTGCGGATGAGCGGATCGGCGCCGAGTGCCAGCAGTGTGCGCACGATATCGTGCTTGCCCGAGGAGGCCGCATACATGAGGCAGGTGGCCCCGGTGGCGTTGGTATGATCGAGCGGCAGTCCTGCGCCAGCGAGCCGCTCGACACCGGCCGGCTCGCCGTGCACGCAGGCAAACCAGAGTGCCGTGTTGCCATCGGCGTTGACGGCATTGAGTATCACGCCGTGTGCGAGCAGCGCATCGACCATATCGTGCGTGCCACGCCATGCGGCCACCATCAACGGCGTGTTCTCGTGTGCGCCTCGTCCGTCGGGGCCGGCAAAGCCCTGGTGAGCGAGCCAGTTCGCAAGTTCGGGCGGTATGGGCTGGCCAGGCGGATTCGCCGGATTCGCGGCCAGGGCGGTCTGGCCGCCGATCAGGTCACAGACCTCCGTAAAGCCGAAGTCCGCGAACATGCGTGCCCAGGTCTGGCTCGCCCTGCCGTGATAGCAGTAGATCAGGATGGGACGCTTGCGCGCCGTCTTGAGCAGCAGGGCGTCCTGGTTCTCGCGCGATAGTCGTAGCGAGCCCGGCAAGCCGTCGCGAGCGTGGCTCGCGGCGTCACGAGCATCGAGCAGCAGCGAATCCGGATGCTGGCCGAACCAGGCGTCGAGCTCATGGACCGTGAGGCGACGAAAGGTGCGCTGGCCGTTCATGGCGTGTATTCCTGCGGAAGATTGCAACGGTAGGGCGGTTCGCTGACAATGCGGGGATCATCCAGCGGCACGCCGACGCTAAAGTGGTAGAGCACCTGCCAGCGGTCCGGCCGATCACTGTCGAGGCCGAGAAGTTCGTGCACGGCATCGTCGAAGTAGCAGCCGATCCCGGTGCCGCGCAGTCCGGCGGCTTCCGCTTCGAGGTAGAGCGTGTGGCCGATCAGGCCGGATTCGCGCAGTAGCTCGCGGTAGCGTTCAGGACCGTCGACGGATACGGTGCGCAGGTCGGCCAGCAGCGCTACGACGAATAGCGCGTCGGCGGCAATAGCCTGATGACAGCTCAGCGTGCGCAGCGTCCGGGCTAGAGCGGGGTTCGCCGCCAACTGGTGGAACGGCATCCCGACGGGTGCGTTGCTGACCGGCTTCAGAGGGAGGTCGGGCATGGCGTTCTGCAGGCCGTCCCGCGCACCGGGATCGCGTAGCAGCAGGTAGGCGCCCGGCTCGAGACCGTTGATCCGGTGCGCGAACAGCACCGCATGCACGCGTGCCGGCGCGGACGACGTATCCCATGGGACCGGCGCCAGGTTCTCGCCGACGCTAGGCATCAGCGCGTCCATCATCGGCCAGAAGCGCAGCACGTCCAGCCGCGCGCGCGGATCGAAGCGCTGGGCGCTGCGGCGTGCGCGGATCAGCGTGGCAGCGCGCGCTGCGGTGGCTGGCAACAGGCTCCGCCTTGCTGTGCCGGGCTGCGATGCGGTAACGCACGCCGCCTGGCGCGAGTTCCTGGCCACCTCGTTGATCGCGGGCCAGCGGTACATCGGTCGGGGATCGAGCCGGTTTGCGCGGCCCTGCCACGATGAGGCTGTCGCACGGGGCCACGCTGCGGGTGCATTGCCGCGAAGGACAGGGTTCACGTGCAGCAGCTCGAACAGGGCCTCGGGTTCCTCGTGCTCGGCGTCGCCGAAGTCTTCTTCGCGGTCCAGGCCAAGCAGCGCTGCAATGGTGGCATGGTCCAGCCCGGTTTCGCGGATCCTCCAGCCGGTCACTGCGGCTGCGTAGCGCAGCGCGCCGGTCGCGTGACCCATGTCGAGCTGGCAATAGCGGAACGCACGCTCCCCGTACTTCCATGCCTCCCGCCAGTAGATCGAGCTGAATCCGATCAGCATGCGCGCGCCGGCGAGGCCGGCGTCGCCTGGGGCGAAGCGGGCGCGTCTTTCGAGCGCGTGCGCTTTCGATGCATAGTGGTAGAGGCCGTCGTCGATATCCGGTATGCCGCTCGTGAGCAGATAGACTTCAGTCGGATGCAGGTTGCCGCTCGACGGATTGCAGCGCAATGCCCAGCGATCCGGTCCGGCTTGTTTCCATGCCGACAGGGCGAACGAGAGTTCGAACAGCAGCCCGACGCTTGCCAGTGTGGGTGCGCGCGACGTAATGGCGCCCGGCGAAAACAGGTTGGCCCAGGGTGTGTCATCGGCGTCGGCCGTCAGCGGCAGTGTCGTGACAGGCGCGCCCGCGAACCGCCGGAACGGGTCGGGCTGGGCGTCCCAGTCCAGCGTTTCGGGGCCGGCCGCATAGCGCTCCAGCCGGTGCTTGGTCCGTTCATGGTATCCGAGCACGATAGATGGTTTTCCGGTCGGCATGTCCGGCCTCCATTGCGTCATGCAGCCTTGTCTCCAGCCATATGGGCGGAGATTGCCCCACGCTGCGGATCGGCGCGTTGCCTCTCCGGCGCGCGGGGCGCGTCTTTCGTCCCGCCGCCTAACCGGCGGGACACGCGGAGCAGTTCGAAGCCGCGCTCCGCCGCCATGTCGAGCGCGTTTCGTCCATCCGGCGCATACAGACCCTCGCTTGCGCCATGAGCGAGCAGGAGTTGCATGAGTTCGACCCGTCCGCTGGCCGCCGCCTGCATCAGGCAGGTAATGTCGTCGTCGTTCGCGTGGTCGATCTCGGCGCCTTCGTTGATCAGCCGCAGAATCGGCGCGGGTGCTCCGCCAAGACACGCATACCAGAGCGCTTGATTGCCGGTGTCGTCGAGCGCGTCGACGCGAACGCCGTGGGCGAGCAACGCCTCTACCAGACCATCATCGCCGTGCAACGCCGCAAGCATCAGCGGCGTCGTACCTTCGAGGCCGCGCGAATGGGCATCGGGGAAGTCGTGGTTTGAGAGCCATGTCGCGAGCGCGGCGGGCACGCCGCCCAGCGGCTTCGCGTCCGAGGATGGCGTAGGACGGCGATTCCCGCTTTCGCGCACGAAGGGGACGGTGTCGGTGTGCAGTGACATGGTCACGCTCCGGCTCGGAAAAAGGGGTAGTGTGGGGTCGCCGGGGAGCGACGAAGCGGCGATCCCCGGCCTGGTCACTGGAAATCGTCAGACGGGACGGTTTTCGTTGGGGTTGCGCACCGGTCCCATCAGTTCGAGGCCTTCGCTGTAGGTGATCGTGTCGAAGGTCACATCGAACTTGATTGCCGCATCGGCGACCGCGTCGAGCTTGCCGGCCGTGTCCTTTTTCTTCAGGTCGTTCTTCTCGAGGTAGAGCAGTTCGAGCATTTCGTTATAGACCGTCGATTCGAGAATCGGCAGCACGTAGAACATCGCGCCCTTGTACGGTACCTGGTAGCGTTTGCTCAGGTCGATGTTGTCGCAGAACAGAAAGTATTTTCCGCCTGCGCTTAGCGTGTCACCGAGCACGTCGGCGACATCCTTCAGATATTCGAAGCTCAGCAGCCAGCCGGCGAAGAACGGCAGATGTTTCTCGCCGATCGAGGCAACGGCCATGACCTGATCGCACGTCAGTTCGGGTGGGCGCGCTTCGTCGGCGAGCTTTGGTGCGAAGCGCAACGCCAGTTCGCCGCGGAATCCGACCCGGCCGAACTGGTTCGTGAGTCCCTTGAGAACCGGATTGAGCAGCCGGCCTTCATGTTCGAGGCGGGCGAATGCGGTGTCGTCGAGTTCCTTGCGGGCGAGCGTGGCGGTCATGACGGAGTCCTTTGCATCGTAAAAGTTGGGGCGGGCGGAAAATATCCAGAATCGTTGGGTAAAGAAGCGCGAATCGCGAATCAGGTTCCGGTGTTTCGCATCCAGTCTGCAATTCTGAGGAATGCGTGCATCAGTTCGTCGCGTAGCGCTGGGGCGATGCCTGTTTCGTCGAGCGCCGCACGCATGCAGGAAAGCCACGCATCACGCTCGGCTGCTCCGATCGGGAATGCCGCGTGGCGCATGCGCAGCCGCGGTTGTCCGCGCTCGTCCGAATAGCGCTTTGGGCCGCCGAGCCATTCGCACAGGTAGCGGACCAGCACCGTCTTTACCGGCGCGAGGTCCGGAGCATGCATAGCGCGAATGTCGCTTGCGTCGGGCCGCGTGTCCATATGCCGGTAGAACGCATCGACGATGCGCGTTACCGCCGGCTCTCCGCCAATGGCATCGAAATGGGTCGAGGTGCGTCGTACGTCGACGGCAGCAGTCGTGAGCGGGTTCATGGCGTCCTTGAGTGCAACAAACGTACCAGCGACAAAAGAGCCGGATCCGACGTGCATATGTGGGCCAGGCCGCGCGGCGGCGGTGTTGTTTGCGACGAAACGCGCACGGTTTGTCGGGAAGCCGACAACTGCGGTCCCCGCCCGGTATGAGCGGCGGGGGCGCTGCACACGCGTGACAGGTCCGGTTTATCGGGGATTCCGAAGATTCGCTCTGAATTGGCACGAAAGCTGCACTGGAGCAGTCCGCGCGGACACACTCCGGCCGATGCGTGACTCGACAGAAGAAGACCATACGGACACCGCAGGCTGAGGACATGGTCGCGGCTTTGCAGCCCTGAATCTCAACCCTGATTTCTAACCCAGCTTTCAACCTTTCCAGAACTGGAGAACGTCAATGTCTAAACTTCGTCAGATCGCCTTTTACGGCAAAGGCGGGATCGGCAAGTCCACCACGTCGCAGAACACACTTGCGGCGCTTACCGAACTCGGGCAGAAGATCCTGATCGTCGGCTGTGACCCGAAGGCCGACTCGACCCGCCTGATTCTGCACGCGAAGGCGCAGGACACCATTCTCTCGCTTGCCGCAGAAGCCGGCTCGGTGGAAGACCTCGAACTCGAGGACGTGATGAAGATCGGCTACAAGGACATCCGCTGCGTCGAGTCGGGTGGTCCGGAACCGGGCGTCGGCTGCGCCGGCCGCGGTGTCATCACGTCCATCAACTTCCTCGAAGAGAACGGCGCGTACGACGGCGTCGACTATGTCTCCTACGACGTGCTCGGTGACGTGGTGTGCGGCGGCTTCGCGATGCCGATTCGCGAAAACAAGGCGCAGGAAATCTACATCGTGATGTCGGGAGAGATGATGGCGATGTACGCGGCCAACAACATCTCGAAAGGCATTCTGAAGTATGCGAACAGCGGTGGCGTGCGTCTTGGAGGTCTCGTGTGCAACGAGCGCCAGACCGACAAGGAGCTCGAACTGGCCGAGGCGCTGGCCGGCATGCTCGGTTCGAAGCTGATCCACTTCGTGCCGCGCGACAACATCGTGCAGCACGCGGAGCTGCGCCGCATGACGGTGATCGAGTTCGCGCCCGAATCGAACCAGGCGAACGAGTATCGTCAGCTCGCGAAAAAGGTGCACAACAACGCGGGCAACGGCACGATCCCCACGCCGATCACGATGGATCAGCTCGAAGACCTGCTGATGGAGCACGGCATCATGAAATCCATCGACGAATCGCAGGTCGGCAAGACGGCTGCCGAACTGTCCGCCTGAACCCGCGCTGAGCCGCCCGCCCGCGCGTATCGCTGGCATCGCCTGTATCGGGCGGTGCGCGCGGGCCGGCATCCAGCGATGCACAATCCTCAAGTATGGAGCATTCCATGACCGCCACGGTTGAAGAGCGCAAGGCCGCGAACAAGGCCCTGATCGACGAAGTGCTGAAGGCCTATCCCGAAAAAATGGCCAAGCGGCGCGCCAAGCATTTGGGCACCTTCGAGGAAGGCAAGCCCGACTGTGGCGTGAAATCCAATATCAAGTCGCTGCCCGGAGTGATGACGATTCGTGGCTGCGCGTATGCCGGCTCGAAGGGGGTCGTCTGGGGCCCAATCAAGGACATGATCCACATCAGCCACGGTCCGGTCGGCTGCGGCCAGTACTCGTGGGCGGCGCGCCGGAACTACTACATCGGCACGACCGGCATCGACACGTTCGTCACGATGCAGTTTACGTCGGACTTCCAGGAAAAGGACATTGTGTTCGGCGGCGACAAGAAACTCGACAAGATCATCGACGAGATTCAGGAACTGTTCCCGCTGAACAAGGGCATCTCGATCCAGAGCGAGTGTCCGATCGGTCTGATTGGCGATGACATTGAGGCCGTGTCGAAGAAGAAGAGCACGCAGTACGAGGGCCACACGATCGTGCCGGTGCGCTGCGAAGGCTTTCGCGGCGTGAGCCAGTCGCTGGGGCACCACCTCGCGAACGACGCGATCCGCGACTGGGTATTCGACAAGACGGATCCGGAAAAGCGCCCGGAATTCGAGTCGACGCCGTACGACGTTGCGATCATCGGCGACTACAACATCGGTGGTGATGCGTGGTCAAGTCGCATTCTGCTTGAGGAGATCGGCCTGCGCGTGATCGCACAGTGGTCGGGCGACGGCTCGATCGCGGAGTTGGAGAACACGCCGAAGGCGAAGTTGAACGTGCTGCATTGCTACCGTTCGATGAACTATATCAGCCGGCACATGGAAGAGAAGTATGGCATTCCGTGGGTCGAATATAACTTCTTTGGCCCCACGATGATTGAGAAGAGCCTGCGGGAGATCGCTAGCCACTTCGACGAGACGATCAAGGCGAATGCCGAGAAGGTTATCCAGAAGTACCGCCCGTTGGTGGACGCGGTGATCGCGAAGTTCAAGCCGCGCCTGGAGGGCAAGAAAGTAATGCTGTTTGTGGGTGGGCTACGCCCGCGCCACGTGATCGGCGCCTACGAGGACCTCGGCATGGACGTCGTCGGCACTGGCTACGAATTCGGCCACAACGACGACTATCAGCGCACGACGCACTACGTGAAGGATGGCACGTTGATCTATGACGACGTGACCGGCTACGAATTCGAGAAGTTCGTCGAGCAGGTGCAGCCGGACCTTGTCGGCTCGGGCATCAAGGAGAAGTACGTATTCCAGAAGATGGGCGTGCCGTTCCGCCAGATGCACAGCTGGGACTATTCTGGCCCTTATCACGGCTACGACGGTTTCGCGATCTTCGCGCGCGACATGGACATGGCGATCTCGAGCCCGGTGTGGAGTCTCGCGAAGGCGCCGTGGAAAAACGCCGCATAAAAAACCCTTTTCCAGGCGCAAGCGGTCGGCGGCCAGCGAGGCTGCCGCTTCGGTCGCCGACCCCATCGATATCGATTCAGGAGTTTCGCCATGCCACAATCTGCCGACAAGATTCTCGATCACGAACTGCTGTTCCGCGAGCCGGAATACCAGGAAATCTTTCGCACAAAAAAAGAGAATTTCGAATTCAACCATCCGGACGAAACCGTCAAGCAGGTGGTTGAATGGACGAAGACTGAAGATTACAGGCAGAAGAATTTTGCCCGCGATTCGCTGACGGTCAATCCGGCGAAAGCATGCCAGCCGCTGGGCGCGGTATACGTGGCGAACGGCTTTCACAAGACGCTCAGCTTCGTGCACGGTTCGCAGGGCTGTGTCGCGTACTACCGTTCGCATTTCTCGCGGCACTTCAAGGAGCCCACCTCGTGTGTCAGTTCGTCGATGACCGAGGATGCCGCAGTGTTCGGAGGGCTGAATAACATGATCGACGGGCTCGCGAACGCATACAACCTGTACAAGCCTGAGATGATCGCGGTATCGACCACCTGCATGGCGGAGGTGATCGGCGATGACCTCGACGCGTTCATCAAGAACAGCAAGCAGAAGGGCAGTGTGCCGGAAGAATATGACGTTCCGTTCGCGCACACGCCAGCGTTCGTCGGCAGTCACGTGACCGGCTACGACAACGCACTGCTCGGGATTCTCAAGCATTTCTGGGACGGCAAGGCAGGTACGACGCAGCCGTTGGTGCGCGTGCAGGACGACAGCGTGAACTTCATTGGCGGCTTCGACGGCTTCGTGGTCGGCAACATGAAGGAAATCCGGCGGATCTTCGGACTGTTCGGAGTGAAGGTCAATGTGATCTGCGATCCGTCCGAGACGTGGAACACGCCGACCGACGGTGAATTTCGCATGTATGAAGGCGGCACGACGAAGGAGGAGGTCGAGCAGGCGTTGCACGCGAAAGCGACGTTTGTGTTTCAGGAATATTGCTGCGAGAAGACCAGCAAGTTCATCGCGGAGCACGGGCAGGAAGTCGTTGTGCTGAACGCGCCTGTCGGCGTCGCGGGAACCGATCGCTTCCTGATGGAAATCTCGCGCGTGACCGGCAAGCCGATTCCCGCAGCGCTCGAAAAGGAGCGCGGTCAACTCGTCGATGCGATGGCGGACAGCCAGGCGCACCTGCACGGCAAGCGCTTCGCCCTGTATGGCGATCCGGACCAGATGCTCGGCTACACGCAGTTCCTGCTTGAGCTTGGCGCGGAACCGGCGCACGTGCTCGCGACCAACGGCAACGACGCCTGGGCGGGGAAGGTGCAGGCGCTCTTCGATGCATCGCCGTACGGCGCCGGCTGCAAGGTCTATCCGAAGCGCGACCTGTGGCATATGCGCTCGCTGCTCTTCACGGAGCCGGTGGACTTTCTGATCGGCAACACGTACGGCAAGTACCTGGAACGCGACACGAAAACACCGCTGATCCGAATGGTGTTCCCGATCTTCGACCGTCACCACTATCACCGCTATCCGACGTGGGGCTACGATGGCGCGCTGCGCACGCTCGTGATGTTGCTCGACGAGTTCTTCGAGACCCTCGACGCGAACACGATCGTAGCCGCGAAGACGGACTACAGCTACGACATCATCCGTTGATTGGAGCGCGGTCATGGCAGATCCGGTACTGATCAAGTTCACGCAGGACGGCCGCAGGGTCGAGGTGATCGACGGCTGGGTCTGCCTGGCTGGCGTACGCGAGGCGGACCAACTGGTGCCGTTGCTCGAACACCCGAACCGGCAGGCGATCGCGCGCCATGTTCCGGGAGCGACGCACGTGGCCGGGCGCTTGCCGCTCACGCACGCAGAGGCGGCAATCGCATTGGGAGCGCTCTGCGCCGCGCAGCGCCAGTTCGACGCAAGTCCGACCGGCATAGCCCAGCGTATTCGAAAAGCTGTCTGGGCGAAGGTCGCTGCCGAGGGCGTCGAATAGCATGCATGGCTCGTGCTGGAGCGGGCGATGGGGTAGCGTGCGACGCGACAACGGTCATGTCCGAGCGCGCCTGTCGCGGCGCCTTCCCGGAGGACGCTGATACGGGATCCACTGGCACTTTAATGAATCGGCGTACTGGGGGCGACCCGTGATCTACGTGGTGGAACTACCTGCGGGAGGCAAGCCCAAAGCCTGGTTTGCGTACGATGAGGCGGACTTCGCGCGCAAGGTCGCAGCGTCGGACCCGCTTCGGCCGGAGGAAATATACGATTCGGTGACACCCCGTGAACTCCTCGAATTCAGCGGTCAAGCGCCGGATGTCGACGCGCGGACGCAATACCCGTCGATTTGCGCAATCGGCGATGCGCATGGCTGGGACACGCCGCTCTACCGCGCGGACTATCTGCTCGGCCGCGGCCTTTGCCAGCATGAGCCAGTGACGCTGCTCGACGCGTCGTTGGCGGCGCTCAATGCGCGCGGACACTGTCTTGTCTACTTGAACGATCGCGCGGCCATCGGGGCATTCGAGGGGGCGGATCCACGTCTTGCGGGCAAGTCGCACTGGGATGCGCGGCGGGCGCTGTACGAGCAACTGGTGGCGCTTGAAGTTCTCGCGGATGACAACTGATGCGTGGCGGGGAGAGTGCGATGACGCCGCATGCCGTGACGCAGGTCGACGAGCCACACGCGCACATCAGGCGTCCCGACTGCGATCTGACCGTGAACGCTGGCAGGTTCTGCAAATTGCGCTCGAAGCCGGCCGCCGGCAGCGCCGCGAGGCGGCGTGGTATGCCGTTAGCGCATTGCTGCCGGTGGCGTTCGAATTGGTCGAAGAACTGCGCCGGAGTGCGCCGGCCGGGTTCGAATTTCGTGACTGATCCTGGAATTCCCGAATGAAGCTGCGCCTTGGCACGCTATGCCTGTTTGAAAACCCGACCGGAGAGGATGGCCGCGCATTGATCCGGCAATTCGTGCTTGCGCGCGAAGCGGACCGCATGGGCTACGACGATGTCTGGCTGGTCGAGCGCCACGGCGATGCGAGTCGCCCAAGCGGCGCCATCACGACGTTGCTCGGGCACTTGTCGGGCGTTACGTCGAAGGCGCGTGTCGGCGCGGTGCTTCTTCCCGAAGGGCGTCACGGCCTGCAACTCGCAGAGGATCTGGCTACCGTCGAACTGTTGAGCCGCGGGCGTCTTGCGCTCGCGGTGGACGCGCAGGACGTCGCGTCGGCCGATGCGGTTCTCGACTCGTTGGACTGGTTGCGGGCTCGGCTCGACGGGGGACACCACGACAACGATCTGATACCGCGCCCGTCCGGCGAGCGTCCGCTCGCCTGGGCACTCACCGCAGACGTGCATGTGGCACGCAGCATCGCGGCGCGAGGATTCGGATTGTGTTTGCCACCGGATCTACCGCTCGATGCAGTCTCGGCGTTACTCAGCCATTACCGCGACGCCGTGCCAGAAAACGGCGACGGCGCGCGGCCCATGCCGATGCTTGTCCGCTACGCGTGCCCGGCCGAGACGCACGACGAGGCGCTGGCTATCGCAACGCTTTACCTCAACGCGCGAGTGGGCGTGGAACATGCTGGCGGCGTTCTGGCCCATTCGCTGGTGGGCAACCATGCTGAGGTGGCCGCGCAGATTCGCGGGCTCGGAGCAGAACTCGGCCTGTATGGCATCCTGATCATCCCCATGAGTGCGCATTTCGATACCGCCAAACATATCCTCGCGGACATGGTGGACGAAGTGCGACCGTTGCTCGACGACTGAAATGGATAAGGGTGACAGCACGTGCGAGGAGGATTGCAAGCCCTGTCCGTTTGTTGGCGCGCGTGGGTGCTCCGCCGACGCGCGGGTGCAGCGCAGGGAGACCACGTGAACTGGGCACAGGATTTAGTCCGTTACGCACTGTGAGCGGCCCAGACCGAAGCCGCGACGCTCGGCGCTGCCGAACAGGCACATATGGTCACCGCGGTGCAGATGGATGCAGTCGAGCGCTTGACGCCGCGGCAGCGCGGTCAGGTGCTCGGGCGTGCGCTGATGGCGCCGCGCCCGGTCGGTTTCTTCCTTGCCCTGCGCGACTGCGCGGGACTCAGGCGCCTGCTGCCTGAATTCGATGCACTCTTTGGCGTGCCGATGATCACCGACGCTCCGGAGGCTGTCGACGCGGGCGAGCATCAGTTGCGCGTGCTGGCCGAAACGGCGCGTCGCGGTGCGCCGCTCGCGGTGCGCGTGGCTGCGCTGTTGCACAAGATCGGCATGGGACGTACGCCGCCTGAACGATGGGCTGGCCATCCGGGCCACGAAGTCCCCGGTGCCGCGCTGCTGTCGTCGCTCGCGAGTCGCATTGAGTTTCCGCCAGATGCGCTCGATCTGGCCCTGCTTGCGATTGCCGAGGCCGATTGCGTGCATCGCGCGAGCGACATGCGTGCGGCAGCCATGGCCTCGCTGCTCGAGCGGGTGTGCGCAGATACCCGGACTGCGCGTTTCGAGCAATTACTGCTCGTGTGCGTCTGCGACTACGCCGCATATCCTGGGCATATCGATGAGGATTACGTAAAGGTGAAACGTTTGCGCCGGGCGCTGGCCGCGTATTGTTCGGTGAACCAAGCCACTGACCCAGGTGCGTTGCTTGAAGCGCGGGCACGGGCCATTGCCCGGTCGGTGTCCCGACCACGCGAGCGCGACGCAGGATGACGACGGCGGCCGTCAGCCACTGTCGCGTTTGCTTCGTCCAGACGTGTCGCAATCCGTTCAAATCCTCCAAACGGCGTTCCGATGTCGACATTCGGCGACGGGACGACCCGCGAGGACGCCGCCTGGTGTACAGCACAGCCGTGGTACAGAACTTGCCAGTCACGATGAAACCCGTATCGTCAGGAGCCTGCCATGTCCGCCTCGCTCAAGGCCAAGATTGCTGAAGTGTTTGATGAACCCGGTTGCGACAAGAACCAGGGAAAAAGTGAGAAGGAGCGCAAAAAGGGTTGCACCAAGCAGTTGTCGCCCGGCGCGGCGGCGGGAGGCTGTGCGTTCGACGGCGCGAAGATCGCATTGCAGCCGATCGTCGACGTCGCGCATCTCGTGCATGGGCCGATCGCGTGCGAGGGAAACTCATGGGACAACCGTCACGCCGCGTCGTCGGGCTCGACGCTTTACCGTACCGGCTTCACTACCGACATCAACGAGCTCGACGTGGTCTATGGCGGCGAGAAGCTACTGTTCCGGAGCGTGCGGGAGATCATCGAGAAGTACGATCCGCCCGCCGTATTTGTCTACCAGACCTGCGTGACCGCGCTGATCGGCGACGACATCGAGGCGGTCTGCAAGCGCGCGTCGGAGAAGTTTGGCAAACCGGTGATTCCGGTGAACTCACCTGGCTTCGCGGGGCCGAAGAACCTCGGCAACAAGCTTGGCGGCGAGGCGATTCTCGATTACGTGATCGGCACGCGCGAGCCGGAATATACGACGCCGTACGACATCAACATCATTGGCGAGTACAACCTGTCGGGCGAGCTGTGGCAGACGAAGCCGCTGCTCGACGCGCTCGGTATCCGCGTTCTTTCGTGCATTTCCGGTGACGGCCGCTACAACGAGATCGCGAGCTCGCATCGCGCGAAAGTCAACATGATGGTGTGCTCGAAGTCGATGATCAACATCGCGACGAAAATGCAGCAGCGCTACGGCATTCCGTACTTCGAAGGTTCGTTTTACGGAATCGGCGACATGAGCGACACGCTGCGCCAGATCGCGAAGCTGCTGGTGCAGCAGGGTGCGCCCAAGGACCTGATCGGGCGTACCGAGTGCCTGATAGAAGCCGAGGAAGCACGGGCCTGGGCGCGGATTGCCCGCTATCGCAATCGGCTCGAAGGCAAGCGCGTGCTGCTGATCACCGGTGGCGTGAAGTCGTGGTCGGTGGTCGCCGCGCTTCAGGAGGCCGGTCTCGAGATCGTCGGCACGAGCGTCAAGAAGAGCACGAAGGAAGACAAGGAGAAGATCAAGGAGATCATGGGTGACGACGCGCACATGATCGACGACATGACGCCGCGTGAGATGTACAGCATGCTGCGCGACGCGAAGGCGGACATCATGCTCTCTGGCGGTCGCTCGCAGTTCGTTGCGTTGAAGGCGCGCATGCCGTGGCTTGATATCAACCAGGAGCGCCATCATCCCTACGGCGGGTACGAAGGCATCGTCGAACTGGTGCGTGAAATCGATCGCGCGATCTACAACCCGGTGTGGCAGCAGGTGCGCATTCCGGCGCCGTGGGGTGACGATGGGCAGACGCTCGGCGCTTTCGCATCTGCATCGCCGGTTGTGCAGGCGGCGCCGGTTGCCGGCGTGCATGCGTGGGTGATGGGCCTCGAACCGGGCGTGGCGGCCTGAACGCGACGGAGAGCGAACACCATGGCCATCGTCGTCGAATCGAAGAAAGCCTGTGCGGTCAATCCGCTGAAGATGAGTCAGCCGCTCGGTGCGAGCTATGCGTTCATGGGGCTCGACGCCTGCATGCCTGTGATGCACGGCTCGCAGGGTTGCACGTCGTTCGGCCTCGTGCTGCTGGTGCGCCATTTCAAGGAGGCGATTCCGTTACAGACCACGGCGATGAACGAGGTCACGACCATCCTTGGCGGATACGAGAACATCGAAACGGCGCTGCTGAACATCCGCAAGCGGGCAGCGCCGAAGATCATCGCAATCTGCTCGACGGGACTCACCGAAACCAAGGGCGACGACGTGGAGGGCTATCTCGCGATGGTTCGCAAGCGCAAGCCCGAGCTCGACGACACCGAACTCGTATACGTGTCCACGCCCGATTATGTCGGCGGGTTCGAGGACGGCTACAGGCACGCGGTTACCGCTGTCGTGAAAGCGATGGTCAAGCCGCTGCCGAGCGTCGCCCGGCAGGTCACGCTGCTGCCAGGTAGCCATCTTTCGCCTGCCGATATCGACGAGCTGCGCGAGATCGTCAGTATGTTCGGGCTGGATGCGATCGTCCTGCCGGATCTGTCCGGTTCGCTCGACGGCCACATCGCACCGGACTGGCGGGGCACGACGCTCGGTGGCACGACGCTGGAGCAGATTCGTGCAGCCGGCGCATCGGCCTTCACGATCGGGGTAGGTGAGCAGACCCGCGAGGGTGCGCAGGCGTTGCAGGCGATTGCCGGCACACCGTTCGAAATATTCGAGCGGCTCACCGGGCTCGAACCCAACGACCGGCTGTTGCAGCGCCTCGCGCAATTTTCTGGCCGGTCCGTGCCCGCGAAGTACCGTCGGCAGCGCAGCCAGTTGCTCGACGCGATGCTCGACGGCCACTTCTACACCGGTGGCATCAAGGTGGCGCTCGGCGCCGAGCCCGACCTGTTGCTCGCGCTCGGCGCGCTGCTGCACGAAATGGGCGCTGAGTTGAGAGTCTGCGTCAGCACGACCACTTCATCATCGCACACGCTACTGCCGGCGACCGAGGTCGTGCTGGGCGACCTCGAAGACATGGAACGAGCCGCGGGCGACTGCGATCTGCTGATCACGCATTCGCATGGCCGGCAGATGGCTGAGCGGCTGGGCAAGCCGCTAATGCGCGTCGGCTTCCCCGTGTTCGATCGCGTAGGCAACGCGCACCGCTGCCAGGTCGGCTACCGCGGCACGATGAACCTGATCTTCGAGATCGCGAACCTGATGATCGAGCAGATCGCCCATCACCGTCCGGGGGACTGGCCGTTGCCGCAATCGTCGGTCGATCTGGCAGCGCGCGATCCGGCGCGCGAAGTGAAGATTCCGGTCGTCACGGCCATGCCCGAACCCAATCAGGAGCACACAGCATGAAGATCGCTTTTGCGACCCAGGACCGGCAGTACGTCGACGCCCATTTTGGCTGGGCGAAGAGCATCGTAATCTACAACGTCACGCCCGACGGGTATGAGTTTGTTGAGGCATTCGACTTCGGCGGCAAGCTCGAGGAAGACGGCGACGAGGACAAGCTTGCGCCGAAGCTTGAAGCCGTAAAGGACTGCGCGATCCTGTACGTTGCCGCGATTGGTGGTTCGGGTGCCGCGCGCGTGGTGGCGCTGAAGATTCATCCAATCAAGGTGCCGCAGCCGGAACCAATCGAAGAGATTCTCGCCAGGCTGCTGGGCGTGCTCAAGGGCACACCGCCTCCATGGCTGCGCAAGGCGCTCGCGAAGGACGGCGAACGTACATACGATTTCGAAGACGACGAGGTATCTCATGGCTGAAGCCATCACCGATCACACGGCCGCGGACGCGGCCAGCGACGAGGCGCTGCTTGCAACGCCGTTTATCCAGCAACTTGTCAGGCAGATGCGCGCGCAGGACACCCACGGCACGTGGGAAGGCAGGACAGACCTTCAGTTGCTCAAGCCGTACATCCTGACGCCGGATGAGCGTCGCGCAATTCCGATCATGGGCGACCCGGACCCCGAGACCCTGTGGCATCTGGAGCTGTTCTACAACGCCATCGCGGTGGCGATCGAGCGCGAGACCGGGCAGATGGTGTCGCCAATGATGAAGATGAGCCACGAGGGATTCGGCCGCATGGTGCTGATCGCGGGGAGGCTCGTGGTCGTCAACAAGCAGCTTCGTGACGTGCACCGCTTCGGCTTCCCTTCGCTTGCGAAACTGGCTGCGGCCGGAAGCGGGTTCCTGGCCGATGCCGTCGGGATGATCCGGGCCTATCCGTCCGTCGCGCAGTACGGCACCTGAGCAGGGAGCACACGATGACCGATGCTGTCGAACTGAAGGCGCGTTTGAAGAAGCTCAACGCGCAGGCCACTCAGGCGAAGATGGATCTGCACGACCTGTCCGAGGAACTGCCGACGAACTGGGAGCAGATTCTCACCGTCGCACAGCGTTGCCACGATGCGCACGCCGCCTTGATGGAAGCGCGCAAGGCCGCCGCCGCGGCTTGCGCGTAACCCCGCACGCAGGAGGCAAAGATGAGCGATATCTTCAGCGTGAAGCTGCCGAGCGGCGAGACCTGGACGCCGACTTTCGTGTCCACACTCGACGAGCAGAAGTGCATTGGTTGCGGCCGGTGCTTCAAGGTTTGCCCGCGCGGTGTACTGGAGCTCGTGGGGCTCGACGAGGAGGGCGCGCACGTCGCGCTCGACGGCGAGGACGAAGACGACGAATACGAAAAGAAAGTCATGACCATCGCCCACCGTGAACTGTGCATCGGTTGTACCGCCTGCGCGAAGATCTGTCCGAAGAAGTGCTACACGCACTCGGCGGCGCATGTCTGAGCATGCCGTCATGGACTTTCACGCCACGTTGATGCGCCATGCTGTGAGTCCAGGAGACCCCACCGTACTGGCTCTTGCGGGTGTATTGTCGGGCGCCTTCGATCAATACGGTGCGCACGTGCTCCCGATCCCGGGACTCGACGCGAGCAAGACACGCTGGCTGCTCTCGCGCTGGTTCCCGGGGGGCGATGCCGCGTTGCCGTTCGCATGGGAGGGGATGGACGGTACGTCGCGGTGCAGGTCGCGTTACGACGAAGTGGAAGATCTGGTGACGTTGTTCAAGGACCACGCCGATCCCGATGCCGGTACGGCCGAGGAGGCTGAGTGCATTGCACATGCGCTGGCCGGTGCGTGCCTGGGCACCAATCACCTGTGGCAGGACCTGCAACTGCCTTCGCGACGCGAACTCTCTGCTTTGCTCGGCTACTGGTTTCCACGGCTCGCCGCCAAAAATACCCATGACATGAAGTGGAAAAAGTTCTTTTACAAGCAATTGTGCGAACGGGAAGGACTGTTTGTCTGCAAGGCGCCGAGCTGTGGTGTGTGCTCGGACTATGCGCACTGTTTCGGGCCGGAGTAGGCAGGCTCGGTGATCCAGGCGTAGTCCTTGCTTCGTTCTGGTTACCGTTATGTATTTCGGTATATAACCAACAAACTGGACACGATATCCGACACGCCATGGACCCGACATCTGAAGGCGCGCCGCGGGCGCGCTGGACACCTTGTACGCGCGCCTGTTACCGGACATTGCACTGGCCCGTGGCGCATGCTTTCCGCGATCGGCCTGCGCAGGGCTCGCGGGTCGTCTGCCCGCCACTGCCGGCGCCGTCGCACCGCCTGCTTGCGATCTGTGCGGAAGCCGGTCTGCGCGAGCTGGTGCGGCAGCACATGAGGCGCCTGCGTACTACGCCGCTCTTCGCGCACGCGGGCGATTGCTTCGACTGCGTAACCGAGCGGGTGGCGGACTATGTTGTCGAGGCCTGTGGAGGGCCGCTCTACTACAGCCAGCGGCATGCGCATCTTCAGGCGGGGGCAGGGCTGCCGCTGCTGCTCGACGAGGAAGGGCGCGAACTATGGCTCGTGCAATTGTGGCATGCGTTCGACGACGTGAACTTTCCGCCTGCGCTACGCGCGGACTTCTGGGGTTGGGCCGAACCGCTGTCCGTGCAGTTGCTTGCCCCGCGTGCGCGTCATGAGGCGCTTACCCGCTATGCGTACGACACGGTACGCAGCTGGTTCACGACGTCGACGTCACTGGCGCGTTCGCTGGACGACGAAGCATCATGGCAGCGCTGACTGGAGCAGGCCGACCGGAATGCGGGCACACGGCTGTGAACCACGCCGCCCCGATCACGGCCACGGATGCGGACGTCGAGCGACTGCGGGCGCACGTCGCCAGTCTGGCGCGTGAATTGCAATGGATCGAACGGATGTTGCTCGACAGCGGCACGATCGACGCGTTGCTGCGTGGGCGGCGTTTCGTCTATGTCGGTGGCCGGCCCCGGAGCAACGCGGTGCTGCGCGAGTGGCTGGCGCGCGCGGGAGGCGTGTTCGTGCATCACGTCTCGCTGATCGACGCGGATCCCAGCGACCGGGCGACCCGGTTTGCCGCGCTGTTGCCGCGCACGGATGCGGTGCTGTGCCCGCTCGACACCATCGACGCCGGGTCCCTCGTCGCGCTGCGCAACATCTGTGCACACCACGGCGTTCCGTGGGTGGCACTGCGCACGTCGAACCTGGCGAGCTTTGTCGCCGGGATATCGCGGGCGGATCATCGGCGGCAACGGCTTGCAGCGCTGCCGCCATTCGCATACGGGTGGCGCAGGCTGCGCTGAGTGTGCCTGCGGATTGTTTGGCTCCGGCGTTGTGCCGGAGCCAAACGACGACTTGAATCGGTGAAGCGACAAAATGTCGGAATTACTACAACGCTATGGTGTGTTTCTGAACGTCGAAAACCCCGACAACGACGCGCGCGACGCGCTCCGGCAGACTGTTCGAACCGGCGTCGAGGCGGAGCAGATGGGGTTCCACGACGTCTGGGTGGCCGAGCACCACTACAGTCCGTTCGCGATCGGCAGCGCGCTGACCGTGCTGCTATCACACATCGCGGCGCTGACGTCGACGATCCGGCTCGGCAGCGGCGCATCGCTGCTCGCACTGAACGACCCGCTGCGCGTTGCGGAGGATATCGCTGCACTCGACCTGCTGAGCGGCGGGCGCATAGAGTTCGGTGTCGCGCGCGGTGGGCCGTTTCCGGAGCAGTATCGTCCCTCGGGGATCCAGTCCGTGGATGTCGCGCGCGAACGCATGCATGAGGCGCTCGATTTGATCCGGCGGCTATGGAGCGAGCCGCAAACACATTTCGACGGACGCTTCTTCCGGTATGAAGGTGTCGCAGTCTATCCGCGTCCGTTGCAGCGCCCAATGCCAGTCTGGCTCGCGAGCCTTGCGGGGGACTCACTGCGCATTGCTGCGGAGCACGGCTATGGCCTGATGGCGACGCCTTCTTCGGATCTCGGTCAAATTGCGGAGCAGGTGGCCGACGAACGCGCACGGCGCGGCGCCTTTCCGTTTGCTATCGCGCGTTTTTTTCATTGCGACAACGATAGCCGTCGCGCGATCGAGCACGGTGTCGCGGCAGTGCGCGCGTATCCCCGTCTGATGGGCGTGCGGTTCCCGCCGGGCAAGCTGCCACCTATGTTCTCGCCGGACGCAACGGAAGCCGTGATCCTCGCGAACGCGATCATCGGCGATCCAGGGCAGTGTGTGGCGCGCGCGAAAGAGCTGGGCGAACGGCTCGGCCCGCACCGGCTGCTGCTCAAGCCCGCCACACACGATGCCCATGAGGCGCGTGCCTCGCTCGCACGGTTCGCTTGTGCGGCGGGCCTGATCTGATCCGACGGGCGTGCTGCTGCGGCAGCACCGGCCCACGAATGGCCCACATCTTGCAACAGGTGATGTGAAGCCTGATTCATAACGTGGAGTGTCGGTAATGTCGGATTCCCTTCATCGGATGGACTGGTCGCCGTTCTGGTTGTCGCTGCGCGTCGCGGGGGTCGCGACGGTGTTTGCACTCGTCGCCGGGATTGCCCTCGGCTGGTTGTTCGCGCGCCGGCGCTTCCCCGGCAGCGCTGTCGTCGAAGCTGTCTGCATGCTGCCGCTCGTGTTGCCGCCGACCGTGATCGGCTATGCGTTGCTGGTCGCGGCCGGGCGGCGAAGCGTTGTCGGCGGTTGGCTCTACCGGCAGGCCGGCTACACGATCGTCTTCAACTGGCACGGCGCTGTGCTCGCGTCGGCGATCGTCGCGTTGCCGCTCGTGCTGAAGTCCGCTAACGCGGCGTTCGCGGGCGTGGACCGTTCGCTCGAGGCCGCGGCGCGGACGCTGCGACAGTCGCAGTGGTCGGTGTTCGTGCGCGTCACGCTGCCGCTCGCGTGGCCCGGCATCCTTGCCGGCACGCTGCTCGCGTTTGCACGCGCGATGGGTGAGTTCGGTGCGACGCTGATGGTGGCGGGCGACATCCCGCATCAGACGCAGACGCTGTCGATGGCGATCTACGACGCGATGCAGGACGGCCGCGATCAGGCTGCGTTGTTGCTGGTGTTCGTCACGTCGATCCTGTCCATCGCTGTGCTCGTGCTGTCTGGCCGCTTTCTTTCCCTTCGCTGATTTCGTGGAGCCCTTTCGTGAAACGTCTTCTCGCCTTCCTGTTCGTCGGTCTGGTCGCGGCAGCGCCGTGTGTCGCGTTCGCGCAGCAGCTGACCGTTTCTGCCGCAGCCAGCCTGACCGACGCGTTCAAGGAGGTGGGCGCGAAGTTCGAGGCGACACATCCGGATGTGACGGTACGCTTCAACTTCGGTGCATCGGGCATGCTGTTGCAGCAGATCCGTCAAGGCGCACCAGTCGACGTGTTCGCGAGCGCCGATGAGCAGACTGTCACGCGCGGCGTCGAAGCCGGGCTGTTCGACGAATCCACGCGCCGCGATTTCGCGACGAACGCGCTGGTGCTGATCGTGCCAGCCGCACAGGATTCGCCGGTGAAGAGCGTGATGGACCTGTCGAATCCGGCGGTGCGGCGGATCGCCATCGGCAAGGTGTCGACCGTGCCGGTAGGCCGCTACACGCAACAAGCGCTCGAAAAGGCGATGCTGTGGGATGCGCTTGCGCCGAAGTTTGCGCAGGCAGACAGCGTGCGTCAGGTACTGGATTACGTCTCCCGGGGGGAAGCCGACGCGGGCTTCGTCTATCGCACCGACGCCGCGCTGATGCCGGGCAAGGTTGAGATCGTGCAGGCAGTTGGCGGACACGATCCGGTGACCTACCCGGTCATCGCAGTTAGCGCGAGCCGCGAAAAGGCGCTCGCGAAGGCGTTCCTGGATTATCTGCTGACGCCTTCTGCGCAGGATATCCTGAAGCGCTACGGTTTCTCGCAGTCCTGACGCCGCCGCACGATGATTGACATCGATCTCGAGGCGACCATCTCTGATGGCGCGCGACATTTCGCTCTCGGAATGCGGTTCGTGTCCGACGCGACGGTGATCGCGCTTTACGGACCTTCGGGCGGCGGAAAGTCGATGACACTCCAGGCGATCGCGGGGCTGCTCAGACCGCAGCGCGGACATGTCAGGATCGGCGACCGCGTGCTGTTCGATTCTGTGCAGCACATTGATCTGCCGCCCGAGCAACGCGGCATCGGCTATCTGTTCCAGCACTACGCGCTGTTTCCACACCTGAGCGTGCGGGAGAACGTCGCGTTCGGGTTGACGAACTGGCGGCGCCGAAGGCTTGCACCAGTCGACACTCACCGCGTCGACGAATTGCTGGAGATGTTCGGGCTCGCCGCGCTGGCGGCGAGCCGCCCGGCGACGTTATCAGGCGGTCAGCAGCAGCGCGTCGCGCTGGCGCGCTCGCTCGCGTGTCGTCCTGGCCTGCTGCTGCTCGACGAGCCATTCGCCGCACTGAACCCGCTGTTGCGCGAGGATCTGCGCAGGCAGCTTGCCTGCGTGTTTGCGCGCTGGAATTTGCCAGTCGTCATGATCACGCATGACGTTGACGATGTTCTCGCGTTGGCGCAGGTCGCGTTTGTCGTGGAGCGCGGCAGCGTGACCCGCGAAGTCGACGTTCGGCGAGACCAGCCGCGCGCGGTGACGACCTGCTCGTTGTTGCCCGAACGTACGGTCGAGCCGCTCACCGCGAACGCGTACCGCGTGCGCGAGCTGCTCCACGTGCAGGCGGAATGTTGACATGCGCCGGAACGCGTCCGTCGCCGCCGGCGCGACGTTACTCGGGTCCGAGTTGAAGCTGGCCGGTCGTCTCGATGCGCGCTTCTTCGCGTTGATGGAGGCGATCGACCACACTGGCTCAATCAATCGTGCGGCCCGAACGGCAGGCTACAGCTACAAGGGCGCGTGGCTGTTGCTGGAAAGCGCGGCCAATCTTGCCAGCCAGCCGCTGGTCGAAACAGGAACGGGCGGCAAGGGTGGCGGCGGCACGCGCCTCACGCCAGCGGCATTCACGCTGCTCGACGCGTGGCGTCAGCTGGAGGCTGCAAACCAGGCATTCCTGCGCGAGCAGGAGGCGTGGCTCAACCGGTTGCCGGCTGTGGCCGGCCTTCTCAGGAGAATCGCAATGAAAACGACCGCGCGTAACCAGCTCGCCGGAACAATTGACGCTGTTATACCAGGGCCGGTTACTACCCAGGTGTCGGTGACGATACCGGGTGGCCAGCAGGTGGTCGCGACCATCACGACGGCCGCTGCCGGACGGCTGAAGCTTGAGCCCGGGAAGGAGGCGATCCTGCTGATCAAGTCATCGGCGATCGTGCTCGTGATCGACTTCGCCGGCTATACGCTGTCGGCGCGTAACCAGTTTTCCGGAACGATCTCGCGGGTCGAATGCGGTGCGGTTTCTTCGCTGGTTGTGCTGACGTTGCCGGGTGGCACCAGCCTGACTGCGAGCGTCACCAACGACGCCGTCGATGCACTGTCGCTGGCAGTCGGTATGCAGGCGACAGCTGTATTCAAGGCATATTCTGTGATGGTGGCCACCACGGCGTGACCTTAGGCGGTCTTCTGGTGATTACGCTAAAGCAGCCCAGTCAGTGATGGCAGCAAAGGCCGCCGAATGCCCCTTCGTCCCGTTCAGTCGAATGGGAGGTTGCAGTTAACGTAGACGAAATCTGAACGTCGGCGCAACCATCGATCTGAACGGCGCATTCTGGGCGGTGTGGAATTCGGCACTGATCTGCCAATATCAGTCGTGCGCCAACAGTTTGATAACGGGTGCCATTGATTTCGCATTCCCGTGTCAACCGCCGTTCGCGACGGTGATGAGTCTGTTGCGAACTCCGACTTCGTATTCAAGTTTGTGCGCTACCCGCTAACGCGCAGAACTATCTGTATCGATGCGGCCGGGGAAGTGCCGACCATGATTTAGACCGTGTCCCCAGAGAGATGAAACCGGTACTGACATACGACCGCGCCGTGCACCTGCGCGAACTGGGTGCACGGTCACTTATCGCATAGCGATTCGATCGTCATCACACGACGTCGCATTGCAGCATCACGCGCTTCATCGCAAGACGCATGAGCGCCAGGGCAAGCGACGTTACGACCATGATGCACGTGGAGTAAGCGGCGGCCTGCGAGACGAAGCCGTTTTCATCGAGTTGCATGACAGCGACTGAAGCGAGATTCAGCGCAGGCGTAACGAGAAAGACAACGGCTGACAGCGTTACCATTGAGCGCATGAACAAAAAGAAAAACACGCTCACAGCAGTTGCGGCGACGAAGGGAAGCACGGCATCCTGGAGTGCATGGCGTAGGCCGCCTCCCAGGCAATCCACGACTTCCTCGAGCGCTGCCGGCACCGCGCGCAACCCCGTGCTCATCGTGAGAAAGCCCTGCGTGTGATAGTGATAGAAGTTGCAGAGCACGATAACAGTGGCGCTGCCATAGAGCCATGTCCCCAGCGGACCGCTATTGAATGCGAGAATATAAGCGAGACCGACAACCATCCCCGGCACGGCGGCTGGCAGCACGGCCACGGTGTAAATCAGCCTCGACACCGCGCCCGGCATGCGGCGCGCGCCATAGCTCAGGCAGAACAGCAACAGCACGCCCAGTGCGGCCGCCGCGAGCGAGATTTCCAGCGACGTGATGATTGCGCCATATCCGCCGGACAATTCGCCCCGGTAATTGGCGAGAGTCAGTTCGAGCCGGTACGGCCACAAGCGTACGAAGCTTGCAAAGACGACGGTCGCGACGGAAGCCACGATCGGCAGCAGCGCGAGCAGGCAGCCGACACCGAGCAGCCTGTCACGCAGGCGATTCACACGGGGCGTCACTGATACACGGCTCTCCGATGCCCCGCCGAATTGCCGCTGCGAAGCCATGCGCTCGATATACACCGAGGCGAGCGAAGGCAGCAGCAAGACCATGCCGACCGCGGCGCCCGTGCCGAAGTTCATCTGCCCGGAAACCTGGTTGTAGATCTCCGTGGCGAGCACGTGATAGTTCCCGCCGATCACCACCGCATTGCCGAAGTCCGTGATCGTCACGGTGAACACGACGAAGGCGGCGGACAGCAGGCCAAAACGCACATTCGGCAAGGTGAGTGCAAAGAATTGCTGCCAGCGTCGCGCGCCGAGCACGTCGGCGGCGTCGTAGTAGCGGGCGTCCGATTGTGAGAGCGCCGCGCCGATAATGAGCACAGCCTGCGGCAACGCATAGATCACGTCGGCGATCAGGAGTCCCCAGAAACCGTAGATCTCGACGTCCCAGCCGGTCCACTTGTGCACGAGGCCATTGCGTCCGAGCAGGAACAGCATGCCGAGGCCTTGCATCAGCGAAGGCGCGAGCATCGGAAGCAGCAGCGTCGCGCGGATCATGTTCGGCGCAGGCAGGCGCGAGCGCTGTAAGCTGAACGCGATCATGAAGCCGAGCACGATGCTCACGAGCGTCGTCGCGGCGCTCAGCACGAGGCTGTGCCACGCCGCCTCCAGCATGCCGGGCGTGCGCCAGAGCGCGACATAGTTGCCCACGCCCAGTCTCGCGTCGCCATTCACGAGGCTATGCCACGCGATAACCGCAAGCGGATAGAGGAAGAACAGCGCGAGACAGGCAAGCGGCACCGCGACCATCGCGACGCGCAGCACGGCGCCCATCGTGCGGCCCGTGCGCTCGACGCGCAGGCGATTCGTGGCAGCAAGCGAGGCGCTCATGCCGCCACCCATGCGCAGCGATCGTTGGCCACGGAAAGGGTGACCGGCGCGCCTGCTTCCATCGGCAGGCCACGCGGCTGTTCGGCGAGCAGTTCGCGGCCGCACCAGTGCAGGCGTATGCGCGTGGTGCTGCCGAGGAAGGTCGAGTCGATCACGCGGGCGGGCGCGCCTTCGCTGTGTGCTCCCGGCGACACCGTGAGATCCTCGGGACGCACGCACGCTTCGAATGCGGCATCGGCGCCGCCCGGATGGTGCGTCATCAAGGCAGGGAATGCATCGCGCACCCACGACGCAGGCAGCAGGTTCGAGGTGCCGATAAAACTCGCCACGAAGCGCGTGCGCGGGCGCTCGTATAGTTCGCGCGGCGAGCCGATCTGCTCGATGCGCCCGTGATTCATGCAGATGATCTTGTCTGCGAGCGTGAGTGCCTCTTCCTGATCGTGCGTCACCATGATGGTGGGAATGCGCAGACGGCGCTGGACATCGTGAATTTCGCGGCGCATTTCGACGCGCACCTGTGCATCGAGTGCGGAGAGCGGTTCGTCAAGCAGGAGCAGCGAGGGATCGACGGCGATGGCGCGCGCGATCGCGACGCGTTGCTGTTGACCGCCGGAAAGCTGGCCCGGATAGCGGCCGGCGAGATGCGGCAGGCGAATCAGTTCGAGCAGTTCCTTGCAACGTGCGTCGATCTGCGCGCGCGGCACGCCGCGAATCTTCATCCCATAGCCGATGTTCTGCGCGACCGTCATGTTCGGGAACAGCGAGTAGGACTGGAACACGATGCCGAAGCCGCGTTCGCGCGCGGGAATCTCCAGCAGCGAGCGCGTACCCATCATGACACTTCCGCCGTCGGCGTCGAGCAGGCCGGCGATGACGCGCAGCAGTGTGGTCTTGCCGCAGCCGCTCGGACCCAGCAGGCAGACGAACTCGTCCTCCTGCACGTCGAAATGAATGCGTTCGAGCGCGACGTGCCCGGCAAATGTCTTGAAGAGATCGGAGACGGTGAGATGCATGATGACTTCCCTGAGTGGCCAGGCGAGGTTGCCCGACGTTGCGCCGGGCACGAAACGGACTACGGGACAGCGCGACTGCGCTTAATGCATCACGTCGGTCTTGAAGCGTCTGAGTACTGCATCGTGCATTTTCGCGGAAGCGGCGAAGTCCATCGGGTACAGCACTTTGGAGACGTCGGCGGGCAGGCCTTCGGCGATCTGTTCGGGCGTCGGCTTGATGCCCGGCGTCGTGACGATTTCCTTGTATTGCTGATAGAGCTTCGCGGCGTCGGGCGAGGCGACCCATTCGAGGAAACGCCCGGTATCGGCTTGATGCGTCGAACTCTTCAGCATGCCCGAGCCTTCGAGCTCGTAACCGACATACTTCGACGGAATCACCATCTTCACCGGGAAGCCGGCCTTGATCGACTGCATGGCGACGAACGCGAACGAAGCGCCCACGGCGTATTCGCCGGTGCGCGCGAGCTTGCACGGTTGCGAGCCCGACGGCGTGAACTGCGCGACATTCGCGCCGACCTCCTTGAGGATCTGCCAGCCCTTGTCCTCGCCCGCGCCTTGCAGGATCGCGGCGATTTGCAGATAGCCCGTGCCCGACGAAGCAGGGTCCGGCATCACCACGTTTCCTCTGTAGACCGGCTTGGCGAGGTCTTCCCACGAGGTCGGCATAGGCAACTTCTTCGCGGCAAGCGCGTCGGTGTTCACGCAGAGCGCGGCCATATAGCCGGTCGCGGCAAACCATTTGTCGGCCGGATCGCGGAACTGCTTCGGCAGGCTCGACACGTTCTTGCCGCTCACCGGCGCGAGCTGCTCCGCGATGCGCGGATCGAGCAGATTCGTGAGCGCTTCGCCCCAAACCGCGTCCGCATGCGGCGCGCCGGATTCGGCGATCATGCGCGCGGCGAGGTCGCCCGTGGACAGACGCAGCACGTTGACCTGTACGTCGGGCAGCGCCTTTTTCGCGGCGGCGAGGTACGTGGCGATTTCGTCGCTTTCCAGTGCGGAGTACACGGTGATCTGCCCGGCGCGCGCGGCGTTCGAGATCGTGCACGTGAGCAGCCCGAGGGCGAAAAGCGAAGTCGGTGTCTTGCGGATACGCATTGCGATCTTCCTGAAAGAGTGAGAGGTGACCGAAGAAGGAACCCCACAAAGTCACAAGGCGCGCGCGTTGCCGTCTGTGTCGAACCGTGTGTTTTTGCGCTGTGTGGTTTTGTGGATATTTGCAGAATATTGGCATTGGGTCTAGCAATCAAAAATATCTGCTGCCATGATGGCGACACCACGAAAGCGAGCCTCGCGCGCCTTAGGCGCGGGGGTTTTGCCACACTGTTCACGTCATGGCAGCGGCAGCGCTGCCCCAGAAAAGGGCATTCAAGATGAGTCAGGAAAGCGACGATGTGCTGCGCGAATTCGAGGCATTCGCGGTGCTGCTCGCCGACGAGGCACGCGAGATCTCGCTGAGCTATTTCCGCAAGAAGCTCGACATCGAGACCAAGTCGGACGAGAGCCCCGTGACCATTGCCGACCGCGAGATCGAGGCGCATATCCGCGCGCGGCTCGCGCAGCGCTTTCCCGCGCATGGCATCTTCGGCGAGGAACACGGGCGTGAGCGGACGGACGCGGAGTACGTCTGGGTCATCGATCCGATCGATGGCACGCGCAGTTTCGTGACGGGCTGGCCGATCTGGGGGACGCTGTTCGCACTGCTGCGCAACGGCGAGCCGGTGCTCGGCATCGTCGATGTGCCCGTGACCGGCGAACGGTGGATCGGCGGCAAACTGGGCGCCTGCGACAGGCAGGGCGTGGCGCTGCACACGAGCGGCTGCACGCGCCTCGCGGCGGCGCATGTCTACGCCACGTCGCCCGACATCTTCGATGCAGCCGAACTGCCGGTGTTCGAAGCGGTGTGCCGTGGCGCCGCGAGCCGCCGGTTCGGCGGCGATTGCTACAGTTACGCGATGGTCGCGGCGGGCTACGTCGACGCCGTCGTCGAAGCGGGCTTGCAGCCTTACGACTATCTGGCTATCGTGCCGGTCGTGGAGGCCGCGGGCGGGCGCGTGACGGACTGGCAGGGCTGCGCGGTGGGAATGGGCAGTGACGGACGTATCATCGCTGCGGCCACACAGGAGCTGCATGCGCAGATCCTCGAGATCACACGCCGTCTTTGAGCGCGAAAGCAGAGCCGGACAAGCTATGAGGGGGCAGACAGTCCATGTTGGTTGAGGAGCGATATCGCCGCATTCGCGCGCTGTTGAAGGCGCACGGCACCGTGTCGGTCGAGCATATGACGGAGGCGCTCGGCGTCTCGCGCGAGACGATTCGCCGCGATCTCGTCGAGCTCGACACGGCGGGCGAAATCCGCCGCGTGCATGGCGGCGCGATGTTCGTCGAGAGCGAATTGCCCATCGGCGTGCGAGCGGGCATTCGCGTGAAGGAAAAGCGCGCGCTCGCGCGCGGTGCGCTGGCGCATATCGGCAGCGGACAGACGCTGTTCATCGACGCAGGGACCACCACGGCGATTCTTGCCGAAGCCCTCGCTTCGCTGAGCGGTCTGCACATCGTCACGAACTCGGTGGCCGTCGCCAACGAGCTGGCTGGCGAGCGCGCCGCAAAGTCGGGCGGCCATGCGGTGCATCTGCTGGGGGGCGCATTCAATGCGCCGGTTGGCGCGACGTATGGCGGTGCCGCGATCACCGAGGTGCATCGCTTTCACGCCGACATTGCCTTGCTGTCACCTGTCGGCGTGGACGCGGTGCATGGCGCGACGAGCTTTATTCAGGAGGAAGCGGAAATGGCCGACGCCATGAGCCGCAATGCGAAGCAAACCCTTATCCTCGCGGACTACTCGAAGATCGGCGTGCGCAGCAGGGTGGTGTCGTGTCCCGTCGAGCGCATGTCGGTCATCGTCACGAACAGTCGGGCGGCGAAGTCGCCTCAAGCCCAGGCATTGGGCGACGTGGTGCCTGCAATCGAGTACGTCTGAGACTGCCTCGTTCTCGACTGGCTCGATCGCCGAACGGACGGCATGGCGTCTTCATCTGCTGCGTTTCGCGCTGCCTCACTCCTTCGTGTGCAGACTGTCCAGCGAACGTTTGCGCAGGCGAGTTTCATGAAGCGCGCCTGCGGCGTCGAGCACGGGGTAGGCTGTCGAGCAGAAAAGCGAATTCAGGCGCTTCATGTTGCTGATGAGATCCAGGTGCAAGGCGCTGGTTTCCACACTGCGCATCGACTGTCCCGCAAGCCGGTCCAGATGCTTGTGGGAATACGCGCGCTCAAGATCGCGAAAGCGTTCCTTTTCGGCCAGAAGCTGCTCCGCGCAGCGCAGATCGTTGTTCAGAAAAACGGACAGGCCGAGCCGGAGGTTGCTCACCAGCCGCGCGTGGAGATCGTCGAGTTCCCCCAATCCTTCCTCGGAGAAAGCGAGTCGTTGAGAGATCTTTTTCTCTTCGATGTCGCTCACGATGCGCTCGATGATGTCGCCCGCATGCTCGAGATTGATCGTGAGGGAAATGATGTCCGTCCAGCGCTGGCTTTCGGCTTCATCCAGCTGTTCGCGCGAGATCAGGGTCAGATAGCTTTTGACTTCGGCGTATAGCTGGTCGACATCATCGTCCATCCGCATGGTTTCGCGCGCGACGGCGAGATCGTTGCGTCTGAGCAGCTCGGAGACGTTCTCCAGCATCACGCTGACGATGTCGCCAATCCGCAGTACTTCGCGCGACGCGTTGGCCAGCGCGAGTCCCGGCGTGGCAAGCCCGGCAGGATCGAGATGCAGCGGACGCAGTTCGCCTGCCACCAGTGGGCGGTCGGGCAACAACCGCCGGCTGATGGCGGCGACCCGGTCGACCATGGTGAGGCAGGCGCAGCATCGCACTGTGTTGTAGATGAGATGGAAGCCGACTACGGCCTCGCGCGGATTCGCAATGATGACCGGCAATACGCGTGCGAGCAACGATGCGAACGGCAGGATAATCACCGCACCGAGGAGCTTGAATGCGAAGCTGCCCGCGGAGAGGCGTCGAGCCGCAGCATTTTGAGGCAATGCGCTCATCAGCGCGAGCAGCCCGCTGCCGAGATTCGCGCCGACCACCAGACACAATGCGACCTTCAGCGAGATGACGCCGGAGGAGGCGAGTGTCGCGGTCAAAAGAACGGCCGCGAGGCTCGAATACGAGAGCATCGCAAAGGCCGCGCCGACCAGTGCATCGAGCATCGTGTCGCCGGTCAGGGCGCTGAACATCACCCTGACGCCGGTGCCCTGCATCATGGGTTGCGCGGCTTCCACAATCAAATGAAGTGCAAGCAAGATCAAACCTAGCCCGATGAGCGTGCGCCCCGTTTGACCGACGCGCGTCTGCTTGCGCGTGAGAAAAAGCGGCACGCCGACGAGTATCAGCAGCGGCGACAACCACGACAGATCGAGTGTCAGCACCCGCGCCATGAGCGCGGTGCCAACGTCGGCGCCCAGCATGATGGTCAGCCCGCTCGCCAGCGACACCATGCCTTGCGCGGCGAACGACGAGATGATGACCGCCGTGGCGTTACTGCTTTGTACGAGGCTGGTGACGCCTAGACCGGAGAGGAAGGCCTTGAGCCGGCTGCCCGTGCTGCGGCCGAGGATTGCGCGAAGATCGGCGCCTAGCACGCGCAGAATGCCGGTGCGGACGATGTGTGTGCCCCACACCAAAAGCGACACACCGGAAAGCAGATTCAGAAGGATCAACACGATTGGATATCGCGACGTGCAGGATCATCGTCAAGATTGCGAGTTAATTGGATACATGTTATAACTTGCTCAGGCGTTTTCCAGCACGATACCCTGAATTATCTTGGCAGCGTCTTCACACTTATCGGTGATTGTCTCGAGCAATTCGTAGACGCTTTTCAGTTTGATCAGTGTCTTTACATCCTCCTCCTCATGGAACAGTCGCGAGATCGCGATACGTAGCAATCTGTCAACGTTGGATTCAAGCTCGTCGATCTCCCTGCAGCATCCCAGGATCTGTTGCGACTGTTTCATGTCAGAAAGCATACTGACTGCCTGCTGAACCTGAATAACTGTTCGCGTGCTCAGGCGCGCAAACTCGATCGCATCATCGGGCAGCGCTTTCACGTCATACAGCGTTATGGTGTTTGCGACATCCTCAATGACATCGATGATGTCATCCATCGTATTGATAAGCTGTTGGATCTCGTCGCGATCAAGTGGCGTGATGAATGTCTTGTGCAACAGGTCGTTGCAGTCACTGGTAAGCTTGTCGGCAGCCTTTTCGATGATCTTTACATTCCGTCGATGATGCTCCGCATCCTCAAGATTCTCTATCAGCTTTTCGAGAGCGCGACTGCCATCCACAATATAACGGGCGTGAGCATTGAAGAGTTCGAAGAAGTTACCTTCTCTGGGCATGAACCGGCCGAACATAGGGCATCACCTCAGGTTCGACGGTGCGACGCTCGCTCCGTCACAAGAATGACACATCTTACCGCTATTCGGGTTGTATCCTGTTGCGCCAAAATTCGGTGACCTCCGCTCGACGGCCCGGTGTTTGAAACACGGCAGAGCGGGATAGGGTCGGGCAATACGTCGGGTCTCGAAGCGGAACTCTCAGTGCGTTGCTCCCCGAGGAGGACGCTGCTTCCGGCGAAGATCGGGCGCAGCAGCGGCAATCCATCGTGGGACACTGCTGCGTTGCGTGCCGCGCAGCGCCCGGATCCCGATGCCCGCGGACGTCGATTAAAAAAGCGCCTGCAAGCTTTACGGTGATAGTTCGACCATGACCGGCGCTCGCGCAGTCGGCGACGCGAAGTTGCCAGAGCTCGCCGCGTTTTGCCATCGTCTTCGGCGAAAGACGCGTGGGCAGCCGTGTAGTTGCCACGGCCGTCATACCCCGCAGGGAACGCATGGTGCTCTGGAAATACTATCGCGCCGTACAAACTAACTGGCATCTAAGCAATGAATGACCTGTTGATCGTTATTGGCCTCTCCATGTTTGTGCTCTCGCTTGTGGCATTGCTCGGTGTGATGCTCATGGACACGCCACTTTGAGACGCACGAGCGATGCTCTCCATGGTCAGATTCGGTTCGTCCTTCTGTGGCAACTTGAACTGTTGGGCGTGACCCCCGAGATGCGTTCCGGAGTCCGGAGTCCGGAGTCGGGAGTCGCGACGATTGCGTTCAACGGTAAAGAACTCGTACGCATATGTGGATCCCGCGCATCGATGATGCGACTCACGTAGTGCTGCGCGGCGCCGCGCAACATCCGCACATTATCTTCCGAAAACCGGGATTCTTGAATCCCTTGCTCTGGATGTTTTGCCGAAAACGGGGTATCACGCAAACCCCATTCCTAACGCACATGTAATTGGGAATGCAAATGCGAATCTTGGCCCTCTGGCAACGTGTTGGTTGGTTATTCAGGTTTTGTTGTATTTCAACGGGGAAGGCGGCCGAGCTATTCGTGCAACGAAGCTCGATCGTTTGCTCCGAGCCAAGCTCCCGAGGAAATTGGCCGTGTAATTGTCTCGCGCGCGAAATTTTTGGGTGGCCGCTACTGCTTGTGGTCGAGATTGGGCAACAGTCGCTTAGCTCGCAAACCGGTTTGGTCCTGTGGCACTGGCTGGGGTGGTCAGTTCTCTGGTAACAACGGCGTATCCAATTTAACATAAGTAACATTATCAACATCAGTGGTACCTTTTAGAGCGTTGCGTCACGGAGGGACTGTCATCAAGTTGTCCGCAACAGAGACATAGGATTTGGCATCTTTTACTGTTGCGCGAATTCATGGCCTTTCTACAGCTCTCGGACGCGCTTGTGCCTGGCCGTCTACGAGGCGTCGCACTCGTGGACGACTCCGCCTTTCCTCGATATTGGGCCAACGTCTGGCTAATCATGTCGATGGGCCATCTGGCCGAAAATACCCAAACTGGCAAGCTTCGGTACATCGAAGATCTCTACCGGCATGCAGACCGGATTCTGGGACCGAGCGGCCTCGACGATGCACTTGCTGGTTCCGATGACGGCGCACTGGCCGACGTTCTCGAATCATGGTTTGTTTCTATCAGAAACCGGGCGCGGGCCACCCGAGCCGACGAGTTACGCTGGCACGCTGGCCTCGGATTCGTGACCGATGTGCTGACTTGGCTTTCGAGGAGCCGGATTCCTGACGAACGCCTGCGTAGCATAGAGGCACGGCTGCATAGGCTTTCGACCTTGTACAGCCAATTGCACGTGCGCAAAAGCGGTCAGGTCGAAACCATCCGCTCGTTGCCAGCCTCCGTCGTAGAGACGCTCTACGGGCTGCTTGACCCGGATTCAGGCCGGAATCCGTTCAAACATGCGGGGACCCGCTGGCGAGTTTACATTGCCTTCATCCTGATGCTGCATCAAGGCCTGCGACGCGGTGAGTTGCTGCTGCTTACGGCAGACTGTGTGAAATCGGGCTTCGACAGGACGCGCAACACGCTGCGTTATTGGCTCAACATACAGCAAAATGAATACGAGGATTCAGAAGCCGACGAACCGATCGACACACGGTATTCGAAGCCGAGTATCAAAACCGCTCATTCGGTCAGGCAGATTCCTGTTAGCCCGCTCACGGCGCAGCTGGTTCAGACCTATGTCGAAAACTATCGTGGTCGTCCCAGCCATCCGTTCCTGCTCAATTCATATGCTGGTAATCCGCTCGCGACTGAATCGCTGACGAAAGCGTTTCGCGAGGTTTCGAATGCACTACCAGACCCGGTACGCCAGAAATTGCGTGATCGCAGTGACAAGGACGCCGTTATGCCGCATGACCTGCGGCACACCTGCGCGGTCGTTCGCTTACGTCAATTGCTGGACAACGGTGACCCGATGGACGAGGCGCTGCAGAAGATGCGAACGTTCTTCGGGTGGTCAAAGAAGTCGGTGATGCCCTCGCGCTACGCACGTGCTGTGTTCGAGGACAGGCTATCCGCCGTTTGGAACGACTGCTTTGATGACCGAGTGGCGTTGCTACGCGCCATTCCGAAAGGTCTTTGAGCATGCAACTATCCGGTAGCGTTGGCATTGCAGATGCCGCTCCCGACGCAGGCGAGTTGATTGCCGAAGTCGTCTCACGACTTCCAGCGCTTCCTCCCGTCATCCGTTACTACGACGAGTTTGATGATGCGACCCGTTCGATCGTCGCGCCCACAGAAGCCAAGGTATTCGAACTGTTGATCTACGGGCGCCCGCATAGGCTGGACTTCGATCGATATCCAGGTGCATACGGGATGCTGGTGAAGCAGCTCTTCCTGTTCCTGCTGGGCAAAGGCCTTCATGTCGTTTCGGCTTTGAAGGCAGCAAGCGGAGCGATGCACTTCTCGGTTTCCGAAGTCGAAAAGCTGATTGACGCCGGTCCCCACAAAATCGGTCGCGAATGGACCGTCATACGTGCTCGAGAATTGCCTCAGGACGCGTACCGCTTCAGCAAAGGACTGCTGCGATTGCTGTGCCTCCATCGGCTTCTCGGCTGGTCCACAGCGTATGAGGAATTTATACGCTCTTCCCTGCCCGGTCCCGCGACCGATTCGCATGCCGGAATTCGTTCTGGAGATGTCTTTCTGTCGGTCGAAGAGGAAGCTGCGATCGTCAGGCATCTGGACGAAACCGTTTCTGCCCTCGCGTCCATGAATGCGCCTCTAGCGAACGACGACCTCTGTAATGCGGGCATGTTGCTGTGCGCTTACCAGTTTGCCATGCGCCCAATACAGATTGCGATGCTGACCATGAGAAATGTCCGTATCTGGGAGGTTGTGCCGGGTGAACCACCGACGGTTCATCTAACCTTCCATATGGCGAAGCAACGGAGGGACTCAAATAGAAAGCCGCTGACGCGTCGGGTCAAACGAGAATGGGCTCCTATCTTCGTTACGCTCAATGCGCTGCGACAGGATGAAGGCTTTGCAGGCACTGGACGCTTCTTTGCTGTCGAATCGAACTATGAGGCCGGAGCCCGGATTGCCGCGCTCGTGAGAAAACTGATCGACTCCGAAGACCTCGGTACGGCGACCGACCTGCGCCACACAGCAGCGCAGAGACTCGTCGATGCTGGCGCAAGCCACGAAGAGTTGGCCGAGTTTCTAGGCCATTCGCACACACAAACGGGCCTGGTGTATTACGAGACATCTACTACCCATGCAGAAAGAGTAAACCGGGCACTCGGTGCGTCGGACGTGTACAGGCGCGTTGCAAGGATCGCGCACGACCGGTTCATCTCCCCGGAAGAGCTCACCTTACTCAAGGGTGAGCAGCAGATCGCTGGTGTGCCTCACGGCATCCCGATCGCAGGTATCGGTGGCTGCACGTCGGGACAACCCGCCTGCCCCTATAACCCGGTGACGTCCTGCTACGGCTGCGGAAAGTTCATGCCCTTGCATGACAGGGCAATGCACGAGAGCGTGCTGGCCTCAATGCGCGAGGTGGTCGTATTGTTCGAGCAGAGCTCCCGTGGCGACACCAGGTCACCAGCCTATCTCCAGTTGCAGCGCACGATCGCTGAAATCCAGACGGTCATCGAGGAACTGGAAAGCGAAGACCGATGAATCCCTACTACAGCGCGTTCGTCGAACTGGGAAAGACTCTGGCCCGCGAAAAAGGGCTGCAGTGGGACATGCCACTCGACGAGGCAGGCGCTGTTGCTGATGGCGTCGGCTGGAACCTGACGGCCATCGCGGGCGACGTGCCGCCACCGACTCACTACCTGCGGGACTTCGGACCGGACATGAAGGCGCTGGCGATCGTCAACGCGGAGCGCGTCGAGCATGGACTCGCACCGCTGCCCCGATGCCCGCTGTCTGCGGCTTGGCGGGATCTGGTCAAGGCGGCCGTTGCCGAACAGTTGCTGTTCAAGCGCAACACCACCGGACATGTCATGCAGCACATCGCGCGACCACTCCGTGTGGTTGCGACATGCGTGGAAAAGGAACCCTGGAAACTGACCGTTGATGACCTGCGTATCGCGATTCGCATTGGAGCAGCGATACAGGCCAGCGGCAAACTGGGCGATCTGGTCATCGGTATCGTCAAGTTGATTCTTGATGCCCAGCACCTTTGCGACGTGGGGCCGTTGTACCCTGCGCTCGCCGTTCCGCGGATGAGAAGCAAAAGTGCAATCAGGGCAAAACATGTGTGGTCGCCGGAAAGGCTTCGCGACGATCTCGAGGCTCGCAAACGTAACGAGCGTCTACCCGAGCGACGCGCGTTCTGGGAACTGACACGCATCGTGATGACCGAAAAGCCGCGCACGTTCATGGATGATCTGCGGTTTGCAGCGGCGCGCTGCCTGATCGTGACCGGCATGCGTGCAGGCGAGGTCGCACTGCTGCCGGTTGACTGGAAGCGCGAGCGAACGTACCTGGATGTGAAGGGCCGGCCAGCCGGCGACTCCGGTGGCATCTCAACGTCCCTGATGGTGCGACACTTCGCCGAAAAGCAGCAGGATGATGAGTCCGACAGTCGCATCCTTCGGGAAAGCACTCAGCCAGTTCCGGAAATGTTCCGCGCGCTGCTGGCAGAGACCTTAGCTCACGTGGCCCAGCTCACCCAACCGCTGCGAGCGACGTTGAAGCTGCAGTGCGAAACGGGGCGGCTGCTGCCCTGGTATCCGGTTGACAGTGTGGTGCCCGTCGTCGAAATCTACCCGCGTCTCACGGGTAACCCGTTCTGGTCGACTATCGAACGGGAACCCTTCGTTGAGCGCTATCGTGAGAACTTCGATCCTGCAGTCCTTGATGAACTGCATGAATACCAGCTAGACCGGCGACGCAGCGGCGACCTTCCCCTTTCCATGGCGGTCTACATGTTCGGGAACCGCCTGAAGCAATTGATGCTCAAGGGCGAGACCCTCCTCCGATTCCGGCGTGGCGACGGCTCGCCGGTCAGGCTTGGTGAGCGGCTGGAATGGCATGCGACGCATCTGCATGTCGGCGAACTCGAGGAACACATCCGGCGCGTGACGCCATCCAAGGTGTCCGACATCGCTCCGCTGCCGCTGGCAGTTGGCTCCGTCCAGCCTTGGGAGCTTCTCTTCGTGCAGCCGAAACGCTCGCTTGCCGAAGAGCGCAACGATGGACTCTGCGATGTAACCCGTTATATTGCGGTAAGCCGCCCGGACCCTGAGTTTATCTATGACGGCTTGCTGGACGATAATGCTGTGCCAAACCTGTTTGCCAAGTATGGTGAAACGGATGAAGACCGCGCCATGAAGATTGAGGCGCACATGTTGCGTCATCTGCAAAACACGGAATTGTTCCGGCTGGGTGTGGCGGACACGATCATCTCAAAGCGCTTCAACCGGCGCAGTGTCGCACAGAGCTACGAGTATGATCATCGCAGTCTCGCGGAGGATCTCGAGCAGATCGAAATTCCGCAAGATATCGAACTACTACTCGGCGAGAAGGCCAGTACCGTCGCGAAGCTCATCAAGGGCGGCAAGGCTTCGGGGCCAATCGTTGACGCCTTCCGGCGCATCCAGGCCGCTGAAGGCGACATGGCTGCGTACGAGTACCTGCGTGCTGAAGCGGACGGATTCCATGCCACGCCATATGGACACTGCCTGAACTCGTTCACAGTCGACCCTTGCCCCAAGCATCTCGAGTGCTTCGCTGACTGTCGTCACCTCTCGGCCACTGACCTCCCGGAGCACCGGCGAAACCTCGTCCAGCTCGAAGGAAAACTTAGTCTGGCTCTGGAAACGATCAAGGGCCGTCCCTCAACGAGTATCGGCTGGAAGAACCAGCTTGAGCATGCCGAAAGGCGTCTGGCTGGTGTGCAGAAGCTGCTCGCGACGCCACCTGGCAAGCACGCATTCCCGGACGGTATCGACCTCTCCGTACCGCCACAACGAGGAGTACTTGATGACTGAAACCGGCGAATCGATATCGCACGGCGACGAGCAGATGCGCGAAATTCTTGAGACGCTGCTGGCTGACGACGAAGACATCACGGCGCGCGCCGTTGCCCGGTTGCATCCAACCATCAAGGCGGCATCGTCGATTACCCGCAGCGAGTCTCGAAGCCAGCTGCTGGCCGAGTATCAGGAGCGGCAGTCAGCATACAGGCGCTGGCGCGGCCGGATCGCGAAACGTTCCGGCTCCGACACGGCCTCGTCGCTTGCCGACAAGGACATCAGGATTGCAGAGCTCGAGTCTACTGTGCAGTTGCTTACCGCCTCCCACCTCGCCATGCTGCGCGCTGTCGGCGAACTCGGTGGCTTCAGCAAGTGGGCGAAATTCTATGAACACCATCGGGAGGCGCGCGACAAGCTCGCCGAGCTCGGCGCGATACCGACTGCGCCTGCATCTGCAATCTCGTCGACCGGATCAGAACACCGCGAAAACACAAAGCGACGATGATCATCCCTGCGGTGTGATAGTGTTTGCTCGACACCCCAGCTACGAAATGGCTGAGGTTCCGCGGCGGAAGCCGCCTCTCTCCCGAAAGGAGCGTTTGATGTCTTATTGCCACTTCTTCCAGACCCTGCACGATGAAACCCATCCGATCGGCAAGCTCGGACGGGGAACTCACTACTCCGTGCTTCGGGCGCCTGTGTGGCACGACGAGTTCCTGAACCGAATCGACCGGTGCGCCTTCCTCGACTTCGCGGTCATCTGGGATGAAGATCACGACGATCGCGTGATCGACGCCGTCATGATGCTGTACGTCGGCGGGCTACTGTCCCCCGTGCGGTATATCGGTGAGCGGAAAGGTACGCTAACGATTCTCCTGGCGTCCGATCTGAAAAGCGATTGGGATCCGGAAAAGCTTCAGCAGTATCGCGACGATATCAGCGACATGTGCCAATGTCTGGAAGACCCGTGGACCGCCCACGTGGCCGGCGTTGGTGAAGATGGGCATTCGATCATCCACGCTTCGCCCGACAAAGTTGCCCTGTACCTGAAAAACATCGATATGCTGTGGCAACTCGGCGTGGGTCCCAGATCGCAAACCAGCTAGATCGCGCGCAACACGACGGCTGTCGGAGATCGCGCTTGGTGAGTATCGTGTTGCGTCGCCTCGTGATACTCGACGCAACAATAGCCCCGGTTTGGGATGCGCAACGGCGAACTCGTTAAAGAGGCAATATCCTGTGGATAACTCGGCCGCCTTCCCCGTTGAAATACAACAAAACCTGAAAAACCAACCCCACGCAACACTGTGCCATAGGTACCAAGATTCAACGTTTAATACGTAGTCCTATTTATTTGATGCTCGAACGACCGTGCGCCTTATACTTCGCGGTCTCCAAGGCGCTTCGGGGCATAAGAAAGGACCGCAAGAACTTTCAGCTCCTGACGTTTGCTCCCGGATGTTTCGTACTTGCGCCGGTCATCGACATCGGGCTCATCGCGTCGCCTGACCAAACAGCCGCGGATCCAGCATAAAGGGCTCGCTACTGACGACCTTGACGCTCGCCATCTCCTCATGCATCGGGTTCAGCAGCAGATTGAAATCACTTGGACAGACGACCGACGGTACGCGCATCCCGAGCTGCTCGGCCGCCTCAAGCCATTGCCGGCCAAGCGCCCTTGTCGCCGCAGGCTCGCGCGTCAGGTCTGCCCAGCCATCTGGCAGATCCGGGACGAACGCCGCGTTGTAGACGGCGTCCGGCACCTCGAGTGTCACGAGGAAATAGCCACCGGCCGGCAACAAGCCTGCCATGTGCACCAGCGCCTCCAGCAACGCTGTCGACGCGTGACAGCACGTGTAGAGCACCCGCATGCCGCGCGGGTTCCAGCGGCCGCCGGCGATCGCCGCACCATTGCCGCTCAGGTCATCGGCGCGGTAATAGCCGCGCCGCTCTTTCGCCAGGCGGTAAAGCCTCATGCAGACACGCCGTGGATGACGCGCAGCAGAATCTCACGCACGCGGTCGTAGCCCGGTTGTGAGTCGAGCACTTCGAGCGGACTGAGCCCGCCCAGCTCCGCATTCAATCGCTGCATCCATTCGGCGGCCAGTGCCGGGTCCTCGAACACCTCGACCGCGAGCTGCCGCACGTAGAGCACGCGCGCGACGCGATCCGACTCGGATGGCGACAGGCGCTCCTGGCGCGCCATCTTGCGCAGGATCGTCGAACTCGGCAGATTGAGATTTGCGAGCAGCGTCTGCACCGGCACGTGCAACAGGTCCTTCGCAACGCGCTCAATGATCGCCGCTTCCATGCCTTCGCGGATCTGCCGGCGCTGCTCGAGCGGGTCAAACTGGACGAGGAATGTTTCGATATCGTCAGGGTGGGCGTCGGACCGGCCAGAGCCGACCAATGCCTTGCCGGCATGCGCGGCGGCCGGGCGCGCGGCCGCATGACGGCCGGACGGTTGATTCAGGGCCATGATGTGAGCCTCCCAGATGAGAACATCATAACTCCCATTTTAGGGTAATCTCAAACGGGAATCAAGAAACTCCCGTTTGAGCACCTGCCGGACTGGCCAGTTCTGTCACCGGAGACTGAAGAGCCGCAGCAGCTCGTCGCGCAACTCCGAGATATCGAGGACATGCTGCGCCCGGGTCACGGCCACGTAGAGCAGGCGGAGCTCATCGTCGTCCGGCATCGGGCTCTCGTCGACGCCGCGCAGGCGGAAATCATTGGCCACCTTGACCCGCTTCCATTCGAGGCCCTTGGCGCGGTGGACGGTCGATATCACATAGTCGGCGGCGCCAGCGCCCGCCGAACGCTGCGCCAGCACCCGCAGATAGCCAGTACCCAGTTCGTCGACGATCCGCCCAACCGGCAGCAGATCCTGACCAAACGCACTGCGTGCAAACGCCTGTGCGTCGCTCCACGTTTCGAACAGCGAAAACGCCGCCGGGCGGAACGCGCGCTGTCCGGCCAGCAGCCGGTCCGCGCCGTCAGCGTAGGCGAGGATCTCCGCCGGACTCATCCGGATCGCCGGTCGATGTCCCGCCTCGAGTCCTGCAGCGAACTGCCAGATCGCCGTGACGTTCTTCCGGCACAGGATCGCATCAACCGGCAGTGCCAGCGCGGGATCTTCCACCATGATCGAGCCGATGGCGTCCTGTCCCCGGACGGGTGTGCGCTCACCGAGCAGCGTGAGCAGCCGGCTGGCCAGCGCTGCAAACGCGACGCTAAAACGGAACGACTCTGTGAGCGCGCATTCGGGCGCGTCGATCTGCGCCATCGCATTGACCGCGCCCCGCCACTCGTAGATCTGCTGGTAAGGATCGCCCACGTAGATGATCCGCGCGTGGCGCTGCCGGCCGAGAACCGACAGCATGACGCCATCGCTGTCCTGCGCCCCATCGAAGAGGACGTAGTCGGCTTCAATGCGTGGCTCCGAAAGCGCCCAGAGCTTCAGGAGCACGTCAGGCGAAATGGCGCTCGCCGCTGCGCCCTCTTCCCACAACCGCTCGACGTAAGGCAGCAGGTAGCTGCGCAGTGGCCCGGTCACCGCTTCGTCGATCTTTTCATCGACGACAATGTGCTTCGCTGCCGGCTGAATGTCAGCGGACCGGCCAGAATCTGTCCAGCCCATCGGCAATCATCCGTCCGATCTCGAACGGGGCGATCTCGACAGACTTGCACATCACTGTCCGCACTTCCAGCGGGCCAAGCCCGTAACGCGCAGCCAGTTCGTGCGGAGGCTCGCCCTGAAGGCTCATCCGGTTTCGCAGCGACGGACTGACGGAGGCCCAGGCCATCGAATGCATCGTCCGTGCGCCGACGTGAGGTGGCAAGCGCCGGGCGGCGCTTGCCGCGATTTCCCGGTTGAACGCGAGGTACGTGCCACGCCGCTGGCCGAACTGCTCGGCCACGAGCTGGAGTGTGGAGGTCTTGCCCGCGCCTGCGAATGCCTTGATCTTCAGGTCCGCGGCGCCACGCGCCGCCTCCAGCACGGCCTGCTGCTCTCCCGTGGGAATAAAGGTCCTCTTCACGCGATACCAGACCTCATGTGCGATCGCTCCTGGCGATGTGGAGTCACGGATCTTCGCATGATCCATAGCTGATCGCGCGGCCCAGGAGGCACCGGACGTGACCTCGGAACAAGTCCACGTTTGACCAACGGAGACCGTGGCGTTGCGAAAGCTGAAAGCGTCCGTCAAGCCTCAAGAAACTCAAGTCCGTTTTCCGCACACCATTGCTTCAGCGCACTTTCGACAGCATCGGCTTCGAACGCATACCAGCGCTCGAGAACGCCCTCACGTTCCAGCAAATCCTTGAAACGCGCATACGCCCCTTGCCGCCGGAAAAGTCCTTCGGCCTGGTCGTAACACGCAGGTAACTCCTGTGCGACAAAGCGCAAGGCGAGACGTCTTCCCAGATCAAGCTCGTTCTTGTGCGGGATCGCAAGGTAGCGATCGGAAGTTTCAAGGTCGTCGGGAATCTCTTCGTCAAACGCGTCGCTGGAATCGGAAGTCCACCAGACCTTGCCCGTATCGAGCGAGACATACGCGTTATGCTCCATTGGCGCCGCGTAACTGACGAAGGCAAAGTCCATGGAAAGATCGTCGTGCCAGAGTGCGACCATGATTTTCCTCCGATAGCGGTGTAACGTTCGGGCGACCCAGTTTGCAAACCGCCCGAGAGCTAGGGACGGCAGCTCGCCATGACACTCCGGCGCCGCGACTCAAAGCTCCTCGCTCGGGTCAGCGATCTCGAGCCGGAACTGGCACCCTTCCATGCACATGAGCATTTGTCCAAGTTCGTCCCATGAGACATCCTTCCCGTCGACCACCACGAGTGGCAGGCGTCCGGGCTGCGATTCGTCCCATTCGATACGCCCACGCACCGTGCTGCCAATGATCTGGCACTCATGAAAATCGATGTGCCTGACCGACAGCGCGCGGCGAATCTTTTCGACGAGTCGCCCGAGCAGCACGACCACATCGTCGTCGGCCTCACCGATCAGCTGGAACCGGTAGCCAGCTGGAATTTCTCCGCGCAGCTCAAAGGCATCCAGGGCAATCCGGTCGCCCAGGAGGCGGAGCTGGAAATGGAACTGGTGGGACTCCCCCTGGCAGTCGATCATCTGGATGGGGGCAAGCCGGACGTTCTCAAAATCGGTGAATCCGGCGGTCTCGGCGATCTTCGAATTGAAGCACCGCATGCAGAGCAACTCATAGCTGCCATCACCGTAGCCGCACTGGATGGTGTCCCAGGGCGGCATTTGGCTGCCACATTGTTTGCATCGGTCGTGCGCCATGTTGTGCCCGCTGTAAAGTTTCTTCCTGCGATTGCTGCGAGGTTGGGGGCCGGTTGCCGTCTGTGCCGACACTGTTCGTCGCAGGTGCGGCAACATGCAACCCGAGGAAGCCGCAAGAGGTGCGCAGAAACTGGCGAACGGATGCCGATATTTTACAGAGACTGCGAGCAGATTCTAATTGGCGCCGAGCGTCTTGCGCCGCCTGACGAGCGGGAAGGCGACACGCCATCCGTGATCGAGGCGTTCGATGAGGACATTTCCACACGGCGGCTTCCATGGGAACACGCTACAGGCCTGATGTGCCCGGAGCTCGGTAGCCGGTGCAGGCTCCCCTTCAAAAGAAGAGGATGACGAATCAAAAATGTGATCATTTCTTTTATGTCAAATTTACGAATACTAGTAAATTGACGGCAGTCCGAGCGTCGGGCAACCGTGCCGCGCTATTAGTCCGACGTTTTCTCCCGCACAGCGCTGTGCAGATGCAACTTCATGAAATCGGCGGCCGCTTCGCGCTGACCGGATAGAAGCAGGTCTATCAAAGTGAGGTGTTCACGGCAGCGGCGCCCTGCCTGGTCCCGGTCGACTGCTTTCCGGTACTCCATCAGCCTGCGCAGCCTGTCTAGCCGACGCAGTCCGTCAAGGATGAAGACGTTGCCTGAGCACGCCGCGATGGTCTCGTGCAACCGGCTGTTCGCATCGAAAAGTGCTGCCGGCGACGCCGTTCTGACGCCGCCATTGACGAGGGCTTCCTGCTCGGTCCGGCAACGCAATAGCGCCTCGCGATCGAGCTTGAAAGTCGGCTCCATGATGCCCGCTGCCTCGATCAGTAGCCGGTACCGGTAGCCTTGTCGATATGTCTCCGAAGACGTCAAAACCGACTGGAACTGCCAGCCGTGCCCTGGCCGCCGCTCGATCCACCCCTCCTGCACCATCCGACGCAGCACTGCGTTGAGCTGTGCACGCGTGATGCCGTATCGCCGCATCAGCTCGTTTTCCGTGACACGGTCTTCGAGCTTCCCCGCGAGCCGATCTTCAGCGATAGCCAGATAAGTTTCTTCGCTGGCATCGACGCTCTCGACCTCGATCGTCTCGGCCTCACTGGTGGCGCCTACGCCTTCCGCCACTGCGTACCCGCCGTCCGGATGCGCCGCCACCACGGCCTGCGCGGCGAGACGCCTGAGCGCCTCACGCACGGGCGAGCGCGACACGTTGAATTGCTCGGCGAGCGTGCGCTCCGGTAGCCGTGTTCCGGGAGCGATACCGGACCTGGCGATGTGCTGGTGAATGTTCGCCGCGAGTACGTCGGCTAGAGCGCGGGGCATGGCAGGTCGGAATGATGGAATTTTCGCTAATCCTATCATATTTGCCTAATGGTTTTTTGGTTATCTATAGACCCGATATTTTCCAGCCTCCTTACGCTTCATCTGATCGCCCCGACATTGATGAACAGCCAATTCTCGCCAATATATCGCGATTTTCACTGAGGAAAGGATTTGTCGTCGTTTACCCTTGATGGTCTTTCAGAACAACAAAAAACCCTTTACATGGTTTATCGCAAGCATAAAATACCAACCAATCCAGCTTCTACGCCCAGGGAGAAACATGTATCGCAGGAACCTTCTCGGCGCGAGCCTTGCAGCAATGGGTGGCCTTGCACTGTCCAGCGCGTGTTCTGGCGCCTCCGCGTTTGGCGGCACCGCCTCGTCGCCCGCCACATCTCCGCTCGATGTCCCCAGCCTGCCGGCTTCGACCTTGCCGTCCGGAAGCTGCGATTGCCACGTCCACATCTTCGATGCCGAGCGGTATCCCTTCGCGGCCGGCCGCTCGTACACGCCAGGCCGCGCGGTCGTGTCCGACCTGCTTGGCTTTGAAGGGCGTCTTGGAATCGAGCGCGTCGTCGTCGTGCAGCCGAGTGTGTACGGCACCGATAACTCGGCACTTCTCGCTGCCCTGAAAGAGCTGGGGACGTACCGCGCGCGTGGCGTCGCCGTCATCGACCCGCAGGTCATCACCGATTCAGAGCTGCGCTCATTGAATGACCACGGGGTGCGCGGAGTGCGCCTGAATCTCGAGGTGAAGGGCCAGCGCGACCATACGGTCGCCCTCGCGCAGCTCAAGCACGCGGCCCAAACGGTGGCGCCGCTGGGCTGGTCGATCCAGATTTACGCAGATGTCGACGTCGTCGCAGCCATGGCGCCGACGATTGCTACCCTTCCCGTCTCCGTCATCCTCGATCACTTCGCGGGTGTGCGCGTCGCGAGACAGCCTGAGCAACAGGATGCATTCGATACGGTGCTTCAGCTCGTGAAGGACGGAAACGTCTACGTGAAGCTCTCGGCGCCGTATCGCGCATCAGCGCAAGGCCCCGACTTTGCTGATATTGCCCCGTTCGCACAGCAGCTCATTAGCGCGCGGCCGGACCGCATGCTCTGGGCGTCCGACTGGCCCCACACGGGCAGCGCAAGCCATCGCGACGGCGACCTCACGCGAGTCGAACCGTTTCGCAAGGAAGACGCCGGCCGAGCGCTGAACAACGTACTTTCATGGGCCGAGACGAACTCCGTGCGCCAACAGATTCTGGTCGACAACCCTGCCCGACTTTATGGTTTCGCCGCACAGGCGAGCTGAACCCGATTCACAAAATCAAGGATTCCTGCATGTTTCGCACCCTGAACCCTGCCACTGAAGAAGTCGTAGCAACCTTCAACCCGGATACCCCTGAGCGCGTCGAACAGGCGCTCGCAGATGCCCAAGTCGCACAACGCGCGTGGGCAAAGCAGCCGCTCAATGTCCGCACAGCAGCGGTCGCGCGCATTGCTGAAGTTCTGCAACGCCGCAAAGCGGAAATCGCAGCGCTGATTACGCTGGAAATGGGCAAGCCCATCGCGGAAGCGGAAGCCGAAGTCGAGAAGTCGGCGTGGACGTGCCGCTTCTACGCGGAGAGCGCCGGAAAGTACCTGAATGACGAGACGGTTTCGAGCAACGCGAGCGAAAGCTACATCGCGTACGACCCGCTGGGCGTGGTGCTGGCCATCATGCCGTGGAACTACCCGCTGTGGCAGTTCATCCGCTTCGCTGCACCCGCACTGTGCGCCGGCAACGGTGCGATTCTCAAGCACGCCGGTAACGTGCCCCAATGCGCGCTCGTCATCAACTCGGTTTTCGCCGAAGCGGAAGTGCCGCACGGTCTCATGACATCGATGCTCATCGAGCCCGAAAACGTCGCCGCGCTCATCGAAGACGCACGCATCGCCGCCGTCACGCTGACCGGCTCGACTGCTGTGGGCAAGCTGGTCGCCTCGCAGGCTGGCCGCGCCATGAAGAAGCAGGTGCTCGAACTGGGTGGTTCGGACCCGTTCATCGTACTGGCCGACGCCGACGTCGAGGCCGCCGCAAAAGCCGCCGTGAAGGCACGCTTCTCGAATGCGGGCCAAAGCTGCGTTTCGCCGAAGCGCTTCATCGTCGACGAGAAGGTCGCGGACCGCTTTGTCGACCTCTTCTGCGAAGGCGTGGCGAAACTCAAGGTCGGCGACCCCACGCAACGCGATACGACGATTGGCCCGATGGCGCGCAGCAACCTGCGCGACGAACTGCACCGCCAGGTCGAGCGTACGCTCGAAGCAGGTGCGGTCCTGAAGGCCGGTGGCCAACCCGTCCCGGGTCCCGGCTTCTTCTACGCGCCGACCGTGCTGGACCGTGTCGCGCCGAATATGGCTGCTGCGGTTGAAGAAACGTTCGGTCCTGTCGCGGCCATTCTGCGTGTCGCCACCAAAGACGAAGCGGTGGCACTGGCAAACGCAACGGAATTTGGTCTGGGCGCTGCGCTGTGGACGAGCGATCCCCAGCAAGCAAAAACGCTCGTTCGTCAAATCGAAGCGGGGGCTGTGTTCGTCAACGGTCCCGTCGCTTCGGATGCTCGCCTGCCCTTCGGCGGCATCAAGCAATCGGGCTATGGCCGGGAACTGGGCGCAGCCGGCATTCGCGAATTCACCAACGTCAAGACCGTCTGGATTGGCCCTGCCGCCTGATTCGGCGCCCACGACTGTCCTCAATGGAGCACACATGACCATCAAGACCCCCTCGGGCGCTGCCCTCCTGAAACCCGACCAGCTGCCGACTTACGACCGTGGCGGTGGCGCCAGCACGACGCCGCTCGTCGGCAAGTCGACGGGCTCGGATAGCTTCATCACCGGCTACACCTCGTTTGCGCCCGGCGTGAAGATCCCGTTCCACAGCCACAACTGCCAGGAAAGCGTGGTACTCGTCGAAGGCCACGCGATTCTCGACATCGACGGTCTGGAATATGAACTCAAGCCGCTCGACACGACGTTCATTCCGCCGAATGTGCCGCACCGCTTCCGCAACCTCTCGGAAACCGAGCCGATGAAGATTCTTTGGATCTACGCGCGCCAGGACGCGACGCGCACGCTCGCCGACAGCGGCGAGACGCGGCCCGTGTCGGCCGAGCACCAGACCTCTTCGAATTAAACTGAGCAAATCATCATGCGTATCCTCGTTTGTCCCGGCGACGGCATTGGCCCGGAAATCATCGCCGCATCCATCGACGTGCTTGGCAAGGCCGACCAGATCTTTGATCTTGGCCTGCAATACGATTACGAAGACATCGGCTTCGCGAGCCTCGAAAAGCACGGCACGACTCTGCGCCCAGAAGTACTGGAAAAAGCACCCACGTACGATGGTCTGATTCTCGGCACCGTCTCACACGCCGATTACCCAGCGCCCGAGAAAGGTGGCCGCAACGTTTCCGCCGCGTTCCGTTGCGAGCTTGACCTGTACGCCAATGTCCGCCCTTCGCGCACGCGTCCGTTTCTTACGTCGAACATGCGCGAAGGCAAGAGCATGGACCTCGTGATCATGCGTGAGGCGACCGAAGGTTTCTATCCGGACCGTAACATGGCGCTGGGATGGGGCGAAATGATGCCCTCGAAGGACATGGCCCTTTCGGTGCGCAAGATCACGCGCCATTGCAGCGAGCGCATCGCGCGCCGCGCTTTCGAGCTCGCCATGAAGCGCAAAAAGAAAGTGACAGCCATCCACAAGGCGAACAGCTTTCACATGACCGATGGCCTGTTCCTCGAGTGCGTGCGCAACGTGGCCAGGGAGTTCCCTGAAGTCGAGCTGAACGACCTGCTCGTCGATGCCTCGACGGCCCACCTCGTACGCTCGCCGGAGAAATTCGACGTACTGGTGGCGACGAACTTCTACGGCGACATCATCAGCGACCTCGCCGCAGAGCTTTCTGGCAGCCTCGGTCTCGGCGGCTCCGTCATGGCGGGCGACGACCTCTGTTGCGCGCAGGCGCAGCACGGCTCGGCCCCGGACATACAGAACCAGGACAAGGCCAATCCGACGTCGATGATTCTCTCAGTCAGCATGCTGATGCGCTGGATCGGCGAGCATCGCCAGAAGCCCAACTTCATCGCGGCCGCAGACGCCATCGATAAGGCCGTCGATGCGGTTCTGGCAAACCCGGAAACCCGCACCGCTGACCTCGGCGGCAAGATGGGCTGCAAGGCGTTTGGCCTGAAGGTTGCGGAGGCAATCCAGAAGGGCTGACGTCTATCACGCCGGTGAAGGCAGCCCCTTCGCCGGACGCACATAACAAAGACAGGAGACGCTCGATGAAGGCCACGATGCCAATGGCAATTTTCGCGGGGTCTCCCCAAGACACCGTCGCATGGCACGCATACGCGTGACATTACGAAGGCATCATCGAAGGATTCAATATGCACTCCGAATCGCTGACAATGGACGAGCAATCGGCAGAACGCCCGGGCAATGAGGCAATACGCCAACAGGCACTGCGAAAGAATGCCTGGCGGCTGCTCCCGCTGCTCACGCTCGCCTTCATCTTTAACTACATCGATCGAACCAGCGTGGGCTTCGCCGCGCTGACGATGAACAAAGATATCGGGCTAACGCCTGCGCAGTTCGGCTGGGGCGCCGGCGTGCTCTTCGCGGGCTACTGTCTTTGCGAAATTCCGAGCAACCTCGCGCTATACAGATACGGTGCTCGACGGTGGCTCGCGCGCATCATGATTACGTGGGGCCTCGCCTCCGCGGCTACAGCGCTCGTTCAGGGCCCCACGAGCTTCTACGTTTTGAGGCTTCTTCTTGGCGTTGCCGAAGCAGGTTTTTTCCCAGGCGTGACGTTCTTTCTCGCATGCTGGTTCCCCGCGCAATACCGCGTGCGCGTCCTCGCACTTTTTACGCTGGGCGTGCCGCTCTCGTCGATTCTCGGCGGCCCGATGTCCACCTTCCTGCTGCAACTCAATGGTCTCGGTGGACTGCACGGCTGGCAGTGGATGTTTCTGGTGCAGGGACTTCCCGCTGTCCTGATTGGGTTCGCCGTGCTGGGCTTCCTTCGCGACGAGCCGAAGGATGCGTACTGGCTCACGGATGACGAGCGCTCGGCGCTTGTCGAGATGCTCGCCGACGAGCCCCGGCAAAAGCCGAAGAAAGCGCTGTTTTCCGCGCTCAAGGATGGCCGTGTGCTTCTTCTTGCTGCGATTCAGTTCGGCTTCGTTCTGGGCTCGTACGGCGTCGGCATCTGGTTACCGCTGATTCTGAAGGGACACGGTTATAGCTTGATGAATGTAGGCCTGCTCTCGACCATTCCCTATGTCGCGTCTGTAGTCGGCATGCTGCTCTGGGCTCGGGCCGTTGACCGTCGCGGCCGCCGTGTATTTCATTTGGTCGCAACCTGCCTTTCTGGCGGGCTCGGGCTCGTACTGTCTGCGCTGTCGCAGGGTATCGTGGTCGAGCTCGCCGGCCTGACCCTTGCCGTCGTTGCCGTCAGCTCAGCTCGAGCGATATTTTGGACCATTCCCACGCGGTTCCTCACGGGCATCGCCGCGGCCGGTGGCCTGGCATTTATCAACTCGATCGGCACGCTCGGCGGCTTTGCTGGACCGTATCTTGTCGGCGCCCTCAAACAGTCGACAGGTACGTTCTCGGCTGGAATCTGGGCTATGGCCGCCATGCTGGCACTGTCCGCTGCCCTCGCGGCTACGCTTCCTCTTTTCATGCGCAAAGAAACTCAGTAAATGACCACATGGTGCACTTCCGAAAATCAGCTGACTTCCAAACACGACGGAGACTTGCCGGCTCTCATTTTGCACACCAGACTGGGTATAGCGACACCAGATTCGGCTTGGGTCGGCCCGTGCGAATTGCAGTCACACGTCTCGCCTCCCAGATCGTTGCGAATTACGTCGAGTTCGGAATCTATACGGACACTCCCTTCCAGTCGCTCTGTTCCGACAAGAAACTGATTCGTCGCGGACTTACGTGGCCCGACGGCGGACATCGATTGCTGCGCGTGGCCGAAAAGTACCGGCGACGGATCAGGCGCATAGAGCTATCCCCTATGCGACCTACCATATCGCTATATAAGTAGTAATCCTTATGCTAGTTGAAAAGCTAGCGATGAACTACCTTTTGGAAAACTGCAGTCAAAATGGCGCTCGAGTACGGTCTCTGTGCCGAGCGTTGAGCGTCATCATTCTCGGATTTCTTGTATTCCTGGCTATGATTAGCCCGAAAGCCACGTCTGCAACTAGTCGCATGTGCCTGACGGCATTTGCACGCGAACAAGGCGTTGACCGCGAAACATTGATGAGCTCGCCCCGCTATCGGGATGCACTCGTCGATGCACTCAGTGCTTGCTCCCGATAACACGCACTTTGAGTGCGTCGCCTGCCGAAGGGTTGCGGAGACATGATGGACCCTGGAAGCAAACATCAGGCGCCTCTCATGCCAGCTGCGTGATATTGGTTGGCTCTGCCCTCGACTTGCCGTTCGCGCGGCGCGACTCCAGTCCCGACTCGCCTAACGCGAGAAAATCGCTTCGAGGTCGACCTCGTCCTCAGTCGAGTCAAGTGCCAAAGCGTGCGTGCGGCGTAGTCGTCAGCCGTTGTCGAGCGGCAGAGGATCAACCATCACGCGTTCGATGATGCAATCGCGCAGGTATCGACTCGAGCAAGCAACTTCGGATTGCGTGGAGGTGGCAGAGCCGTCCTTCGCTAGATGCGACGTTTCATCTGGCTTCGGGTAGAGCTCGCCTCAGGAGGCTGACTTGGGAACAAGACATGGAGGCCGCCGCCCGCGGAGGACGCGCCTCAGTGGATGGCCCCCCGAGCCGATAGAAGCCTACCGTGAATCCGGAAGGTGTTTATTTAGCTGCTCGGCAAATTTTTCGGCCGCAATGGAAAGTGTTCTACCTTTAAGCTGGCCTAGAACCACCCGCAAGTGATCAAGATCCTGCGTGCTGATCGGCCTGCCACAAATTCGCTCATCGGCACGCGGAACACCGCTAAGTGGGAGAAAGGTGACGGCCGATTCGCGTACGACGAAACTGCGAAGGAATTCGAGAGAATCCGACTCCACGGCGATCTCGGGCTGGAGCTGTAACCGCCACGTCGCCTCGTCCAGCAGTGTCCGTATTGCGAGCAATTGACTAGGCATTGCGACCGGATACTTGAAGCAGTCTCGAAGGCGAACCGAATCCGTCTGAGCCAGTGGGTGGGCCTTGTTGACGACCGCACAAAGTGGCTGATGTTTGACGAGCAGCTCCCGCACATCTGCTGACGGCGGAGGGTCGATGAGAAGCGCGAGATCCGCTTCGTAGTTTGCCAATGCATTGACACCCAGCAAGTTGTCGCGAACGTCCAGCGAGAACGACACCTGCGGAAACTGTTGCCGATACGTTGCTATTTCGTCTGGCAATACGCTATCGATGAACGCCTGGGAGCACGCCAGAGTGACGTGCCCTCGCCGGATACCGGCAAGCTCAGACAACTGGGCCTGTAGGCGTTCGAAGTCGGCACTCTGATCCCGGATGTGGCGAAGCAGAAGTTCCCCGGCTGCATTCAAGCGCATGCCTTGCGGCAACCTCTCAAAGACAGGCGTCCCAAGCTCCTCCTCGAAATCCTGGATCTTTCTCGTCAACGCAGATGGCGTGATGTGAAGGTGATCGGCTGTTTTGCGGATGGACCCTCGCCGCGCGACTTCTGCGATGAACTGGTAAATCTGCAGATGCCTCATGTAAATCCTTACTTTCTGCCAGTTATGTCGTTGCTACATTTGCATGAGACTAACAGAAATTAGATTCTGAAACGACTCGCCGTAGCTCGCAGTAAGCAATGGTTGTCGCTGCAGCGCTATCAGCAACTTGCGCCGGAGAAGCCGCATAGACGCCCGAATAAGGGCTGGTCGCAGTTTGCAGGTATGGAGGCGCCAAGCGCCGTGCAACGAGCTTCTTATGTTGCTATTTGCGCAACGGCCCGATGATAAATGAGCACTGGCCCGCAACACCTATGACTCCTATATTTGGCTTAACCGCGCAACGATCTCTCGCCTGCGCGCTGGCGCTCCTCCAAACCAGCCGAGTGCGCCACGACCGCAAAAATATGCAAATAGGAGACACATGAACATCTCAGCACAAAAGGCCCGCGCGCCGTCGACGCGAAGCTCTCTGCGTATCGGACTAGCCTGGCAAATCGTCATAGGCATGGTTGTAGGCATTCTGGTCGGCGTCGCCCTGAGCAAGTATCCGGACGTTCGAAGCGCGGCCGTCAGCAACTATATTCAGCCTGCCGGCGATCTGTTCATCAAGCTGATCAAGATGGTAGTCGTGCCAATCGTTTTCACGAGCATGGTCGTCGGTATCGCAGGGGTAGGAGACGGGAAGTCGTTGGGACGTATTGGATTCAAGACGATCGTCTACTTCGAGGTCATCACGACGATCGCCATCGTTGTCGGACTGGCTTTCGGCAACATATTGCAACCCGGAGTCGGCACCGACATATCGCAACTCGGTCATGCCGATATTTCCAGCATCCAGCACTCAGCTGCGCTAGCCGGCGAACATCATGGATTCATGCATCTGATTCTAGGGATCGTACCCGAGAACATTCTCGCGTCCATGGCGCGCGGGGATCTGCTTCCGGTGCTGGTCTTTTCCGTGCTCTTCGGTCTGGCACTTCAGGGCGTACCGAAGGAACTCCGGCAACCCGTCGTCGATACGCTTCGAGGCATCTCGGACGCCATGTTCAAGGTCACCGGCATGGTGATGCGATATGCACCTGTTGGCGTGGCCGCGCTGATCGCCGTCACGGTTGCGAACTTCGGTTTCGCTTCGTTGCTGCCGCTGCTCAAGCTGCTGGGTGTTGCCTACGCGGCCATCATCGCCTTTACGGTCGTCATTCTCGGAATCACGGCCCGCGCTTTTGGCTTCAACATCTTTACGCTTCTGCGCATCATCAAGAGCGAGCTGCTTATCGCTTTCACCACCTGCAGCTCGGCGACCGTTCTGCCCCAACTGATGAAGAAAATGGAGGACTTCGGCTCTCCGAAGGCCATCACCACGTTCGTCATTCCGACGGGTTACGTCTTCAATCTCGACGGCGCCTCCGTCTATCTGGGCATCGGTACGCTTTTCGTAGCGCAGCTTTACGGGATTCATCTCGGCATACAGGAGCAAATCGTTTTGGTCCTGACGATGGTCGTCACGTCGAAGGGCGCGGCAGGTGTACCTGGATTCATGTTCGTCATTCTCCTCGCCACCTTGTCCAGCGCTGGGCTGCCTCTCCAGGGGCTAGCGCTGATCGCGGGAATTGATCGCTTCATGGATATGGGGCGTACAGCATTGAACGTCGTCGGCAATGCGCTGGCAACGCTGGTCATCGCGAAATGGGAAGGTCAGTATGACCACGAGAAGGGTCAGGCCTACCTGAGGCAGATAAATGACGTAGAGCAGATTTCCTGAGTCGTCAGCATGGCGTGCCGGTGCCGCAGGGATCGGCACGCATCTGGAATCAGATTTTCATCACGCAGGCTAACGGGAGCACCGTATGCAACTCTTTGAACTGGATGATCTACTCGGCAAGCTGCCGAGAAAGAGGATCGGCTTTTATCCAACACCGTTCCACAAGCTGGAGAACATGTCCCGCACCCACGGGATCAATCTCTTTATGAAACGTGAGGACATGGCCGGTCCGGGCTCGCTTAGTGGCAGCAAGATGCGCGTGGCCGAACTCATTATCGGACAGGCGCTCCAGGACGGAGTCGACACGATCATCACGCAAGGCGCGTATCTCACGAATTCAGGGATGCAGTTCGCAACAGCTGCCAGGGTCGCTGGCCTGACGCCCATCCTGTTCCTTACGCGCGACGAAGCGCAGCACGGCAAGTTGACTGACTACCGGGGCAACCTGCTGCTCGACAAGCTGATGGATGTGGAAACGCACTACCTGGTCGCGCCTGGGAGCGCGTACGTGAACCGTCCAGACGACAAGGAGCGTGTGCTGAACGCAATGAACGCGCGCAAGGTCGAACTCGAGGCGCAGGGCCGGAAGGTGATGATCGTTCCGACGGGCGGAGCGTATCCCACCGGATTTGCCGCGCATGTCCGCACGTTCATGGAAATGATCGAGCAGGCCCGCGACGCAGGTGTCGAACTCGACTACATCTATCACACAACCGGCACGGGGACTGCCTTGCCCGGCATGCTCGCCGCCAAGCTGTTGACGGGCCATCCGGTCAAGTTTCGTTCGATTTCCATTTCGCACTATCAGCCCGACTTCTGGATCAACGAGGCCATCATTGCTGAACGCGTGAAGCACATCTTCCGGACATTCTCGATCGAGCCGCCGTCCGATCAGGCCATTCTCTGCGAAATCGAAGTCGACAACCGTTTCATTGGCGACAATTACGCGGTTCCGTCACCGGAGGCCACCGCTGCAATCAAGGAACTGGCAAAAGCAGAGGGGGTGTTTCTTGGCCCGGTCTACACCGGAAAGGGCTTTGCCGGTCTGCTCGAGCACATTCGCAGCGGGAAGGTAGCGCCCGACAGCAACGTCGCCTTTTTGCATACTGGCGACACGGCCAACCTGTTCGAGGTGTCCGGCGTCGTCGGCGAACTTGAGTAACGGGCATCGCTCCGCAGTTTAGAAAAAATGGAGTGAACATTGGACAAGGTTTCTATCGTGGACACAGCTTCCTGTGAGCGTCCGGAGGCTACGGCGAACGGAACTCCCGTTGCGTCTATCAGTCTTGGACTGACGTTGATCATGGCGATTACCTGCGGCATGGCAGTCGCCAATATCTACTACAACCAGCCGATGCTCGGCATTATTGAAAGCACTTTCCCCCACCAGCGGGCGCTGACGGGATTTGTGCCGACGACGACTCAACTCGGCTACGCGCTAGGGTTGCTGCTTCTCGTGCCGCTTGGCGATCGTATTGAGCGACGACGCCTCATCGTCATCCAGTTCGTGGCACTCGCGCTATCGCTCGCGGCGGTTGCGCTCTCTCCTGACGCGTGGTCACTCGTGTTTGCGTCCGCGCTTGTGGGAATTTCATCGAGCGTTGCGCAGCAGATCCTGCCGTTTGCGGCAGCATTGGCCTCGCCGGAGCGCCGCGGAGCCACCATTGGCACCGTGATGAGCGGGCTTCTCTGCGGCATCCTGTTTGGTCGGGCCCTTGCCGGCGCGGTTGCTGTACATTTCGGCTGGCGAGCCATGTTCTGGCTCGGCGTGCTGATGGCCATACTCGCGGGCCTCGTGCTCGCCGTTACGCTTCCCAAGAGCCCACCGAAGACGCAGGCAAGCTATGGTGAACTTCTCAGGTCGCTGGCTGCGCTGTGGCGTGAAGAACCACAACTGCGAACGGCGACGATGGTTCAGGCGTGCGTGTTCGGTTCGTTCAGCGTACTGTGGACCACTCTCGCACTGCAACTTGCCAGCCGATATCATCTCGGCGCGGACGTAGCCGGTCTGTTCGGCATCATCGGCGCTGTAGGCGTACTTTTCGCGCCGATAGCCGGACGAATTGCGGACCGAAGAGGTCCCCACTTCGTGATCGGACTTGCCAGCGTCACTATGATTGCGTCCTGGGTGGTCTTTGGTGTCTGGGGCATGGTCGCTGGGCTGGTCGCGGGTGTTGTCCTGCTCGATTTCGGCGCACAGGGCTCGCAGGTCTCGAACCAGCACGTCATCCAGGCGCTTCGCCCCGAAGCCCGTAACCGCCTGAACGCGATTCTGATGGGCGGCATGTTTTTGGGTGGTGCTGTCGGTTCCGCGGCAGCGAGCCTCGCATGGGATCTGGCTGGCTGGACCACTGTGTGTGCGCTGGGCGCGATGTTTGCAGCTACGGCGTTTGGCGTGCATGCCAAGGGTCGCAGATCGGCGGCGAAGGCCCACTGACTTGATGGTCGCCATCAGGCAGCATCCTGTGCAGCGTTGAAACTCCCCGTGGCCGCAGAGGCGTCGACTACCCGATTACCTGATCTCGCGCCCCTTTCGCGGCGGCGAGCGGGCACCTTCAAGGCATTGGATGCACACGCACGACTCCCCGCCCCGGTTTTGCGGCTCGACGCATCAGCCTCAGCGAGGCCACAAGCGGCAGCACTAAGCTCGCGTTCCGATAGAGGAAGATGCGCTCGACCTTTCTCCCGGTCGTGGCCTGTAAAGTTTGGCGAACCTTCAGCGTGACTCCTCAGGGTTCGGCGACAGCAGAGCACGGAGACTGTTCGCGACTCAACGAGGAATGACTGCTTCGAGGTCTGCCTCTTCCTCTGTTGAGTCCAGCGTCAACAACGATCGCTCGATGTGATCACGGTGCTCATGCATTTCATTCGATCAGAAGCTCGCTATCCTGACCGATAAAGGGCAGAAAGAGATCCAGCGCATCGAGGCGTCAAAGCACGTTTCGGGATGGCTGGACGCCCACTACCTTGTAACGTTCCTTGCAGAGATTGCGCGTTCCTGACGACGCATCGTGGCGAGCTTGCAGTTTCGACAATGAAGGAAGGGAGCGGGACCAAGATGGGACTCGCCTTTGAGCATGTGACCACCGCATCGTACGACTCGGATTGGTGATCACATCGGGGCGTGTTTCATCCATAAAGCAAAATCCGGCCCAGAGCGCCTGTCCAATCAGACGCAAACACTGCTCCTGTTTCTGTTTATCTGGGGATAGCTGCCGACGTGTCAGACACAACGCAAATCAGCGAACGTCGCCGCTTCAGCCTATATGGTCGCCCTCCGTTACCGGAAGGTTGGGGCCGACTGCGTCTGCGACAAAGAATCGAGCGGCGTGTAGAAAAAACCAACCGGAAAAGGCGCGTCATGCGGGTGGACATGACGCGCAAAGGGGATAATCACCGATTGCGACCGGACACGAAAGCATCTCAATTTAAGACTTAACGCGCCCTCTCACAGTGTCGTTCGGCAATCCAAGTCTACCCATTCACATATGGGACGGTCAGTAAGGATTTTCTGAAAATATCGTCGTCCTACATGCAATGTTTTCTTGCAAGGGCAAAGCCGATGACGATCGATCCACGGAATGTGGGTTCGCTCTATATTGCTGGGCAGAGACGTGTGCATCGTCCGCCGACACGGTCCGGCAATTGGCTACGTTGGGGGGGGCGCGGTGAGCGCGTGAAATGAACCTTCACGACTACGAATCCCGGGATCCCCTTGAAATCGTCGTCAATGGCGCTTGGCCCTGATATCAGCGAGCAGTTCCGCGGATTCTTCCACCCGTGCCTGTCAGCAAAACGGCGCTGCTGTCGCGCGCCTTGCGTTACGACGGCGCACAAGGTGCCGAACATGGCCAAAAAAGCGCTATCTTATGTTACGTTTAGGATTCCTGCCGAGGTACCATTACAACTCAGCAAACGGAAACGACCTAGACTCCTTAAAGTCGGCCCAATCGTAGAGCTTGACGGCTCCCACCTTAGTTCGCAGAAGAAGCCATCAGCTCAATCAATCGCGTTTTGGCTGCCCACAAATCATCCGCCTTGACTCCGACGAGGCTATCGTCACGTGCCTCGATAAGAATCTGGAGCAAAAAATTCGTCAGGCCGGCCGCAAGATGCTGTTCGAAAAGCGGTCGAGCATCTAAGGCAGTGGCTGACGCCTGATTGCCCCTACGTGGCGCGATGGTTGCGTCTCCGGCAACGATGTCTTCCAACCTTTTGCAGGCGTCTTTGCCGGCCTCTCCCAAGGCTCCCTTGGGTGCAGCGTCACTGGCGACGAGGGCAACCCAATTGACAACCTCTCCAAATGACGAAAACTCGATCATGACTTGCCCCCCTGGAAGAAATCCAGTCTTTACGGATCTTTTCGCGACGATACAGATCGTGCTGGTGACCATCGAGATCCGGACCTTGTGCGCGACCTACCTCGCCCATGCTGGCCGAGGTAAGCCACTTTGCTTCAGCAATTTTGCCTTTGCCGACCTCCTCTGAAGTCGCACTAACGTTTGACCGACGGCTGTCCGCAGCGCATCGGCACATGGCGTCGAGTCATAAGCAAAATGCATCGGGACGAAACGCCGATGCATGGGGGACGCCAATCCCGCAAGGAACTGGCGTCGGTGCGAGTGTCCCAGTGGTCAGATGGCAAGGAACACCGGAGGGTCATGACACGTAGTCAGCGATACACAATGTACCACATCGCAATAATAAACAATATGCTTCCCTTCCCCCGGTCACCCGACAGGACCCCGCGGTTGCCCGGATGCCGACTAGATGAGGCCTTAGTCGCATCGGGGATGGAGATAAGGTTCAAGGTAACTAAGCCCGCTCAAAGTGTCGTTCAGCGGGCGATACTCGCAGCCAACGTACTGTTGATATCCACGGGACGCCAGTTGGGCGAAAATTTGCTGGAATGGCAACGTCCCCGTGCCAGGCTCATGTCTACCAGGAAAGTCAGAAATCTGGATATGGCCCGCCCGCGGCAACCAACGCTCCAGCAACGCGAGAGAGTCATCGACCAGAGCCGCTGCGTGATAAGTATCAAAAAGGAATTCAAGATTGCGATCAGGGATCGCCGCGAACAGCGCCTCGGCTTGATCGAAGGATGACATGAAATAGCCGGGGACTTCCTGTGGGCTCATAACCTCGACTAGCGTCTTGATCCCGACGCTCCCGAACACCTCTACGGCAGTCTGAAGATTTTCGACATACACATCCCAGTTCGCATCTGCACCCTCCGTCACGACTCCGGACATCACGTGGATACGGGGACAGCCGAGCGACAAGGCCGCGTCTCGCGCGATGTCAAGGCTGTCGCGGTATTCCTTGCGGCGCCCCGGGAATGAAGCAAGACCTTTTTCGCCGGCCGCGGAGTTGCCCATCGGCGCGCCTATCTGGACCAGTTGCAGGTTCTGCTCGTCCAGCAGTCTCTTCAAGACGCCGAGGTCATGGCCATACGGCGACGGAAACTCAACCGCACGATAGCCGCAGCGGGCCGCCAATTCGAAGCGATCGAGGAATGAAACCTCGTTGAACTGAAAACCCAAGTGAGCGCTGAGTTTCATACGTTTTCTCCTCCTTTTGCGTGCCACGTCGTCCGAAAGGGGCCACGATTCGTTTTGGGATGAGCGCGCTTCCTCCACCGCGCATCAATTTTTACCCAACCTAGCGTCGCATCATCCAGACGCCACGTGACCCTGGAACAAACCCCTAGGATTGTATTTTGGAATTGTAACGTACAATCTAACCAAGTTGGTATCGCACAACGTATCTGCAACGGTATGCAATGCGGTATCCAAATTGGCGAGCGCACGATCGTGATGTCGTACGCGGATTGGTCTAATTGTTTAGGAAGAAAAGAGATGAAACTTGCAGTGCTCCCAGGCGACGACATTGGCCCGGAAATCATGGACGCCACCCTTGCTGTCGTGCGCGAAGCAGACAAGAAGTTTGGCCTGAACCTGACGCTCGAAGTCCACGAGGTCGGTATGGCGCTCCACCAGAAACGCGGTACGACCCTTCCGCCGGAAGTTGTAGAGGCGGCACGCGCGGCTGACGGCGTTCTGCTCGGCCCGGGCGGAATGACGCTCTATCCGCCGGTCAGCGAGGGTGGTATCAATATCCCCGGCACGATCCGCAAGCAACTGGACCTCTACGCGAACATCCGCCCGGCGCGGTCGCGCCCCGGCGTGCCGAAGGCACATCCGGGCCTCGACTGCGTCATCGTGCGCGAGAATACCGAAGGTTTCTACGCCGACCGCAACCTCTTTCAGGGATACGGCGAATTCATGCCTACCCCCGACTCTGCAATCGCGCTTCGCCTGATCACCTCGAAAGCTTCGCGGCGCATCGCCGAGGTCGCGTTCAAGACCGCCATGACCCGTCGCAAGCACGTCACCGTCGTCGGCAAGCGACACGTGATGCAAGTCACCGACGGTCTGTTCATGGGCGAGGTCAACAAGGTCGCCGAGCGCTATCCGGAGGTTACGCTTCGAGAAATCGACGTGGACGCGATTGCGGCCGAACTCTATACAAAGCCGGCCGCCTTCGACGTCATCCTCACGACGAATATGTTCGGCGACATCCTCTCGAACCTGGTCAACGCTCTGGCCGGCGGCCTCGGTATGGCATCGGCTCTGAACGTCGGCGACACCCATGCGGCAGCCAATGCTGGGCACGGCTCCGCGCCCGATATCGCCGGAAAGGGAGTTGCTAACCCGATCGGTCTGATCCTTTCTGCAGCTGCGCTGCTCGGTCATCTGGGCACGCGCCCGGGCGCTGAGGCTTTCGCGGCGGCGGGTCAAGCAATCGAGCGTGCCGTTGACCATGCATTGGCGAGCGCGGAATCGCGAACGGGTGACCTCGGTGGCACGGGTGGCACGGCCACTGTGTCCGAAGCAATCTGCAGGCATATCCGGGCCCAGAAGTGAGTGACACTTCCTCCGAGTTCAAGGCAGCGAGGTTCGCCGAAGACGAGGCGGACGCGCTGGCGCCCCCGCCCAGCAACGCGATGATCGCCTACCAGGAGATCCGGCGTCGCATCATGGACAATGTCTACCCCATTGGGGCGACGGTCTCGATGCAGGAAACCGAAGCTTCCCTGCACATGAGCCGGACTCCGATACGGGATGCATTGATCCGGCTGGAGGAGGAGCGTCTGGTCAAGTTGGTGCCGCGTCACGGTTTTCAGGTTCTGCCCATTTCCGCGCGCGACACTGCCGAAATCTATCGGATATTGACCTCCCTTGAAGTGCTCGCCATTGAGCAGGCGATGGAGACGAAACCGTCCCCGGACAAGCTCGCGGAGTTGGACGCTGGCGTCGCCGGCCTTGAGCACACGCTCGCGATCGAGGATCTGGAAGCATGGGCGCGGTTCGACGCGATCTTCCATGAGACTCTGATCGCGCTCTCGGGGAATAAACGATTAATCGAGCTGGTCCGTCAGTTTCAGGACCAGACGCGAAGGGCACGGCGCATCACCCTGCACCTGCGTTCCTCGCCTGAGCTTTCCACAAAGAATCATCGTGAACTCGTGGAGGCGATCATGTCGGGGGACACAGAGAGGGCTTGTGCAATCCACAAAGCACAGCGGATGCGCAGCGCGCGCGAACTGACCGGAATCCTGCGGACACTCGATATCCGGCATCTCTAGCAAAATCGTGCCACGACGCCGTAGGTGGACGGGAGGATAGCGGCGTCTCGACACAACAATAATCACTTGAGTGGATGGCTTTCACGCCCATCCATTAGGAGAACGAAATGCTTGCCAACTCTTCCGATCAATCGTCGGCTCCAGTGACGACCGAGACTGTCGAAGATTCCGCACTACGAAAAGCAGCCTGGCGGCTTGTGCCGCTGATGACCTTGTGCTTTCTGGTCAACTATATCGATCGCACGAACATCGGCTTTGCAGCCCTGACGATGAATAAGGCGCTCGGTCTCTCCACCGAGGCATTCGGTTGGGGTGCTGGAATACTCTTCTTTGGGTACTGCTTTTTTGAGGTTCCCAGCAACATCCTTCTCTATCGCTTTGGTGCCCGAATCTGGTTGGCCCGCATCATGATCACGTGGGGGCTGATCTCCGCCTTAACCGCCTTGGTCATCGGGCCGAAGAGCTTTTATGTCGTTCGTTTCCTGCTCGGCGTTGCTGAGGCGGGCTTCAATCCCGGCGTCATGTTCTTCTTCATGGCGTGGTTCCCCAAGCGCTTCCGCAGCCGCGCCATGGCCTGGTTTCAGATGGCGATTCCGCTATCGGCCGTCGTGGCAGGTCCACTTTCGGCAGCGATCATGCAGATGGACGGCTATCTCGGGATCGCCGGCTGGCAATGGATGTTCATTCTGGAGGGTGTGCCCGCAGCCATCCTTGGCGTCGTTCTGTTGTTCGCCATCGTTGATCGCCCGGACGACGCACCGTGGCTTAACGTGGACGAACGGAAAGCCCTGACAGACGCTGTAGCTAACGAGCCCCGCGGACATACCAGCAAAAATCTCCGTGCCGTGTTTCGCGATCCGCGGGTCTTTGTGCTCGCTTTGCTTCAGTTTGGTTTCACTGTCGGCTCGTACGGGATTGGCATCTTCCTCCCGCAAATTCTTCGTGAGCACCACCTCTCGATCCTGTCGGTTGGTCTTCTTTCCGCAGTTCCGTATCTGTGCGGCTGCGTGGCCACTATCCTGTGGGCCGGGGCCGTCGATCGCCGGGGACGTCGCTATGCGAATCTCGCAGTAACCTGCGCGTTGGGCGCCGGCGGACTGTTGTTGTCGGTCTGGATTCCCACACTGTCTGTAGCCATGATCGGTATGTCCATTGCTATCGTTGGCGTGACCTCGGCCCGTGGCATTTTCTGGTCGATTCCCCCTCAGTTTCTCTCTGGCGAGGGTGCCGCAAGCGGCCTGGCACTGATCAGCTCGATTGGCGCATTCGGTGGTTTCATGGGCCCTGTACTCATGGGTTGGCTTAAGCATACGACCGGATCGTTTTCTGCAGGCCTCGTTTGTATGGCCGCCCTGGTTGCCATCTCGGGCGTCCTTGCGGCGCTGCTCCCGATCTGGCTTCGTGCAAAGCGCTGACCGCAAGCCTGGCCTCAAGAAAGACGGCGGTTGAACGCGGTCGTCGCGACTTGCGCATTCCTGTGGGAGTCGCGACCGATCGACCGTCATCGAGATGCAACTCTGAGTGTCCCCATCAATGTCAGACCCCTCACCGAAAAACCTAAGCTTCGTTGTACCGGCTAACGCGTGTGACTCGCATCAGCATGTCATCGGCGATTCAGTCGTATTCCCGATGGCACCGGGTCGTTCATATACCCCTCCCGAAGCGCCGCTTTCGCGCCTTGAAAAGCTGCATCGAACGTTCGGCTTTGAGCGCGCAGTCCTGGTTCAACCCAGTTTCTATGGCACCGATAACTCCTGCCTGTTGGACGCGCTAAATCGACTTGGTCGCAGCGCCCGGGGAATCGCCGTCATAGATCGGGACACCAACGAGTCCGCGCTCGACCATATGCATGACGTTGGTGTCCGTGGTGTACGCGTAAATCCCAAAGGCTTCGCTAATGACTCAACTGCTATCGCTCGCCTGTTAAATGAATTCACGGTACGCGTTGCGTCTCGCGGCTGGCATGTGCAGACTTTTCTCCCCTTGCCAACGATTGCGGCCCTTGAACGCACACTGATTGAACTGCCGACTCCGGTAGTCATTGACCATTTCGGCGGCGCAACAGCTGATGGCTTGAATCAACCGGGCATCGCCAGTCTCTTTCGGCTGCTCGACTCGGGAAACTGCTACGTAAAGCTCTCAGCCCCGTACCATGCGAGCCATTCTGCACACGGATACCCGGAGATGCTCAGTCTGGCTCGCGAACTGATTGCGCGCAGAAGCGACAGAATTCTCTGGGGAAGCAACTGGCCTCATACGAATGCCAGCCTTACCCAGGGGCGCACGGCTCTGGACATCAATCCGTTTCTGGATATCGACGAAACAGAATTGTTCGATCTGATTTCCGCGTGGGCGCCAGACCCGAAAATCCAGCAGGCGATGCTCGTCGACAACCCTCGCAACTTATTCGATTTTTGAATCTGCCAACAAGCGCCCTCTCCGGCTTCATGATTTCACGCCTTGCTCGGCTTCGGTGGCCGGGGCCCGATAGGCAGGCGCTCTCGGCTGCACTTCAACTACCTCCGCACGAGCACAGGCAATCCTAAACCGTGCTCGCAAGGCATTTTGTTTGTCGTTTCGTCTTTCGCAGCCTCAAAGCACTACATGCACAACCTAGACCGATAAAAGACGCAGAAGTCACCCCACTTCGACATGGGCATGATTCGAAATGCATATCCATATCTAACTAGATTCGTGGCGACCTCCCCAGTTTGCTCCTTTCATGAAATGCCGAACGATCGACGCGATAGGATAGGACTGCAAAGTCTTTTTTAGCGGCACCGATCCGACAGCTCAGTTGGAAATCTATAACGTCACACAACTACGAATCAGCGAATATGAAGTCACCTGGAAATCACACAATGAAAAAAACACTTCTCGCCCTCGCCACGCTTGGCACCTTTGCCGGCGTCGCACATGCTCAGAGCAGCGTCACCCTGTACGGCATCATCG
>NZ_QLSU01000023.1 GCF_003268775.1 Paraburkholderia unamae
CGGCGCAGGATCGCCGCAAGTATGTCCGGCGTGCTCTGGTGCTGGTAGTTGCCGGTGTTCATGACGGCTTCGAGCCGTCCGAAATGCGACTTGAGGACAACCTCGTACCTTGTGAAATCCTTCGTGGTTTGAACCGTTGAGAAGCGCTCGATAAAGCCCGAAAAGCGCCTTACGGTCCCGTCATCGGCCTTGATGCTGAACACCGCGTCGCGACTCAGGAAGTCGGCGCGCAATAGCTGCTGCGGGTGCGTCAGTTCGATATGGACGACGCTGGGTTCGCCCATCTTTTCGGTAGCCTTGAACGACACGACCGAGAGCGCCGCGGCGGCCTCGGTGCCGGGAATATCCAGGAAATATGCCTGACGGCCAGTCGTGCCCTCCTGGCGAAACGGGTCAAACTCTGCCATATCGTGGTCCTTTGAAATGCCAGTGGCGCGGGTTAATCGACTACAGTGAGTCGAGCAAACACAGAAGCTCGCCCTGAATCGCGCTTGATCTTTGAGCCATCCCCCTGAGAATTCAATCGGAGTAGTCCCATAAAAAGGTTAGAATCATGCCGCCCAGATAATCCCCGAATATTTTGACATTCGACAAAATCTGACTCATAAGGCGATTAATCCGGATAGTCGACTCGCGCCCCCGAAAATCCAGAGCCAGCCACGAGCGGGCTTTTTCGTTTTCAACGGCTCCCCGGGTGTCCCCACCATGCTCAACACTTACCCCGGTGCCGGCACTCTGCGCGCAGCGTTGCGTCAATCGGTCGAGCGCGGCGGCACATGTGCGCTCGGCGCGTTACACCAGGGCGTTCCTCGTCCCGATACGCTTACGTGCAAGGATGCGGCGGCGCAGACCGCCCGTAACCGCCGCCAGCCAGACCGCCTGCAACCGGTCCCGAGCGCGCTGCTCGCGATGGGCTGCGCCGGAGTGCAACACGCGACTACGCTCGGCGCTCGTGGCAAACCTCCTCACGCATGATCCCGCGCTTGCCGCGCCGACGAAAGACAATTAAATCGGCATCCTTATCAAATTCCCTCCCTTCGATCACAGCCGCCCCCCCCAAAACACGGCCTCCTCATTCCATGCCGCGACCCACACCTGTAAGCTTTGAAAGGCTGTAACGATCCACGCCCCCGTAGAAGCATTGCTCTGTTTTTTCTCGTAGCGCCCCGCATAAACGTGTCACATCGATCCGACATCATGGCGGCGCGACCGTTTGCGCACGCAACCACAAGCATCGGCGCACCACACCTACATTCAACGAGAAATACAGGGACCTGACATGAACAAGCGCGCCTTGACGCTCGCGAGCAGGTTGGCTTTTACGGGCCTCGCGGCAAGTCTCGCCGCATGCGGCAGCAGCAACGACGACACTTCGCATCTGCAAATATCGGGCGTGGCGGGACAAGGCGCGCCGGTGGTCGGCGTGCCGGTGACGGTCACCGACCGCAGCGGCGCCGTCACGCAGTCCGCCGTCACCGATTCGAGCGGCCAGTTCTCCGTCGCCGTCTCGGGCCGTGCGCCGTTCGTGCTGACCGTGCCGGTCACCGACACCGACGGCACGCCCACGGTGCTCTCCTCCGTCATCGATCCTGCGGCGCAAGGCGGCACGCAAGCGCTGAACGTCAACCTCAATCCGCTCACCTCGCTCATCACGCAGCGCGCGCTCGGCGCGGCGCTCACGAGCGCGCCGAGCGGTTCGCAGATCGCCTCGGCCAACGTGAGCGCGACGGGCATCGCGCAGGCGGTCAGCGCCGTCGACACCGTGTTGCAGCCGCTTTTCACGGCGATGCAGGTGCCCGCCGCGCTGGTCGCGGACCCGATCGGCTCGGCCACCTATCAGGCGAATTCGTCGAATGCGCTCGACAGCCTGTTCGACGTCACGCGCTTCACCGTGCACAGCGCCACCGTCGGCGTGGGCAATAACAACGGCGCGCCCGCGCAGAATTCGGCCACCTACCAGTCGCTGCAACTGCCGCTCACGGGCGCCATGCCGGCGCCGCTGTCGAGCGGCCCGGTGGCGGCCGCGCTGGCGCTGAGCCAGGGCCCGACAACCACGCCGATCCAGCATCTGATCGTGATCGTCGGCGAGAACCAGACCTTCGACGGTCTGTTCGGCGCCTACGCGCCGCCCTCGGGGCAGACGGTGAAGAACCTGCTCTCCGAAGGCATCATCAACGCGGACGGCTCGCCCGGTCCCAACTTCGCTCTCGCCGCGCAGAACCAGGCCACGGCGCCGAGCGCCTATACGCTGACCCCGGCCCGCAGCAGCGCCTACAAATCGCTGCCCTCGCCGGAAAACACCGGCATGCTCACGCTGAACAATCTGCCGGCTTATATCGGCACGGTCGCGCAAGGCAAGACGCCCACCGTGGCGCCCAGTTCGTACCTGTACGGCGCCGCCGACCAGGACTTCCCGGTCACGCTGCCCAACGGCCCGTTCCAGATCACGAAGTCGACGGCAAGCGCCTCGCTCGTGAACTATAGCCAGCCGAGCACGACGCTCGTCGGCACCTCGGCGACCAACGCGAACTACACGATGCTGAGCACGCTTTACTCGTCGCTCGGCCTCGTCGCGACGACGGGCGACCCCGTACACCGCTTCTTCCAGATGTGGCAGCAAACGGGCGGCGACAACTCGAAGCTCGACCTCTACACATGGGTGGCCTCCACAGCGGGCCAGGGCGGCGACACGGTCGAGAATGTGCCGGGCGGCCCGCAGGTCAGCCCGACGAACCCGGGCCAGGGCGGCGAGCTGATGGGCTTCATGAACATGTCGGCGGGGGATGCGCCTTACCTCAAGTCGCTCGCGCAGCAATATGCGCTGAGCGACAACTATCACCAGGCGGTGATGGGCGGCACGGGCATGAACTTCTTCTCGATCGCGACGGGCGACCTGCCGTGGTTCAACAGCAGCGGCGCGATCGCCACGCCGCCCGCCAACCAGATCGAAAACCCGGAGCCGCTCTCGGGCACGACGAACTTCTACACGCAGGACGGCTATCAGGGCGGCTCCTGGGTGAACTGTTCGGACAGCACGCAGCCGGGCGTGGGCGCGATTCTCGGCTTCCTCTCGTCGAAGCACGTGGCGAGCAACTGCGACGCAGGCAAGTACTACCTCGTCAACAACTACAACCCCGGCTACGACCTGAGCGGCAACACGCAGCCTATCGGCGCGAACAACTACAACTATCCGCCGCAAACGGTGCCGACCATCGCCGAAGCGCTCTCGGCGAAGGGCCTGGCGTGGGGCTGGTTCACGACCGCGCGCGACACGGCCGACGTGCAGTCGCAGGCCAGCTCGCTTTCGAGCAGCCTCACGGGCAGCACGGCGCTCGCGTCGAGCCTTGCGGGCCTGCTTCAGCAAGCCGAGTACAACAACATCGGCGACCCGCTGGTGGGCTCGCAGAAGGTGATGACCTCGTCGCTCAAGAACAATCTCCAGGACCTCACGGCCTTCATGACCGCGGTGCAGTCGGGCAACCTGCCGGCCGTCTCGTTCGTCGTGCCGCCCAACACGTTCAGCGGCCACCCGGGCTTTTCGTCGCCGGCGGCTTATGAGCAGTGGCTAAGCCAGGTGATTACGGCCGTGAGCGCCTCGAAGCAATGGTCGAACACCGCGATTCTCGTGACGACCGACGAGGGCGGCGGCCACTTCGATACCGGCCCGATCCAGCCGCTCGACTTCTTCGGCGACGGCCCGCGCATTCCGATGCTGGTGATCTCGCCGTATGCGCGCAAGGGCGCGGTCGATCACACGTACAGCGATCACGCGTCGATCCTGAAGTTCATCGAGCGCAACTGGCGTCTCACGTCGTTGTCGTCGCGCAGCCGCGACCGGCTGCCGAACCCGTCGATGCAGTCCGCCTCCTACGTGCCCGTGAACGGCACGCCGGCCATCGGCGACCTCATGTCGATGTTCGCGTTCTGATCGCGTGCGCCGCGCCGCCGTGCGGCTTCGCGCATTGCCAACCGTGATGCGCGTAGCCGCGTGGCGTTCGCCCGCCGCCGTCAACCGGGCGAAGCCTTGCGCTTCGCCGTTTTTCTTTCCGCCGCAAGCCGCCCCTTCCCGATGATTCGAAACGGTTTTCCACCCCGCGCCTGGATCGCGGCGCTGCTCGTTGCCGGTCTCGCCGCCGGCGCCGGCATGGCCGCGCCCAGCCTGGCCGACGCGCCGCACGCCGCCGCGCCCGCATCGTTGAGCATGCAACTACCCACGCGACGCTGGGTCCGCTATCCGGCCGTGCCCGCGCAACTGAGCCCTCAGGCCGCGCTCGGCAAGCAGATATTCTTCGACGCCTCGCTCTCCGCCTCGGGCAAGATGGCCTGCGCGTCGTGTCATAGTCCCGAGCACGCGTATGGCCCGCCCAACGGACTCGCGGTGCAGCTCGGCGGCCCGGACCTGAAGCGCCCCGGCACGCGCGCCGTGCCCTCGCTGCGCTATCTGACCTACACACCGGCGTTCACGCGCCACTACTACTTCCCCGGCTCCGAAGACACCGAGGACGAAGGTCCGGCGGGCGGCTTCATGCGCGACGGCTCGATCGCCTCGCTGCACGAGCAGGCGGGCCACCCCATGCTCGACCCGAACGAGATGGCCAACACGAGCCGCGCCGTCGTGATCGAGAAACTGGCGCACAGCGGCTACGCGGACACGTTCCGGCAGGTGTACGGCGCGCAGGTCTTCGCGGACGTGAACAAGGCATTCGACAGCGTCGGCATGGCGCTGCAAGCCTTCGAAACCGAGGACGCCAGCTTCCACCCGTACACGAGCAAGTTCGACTCCGTGATGTCGGGCAACGCGACGTTTACGGTGCAGGAACTGCGCGGCTACCAGCTCTTCAATAATCCGCTCAAGGGCAACTGCGCGAAGTGCCACTTCGACCAGCCGGGGCCGGGCGGGCGGCCGGCGCAGTTTTCGGACTTCCAGTACGCGGCGCTAGGCGTGCCGCGCAACCCGGAGATTCCGGCGAATCGCAACCCGAGGTATTACGACATGGGATTGTGCGGACCCTACCGGCGAGACCTCGCGGACGAGACCGACTTTTGCGGCCTGTTCAAGGACGCGACGCTGCGCAACGTCGCCACGCGCTCCGTGTTCTTCCACAACGGGCGCTTCCATACGCTCGACGACGCGCTGCGCTTCTACGCCGAGCGCGACACCGATCCGCGCAAGTGGTACCCGACGAAAAACGGCAAGCTCGTGCAATACGACGATCTTCCGCCGAAGTATCGCGACAACGTCGACCGGCTCGATCCGCCCTTCCTCAATCACAAGGCCGGTGAAAAACCGCCTTTGAACGAAGCCGATATCCAGGATCTGGTGGCGTTCCTGAAGACGCTCAACGACGGCTATGCGGCCGCATCGGGCGGACCCGCGATTCACGAGGCGCATTGAGGCACATTGTTGCGCATTGCAGCGCATGGGCGGTGGCGCGAAACGCGGCCTGGGCACTCGGCGCGGCTATCAGGTTGCCGAAACGAGGACCCGGTTTCTCCCACTCTCCTTCGCGCGAAAAAGCGCATCGTCCGACGATTTGAGCAGCTTCAGGTAATCCGGATGACCATCGTGCGCGGCAACGCCAATGCTGACGGTGACCTGAAACGATTGCCCGTGCGCCGTGGCGACAGGATGGGAGGCCACGCGACGGCGCAGATTTTCCGCGATCTCAATCGCATGAGCGAGATCCGTGTCCACCAGCACGACAAGAAATTCCTCGCCGCCGAGCCGGAAGACATAGTCGCTGGCACGAACACATTGACTGAAGCTCAAGGCCAGTTGTTGCAGCGCTGCGTCGCCGGCGTCATGCCCAAACGTGTCGTTGATCTCCTTGAAGGAGTCGGCGTCGATGGTGAGCGCGCAAAGCGGGGTGGCGTTCTTGCGGGCGAAGTCGATCTCGCGGCTCATGACCACCTGCAAATAACGCCGGCTCAGCAACCGCGTAAGCGCGTCGCGTCCCGATTCGATGTGATCGGCGGCCTCGAACAGCGCGTTGAGAAGAAAGTCGATGGTTCGGGTCTGGTCCCGGATTTCGCGCAACAGCTCGATGCGCCTCGCCGCATCGTCCTCATGGGAAATCCTCAGCACGACCTCGTCGACCGCGCTCAACTGCGCAACGATGGCGTAGACCTCATTCGAGCCTTCGAATACGTGAACACCCTTGTGGGTCAGCCACAAGCCGAAGTCCGACTTCGACAGCGCGGGCAAACGATTGCGCTTTTCGCCTGAAGCGATCGCGTACATCAATTCATTTTCCCAATCGAGTAACGCCGCACGCTGCCTGTCCTTTTCGGCGCCAATATCCTGAGCGGCGGCAAACAGCCGATACGACTCGGCGGATCTCGCATTTCTTTCGTGCGAAATGGCGTACGAATGACACATGATCTCGATCGCAAAGCCGATGACCTCCGAAACGTATTCGGAGCACGCAATGCGATCGGTTAATGAGATATCAGCCAGCCGCTCGAAGATATCCACGTCCAGGCGGCGCGAGCCCCGCATTACCAGATAGGCGGGAATGCCGATCCTTGCGTGGATTTCACCAATCTCCTGCTGCCTGCGCACCGCGGCCTGATATTCGCCGCTCACCGCGGCCGAAAATACGTCGACCAGCCAGCCCTGCATTGCGTCGTGCAGCCTCGAATGCACCAGCTCGTTTGACAGAAAAAATTCCGCGGCCGAATCGGCCATCATGCGCGAATAAAACGAGGATGCCAGTTCCGACTTTCGATCCCGAACCAGGTGTAGAACGTGGTCGTGAATGGTTCCGGAATAACGGGCGGCAATCACGCGCCATTCTTCCACTAATTTCTCAACAACATCTGAGGTTGGCATGATACGAAATGAAATCCGCTAGGGTTGGCTGCACCCGCAACGGGCGGGCTGAAGGGGGGCCGGGTCGGTTCGAAGGCCGATTCTACGCCATCCGGCCCGAACCGTTTCGGCCATGGCGGCGCGATTCATTCCCGGAGCCGATGATGGCGACCAGGAACTGGGGTGGCGCAATTTTATCCGTTGAAAATCCGGCAAATCGCTCAATTCGGGCGTGTGTCCGCATGTTCCTGAGACTCCTGCGCTTTATCGTTGACTGGCGCATCCATCGACGAGATAAAAAAGTATTCAAGATGCTACTTTTAATCAAATCCGTCTTTTCCAGACTCAAAATCGCCGCGGCAACGAAACCCGATCAAGCAGCGCTATCCAGTGGAGCATATTACTCGGCGCTGAAAGGTTAACTATTGTCAAATACAGCGGATTTGGCCAAATAGAAGATTTTCAACGGATTTTTCCGCCGATATAATCGGCTTCAAATCGAGATAAGACGCGCGGCAATCCCGCCGTTTTTCATCAGATATCAGGTGCGCACGCAACGGTAAAGACCAAACCCGCGCGGCTCGATAAAAATCGCCTGCCATCATTATGGTTCGGGCGACGCATATTCATGCCTTTGTCGTAACAATCGGGGTTTCAAATCAAATAAAACAAGCTGCGGCCCGGTATTGCCATCACACCGGCCACGGCGGTTCTCGCATGCCTTTTGGGGAATACGGCCCGAAGCAGGCAGCAGAAGATAAGTGCAAGGACGACCATAACAATGCCTGTACGAATCATGTCGGTTTTCGGCACGCGGCCGGAAGCCATCAAGATGGCGCCGCTCGTCACGCGGCTCGAATCAGACGGGGAAGTCGAATCGATCGTTTGCGTGACCGGCCAGCACGGCTCGATGCTCGAGCAGGTGATGGCGTTCTTTCGCATCACCCCCCAGTACGATCTCGCGCTGATGACCGCGAACCAGACGCTCAACGGCCTGGCCTCGCGCCTGCTCGGCGCGCTCGACGATGTGCTGGAGCGCGCGAAGCCCGACCGCGTGCTCGTGCACGGCGACACCACCACGGCCTGCATGGCCGCGCTCGCCGCGTTCCACCGCCGCATTCCGGTCGGCCATGTCGAAGCGGGCCTGCGCACAGGCAACCTCCAGCAACCCTGGCCGGAAGAGATGAACCGCCGGGTCGTGGATGTGGTGAGCGACCTGATGTTCGCGCCCACGGCCGGCTCGAAGGCGAATCTCGCGCGCGAGTCGCTGGCCGGGCGCGTGATCGTCACCGGCAACACGGTGATCGACGCGCTGCATGAAACCACCGCCCGCCTCGACGCCGACGCGGCACTGCGCGCCTCGCTCGAAGCGCGCATGCGCTTCGTCGACGGCAAAAAGCCGCTGCTGCTCGTGACCGGCCACCGCCGCGAAAGCTTCGGCTCCGGGTTCCAGAACATCTGCGCCGCGCTCGCCGAACTCGCCCTCGGCGACGACATCCAGATCGTCTATCCGGTCCACCTCAACCCGAACGTGCGCGGCCCGGTGCAAGCGGCGCTCGGCGGCATGCGCAACGTGCACTTGATCGAGCCGCTCGATTACGTGGGCTTCGTCTGGCTCATGCAGCGCGCCTCGCTCATCCTCACCGACTCGGGCGGCGTGCAGGAAGAAGCGCCCGCGCTCGGCAAGCCCGTGCTCGTGATGCGCGATGTGACCGAACGCCCCGAAGCCGTGGCGGCGGGCACGGTGCGCCTCGTCGGCACGGCGCGCGAGTCGATCGTCGAGGCCGTGCGCGAGCTGCTGCGCGACCCGCAGGCTTACGGCGACTTCGCGCGCCGCCTCAATCCCTATGGTGACGGCCACGCCTCGGCGCGCATCGTCGCGAGCCTCACCGGGCGCAGTTTCGACGAGTTCGCCCATCCTGGCGTCGAAGCAAACCGGACGGCAAGCCCCAACGCGCCGTCACGCGACGCCCCGTTCGACGCCATCGCGCGTGTGTAACGCGCCTGCGCGCCCTTTCGAGCCGATCTGAGCCGATTCCAACCGAATCGCCCCACTTCGAGCCCTTCCGACATCCCACGAGCCCGGTCATGCTGCTGCCCCAACGTCCCTTCGCTTCGCGCCAACGCACTTCCCGAACCACCCTCACGTCACTCGCCCTTGCAGCCGGCCTGCTGCTGCCTGCGCTCGGCCACGCCAGCGCGACGGGCGACAGCCTGCGCCAGCTCACGGCGAACGCGGGCGTCACGCGCAGCGTCGCGCTGTCCGATCTCGGCATCAGCGATGCGGTCGTGCTGACGGGCGGCGCGAGCCAGGACTTCTATTTGCCGGTGCCGAAGAACCTGACGCTCGCCAACGCCGCGATCGCGTTCGATGGCCACTACCTCAAGGGCCAAACCGGCACCGCTTCGGTGGTGCTCTCCGTGGACGGCCAGCCTGCGCTCTCGCAAGCGCTTGCCGACGGCGACGGCCTGCTGCAACGCTCGCTCGCGGTGGCCCCGCGCGTGCACGGCGCCGGCTTCGTGCGACTCGGCGTGAACCTGCTATCGAATACCGGCGTGCGCCATTGCGAAGATCCGAGCGCGGCGGCCAACTCGATCGTCATCTCGCCGCAAACGCGCCTCACCTACCGCGTCGAGACGCGGGCCGTGACGAGCCTTGACGACGCCTGGAGCACGCTGCCCGGCGCGCCCGTGCTGCTCGTCTCCGGCGCGCAGCTGGAGCAGTCCGCGTTCGACAGCGCCTGGCGTCTCGGCGTCGCGCTCGAGCGCGGCGGCAAGCGTGTTTCGGTGCGCGCCCTGCCGGCCGTGGGCGAGAACGTCGACACGCGCGGTCTCGCCGTGCCCGACGCGCTCGCCGCCATTCCCGCCTTCGCGGCGCTGCGCGACAACACGGCGACGCACAAGCTCGCGAGCGACGCCGAGCTCGGCGCGCTGATCGTGCTGGGCGCCCCGAGCGCGAGCGGCGACGTGGTGGTGGCCGACGCCGCGCTGCGTGCGCGGCTCGCCGGCGCGCTCGACGCGCTGAACGCGCAGCTCGCGAGCGACCCGGACGCGCAAGCCGGGCTGAAGGCCTGGCGCGCGAGCCATGCGACGCTGGCCGACACGGCCCTGGCCGCGCAGCAGATCCGTCTGGCCACGCTCGGCGAGCACACGGTCCTGGCCGTGTCGCCCGACGCGGGCGCGCAGGCCGCCGGCCTCTTCGACGACACGCTGCGCCGCGTGCTGACGACCGACAGCGTCGTCGCGCCGATCGCGCGGCCCGACCAGCGCAACAACGGCAAATTCATGAGCCTCGCGAATCTCGGCGGCTCCGCGCAGGCGTTCGACGTGCTGGCGCGCGGCGACTGGACCGTGAGCTTCCCGCTCGCCGCCATCGCCGCCGATTCGCGCATGCCCGCCGAAATCACGCTTTACGTGGCGGCGGCGCCGGGGCCCTCGTCGTCGCGTCCGGTCGCAACGATCTACTGGAATGGCGTCCTGCTGGCGGCAAAGCAGCTTCGCGCCGACGGCCAGCCCGAGCAGCTGCGCGCACGCGTGCCGGGCTACGTCCTGGGCGTGAACAACAACCTGCGCCTGTCGGTGCAGCGCCAGCCGTATTCGGCCGACTGCAACGAGACGCCGCAGGCCTATCCGGTCAACGTGCTGCCCGCATCGAGCTACATCAGCGCGGGCGACGCCGCGCCGAACGGCACCTTCATCGGCTTGCTGCCGCTCATGGCCGGCCACCCGCAACTGATCGTGCCGCACCGCTATCTCGCCGCCGCACCCGACGCTCTCTCGCGCGTGATCGGGCTCGCGCTCGCCAGCGGCCTCTCGCCGACGCAGACCGAGCTCACCGTGGCCAACGGCGACGCGCCCGTCAAGCCCGCAAAGCCGTTCCTGGCGATGGAAGTCGCCATCGACGGCGCGTCGCCTTCCGCGCGCGTGAGCGACGGCCGGCGCCTCCAGATTCGCGGCACGACGGTCGACTGGCTCGACGTGACGGGCCTCACGCACCTCTCGAGCGCCGAAGTCGTGAGCGCGCACGGCGAAGACGGCTTGCTGTGGTACGCCATCGGCGCGACCCCGGCCGCCGGCGCGCAGCCGGCCGCCGTCCAGCCGTTCGTCCTGAACCGCGGCAATCTCGCGATCCTCGGTGACAGCGGCCCGCTCGCCTGGATCGACAGCGGCAACCCGGACGCGAGCATGCCGCCGGGCGCCGGCGAAACGCAGTTCTACGAATGGCGCCGCTACGTCTCGTGGGGCGTGCCGATCATCGCGATCACGTTGTTCGTCTTCCTGACGCTGTTCATCCTCGCGACGCGCGCGCGCCGCAAGAACCAGAACAACGCCGAATAACGCCGGATTACGCCACTCCGCAGCGCGCCATGATCTCCTCGCTCTACTGGCCTTATCTCATCGCCGACTACTACCACGCGCTCCAGATGGTGAGCGCCGTGGTGGGCGTCGTCATCCTGCTGTCGAGCCTCGACGACCTGTTCATCGACGCCTGGTACTGGGTGCGGCAGATCTGGCGCTCGCTCACCGTCTGGCGCCGCCACACGCCGTTGCAGGCTTCGCAACTGCGCGCGGTGCCTGAGCAGCCGCTCGCGATCATGGTACCCGCGTGGCTCGAATACGACGTGATCGCGCCGATGCTGGAGAGCATGGTGGGCACGCTCGAATACAAGAACTACATGATCTTCGTGGGCACGTACCGCAACGACGAGCGCACGCGCAACGAAGTCGAGCGCATGCGCCGCCGCTACCGGCAGCTCGTGCGCGTGGAGGTGCCGCACGACGGCCCGACCTGCAAGGCCGACTGCCTGAACTGGATCGTGCAGGCGATTTTCCGGCAGAACTCGCAGCAGCCGGTGCCGTTCGCGGGCGTGATCCTGCACGACAGCGAGGACGTCCTTCACCCGCTGGAGCTCAAGTACTACAACTATCTGCTGCCGCGCATGGACTTCATCCAGTTGCCGGTCACGTCGCTCGAACGCGAATGGTACGAACTCGTGGCGGGCACCTACATGGACGAGTTCGCGGAGTGGCACTCGAAGGATCTCGTGGTGCGCGAGAGCCTCTCGAAGATGGTGCCCTCGGCGGGCGTGGGCACCTGCTTCTCGCGGCGCGCGCTCGAATTGCTCGCCGCCGAAACGCAGAACCAGCCGTTCAATACCGACACGCTCACCGAGGACTACGACATCGGCGCGCGCCTCTCGCGCAGCGGCATGAAGCAGATCTTCGGCAAGTTCCGCGTGGAGTACGTGACGCGACGCACGGCGCTGTTCGGACTCGGCAAGGAAAAGATCTCGACGATCTCGATGCCGCTCGGCATTCGCGAGTATTTCCCGAATACGTTCCGTACCGCCTACCGCCAGAAGGCGCGCTGGACGCTCGGCATCGGGCTTCAAGGCTGGGCGCAGGTGGGCTGGGAAGGCTCGCTCGCGGTGAAATACCTGCTGTTTCGCGACCGCAAGGGCCTCGCCACGTCGTTCATTGCCATCTTCGCGTATGTGCTGCTGCTGAACTTCATCGCGTTCTGGATCGCCGGGGCGCTCGGCTGGTGGACGCTCTACTATCCGTCGCTGTTCTCGCCCAATGGCTGGCTCGCCACGCTCATGGGGCTGAACGCGTTCGCGCTCGCGCTGCGCGTGCTCCAGCGCAGCTACTTCGTGCATCGCATGTACGGCTGGGAGCACGCGCTGCTCGCGGTGCCGCGCATGGTCATCGGCAACTTCATCAACGCGATGGCCGCCGCGCGCGCCTGGCGCCTGTTCCTCGTGCATGTCTTCACCGGCAAGCGGCTCGTGTGGGACAAGACGATGCACGACTTCCCCTCGACCGATCAGCTCACGCAGCAGCGCCAGCGCCTGGGCGAGCTGCTGCTCTCCTGGCAGGCCATCGACGAAAGCAAGCTCGCATTCGCGCTGGAGGCCCAGGCGAACGAGCGCAAGCCGCTCGGCCAGATTCTCGTCGAACAAGGCTGGCTCGACGAGGCCACGCTGCACGAAGCCATCACGTTCCAGCAGGATGCGCAGGGCGCCGCGCCATCGATCGAGGCCGCCCAGGCGGAAGCCGCGCGATGAAGTTGCGTCCGTTCTTCCCCGTGCGGGCGTCCGGCCAGTCCGCCCGCCGCGCGCAGCGCGCCGTGTGCTGCGCCGCGCTTGCCGTGAGCTGCGCGGCGCGCGCTTATGGCGTCGAAGCCGTGCCCCAGGCTGAGCCCAACCCAGTGGCCAAACCCGCTGCGGCACCGCACGCGGCGACCCGCGAAGCGCCACTGGAAGGCGAAGCGTTCCGGCTCGGCGACGCCGCCTTCACGGCCTACAACCGCAAGGACTACGCCGCCGCCGACGCGCTCGCCGCGCGCGCGCTCGCGCTGCGTCCCGACGTCACGCGGCTGTGGCTGCTGCGCGTGTACGCGCTGCAAAACCAGAACCGCCCCGCCGACGCGCTGGACGTCGCGCAAACCGCGCTCGCGCAGGGCCGCCGCGACCCGGCGCTCACGGCCGCGCGCAACACGCTGCGCGCCTCGCTTGCGGGTGCTCATGCCGCGGGCGCCACGGCCACTCCGACAACGCAAACGCCGGCCTGGAAGCTCGGCGACGAAGCCTACAAGGACTATGCCGCGGGACGCTACGCCGAGGCGGCCGACCACGCCCGCGAATCGTTGCGCCTGCAACCGGATAATCCGGGCCTGCGCGGCCTGCTCATTTATTCGCTGGAGCGCCAGCAACGCTTCGAGGAAGCGTCGCGCGAAGCCGACACCGCGCTGCGCCTCACGCCCGACGATGAGACGTTGCAGGCGTTGCGCGACCGCATGCACCGGCTGCTCGCGCCGGCGCCCGCCAAGGCGGCATGGGACGCCTATCGCACCGGCGACTACGCCCAGGCCGCCACGCTCGCGCGCGACGCCATCCACCAGGCGCCCGATGTGCAGAGCTACCGCTATCTGCTGACCGGCGCGCTCCTGAGCGAAGGCGAGTACACGCAGGCCGACACCGCCGCCACCGATGCGCTCGCCCAGGACGGCGACGACGCGCTTTCGCTCGCCATGCGCGGCTTCGCGCGCGCGCAGCTCGGCCAGACCGACGCGGCGCGCACCGACCTGAACAAGGCGCTCAAGCAGGACTGGCTCTCCGATGCGCAGATGGCGACCGTCAAGCGCATCGCCGCCGATACGCTGCGCATGAGCGTAAGCGTGAGCGCGAACGCAGGCACGGGCGGCGTCAGCGTGCCGGGCGCCGTGGCCACGTCCGTGGCTTCGGCCTCGCCGGCCAGGACCGCGCCCGTGGTGTTCTGCACCTCCGATCCGCAAGACGTGTTGTGCAACCTGCTGCCGGCAGGGTCGAGCCTCGCGGGCGCGGGGCCAGGCTACGACGCCGCCACGCGCGCTTACGCGGACTTCGCGCACCGCGACTTCAGCGCGGCGGCGAGCGCGGCCAGCGAAGCCGTGCAGGCCGCGCCCGACAATCTCGCCTATCGCCTTCTGCTCGTGAACGCGCTGGAACGCGCGGGCCGCCACAAGGACGCGCGCGCGGCTTTCGAGCCCGTGACGCAGCGCGCGGACGTGCCACCGGGCGAATGGCTCGACGTCGCCTACACCGCGCAACGTCTCTCGTACAACACCGAAGCGCGCAACGCGTTCGCGAACGCCGTCGATGCGAACGACGCCGGCCAGATCGAACTGGCCGCGCAAACGCGCCAGAACGTGCGCCAGGCCGTGTCCGACCTCGACCGCACGTGGGGCTTCACCGGCGCGCTCGGCTACGGCACGGTGGGCGTGATGAACTCGGCGTTCTCGCCGTCGCTTTCCGCGCGGCGCACCTTGCAGTCGTCGGAAGAACTGTATTGGCGGCCGCCCGTCATCGGCAACGTCGACGGCAGCGTGTTCGAGGTCTACGCGCGCATGAACCAGGCGCTCTACGACGGCACGGGCGGCTCGACCGGCCTGCCGACGAACCAGGGCGTGCTCGGCGCGCGCTGGAAACCGTTCGCACGCCAGAACTTCGTGTTCGCCGTCGAGCGCTTCGTGCCCATCGGCAGCGACAGCCGCGCCGACTGGCTGCTGCGCGGCGCCTGGTCCGCCGGCGAAGGCGGCAGCTTGCGCGTGGACCGCCCGAACTGGCCGTACTGGCAGATCTACGCCGAAGGCGACTACTTCATCGAGCATCCGCAAACGCTCGGCACGTTCGAAGCGCGCTACGGCCGTGCCTTTGCCGCCGCGAACAATCTCGTTGCGATGCCCTATCTCGCGCTGAACGCGGGCTACGACAGCCTGCTCGCGCGCCACGCGACCGCGGGCGTCGGGCCGGGCGTCGCGATGCGTCTGTGGTTCCGCGAGGACCGTCATCACGCGCCACAATCGTTCGTCGAACTGAACGTCCAGTACCGTGTCCGCGTGGCGGGCGACGATCGCTCGGACGGCATCTTCGCCGGTCTTTATTTCTCATACTGAGTCGTGAGCCCATCCATGCCCATCCGCTCGCCCCTTCGCGCTTTCTCCCTCGCCGCCGCGCTGCTGACGCTCGGCCCGCTGGTCACCTTCGTTGCCCATGTCGCCCACGCCGCGCCCGCCGACGACATGGCGCACCTCTACGCGCTGCCGCCGGACGGCTCGGTGTACATGCGCGTCGTCAATCCTTCGGACACGCCGGTCGCCGTGCAACTGGGCGCGGGCGCGAAGGCCGAGACGATCGGCGCGAAAGGCCGCATCGGCACCGACTATCGCGCGATCCCCGGCGGCGCGCTCACGCTCCTGGTCGACGGCAAGCCGGCCGGCGTGGCGGGCGCCCTGCCGCGCGGCGGCTTCGTCACGCTGATCGTCGGCCAGCCGGGCGCGGGCGTGCAGCCCGTCGTCGACGAAAGCCCGGCGGCCGACGGCCTGAAGGCCGAGTTGTCCGCGTACAACCTCGTGCCCGCGTGCACCGCCGCGATCCGCGTGGTCGGCGGCCCGGCCGTGTTCGGCGCGCTCGCCTACGGCGCACGCGCGGCGCGCGCGACCAATCCGGTTTCGGCCTCGCTCGACGGCGCCTGCGGCGCGCACGTCTCCGCGCCGCAGGCGTTGCCCGCGCTGAAGGCCGGCGACCGCTACAGCCTGTTCCTCGTCGGCACGGCCGGGCATCCCGCGCTCGTCGGCATGCTCAATCGCACCGAACCCTGGCACGCGCACTGACGCGCCATGTGTCCTCTCACGACTGCAACGCCCTTTCCGCCCGCACCATGACACTCAAACAACGACTCGCCGGCCTGCTGATCGCCTGCACCTGCCTCGCCGCCACCGCCGCCCACGCGCAAGCGGTGCTGATCGGCAAGGACAACTGGCTGTTCTACGCGCAGGACAACCTGACCGACGCCGGCAAGCCCGGCATCGACAACGCCGTGCAGCTCATGAGCGCCGCGAAAGAGGCGCTCCAGGCGCGCGGCATCGGCCTCGTGGTGCTGGTCGCGCCGCTCAAGGCGCGCTTTTACGAAGACAAGCTGCCGGCCGGCACGGCCATCTCGCCCGCCGCGCGCGAGCGCTACGCGAACATCGTCGCCGGGCTGCATGGCGCCGGTATCCAGACCGTGGACCTGATGCCCGTGCTCAAGGGCGTCGAGCACGACGACCAGACGGCCTTCTTCCAGAAGGACTCGCACTGGACCGCCTGGAGCGCCGAAGCGGCCGCCGCGGCGACCGCCGACGTGATCCGCCAGAACTGGAAGCTCGGCGGCGAGGCCGGCACCGGCACGCCGCCCGGCAACTGGATCAAGGAACGCCGCTTCGCCGATTTCGCCGAACTGATGACGGCGGCGCAGCGCAAGGAAGTCGGCCAGGAAATCTATGTCGTGCGCGCGAGCCAGCCGCAGTCCGGCGATCTGCTCGGCGGCGACGCCGCCGCGCCCGTGCACGTGGTGGGCAACAGCTTCGTGCAGCCGTATCTGGGCTATCCGCAGGCGCTGTCACATGCGCTCGACCGGCGCGTGGGTCTCACGTGGAAGTACGGCAACTTCGGTCCGTGGGCTGTGTTCCTGCAATACCTCGAATCGCCCGCGTTCCAGCAGGCGCGTCCGCAGGTCGTCGTGTGGCAGCTCAACGAAGTGCAGATGATGTACGGCCCGAACACGAGCGGCCAATGGGACGCCGCATCGCTGATGAGTGAAGCCGACTGGAAGCGCCGTGTCCAGGCCGCCATTGCGAAGTAACGCGTCATGACCGTGCCTCGTCCCACGACTCCCGGCTCGCATCGCCGCGCGGCGCTGTGCTTCGCGGCGCTGCTCACGGCCGGGCTGCTGCTCGGCGTGCAGCAGTCGACGCGCGCGGGCCTCGGCTCGCTGGCGCCCGCCCAATGGCTCAGCGGCGCGGCGGGCACGCAGTTGAGCGCGACGCTACGCGTGCCGTACCGCGAAACGCTCGAAACCGCCGACGCCGCGTGGCGCTACCGCGTGTTCGGCCAGCTCGGCGCGCAGGTTCGCCAGGGCTGCCCCGGCTGGCTGTTCTACACGGACGGCCTGCGCGCGCCCGTGCCCGACGCCGGCGCGGTCATGTCCGCGCGTATCGCGCTGATGCGCCGGCTCGTCGCCCGGTTGCGCGCCGAGCATGTCGCCGTGCTGGCCGTGACGGTGCCCGACAAGTCGCGCCGCGAAACCGGCGCGCTCTGCGGGCTCTCGCGCCCCGCCGAAACGGCGGCGCAACTGCCGCGCTGGCAGCACGCGCTCGACGAAGCCGGCGTGCCGCAAGCCGATTTGACGAGCGCGCTGGCGAGCGTGCCCGCACCGTTCTACCGCACCGACGTGCACCTGAACCAGCCCGGCGCCGCGGCCGCCGCGCAAGCCGTGGCGGCCGCGGCGCTGCCGCTCGTCGGCAGCCGCGGCGCGCTGCGCTACGACGTCACGCGCGCCGCCGCCACGCCGCGCGTGGGCGACCTGCTGACGCTCGCGGGCCTCGCGAACGCGCCCGCCGGCTGGCGTCCCGCGCCGGACCGCTACGTGCCCGAGCAGTTCTCGCAGCCCGCGAGCGGCGGCCTGCTCGACACCGGGCCGGCCGTCACGGTGATGCTTGCGGGCAGCTCGAATTCGCGCCGCAGCAACTTCGCCGAACAGCTCGGCCAGTCGCTGGGCGCGCCGGTCTGGAACGTGAGCCGCGACGGCGGCAAGTTCGCCGACGCGCTGATGCAGTCGATGGAAGACCGCGCGCAGTGGCCGCCCACGCTCAAGCTCGTGATCTGGGAGATGTCGGAGATGTCGCTCGTGCAGCCGCTCTCGGCCCAGGAAAAAGCCGCCTTGCGCGACGGCGTGCACGCCGACCTGTGACGCGCCCCATGATCCGCCAACGAGGAACCATCAGATGTCCGAATTAACCTGGCTGCCGCGCACACCCGACTGGGCAAAGCGGCTGAACGCCCTGCCGCGCGAGCACGCGCCGGACTGGCACGCGCTCGCGCGCCTCGCCAACGAGAACCTCGACTTCGTGCAGACGGGCAAGCTCGACAAGCGGCTCGTCAAGGCCTATGGCAGCACGCCGCCCGAGACGCTGGACACGCAGCCCGTGCGCCTGGCGGTGCTCGGTTCCTCCACGGTCGATCAACTGCTGCCGGGGCTGCGCGTGGGCGCGCTGCGCCACGGGTTGTGGACGCAACTTTATGTGCCCTCCTACGGCCAGGCGATGCGCGAGTCGCTCGACGCGGCATCGGGCTTGTACGCGTTCGCGCCGAACGTGGTGCTGTGCGCGTTCGATGCGCCGCACCTGATCGGCGACGACACCGCAAGCCTGAGCGCGGAACAAGCGGAGGCACGCGTGGCGAGCATCGTCGGCGACTTGCGCGCGCTGTGGCGGCGCGTGCGCGAGCGCACCGAGGCGCACGTGATCCAGCAAACGCTCATGCCCACGCTGCTGCCGCTGATGGGCGAAAACGAGTCGCGCCTGCCCGGCGCGCCGCTCACGCTCCTGCGCCGCGTGAATGCCGCCTTGCGCGAAGCCGCGAACGCCGAAGGCGTCGATCTGCTCGCGCTCGACGACGCCTGCGCCCAGGACGGTCTCGCCGCCTGGCACGACGCGCGCCTGTGGCTGCGCGCGAAGCAGGACGTCTCGCCGGCCGCCGCGCCCCTGTACGGCGAGCGCGTGGCGCGCCTCATCGCCGCGCGGCGCGGCGCGAGCGCGAAATGCCTCGTACTCGATCTCGACAACACCTTGTGGGGCGGCGTGATCGGCGACGACGGCCTCTGCGGCATCGTGCTCGGCCAGGGCAGCGCCGAAGGCGAAGCCTACGTTGCGTTCCAGCGCTACGCGCGCGACCTCACGCGGCGCGGCGTGATTCTCGCCGTGTGCTCGAAGAACGATGAAGCCAACGCGCTGCTACCGTTCGAGCAGCACCCGGAGATGGTGCTCAAGCGCGGCGACATCGCCTGCTTCGTCGCCAACTGGCAGGACAAGGCCACGAATTTGCGCATGATCGCGCAGCGCCTGAACATCGGTCTCGACGCCCTCGTGTTCGCCGACGACAACCCCTTCGAGCGCAACCTCGTGCGCGAGCAACTGCCGATGGTGCGCGTGCCCGAAATGCCGGAGGACCCCGCGCTCTACGCCGCCACGCTTGCGCAGGCGGGCTGGTTCGAGAGCGTCGCGCTCACGGGAGAGGATCGCGAGCGCGCGGCCCAGTACCAGGCCAATCAGGCGCGCGAAGCACTGCGCACGAGCGGCCAGGATCTCGCCTCGTATCTGGCGAGCCTCGACATGGTGCTGGAGTGGAATACCTTCAATACGACCGACTTGCCGCGCATCGTGCAGTTGATCGGCAAGACTAACCAGTTCAATCTCACCACGCGCCGACACGGCGAAGCCGAAGTGCAGGCCATGATGCGCGACCCGCTCGCGGTGCTGCTCCACTTCCGCCTGAAAGACCGCTTCGGCGACAACGGCATTATCGCGATCGTCGCCGCCGTGCCGGATACGAACGAAACGGCGCGCGAAGGCGACTGGCGCATCGACACGTGGCTCATGAGCTGCCGCGTGCTCGGGCGCGACGTCGAGCAGGCGACACTCGGCGTGCTCGCCGACGCCGCGCGCAAGGCGGGCGCACGCCGCCTGATCGGCGAATACCGGCCCACGCCGAAGAACGGCATGGTGCAGGGACATTACCCCGGCCTCGGCTTCGCGCCGCTGGCCAGCTCGCAAGATGCCACGCAATGGGTGCTGGATCTGGGCGACTTTATTCCTTCTCACACTCCCATCGAAATCCGGAGCATGCAATGACCGACGCAGACATTCTCGACGCCCTGACCGACATCTTCCGCGACGTCTTCGACGACGACAGCGTCGTCATCACGCCCGCCTCCACGGCGGCGGAATACGACGCGTGGGACTCGCTCTCGAACGTGAACATCATGGTCGCCGCGGAAATGCGCTTCGGCGTGCGCTTCAAGGCCTCGGAGGTCGAGGGCCTGCGCAACGTCGGCGAACTCATTGCACTGATCCAGCGCCAGCTCGCGGCCCGGCGCTGAACGACCGCCTCCACCGCTCACGTCCGAGAGAAAAGCACCACCATGCTGTTCAATTCCCTGCCCTTCCTGCTGCTGTTCCTGCCCGTCGCGCTGGGCGGCTACTACCTTGCGGGCGCGCTGCGCCCCGTGGCGGCGGCGGCATGGCTGTGCCTCGTTTCGCTCGCGTTCTATAGCTGGTGGAACCCCGTGTTCGTGACGCTGCTGCTCGGCTCCATCGCGTTCAACTACGCGCTGAGCCGCGCGATGCTCGCAACCGAGGCGAAACCGCGCCTCCAGGCCTGGCTGCTCGGCGCGGGCATCGCGGCGAATCTCGCGCTGCTGTTCTACTACAAGTATCTCGCGGCGCTGCTCGGCTTTCTGGCGACGCACGGCCTGACGGCGCACGCCATGGCGGACACGATCCTCCCGCTCGGGATTTCGTTTTTCACGTTCACGCAACTGGGCTTCCTGCTCGATTGCCGCGCCGGGGTCGTGCGCGAGCGCGGTTTCGTGAGCTACGTGCTCTTCGTGACGTTCTTTCCTCATCTGATCGCGGGGCCGATCCTGCATCACAAGGAAATGATGCCGCAGTTCGCCGATCGCGAGAGCTATCGCTTCAAGCCCGAGAACCTCTCGATCGGCGCACTGATCTTCATCATCGGGCTCGCCAAGAAAGTGCTGCTCGCCGATGCCATCGCGCCCTGGGCCGAGGCCGGCTTCGAGCGCACGGGAGAGCTGCAATTCCTCGCCGCGTGGGGCACGGCGCTCGCGTATGCGTTGCAGCTCTACTTCGACTTCTCCGGCTACTCCGACATGGCGATGGGGCTCGCGAAGATGTTCGGCATCCGCTTCCCGCTCAACTTCAATTCGCCGTACAAGTCCACCGGCATCATCGAGTTCTGGACGCGCTTTCACATGACGCTCACGCGTTACCTGACCGCGTACCTCTACAACCCCGTGGCGATGGCGATCGCACGCGCGCGGGCGCGTAAGGGCCTGCCCGTCGGGCGCAAGGCGACCGCGACGGCGCGCGGCTTCGCCAGCATGATTCTCTTTCCGACGATGTTCACGATGGGACTCGCGGGCGTGTGGCACGGCGCGGGGCTTCAGTTCCTCATTTTCGGCCTGCTGCACGGCGCCTACCTGAGCGTGAACCACGCGTGGCGCCAGTTCGGCCCGAAACGCGCCGCGCCGGCGCACGGCCTCACGCGCGCGGGCTATGTGCTGCTGACTTTCCTCTGCGTCGTGTTCGCGTTGCTGTTTTTCCGTGCGCACAGCACGGCCGACGCCTTGCGCGTGGCGGCCGGCATGCTCGGCCTGCACGGCATGGAGCCGCTCGCGCCGCTCGGGTTTCCGCTGCATGCGCTCGCCTACGGCGACGCCTGGGGCGCCGGCGACCTCATGCGCCTCGTGTTCGAGCGCTGGGGCGAAGGACTCCTGATCATCGTATTGCTCGCACTCGTGTGGTGCGCGCCGAACTCGAACCAGATCGCCAACGTCTACTCGCCCGCGCTGGAAGGCCCGGCCGAGGGCGCGCCGCGCTGGCTGCAATGGCGGCCGACGCTCGCGTGGACAGGCGTATGCATGCTCGTGCTCGGCTATGCCATGCTGAATCTCCAGCACACGGCGCGCTTCCTCTACTTCCAGTTCTGACACTTACCCGCCCATGCTGACCGAATTCGATTGCACGTTCCATCACATCGGCATCGCCTGCCGCGACCTCGACGCAGAGCAGTCCGGCTGGGCCGCGCTCGGCTACACGCAGGAAGGGCCGGAGTTCGAAGACCCGCTTCAGCGCGTGCGCGGCCGCTTTCTGACCGGCCCCGGGCCGCGCCTCGAACTGCTCGCGCCAACGGCCGAAAATTCGCCGGTCGAGGGCGTCATCAAGCGGCGCACCAAGCTCTATCACCAGGCGTTCGTCACGCCCGCCTTCGACCGCGCGCTGGCGGCGATCGAGGCGATTGGCGCGCGGCGCACCGCGGAGCCCGCCCCCGCCGTCGCTTTTGGCGGCAAGCGCATCGTGTTCGTGCTGCTGTTCAACGGCAACATCATCGAGTTGATCGAAGCCGCCTGATTCAGGGCGCCGCGCTCAGGCGGTCGCGGCACGCCACGCGTCGAGCAACGCCTTCGCGCCGGGCTCGTCGCCGATCACCCACGGGTCGATCGCGAAGGCCACGATGTCGTGCGCGCCGTAGTCGCGCGCGATGGCCCATTGCGCCTTCACACGCACGTAGCTCGCCGAGCGCGCGGTGAAGGTGTCGGCGCCGGGCTGCGCGGGCGGCAGGTTCTCGAACAGTTCCAGAATCAGGTCGAACGCCACGCCGCGCGAGACGAACAGATCGCGCAGCGGCTGCAACGGCGTATACGCGGCGACGCCTTGCGCGCCCGCGCCGTCCTGGATCATCGGGCGCACCGTCGCCTGCTCGATCAGCACACGCCACAGGCCTTCGAGCGTGGCGTCCGTGTCCAGGCGGCTGTGGAAAGTCGAAATGCGCGCGGTCTCGCCACTCGTTGCGCGCGCAACTTCGGCAAGGGTATTGAGCCACGGCACCAGCTTTTGCACGCGCGTGGCATCCCGCCAACTGTACTGTTCGATCTCGTACGGCAAATACCAGCCCCGGAACGCGCGATGGCGCGGCCACGGCGCAGCGCGCATCCAGGCCGTCGTGCGCGTGGCGGTGCTCGCCAGATACGCGTCGAGGGCGTCGCTATCGGCACCGCCGAGTACCTTCCACCATCGTTCGTCGTAAGGCAGACCCAGATGCACCGTCATGCCGAGTTGCGCGCAGTCGTCGAGCAAGCCCTGCAAGAGCGCGTCCGGCGCGATCCAGGTATGATCCGCGTCGCCGTCGATCCCCACCCATTGCACGAAGATCGTCGTGCAGCCCAGCGCATGCGTAGCCACGAGGCGCTGTTGCCATTGCTCGCGCGTCCAGCCCAGATGCTCTCGCCAGAGTTGCACGAACGTGCCGCCCGTCGCGGCAGTGGGCTCGCACGCAGCAAGAGGCAGGCAAGCGGCCAGCGCAGCCGCACCGAGGAATCGGCGACGCGAGTGCGACAAGCGCGGCGGATGTATCGGCATGGACGAGGGGGGTTGATCGATTCAGGCTGCGGGTGGTCGGAGGGGCGCCGTCTCGTGACGCGTCATGACACGAGCGCGAGTGCGGGGCATATTGTAGTGCCTGATTGCAATCCGAGGAGCGAGGCGAACGTTGTCGCTCGCAGCGGGCGGCGCGGCCTATGCGAAGTGCGCGCGCTCACCCCGCCGAGCGAGACGAGCAACCCTCACGCCGCGCCCGCCTCGCTTTCATCCTGCGCGAGCAACTGGCTGTCGGGCAGCCGGAAAGGCACGGCGCTGTCCGGATTATTGGCCTCGACCAGCCGGATCAACTGCAACATGAACACATCGCGCTCGACGGGCGACAGGTGCTCGATCGTGCGATCGTGCGCGCGCTGCACGGCGCTCGCCATCTTCCGGACCAGACGCTTGCCCGCAGGTGTCAGCTTGACGAGCCGCAGCCGCTTGTCGTGTTCGACCTGGGTGCGGCTCACGAGCCCCCGTGCATTCAAACGCGGAATGACTTCAGCGACGCTCGAACGCTCCAGCCCGACTTCGATGGCGAGCGAGTTCTGATCCATCTCCCCGAGCGATTCGAGCGCCGTAAGCAGGCTGTACTGCACCGGCGTGATATTGAACTCGCTCGTTTCCTGCGCGAACAGGAAGGTATGGATCTGATGCATGCGCCGTATCAGAAAGCCCGGCCGCGAAAACAGCGGCGAACGCGCCTGCCGCCCGGCGAGTTCCGCGCGGACGCTTTGAATGTCAATGGAATCGGTGACGGTGGTTGGCATGAAGTCGGCTCAGAAGGAAATGGGTGAAATTCGAACGCCCCGATGCGCATTCTAGGCCGTAACCGCCGCTCATCGCAAATACGCGGTACACCAACGAATCCCCATAAAAAGGCATCGCGCCTGCGCTTGGTGCACGCGCCGGCCGGCACTCGCCGAATCGGTGCGAACCGGCCGTTCAAACCTCAGCGGCATGGCGCGCATCGGCCCGTGGCTGCGACCATAAGTCACTGATCCGAAGCGGAAAATGCGCCCGCGGAAAGCCGCGCGAAAAAACCGGCACACTATTTGCGGTACACCACGCATCTCCCCACTCGGCTATCGACCCGTACATGTCACAAGTTCTGCTCAAAGGGGGCCGCGTCATCGACCCCGCCCGCGAAATCGACGCCACGCTCGACGTTCTGGTGGAAGACGGCGTGATCGCCGCCATCGGCCCCGACCTCGCGAACGAGGCGCCTCAGGCGCAACGGATCGATTGCGGCGGCAAGCTGGTGCTGCCCGGCCTCATCGACACGCACGGCCACATTTATCAGTACGTGACCGGCCGCTTCGGCCTGAACGCCGACCAGTGCGGCGTGCAGTCGGGCGTGACGACGATCATCGATCAGGGCGGACCGAGCTGCATCACGATTCCGGGCTTTCGGCACTACGTGGCCGAGCGTTCAGCCACGCGCGTGCTGGCCTTCATCTCCGCGTATCTGGTCGGCGGCCTCGAAGGGCACTACTACCCCGACCTGTATCGCCCCGATTGTCTCGATGCCGAAGCGACCATCAAATCCATTCAGGCGAATGCCGATCTCGTGAAGGGCATCAAGGCGCACGCCGAGATCGGCGGCTTCGCGCGTTGGGGGCTCGATGTGATGAAGATCGCCGCGCAGATCGGCCGTGGCGCGCAGTTGCCCCTGTATATTCACTTCGGACAGTTGTGGCCGAAACCCCGCAGCGGCGGCCTGCCTGTCGAGCCCGACACGATCTTCGATCAGGTGGTTCAGACGCTCAAGCCGGGCGATATCCTCGCGCATCCGTTCAGCCGCCATCCGGGCGGTTTCGTTGAGGAGAACGGACAACTGCATCCACTCGTGCACGAAGCGATTGCGCGCGGCCTGAAGATCGACGTGGGCCACGGCTCGCATTTCAGCTTCAAGACGGCGCGCGTCGTGCTCGACGCGGGCGTGGTGCCCGACACGCTCGGCGCCGACATGCATGGCTACAACACGCACGTTCCCGCCCCCGCCGGCACGCCGGAGAGCCATCCCGACGAGGAACACTCGTTCCTCGGCCGCACCCAGTTCAGTCTCGTCAGCGCGATGACCAGCATGCTCGCGCTCGGGCTGCCCCTGCAACACGTCGTCGCGATGGCGACCTGCAATGCCGCGAAGATGGTTGGCATGGAAGACCGGATCGGCTCGCTGGAAGTGGGACGCGGCGCGGACATCAGCGTGCTGGAAGACCGCCGCGGCCGCTGGGTGCTGGAAGACAACGAAGGCACCCAGATCATCACCGACCGCATGCTGTCGCCGCTGTTCTGCCTGAGAGACGGCGTGCGTCACGACGCCGTTTCGCCCACCCTGCCGCTCGCACGCGCGGCCTGACCACGCGAGCCGAACACGATGATCAAACGTCCCCACACCAACGGCGGCGACAAGGGTCCGCAAGGCATCGGCGCATCGCTCAGGCGCAAGGAAGACGAGCGCTTCATGCACGGGCGCGGCGAGTACGTTCCCAACATCCGCATGGTCGGCATGCTCGACGTGGCGTTCGTGCGCAGCCCGGTCGCGCATGGTCATATCGTCGGCATCGAGAAGCCGGAGCCTTTCGCGCAGGCGGTGTATACGCTGGCCGATCTGGAGGGCGTGAAGCCCATCGTCGCCAATTCGGGCCTGCCCGGCTTCAAGCGCTCCGAGCAGCCCGTGCTCGCGAGCGGCAAGGTGCGCCAGGTCGGCGAGCCGGTCGCGATGTGCGTGGCCGCCACGCGCGCGCAAGCCGAAGATATCGCCGCGCAAGTGTTCGTCGACTTCGAGGAGCTGCCCGCTGTCGTCGACATGCTCGATGCGCGCCGCGAAGACTCAGCGCTCGTGCACGAGCATTGGGGCGACAACGTGTTTCTCGAGACCTTCGTCGATGCGAACCCCGACGTCGATCTCGACGCCATTCGCCGCGATGCGCCTATCCGCGTGCATCGCAAGCTGCGCACGGCGCGGCAAAGCATGGCGCCGATGGAGGGGCGCGGCGTCGTCGCCCATTGGGACCGCCGCCTCTCACAGCTGATCGTGCACACGTCCGCGCAAATGCCGCACATCACGCGCACGGGTCTCGCGGAATGTCTCGGCCTCGACGAGGGACAAGTGCGCGTGATCGCGCCCGATGTCGGCGGCGGCTTCGGCTACAAGGGCATTCTGCTGCCCGAGGAAGTGTGTTGCGGCTGGCTCGCGATGCACCTGGAGAAGCCGGTGCGCTGGATCGAAGACCGCCGCGAACAGCTCACCGCCAACGCGAACTGCCGCGAGCACGATTACGACATCACCGGCTACGCGGATCGCGACGGCCGCCTGCTTGCTGTGGAGTGCGAAGCTCATGTGGATTCCGGGGCGTACTCGTCGTATCCGTTCTCCGCGTGCCTGGAGGCGGCGCAGGTCGGCAGCATTTTGCCGGGTCCGTACAAGATGGACCGTTTCCGCTGCCGGACGTGGTCGGTCGCGACCAACAAGCCGCCGATCCTGCCCTATCGCGGCGTGGCGAGAACGGGCGTGTGCTACGCGATCGAAACCGTCATGGATGCGATTGCGCTCGAAGCCGGCATCGAGCCTTATGAAGTGCGTCTGCGCAATCTCGTCCAGCCGCACGAGATGCCCTACGACAACATCACCAAAAAGCACTTCGACAGCGGCGATTATCCCGAGGCGGTGCGCCGCGCGATGGCCGCGATCGATCTGCCCGCGGTGCGCGCGCGTCAGCAGCGCGGCGAACCGGACGGACGGCGCATCGGCTTCGGCATGGCGGTCTTCTGCGAACAGGGCGCGCACGGCACGTCGGTGTACCACGGCTGGGGCATCCCGATGGTGCCGGGCTACGAGCCCGCGGTGATCCGCCTCACGCCCGACGGCGTGCTCGAAGTGCGCGCGGGCGTGCATTCGCACGGCCAAAGCATGGAGACCACCCTCGCGCAGATCGCCCACGAAGTGCTCGGCATCGACACGGACCGCGTGCGCATCGTGCTCGGCGATACGGGCGTCACGCCGTACTCGACGGGCACATGGGGCTCGCGCTCGATCGTGATGGCGGGCGGCGCGGTGGGCCGCGCCTCGAAGGAGCTCAAAGAACGCCTGCTGAAGATCGGCGCCCACCTGCTCCAGGAACCATTGGACGACGTGCGCTGGGAAAGCGGCGCGGTCGTCGGCAAGCAGGATTCGCGCACCTTGGCGCAGATCGCGCGCACCTGGTATCTCGCGCCGCAATTGCTGCCGCCCGATGTCGATCCGCGCGGCCTCGAAGTCTCGACGTCGTATCAGGCGAAGCGCGATTCGGGCACGTTCAGCTACGCATGTCACGCGGTGATCGTCGCCGTCGATCCGGTGCTCGGCCAGACCGAAATTCTGGACTACGCCATTGTCGAAGACGGCGGCGTGCTCATCAATCCCATGGTCGTCGACGGGCAGGTCTACGGCGGCGCGGCCCAAGGCATCGGCACCGCGCTTTACGAAGCGATGCCCTATAGCGAAGACGGCCAGCCGCTCGCCTCGACGCTCGCCGACTATCTCTTGCCTGGCGCGACCGAGGTGCCCGCGATTCGCATCGAGCACATGGAAACGCCGGCGCCCTATACCGAGTTCGGGCAGAAAGGCATTGGCGAAAGCGGCGCAATCGGGCCGCCCGCGGCACTGTCCAACGCCGTCAACGATGCGTTGCGCGGCCTCGGTGTGCGCATCGACCAGTTGCCGGTCACGCCGCGGCTGATCGTCGAAGCGCTCGCCAGACGCCGAGAGCAGCAGGCCAACTCACTCAAGGAACTCCCCGCATGAAAGCCGCGCCCTACGACTACGCGAAGCCGGCCGCCTGCGACGAGGCCATTGCGCTCATCGGCCCGGCCGACGGCAGCGGCAAATTCGTGGCCGGCAGCCAGTCACTCGGACCGATGATGAACCTGCGCCTCGCGCAGCCGGAAAAACTCGTCGATCTGCGCGGCATCGAGGCGCTGCGTGCGTGCCGCATCGACAACGAGGTCGTCACGCTCGGCGCGTGCGTGACACATGCGCAGATCGAGGACGGCAAGATCGACACGGGCACGCGCGGGTTCATGGAGCACGTCGCGCGCAGCATCGCTTATCGCGCGGTGCGCAATCGCGGCACGCTCGGCGGCAGTCTCGTGCACGCCGATCCGGCCGCCGACTGGATCAACTCGATGTGCGCGCTCGACGCGCAATGCCTGGTGAGCGGTCCGGGCGGCGCACGCACGATCGGCAACAGCGAGTGGATGTCCGGCGCCTTCACGACCGCGCTCGAAGCCGACGAGATTCTGACCGCCGTGCGCTTCACACGCCTTTCGCCAACGGCACGCTGGAGCTACTACAAGGTCAACCGCAAGCCGGGTGAGTTCGCGGAAGCCATCGCCGTGTTCATCGACGACGCGGTGCGCGGCGTGTGCCGTGCCGTGATCGGCGCGCTCGACGCGCCGCCTTACGCGATCACGGACGCGCGCGAACTGCTCGCCGCCGATCCGGCCGCAACGTGCTTCGACGCTCATCTGGAAGCGGCGGGCGTCGAAGCGGGCAGCTACGAACATGAGGTGCATCGCGCCGCGCTCGTGCGCGCGGCGGCGGGCATTCGCAATCAGAAAGGGAGCGCATCATGAGCGACGCCTACGTCAAGACGATCGAGCTCGTCGTCAATCAGGCGACGGTCGCCGACCGCGTCGAGCCGCGCACGAGCCTCGCCGACTTCCTGCGCGAACAGCGCATGCTGTGCGGCACCAACATCGGCTGCGAACAAGGCGTTTGCGGCGCATGCACGATCGAGGTGGACGGCGTGCCGACTCGTTCCTGCATCACCCCCGCGATCAGTTGCGCGGGCAGCGCGGTGCGCACCATCGAAGGCTTCGACGACGACGCCACCATGAACGAGCTGCGCGCCGCCTTCAGCGCCGAACACGCGCTGCAATGCGGCTACTGCACGCCGGGCATGCTGATGAGCGCGCGCGACATCGTCACCCGCCTGCCCGACGCCGACGACGCCCGCGTGCGCCTCGAACTCTCCGGCAACCTGTGCCGCTGCACCGGCTACGTGGGCATCGTGCGCGCCATCCGCCGCGTGCTCGACGCACGCCGCGCGCGCGCGGCGGTCCCGCTTGCGGCGCTCGCCGTGACGGCTTGAAGCATCGAATACGGAATCTATCGCCATGGAAATCGAACAAAGCTTCACCGTGCCCTATCCGCGCGACGCCGTTTGGGCGCACTTTCACGATACGCCCGGCATCGTCGCGTGCCTGCCCGGCGCATCGCTCACCGCGCCGGTCGAGAACGGTCTGCTCAAGCTGGCGATGACCGTCAAGCTCGGGCCGATCGTCGCCTCGTTCGCGGGCGACGGCGAGATGACGCTCGACGACGCCGGGCATCGCGGCAGCATCACCGGCACGGGCGTGGACCGCAAGAGCGCTTCGCGCGTGAAGGGCGTGGCGTCGTTCGCGCTCGCTCCGGTGAGCGCGGGGGAAACGCGCGTCGATGTGAAGGTGGACTATGCGATCAGCGGCAGTCTCGCTCAGTTCTCGCGCGGCGGCATCGTGAAGGAACTGGCCACGCGCATGACCGAAGCGTTCGCGGCAAACCTCAAGGCGAAACTCGACGAGGCGGGCGCGGCGGAGATCCGCTTGGATGCGCCAGCCGAGGCGGTACCCGTCGAGCCCGAAGGCGTCGCGGCGGCGCAGCCGGTTGCGCACACCACCGACGTTCCCGCGCAGTATGCGCAAACCGCACACACCGCACAGGACGCGCCCGCCGCACCGCGCCCCGCTCCTGCGCGCGCCCAGCCGGTCAACGCGCCGCTCGACGTCGGCCAACTGTTCTGGAAGGTGCTTTGGTCGCGGCTGCGCGGACTCTTCAGTTTCGCGAGCCGCTGACGATGCGCGCCGACGATGCCAACGCGCGCGCCCTGCGCCGCGTGCATGCGGTGCGCCCGCACTGGCGCGGCGTCGTTGCCGCGCGCGACGCGGTGCGTTTGCCGGCGTTCACGCTGTTGCACGCCGGGCCGCCTTTCGAAGACGCACGCAGGCCTTCCGCTGTGGTGATTTCATCGGCAGTCCTATGCTGCCTTTATGAAGGCTGGGCAAAGGACGAAGCGCACGCCGAACGTCTCATCGCGCAAGGTGAGGTGCGCCTTGAAAGCGCCCAGTCGTATGGCGTGGTCACGCCGCTCGCCGCCGTAATCTCGCCGCGCACGCGCCTTGTCGAAGTGGCCGATGCGCAGGCCCCCGCGGCACGCGCGTGGTCGTTGCTCGGCAGCGGCGCGGGACCGCAGATCCGGTTCGGCAGCCGCGACCCGCGAATCCTCGAACGCATGAAGTGGCGCGACGAAGTGCTCGCGCCGGTGCTGGATCAAGGGCTCGCGCACGGTGCGCTCGACCTGTTCCCACTCGCGCAAGCCGGTCTCGACAGCGGCGACGACCTGCATGCGCGCACCACCGGCGCGACCGCCGCGCTGCGCGCGTTGCTGGCGTCGCGTTTGAATCACGCCGAGGTCGATGCGATGCTCGCGCAAACGCCCCTCTTCTTCCTGACGCCCTGGATGGCCGCGTGCGCTTTGATGCTTGCGGCGGCGGCGCAGGCGGGCGAGCCGGCGTCGACGCTGGTGGTGGCGCTCGCGGGCAACGGCGAGCGCGTGGGCATCCGGCTCGCGGGCGCGCCCTCGCGCTGGATCACCGCCGATGCGCGCGCGCCGGAAGGCCCGCGTATCGATCGGGACCAGGTAGCGGCGGCCGCGCCGCTCACGGGCGACAGCGGCGTGATCGATGCGGCCGGGTTCGGCGCACAGGCACTCGCCCATGCCCCCGAGCCTGCGCAGGCCTTCGAGGCCTGGTTCCCCGCGGCCGCGCATGATCGGCAAGCGCGCATCCACACAGCGCCTCACCCTGCGTTCGGCCGGTTGCCCGGCGTGCTCGACGCCGCGCGCGTCGTTCGCGAAGACATCGCGGCGCGCGCGGCGATTGCGATGATTGCGGCAGACGGGCGCTCGGGCTTGCTGGGCCGCGGCATCTACACCGCGCCCCCCGAACTCTTCGCGCGCGCCTTGAACAGCCTCCACGGTGAAACCGCATGAGCACGGAGCCGATCAACGATCCCGCGACGCTGGCCGCCGTCGAAGCCGCCTTCGATGCATACGAGCGGGCGCTCACGACCAACGACGTTCCGGTTCTCGACACGCTGTTCTGGGACAGTCCGCATACGCTGCGCTACGGCGCGACGGAGAATTTGCAGGGCTACGAAGCGATCCGCGCTTTTCGCGCGCAGCGGCCGGGCAAGGGCCTCACGCGCACGATCATCGACCGGTCTGTGACGACCTTCGGCACGCAGTTCGCGGTGGCGAACATCACGTTTGCACGCGCGGGCGAGTCGCGTATCGGCCGACAGTCGCAGACGTGGGCGTGCATCGACGGTCAATGGCGTGTCGTCGCCGCACATGTCAGCTGGATGGAGCCGTCATGACTCGCAGCGATCTTCTCCAACCCGGCCGGCACGGCGCATTCGTGGCCGACGGCTTCGACGCCCTGCCCGCCGGCGCGTTGCCCGCGCGCACGGGCGGCAAGCTCGCAGGAAAACGTCTCGCGGTGAAGGATGTGTTCGATATCGCGGGGCTGCGTACGGGCAGCGGCAATCCCGCGTGGCGCGAAGCCCAGCCGGTCGCCGCGCGCACCGCGCTCGCCGTTCGCGCGTTGCTCGAAGAAGGCGCGCAGTGGATCGGCAAGACCGTGACCGACGAACTCACCTACAGCCTCGCAGGCGTGAACGCGCACTACGGCACGCCCGTCAATCCCGCCGATCCCACGCGCATTCCGGGCGGCTCGTCGTCGGGTTCGGTCGTGGCCGTGGCGGCGGGTCATGCGGACATCGCGCTCGGCACCGATTGCGGCGGCTCGGTGCGCCTGCCCGCGAGCTATTGCGGCGTGTGGGGCATGCGGCCCACGCATGGCCGCATCGCGACGGACGGCTGTCTCACGCTCGCGCACAGCTTCGACACGATCGGCTGGTTCGCGCGCGACGCCCGCACGCTAACGGATCTGTTCGAGGTGCTGGCGCGCAGCGTCGTCGCGCCAGGCGGCGAATCATTCGCACTGCACGTGCCGCGCACCATGCTCGCGTGCCTCGATGCGCCAGTGGCGGCGCACTTCGAGTCGTCGCTGCGCTCGCTTGGCGGCGCGGTGAAGTGGGTCGCACCCGGCGATTCGCTTGCCGATTGGGCGCAGGCGTTTCGCGTGTTGCAGGCGGCGGAAATCGCGCAACGTTACGGCGCGTGGGTGCGCGAGCATGCCGGGAGCTTCGGCGCCGACGTGGGCGCGCGCTTCGCGACGAGCCTCACGGTGACCTGCGAGCAGATCGCCGAAGCACAGCGCGTGCGCATCGAAGCGATCCGAACGATGGCCCATTCACTTGCGCACGCAACGTTCTGGCTCGTGCCGACGGTGCCGGGCGTCGCGCCGCGCGCGGACGCTTCGGCGCAAACGGTCGATCATGCGCGAGCGCGTGCGCAGCAGATGCTTTGCGTCGCCGGCCTAGCGGGTCTGCCGCAAGTGAGCATGCCGTGGATGCGCTTCGAAGGCGCGCCCGTCGGCCTCTCGATCATCGGTGCGCGCGGCGAGGACGAAGGCGTGTTGCGCGTCGCGCACGCAGTGCACGAAGCCATGCGCATGGCTGAGCGATAAGTTTCCTGCCAGGTCGACCCTGGCGTCCAGATGATGCATGCGTTGTCCCGCTCGAACCCACACCAGAGGAATGTTATGACGAAGCACTTGACGGATGCGCAGGTGGCGCATTTCAAACAATACGGCTATGTCTTTCCGATGCGGGCGATCAGCGCGCAGGAGGCCACGGCGTATCGCCGCGTGATCGAGCAATACGAGGCCGCCTCCGGCGAGGACGTCAACAAGACCTTGAAGATCAAGGGCCACCTGGCCCTGCCTGCGATCGTCGAACTCGCGCGCCACCCTGCCATTCTCGATGCGGTCGAGGATCTCATCGGGCCGGACATCATGCTGTTCGGCGCGTCGATATTCGCAAAGAACGGCCGCGATCCTCGCTACGTGTCGTGGCATCAGGACTCCACCTACTTCGGGCTCACGCCGCACGAGGAAGTGACGGTCTGGGTCGCGCTCACGCCCGCGAATTCCGTCAACGGCGTGCTGCGCGTCTTGCCGGCCTCGCATAGCGGCCCGGATCTGAAGCATGTCGAGACCTACGCGAAAGACAACATGCTGGCGAAGGGCCAGACGCTTGTCGATATCGATGAGGACCTTGCCGTGGAGATGCCGCTCCAGCCCGGCGAGTTCTCGATGCATCACGAGCGCACGGCGCACAGTTCGCTGCCCAACCGCTCGGACGACCGGCGCATCGGCTTCGCATTTTTCTATGTGCCCGCGCATGTGCAATCGGCCACGGGCCGCCGGCGCGCGACGCTCGTACGCGGCACCGACCGCTTCGGTCACTGGGACGCCGACACGCTGCCCGAATACGACTGCGATCCGCGCTCGATGAGCGAACTCGCGCAAACGTGGGGCAAATACAAGGATGGTGAAGTGAAGCAGGCCGCCGACATGGCTTCGCCGCAATGATTCAGGCAACGCTCATCGCTGCGCGCCGGTCGCGGCGATGAGCGTGCGCCTCAGTTGAACCTCCGTTAAACCTCAGGCAAACCTCAGGCCAGCGTGTGCGCCCCGCTCCAGTCACCGGAGGCCTGATGCGGCGAACGAAAGCGCGCCAGAAACTCCCGCGCGCGAGCCGTCTGCGGCGCACCGAAGAAGCGCTCGGGCGGCGCGCTCTCGATCACCTGGCCCGCGTCCATGAACACAACGCGGCTCGCCACCTGTCGCGCGAACTCCATCTCGTGCGTGACGATCACCATGGTCGCGCCTTCCTGCGCGAGCGAGCGCATCACGTTCAGCACTTCGCCGACGAGCATCGGGTCGAGCGCGCTGGTCGGCTCGTCGAACAGCAGGATGTCGGGCTTCATTGCCAGCGCTCGCGCAATGCCTACACGCTGCTTTTGGCCACCCGACAGGCGCGAGGGAAACGCATCCATCTTCCCCGCCAGCCCGACGCGCTCCAGCAATTCCCGGGCTTCCGCGCGCACCGCTTCGCGCGGACGGCCGAGCACGTGCAACGGCGCTTCCATAACGTTCTGCAAGACCGTCAAATGCGGCCACAGCGCGAAATGCTGAAACACCATGCCGATACGCGCGCGCGAGCGCGCAAGCTCGGCGTCGCTCATCTTGATCGACGAGCCTTCGCGCACGCCCATGCGCTGGTTGGACACGTGGACCGTGCCCGCGTCGGGCACTTCGAGCCAGTTCACGCAGCGCAGCAGCGTGGACTTGCCGCAACCCGAAGGCCCGAGCAGGCACACGGTCTCGCCCTTGTGCACGGTGAGCGACACGTCGCGTAGCACAGGGTTCTCGCCGAACGACTTCGAAATGCCGTTGAGCCGCAGCACCGTTTGCGCGCCAACATGTTCCGCAACGGCTGCGTGCAGGATGGCGGGCGGGACATCGTTCGAAATGTTCATGCTCTGCGTTCCTCGGCGAATCTCGACAGTAAGCCGCTGCCGCCTTCGATCACGAGGCAGATGGCCCAGTACAGCAGCACAGCCGTGATGAACGCCGCGAACGGAATGAAATAAGTGGCCTGAATGCCGTTCATCTGATGCGTGAGTTCGCCAACCGCGATCACCGTGAGGAACGCGCTGTCCTTGACGATCTGCACGAGTTGGTTGCCGATCATCGGCAAGGCGACCGTCACGACCTGCGGCAGGACGATGCGCCGGACCAGCCCGAAACCGTGAAAGCCATAAGCCCGTGCGGCTTCGATCATCGGCGTGGGCAAGCCCGCCCAGGCGCCGCGCAACAACTCCGCCATGTAGGCCGTGTTGTAGAGGATCAACGCGACGGCGCCCGCCCACCAGTTCGACATGCGAATGCCCACCGTCGGGAGGCCGAAATAGATCAGATAGACGAACAACAGGAAAGGCGCGCAGCGCATGGCGTCCACATAGAGCATGGCAAGCCGCGCAATCGCCGGGCGCTTCGACATCAACGCGGGCGTGAGCAGCGCGCCCAGAACCAGCGACGCGACGGCCGCCACCGCGAGCAGGCCGAGCGTGTCGAACAGGCCCGACAACACGTCCGCGCGCTGTTGCCAGATGATCAGAAAGTTCTCCGTCATGCGCGGGCCTCCACGGGTTGGCGGCGCTCGATCATACGCTGCGCCTTGATGAGCACGAACACGATCAGCCCGTAAATGAGCAGTGCAAAAATGAAAGGCGGCAGCGGATCATACGTGCGCGCGCCGACGCGCAGGGCCGCGCGCGTGATCTCGACGATGCCGATGACCGCCACCGCGGGCGTCGACTTGATCTGCAAGGTCATCTCGTTGACGAGGCCGGGCAGGCTCGCGCGCCAGATCTGCGGCATGACGATGCGGCGAAAGCGCAGGCCGCGCGGCATGGCGAAAGCGAGCGCGGCATCGTATTGATCGCGGGGAAAGTTCATGAGCGCCGCGCGCCAGATTTCGCAGTTGAACGCGGCGGTGCTGATGGTGAGCGCGAGAATCGCGGCGGGTGTGGGGTCGAGCGAGATGCCGAACTGCGGCAGCGCGAAGAAGATCAGCAGCGTGAGCGTCACGGCGGGGCACGAGCGGATCAGGCTCACGTACGCGACCACGAGGCGGTGGAAAAACGGCACGCGCGCCCAGCGGATGAGCGCGAGCGCGAGGCCCAGCGGCACGCCGACCACGATGCTGGCGACCGAAAGAACCACGGTCGCCAGCGCGCCCTGAGCGATGCTCCAGTAATCGAAGGCGTTCATCGATGCACAGTAAAGGCGTTCAGAGGTCAGTTGACGGACTGCGGCATGTCTTTGTAGCTCGCGCCGAGCCACTTCTGCTGAAGCTGATACATCTCGCCGCTCTTGCGCAGTTCGAGCAGCGCGGAGTCGACCATCTTCAGCACGTCGGTGTTGCCCTTCTTCACGGCCCACGCGATGTAGGTCGGCTTGCCGATGGCCTGCCCGACCGTGAACACGTCGGGGCGCGTCTTCACGAGCGAGTTCAGGCTGATCTGCGTGTTGGCGACGGCGTCGACGCGGCCGAGGCCGAGGTCCTGATAGGCCTCCGGATACGACTGATATTCGACGATCTGCTTGAGGCCGTTGCCGCCGTGCTTCTTTTTCAACTGCTCGTCGAAGAGTTTGAGGTCCGCGAGCATGGCGCTGCCCGTTTCCGCGCCGACGACCTTGCCGACGAGGTCGTCCGGCGTCTTGATCGGCGAGCCCTTGCGGGTCGCATAGAACGTGACGGCCTCGCAGGTCGGCGACGCGAAGTCAAAGGTCTTCTTGCGCTCGTCGGTGACGAGCACGGCCGTGAGCGCCATGTCGTACTTGCCGGTCGTCACGCCCGGCAGGATGCCGGACCACGGCATGACCTGCTGCTTCACATCGACCCCGATCTTCTTGCGCACCAGGGCGAGCAGTTCGTTGTCGTAGCCGGTGTTCTTGCCGTTGTCGACGAACTCGAACGGATTGTAGTCATCCTCGGTCGCGACGCTCAGATAGCCGCGCGCCTTGATTTCCTCGGCGCTGGCCCCGTAGCTCGCATGGCTGATGCTGAAGGTGGCGACGAGTGCGAGTGTGCAGGTGCGCAAGAGCGTGACAGTGGTGCGCGGTTTCGGCTGACCGGGAACGCGGCGGGTGAGACGGACTGACATGAAGAACCCCTTAGGTGTTGGATGATGACCGTCGAATCGATAATTCGTCCTGGTACTCACGATTCATCGTGGATCATGCAAGGGGTATGCCAACGATCTCCTTTGCCGCCGCAGACCCGTTGCCGTGGCGGCGCGGGTCGATCGTGCGAATGCGTCGCAAATATGTGGTGCACCACATATGTTTGCCAGGCTTGCTATTCGTGCATGCGCGCACCGATATACGACATGCCCGCCTTGACGGTCGAGGTTCAATCGATCGCCGCTTGATTGGCGCGAGATTCTTTGCCATGGATAATCAGCAGGCCTGTCAATTCAATGTATGCTGACGGCGACGTCCCGTGATGCGCGTGGACGGCTCGTAGCCAGGTCCGATGGCCCCCCTCATGGATGCCCCAAGCGATAGCGGAGCGAACGCGTGGACAGTGTGAATCTCGAAGTCCTGAAGCAAAGCGCGCGATGGCTCGACGAAGGCCGTCGCGTCCTGCTGGTGACGGTGGTGAAAACGTGGGGCTCCTCGCCGCGCCCCGAAGGCGCGATGCTCGCCGTGCGCGACGACGGCCGCGTGGTGGGCTCGGTGTCGGGGGGGTGCATCGAGGACGATCTGATCGAGCGCGTCCGGCAACGCGGCATCACGCAGGACACGCCCGAAGCGGTGCGATACGGCGTGAGCGCGGAAGAAGCGCATCGCTTCGGCTTGCCGTGCGGAGGCACGATCGAGCTCGTGCTGGAACCGTTGACGCGCGCGAGCGGCATCGCCGAATTGTGCGCGGCGGTGGAAAGCGGCCGGCTCGTCGCGCGTACGCTCGACATGGCGACAGGCGCGGCGCGCATCGAACCCGCGCGGGCGGCGGACGGCGTGAGCTTCAACGGCCGCACGCTGCTGACCCTCCACGGCCCGCGGTTCCGAATGCTCGTGATTGGCGCGGGGCAGTTGTCGCAATACCTGTGCAGCATTGCGGTCGGGCTGGACTACCAGGTGACCGTCTGCGATCCGCGCGAGGAATACACGGACGGCTGGGAAGTGCCGGGCACGAGGGTCGTGCGCAGCATGCCCGACGACACGGTAATGGACATGAAGCTCGACGAGCGCTGCGCGGTGATCGCGCTGACGCACGATCCCAAACTCGACGATCTCGCGTTGATGGAAGCGCTGAAAACGCCCGCGTTCTATGTCGGCGCGCTAGGGTCGCGCCGCAACAACGCTGCTCGCCGTGAGCGGCTGAAGGAGTTCGACTTGAGCGACGCCGAACTCGCGCGGCTGCACGGGCCGGTGGGCATTTACATTGGCAGCCGCACGCCGCCGGAAATCGCCGTGTCGATACTCGCGGAAGTCACGGCGGCGAAGAACGGCGTGTCGCTGCCCGAACTGCTACAGGTCGAAGGCGCAAAGGCGGCGCGCGAGATTGCGGGACGAGGCGAAACCTGTGACGCGTAAGTAGAATCCAGCGCGCTCTGAGCCAGGCATGTCGTGCCTGGCCTTTTCCCTTCGAACGCGCTGTGTTTCACCGCGTTGCCAACGATGTCCCGCGCGCCCTTTCCGAACCGGAACGGCGCGCGGCGCACGACACATCAAATCAACGGCTGCCAACCGCCGTGCTGGTCGCCTTCTGAAGAAAGCGCGCGCGCATCGGCTTGAGCACGAACATCGCGAGCACCGCGGTGACGATGTCCAGCGTGATCGCCACGCTGAACACCGGGACCCAGCTGCCCGCATGCAGATGCAGCAGCGCGGCGAGCGGGCCGCCGAAGATCGAGCCGATGCCCTGCGAAATGTACAGCCAGCCATAGTTCTCCGTGGCGTGGCGCGTGCCGAACGTGTCGGTCAGCGTGGACGGAAACAGCGAGAAAATCTCGCCCCAGCCGAAGAAGACTACGCCCGAGAGCAGCACGAACAATACGGCGTTCTCACGCGTCAGGAGCCACAGCGCCATCGCGACGCCTTCGAGCGCGAAGGCGAAGAACATGGTGTTTTCGCGCCCGAAGCGGTCCGACACCCAACCGAACAGCGGACGCGTGAGACCGTTGGTGAAGCGGTCGATGGTGAGCGCGAGCGGCAGCGCCGCCATGCCGAACACGACAACCTTCGTGATGCCGAAGTCGGCCGCGAAGGTCGCCATCTGCGAGGTGACCATGAGGCCCGACGTGGACATCATCGTCATCATCGCGAACATGAGCCAGAAAAGCGGCGAGCGCATCATCTGCGAGGGACGCAGGTTCGGCACGCTCGATGCCGCTACAGCGGATGCATGCGCCGGCGCGACATCGCGCGGCACGCGCAAGCCCTGCGACGCGAGAAAGCCCACAACGGCGAAGGCGATGCCATAGATCCACAGAGTGGCGTCGAGGCCGCGCGACGCGAGCGACGCCGAGATCGGAAAGGTCGTGACGATGGCGCCCATGCCGTAACCCGCCGCCACCGCGCCCGCCGCGAAGCCGCGGCGATCGGGGAACCAGCGCACCATGAGGCCGACCACACCCACGTAGACGATGCCCGTGCCCAGCCCGCCGACGAGACCGTACGTGAGATACAGCATCGACGTGCTCGTGACCATCGACGCCAGCACCCAGCTCAGGCCCGACATCACCGTGCCGAGCGAGATCAGCAGGCGCGGTCCGAAGCGGTCGATCAGCTTGCCCTGAAACGGCGAAAAGAACGTCTGCAAGATGATGAGCAGCGAGAACGTCACCTGCAATTCGGGCAGCGGCACGCCGAGCTTCGCCGACAACGGTTTGGTCAGGAGCGTCCACACATATTGCGGGCTGGAAATCGCCATCATGCAGAGCAGGCCCAGACCAAGCTGAAGCCAGCGATTGTGCGCGGCCACAGCGGGCGCATTGGCGGCCGCATGGTCTTGCAGCGTCTGGATGCGTGTGTTCATATGCATTCCCCGGTTTGATTCGGAATTAAAAGGACGAAAAGCCCCCTCCAGTCCGGCGAAATGCCGGACCGGATGGTGAGACAGCTTCTGTTGCGTGCTTCTGTTTTGTGCCGCTGTTGTGTGCTGCTTTGTGCGCTACCAGCCTGCGGCGGCGCCGTCGCTGCGCGGATCGTGGCCGGCTTCGAACAATCCGTCTGGATAACGAACGATTGCGCCAGCGTGGCCCATCGCTTCGTCGTAGGCGGCGAGCACTTCCACGTCGTGGCCGAGCGCACGCAACGCGTCGACGGTCTGTGCGGGGAAACGCGCTTCGAGCTTCAGCGAGTCGGTGGACTGGCCCCAGGTGCGGCCGAGCAGCCAGCGCGGCGCGTCGATCGCGGCCTGCGGATTCCAGCCGAAGTTCGCGATGCGCGAGAACACCGCGCTTTGCGATTGGGGCTGGCCGTCGCCGCCCATGTTGCCGTAGACCATCGTGCGGCCGTCGGCGAACTGGGCGAGCGCCGGATTGAGCGTGTGGAACGGACGGCGGCCCGGCATGAGCGGATTGAGCGACGATGCATCGAGCGAAAAGCTACAGCCGCGGTTCTGCCAGTTGATGCCCGAGTTCGGCAGCACGATGCCGCTGCCGAACTCGTGATAGATGCTCTGGATGAAGCTGACGGCCACGCCGTCGCGATCGATCACGCCCATCCAGACCGTGTCGCCGGGGCCGCGGCCCTGCCCCCACGGCGCGGCGCGCGACATCGACACCTGGCGTGCCATCGCGTCGAGCGCGGCGGGTTCCAGTTGCGCGGCCGGGTCGATGCGCATGTGGTCGGGATCGGTCACATGCGCGTCGCGCACCTTGAAGGCGAGCTTGGTCGCTTCAACGCACGCGTGCACGAACTCGGGGCCGAGCGGGTCCATGCCGTGCGCCAGCACGCGATCCAGCACGCCGAGAATCAGCAGCGACACGAGGCCCTGCGTGGGCGGCGGCATGTTGTACACGGTGCCGAGCGTGTGCTTGAGCGCGAGCGGCGTACGTTCACGGGCGCGGTGGCGTTCGAGGTCGTCGAGCGTGATGAGCGTTTCCAGCGACGCCAGGTCGCTTGCGATGCTGCGCGCGAGATCGCCGCGATAGAAGTCGTCGAGTCCGGCATCGGCGAGTTGTTGCAGCGTCGCGGCAAGACGCGCATTGGTGAAGCGCTCGCCGGTTTGCGGCGCGCGCGCAGCGGGCATGAAGGTTTGTGCGAAGCCTGGCACGCCTTGCAGTTCAGCGCCTTTGCCCGCGACGCAGTCGGCGTGGCTGCGCGTGACCGGAACGCCGTGCCGGGCGTAGTGAATCGCGTCTTCCAGCAAGCGCGCGACGGGCATCCGGCCGCCGAGCGCGTCTTGCGAGAAGCGCTGCGCGAAGTCCCACCCGGAGACCGTGCCCGCGACCGTGTTGGCCGCGAGCGGGCCGCGCGCCGGAACCACGGCGAGACCGAGCGAGCGATACGTGTCGATGTCCGCGCGCATCGCCGCCGCGCCGCACGCCTCGATGCCGACGGGTGCGTGACCGGGGCGCGAGATCAGCCAGAAGCCGTCCCCGCCGATGCTGTTCATGTGCGGATAGACCACCGCGATGGTCGCCGCGGCGGCGATCATCGCTTCGACCGCGTTGCCTCCTTCGCGCAGCACGGCGAGCGCGCTTTGCGACGCAAGCGCATGCGGGGCGACCGCCATGCCGCGCGAACCGCGTGTGGGATTGAGTGTGCTGGCCGCGCCGTGCGCGTTTGCTGCGGAGACTTCGAGAGGCATTGACGTTTCCTTGTATACAACGAAATTCGTCAAAGCCAGATCCGTGCCAGTCCCTCGTAAAAACCCTGATAAGGCCTGCCAGGCAAGGCTTTCAGCGCCACGGCACGAGACGCGTGGCGTCGCCGTGCAATGCCGTCAGATGGTGCGCCGAGGCCGCGCCGGTGCCTGAACGGTGGCATTGCGCCCCGTCTCGGTGCGCGCCGCGAGCAGCCGCTGCATGGTGAGGCCGTTCACGCTGGCCTGGCTGCCGCCGATGTGACGCGAGACCAGTTCGACGCTCAGCGCGCTGTCGCCACGGCGAATGGCGTCGAGAATGGCCGCATGCTCCTCGTAGGTTTCAGCAATGCCGTCGCCGTGCACGAGATCGAGGCGGCGCACGACACGGATGCGGTCGGTGACGCGCCGCATCGTCGAGGTCAGTTCGTCGTTGCCCGCGGCCTCGACCAGCGCGTGATGCAGCGCTTCGTCGAGTTCGACGAGCTTGCGGCCATCGGCAATGCGCTGCGTGCGGCCGACCTTCCAGACACGATCGAGCGCATCGAGCAGTAAATGGAGCCCGGCTTGCGGCGCTTCGCCGTTGCAGAGCTTGCGCACGGCGAAGGTTTCGATCATCTGGCGCATTTCGTAGAGGTCGTCGAAGCGCTTGTTGTCGATCGGCACGACTTCCCAGCCGCCGCGCACGTAGCCCTGCATCAGGCCATCGCTTTGCAGGCGCTGCAACGCTTCGCGCGCGGGCGTGCGGGAAACCGCGAAGCGCTCCGCGATGGCGCCTTCCGTGAGCCGGTCACCCGGCAGGAGGTGCATGTCGAAGATTTCGTCGCGCAGCGTGTAGTAGACGCGATCCGCCCGCGAAAGCGCGGCGTCCGGCGCCATCGCGAGGCTTTGGTCCAGCGTCATGTTCGGCTTGATGTCGGGCATGGTTGGAAAGCTTATCAAAGGAGCCTGCGCGACAGAAAAGAATCGCGATCCCGAACTCGGGCTCGCGATGATCGAGGCGATGTTGGGTGCGGGATCGCGCGCGCGGCGCTCAGTAACCGCCGCCCGAGGAATTGCCTGAAGTGCTCGATGCACTGTCGGCGTTCCGGTTCATGTCGCCCGCTGCCGCGAGCCCTGAAACCGCGCTCATTGCGAGGCAGACGAGACAGGCTAGAAGAATCCGATACCGCTTCATGATGATCTCCTGGTGAGGATGCCGAACCGCCGGTACATTGTGGACGCGTTGCGCGGCTCGTCGCGAATGAAAACGTCTACATCGCCATAAACGGGGCGCACCGGCGCCTTATTCCTCGCGAGCAACAACGATGCCTGTGCGGCTGAATAAACGGCGTTGCCTGGCGCTCTCTTTTATCTATCCAGTTCAACCATTGAAGCACGGACAATCACACGGGAGACGCGCCCTGCTTCGCGGGAATAAACCGCGCGCGTGGATCGTTCTTTGACCGTCAAGGCCTTTGGACAGAGCGAGGGGTACGGTCATGAAGTCGCTAGCGGAAACATTCGGAGATGTATCCGGCGTCGTAGCATGCTGCGCGGCCATCGTGACGCTCGCGTCATGCGGAGGCGGCTCCGGTTCAAGCAATGCCGGACCGCCCGTTCAGTCGTCGTTCGCCGTAACGGCCCTCGTGTCCGATGGTGCGGTGCCCGCCGCTCACATGGACGCGCATTTGAAAAACCCCTGGGGCGTCGCCTTCAATCCGCAAGGGTTCGCCTGGGTCGCGGACAATGGCACCAACGTCGCTACGCTCTATGACGGCAGCGGCACGCCACAATCGCTCGTCGTCTCGATTCCCGACGGCAAGAACGGCACGGCATCGCCCACGGGCATCGTCTTCAACGGCACGCAAAGCTTCGTCGTCGCGGAAAACGGCAAGTCCGGCGTCGCCGCGTTCATTTTTGCGGGGGAAGGCGGCACCATCACCGCGTGGGCGCCCACCGTGGCGCCAACCAGCGCGTTCGTCATGTACGACGACGGCGCGGGCGGCGCCGTGTACAAGGGTCTCGCGATCGCCGCGATGAACAACAACACCTTCCTTTACGCAACCGACTTCCATAACAACAAGATCGATGTCTTCAATGCGTCCTTCACGAAGGTCCCGATGACCGGCGCGTTCACGGACCCGGCGATTCCGGCGGGTTTCGCGCCGTTCGGCATTCAGGCGATTGGCGCGAACCTGTTCGTCACCTACGCCATGCAAGACCCGGCCAGGCACGACGATGTCGCGGGAGCGGGGCGCGGCATGGTCGATGTGTACGACACCGCAGGCAACCTCAAGCAACACTTCGCAACGGGCGGCCCGTTGAACGCGCCGTGGGGCGTGGCGCAAGCGCCCGGCAACTTCGGCACGATGAGCGGCGCGATACTGATCGGCAACTTCGGCGACGGGACGATCAACGCGTTCAATGCATCGAATGGCCTGTTCATGGGGCCGCTCAATGGGGCGAACGGGAGCCCGGTTGTCGAAAACGGCGTGTGGGGTATCGCGTTCGGCAACGACCTCAGCAATCAACCGTCCAATACGCTGTTCTTCGCGGCGGGGCCGAATAACGAAGCCAATGGCGTCTACGGAAGAATCGATCTGAATACGACAGCGAATTCAGGGACGAGCACGGGCTCAGGCACAGGTTCAAGCACCGGCTCGGGCACGGGAGGTGCAATGGGCATGTAGCGCCGACCTCGCATTCGCGCACCGCCGCGCTCCATGCGAGGGCGGCCTGCGTGCGCGTCGTCAATAGACGTGATCGGCCTTCACTGCCTTGACCTTGCGAATCAACCCAAACGGAAGCGGGGCGCAAATCCGCGGCATCGCGGCCCGTCTGATCGGTGAATTTCTGGAACAGGCCGACGACGCGCGTGTGCCTGTTGCGTTAAGCGTTCGAAAAGGAAATCCTGCGATAAACCTTTACCGGCGCCTGGGATTTCAGGTCGTCAATACGACTGACACGTCATGGCAAATGCGGCGGCAGTGCGCGGCAGCCGGTCACGAGCGGTAGTTTGATTTCTCGTCGAGAATCCATAGCGGCTCAAGGACCTGGCTTAACAATGATCTTGCCAATAACCCGCCCGGCTTCTTGCGCTTCGTGCGCCTGGACAATGTCGTCGAGCGGCACTTGCATCCCTATCGTGGGTGCATACGCACCGTCCGCGAGACAGCGGCTGATCGCTGAAACGGCGGCGGACTTTGCAACCGCCGGCACTGTGTAAATGTAGACGAACCGGAATGTGCAGCCTGCGATCATTGCCTTGAGCAGAGGAAGGGCCAATTGGTCATCGGCAGATCCGACGGCATAGGCGCTGATGACGCCGCCATTAGCCAGGCAGTCCATATCGGTTGCGAGGTTCTCTTGCAGACCGACCTCCACGATACGATCGACCCCGCGCTGCCCTGTTGCCGACTTCACGATCTCCGCCACATCTTCCGAGCGTCGATTGATGACAAGGTCGGCACCCGCGCGTCGCGCGGCGTGCGCCTGGTCCGGCGTTGAAACGGTCGTCGCGACCCAGGCGCCAGCCCATTTGGCCAGCAGGATTGCCGCGGTTCCGACGGCCCCCGCGCCGCCCTGCACGAGTATGGCGCGCCCCTTGATGTCGCCATCCGCAAAGAGGCAGCGATGAGCCGTGAGTGCGGGAACGCCCAGACAGGCGCCAATCTCAAACGAAACGTTGTCGGGCAAAAGAACCGCTTGCGATACCGGCACGACGGCATAATCGGCCGCCGTGCCAAACGCGCGACGATACTGCGCTTCGAACAGCCATACCCGCTCGCCAATACGTGTCGGCGCAACGCCGCTTCCCACTGCGTCGATCACTCCGGCGCCGTCTTGATGCGGAATGATCAACGGGAACGCCGCCGGGCTGGAGAAGCCGGTACGCGCCTTGATATCGCTGGGGTTCAAACCGGACGCATGGATGCGCACACGGACTTCGCCAGGCCCCGGTTGCGGGACCGGAAACTCTCGCAGCCTCAGCACTTCGGAAGCCTTGCCCTGTCGTTCGTAATATGCGGCCTTCATCTATCCGACTCCTGGAATCATCACGGTCATGCGCTGCGCGACTGCCAGCGCAATTGAGCCGAAACTATCGGAGGCCGACCGTTTTTGTACAAGAAGGCACATCTTTGATATATAGGGATAAAAAGTATCCTATTGGGAGCCAGCATGGCCTCTTCGGTCACCACGTATCAGTGCTCGGTCGCCGCCACCGTCGACGTTGCGGGCGGAAAATGGAAACCGCTGATCGTTCACTACTTGATGAACGGCACCAAACGGTTCGGTGAATTGCGCCGCTTGATCGGAACGGTCACGCAGCGCTCCTTGACGCTCCAGCTTCGCGAACTCGAACTGGACGGCATCGTGACCCGCGAGGTCTTCGCGGAGGTGCCGCCGCGTGTCGAATACACGCTCACTGAGTTCGGAAAAACGCTCGCGCCCGTTCTCGATGCGATGAAGCAATGGGGCGACGTCTATATCGAACGGCTTGAGCAGCCAGTGGGGCGGTAGGCGCGCGCCCCTACAAGGCAAGCGCCTAGAAGTCCGCTGACGCCGACACCCAGAACGTACGCGGCATACCGCTGATCACATAACCGGTCGGGTTGGCCTGCCAGTAATACCGGTTGAAGAGATTCGTGACGTTGGCCCTGAGCGTGATGTCACGACCGCCGATCTTCGTCGTGTAACGGCCGCCCAGATCGACCCGCGTCCAGCTCGGCACGTGCTGGAGGTTATCCTGGCTCACATAGGCTTCGCCGGTATAAATCAGCCGGCTCGTGAGCGTGAATCCCGGCATGAAAGGGGTGTCCCATTCGGCCCCGATGTTGGCCTGCCACGCGGGTGCGCCGACGGCGTGATTGCCGTCGTATGCGCCGCCCTGCGTGCGCTCGAGTTTCGCATCGAGCCAGGTCACGCCGCCCAGCACGCGAACTCGCGGGCCAAGCTCGCCGAAGCCGGACAGTTCGATGCCCTGGTTGCGCTGTTCGCCGTCGAGGCTGTAGATCTTCGTGACCGGATCGACGATACCGCTCGGCACCTTGATCCGGAAAACGCTCAAGGTCGCGCCAAAATGGCCGAGATCGAGTTTCGAGCCGATTTCGACCTGCTTCGACTTGTATGGCGCGAACACGGCGTTCGGGTTGGCCGCGTCGGCGGGCGGCGCGGTGCCGGGCGTCAGCGCCTCGATATAGTTCGCGTAAAACGACAACGAGTCGAGCGGCTGAACGACGAGCGCCACCGAGGGCGTCGTGGCCGACTGGTTGTAGTGGTAAGTCGTGGCGCCCGACGTCGCGTAGTTGTTGCTGTCGATCCACTGCTGCCGCACGCCGAGCGTGAGTTGCACGAGTCCGCGCCAGGCGGAGACGGTATCGGCCACGCCAACGCTGCGCAGCGTCTGCGAACTGTTCCTGGCCTCGGGCGAAGACGAAATCGCGGGGCCTGGGTCCGCGAGGCGCGTGGGCGAATAGATGTTCGTCAGATAGCTGCCGTAGACGGTCTGCCCGAACCACGTCGTCTGCTGCAAGGTATTGCCGCTCACCACGAACTGATGGTCGAGCGCGCCCGTCCTGAACTTCGCGCGCACGCCCGCTTCGGCGGAAACGGCGCGTGACTTGCCTTCCTGATAGCGCGAGGTGGACAGCGCGTCGCCTTGCGCATCGAGCAGCGTCGCGCCCGGATCTTCGAGCTTGTCGTAGCCGAACTGGTTTGCGCCCACGGCGCCGAACAAGGTCACATTCGACGTCAGGTCGTACTCCGCGCGCCCCATCGCGGTCAGGCTGTGAGAGTTCGAATACGAGAAGTTCTGGGCGAGATTGATCCGCGGGTCCGGCGCGGCCGGCATCGCAATCCCGGCGAACGGCGTATAGCCGCGCGCCGCCGCGCGCATGTAGTCCTCCTGATAAATCACGTCGCCGGACACGCGCAGGCGCTGGCCGCGATAGTCCATGCCGAGCGAGAGCGCGTTGCCTCTCCTCGACTGCTCGTCGATTCCCGTGTCGCCGTCGCGATGCGCGGCGTTGATGCGCACGCCAAACTCGCCGTTCGCACCGTAACGCCGGGCGATATCGGCGTGCGCGCCGAACACGGAGTCCGACACGTACTCGCCCGTCACACGCGTAAGCGGCGTGTCGTCCGCGCGCTTCGTCACGATGTTCACGCTGCCGCCGACGCTGCCCTGCGGCAACATCCCGTTGAGCAAGGCGCCCGCTCCCTTGAGGATCTCCACGCGCTCCACCGGATCGGGACCGACCCGGTAGTTCGGCACGAGCCCGTAGAGACCGTTGAGCGACATCTCGCTGTTCTCGACCCGCAGTCCGCGTATCGTCAGTGCGTCGTAGCGGTTGCTGCTGTCGATCGCCGCGCGCACGGAGGGGTCCGTGGTCGTGAGCAGTTCCGCCACGCTCGTCGATTGCTCGTCGCGTATGAGCTTCTCCGTGTAGCTCGCCACGCTGAACGGCGTGTCCATGTAGTCGCGCTCGCCCAGCATGCCCAGGCTCGCGCCACGGGCGACCTGACCGCCGGCGAAGGGCGCGCTCAGCGGATCGCCGCCGCCTTTGCCGACCACCACCACGGCGGGCAGCAACGCCTCGGGCGTCGTGGCCGACACGGCGCGCAGCGAATAGCTGCCGTCGTTTTGGCGGACCGCTTCGAGGCCCGTGCCCGACAACAGCATGCGAAACGCTTCGTCGACGGAATACGCGCCCGCAACACCGCCGCTGACTTTCCCGGCGGTCAATTCGCCCGGCGCGCCCAGCAGCACGTCCGCCTGGTCGGCGAGGCGGTTCAGCGCCCCTGCGAGCGGACCCGCCGGCACATCGTAGTGACGGCGGGCCTCGGACGTGGCCGCGCTCGCGGCGGGCTCGGCCCAGGCGCAGGTGGCGGAGCTCGCGAGCAGCGCGCTCAGCACGGCCGCGCTCATGACGGCGGGAACCGGGCGGCGCGTCATGGCGGGCACGCGGGATGGGTTTCGGGTGCGAAAAATCGGGCCGGACGAAGTCCGGTCCTGGTGTGACGGCTGGCGACGCATGGAACGCTGGGTCCTCAAGATGGAGATGGATTCAGGAAACCCATCGCCCCTGCGCGCCGCCCGCGATGTTGCGTCGCGAGCGTGTCGTTGAAGGTCCGATGAGTCCTCTTTCATCTACACATCGAACGAGGCCAGCAAATGCGAACTCGATTTCGGAATTTTTTTTGCACCGGGCGTTATCGAGGCTCGATCGTCGTCCACCAGGGCAGCGTTCTGCGCACGGCAACCGGCAGATCGCGCGCGAGCATGGCGAGCACCTGATCCGGATTGCCGGCCGGGTAGCGGCCGACGACCCGGATGCCCGCCACGCGCGGGTCCACGCCAATGTGGCCGCGCCGGTAGCGTGCGAGCTCGGCAATCAGGTCGCTCAGCGGGATGTCTTCCGCCAGGATGATGCCGCGCGACCACGCTTCGCGGGCGCGATCGGCGGCCACCGCGTCCGATATCGCGTCGGGCGTGAACTGCCGTTGCTGACCGGCGGGCACGCGCGCCGTGATGCCCGAACGCGTGCGGATCTCCACGAGCCCGTCGAAGACGCTCAGACGCGTGAACGCGGCCGTCTCGCGCACCGTGAAGCGTGTGCCGAGGGCCTGCATCGTCCCGTCACGGCTTTCGACGTAGAAGGGGCGACCACGCGCATCCTTTGCCGTGTCGACCAGGATTTCGCCCGCGTTCAGGGTCAGCAGGCGGCGCTCGGCGTTGTAATCGACATCGAGCGCACTGTCCGTGTTGAGCCACACGCGCGTGCCGTCGGCCAGCACGACATCGCGCCGCTCACCCGTTTGCGTGCGATAGTCCGACCGCCATGCCACCACGAGACCGGGCAGCGGCGAGCACCGCCAGCCCAGCCAGGCGGCCGCGCCCGTCGCGCCGAGCGCCGCAAGACTCGCCAGCGTCCGCCGCCGGCCGCTCGAAGGCTTTGCCGCATGCCGTGCCGAAACGCGCAACGCCGTAACGGCCGCCTCGCGCTCGCCCGGCGCCTGGACGCGCAGCGGCGCGAACCGGCGGCTGACCGACTCGATATGCGCCCACGCCCGGCGATGTTCGGGACGCGCTTCGAGCCAGGCGGCCCAGGCTTCGCGCCGCTCGTCGTTGTCGCCCTCGGCGTAGAGCGCGGCGTACCAGTTGGCGGCCTGCTCCAGACTGTCGAAATCGGCTTCGACGCAGTCGTCGGCGGCAGAAGACGATGCCGTGGAACGCATGCCCTAGCGCGCGAGGCCCGTTTCGATCAGCGCCAGATGGAGCATCGCCTGAGCGAGGTACTTCTGGATCATGCGTTCCGAGACGCCAAGCTCGCCGGCGATTTCGCGCGTGGACAAGCCGTGGATCTGCGCCATGACGAACGCCGTGCGCACCTTCTCCGGCAAACGGCCAATCAGCGCGCCAATTTCCATCAACGATTCGACGACGATGGCGCGATGCTCCGGCGAGGGCTCGAAGGGCTCGGGCAGCGCCGCCAGCGTGTCGAGCCATGCCTGCTCGACCTGGCGCCTGCGCCACAGATCCACGCACAGGCCTTGCGCCATCGTGCGCAGATAGGCCCGCGCCTCGCCAGGATGGCCGAAGCGCCGGGGCGCGGGCTTCACGATCAGGCGCAGGAAGGCGTCGTGAGCGAGATCCGCCGCATCGGCGGCGTCCCCGAGGCGGCGGCGCAGCCACGCCTGCAACCAGCCGTGGTGCGCCTCGTAGAGCGCATGCACCTCGCAGTGCTCGATGGGTTCGACGGCGGTCATGAAGCGGCAGCGAAGGGGTCCGAAAAGGGGGGGCGAAAGCGCGTCGCCCCGGAAATAGAATGAAACTTATTCTCGTTTGCCGCATTCTGTCAAGTTAATTGCGAATCATTCTCAAATCGCTTGACACAATCTTACATATGTAAATAATTCGCATTCACTGCTTCAACCGGTGCGCCCGCCGCTCGTTGCACGAGCAACTTTCGCGCATCGACCCGCTGCCGCAGCGCGGGCCAACCTCACACGCTCTCGTTACGCCAGAAACAGAATCACAGCCGGGACACACGTCTACGATCAGGACTACCAATAAAATGATTCAGCAAGACATCGCCACGCGCCTCCCCTGCCTTCCCCGCCTCTCGGCGCACACGATCGCCGTGCGGCTCGCTTTCGCCAGCGCACTCACGTTGGCCACGGGGACGGCCGTTCATGCGCAGGAATCCACCCAGGCCGCGAAGGATACGCAGGAGGAGTTGCCCGCTGTCGTCGTCAAGGCCCAGGCGCAGCCCGACGAACTGCCCGCGCCCTATGCGGGCGGCCAGGTGGCAAAGGGCGCCCGTGTCGGGCTACTGGGCAACAAGAACGTGATGGACACGCCGTTCAGCGTGAGCACCTACACCGCGAAGCGCATGCAGGACCAACAGGCCGCCACGCTCGCCGACGTGCTGAACAAGGACCCGTCCATCCGCTTCACGGGCCAGACGGGCGGCGTGACCGATTCGTTCTTTATCCGCGGCTTTCCCATCAACGAAGGCAACATCAGCGAATTCGCGTTCGACGGCGTCTACGGCGTGGTGCCGAACTATCACGTGTTTCCCGAGTACGTCGAGCGCGTGGAGGTGATCAAGGGGCCCGCCGCCCTGCTCTACGGCATGTCGCCCAACAGCGGCGTGGGCGGCGTCGTGAACATCGTCCCGAAGCGGCCGCTGGCGCAGGACTTGACGCGTGTGGGCGTCGATTACACCTCGGATGCGCAGGTCGGCGGGAATGTCGATATCAGCCGGCGCTTCGGCAACGACAAGCAGTTTGGCGTTCGCTTCAACGGCCTGCATCGTCAGGGCGGCACGGCGCTCGACAACCAGTCCTCGCGCTCGGAGGTCGGGGCGCTCTCGCTCGACTACCAGGGCGAACGCTTGCGCGCGACACTCGACTTCATCGAGCAGTACCAGTGGATCGATGCGCCCACACGGCCGTTCCTGATCGCATCGGGCCTTGCGGTGCCGCAGGCGCCCGATGGCGCGCGCAACGTCACGCAGGCGTGGGGCTGGTGGAAGTCGCTCGATCAGTCCGTGCTGCTGCACACCGAGTACGACGCGAGCCGCAGCGTGACCGTCTTCGCGGACGCGGGCACCGCGAAAACCGATGTCTCGCGTCTGTCCGACCAGACGCCGACGATCCTGAACGCGGCGGGCGACACGCGCTCGACCCCGCAAAACTGGAAATTCCAGGTCAATCGCTGGAGCGCCGACACGGGCGCGCGCGCGCATTTCGACACGGGCCCGGTCTCGCACTCGGTCACGTTGATGGCGAGCATTTACGGCGACCGCATCGCCAACGGCAGCAACTCGGGCTCGGCCATTCTCTCGAACATCTATGCGCCGGTCGCAAGCCCGGAGCAGGCCATCGCCTCGCCCTCCCGCGTGGCGAAGGTCTCGTCCTCGCTGCTCTATGGCGTGGCGCTCGCCGATACGCTGAGCGTCCTCAACGACCGCGTGCAACTGACGGCCGGCGTACGGCAGCAACAGGTCCAGTCGGACAACTTCAACGCGACTACGGGCGCGAAAACCTCCTCGTACGACAAGGGCGCCGTAACGCCGCTCGTGGGCATCGTCTTCAAGCCGATCGAGCACGTCTCGCTTTACGCCAACTATGTCGAAGGCCTGAGCCGCGGCGACATCGCCCCGACCACGGCGTCGAACGCCGGTCAGGTGTTCGCGCCATACAAGGCCCGCCAGGAGGAAGTCGGCGTGAAGCTCGACTACCACAGCCTGCTGGCGACGCTCGCGGCGTTCCGCATCACGAAGCCGAGCGGCCAGCTCTACGGCACCGTCTATGCGGTCGACAGCGAGCAGCGCAATCAGGGGCTCGAAATGACGTTCGCGGGGGAACCCGTCAAGGGCGTTCGTCTACTCGGCGGCGTCACGTACCTCAGCGCCGAGCTCACGAAGACGAACAGCGCGTCGACGCTGGGCAACCGTCCGGTCGGCGTGCCCCGCTGGATGGCCAATGTCGGCACCGAGTGGGATTTGCCGTGGGTGCGCGGACTCACCCTGACGGGCGGCGTGAACTTCACGGGCCAGGAATACTTCGACCAGGCCAACACGCAGTCGGTGCCGTCGTGGACAACGGTCGATCTGGGCGCGCGCTATACGACCTCGGTGCATGGCAAAACGACGACCGTGCGCGCCGGATTGCTCAACGCGTTCAACCGCAAGTACTGGTCGGGCGTGGCTTCCTACGGCACGATTTCGCTCGGCTCGCCGCGCACCGTGTTCGCCTCCGCCTCGGTTGATTTTTGATGCGATGGTGCCCTTCCGGCGCCCTGCTGGCGTCATACGAAAGGGGTACCATGGGAAAGACGTCGAACGCCTGGCTCATCCCTGCCTGCGCGTGGAACGTCTCACTGGCCAGGAGTTCCGCCATGATCCTGTATCACTCCACGCCCGATTCGCCGGTTATTGAAATATCCGTCGAAGGCAAAATCACCGACCACGAACTGCGCGAAGCCATCGAGCACATGCGTGGCGATCTCGAACTGAATGGCAAGACCCGCGTGCTCGAACGTATCGAGCATTTCAGCGGCATTGAAGCGAAGGCGCTGTGGACCGACATGACGCTCGGCGTTGCCGTCGCCCGCAAGGTTTCACGCGCCGCGGTGGTGGCCGACGCGGCATGGATTCGCGCCTCGATGCATCTGGCGCGGTTCTTTACGAAGGCTGAAATCAAGGCGTTCCACGTCGACGAGCTGGAACAGGCGCGCGCGTGGATTAACGCCTGACGGTCGGATCCAGCCGGCAGCACAGGACAGAGGGCGGGCCATATCTTTTGCCCGATCTCGCCCGGGAAGGCATCGACTGCACAGCGCGCATTGGCACCTTGCAGGATTACAGCGGCGCGTAGGTCTTTCCACGCACCATCAACGTCGCGCAGGTCACGCAAATCCAGCGCACCTCGTTCTCCGACGTGCGCCAAAGAAACCGAAAATGGCATTTATGCATGGATGCCTTCCCATCACAAAAATCTGCATTGCCCGGGGCGTTCCAGGCTGCCTGGCGTGCGCGTGTCACCTTTTCCCGTGACGGCGAGCACTACGTCCGTCCGCTTTCGAGAAGCAGCATCGCAATGAGCGATATGAGGGAAAGTACGAACAGAGACACACCAAAGACGATCAGCAGACGATTCATCGCGTCGGTTATTGCTTCAAGGATGCCGATCTTATGCGAGGAAGGCTTAGGAAAGCCTTAACTGACCCGGCTTCCCCGCGTGAAATACGCCCCTTCGGTTAGCTTTCCGTAATAAATGCGACGCTGCCGCCATTGACTGGCATCGCGCTTCCACTTTTCTTTCGATACGCCTTCGCATGGCACCCGGCGGCCAAAGCCGGGATATAAAGCGACTACTACATACTGCGTTGCCGGGAGCAGATTGTCATGATCTGCTGAACCGCACCGTTGTCTTCCACGCCGGGCAAAGCATGCAGCAGGCACGTGTAATACTTCTTTTCGCGCGGCAGTGTCATCGCGCCACCGCGATACAGTTTGTCGCAGGCGTTGCGCAGCACCCCTACGCTGGCAGAATTCCGGCTGTTTTTTAGCGCGTGCAATGCACACTGGTCGTAGGCCGCCGGGTCATTCGCATAGGCCTGGGCGAGCAGCGGCGTCATGAGCGCCGCAAGCGCGATCATGCGAAGTCGCAACATGTTCGGATTCCTTGTTATTGTGGTTGGAATGGGCGGTGCGCGCGCCATCATGCATTTTCTGGACGGATGATGGGCACACCGCCTTCGGAATGCGGGCTTACCTTGCGGCCTCCTTGCCTACCGCCCCGCATTCGTACCGGTGAGTTAGCGGGTCCGCTTTGCACGCCATCGGTCCGTGGCTGTCAAAATGAACGGCCGCGCGTTCGTTTCCACGCGCGTCGGGGGCGCGCGCCGGCGAACGTGGACGATCGATCATGTTCTGCGTTCGCATCGCATCTGCCGCGGAGGTCTCGCGTTGCTGCTGCGTCTGTCGCTCACCCTTCGCCATCCCCTGATTGAACTGCGAGCTGAAGCTTCCGGTGTGGTCCTGGCGCGGCGCATGCGGCGCGCGCGTGGGGTCTGTGCCGCGGCCGTACGTGCCAGGCGACGATTTGCGAATGCTCTCCAGGTCGCCATATGACTGCGCGGCGGCCGATCCGCTCACGCACAGGCAAACGAAGGCTTTGCCGATCAGCAACCACGGCTTGCGGGAAAAATCCGGTCTCATGCTTATACCCCCTTGTACCCCTGATACCCCTGATACGCCGACCCAAAAGATCGGCGTATTCATCGATTTGTTATTGGACCATGTCGCGCAACTTCTTCAGCACCGCTTCTGCCTGTGCGGGATCGGTGTATGTCGTCGCCGTTTGCGTTTGCGCGTTCGCCGCCACGCCGCTGGCCGCCGTTGCAGTTTGTGTGCCTGCGGGCAAGCCTTTCCCCGCGCAAATGGTATCGACCGGAGGCAACGAACCGTTGAGCAGGTAATCCGCCGCGTAGCCCAGGACACATGTGCTATCGGTAAACAGTGCGCCGTGGCTGTAATCGGTGTCCTGAATCAGGAGCCTTGAACCCTTCAACAGGGCGGCTGTCGCGCGTGCCCCCGCCAGCGGCGTGGCGCCGTCGTTCTCGTCCTCCAGCAGAAGTATCGGCAATTTCGCCGCGCGCTCGAAGGGCAATGCCTTTCGCGCCGTGAACGGCCAGTACAGACAGGGAACCGAGGAAACACTGCCGCCTCTCAGTGGAGCAGACTGTGCGAGCGAATTTCCCAGATCCGTCCAATACTGTTGATCCCGGTGGGTCAAGGCGCCGTCATTGCAGGTGACCGCCACATTGGCAGCCGCGCCGACGGCCAGTCCAACCGGCTTTGTGCTGCCCGAGGAAGATGCAACGTACGCGTCGACTGCGCCCGCGGCGATCTCGTGCGCGCGCGCTTCCATGCGTTCGCTTGCCTGTGGAAGGAATTGCCGCCCGTCAACTGCACTCTTGAGCTCGCTTGGAGACATCGCCGGGTTCGCCGCAAGCAAATCGATTATCCCGTTGACCACCGCCATATAAGTGACGACCCCGTCAATCTGGCTCTGAGCAAACAGCGAGTGATACACGGCGCCTCCAAGCCAGCTTGTGAGCCACGCCGGACCGCGCCTGGAAACGTTCCTGACATCATCCACGCTCGCACCCAGTCCAAAGAGATCGTCATGGGATGCCACGTAGGGCGCCACGATCCCATCCAGAACATGCTGCAACGCCGGGGCCTGCGCGGGCGCATACTCGACAAGAGGGAGGGTGATATCCACGACACTGTCCAGTACCATCCGGCCAGTGCGATCTGGAAACAGGCTTGCATAGCCCGCCCCCAGTGTCGTCCCGTACGACGTACCGAAGTAGTTCAGCTTGTCGTAGCCCAGCGCGGCACGCATCACCTCCATGTCCCGTGCCGTGAATTCGGTATTGATATACGGCGTCAATGGCGTACCGCCACACGCCGCCGCCTCCGCGCGGGCGTCGTCAACGAGTGCATCGATAGCCGCAGCGGAACGATCCGTGTAAACCGTAAGGGCAGGGCCGGCCGCTATCGAGCTGCAAACCAGTTGAACGCTGGACCCCACGCCGCGTGGGTCAAAGCCGATCACGTCATAGGAGTCGGAAAGTTGCAGCAGTTTCGCGCCCACCGAATCGGACGGGTTACCGATCAGCAGCAACTGACTCACATCCAAAGCCTCGTTGAGGCCGCTTACGCCGGGGCCGCCGGGATTCGTCCAGATGGCGCCCAGACGGCTCGCGGGTTTGCCCGCGCTCACCTTCAGGACGCCAATGCCCACGCTGCCTTTCGAAAGGTCGTCGTAGTCGAGCGGCACATTCATCGTCGCGCAACGTGTTCTAGCCGATAGCTGGCTCAGCGCCCCCTGGTCGAGTCCGCTGAAATAGTCCGAACTACAGTCATGCCAGGCGACCGCCTGTGTGTAGTACGGTGCGAGCGCCGTGTCGGCGCCGGTGTCGGTTGATCCCCCGCTGCAACCGTACAGTCCAGACACACTGAGAAGAAGAGAAAAGAATCCCAGGTTTTCTAGTTTTTTATTCATGGCCCCGACAAGCTTGTTATGCGTTATGTTTTACTGGAAAGCAAAGCCGCTCATGCAGAGCTGGCGTGCGACACCTCTGCCTTCATTTCCCGGTTATAGTCATTGGTACTCCGAACGGTGCGAGGCGCGACCACCCCGTTTCGTTGCTCCACGATCCCCATGAATGCAACGCCCAAGGCCGACAGGACGAAGACGCCGTGGATGATGGTCTGCCACATGATGCCGGCCGGGGTGATGAGCGCCGCGGGCGTACCCAGGCTGCCGGCCTCGATAAACGTGCTGAGCAACTGGATCGATGAAATCCCCACGATAGACATGGCCAGCTTGACCTTGAGCAGGCTTGCATTCACGTGGCTCAGCCATTCGGGCTGATCGGGGTGGCCGCCCAGACGAAGACGCGAGACGAAGGTTTCGTAGCCCCCGACGATCACCATGATCAGCAGGTTCGAGATCATCACCACGTCGATCAGGCCCAGCACCATCAGCATGGTTTCCTGCTCGCTGAAGCCGGCGACGTGGGATACCAGGTGCCAGAGATCCCTCAGGAACAGCACCACATAGACGCACTGGGCCACGATCAGGCCCATGTACAGCGGCAACTGCAACCAGCGCGAGCTGAAAATGAAAAGCGACAGCGGCTTGACGTGTGGATTGGATGAGGTCATGAGAAAGTGAGTGCTGCTCCCCGTTCAATTGGAAAGTGGTGAACCCACGGGCCGCAATCCGTTGACCGGATCGAACAGGCGATACGCCGGTCGTCGCATTCCATGCAGGCCGTATTCACGTTCGAGGGTTCGCTGTTGATGAGCCGAAAAAAGAAACCCGCACAAGCAGCACGCCCAGCGGGTTTTTCAACACACACGCCGCTACGCGGGAACGCGCACCGACGCTTTACCGCTTTCCACGCCCTTCAATCGTCGACTCGGGGCGCGAGGAATACGGGAGCATGCAACGATCAAGCGCTGGCATCGCGCGTGTCTCGCGTGTCTCCCGCCGGATCGAATCGGGCTTGACACGGCTTCAGCACAGGTAGAATGCACACACCCCCGGGTTCCGAAAAGATTATGCAAAGTGTGGGCGAGCGCACATATCACTGAAACCTGGTATTTTGCGACCACCCCCTTCAAAAACCCGTTAGGGACAGCGATTATCGTGATCCGATAGATTGACTCGACTAAATCGTCATGACGACCTCTCCTGAAGACAGTGCCGAATCCATGCTGGTGCGCACGCTTGCGGCCGATCTCGTGCTTCCCGCGCCCGTGCTGCTGGTCGAGGACGATCCGCTCGTGTGCCGCCGGCTCAAATCGTTGCTCACGCAACTGGGTTACCGGGAAGATGCGCTGGCGTTTGCCGGTTCGCTCGCTCAGGCGCGCGCGTGGCTGGTCGATCAGCCGGTCGCGCTGGCGCTGGTGGACCTCGGCCTGCCCGACGGCAGCGGTGTCGACCTGATCGCCGAACTGCATGCGGCGGACCCCGGCCTGCCCGTTCTGGTCGTCTCCGCCTGGAGCACGCAGGACGCGATCCTGGCGTCCCTGCGCGCCGGGGCGGTCGGCTATGTGCTCAAGGAGCGCGACGACATGGAGATCGCACTCGCGCTGCGCAGCGTGCTGCGAGGCGGCGCGCCGATCGACCCGTTCATGGCACGGCGCATCATCGAGGAGTTGCCCGCAAAGTCGGCGGCGCAGCCGGGCGACGCCGGCTTGAGCCAGCGCGAGAGCGAAATTCTTCGCCTCGTGGCCGACGGGCTGAGCAATCGCGATATCGCCGAACGGCTGTTCCTGTCGCGCTACACCGTGGAATGCCACATCAAGCACATCTACCGAAAGCTCGCGGTTTCGTCACGTACGCAGGCCGCGAGTGCCGCGCGTCAGCGAGGCCTGCTGGATTGAGCGCGCTCGCGCGATGGTTCCGCTGGTTGCCGTGGTTGCTCTGGCCGCTGTGGCTTTGCACCGCGACCGCCTGGGCGCAGGCGCAGACCACGCCCGCGACGTGCACGGTGCAGATCCTGGCCGTTCATGCGGCCGAGGCCACCGCAGACGGCGGCAAACCGGCGCCTTCGCAATGGCAGCCTGTCACGCTGCCCGACGAGTGGAGTCGCCGCCACCCCGACTTTGGCGGTGGCAGCCTCTGGTATCGCATCGACTGGCAACGGCACTGCCCCGCTTCGGCGGCGGGCCCGGTGGCCCCAGTGGCCCTGCTGTCGCAGTCCATCGTCATGGCCGGAGAGATCTTCGTCAACGACCATTTTCTCTGGCGCGACAAGCACCTGAGCGAGCCGCTCTCGCGCAGCTGGAACAAGCCGCGCACCTGGCTCCTGCCCGACGTCTGGCTGCACGACGGAACGAACACGCTGTGGGTGCGCGTGGTCGGTGGCGGCGCGCGACAGTCCGTGGGTCTCGGGCCGCTCTTTCTCGGCGAGCCGGAACGCATCCAGCAACAATACGAAGCGCTCCAGTGGAGCCACCGCACCCTGTTCGAGATTAACCTCATCGTCTCGGGCGTCATCGGCGTGCTGTTCTTCGGCATCTGGATCCTGCGCCGCGACCAGAGCTTCTACGGCTGGTACGCCTTCTCGTCGCTGTTCTGGACGATCTTCATCGCCAACGTTCTGGCCACCAGCCCGTGGCCGTTTTCAAACAGCCTGATGGTGACCCGCGTGAACACCATGGCGGCGCTGTTGAGCGTCGCGTGCTTCTGCGTGTTCACCTGGCGCTTTGGCGGACAAACCCGGCCGCGCCTCGAACGTGCCTTGTGGGCGGCCACCGCCGCGTTGCTCGCGGCGCAGGTCGTCGTCCCCGACGCCTGGGTCGGTTATGCGCAACAAGCGGGCTTTTTCAGCGCAACGGCCGCTTTTCTCATCAACTGCCTGCAATTCCCCTTTCATGCGTGGCGCACGCGCCGGCTCGAACATACGTATCTCGCCGTTGCTCTCCTGATCCTGCCCGTCGCCAACATCCACGACTTGCTCGTGCTCAAGGCAATCATCCACACGCACCCGGTCTTTCCGTATGCCAACACGGCGTTGACCTTGTCCCTCGCGGCCATCATGGGCATTCGTCATGCGCGCAATCTGCGCCGCATCGAGCGCTTCCAGCAGGAGCTTGCCGAAGGCATCGCGCAGGCGCGCGGCGAGCTTGCCAGGACCCTGGAGCGCGATCACGCGCTGGCGCTCGCCAACACGCGCTTGCAGGACCGGTTGCAGGTCGCCCACGATCTTCACGACAGCCTGGGCGGCTCGCTCGTCCACATGATGGCATCGGTCGAACAGGGCGCCGCGGCGTTGCAACGGACGCAGGTTCTCTCCATGCTGAAGTTCATTCGCGACGACTTGCGGCAGACCATCGACAGCAACTCGTCGGCGGGCGTCGCCGTGCCGGCATCGCCGCAAAAGTGGATCGCGCCCTTGCGTCACCGGTTCACGACCTTGTTCGACGAGCTGGGCGTCGACTCCGACTGGCAATTTCCACAAGCCTGGCGCACGCCGCCGAATGCGATGCAGTATCTGGCGCTCACACGGCTGGTCGAGGAGGCGCTGACCAACGTGATCAAACACAGCCGCGCGCGGCATGTGCGGCTCTGGCTCGCGCAACCCGCTGCTGACGAACTGGTTGTCGGGATCGAGGACGACGGAGTCGGCTTCGACGTGGAGGCGGTCCGCCAGGCCGATATCAGTATCGGAATGCGTTCGATGTCGGTGCGTATCGGTCGTGCAGGCGGTGCGCTGGAGGTCGCTTCGGAACCGGGGCGAACCACGTTGACGGCGCGCATGACAGTGACACGGTCCTGAACGACGCTCAGGGGCTCGCCGTCACCGGCCCTTCCATGATGTCGTGCGGCTTCGGCACCCCGATCCTGATCGCCAATGCGGCGAGCAGCACCATGGCGACGTTGAACCACAACGCGACTGCCGCGGCGAACCGGAGTTGGTCGGGCTGACCGGCCGCCACGGCGCGCACCGGCGAGAGACCGCCCGGCGCCGTTAGCGCGGTGAAGATCGCGGCCGATATCGCGATGCCAAACGCCGTGCCGAGCGACGACGCCATCTTGTAGATGCCCGACGCCGCACCGGCCCTGGCGTCCGCGACGCTGGACAGCGCCGCGTCGGTGGAAGGCGTCGCGTAGATGCCCAGCCCGGTGCCGAGCAGGGTGAAGCCCATGACCGCGATCATGACGTAGCCGGTCGCCGTGACGTATGTAAAGGTCGTGAGCGCGATGCCGGCCGCCGTCATCGCGCAGCCCAGCAACATCGGGCGGCGTGGACCGCCGCAGCGCTGCTGCATTTTCTCGCCAACGCGAATCGCCACCAGAATGGCCAGCAGGTAGCCCGTTGTCAGCAAGCCCGACTGAAGCGAGGAAAGTCCATAGGCCTCCTGAACGAGAATCAAGACGACCAGCAAAGCCCCGGCGACGCCGTTGAGAAGAAAATTCGACAAGGTGGCGGCCAGATAGATCGAATTCTCGAAGAACCGAAAATCGACGAACGGGTGAGCGCAGCGACGTTCGGCGTAAATGAATACGCCCAATGCCCCCGCGAATGCGACCGCCAGCGCGAGCACGACAGGACTCGACCAGCCCAGTGTCGCCCCCTGCCCCACCACGACATTGAAAGCGACCATGGCAATGAGCAATGCGATCAAACCGGTCCAGTCGAACGATTGCGTCGCGACTCGCGCATCGCCGCGGCTCTCAGGCGTTCCGCGGATCAGCATCGCGCTTGCCGTTGCAACGATAATTGACATCCAGAAGATCGATCGCCATCCCATCGTCGCATCGACCAGACCGCCCAGCAGCGCGCACAGGCCCGACCCGCCCCACGAGCCGATCGACCAGAAACTCAGCGCCCGCTGCCGCGCCGCGCCGGTGTAATAGGCTTTCATCAGGGCGAGGGTTGCCGGCATGATGCAGGCCGCCGATACGCCTTGAATGATGCGTCCGGCAATCAGGAATATCGCGGTACCGCACGGAGAAGCCGCGATCAGAAGCGACCCGATCACGCTCAGCGCCAGTCCCGCGTAAGTCATCCTCACGCGGCCGAAGCGGTCGGCCAACCCGCCCGCTATGACGATACACACCCCGGAAAACAGCGCCGTAATGCTCACGGCTATATCGCCGATGCCATTGTCGATCCGCAGTTCCGTGCGCATGACCGGGAGCACGTTGAGCGTGGTCTGGGCGAACAGCCAGAACGTCACGACTGCGAGCACGATTCCCGCGATGAGCCTGTCGTCGCCCTCGTAAGCGGCGGGTTGAAACATCGTGTCGGGCATCGCCATTTTTTTCTCCGCGCGGTTTGGCATCCGTTCAACAACGCGCCTTCAAACGTCCGCTGCCCGCCCTCGCCCGAACGTCGACATGCACGACGCTCTGCGCCTGAGGAGAACATCGGGCACGCGTCGGCGTGGTAGTGGTAGTCGTGGTGGCAGAGGGCACGGCAGGCTCACGCCTTGACGGTCGATGGCGGGATGGGTGGCAAGGAAAATGGCTGTCGGCTGAGCCTCTGGTTTAATCAAACGCAGCGTGAATCTTTGCCTATACTTTCGTCTAACTTACGTGCGCTTGACACTCCCATTTGGGAGGGAAATCAGCGTCGCAAGGGAGCGGGCATGACGCGCGTCGAGACGATTCACCGGGCTATCCGGCACGTTTATGAGGCCGCGCTCGCGCCGGACGATTGGCCGCGCGCCATTGCCTCTATTGCCGAGGCGGGTGAAGCCGGCAAGGCCATGCTGCATGCGCAGGAACGCGAAGCGCCTGGCCTTGCGATCTCCATCGGCTTCGATGCGAACAGCGCATGGCTCCTGCAACGGGAAATCGAAACCCGCATGCCCGACTGGATCAAGGCCATTCCGGTAGGCAAGGCGCTGCGCCAGTCGTCGGCGATCTCGGATACGGATTTCAAACGTTCGGACATCTACAGAGAAGCGATCCGGCCCGCCGGCGGCTTTTACGGCATCGTCGCGCCGCTGGTTCGCGAGCCCGAACGGCAGGTGCTCTTTTCGATGGGGCGTGAGCTGGGGAAGGCCAACTTCAGCGACGACGACATCGGCGCGCTCACGCTGATCGTTCCGCATTTGACGACTGCGCTACAGGTACGAAAACGTCTTGACGCAGCGGACCTTCGCGCGAAGGGTGCGTATGACGTGCTGACTCACCTGGATATCGGCGTGGTGCTGTTCGATGCCGCAATGCGGCCTATTTTTGCCAATCGCTGCGCCGAGGCGCTGGCGCGTTCCGGCGACGGCTTGCTGCTTTCCGGGAGGTCGGTGTCCGCGTCGCGCCCATCCGATGCCAGAAGCCTGAGAGCGGCGATCGCGGCGGCCATCGCGCTGAACAACACGGGCCGCGACGCGAGTGAAACCGCTATTCGACCTCAAGCGCCGATGCGCTGTTATCTCTCGCGCAGTCCGCCACGTCTTCCGCTTGTTGTCCGCGTCTTGCCCGTCAGTGCGTCGGACCTGCTACAGGGCATCAGCGCGAGCACCCGTGCCGCCCTGTTCGTGATCGAGCCGGACAGGCAAGTGGCAATCGATCCGATGGTGCTGGCCGCGACTTTTGAATTGACGCGACGTGAAGCAGCGCTCGCCGCGCTGCTCGCACGAGGGATGGAGCTTGCAGAAGCCGCCTCGCAATCCGGCATCGCAATCGGAACGGCGCGCGGATATCTTAAGCAGATTCTGGCGAAGACCGCCACGCACCGGCAGGCCGAACTCGTCTCACTGTTGCTGCGTGGCGGGCTGCACATTGCGCGCTGAACGGCACGACAACGCGCATGGCCGCCGGTATCCGCAAGCCGCAATCAGTAGCGCGCGAGCTGGCTGCCGTTGACCTGCACGCGGTCGCCGGGGCGCAGGTCGCCAGGCGTCGGCACATTGAACGCGCGCACTGAACCGTCGCTCAACTGCACGTCGATCTGGAATCCCGCGGGCTGGCCCATCTGCTGGCCGATCTGGTTGCCTGCGTAGGCGCCGCCGAGCGCGCCGATGACAGTCGCGGCGTCGCGGCCGTGGCCACCGCCGACCTGATTGCCGAGCACGCCGCCAACCAGCGCGCCGACTACCGTTCCTGCAATGCCCGATGTCCCCGTGGCGTTGCTCAGGGGCCGGATGCTCGAAATCGTGCCGTACTGGGCGCCGTACTGCGAGCCATTTTGATTGCCGTATTGCGAGTTGTATTGCGAACCGTACTGACCATTGTTTTGCGTGTCATATGGCTGTTGCGGCGCGGGCGGCGGTGCATAGGCGGGTTGCTGCACGGTGCCGGGTTGCGCGTACGCGGGCTGGCTATACGCCGGCGCTGCATATTGCCCTTGATAGCCCTGCTGCGCGCCGTAAGGCGTGTAGCCCGGCGCGACGCATGCGGACAACGAAAGACTTGCAGCGGCAACAAGCGCTGCGGCGAGAACGGAACGGGTAGAGAGCATGGGCATCACGGTGTAGTTTGCATTGCCGCCGCGCCGTGCATGGCAAGCGCAATTGGAAAAGCGGTTGCGCCGGAGTATACGGAAAGCCCGTGCGCACGTGCGCCGCGCGACGGTAACAACATGTAAAGTCCGTTGCCGTGTGAATGACGGCGCTCGCCGCGATATCGCGACCGTGATGATTCCGTGCGTGCGCAGGGCGTGCCGAACGTGTGCGGGCTCGATGCATCGATGCATGCATGACCTCGATGCACGAGGCGTGCTCTGTAGTGTTTGATTAACGCGGTGGGTGCCACCACAATCAAGATGTCAGGTCGCGAACAAGACCGGCCGGGAGTGAATAGAACAAGCGACACAACAGCGACGCGAAGTTCGAACGTTCGTTGAAAGGCACATTCACGCTCCTGGTCCCCCGGCTTCTGCGTTTGAAGCGAACCATGATTACCATTCGGTACCATTCCAGGTTCGGCCTCTTCCTGCACACCGGAATTGTTGCATCGGCGTATTTCGCGGGTGCGAAGCTAGGCCTTTCCTATGCGGTAGTGGGCGGTGCGATCTCTCTGGTATGGCCTTCCAGCGGCATCGCGCTCGTTGCGCTGCTCGCCATGGGCATGGCGGTTGCCCCCGGCATTGCCATTGGCTCCTTCCTCGCCAATGTCTCGGTGGGCGTGCCGGTCGCCGTGGCCGCGACAATCGGCATCGGGTCCATGCTTGCACCGTTGACGGCAACCCTGCTGCTGACTCGCGCGACCCGATTCCAGATCAGCCTTGACCGCATCAACGACGTGCTGGCGTTCATCGGCCTCGCTGCCGTGGCGAGCACATCGATCAGCGCGGTGATCGGCACGACCGCCCTGCTGGGAGGCGGCCTCGTGCCGGCCGAGGGCTACGGGGCGGCCTTTCTGAAATGGTGGCTCGGCGACATGATGGGGGTTCTCGTCATGGCGCCGTCCCTTTTCAGCGTCCTCGCCTATTCGAACCCGGTGCGCTCCAGGCAGCGGGCCGTCGAAGCGTGCGGACTGCTCGCCGTGACCTGCTGGGTGAGCTACCTCATCTTCGGCGCGCCGCAACTGGCCGGGCACGGCTACTATCCCGCGGCGCTCGCGATCTTCCCGTTCATCATCTGGGCGGCGCTGCGCTTCGATCGCCTCGGCGCGAGCATCGTGACCCTGACGATCTCGGCCGTGGCCATCTGGGGCACCACCCACGGCACCGGGCCGTTCGCCGCCGCATCGGCTGTGGACAGCCTCGTGAGGTGGTGCGCTTTCGCCAACGTCGTGGCGGCAACGGGACTGCTGCTCGCGGCGGCGCGCGCCCAGGAGCGACGCGCCCATGACCTGCTGCGGGCAGCCCATATCGAACTGGAGCAACGCGTGCAGGCGCGAACCGAGGACCTGGAGAAAGCCAACAACGAACTCAAGGAAGAGATCGTGCGGCGCCGCCTGCTGGAAGGGGAACTGATCCGCATTGGCGACCAGCAACAGCGGCTCATCGGCCAGGAGTTGCACGACGGACTCGGGCAGCACCTGACGAGCCTCGGCCTGTACTGCGCCGCCTTGAACCAGAAGCTTCAGACGCAGGGCCACCCGGCCGCCGCCGACGCCACCATCGTAGTCGGCCTGGTGAAGCAGGCGTCCCTGCTGACCCGCAGGATCGCACACGGCCTCGACCCGGTGGCGATGGAATACGGAGGCCTTGCGGCCGCGCTGCACGGACTGGCCGAGACGGCGCGCGCGCTCAACGGCGTGGATTGCATGCTGAGCATCGCGCCGGATGTGGACTTGCTGGACCCGCTGCTGCAAATCAACCTGTACCGTGCGGCACAGGAAGCCGTCAACAACGCGCTGAAATACTGTCACGGCCAGCGCATCTGGATTGACCTGGAGCGCTCGGGCGGTCAGCAGACGCTGTCGATCAGTGACGACGGCGTCGGCATCGACCACGAAGACATGGAGCGCGCCTCGGGTCTCGGGCTGCACAACCTGCGTCACCGCGCGAGCCTGCTGGGCGGCTCCTGCACCGTGTCCCGCAACGGTCTGGGAGGCACCACCGTCGCCATCAGCTATCCGCTACCGGAGGGCTCCGGCCATGCCCAGGCAATGCGCTAGCTCTCGCCGCGCGACTCAAATCCTGATCGTGGATGATCACCCCATCATCCGGGACGGCATGACGTTGTTGCTGAATCTGCAAGAGGACCTGCACGTTTGTTGTGCGGCCGGCAACATCGAAGAAGCGCTCGCGGCGATGGAGTGCGGGCCCGATGTCGCCATCGTCGACATCAGCCTGCAAACGGACTCCGGCCTCGAACTGGTGAAGACGCTGCGTCACCGCTATCCGGAGCTGGCCATTCTCGTCCTCAGCATGCACGACGAAAGCCTGTTTGCCGAACGCGCCCTGCGCTGCGGGGCAAACGGGTATCTGATGAAACTCGAGGCCACGGATCATGTCGTGGGCGCCATTCGCGACGTGCTGGCCGGCAATATCTACATGAGCGCCGCCATGCATGAGAAGCTGGCGCGCGCGCTGGCCGTCCCTCGCAAACAACCCGAAGGTCCCATCGCCAGTCTTTCGGAACGGGAATTCGAAGTGCTGCACCTGATCGGGCTCGGCTTCAGCACCCGCGAAATTGCGGAGAAGCTGAGCCGCAGCGTGAAGACCATCGAAGCGCATCAGGCCAATATCAAGGAAAAACTCAATATCCGCAACGGCAAGGAACTCACGCGATTCGCCATTCAGTGGATCGAAAGCCAATAGCGTGAATCACGCCAATACGGTTAAAGCGCCACTCGGGCTGAGCCCGCGCGCGGAATAAGGCGATCCCCTAGGCGCTTTTAGGACGGACACCTGATTCATGCGCATGGGGTCGGCGCATATAGTCATAACTATCGGCGTGCCAGCCAGCTGGCACTGTCCATGCACCCACGTGGACCCGTTGGTGGCGTGACTACCCGCGACGTCACCACCCGTCATCCGTCGACGGTATGCAAATTACCGCTCACCGCGCACCTTTCACCAGGGAAGCGCCCTCAAACGGAATATCGCAGCCGCTCGTTGAACCCGAACGCCTCGGCACACCGAAGGAGCGATCATGCGCGCATTCGACATCATGACTACGTCGGTCGTCACCGCCAGACCGGACATGACAATCCACGACGCGGCAAAGCTGTTCGTCGACAACCATATCGGCGGCATGCCGGTCGTCGACGACCGCGGACAGGTGGTGGGCATCGTCAGCCATCGGGACCTGCTGCATCGCGTGGAGAACGGCACAGCGCACAGCAGGCGCCCGTGGTGGGTAGAAGCGCTTGCGTCGTCCCCGCGCGACCAGGCGGCGAGGTATGTGAAAGAGCACGGTCGCTTCGTCGGCGACGTCATGTGCGACGCGGTGATCTCAATCGCCGAAGACATGCCCCTCCAGCAGATCGCCGACCTCATGGAGCGCCGCCACCTCAAACGCGTGCCGGTGCTCAGGCAAGGCAAGCTCGTCGGCATCGTGTGCCGGGCAAATCTGATTCGCGCGCTCGCGAGCGTCGAATCGCGCGTGGACGCTCAAGCGCATGACGATGCGAGCCTGCGCGACGCGATCGTGCGGGAAATGCGCGGGCAGCGCTGGGGACTGCCCAAACAGGGCGTGCTCGTCAAGGACGGCGTCGCGCATCTGTGGGGCGTGATCGAGTCCGACGAGGAAAAGCGCGCGATACGCATCGCGGCCGAGGGCGTGCCCGGCATCAAGCGCGTAGAGAGCCACGTGGAGTTTCCGGGCGTGACGCCAACGCTGTAGCGCCCCTCAACCGCCCATCGTTTGCATAGGTTCAACCCCGTCTCGCTCGAAGCTGCCATGCATGTCCCGAGCGAGGCCCGTTCGATACAGGAGGAAATCAGCGAAGCGAAACGGCTTGCTTTGGCGCCGCTTGCGTTCGTCGCTTGTATTCGCTTGCATTCCCGTTACTGGGCGGCTTTCCGGCCGCCCAGGTCGGTCGGAAGTGCGGCCAGTTCTCCTGAATGTCTCCTGCTTCACGGCATCGATGGATCGTTGAAGCCGGTTGCATGCAAGAGCGCTCGCCGCACCCTACGTGGCAATCGCTGGAGGTAGCGCATCATGAAAACCCTTGTTCAAACTGTCGTTGTCCTGACTGTCCTGGCCGCTCCGGCCATCTCGCTCGCTCAATCGAACGGCCCAGTGACGACTGAGCAAGTCCGCGCCGAGCTCATCCAGCTCGAACAGGCCGGCTATCGCGTCGGCGACGGGGACAACGCAACTTATCCGGCCGAGATCCAGGCGGCCGAAGCCCGCGTGGCCGCGCAGAACGGCGGAAGCAGTTATGGCGGCGTGATCAGCGGGACGTCGGCGTCCGGAGCGCCCCCCGCGCCCGTGACCGGCCTGAAGCCCGTGTACTTCGGTCAGTAAGCCATTGCGCTCACGCACCGTTTTATCGAAAGCCCTTCTTCCAGACGGAGAAGGGCTTTTTGCCGGGCGCGCATTGCCTGCTGAGCGCAGCCAACGCGCGGTCTCGCGCACTCAGTTCGCGCCGGCGCGCCGCCAGCGCAAATAGGAGTTGACCAGTTTGCCGCCGGAGTTGATCGGCCTGGCGGTGCTCAGGCTCAGCACGTCGCCTTCAATCTTGACGACACGCGGCTGCGTCTGGCCAATCCAGTTGGGGAACAGCGATATGAACATCGAGTGGGTGAGCGACTGCGTCGCTTCGTCCACCTCGTACGGCCCGGTATAGGCGATATAGCTGCTGCCCTGCGCCTCGTATTCCTGCGCGCTCCCCTTGAACCAGTCGCCGGAAGCAAAGGGCATGCGCTCCTCGCGGCACAATTGCGCGGACATGTAGCCGTCCGGCGTGTACATGATGATGCCTTGGGGCGTTTCGCCAAAAGGATAGAGCGTGCCGGAGCCGTCGACAGGTTCCTCGACGTACGAGACCAGTTTCCAGGCGCCGATCAGTTGTTCACGCAAAGTGGCTTTCATCACATCATTTCCTGTGTTCGAAGATTTACGACGCCTGCTGCATGTCGTTGTCGATGGGGAGCAACTGGCCGGAGATCGACTTGCCCGCGTCCGAGGTGATAAAGAGCGCGAGGGCGGCAATGTCGTTGGGGTCGACGAAACGCTGCAACGATTGCAGTGACATCGCCTCGCGCCGCTCGTCCTCGACCGGACGGCCGCTGAGCTTCGCGCGCCCCGCGAGGACGTTCTCGATACGCTGCCCCGCCACGGCGCCCGGCAGAATCGCATTCACGCGAATGCCCCACTCCCCCAGTTCGCGCGACAAGGTCTTCGTGAAGCCGATGAGTCCCCACTTGCTGGTCGAGTACGCGCTGCGATTGGGATAGCCGAACCGGCCCGCCACCGACGACATGACGATGATCGACGCCGCACCCGATTGCTTGAGATGCGGGATCGCAAGGCGGGTCACGTTGAACGTGCCCCCCAGATTGATCTGCATGACCTTGTCCCATGCATCGGGATCGAAGCTTTCGACCGGGGCCGTCGGTCCCGAGATGCCCGCGTTGTTCACGAGCACGTCCAGACCGCCGAGCGCGCCGATGGCTTGCGGCACCACCTGCTCGATCTCGACTCGACTCGACACATCGCACTTGAATGTTTCGACGCCTGGCAACTCCGCGGCGAGCGTCTTGAGCGCGGCTTCGTCGATGTCGATCACCGCCACGCTCGCGCCGTTTTGTGCGAAGGCATGCGCCATGGCGCGTCCAATGCCCGATGCGCCCGCCGTAATCAAAACCCTTTGGCTTCCCATGTCGCCCTCCTCGTGTTCGCTTGACACGACTCACTATAGGCGGCGCACATCAATCCATGAAATCGTTTGTTATTATCACTCGCATAACTGTGATGGATAGGTCATGGATCTGACGCGCATTGATCTCAACCTGCTGGTCTCGCTCGACGTGCTGCTCGCCGAATGCAATGTGACAAAGGCGGCCGCGCGGCTGCACATCAGCCAGCCGGCGCTTTCCGCGCAGCTCGCCCGCCTGCGGAACCTGTTCGACGATCCGCTGCTGGTCCCGCTGCAAAAGGGCCGGGGCATGAATCCGACCGCACGCGCGCTGGCGTTGCACGGCCCCCTGCGCTCGGCGCTCAAGACGCTGGGCGCGGTGGTGCAAACCGAACTCACGTTCGATCCCGCAAAAGACGAGCGGGTGTTCCGCATCGCGCTCGGCGACAACGCCATGATCGCCGTGGGCGCGCCGCTTGCCGCGCACATGGCGTCGCAGACGAGCGGCAACGTGAGGATCGCCTTCAGCATGAGCGAGCCCGAACGCATCGGGCGATTCATGGAAGAAGGCGAATTCGACGTGCTCATCGACTCGGAGCGCGCCATTCCGGGCGGCCTGCTTTCGGCGGTGCTGCGCGAGGAGCCGTTCGTCATGGCACAGCGCAAGCACCACCCTCGTGGAAAGCGGCCGCTGAACCTGAAGACGTATTGCGCGATGCGTCACGTCGTCGTCTCGCCCGGCCGCGACAATTTCCGGGGATATATGGACGGTTATCTCGAAGCCCTTGGCCAGCGCAGGAATACGATCCTTGCCGTGCCGCAGGCAGGCATGATCCCGGACATCCTGGCCGGCTCCGATTGCGTGTGCACGCTCCCGCGCATGCTCCTCTCCCGCTGCCTGGATGTCGTTGATATATTCGATCTGCCGTTCCCCTGCGAACCGTATCGGCTATCTCTCGCGTGGCATATTCGCGACGACAACGATCCTGCGGTGAAGTGGCTGCGCGAGCAGATTTTCGCGCTGGAGAAGGTGGACAGCATATCGCGCAAGCGGTCAACGTCTTCAACGAACCGTCGCAAGCGTCGAACGGAAACCGGGTGCTGAATATAGTTAGGATACCAATTTATTTTCACACAGACCCGGTCTTGACTTGTCGCTTTGCTAGATGTTCTCCGCCATCGCACGCACCGTCTGATTGATCCGCGTCTTCATATGAAAGAACGTGTCGCTGTCTCGCAACGCCAACGTGCGCGTGGCGCCCAGGTGAGACGTGACATCGATGTCCTCCAGCACCCGTGCGGGTCGCCGTGAAAACACGATGATCCGGTCCGCAAGGAAGACGGCTTCCTCGACATCGTGAGTGACAAAGATCACGGTGCGCGCCTCCTCGCTCTGAATACGGCGCAGTTCCACCTGAAGCTGCTCGCGCCGCTGCGCGTCAAGCGCGCCAAACGGTTCGTCCATCAGAAGCACTTCGGAGCCCGCGGCCAGCGTTCGCGCGATGGCCACCCGTTGGCGCATGCCCCCCGATATCCTGTTCGGGAAGGTGTCCGCGAATTCATGAAGGCCGACAAGGCGCAGATAATAATCGGTGCGGCGACGCTTCTCTTCCTTGCCAAGGTCGGCCCGGTAGCGCATGCCGAAGGCCACGTTCTGGCCGACGGTCAGCCACGGAAACGACGAATACGATTGAAACACCATGCCGCGCCGCTGGTCGGGCTTGCCGACCGGCTCACCCTCAAGACGGATTTCGCCGGTGCTCGGCGTGTCGAGTCCGCCTGACATGCGCATCAGGGTCGTCTTGCCACAACCGGAAGGTCCGAGAAATACAACGAACTGGCCTCTCGGGATCGTCAGATCGAAGGGTTTTTCGACGACCGGCAAGCCACCGAACTGTTTCGTGACCCCGTCGAAAACCAGATACTCTGTCGTTCGAATGTTCATTAATCAGCACTCTTGAGATAGCGGAACATCCGCCGATGTAGCGCGCGAATCATCTGGTCGCTGACGAGACCGATGATGCCGATCACGAAGACGCCGGCCATGACCTGATCTGTCTGCATGTAACGGCGCGCATTCCAGATGACGAAGCCGAGGCCGCTATCGGACGCCACGATTTCAGCAATGATCAGGTAGGTCCAGCACCATCCGAGCGTAATGCGCAAATTGTCGACCAGATTGGGCAGCATCGATCGCCAGGCGATATCCGTGAGAATTTGGAACGGACGGCCGCCGAGCGTACGCGCGATCTCGATGTATTCGTGGGGAACGCGATTGGCGTCGTCGACCACGAGCAGGACCAGCTGGAAGAACGTTCCCAGCCACAGCAGGAAGATCTTGGTTTCCTCGCCGACGCCGAACCAGATAATGCTGATCGGCACCAGCGCCGGTGTCGGCAAGTACCGGATGAAGTCCACGATCGGTTCCAGCGCGGCGTTGATCGGACGATAGCTGCTCATCAACAGGCCGATGGGAATCGCCATTGCCGCCGACAACGCAAATGCCGCGAGAATGCGCCCGATCGAAATCAGCGCGTTGCCGACGATCTGCCCTTCGAGGGTCATGGTCCACAGGCTGCGAGCGATCTCGATGGGCGACGGCAGAAAAGTGGGATCGACCCAGCCTTTCCATGACGACACCTGCCACACCAGCAAGACTGCGAAGCTGGCGCCCAGGCCAACAAGAACGTTGGCCAGGCGGCTGATGCTGCCACGAAAGGCGAAGGCGTTCTGAAGCGGCTTGTTCACTTGAGGTCGGCGGCCGAAATGGATTGCAGAGCCGAACCGTCGAATGAACCGGCGGCCGACAGCGTATGGTCCGATGCGCCGTTCGCAAGATTCAGCTTCATCAGCGTATCGAAAGTCTTGTAGATGGAACCCGGCTGCCCGGCCGCGCCGAAATATTGCTTCGCGGTGTCGAGCGACGTATAGGAGAGGCTTCCATCGATGCTCGCCTTGAAGTCTTTTTCGCTCTGACTAAAGTGCGGCGCGGCACGACGGATGAAGTCGGCGGGCTTGGCGTTGTAATACGCAATCGCCTTGTACACGCCGATCAGGAAATTCTTGTAGGCGAGCGGGTCGGCCTTGAGTTTCGACTGGTTGACGATGATGGCGTCGACAATCGTACCCGGGTAGCTTGCCGATGAAACCAGAATATGAGCGCCGCGTTTCTCGCCCAGTGTGACTGCCTTGTTCATGAACGGCTGGAACGTCCCGATTGCCGCAACGTTGCGGTCCGAAAACACCGATAGCGCATCGGACCCCGCGGTCTGCTTGACCGTCATGTCCTTGTAGCTCAGCCCGGCCTTGCTCAGTTCGAGTTGCAGCAGGAGATACGCGGGAATATCCGTTTCCATCGCCACCACCTTGCCCTTCAGGTCGCTGACCTTCTGGATCGAGCCGTCCGCGACCACGCCGTCGCCGCCGTTGGACTCGTCGATCGTGCCGATCATGACGCCCGGCGTCGAGGGGCTGCGCGGGCGACGCTGATAGTCGTCGACGGTGCGCATGTCGACTTCGATATCGCCGTGTGCGATGCCTGCGAGCGCGTCGGCCTGTTCATCGTCGAACTTGACGGACACCTTCAGCCCCAGCTTCTTGAAGTAGCCAAGATCGTTCGCCACAAAAACCGGCGCGAAGCCTGACCAGTTATTGCAGATCACGCGAATCGTCTTGTCCTCGGCGTGAGCGGCCTGACTGGCGGCGACCAGGGCGAAGGCGAGCATCGCCGCACGAGCGCTGCCCCGATGATTGAGTCGTTTTGACATGAGTGGTATTCCTAACGAATTAGCAGAATGGGAACTGCGAAGGGGAAAGATCAGCTACGCGTTGGATCGGCGTCGCCGACCCAACGATTCATGCGCACATCGACAGCAAGCGACTTCTGGTACATCGCGCGGTAATGGGGAAGCCATTCAGCGGCGTCGCGCATCAAGGTGTCGCGCTGCCCGGCAGCGGCCGCCATGATGGCGCGGGCCTCCTGTCTCAGGGCCGATTCGTCGATGGTCTGTAGCTTGCCGTCGCGCATCACCACCTGCCCCGCGACCATCGTCATGACGACCGCACGGCTTGCGTCCGCATACACGAGCTGGCGCGCGATATCGTTGAGCGGCGTGAACGGCAGCGTATCCAGATCCAGCATGATCAGATCGGCCTGGAAACCCGCCGCAAGACGGCCAAGCCGGTGTGCCTGACGCATCGCGGTCGCGCCGCCCCTGAACATGCACTGAAGGATCTCGCTCGCAACGGGCCACGATTCGGGATTCGGATCGCCGATCGTATGAATCAGCGCCGCCGTCTTCATGACCGACCACAGGTTGACCGCATCGTCCGCGATGATTTCATCGGACCCGAGCGCAATCGGAACCCCCGCTTGCGAAAGCCGCCGGAACGGCATGACGCCGCTGCCGAGCCGCAGATTGCTGATCGGGTTATGAATCACCTGGGCACGAGATCGCGCCAGCAGCGCAATATCGTCGTCGTCGATCCACACGGCGTGGATCACATTCATGCGTTCGGACAGCAGCGCGAGGTCGTCGACATACTGGATCAGCGAGCGGCCGTTCAGGCACACTTCGCCAAACACGCGCTGCAAGCGAGTCTCCAGCATGTGGATGTAAAACGGCAGATCGTGTGTGCGGCTGAGTGCGTCGAGCGCTCGCAGATAATCGACGCTCACGCGCTGCGGCGCCGAACACGACACCGCGGCGCGCAGCCGTCCGTCACTGGATTGATGCCACGTCTCGATCAGATAGCGATAGTGACGCAGCAGGTCGTCCGTCTGCATGGGCGCGGGGGCTTCGAGCCGCGCCCGGAGTCCGGCGGGAACGAGGTCGCCGAGAAACGGAAGCTTGGTGATTTCAGGCAGGTTGGGCTGGTCGAGCGCCACCGTCGCCCGAATACCGATATCGCGATAGGCGCTCATCACCGCGTCGATTTCGGCATGGCTCGGGGTCGGCAGGAAGAACGCATCGTCCTGCACCGAAGTGACGCCGATCTTCAGCATTTCCGCGGCGCCGATCTGCGTGCGGACGTAGGCGCTGCGGGCGGATACCGCTGCGTCGGGATTCGCAGGCACTTCGTAGAGCATGAAGAGTTCGAGCGGCAGACTGTCCAGCGCGCCCTTCAGGAAGTTCGTCGGCGAATGGAAATGCGCGTTGATCAGGCCCGGCATGACAAGGTGCCCGCTGCCGTCTATCACGAGATGCGCATCGCCAATGCCTCGTGACGCATCCGGGGCGATTTCGCGGATCTTGCCGTGTTCGATGACGATGTCCGCGCGGCCATACTGCGGGCATGCAGGATCCATCGTCAGTACGCAGGCATTCCTGATGACGGTCAGGGGTGCCACACCGTCGCTTGTCGGGGCCGTAGAAGCATTCGCCGGCCCAACAGGGTTGTCGCTCATCGCGATCACCTTTTTGCTGGACGGGCACGCCAACCCGATATCCTCTATGTGAACAGAGGAGCGCTGCCTTTGACGGTTTCGAAATTAAGGGAAAAATTTTTTGACGTCAACGCGTCAAAAAAAAGCCGTCGGCGCTCATCATCGTCAACGACCGGCGACGAAATGCGCGCTTCATAGCCGCTTCATGGCCGCTTCATGGCCGAGGCACCGTCAAGCCATCGAACGCTCAGGCGCGCAAAGGCAAGCTGTCCGGCAAGGCCACTAGCAACGCTCCTCCCTGAGCGCCTTCTTGCGTTTGACGGCATACATGGCCAGATCGGCGCGGCGCAACACGAGATCGACATCGGGCTCGTCCGCCGCCACCTGCGTGAAGCCCACGCTCGCCCCCACGCTCACGCGCAGTCCCGGCGCGAGGTCGAAGGGCCGCTCGATCGCGTCCGCCGCCAGCGTGGCCCAGTCGTCCGGCGCGGCATCCACGCGCGGGTCCACGATGACGAATTCATCGCCCCCGATACGCGCCACCAGCGCGCCCTTGCTCGCGAGCGTCGTGAGACGCGTGGCCACCTGGGCGAGCAGCAGGTCGCCCGCCTCGTGGCCGTGTGCGTCGTTGATCGACTTGAAGCCGTCGAGATCGACGAAGAACGCGGTCATGCCCGCCTTGATGGGCGACGCCCCCGTGCGGCAGGCCGCGCTCAACAGGCCGTCCCGATTCAGGAGTCCGGTCAGCGTGTCGTGCCGCGCGCGGTGGCTGTTTTCGCGCTCCGCCTTCATCGTCGAAATGAGCAACGCGTTCAGATGGCGCGCGGCCACGCTCATCGCGAACACGTAGAAGGGAATTTGCAGCAGCGTCAGCAGAAGAACCGGTTCGCCGCCCAGCAGCGCGCCAATGCAGCACGGACCGAGCGACAGGCAGATCATCACGGCCACCAGTCGAGGCGCCGCAAAATTGCGGAAGCAGATTCCGCCCACCATCGCGGCAGCGGAAAGAAAGGCCAGTGTGGCGGATACCCAGTCTCCGCTCATCGCGGTGACCAAGGCGCCGTAGCCGACCGTCGCGCCCCACAACGGCGCGAGCAGAACATAGAGGTCGGTGGGCGTTGCCTGCCCCTGCGCCGCGCGACGCCGCGAATACACGAGCACGACCAGCCGTAGCGCGCATACCGCGATCTCCGCGATGAACCACAGCTTGAACGGCAAGGTCGGATGCCGCCGCGCCAGCACCCAGGCCACCGCCACCGTGTTGGACACGCCGCCAAAAAAGATCGGCAGCGTGCCAAACAGGGTGCCGACCAGCGCGACGCGGATCTCGTGAGGCGCGTCCTGACCGGGTGCGGTCAGCCAGCGGGCCAGTCTGCCGCGCGGCAAAGAGTAGATTTCCTTCCGGTAATTCACCTGTATCACCGCCTGTCATGCCGCGCCCCGGCCGCGTGGCCGGTCGTGTCAATCATGTGTTCAAGGGTTGAGCCGCGACCTGACCGGCCCGCCCGGCTCCCCCGGTTCAGGCCGCGTCCTTCCACCTGATCCGGGCGATGACGGAACCGCAGTCGCGTGAACGCCCAACTACGTTTACGGCCGGCAATGCAGGGAACTTTAGGATTGCGCCTTCAAATCGGCGCGGACGCCAACCGGCAGCGCGCCGGGCCTTGGCGGGCGGGGAAGTCGCGGCCCCGATTTTTGCGAAATATCAAAAAGCCAACTGGCCAGCCAGAAAAGTCCTGGCAAATGTACTTTTTTTACCGGGCCTTTTCATTTCCCTCAGCGCAAAGTGCGGCAAGACCGATGCCACATCGCGTCAACAAGAACGAACGAAGAGACATGCCGACCATTTTTTCCAGTTAATCGCCCGGCGATTGCTTCGGTGAATGCGGTTACGCCGCCATCCATCCGTCGCTGACCGCACGCCGATGCCGGTACGGCTCGCTCCGCTGCGTTGCCCGGCGCTCCGATCTGCAAACGAAATCACCTTGCGCCCACAAGCCAGGCCGGTGATATCGGCGCGCCGGTTTCACCCCGTTTCAGCATGAAATCCCATCACTTCAAAAAGAGTATGCCCTGATGAGTAAGAAAAATTTGATCATAGGTCTCACCTGTTCGATCGGCCTGTTCGCCTCGGCTGTGGCGCAGGCCAAGGACGTCATGTTGTTCAACCGCATCGGGCCGACGAAGTCCGTGCTGTACGTGGCAAATGCCGACGGCACCGGCGCGCACGCGTTGCCGGGCTCATCCGGATTCGACTACAACGCGCGCTTTTCCGATGACGGCCAGTGGATCGTTTTCACTTCGGAGCGCGAAGGACGCGGGCAATCCGATATCTATCGCATGCGCACAGACGGCAGCGCGCTCGAGCGCTTGACCGACGATCCGGCCGTGGACGATCAGGCGTCGATGTCGCCCGACAATCGCTATGTCGCCTTCATGTCGGACCGCGGCTCGCATCGCGCCGATATCTGGATTCTCGACCTCGCCACCCGCAAGCTGACCAACCTGACCGGCGCGGCGCCGATTCAAGGCGACCCGATGAAGCCGGACGGTTTCTATCGCCCTTCGTGGTCGCCCGACGGCCAGTGGATCGCCTTCTCGTCCGATCGCAACACCGAATGGAAATCGCACGACAAGGGCGCCGCCTGGGAGCATCTGCAAGCACTCTCCGTGTATATCGTGCATCCCGATGGCACCGGTTTGAAGCGGCTGTCGCCCGAGGGCGTGATGACCGGTTCGCCCAGGTGGTCGGCGGACGGCAAGCAGTTGATCGCCTACCAGGGCGATGTGGAGGTGAGCTGGCTGTCGCGCGTGGATCAACTGTCGATGAAGGCGACCTCGCAGATCGTGGCGATCGACGTGGCAACCGGCCAGTCCCGTGAATTGACCTCGGGCCCGGGCGTCAAGCTCAATCCGCAGTTCTTGCCGGACGGCCGCTTCGGCTACAGCACCAAGTCCGCGCAAACGACCGGGATCATGTACTCCGACGGCCCGAAGCCGTTCCCCCCGAACCTGCGCGAGCCGTCGTGGAGCAAGGACGGCAAGCAGGTCGTCTACGAGCGGATCGACAACCTGCCGCTCGCGCAGAACACGCCGCTCTATAGCTGGAATCCCAAGTACGAATACCGTTACACGGACGTCTTCCCGATGTTCGCCAGGGACGGCACGCTGGCCCTCTCCAACAAGGACATCGATACGTCGCTCGTGATCATGAATGCCGACGGCACCAACAAGCAGTTGGTGTTTCAGTCGACCACGAAATGCGCCGCCGGCAAGAACCCGTCGGGCCAGTGCGGCGACATGATCGGCGTTGCGCTCACCCCGTCATGGATGCCCGACAGCAAGTCGCTCGTCTTCAGCTTCGGCGGCTATTGGCGCACGCGCGACCAGAACGTCGCCAACGTCAAGCTGATCAACCGCGACGGCACCGGCGTTCAGGATCTCACCTCGCCCACCTCGAACACCGGCTTTGCGAGCGTCTCGCCCGATGGCAAGCAGATGGTGTACCGCTCCTGGGCCAAGGGCGACGAGGGGCTGCGCATCATGGACCTCGCAACCCGCAAGGTGCGCGTGCTGACGACCGACTGGGACAACGTGCCCGGCTGGTCGCCCGCCGACGACCGCATCGTGTTCACGCGCAAGCAGAAGGATGGCAACTTCGACATCTTCACGATCAAGTCGGACGGCACCGAACTGCGCCGCCTGACGAACTTCCCGGCATCGGACGCGCATGCGGTCTGGAGCTGGGACGGCAAGAAGATCCTGTGGAACAGCAGCGAATATGGCTTCAAGGACGAATCCGCGCTCTACGACAATTCGTTCCAGCCGTACGGGCAGGTGTGGTCGATGAACCCCGATGGCTCGGACAAGGAAATGCTGACCGACAGCCGCTGGGAAGACTCGATGCCGGCCTTCGTTCCGCCTGCCGCCCACATCGCGACGAAATGATCGCGCCCGCAGTGGCGTGAGACTTGCCGTCCGTCTGTGCCAGATCGGCCCGGACGGACGGGCAAGCTTCACCGCCTCCCCCGTCGCTTATGGACTTAGGCACTTACGCACTTAGGCACTTACGCACTTACGCGCGCGCCGCGCCCCTGGCTCGCATGCGCCTGACTGAAGCGTTCTTCGGGGGCCTTGCCGTTCAGGTAGTAGTCGCCGATCGCCGCCTCGCGCTGCGCCGCCGGATTGTGCGAAGCCAGCGTACGCGCATTGCGCCAATGCCGGTCGAAGCGCAGCGTTTCGCTCGTGGCCGACGCCCCACCCGTTTCGAATAGCAGCGTCGCCGCTTCGAGCGTCTGCTCGATCACGATTTGCTGCGCCTGAAAGGTCTCGACGTCGGCGGCAATGTAGTCGTCCGTCGTCGCGGTGTTTTCCGCCCGCTTGCGTTGCAGTTCGTCCAGCCTGCGCGCAAGCCGCTCGACGATGCCTTGCGTCGAGTAAGCGAGACTCGCGATCCGGCCCACGGTTCGCTGCACCAGCGGATTCTCGCGCGGACTCGATTGGCCCGGCACACCGAACGTGCGCGTGCGGCCCTGCACGAACGTGATGCTGTCGCGCAGCACCGCCTGCCCGATGCCCGCCAGCGTGGCCAGATGCACCGTTTGCAGAAACGCCGTGATCAGCGAATTGCGCCGGGGCTGCGAAGCGTCATAGCGTGTGACGATCCAGCTTTCGTCGACGGCAACGGCGTCGAATCGCGTGGTCCCGCTCGCGGTGAGGCGCTGCCCGAAGCCGTCCCAATCGTCCAGGCGCGCGACACCCGGCACTTGCGCGGGGATCACGACGTTGAGGTCCGACTGGTCGTCGTGCGCGGCGACACTGATCCAGTCCGCGTAGAGCGTTCCCGTCGAATAGTATTTCTCGCCATTCAGTTGCAGCTTGCCCGACACCGGGTCGGGCAGCAGCGTCACGGAGTTATGCGTGACGCCGCTGCGCTCGGAAGTGGCCGCGCCGATCACCTCGCCACGCGCGATGCGCTCGAACCAACGCTTGCGAGCCGTCTCGTCGTTCGACTCCAGACGTTGTTCGATGAAGCTGAAATGCGCACGCAGGATCTGCGGCAGATTCGAATCCGCCGCGGCAAGCCGGCTCAGCAGCGGAAAAAACTGCGCGAACGACAGGCCCGACCCGCCATACGCCTGCGGCACGCGTAACGCGGTGAACCCCGACGCCTTCAGCGACTGCACGGCGTCGTGCGCCAGTTCGCGGCTGCGCTCCCGCGCCACGGTGCCTGCTTCGATCCGCGCAAACACGGGATCGAAGCGCTGCGCCAACGGCTGCCCTGCTGATCGGTCGATACTCATGATCGTGAATTGACGAATGAAACCGTCCAGCGTACCCACGCCGCGATGCTTCGCGCAACGAACGATAGCTGCTAAGCATATACGGCGCCGCTTTCACAACAGGCGCCCGCAAAATTCCCAGATGCATTTTCGACGCCGCAGCGTCGCCCGCATGCGCTATCTCGCCGGATTCGCGTTCGTGCAATCCATCGCCGCAGTCATCGTTGCGTATCGGATGCTCAGTTGCGCAACCGTGGACCTTTTGCCGCATTTTGCCTGTTTAGATATCGCGATCCGTCATTTGGACGCGCGCGGCAGGCTCTTTACACTCGCCTTCCTTCTCGCCACGCTTGCACCGCTTTGCCCGACATGACAACGCATATTGCCGATCACGCAGCAAACGCCGGATTCCAGATAGCGCCTGTCGATGCGCCGCTGGGCGCCCAGGTACTGGGATTCGATGGCAGCCTCGACGCGCGCCCCGAGCAGATCCTTGCGCTCAAGCGCGCCCTGCTCGATCATCACATCCTGATCTTCAAGCATCAGCGGCTCGACGACACGGCGTTCAAACGGCTGGCGACCTCGTTCGGGTCTGTCTACGTGCCGCCGGCCGACGCCCCCGTGCTCGCTTCCAGCGACGACGGCACCGTGCCGGAAATCGTGCTCGTCTCGAACGTCGACGACGGCGTGCTCGGCAACATCGAATTGCCCGCGCACTCGGATCATCACTGGACGCCGTTGCCATCGTCGGGTTCCTTGCTGTACGCGCTCGAAGTGCCTCAGGCTGGCGGCGACACCACCTGGTACAACCTCGCGGCCGCCTATGATTCGTTATCCGAATCATTGCGCGAGCGCCTCGACCGCCTGCGCCTCATCACCTACAACCCGTTCCTGCGCCGCAAGCATCCGCTGCCCGAGGGGTTTCCGCTCTATCGGCGTCCCGGCATCGAACCGTTGCGGCCATTTATCGACCACCCGCTCGTGCGCACGCATCCCGACAGCGGACGCAAGCTGCTGTACCTCGGCGCGCGCACCGAAGTCGAACTGGTCGGCTACGATCCGGACGCGGGCGCGGACCTGATCGCGCAACTGCGCGAGCACATCCTGTCGCCGCGCTTTGCCTACCGGCATCGCTGGAGTGCCGGCGATATCGTGTTCTGGGACAACCAGATCACACTGCATGGCCGCGACGACTTCGACTCGGGCGAGCGGCGCGTGCTCAAGCGCATCAGCCTGGCCGGGAGCCGTCCGTTTTGAACGCGCCTGAACATCGTACGGCGCGCAAGCTGATACTGAACGCGTTCGAGATGAACGCCGTGGGTCATCTTTCGCATGGTCTGTGGGCGCACCCCGACGACCAGGCGCTGCGCTATACGGATATCGACTACTGGCTGGACCTCGCGCGCACGCTCGAAGACGGTCTGTTCGACGGTCTCTTTCTCGCCGACGCGCTCGGCGTGTACGACGTCTACGGCGGCGGCCCGCGCACGGCCCTCACGCACGCTGTCCAGACGCCCGTGAACGACCCGATACCGATCGTGGCGGCCATGGCCGCCGCCACCCGGCATCTGGCCTTCGGCGTGACCGCGCAAACGGGTCTTGAGCCGCCGTATCTGTTCGCGCGCCGGTTCTCCACGCTCGATCATCTGAGTAAAGGACGGATCGGCTGGAATATCGTGACCGGCTTTCTCGACAGCGCGGCCCGTGCGAGCGGCGCGCAAAGCGCGGGCCAGCACGATGCGCGCTACGACCATGCCGACGATTACGTGAGCGGCCTGTACCGCCTGTGGGAAGACAGCTGGGCCGACGACGCCGTGCTGCGCGACCGCGCCACGGGGCGCTTCGCCGACGCCTCGCGCATTCGTGCGATCCGTCATGAGGGCCCGCACTATCCGTTCGAAGCCATTCATCTGAGCGAGCCGTCGCCGCAGCGCACGCCCGTGCTGTATCAGGCAGGCGCTTCGCCGCGCGGGCTCGCTTTCGCGACGCGTCACGCGGAGTGCCTCTTTCTGCCGAATAACGGCGTCGAAGCCACGGCGTCGAAGGTGCGGCGCATCGAAACGCTGCTGGCCGAACACGGACGTTCACGCCGCGACGTGCGGCTGCTCTCCAGCGTTGTCGTGATCGTCGCGCCGACCCGCAACGAGGCGCAGGCGCGCTACGCCAGCTATCGCCGCTATGCGCAGCCGCTGGCGGCGCTGGCGCAACTGGCGAGCGCCACGGGCATCGACTTCTCGCGCTACGCACCGGACGAACCCATCGTCGCGCAGGCGGGCAACGCCATCCAGTCCGCCGTCGCCGGGCTGTCTCGCGCGGGCGAGCCCGTCACCGTCACCGGGCTGCTCGAACGGATGCCGCTCGGCGGCAAGTTCGATCCCGTCGTCGGCAGCGCGGCCGAAGTCGCGGACGCCTTGATTGCCTACGCGGACGCAACCGGCATCGACGGCTTCAACCTCGTTCGCACCGTGACGCCGCAGTGCTTTCGCGATATCGCTTCGCTGCTGGTGCCCGAATTGCAAACGCGCGGGCGCTTCAAGACCGCCTACGAGCCGGGTACGTACCGCGAGAAGCTGTTCGGCCGCGGCCGGAACCGTCTGCCGCACCACCATCCTGGCCGCACGGCCCCTCAGCACGCCGCTTTCCCGACTTCCACCCCAGACATTCCGTGACCACCACCACGCTTCCCGCCGAAGATTCGTTCTCCCAGGCTTGCGCCGATTCCGGCCGGGCGCCGGGCGTCGCGCCTCTCACCATCAAAAGCGATGTCGAGGCGCTGGAAGCCGCGCGCCGTTTCGCGGCGTCGATTGCGGGCGAAGCCGTGACGCGCGACCGCGAGCGCCGGCTACCGCACGCGGAGATCGAGTCGTTCACCGCCACCGGCTTGTGGGGCATCACCGTGCCGCCATCGCATGGCGGGGCCGGCGTCTCGCATGTCACGCTCGCGGAGGTCGTCGCGATCGTGTCGGAGGCCGATCCGTCGATCGGCCAGATCCCGCAGAACCATTATTGCCTGGTCGATGCCGTGCGCCTGATCGGCGACGCGCGTCAGCAGGCGTTCTTTTTCGCGGAAGTGCTTGCGGGCAAGCGTATCGGCAATGCCGTGTCGGAGACGGGCACGCCCACGTCGAAAGCCATGCATACGCGCATCGCACGCGACGCCGACGGTAGCTGGCGGCTGAACGGCCGCAAGGCCTACTCGACGGGCGCGCTGTTCGCGCACTGGGTGCCCGTTGCGGCAACCGACGACGCGGGCCGCCAGTGGCTCGCCTACGTGCCGCGCGACAGCGCGGGGCTGCACGTGATCGACGACTGGGACGGTTTCGGGCAACGCACCACGGCGAGCGGCACCGTGCTCGCCGACAACGTCCGTGTCGACGCCCTCCATGTGCTGCCGCGCGACCGCCTGTTCTCGCCGCCGACCATCCACGGTCCGTTCGCGCAGTTGCTGCACGCCGCCATCGATCTCGGCATCGCGCGGGCGGCGTTGCGCGACCTGCACGCGTGGCTCACGCAGAAGGCGCGCCCGTGGGCGGACAGCGGCGTGACGCGCGCAAGCGACGATCCGCTCACGCTCAGCAAGGTGGGCGCGCTCGTGGTCCGGCTGCACGCGGCGGAAGCCTTGCTCACGCGCGGCGCGCTGCTGCTCGACGCCGCACGCGAGCGCCCCGAAACGGGTGCGCAAGGCGTGACGGCCGCTTCCATCGCGGTGGCGGAAGCCAAGATCCTGACGACGGAACTCGCGCTCGACGCCGCAACGTCGCTGATCGAATTCGGCGGCAGCCAGTCGGCGCTGCGCAGCCACGCACTCGACCGCCACTGGCGCAACGCGCGCATTCACACCGTGCACGACCCGGTGCGCTGGAAGTATCACGCGGTCGGTTCGCACTGGCTCAACGGCGCGGAACCCGCGCGCCACGCCTCGCTGTAACCCGCCGCGACGGCTTCGATTTTCATCATTCACACGCCAGCTACACGGCAAACACGCGCCATCAAAACGACCATGACATCGATGCATCGACGCCGTTTCCTGCTTCAAACGGGCCACGCGGGGCTCGCGGCGGGCGCCGCTTTCAGCGGCCTCCTGCCGTCGTCCGGGCACGCCGCGCCCTCGCCCGCCCCACAGCGGCGCGAAATCGTTCGCGTGCTCGCGGAGGGCTCGGGCAACTCGCTCGACCCGCATGGCGACGGCGTCGCGAAGGAGTCGCTCGGCGTCTTCACCAACGTGTACGACCGCCTCGTCGCCTTCGAGCGCAAGCCGCTCGACTCGTCCACGGGGCGTCAGTTGCAGGCGTATCGCTACGACTACGCCCGCCTGAAAGGCGAACTGGCCGAATCGTTCGAGAGCACCAACGGCGGTCGCTCGCTCGTCTTCCATCTGCGGCGCGACGCGACGTTCCATGACGGCCGCCCCGTGACCGCCGGCGACGTGAAATGGTCGCTCGATCGGGCCGTGACGCTGCCGGCGTCGAAACGCCAGCTCGCCACGGGATCGCTGACCGATCCCGCCCAGTTCGTCGTCGTGGACGCGCAAACGCTGCGCATCGATCTGCCCCGCGCGGACCGCTACGCGCTGCCCAACCTGGCGCTCACCTTCGCTTCGGTGCTCAACGCAACGGACGTCAAGGCGCACGCCGACGCCGCCGACCCGTGGGGCACGAACTGGCTGCGCAACCATGCCGCCGGCGGCGGCGCGTACCGCGTCAGCGCGTGGCAAACGGGCCAGCAGGTGACGTACGAGCGTTTCGACGCGTGGCGCAGCGGCCCGCAGCCGTTCGTGCGGCGCGCGCTCGTGCAGGCCGTGCCGAGCGCTTCGAACCGGCTGGCGGCGCTGCAACGCGCCGATGCCGACGTCGTGCTCGGGCTCGCGCCGCGCGAATTCGCCTCGCTGCAAGGGCAGCCTGGCGTCGCCGCGCTCTCCGTGCCCGTCACCAATACGTTTCGCTTCGTCGCGTTCAACACGAAGCAGGCGCCGTTCGATTCGCCCAAAGTGCGTCAGGCCATCGCGTTCGCGCTGCCTTATCAGGCGTTGTTCGACGGCGTGAACCACGGCAAGGGCACGCCGCTTTTCGGCGCCCAATCGGGCGCGGCCCCGAGCGCCGACTATCCGCAGCGCTACCCCTATGCGACCGATGTCGAGCGCGCGCGGGCGCTGCTCAAGGAAGCGGGCCACCCCAACGGCTTTCGCACGACGCTCAGCTACAACGCGACCGACACGGCGATTGCCGAGCCCGCCGCGTTGCTGATCCAGGACGCGCTCAAGGCGATCGGCGTGGAAGTGACGCTCGACAAGGCGTCGGGCGCGCAGTGGGGCGCGCTAGAAACGGAAAAGCGCCTTGCGTTCTTCATCGATTCGTCGTCGGCGTGGTTCAACGATCCGGACTACTACTACCGGATCTTCTTCGAGGGCGACTGGCGCTGGAACTTCGGCTCGTTCGACAGCCCCGAACTCGTCAAGCTGACCGACGCCGCCCGCTGGGAAACGGACGCTGGCCGCTACGAACGACTGATGCGCGACGCCGCGCAGATCGTCACGCGGGATGTGCCGCTCGTGCCGTTGTGGCAGCCTTCGTTCGACGTCGCGACGCGCGACGACCTGCGCGGCTTCACCTACTACATCCACGGCCAGGTTGACTTTCGCACGCTCACGCGCGCCTGAGTCCGCACGATGAAGCGCAACCCGTTCCTCACGAGGCTGGCCGCGCGCGTGCTCGTCACGTTGCCCGTGCTGCTCGCCTGCGCGATCTTCACGTTCATGCTCGTGCGGCTGCTGCCGGGCGACCCCGCCGCGCAACTGGCGAGCGGCATGCAGTCGGACGCGCAAGGGCTCGCCGAGCTGCGTCATCGCCTCGGCACCGATGCGCCGCTCGCGACCCAGCTTTGGCAGTATCTCGACGGCCTCGTGCACGGTCACTGGGGGCGCTCATTCACGACCGGGCGCGACGCGCTCGACGAACTGCTCGACCGTCTGCCCGCCACGCTCGAACTGACGATCAGCGGCTTCGTGCTGGCACTCGCGAGCGGCCTCGCGCTGGGCGTCGCCGCGGCCTGCCGCCCCGGCTCCGCCATCGACCGCTTCGCGCGCGCGCTGTCGAGCGCGGGCAGTTGCCTGCCGACCTTCTTCGTCGCGCTGCTGCTCATCTATGTGTTCTATTTCCGGCTAGGCTGGGCGCCGGAACCGACCGGGCGGCTCGACCCGATGCTGAGCGCGCCGCCCGTGCGCACGGGCGTCATCGCATTCGATGCATGGCTCGCGGGCGACCCCGCCGCGACCCTCGACGCACTGCGCCGGCTCATGCTGCCCGCCGTCAGCATGGCGCTGTTCGGCTTGCCGCCGATCGTGCGGATCACCCGCTCCGCGCTGCTCGCCAGTCTCGCCGCCGACCCGATGCGCACCGCCCGCAGCCTGGCGTTGCCGCGAGCCAAAGCACTGACCGCTTACGCGCTCGCGCCTGCCGCCGCGCCCATCGTCACGGCGGCGGGCATGATGTTCTCGTACATGCTCGCGGCCAACGTGGTCGTCGAAAAGATTTTCGCGTGGCCCGGCATCGGCGCTTACGCGCTCGACGCGCTGGGCAACGCCGACTATGCGCCGCTACAGGGCTTCGTGCTGTTCGTCGCCATTGCCTTCGCACTCCTTAACCTCTGCATCGATCTGCTCGTGCAGTGGATCGACCCGCGCACGCGGATATCCTGATGCAACTCGTACGTTTTTTCTTCGCGCGCCAGTCCACGCCCTCCGCAAGCGCCGCTGTGCGCCACGCGGCGCGGGGCCGCGCGCTCGCGCTATGGCCACTCGCCGCGTTGGCGCTCGTCGCGCTCGCCGGTCCCTGGGTCGTGCAGAACCCCACGACACCGGATGTCGCGCATATGCTCGCTGCGCCCTCCCGGGCGCACTGGTTCGGCACCGACGCGCTCGGCCGCGATCTGTTCGCACGCGTGGTGGTCGCCACCCGTCTCGACCTGGCGATCGCGTTGAGCGCCGTGTTCGCCGCGGCGCTGGCGGGCAGCGTGCTGGGCGCGGCCTCCGGTTTCGCCGGCGGACGGATCGACCGCCTGGTGCAGCGCGTGGTCGATGTCTGCATGGCGTTTCCGTTGTTCGTCGTCGCGTTGTCGCTCGTCGCCGTGCTCGGCAACTCCGTGCAAAGCGTCGTCGTTGCCACCGCGCTCATCAACGTGCCGTTCTACACGCGTCTCGCCCGCGCCGAGATCGCCACCCGGCGCGACGCGAACTATGTGCGCGCCGCGCGGCTGCAAGGCGCGGGCAACACGCGCATTCTGTTCAGCCTGCTGCTGCCGAACGCGCTGCCCGCGCTGTGCGCGCAGATGACCGTCAACCTGGGTTGGGCGATGACGAACAGCGCGGGGCTGTCCTTTCTCGGCATGGGGGTGCGGCCGCCCGCAGCCGAATGGGGCGTGCTGGTCGGCGAAGGCGCGCCGTACATGATGACGGGCCAATGGTGGATCGCGACGTTTCCGAGCCTGGCGCTCGCCCTCGCCGTGTTCGCGCTCAACGGTGCAGGCGAGCGCCTGCGCGACGCCTTCGACCCGCGTACCCGATGATGCGAACCGCCCCCCCACCGATGCTGCACATCGAGCAATTGCGCGTCGAACTCGCAACAGACGCGACTCACGCGACTCACGCGGCGCTGATCGACGGCATCGATCTTCGCATCGCGGCGGGCGAAGTCGTGGCCCTGATCGGCGAAAGCGGCTCGGGCAAGTCGCTCACGGCGCTCGCGCTCATGAACCTCCTGCCGCGCGGCGTGCGGCAAACGGCCGGCCAGTTGCGCTGGGCCGATACCGATACGCACGCATCGTCGCCTCACCCGGCGGCGATGGTGTTCCAGAGTCCGCGCAGCGCGTTGAACCCCGTGCGCCGGATCGGCGCGCAGTTCGACGATGTCTTCGCCGCGCGCCGCCTGCCTCGCCGCCTGTGGCGTGCGAACGCGGTCGCGCTGCTCGAACAGGTCGCGATGACACCGCCCGAGCGCTATCTGCGCGCTTATCCGCACGAGCTTTCGGGCGGGCTGTGCCAGCGCGTCGTGATCGCGCTGGCACTCGCTCGCGAGCCGCGGCTGCTGATCGCCGACGAGCCCACCACCGGTCTCGACGCGCTCACGCAGCATCAGGTGCTCGACCTGCTGCTCGCGTTGCGGCGTACCCGCGAGATGGCCTTGCTGCTCATCACGCACGACCTCCAGGCCGCGCTGGCCTACAGCGACCGCATCGCCGTGATGCATGCGGGCCAGCTTGTCGAGGTGCTGCCTTCCGCCGAATTCCTCCACGGCGCGCGGCATCCGTATTCGCGCGCGCTGGTCGCCGCGACGCCCGCGCTCGCCGCCGATCTGCATGCGCTGCAAGGCGTGCGCGGCAACCTGCCTGATCTGCGCGGCCCATTGCCCGCTTGCCGCTTCCATGCGCGCTGCACGCTCGCGCAGGCGCGCTGTGCGACCGACGCACCGCCCGTCGTGACGTCGGGCGCCGATCGCTTCGTCTGGTGCTGGCAGCCGGTCAGCATCGAAACCGGAGCGCGACGATGACAGCCATGCTGGAAGTGGCGGGCCTGAGCAAGCGGTATCGGACTTCGGCGGGGCCCACCGATGCGCTGCGCGACGTGTCGTTCACGCTCGCGCGCGGCGAGACGCTCGGCGTCATCGGGCAGTCCGGCAGCGGCAAGTCGACGCTCGCGAGCGTGGTGGTCCGGCTCGACGATCCCGACGCGGGCACGATCCGCTTCGACGGCGTCGACATCGGCGCGCTGCCCGCGCGACGGTGCGCGCGCGCGCCGTGGCGCAGGCGCATCCAGTTCGTGTTTCAGGACGCGCGCGACAGCATCGATCCGCTCGGCCGCGCGTTCGATGCGATTGCCGGCGCGCTCGCCCATGACGTGGGCGGCGAGGCGCGCCGGGAGCGCGTCGAGGCCCTCGCGCGCGCCGTCGACCTGCCGCTGTCGCGCCTCGCCTTGCGGCCGCATCAGCTTTCGGGCGGCGAGGCCGCGCGCGTATGCATCGCGCGCGCGATTGCGAGCGGCCCCGACCTGCTCGTGCTCGACGAACCGACGGCGGCGCTCGACGTGTCCGTTCAGGCGGGCGTGCTCGCCACGCTCGACCGGCTGCGCCGCGAGCGCGGCATGGCCATGCTGTTCATTTCGCACGATCTCGACGTCGTGCGCCTCTTCTGCTCGCGCGCGCTCGTCATGAACGCAGGCGAGATCGTCGAAACGGGTCCGACCGCCGCCGTGTTCGCGCAGCCGCAGCACGCCTATACGCGCGCATTGCTCGACGCACGGCGGCGCGCGACCGGGTCCGTTTCATCGACTGCGGCGCTTTTCCCCCTTTCTTCCTCCCTCTGACGACGACCGGGAATAAAACCGCGAGGCGGGCGGTATTGCACGTGAAGCCCGCCCCGGAAGCACGCCGGATCGAACCGGCAACCGGCTTCCCGAACCCAGTCGAGAGGACATCATGTCGTCAGATCTTCCTTCCCAACCTTCGCGCCGCAGTGCCCTGAAATGCCTCGCCTTCGGGGGGGCGGGCACCGTGTTCGTCCTGGCCGGAGGCGTCCTCACGCCGGTGCAGTTAGCGCTTGCCGCCGGCAGCAAGGACAAGCCGGCGGTATCCGGCGTGCCGCTGTTCTTGCAGATCAGCGACTCCCATATCGGCTTCAACAAGGAAGCCAATCCCGATGTCGCGGGCACGCTCAAGCAGACGATTGATTTCGTCAACGCCATGCCTGTCAAACCGGCTCTCGCGATTCACACGGGCGACATCACCCACCTCTCCAAACCGGAAGAATTCGATCTCGCGGCCCAGTTGCTCTCCGGGCTCAACGTCACCGAATTGCACACCGTGCCCGGCGAGCACGACGTGACGGACGGCCCGCAAGGCGAGTACTTCAAACGCTTCGGCCAGGCGTCCGACAACCGGGGCTATTACAGCTTCGACCACAACGGCGTGCATTTCGTCGCGCTCGTCAACGTGATGCATTTCAAGCCGAACGGATTGGGCAACCTGGGCGACGACCAGCTCGCCTGGCTGAAGGACGATCTCAAGGGGCGCACGTCCAGCACGCCGATCGTCGTCTTTACGCATATGCCCATGTGGACGATCTACGAACCGTGGGGCTGGGGCACCGGCGACGCGGGCCAGGCAATGGATTATCTGAAGCGATTCGGCTCCGTGACGGTCCTCAATGGTCATATTCATCAGATCGTTTCCAAGGTCGAGGGCAATATCACGTTCCACACCGCACGCTCGACGGCCTATCCGCAACCGACAGCCGGCGATGGCCCGGGGCCCGGACCGCTCAAGGTGGCAAGCGAGCAGTTGCCGAAAATGCTGGGCGTGACCAGCATTCGCGTCTCGCGACATCCCCTCGCGGCGACGCTCTCCGACACCACGCTCGCCTGACTTTGCCTCCCGCCCATTCGACAAGGAACCGAGCCATGCTCTCCCACCCATTTCGTCGCGCGTTCGTCTTCTGCTGCGGGGCCGGCATGCTTGCGGCCGCGCTGGCCGCCGGTTTGCCTGCCGCGCAGGCGCAGGAGCCCAGTCAGATCGTCATCAAGAATTTCATGTTTTCGCCCATGGCCATCACGGTCAAGGCGGGCACGACGGTGACCTGGAAAAACATGGATGGCGAACCCCATACCGTCGTGAACGACGCGGGCATATTCCACTCGGCCGCGCTCGACCAGAACGACACGTATCAGTTCAAGTTCGACAAACCAGGGGTGTACAAAGTGTTCTGCGGGATACATCCCTATATGAAGGCAACCATTACCGTGCAGTAGGCAGGTCCATATTAATTCGGAATCCATAATTACTCGACGTAGTCTTCCGGATTCTCCCTGCCCGGACTCTGATAAAGAATCATCATGAGAGGAATACGGGGCTCCGCCGTGGCATCGGCGCGGCGCCCCGTCACCTCGCCGGCGACCCCGGTCGTATATTCCGCAACCACTTCGCCAAAGGCGTTGCGCTGAATGGCGACTTTCTGCCCCGCCTTGACCTTGTCGTTCAGCTTGACCAGCAATTCGACGAAGCCGCCATGCGTGCTCAGGATGCCATGCGCGCTGTTGCCGACGAAGATCCCGACGTCCCGCCCGGTGCGGCCCATCGGGCCGGAGACGACGCCATAGCGCTTGAGCACATTCATCGTCCCTTCGACGAACAAGGGGATCATGTCGAAATCGAAGACGCGCGCGGAGCCGATTTCCGGCGTAATCGCCGGAATGCCCACGTCGCTCAGCGCGACACGCTTGCCCGGCTTCGCACCGCAAACGACGACGGCCGACACATACCCGTGTTGGCCCGTCGGCATCTGCACGCCCTGGAAATAGAACATATGCTTCTTGCCGCGCGCCAGGTCGCTAACGTCGAGCGCGCTGATCAAACAGCGATCAGCCGATTGGCCCGCCGCTGCTCATGCGCACAATCAGCTCGGGGCGCAGGCGTTCCGACTTTGGCTTTTCGCCTCCGAGCTGCTTGACCAGCAACTCCATCGCGCGAAAACCCATGGGGTGCATGGGCGAGCGCACCGATGTGAGACCGATGGGCAATTGGGCCGCAAGCGGCGTGTCGTTGAACCCGACCAGCGCCACGTCCCGCCCTGGCTGCATGCCCGAGTCCCGCAGCGCACCCATGACACCAATGGCGAGAAAGTCGTTGACGGCAAAGATGGCCGTCGGCTTGCGCTTCCTCGCGCACAGTTGCTCGCCGGCCTCACGGCCGGCCGCCGTATCGAACGGACCATGCAGGATCGAGTCCGGCCTGATCTCGACGCCGAGCGCCTTGCATCGCTCCACGAAACCCACGCACCGGTCCCAGCCGCTGCTCGAATATTGCTCCCCGGCCAGCACGGCAACGTCGCGGTGCCCCAGCGCAACCAGGTGATCGGCCGCCATTTTCCCGCCTGCGAGGTCGTCGCAGGTGATGGAGCAATACTTCCTTCCCAGGTGGCGGCTCACGAGAATCATCGGCACACCGCGTTTGGCCAGTTCGTCGATGAACGCGGTTTCGTCGCGGCGCGCGTCCGCGAAGATGAGTCCCTCCACGTTACGGTGCAGCGCCGCCTCGCCAAGCAGCCGCTGGCGCTGCGCATCGTCGTGTGTGTTGGCCACGAAGGTCATGTAACCGGCGGCGTCCGCCGCGTCGTCGATGCCTTCGTAAATGGTTGCGAGCACGAGGTCGGAGAGCCTCGGCACGCGCCCCGGAAAGTCCGCATTGGCGCAACGCCAGGCGAATCCGCAATGGCGGCGCGTTGAAGAAAGACCACCGCGGATATCATCAGGATAACGATATATGTGTCGCCTCACCGTCGTCTAGCCGTTGACGGTACTCCGCCACAAGGGCCCGCGCCGCACTGAACTGCCACGCGGGCCTCATTCATCGACAACCTTAACCGCAACGACTGGCACAAGCCTCGCGACAGCCAGCCGCCTCCCCGCGCCTGCATGGCGCGTCATCGAAGTGCAACCGAAGCGATGCGATGAACGCATGCAGCGCGGGCCCGCGCTCCGTACCCGCGCTAGGCGTCCAGATGCCGCCCGCTCCATGTCTGAAGCCGGTCGAGATATTGCCCGCGCGTATATGCAGCCGGGTCCTTCAGCCGCGCAAACGACATCGCGCCGCGAATCGCGTCGAGCGAGTCGACTTCGCGCGCCTCCAGCCACGCCTTCAGCCCGCCCAGCAACCGCTCGAAGCACGACGGCCCCTCGCGCAGCACGGTCGACGTGACCATCACGGCGTCGGCGCCCGCATACAGGTATTTGATCACCTGTTCGGCGTTCTCCACCCCGCTGGACGCGGCCAGCGATGCGCGTATTCTCCCCGCAAGCAGCGCGATCCACTGTAGCGGCAGGCGCATGTCGATGGCCTGGCTCAGGGTCAGCTCGCTCGCAAGCTTCAGCCGGTGCAGGTCGATGTCCGGCTGCACGAAGCGGTTGAACACCACGAGCCCGGCGGCGCCGGCCTCCACGAAGCGCTGCGCCAGGTTGCCGACGTTCGTGAAGTACGGTCCCATCTTCACGCACAGCGCAATGCCGAGCTGGCCGCGCAGTTCCTGCACGATCCGCACGTAGCGCTCCTCGATCGCGGCGCCGCTTTCGAACAGGTCCGTCGGCACCGCGTACAGGTTCACTTCCAGCGCCTGCGCCCCGGCCTGCTCGATCTGCTTGCCAAAGTCCAGCCAGCCTCCGGGCGTCGTGCCGTTGAGGCTCGCGATCACGGGGATCGACAGGCTTTCGCGCGCGCGGCGCAGCAGGTCCAGGTAACGGTCCGGAACGAGCCCATACGGGCCCGAGGCAATGTGCGCGGGCGGGAAATAGTGCTGATGCATCTCGGGATTGCTGTCGATGCCCGTCGCGAGTATCGCCTCGCGCCGCTTGCCCGCAACGCCGACCTGCTCCTCGAACAGGGAGGGCAACACGACGGCGGCCGCACCCGCGTCCTCCAGCCGCCGCAGATGATCGATCTGCGCATTCGCGGGCGAGGCCGACGCCACGAGCGGGTTATTGAGCGTCAGCCCGAGATAGGGCGTCGTCAGATCCATTGCTGTCCTCCCTGATGCGCGATTGACTTAGGATTCCTGATCGTCATGCCCGGCTCCCGTCGCGCTCGGCAACCGCCGGTGCGCCGCTCCAGAAGCGACTGCCGTCGCGTGCCGCCAGATCCTCGTATTGGCGGTACTTCTCCTCGACCCATCGTTGCGCGGCGTCGAGCAGACTGGCGGCGGTCTCGCCGTCGGTTTCCGCCAGCGAGCTGTAGCGGATCTCGTTGTATGCGTAATCCTTCAACGCAATGGCGGGTCGCATCGAATCGAGCTGGAACGGGTTGGCCCCCACGCGGCGCATGGACGGGTTATAGCGGAACAGCGGCCAGTAACCGGCTTCGGTCGCGAGCGCCTGCTGGTGCATGCCCTGGCGCATGTCGATGCCGTGCGCGATGCAATGACTGTAGGCGAGGATCAGCGACGGTCCCTCGTACGCCTCGGCCTCGCGAAACGCCTGGAGCGTCTGCTGCGGATTCGCGCCCATCGCGACCTGGGCGACATAGATGTTGCCGTAGGCGATCGCCTGGAGCGCCAGGTCCTTGCGCGGCACGCGCTTGCCCGCCGCCGCGAACTTCGCGACGGCCGCGAGCGGCGTCGCCTTCGACGACTGGCCGCCGGTATTGGAATAGACCTCGGTGTCCAGCACCAGCACGTTCACGTCGCGGCCCTGCGCGAGCACGTGATCGAGCCCGCCATAGCCGATGTCGTACGCCCAGCCGTCGCCGCCGACGAGCCAGATGCTGCGGCGGATCAGATGATCGACGACCGAGAGCAGATCGGCCGCGCGCGCGTCGTCGTGCAATGCGAGCAGGCGGGTCTTGAGCAGCGCCACGCGCTCGCGCTGGGCGCGGATGGCCGATTCCTGCGCCTGCGGCGCGCCGATGATCGCCTGCACCAGATCCTCGCCGACCTGCGGCGCCAGTTCCTTGAGCCGGCGATGCGCGAGCGCGAGTTGCTGGTCGGCGGCGAGCCGGAAGCCGAGGCCGAACTCAGCGTTGTCCTCGAACAGCGAGTTCGACCAGGCCGGCCCGCGTCCTTCGTGATTCTTCGTCCAGGGCGTGACGGGCAGATTGCCGCCGTAGATCGACGAGCAGCCGGTGGCGTTGGCCACTTGCAGGCGGTCGCCGAACAACTGGCTCAGGAGGCGCAGATACGGCGTCTCGCCACAGCCCGCGCATGCGCCCGGAAACTCGAACAGCGGCTGGAGGAACTGCACGCCGCGCACGTTCGCGAAATCGACGCGCGCCCGGTCGTTGACCGGCAGCGACTCGAAGAAGCGAATGTGCTCGCGCTCCGCTTCGAGCACGGGCAGCTTGTCGGAGATGTTGAGCGCCTTCGTCTCCGGCTCCACGGCGCTGTGCGCCGGGCACGCTTCGACGCACAGCCCGCAGCCCGTGCAGTCCTCCACGTAGATCTGCAACGAGAAGCGGGCTTCCGGGTAGCCGCGCGCATTCACGGGCGCGGACGGGAACGAAGCGGGCGCGCCGGCCAGGCGATCCTCGTGGAAGTAGCGCGCGCGGATCACGCCGTGCGGGCACACGAAGCCGCACTGGCCGCACTGCACGCACAGGTCGGCGCGCCACTGCGGCACGGTGTCGGACACGTTGCGCTTCTCGTAGGCGCTCGTGCCCGAGGGAAAGGTGCCGTCCACGGGCATCAGGCTCACGGGAATCGCATCGCCCTTGCCCGCGAACATCATGGCCGTGACGTCGCGCACGAACGCGGGCGCATCGGCCGGCACGAGCGGCGGCAGTGCGCCGCCGTCCGCCTCCGCCGGCACGCTCACCGGCTGCATGCGCGCGAGCGCCCCGTCCACGGCGGCGTCGTTCATCCGCACCACGTGCTCGCCCTGACGCCCGTAAGTCTTGCGGATGGCCTTCTTGATCGCCGCGATCGCCTCGTCGCGCGGCAGCACGCCCGACAGCGCGAAAAAGCAGGTCTGGAGCAACGTGTTGACGCGAAAGCCCAGGCCCAGCTCGCGCGCGGCCGCCGAAGCGTCGATCACGTAGAGACTGAGCTTGCGCTCGATGATCGTCTGCTGGACCGGCCGCGGCAGATGCGCCCAGACCTGGTCGGCGGGATACGGCGCGTTCAGCAGGAAGATCGCGCCCGGCGCGGCGTACTGGAGCACGTCCACGCGTTCGAGAAAATCGAAGCGATGGCATGCGACGAAGCCCGCCCGGGCGATCAGGTACGGCGCGCGGATCGGCCTCGGCCCGAAACGCAGATGCGAAACGGTCTGCGCGCCGGACTTGTGCGAGTCGTACACGAAATAGCCCTGCGCGAAGTTGGCGGTGTCCTCGCCGATGATCTTCACGCTGTTCTTGTTCGCGCCGACCGTGCCGTCCGCGCCGAGTCCGTAGAACACCGCGCGCGTCACGTCGTCGGGCTCGATGTCGAACGCCGGGTCGTAGTCGAGGCTCAGGTGCGTCACGTCGTCGTCGATGCCCACGGTGAAGCTGTGGCGCGGCCGCTCGCGCCCGAGTTCGTCGAATACGGCCTTGACCATCGCGGGCGTGAAGTCCTTGTTAGAGATCCCGTAGCGGCCGCCGGTCACGAGCGGCAGCGACGCGCGCTCGCCGCGGCTGAACGCGCTGGCGAGCGTCGCGAGCACGTCCTGGTAGAGCGGCTCGCCCGACGCGCCCGGCTCCTTGGTCTGTTCGAGCACGGCAATGCGCTTGACCGACGCGGGCAACGCCGCCAGCAGATGCGCCGCGGAGAACGGCCGGTACAGCCGCACTTGCAGCACGCCGTGCTTGCGGCCCTGCGCCGCGAGCGCCTGCACGGTTTCGCGCACCGTCTGCGCGCCCGAACCCATCAGCACGACGATGTGCTCGGCGTCCGGCGCGCCGTCGTATTCGAACAGCCGGTAATGCCGGCCGGTCAACTGGCCAAAGCGCTCCATCAGTGTCTCGACGATGCCCGGCACCGCGTCGTAGTAGGGATTGGCCGCCTCGCGCGCCTGGAAGTAGGTGTCGGGGTTGTGCGCCGTGCCGCGCACGAACGGCCGCTCGGGGCTCAGCGCGCGGGCGCGATGCGCGCGGATCAGCGAATCGTCGATCATCGCGCGCAGCACGTCGTCGCCGAGCAGCTCCAGCGTGTTCAGCTCGTGCGAGGTGCGAAAGCCGTCGAAGAAGTGCAGGAAGGGCACGCGCGATTCAAGCGTCGCGGCCTGCGCGATCAGCGCGCTGTCGTGCGCCTCCTGCACCGAGGCCGCGTTGAGCAGCGCGAAGCCGGTCATGCGCGCGGCCATCACGTCCGAGTGGTCGCCGAAAATCGACAGCGCCGACGTCGCCAGCGAGCGCGCCGCCACGTGGAAGACCGTCGAGGTCAGCTCGCCCGCGATCTTGTACATGTTCGGCAGCATCAGCATGAGGCCCTGCGACGCCGTGAACGTGGTCGTGAGCGCGCCCGACTGAAGCGCGCCGTGCACCGCGCCCGCCGCGCCGCCCTCGGCCTGCATTTCCTGCACGAGCGGCAGGTTGCCCCACAGGTTCGGCAGGCCCTGGGCCGTCCATTGATCGGCCAGCTCCGCCATCGCCGACGACGGCGTGATCGGGTAGATCGCGCACACCTCATTGAGCTTGTAGGCGACGGTCGCGACCGCCGTATTGCCATCCATCGTGCTGCGGGTCATCGCACGGCCTCCGTGTTCGGGTTCGCGCTCGCGTTCGCGCTCGCGCTCGGGACCGCGTTCGGGATCGCTGCCGCGCTCGCCTCCGGCGTCATGTCGATCGCGTGGCACGGGCATTGTTCGAAGCAGACCGCGCAGCCGGTGCAGCGCCCGAGGTTGACCTCGTAGCCGCGCCCCGGGCCGAGCCGCTCGATCGCGCCGGTCGGGCATGCCGCGTAGCAGTTGTCGCATTCGTAGCAGTTGCCGCACGACAGGCAGCGGCGCGCCTCATGCCGCGCCGCCCGCTCGTCGAGGCCGCCTAGCACCTCTTCGAAGCCGCTGCGCCCGGCCACCGGCAGCACCGGCGGCGCCGACGGCAGCGCGTCGCTATAGAGCGGCAGATGCAGCGCGTCGAAGCCGACGATCGCATGGCGCGCCGGCGTGACGAACGGCTCGCCGCGCAGCCACGCGTCGATATGGCGCGCGGCGCGCTTGCCGTGGCCCGTGGCGGTCGTCACCGTGCGGTTCGCGGGGGTCATGTCGCCGCCCGCGAACACGCCCGCGCAACCGGTCTGAAAGTCGTCGCCGACGATCACCGTGCCGTCCGCTTCGAAGCCGATGCCCGGCACATCGCGCAGGAACGCCGTATCGGTCTGCTGGCCGAGCGCGAGAATCAGCGAGTCGGCCTCCAGCGTCTCGTATTCGCCGGTGGGCTGCGCGCGGCCGTGCTCGTCGAGCCGCATCTTCTCGACGCGAATCGACTGCCCGTCGATGTCCCGGATGCTCGACAGCCAGCGGATACGCACGCCCTCCTCCAGCGCCTCTTCGGCTTCGAACGGCAGCGCGCCCATGTGCGCGCGATCGCGGTAGTAGACGATCAGCGCCTCCTGCGCGCCGAGGCGGCGGGCGGTGCGCGCGGCATCCATCGCGGTGTTGCCGCCGCCGTAGACAACCACGCGCCGGCCGAGCTGCGGGCGCTCGCCCGTGCCCGTTGCCCGCAGCACGCTCACGGCGTCGAACACCCGCGCCGCGTCGCGCGCCGGGATGTCGATGTGGCGGGCCACCTGGGCGCCGATCGCGAGCAGCACGGCGTCGAAGCCGCCCGCGGCCTTTTCCGCCGCCAGGTCGCCGACCTTGTGGTTCAGCACGAAACGCACGCCGAGCGCTTCGAGCCGCCCGATTTCGTGGTTCAGCACGTCACGCGGCAGCCGGTACGCGGGAATGCCGAAGTGCAGCATGCCGCCCGCCACCGGGCCGGCCTCGCGCACTTCCACGGCATGGCCGCGCCGCGCGAGATGCCAGGCGGCCGACAGACCGCACGGCCCCGCGCCGACGATCAGCACGCGCTTGCCGGTGGCGGGCGCGGGCGTAATCGTCCAGCCGTGTTCGAGCGCGAGATCGCCGAGAAAGCGCTCGACCGCATGCACGCTCACCGCGCTGTCGAGTTCGCCGCGATTGCAGGCGCTCTCGCACGGGTGATAGCACACGCGGCCGTGAATCGCGGGAAACGGATTGTCGGCGACGAGGTGCCGCCACGCGGCTTCGTACTTGCCCGCTTGCGCGAGCGCGAGCCAGCCCTGAATGTCCTCGCCCGCCGGACACGCGTCGTTGCAGGGCGGCAGCAGGTCATGCCAGACGGGGTGCCGGGTGCGCACCGGCCCGATCGCCTGACGGCGGGTCAGGTCCACGACAGGGCTCATGTTTTCCAGTCGAACGTTCATGGGAACTCCAGCCAGACGTATGGGGTGGGGAGGTTCGCGGAGTCGCGCTCCGCTTTTATGTCGGCGCCGGGCCTAGGCGCCCGCGCCGGTGCGCGAGCCGGTTTCCTTGAGGAACAGCGCGAGCACGATCGCAACGCCAATGCCGACCAGCAGCCACGCCCCCGCCGCGCGGAACACGGCGAGGTCGATCGGGCCGCCGTGGGCGTAGTGCGCGAGCAGCCGGCCGAACACGGGCGTGAGCCAGGCGCTGAAGGTGAACACGAGAAAGTTGATCGCGCCGGTTGCGCTGCCTTTCACGTTGTCCGGATTGACTTCCTTGATCACCGAGTACGGCAGCATGGCCGCGCCGGAGCCCACGCCGAGCAGCAGGCCGAGCACGTAATGCGGCGCGACGCCGGGCGGCAGGTAGAGGATGGCCGCGGCGCAGGCGAGCATGAGCAAGGCGCCCGCGAGCAGCACCGGTTTGCGGCGGCCGATGTGATCGGACAGATAGCCCAGCAGCGGGCAGCCGATCACCCAGCCGAGCGGCACCATGCTCGCGCGGTTGACCGCTTCGGCGTAGCCGACCTCCAGCCCGTTGCGCAGGAACGGCACGCCCCAGATCATGTCGCCGATCGTCGTCGGCAGGAACAGCAGGCCCGCGCAGAAGCCGCACAGATACGATTGCGGATTGGTCAGCACCACCTTGTACGGCGCGAACATCTTCGCCCACGAACCCCGGCTTGCCGGACCCTCGTCGTGTCCGGCCGGCGTGGCGAGGAACACGAGCACCGCGATCACGAAGAGACCGGCGCCCGAGAGCCACCAGAACTGCCGCCACGTGATGAGCTCATGAATGAGCGGCCCGACCGCGAACTGGCCCGCTGAGCCGCCGAGCATGCCGAAGCATTGCGTGAAGCCCACCGCCGTCGCGAGGTAGCGCGGCGGAAAGCCGTGCGTGGCGAGATACACCGCGCCGGTGAACGCGCAGGCGGAACCGGCGCCCTGCAACAGACGGCCGATCTGCGCGGACTCCGCGCTTCCGAGCCCGAACAGCCCCGCGCCGATCGCGACCAGCACGATGCCCACCGGAATCACGCTCTTGCCGCCGAGCCGGTCGAGCGCCGCGCCCGCGAGGATCGAAAAGAGCGAATAGGTGTAGTAGTACAGCCCGACCAGCGTGCTCACGCCCACCGCGTCGCGGCCGAACGCCGCCGAAAGCTCCGGGACCATCACGCCCGGCGCCGAGCGCAGCGCATATTGCATGAAGTAGAAGACGATGCAAAAGAGCCACGCGATCACGAAGCCGATATGCATGGGCTCGCGAGCCGTCTGGGCCTGCGCGGAACGGGAAGTCACACTCGCCATATCGGGCCTCTTCGCTTGACGGACTGCATGAAATTGAAGCGCGGGCATCCGCGCATCGCCGATGCCCGCCGCTCTACCGGCTCTACCAGGCTCTACCCGGCTCCACCCGGCTCTACCCGGTCTAGGCGGCTGCCGCCACCCAGGCGGCGATTGCCGGCCAGGTCTCCTTGAGCGTGCGCGAGCCCATGAAGAGGCCGATATGGCCGCCCGGCACGAGACGCTTCTCGATGCGCTCGGGCGGCGTGCCCAGGTATTTCTCGGCGTCGAACACCTGCTCCTTCGTGGTGATGTCGTCCGACTCGCCCGCGAGCAGATAAACCGGGCATGTAATCGCTTTCAGGTTCAACGTGCGGCCGAGCGCGACGAACGTGCCTTTCGCGAGCCGGTTCTCCCTGAAAATCTGCCGGATGGTTTGCAGATACCAGCGCCCGGGCAGGTCGAGCGGGTTCTCGTACCAGCTCTGGAACGCCTCTTCCTTTTTCACGTACACCGGGTCGTCGATGTGCTCGTACAGATCGACGTGCTCCGTCACGTAGTGCTGGTCCGGGTGCATGTTCTTCCATCCCCGCAGCATGAAACGGCCGCGCATCAGGCCGCCGCCAAGCTTCACCAGTTCCTCGTAGAACGACTCGGGATACGTGTGCACCATCCGCTTGATGGGACCGTCGCCCGCGTCGGTGTCGATGGGCGAGCCCGCGAGCACGAGACTCGCGACCTTGTGCGGAAAGCGCGCGGCGTACATGGCCGACATCCAGCCGCCCTGGCACAGGCCCACCAGGTTCACGCGGCCGCCGAGTTCGTCGACGCACACGTTGATCTCGGCGAGGTACTGGTCGATCTCCAGATCCTTCATGTCCTCCGTCGCCGACTTCCAGTCGGTCAGGAAAAGCCGTGACAGTCCGTGCTCGCGCAACGTTTGCATCAGGCTCTGACCCGGCTGGAAGTCGGCGATCATCGCGCGGTGGCCCGCGTACGGCGCATCGACGATGGTCGGCAGGCCCTGCGGGTTGTCGCCGGAGTAGTCGCGCAGCACCATCGTGCGCAAGTCCAGCAGCGGCCGGCTGGCTGTGGCGAGCGCGGGATGCAGCTCGAAATGGAGCCGTTCTTCTTCCGCGAGGAAAGCGAGATTTCGGGCCGACAGCGAAGCGCCGGCTTCGATCAGCGCGGCGGTGGCCGCCATCGGCCAGAAGATCGGCAGCGCGAGCATCGACGTACTACCGGGGCTTTGAGTTTGACGAGTGGGGCTCAAGAGCATTTCTCCATGCTTGGGGCAGCGTGTGGAAATCAAACGAGTTTCGGCAAAGGGCGGGGAACAGGCGGTGGATCTGGGGAAAATGGCGTCGGCATCGCACGCACTGACAGAGAACGACACAGACGAAGATTAAGCACCTTCTGAAAAGAAGGCGCATTGATTTATATCAAATTTATTGCGCCGCACAATCGAAGCTGTGCAGGGCCGCCCGTCCGCCCGCGACACGCCCGTGGTGGCGCACTCGCAGCTTGAAACCGGCATCCCGACGTTTGCTGACATCGACCCGTTTCAGTCATAGGTAAAACCTTTCCACTTCATCGGGAAACAATATTTTCTCGGGATTGTGACCAGGTAAATTGCCTGGGTGGCCGCACCGCACCCCGCTATGTCGGGGCCCTCTCCGCCGCTTCAGGACGACGACCCATGAATCTTTTCCAACGCTGGAAACACCACGTTTGTGCCGCCATGATGCTGACCGCGAGCCTGGCCGCGAGTCTGCCCGCCCACGCCGACGACCTGCTTGGCCGCGTCAGGCAGCAAGGCGAACTCGTTGTCGGAACCGAGATGCAGTTCGCGCCGTTCGACTTCCTGGAGAACGGCCAGCAAGCCGGCTTCAACAAGGATCTGTTCGCCGCCGTCGGCAAGATCATGGGCGTGAAGGTGCGCTTCATCGACCTGCCCTGGGACAGCGTGCTGCCCGGCCTCGACGCGAAGAAGTTCGACATGGTCGCCGGCCCCCTCACGGTCACGAAGGCGCGCATGGAACGCTACGCCTTCACTTATCCGATCGCCGACGCCACCGACGCGCTTCTCAAGCGCGCCAGCGACGCGAGCATCAAGCAGCCCTCGGATATCGCGGGCAAGGTCGTCGGCGCGCAAAAGAGCAGCGCGCAGAACGAGCAGTTGAAGACTTACGCCACGACGCTCAAGCAGGCGCCCGAAGTGCGCGAATACGTCGACAACAACCAGGCCTACGCCGATCTCGCGTCGGGACGCCTCGCCGCCGTCGCGAACTCGCTCACGAATATCGCCTATGTCGCGAAGCAGCGCCCGGCCGTGTTCGCGGTCGTGCAGCCCGCGTTCGGCTCGAAGGTGTATTTCGCGTATTGCATGCGCAAGGATGCGGACAGCCAGTCGCTCGACGACGCTTTCAACGCCGCCATCAGCACGCTGAACAAGAACGGCGAGCTGGCGGCGCTGCAAAAGAAGTGGTTCGGCGTGGCCGTGAGCCTGCCGATGGCCGTGCCGACGCCCAATACCTGAGCGCGGCAAACATAGCGGGAAAAGTCGCGGCACCCATAGCGCGCCGTCCGCGCCTCACACTTCGACAAGGCGATTCGACATGTTCAGTCTGAGCGCGTTCTGCGATGCCCTGCCCCTGCTGCTTCACGCGTCGCTCATGACGCTCGCCGTTTCGTCGGCCGGGCTCGTGATCGGCTTCTTCATTGCGCTCGTGGTGTGCGCGGCGCGGCTTTCCCCGAAGCCCGCGCTGCGCATTGCCGCCACGGTGTACGTGCGCGTGCTGCGCGGCATTCCGTTGCTCGTGCAACTTCTTCTGGTTTATTACCTGCTGCCGTTCGTCGGCATCAACGTGCCGCCGCTCACGGCGGCCATCAGCGCCGTGTCGCTCTGTTCGGCAGCGTATATCGCCGAAATCCTGCGCGGCGGCTTTGCGAATCTCGCTCGCGGGCAAACCGAAGCGGCGCGCATGCTCGGGCTCTCCGCATTCGATCAGCTTCGGCGCGTGCAGATTCCTCTGGTGCTGCGCTCGACTTTGCCGTCGCTCGTCAACGAGATGGTGCTGCTGATCAAGGCGTCGTCGCTCATCTCCGTCGTCGGCATCGCGGAAGTCACGCGCACCGCGCAGAACATCGCGGCCAGCACCTATCAGCCGCTCGAAGCGTATGCCGCGGCGGGCCTGATCTATTTCATCCTGTGCGGCGCCCCGGCGTTGCTGGCGCACGGCGCGGAGCGGCGCCTGCGCGCCGCCTGACGCGAGCGCGCAGACGGAGCCGACCATGTCCCAGTTCGACTTGCATGTCATCACGAACAATCTGCCGCAAATCGGCGCGGGCTTCGCCACGACTGTCGGCATGTGGCTCGCGGGTGTCGCGCTCGGCGCGGCCATCGGCCTCGCGGTCGCGCTGGCGCAGCTAAGCGGCGGCCGCGCCTTGCGCGCGCTGCTGCGCGCCTATATCGAACTCTTTCGCGGCACGCCTTTTCTCGTGCAGCTTTTCCTGCTCTATTACGGCGGCCCCGCGCTGGGTTTGATGCTCACGCCCGCGAGCGCGGGCGTGGCGAGTCTCGCGCTCTACGCGGGCGCCTATTTCGCCGAAGTCTTTCGCGGCGGCTTCGCCTGCGTGCCGCGCGGCCATCTCGAAGCGGCCGTGTGTCTCGGCCTCACCCGCTGGCAAGCGATCTGGCGCATCGAGCTGCCGCAAATGCTGGCGCTCATCACGCCCGCGCTCGCGAATCTCACGATCGTGCTCAGCAAGGAAACGGCCGTGCTCTCGATCGTGACGGTGCCCGAACTCACCTTCGTGCTGACCGGCATCGGCTCCGCGACCTTCGCCTTCGTGGAAACGCTGCTCGTGCTGTGCGTCTGCTATCTGCTGCTTGTCGAAGCGGCGACACTCGCCGGCAACTGGGCCGAACGGCGCGTGAGCCGCTTCCTGGCATGAACCCTGGAGATCCGCATGAATAATCCGGCCGAACCCGGCGAACACGCGAGCGCTTTTCTCGGTGCTGGCGTCCCGCACGCTTCGAGCGCGCCGCTGATCCAGGTGAGGGATCTCTACAAGCGCTTTGGACACACCGACATCTTGCGCGGCGTCGATCTGAGCATCGCGAAGTCGGAGGTCGTGTGCATCATCGGGCCGTCCGGTTCCGGCAAGAGCACGCTGCTGCGCTGCATCGCGGGGCTCGAAACCTACGATCACGGCGACGTGCGCATTGAAGGCGAACTGCTCGGCTACGTCGATCGCGGCGGCCGGCGCGTGCGCGCGGCGGCGCGCGAGGTGAACCGCGTGCGCCGCAATGTCGGCATGGTGTTTCAGCAGTTCAACCTGTGGCCGCACATGACGGCGCTGGCGAACGTGAAGGAAGCGCTCTTGCGCGTGCGCGGCCTGTCGAATCAGCAGGCCGACGAACGCGCGGGCAAGATGCTGGAGATGGTCGGTCTGTCGCACAAGGCGGACGCGTACCCGTCGCGGCTTTCCGGCGGCCAGCAGCAGCGCGTCGCGATTGCGCGCGCGCTCGCCATGGCGCCGCACATCATGCTCTTCGACGAACCGACTTCGGCGCTCGATCCCGAACTCGTCGGCGAGGTGTTGCAGGTGATGAAGCAGCTTGCGCGTGACGGCATGACGATGGTCGTCGTCACGCACGAAATGGGCTTCGCCGCGCAGATGGCCGACACGGTCGTCTTCATCGATCAAGGTCGCGTTGCCGTGCGCGGCGCGCCGCAACACGTGTTTCGCGAGTCGGAGAACCCGCGTTTCAAGCAGTTCCTGCAAAACTATCTGGACCGCAACGCCTTCTGGTCCGGCGCGCCGGGCGCGCGCAATCCAGCGTGATCCCCCTCGAATCCCCCACTCCCTTTCACCATGAGCGAATCTGAACTGCGTATCGATCTGGCCGCGGCCTTCCGGTGCTTCGCACGCCTGAACATGCACGAAGCGGTCGCGAATCATTTGAGCGTGGCCGTGTCTGACGACGGCCGCCGCTTCCTGACCAACCCGAAGTGGATGCACTTCTCGCGCATCAAGGCGAGCGACCTCGTGCTGCTCGACGCCGACGACCCCGCGAGCCTCGCGGGCGGCAAGGTCGATCCGACGACATGGGCGATTCACGGTCAGTTGCATCGCCGCCTGCCGCACGTGCGCGTCGCCATGCATCTGCATCCGGTTTATGCCACGACGATCTCCACGCTCGAAGATCCCGTGGTCCTGCCGATCGAACAGAATACCGCGCGTTATTTCAACCGCATCGCGCTCGACACGGCATTCTCCGGCATGGCCGACTCCGAAGACGAAGGCGCGCGCCTCGTCGCGCTGCTCGACGGCAAGTCGCGCCTGATGATGGGCAATCACGGCGTGATGGTGTGCGCGCCGACCATCGGCGAAGCGTTCGACGACATGTACACGCTGGAGCGCGCCTGCCAGATTCTCGTGAACGCCTATGCGACGGGCAAGCCGCTGCGCGTGCTCTCCGACGCCGTCGCCGAACGCACCGCGCGCGACTGGGAAAGCATTGCGGACTTCTCGATCGCGCACTTCGAAGAAATGAAGAAAGTGCTCGACGCGGAAGATCCGTCTTATCGGGACTAAATGCGCAGACTCGATGCGGCGCATGAAAAGGGCGCGTGCGAATCAACGCACGCGCCCCTTTCGACCCGCTTCGAAAGCGCCGCTTAACCGGCCGTTTGCAGATGCTGCGCGAGACGCAACAACATCGCGTCGCAGCGATCCAGTTGATCGAGCGTGACGAACTCGTCCGGCTTGTGGCCTTGATCCATGCTGCCGGGCCCGCACACCACGGTCGGAATGCCCGCCTGCGCGAAGAGACCACCCTCGGTGCCGAACGCCACCGTGCCGAAGTCGCTCGATTCGCACAGCCGCGCGAGCAGTTGCGCAACCTCGCTCTCAGGCGGCGTGGCCAGCCCCGGATACGCGTTGAGCGCTTCGAAGCGGATGCCGGTATCGGCGTGCACCGCGCGCATTTTCGGCACGAGTTCGCTCTCGGCGTAACGCTTCAGATCGTCGGCGACCGTGAGCGCGTCGAAGCCCGGCACCGTACGCACTTCGAAGTCGAATTCGCATTCGGCGGGCACGATGTTCAGCGCGCGGCCGCCCTTCACAACGCCGGTTTGCAGCGTGGAAAACGGCGGATCGAATCGCGCGTCGCGATACTCGGGCCGCGCGAGTTCGTCGCCGATCGCCTCCAGCTTGTTGATGAGGCGCGCCGCAAACTGGATCGCGTTCACGCCGTACGGCGCATAAGCCGAATGACACGCCGCGCCTTTCACATGGCAGCGCATCGCGAGCTTGCCCTTGTGACCCAGCACGGGCTTGAGTTCCGTCGGCTCGCCGATCAGGCACACGCGCGGCGCGTGCGCGCGCTGCGCGAGTTCGGCGAGCATGGGCCGCACGCCGAGGCAGCCGATTTCCTCGTCGTACGAAAACGCGAGATGCACCGGCATGGCGAGCGGCGCGCGCTGGAAGGCGGGCACCGCCGCCAGCACGCACGCGATGAACGATTTCATGTCGGCCGTGCCGCGTCCGTAGAGGCGTCCGTGCTTCTCGGTCAGGCGGAACGGCTCGACCGTCCACGCCTGGCCGTCCACGGGCACGACGTCGGTGTGGCCCGAAAGCACGATGCCGCCGCGATCGCGCGGACCGATTGTCGCGAACAGATTGGCCTTGGTGCGCTGCGCGTTGTAGAACAGTTCGCACGCCACGCCGAGACCCGCGAGATACGACTCGATGAACGCGATGAGTTCGAGGTTCGAATCGCGGCTCACGGTCGCGAAGCCGATCAGGCGCTCCAGCATCGCGCGGCTCGTCGTCTCGCGCGGCTCACTCATCGCCTGGCACTCCGTAGCTTGGCGCGGCCGTGGGGTTCAGCGCGCGCGTGATGTAGTCCTGCATCTGCGGGCGGTACGCCTCCCACAGGCCGCCCAGCGCGGCAATGGGCGCTTCGTCGGCCCAATCGACCCGCAGATCGACGATGGGCCAGACCTGCGCATCGACGATCTTGAGCGCCGCGGAATGCACCGGCCCCGCTTCGCCGCCCGCTTCGAGCGCCGCGTGCATGGCCGCCAACAAGCGGTCCGCGAGCACGCCCGGCGTGCTCGCGAACGCCTGCGCCATCGCGTCGATCACCTGTTCGTGAGCGAGCATGTTGCCCGCCGCCACGCATTGATCGCCCGCGCGCGCATGGTTGCGCCCGAGCGTGCGCTCGCCCGTGAACAGCGCCGTGCGCCCCGCGCTGTCCACGACCGTGACCTGCCGGTAAGCGCTATACGGGTCCAGGGCGAGCGCGCGTTGCAACGCAGCCTCCGGCGCGAGCTTGTCGCGCTCCAGCAAGTCGAGCACCTGCGCGCCGAGCGCGGGCAGCGTGACATTCTGCGTCGACACCACGCCCACGCCCGCACGCGCCCACGCGCAGCGCGCGCCCACAGCGATGCTCGACGAGCTGACGGCAATGCCCAGTTGCCCGCTCTGCGGGCAACGTCCCACGATCGAGAAGGTCATGGCCCGCTCCTCAGTCCTGTACCGGCTTCCAGTTGTCGGGAATCACGGCGATCACGTCGATTTCCATGAGCCACTGCGGCTGCCCGAGTGCGCTCACGACGAGCCCCGTCGAAATCGGGAACACGCCCTTCAGCCACTTGCCGACTTCCTGATAAACGGGCTCGCGATAACGCGGATCGATCAGATACGTCGTCGTCTTGACGATGTGCGTGAGGTCGCTGCCCGCTTCTTCGAGCAGTTGCTTGATGTTCTTCATCGCCTGCCCGGCCTGCGCGCGCGGATCGCCGAGACCGACCAGATTGCCGTCGAAGTCGGTGCCCACCTGGCCGCGCACGTAAACCGTGTTGCCCGCGCGGACGGCCTGGCACAGGTCGTTGTCGAGCGACTGGTTCGGGTACGTGTCCTTCGTGTTGAACATGCGGATACGGGTATGCGTAGGCATCAATTCACTCCCAGTTCGTTGAGATTCGGCTCGCCGGGCGCCTGCGCGGCGTCGTGCCCGGCGGATGCCGCGCGGCGCTGCGCGGCGTCGCGATAGTCGAGATATTTGCGTTGCGTGGCGATCTGGTCGGCCAGATGCTTCGCGTCGTGCCACACGCCCCAGATGAACGACGAGCCGCGCCGCGACAGCCACGGCAGGCCGAGGAAATACACGCCGGGCTCCTTCGAGACGCCGCGTTGATGGCGCGGCTTGCCCTTTTCGTCGAAGGCGTCGACCTCAAGCCACGCATAGTCCTGCGCATAGCCGGTCGCCCAGATGATCGTGCTCACGCCCGCTTCGGCGAGATCGAGCGTGAGGATCGGATGCGTCACGCACTCGGGATCGGCGGGAATATCGCGCGCGTGCGGATCTTGCGGCAACGCCACGCCGTTGCGTTCGACATAGGCGTCGGCGGCGTCGAGCAGCGTGAAAAGACTCTGATCGCCGCGCGTGAGATTGGCCGCGAGATCGTCGGCGAAGGTGACGACGTGGCCTTCGAACGATTGCGTCACGCCCACGAGCGTCATGCCCTGGTGCGCCAGTGCGCGGAATTCGACGGTCTGCCCGCCGCGCGCGCCGCTCACGGCAATCGTCACGTGCTCCCGGCCCGGCCCCGCGACTTCCTTGTCCCACTCGCCGAGCACGCCCAGCCACCAGCAAAAATCGCGATTGCGGTACGCGCGCGGCGGCCGGTCGTGCGCGCCCACCGAAAGATAGACCTTGCGGCCCGCGCGCATGAGTTCGTCGGCGATCTGCACGCCCGAGGAGCCCGCGCCCACGACCAGCACCGCGCCGGGCGGCAACTGCTCGGGATTGCGGTAATCGACGGAGTGCATTTGCGTGAGCGTCGCGTCCCCAAGTGCGGCCGGTGCGATCGGCGGAATCACGGGGCGCTGGAACGGCCCGGTCGCGACCACCACGCGTTGCGCGTCGATCACGCCATCGGACGTCTCCACGCGAAAACCGGGGCGGCCCGCGTGACGGGTCACGCGCGTGACCTCCACGCCGGTGCGGATCGGCGCGTGATACTTGCGGGCGTAGGCCTCGAAATAATCGGCGACCTGATCCTTCGAGGCGAAGGCGTCCGGGTCGAGCCCCTCGAACTCCATGCCGGGAAAACGATCGTGCCACGCCGGACCGTTCGCGACGAGCGAATCCCAGCGCGCGGTGCGCCAGCGCTCGGCGACGCGATCGCGTTCGAGCACGAGATGCGGCACGCCGATGCGGCTGAGATGCTCGCTCATCGCAATGCCGGCCTGCCCGGCCCCGACGATGAGCGTGTCGATTGACGTCGTGTCAGCCGTCATGGCTGCCTCCTTCTGAAAAGCGATGCGGGACGGGCCGCACAGGGCCCGCGGATAGCGGAGACCGGAGAGGGTCCGAGAGATCCGGCCGTGTCAGGGGAGAAAATTTACGCCCGGCGCTTGCGCCCACAAACTACTTAAAAAAAATGCGTTGCATTGTTTTTCGCTATGCAAGCATCCCCCGCGTGATCGACAATGTTTTGGTCGGCAATCCTCAGGAGGGGCGATGGATCACAATCCGTTGCGCTATTCGCTGCGCCAGTTGCGCTATTTCGTCGTGGCCGCGGAAGCGCTGTCCTTCACCGCCGCGGCGCGGCGCCTGCATATTTCGCAGCCGTCGATCTCGACGGCGCTCGCGGACCTGGAGGCGTCGTTCGGCGTGCAGCTGTTCATCCGGCATCACGCCAGCGGGCTTTCGCTCACGCATTCGGGACGCGATCTGCTCGGCCATGCGCGCAATCTGCTCAAGAACGCCGAGGAATTGCAGCTTGCGGCGAGCGAAATGGACGGCGGCATGAGCGGCTCGATTTCGCTGGGTTGCCTCGTGTCGCTCGCGCCGCCGCTCATGCCGGGCATCATCAGCCGCTTCGTGAAGGAGCACGCGGGCATCGGGTTTCGCACCACGGAGGCGCATCAGGACGTGCTGTTCGGGGGCCTGAGCGACGGCTCGCTCGACATCGTGCTCACCTATAGCCTCGATATCGCGGACGGCATCGCCTTCACGCCGCTGCTTTCGCTGCCGCCCTATGTGCTGCTGCCGAGGACGCACCGGCTCGCGCGCGCGCACAAGGTCTCGCTCGCCGAACTGCTCGAAGAACCCTATGTGATGCTCGATCTGCCGCACAGCCGCGAGTATTTTTCCGCGCTGTTCGATTCGGTCGGCACGCGCCCGGTGCCCACTTTCCGCTCGTCGCAACCCGAAGTCGTGCGCGGCATGGTGGCGAACGGCCTGGGCTACAGCATCCTCAATTTCCCGCTCAAATCCACACGCACCGTGGACGGCGAGCACTTCGTCATCAAGCACTTCAAGGACAACGTGAGCGCTACGACGCTCGGCATCGCGCAGTCGAGCGGCATGCGCTCGCGCCGCATCGTGCAGCACTTCGCGGCGTTCTGCGAAGCCTATGTGCGCGAGCTCGACGTGCAGGAGTAGCGGCGCCTTCAAGCCAGCCCCGGGAGCCATGCCTATAAGTTTTCCCTATCCTTTACATGGGAAAACAATATTTTGACTGGTAATTTGGATTGTTAGATTGGAGTCCATGCACAGCCCATCAGGTCATGGAGGCCGCATGGCATCACTCCTCTCGTCCCCCGCCGACGGACACGAATTGCTCGGCGCGCTGCGCGCCAATTGCGAGCGCCCGTTCGAAGACGCCCGCTCCATGCCGCCGGGCGTCTATACGTCGGAAGAATTTCTCGCACTAGAACAGCGCGACGTTTTTCGCAACGAATGGCTCTGCGTCGGCCGCGTGAGCGAACTGGCGAAACCCGGCGACTATCTGACGACCCAGATCGACGACCAGCCCGTGGCCGTGCTGCGCGACACGAACGGCGAACTGCGCGCGTTCTCGAACGTCTGCCTGCATCGCATGTCGGTGCTGCTCGAAGGCAGCGGCAACGTCCGGCGCATCGTCTGCCCGTATCACGCCTGGAATTACACGCTCGACGGCGCGCTCGCCGGCGCGCCGCTGATGGACCGCCAGCCGGGCTTCTGCAAGGAGCACTACAAGCTGCCCTCGGTGCGCTGCGAAACGTGGCAAGGCTGGATCTACGTGACGCTGAACGACGCCGCGCCGCCCGTCGCCGAACAGCTCGCCGGGCTCACCGCCCTGATCGAGCCGTACGGCATGACCGACTACGTGCAGACCTTCCACGAAGAGCACGTGTGGGACACGAACTGGAAGCTCCTCGCCGAGAACTTCATGGAGAGCTATCACCTGCCGATGCTGCATCGCGCGACGGTGGGCCCGCATTCGAAGCTCGAGGAAATGGAATGTCCGCCGGGCCTGCCCGCGTTCAACTATCACTGGATCACGAAGGAAGCGACGCTGCCGATCGGCAACGCGCATCCGGCCAACCAGCGTTTGCAGGGCCACTGGCGGCGCACCACGGCGCTGCTCGCGATCTATCCCACGCACCTCGTGACGCTCACGCCCGGTTACTTCTGGTACCTGATCCTGCAACCGAAGGGCGTGGGCCAGGTGCATATCCGCTTTGGCGGGGGCCTCGCGCCCGAGTTCATCGACGACCCGAAAGCGGCCGACTACATGGCCACGCTGAAAACACTGCTCGACGAAGTCAACGCCGAAGACCGCCACGGCGTGGAGTCCGTGTTCCGCGGCGTGCACGCGCCGCTCGCGCGCGCCGGGCACCTGAGCCACCTGGAGCGGCCCAATTACGATTTCGCGCGCTATCTCGCGTGCCGCATTGGCGCGTCGTGAGCCGCGCGCCTCGTTCCTCGCCGACCGACATTTGATGCCGTCCCATGCAAAGCGAACCGTTTATTTCATTTCAAGGCGTCAGCAAGTCGTATGACGGCGTGCACAGCGTGGTCGACGGGCTCGACCTCGACGTCGTGCGCGGCGAATTCGTCTCGCTGCTCGGGCCTTCGGGCTCCGGAAAAACCACCACGCTGATGATGCTCGCGGGCTTCGAATCGCCCACGCGCGGCGAGATTCGCCTCGCCGGCAAGCGTCTCGACGACAAGCCGCCGCACCGTCGCGACATCGGCATGGTGTTCCAGAACTACGCGCTCTTTCCGCATATGACGATCGCGGAAAACGTGGCGTTTCCCCTCTCGGTGCGCAAGGTGAGCCGCAGCGAGCAGCAGGCGCGCGTCGCGCGCGCGCTCGACATGGTCGAACTCGGGCATCTCGCGAAACGCCGTCCCGCGCAGTTGTCGGGCGGCCAGCAACAGCGCGTCGCGCTGGCGCGCGCGCTCGTGTTCGAGCCGAGCGTCGTGCTGATGGACGAGCCGCTCGGCGCGCTCGACAAGCGCCTGCGCGAAACCATGCAGTACGAAATCATGCGCCTGCATCGCGACCTCGCGCTGACCGTCGTCTACGTGACGCACGATCAGCATGAAGCGCTGACGATGTCCGATCGCGTGGCCGTGTTTTCCGATGGCCGCATCCAGCAGGCCGCCGCGCCGACCGAGCTCTACGAGAACGCGGCCAACGCGTTCGTCGCGAGTTTCGTCGGCGAGAACAACGGCTTGAAGGGGCGCGTCACCTCGACGGACGGCGAATGGGCCGCGCTGCAACTCGCCGAGGGCGGCACCGTGCATGGCCGCGCGGGCACGGAGCTCAAGCCGGGCGACACGGCGATGCTCGCGCTGCGTCCCGAGCGCGCGCACATCGCCGCGACCGAGGCGAGCGTGCTCGACGCGCAACGGCAGAACCTCAACGTCGTGCACGCGTTCGTCCACGAACTCGTCTACTGCGGCGATCACCACCGCGTGCATCTGAAACTCGCGAACGGCGAAGCCCTCGTCGTCAAGGTGCCGAACACCCAGCATCACGAGTTGCCCGCGCTCGGCCATCGGACCGTGGTGACCTGGCGGCGCGACGACTGCAAGGTGCTGCCCGTCACCGTCACTTCCAGCGCGCACGCGCCGGCCGGGGAATCCGGCGCGCGCGCCGCGTCGTCACCGCCGTCCCCGCAATCCCCTCAGTCCATTCCATCCGCCTCGCCATCCATCGCAGGAGTCAAGCAAGCATGAAAACGAATCGCTCTATGATCCGCACCGCCCTCGCCGCCTGCGGCCTCGGCGTGGTCGCCATGACCGGCGCGCACGCGGCCGACACGATCTCGGTCGTGACCTTCGGCGGCGCTTATGAAGCGGCCGCGAAAAAGGCGTGGTTCGAGCCCTTCACCGCGAAGACCGGCGACCAGTTCAGCACCGAATCGTACGACGGCGGCCTCGCCAAGCTCCAGGCGATGGAGCAGGCCAAGAATCCGACGTGGGACCTGATCGACCTCGAAACCAACGACGCCATCAATGCCTGCGACGAAGGCCTGCTGGAGAAGTTCGACAAGAAATCGCTCGGCAACACCGCCGACTTCCTGCCAGGGTCGATCAGCGATTGCGCGGTCGGCGCGATGGTCTGGTCGACGGTCTACGCCTACGACACGAGCAAGCTGAAAGCCGCGCCGACCACCATCGGCGACTTCTTCGACCTGAAGAAATTCCCGGGCAAGCGCGGCATGCGCAAGTCGCCCAAGGTGGCGATGGAATGGGCGCTGATCGCCGACGGCGTCGCCCCGCAGGATGTGTACAAGACGCTCGCCACGCCCGCCGGCGTCGATCGCGCGTTCAAGAAGCTCGACACGATCAAGTCGAACATCGTCTGGTGGGATGCGGGCGCCCAGGCGCCGCAGTTGCTCGCCGACGGCGCGGTGGTCATGACCCAGGCCTACAACGGCCGCATCGACGACGCCGTCCACAAGGACAAGAAGCCGTTCAAGGTCGTGTGGGACGCGCAGGTGTACGACTACGAATGGTGGGGCGTGCCGGCCGGTGCGAAGCATGGCGACGCGGCGCGCAAGTTCATCGTCGCGTCGTCCACGCCGCAGGCCTACGCCGATCTGTCGAAGTACATCGCCTACGCGCCGCCGCGCAAGAACGCGATTCCGCTGATCGACAAGGCGCGCCTGAACGACCTGCCGACCGCGCCCGCGAACTTCAAGCGGCCGTTGCAGATCGACGCGACCTTCTGGGCCGATAACGCCGACGCGATCAACAAGCGCTTCCAGAACTGGCTCACGCAGTAACGCGAGCCCGCACGAGACCTATCCGCATCGACAGCCCAGGCGCCACGCGACGATGAACACACCGCTGCCCACCACCGCTTACCCCGGCCCTGGCGCGACGGCCGCCGGCCGCGCGTCGTTTCTCGCCGCGCGCCGCAAGGCGGCCCTTCGTGCGCTGGCGCTTGCGCTGCCGCTGCTGGTCTTTTTGCTCGTGACCTTTGTCGCGCCGATCGCGAGCCTGCTCGCGCGCAGCGTGCAGAACCCCGAAGTGCGCCACGGCATGCCGCATCTGAGCGCGGCGCTCGCGGGCTGGAGCGGCGTTGGCGTGCCCGGCGAAAGCGCGTTCTCGGCGCTTGCCGCCGATCTGAAGCACGCCAGCGAAAACAGCCAGCTCGGCGATATCGCGCGGCGCATGAACTTCTATCAGCCCGAGTACCGGAGCCTGTTGTTCAAGACCGCGCGGGCCGTGCGCGCGCAAACGCCCGCGCAGTGGAAACCCGCGCTCATCGATCTGGACGCGCGCTGGGGCGCCACCGAAACGTGGCGGCTGCTCAAGCGCGCCTCGCAGTCGCCCACGCCCGATTACCTGCTCAACGCCGTCGACGCGCAGGTCGCGCCCGACGGCGCCGTCGCTCACGTGGCCGCCGGCAGCGCCGTCTATCGCGCCGCCTTCGCGCGCACGGTGGCGATCAGCGCGAGCGTGACGCTGCTGTGCCTGCTGCTCGGCTATCCGGTTGCCTACCTGCTCGCGACGCTGCCCGAGAAGCAAAGCTCGCGCCTCATGATGTTCGTGATCGTGCCGTTCTGGACCTCGCTGCTCGTGCGCTCGACGGCGTGGTACGTGCTGCTGCAACCGGGTGGCGTGATCAACAGCGCGCTGCTGCGCCTCGGCGTGATCCATGAGCCGATTGCGCTCATCTTCAACCGCACGGGCGTGCTGATCGGCATGACGCACATCCTGCTGCCGTACATGATTCTCGCGATCTATTCGGTGATGAAGAACGTGTCGCCGTCGTACATGCGTGCGGCCAAGTCGCTCGGCGCGCATCCGGCCGTTGCGTTCGTGCGCGTGTACGTGCCGCAGACCTTCCCCGGCGTGGGCGCGGGCTGCTTCCTCGTGTTCGTGCTGGCGCTCGGCTACTACATCACGCCCGCGCTGCTCGGCGGCGCAGGCGACGAAATGATCAGCCAGCTCATCGCCGAGCAGACCAACGATCAACTGAACTGGGGCCTCGCCGGTGCGCTGTCCTGCTATCTCGTGATCTTCACCGGCGTGTTCTATTTCGTCTTCAACCGGCTCGTCGGCATCGACCGGCTGCGCTTCGGTTGACCGCGACCGCTCACGACCCACGCACTCACTGAACCATCGAGCCCGACATGAACGACGCCCGCCCCAGGCTCCTCTCGGAACGCATCGCAGGCGCCGGATTGCGACTGCATAGCGCGCTGATCCTCTTCTTCCTCGTCGCGCCGATTCTCGCGATCGTGCCGCTCTCGTTCAATTCGGGCTCGTTCTTCTCGTACCCGATGCAGGGCTGGTCGCTGCGCTGGTACGAGCAGGCGTTGAGCTCGCCGGACTGGCAGCGCGCGTTTGCGAACAGCCTCGGCATCGGCGCGGCGTCCACCTTGATCGCCACCGTGCTCGGCACGCTCGCGGCGCTCGGCCTGAGCCGCCCCGGCTTTCCGCTGCGCGCCATCGTCATGCCGCTCATCATTTCGCCGATGATCGTGCCCATCGTCGTGGTCGCGGCCGGCTTCTATCTCGTGTTCGCGCCGCTCGGCCTCGTGAATTCGTATCTGGGCGTGGTGCTTTCGCACGCGGCGCTCGGCACGCCGTTCGTCGTCATCACCGTGACGGCGTCGCTGCTGTCGTTCGATCAAAGCCTCCTGCGCGCGGCGTCCGGGCTCGGCGCGCGGCCGTGGGTGGCGTTTCGCCGCGTGACGCTGCCGCTGATCCTGCCCGCCGTGGCGACGGGCAGCATCTTCGCGTTCGCGACCTCGTTCGACGAGGTGATCGTGATTCTCTTTATCGGCGGCCCCGATCAGCGCACCGTGCCGCGCCAGATGTGGAGCGGCATACGCGATCAGATCGATCCGTCGATTCTCGCCGTCGCGACGCTGCTGATGATCTTCGCCGTCGCGCTGCTCGCCAGCATGAACTGGCTGCGCAAGCGCGCGCAGATGGCAAGCGGCGCGATGAGTTGACCGGGCGGGCGTGTGAGGTCAGGTCACGCCAAGGATATGGTCCGCCGCTTTCTCCGCGATCATGATGGTCGGGGCGTTGGTGTTACCCGAGGGAATGAACGGCATGACCGAAGCATCGACGACACGCAGGCCGTCGAGACCGATCACGCGCAGATCGGGCGTCACGACGCTCTCGCGATCGTCAGCCGGCCCCATCCGGCAGGTGCCCACGGGGTGGTGGTCGGTCTTGGCGCTCGCGCAGGCGTACTGGAACAGATCGTCGTCCGTTTGCCGTTGCGGCCCGGGCAAGACCTCCCTGGACACATATTTCGCCAAGGCCGGTTGCGCCATGATCTCTCGTGCAAGGCGTAGCCCCTTGAGCGCCTTCTCGCGGTCCTGCGGTTCGGCCCAGTAATTCGGGTCGATCAGCGGCGCGGCAAGCGGGTCGGCGCTGCCCAGCCTCACCGTGCCGCGCGATTGCGGCCGCATATAGGCGGTGTTCAACGTGATGCCCGCGCCGCTCAGCGCCGCAACGCCCGCCTCGATTCCCGAACCGAGCCCCAGGTGGAACTGGATGTCCGGCGAACGCGCCGACTCACTGCCGTCCGCGTACCAGAAGCCGCCCGTTTCGAACAGGCTCGAAGCCGCGGGGCCACGCTTGAACAGCAAATATTCGAGCCCCGCCAGCGCCGCGTAATGCGCGCGGTTGTACTTGTCGTAGGTATGGTCCCCCGTGCATTGGCCGATCACGAACAGGTCGAGATGGTCCTGGAGATTAGCCCCCACGACCGGCAGATCGTGCGCGACTCGCACGCCCACTGAAGCCAGATGATCGGCGGGCCCGATCCCGGACTGCATCAATAGCTTCGGAGTGCCAATGGCCCCCGAACTGACGATCACTTCGCGCGCGGCACGCAACGCAACCGGTGTTTGCGAATCGCCGCCGGTCATCGTGACGCCGGTCACGCGCGAGCCTTGCAGATCGAGCCGCAGCACGGTCGCGCGAAGGCGCACCGAGAGATTCGGCCGGCTCAGTGCCGGTCTCAGGAAGCCGACGGATGCGGAAGCGCGTTGCGCGTCGCGCTGGGTGAGCTGGTAGTAGCCCAGCCCCGCCTGGCTCGCGCCGTTGAAATCCGCGTTGAAGGGAATACCCAACTCCTGCCCCGCCTGAAAGAAGGCTTCGCACACGGGCAACGGGCTAACCGGATTCGATACGCCGAGCGGGCCGCCATAGCCGTGGTATTCGTTGGCGAACCGCTGGTTATGCTCCGAGCGCCTGAAATAGGGAAGCACGTCGCGGTAGCTCCATCCCCGCGCGCCGCCCAGCGTTTCCCACTCGTCATAGTCCGCGGCGGCGCCGCGCGCGTACACCTGCGCGTTGATCGACGAGCCGCCGCCGATCACCTTCGCCTGCGTGAAGCGCAACACGCGCTGGCCGAGATGCCTCTGCGGCACCGTGTGCCACCCCCACGAGCCGATGCCCTTCGTCATCTTGGCGAACCCGGCGGGCATGCGATAAAACGGATGACGATCGCCACCGCCGGCTTCGAGCAGCAGGACCGTCACCGAAGGATCTTCACTCAGCCGGTTCGCGAGAACACATCCCGCAGAACCGCCGCCGACGATAATGTAGTCGTAGGTTGCGTTTGTCATGTTACGAGCGAGAGCATCACAGAGTCGTCAGTGGGCGGCGGCGTCAAGCCAGTCGAACACCACGAACGGTGGGTCGACTTCGCCCGTACGCAGCGCGCCGTAAATGTCGCCGGCGTGCTCCGGGTTCGCGTGGCGAAACAGCCCCTCGACGGGAAAACGTCCCTCGCCCAGCCAACGCACCGCGTGCGTGAGGCCCGAGAGGATGCTGTGGGCGCTGTTGTTGTAGCCTCCGGTGAGTGCCTCCCAGCGAAACGGCTGGCGCAGAAGGGGCAACTCCCATTCCCAGCCGCTGCGCAGATGGACGAAGCCGCCGAAGACCGCGTCGAGCAGTTCGTGCGCGCTCGCGTCGCTGCGGCGTCGCCAGGGCACGCCGACCAGCACGACCTCGCCGCCCTGGCGCACCATGCGGCATGCGTCCAGCACGGCTTGCTCGTGGCCCGAGCAGTCCACCATCAGCGCTACGTTCCCGAGCAGCTTCGCGTGATCGAGGGGCATCGCCGCGAACGCCGCTTCAATGCCCGACGCAAGCACGCGCTCACGGCGCACGGCATCGGGCTCGACAACGAAGACCCGGTAGCCGCCAAGACGGAACAGATGCGCCGCGAGATAGCCGACCGGGCCCGCGCCGCCTATGCCGACCCAGTCGCCGGGGCGCGCGCGCGTCGTCATCAGCGTCGTCATGGAAACGCCGATCAGCCGGGCGAGCAGTGCCTCGCGCACCGCCATGTGCGGTTCGATCGGCACCGTGTAGCGGACATCCACTTGCTGAAAGCTGCGGTGCGGCCCCATGCAAAGCCGCCGTTCGCCCTTCGCCACGCCGGACACCGCGCTACCCGCCGCTTCGACTTCGAACACCGCGGCGTAGCCGGGCCGCACGGGAAACGGCCCGTTGTCGGACCAGGCCAGCTCGGTTCCCGGGCTCACCAGCGTCGCGATCGTCCTGCCGCGCACTTCATGCGCGCCCAGGTTTTCCGGCTGCGCACACGGCTCAAAGACGATCTCGCCGCGAGCCGGAAAGACAATCTCCCGCTCCTGCATCGGCTCACCCCTCCTTTTCGCGCTCGTGGCCCCGGTCATTGCGCGGGCCCCACCGGGGACCAGAGCTTCGGAGCGCCTTCGCGCTCGTACGCGAGCGCATGGCGGTGGCTGACCAGTTCGAGAAATTGCCCCCACGGCGCGCGCAAATACACCCATGTCAGCCCGGCCATCGGACCGGTCTCGACGTCGGTCGGGCCTTCGAGCACGTCCACGCCCGCTTCGCGCAGGCGCGTTGCCGCGCCGTGCGCGTCGTCCACCTGAAACGCCAGATGGAAGCCGCCCGCTTCGCTGTTGCGCTTGAGCGGGGCGTCGTTCGAATCGCCTGAGTAGCGAAACAGTTCGAGATTCGTCCCGTTGCCGCAACGCAGGACCTTGATGTCCTCGATTCGGCAGTGCTCCGGCACGCCGAGCCGCCGTTTCATGAAGGCGTCGTCGGCCTCGATCCGGCCCGTCTCCATCACGGTCACCGCGCCGAATACCTTCGCGAAGAACGCCACCGCCTCGTCGAGATCCGGGACGGTGAAACCGATGTGCTCCAGTCCATGCACTTTCATGCCTTGCCTCCTGATGGTCCTATGGCGCGCGTCGTCAAAAGGCCGGCTTGACCGAATCCACATTCGCCTTCGTGACCCGCACCGTGGGCAGCGTGATCTTCGGCGGCACTTTCTCGCCCTTCAGAATGCGCAGGGCGACCTGCATGCCCTCCGTGCCTGCGGGCGGATAGAGCCAGGTCGCCAGTTCGTCGCCTGCGCGAATCGCGTCGAACTCTTCCTTCTGGCCATCCAGGCCCACCACCTTGATTTCCTTCGAGCGTCCCGCTTCCTTGATCGCCTGAATCGCACCCAGCGCCATCTCGCCATTGGCGGCAAACACGATATCGACCGTCCCGGCCGGGTGAGCCTGAAGAATGTTCTGCATGACTGAATAAGCCTTTGGACGGCGATAATCGCCCGGCTGTTGTGCGACCACCTTGATGTCGGGATACGTCTTCGTCACCGCCTCCATGCCGCCGACGCGATTGAGCGACGTCTCGTCGCCGGGAATGCCCTCCAGCACGACGAGATTGCCCTTGGGCTTGCCGTTTTTCTGCGTGAGCGTTTCGACGATGAAATGACCCGCATCGGTGCCGAGCGCCCGGTTGTCGCCGGAAACCATGGTGACCGCGCCCGCGTTCTCGATGGGCTTGCCAACGAACATGTAGGGCACGCCGCGCTCCTTGAGCGATTCGAGTTCCTGGCGCAGCCCTTCGGCCTTCGCCGCCTGCACGAGGAGCAGTTTGATGCCTTTGGACTCCATGTCCTCGATTCCGGCGATCTGCGTGGCCACGCTGCCCTGGCCGTCGGTCGCGATCAGGTTCACGCCGGCCGCGCGCGCCACCGCCTCGATCTGGCGGCGCTCGGTGGCCAGCCACGGATGGTCGAGGCTCTCCTGCGAAAGACCCACGGTATCGGCAGCTTGCGCGCCCGCGGCGGTTCCTGCGGCGAGCGAAAGCGCCACCGCGCAGCGTACGAATCTGGATTGCAGCATCATCGTCTCCTTGCTTGATCGTATGGATGGTTCAATGAATTCAACGGCCGCTTTTCGGGCACTTATCGCCCTTTCGTGCGGCCGATCCGGGCGTGGATCAGGACAGCCCCCACGATAATCGCGCCCTTCACAATCAACTGCGTATAGGCGGGGATGTTCAACAGGTTCAGCAAATTATTCAGTACACCGATCATCATCACGCCGATCACCGTTCCGCCTATGCTGCCGGAACCGCCCATCAGGCTCGTGCCGCCCACCACCACGGCGGCAATGGCATCGAGCTCCAGCCCCTTGCCCAGGTTCGCCTCGCCGATGTTCAACTGCGTGGCCATCACCACGCCGCCAATTCCCGCGAACGCGCCCGAGATGCAATAGGCGATCACGCGCACGCGGTCCACCGGCACGCCCGAGAGGCGCGCCGCCTCGGCATTGCCGCCCACGGCGTAGATGTGCCGACCAAAGCGCGTTTTGCGCAGCACGAGCGCGCTCAACGCGGTCATGACGACGAACACGATCGCCTGAACGGGCACGCCCGCGAGCTTGCCGCGCCCGATCCACGCCAGCCCCGGCGACACGCCGATCAGCGGCTGACCGTCCGACCATGCGAGCCCCACGCCCACGAGCGCGGTCATCATGCCGAGCGTGACGATGAAGGGCTGAATGCGCCCGCGCGTCGTGATGACCCCGTTGACCCAGCCGCAAACCAGCGCGACGAACACGCCGCCGAACAAGGCCGCAACGCCGCCGTACGGCTTGAGGCTCGCCACCGCCAGGGTGGCGAGACCCAGAATCGAACCCACCGAGAGATCGATGCCGGCAGTGAGAATGACGAACGTCATGCCGAGCGAAACGAGCCCGACAACCGAGACCTGCCGCACGACGTTGAGCAGGTTGTCGACGCTCAGAAACACCGGCGAAGACAACGCGGCGGCGGCGCATAAAAGCAGAAATATCGCCACGATCCCGTAGCGCTGGATAAGCTGGATGCGGCGGTAGCTCCGATCCGAAAAGCGTGCGGTCGCCAAACCCTGGGGGACCGGTTCTGCAATTGCCATGGTTCACCTCGCCATCAGTTGAAGAACGGACACTTCCGTCGCGTCGCGGCCCGGCAGTTCGCCGGAAACCCGGCCATCGCGCAGCACGACGATTCGATCGGCCAGCCCGAGAAGTTCGGGAAGCTCGGAGGAAATCAGCAAGACCGCTTTGCCGCTGCGCGCGATCTCGTCGATCAGCCGGTAGAACTCGGCCTTCGCGCCCACGTCCACGCCGCGCGTGGGTTCGTCGAGTATCAGCAAGGTGGTGTCATGCGCCATCCACTTGCCGAACACGACTTTCTGCTGGTTGCCGCCGGAAAGCGTGCCCACAGGCACCTCGGAGCCCGCAGCCGACACCGCGAGGCGCCGGCACACGGCATCGACCTGTGAGCGCTCGCGGCGCTTGTCGACGAAGCCGAACCGGCTCACGCGCGCCAGCGTGGGCAGCATGGCGTTTTCGCGGATGCTCAGGCCGAGCACGAGGCCCTGGGCCTTGCGATCCTCCGGCACGAGCGCCACGCCGGCTTCGATGGCCTCGGCCGCCGACTTTGGCCGATGCGCGCGCCCCGCCAGCGTCACGCTTCCCGCCGTCACACCGCCTAGCCCGAACAGCGCCCGCGCGACTTCGGTGCGCCCGGCGCCGACGAGCCCGGCGAGTCCGACCACCTCGCCCGCACGCACGGTGAACGACACGTCGTGCACGCCGCTCTCAAGCGTCAGGCCGCGCACGTCGAGCACGATTGGCGCACCATGCGCCTCACGCCGCGGCGGAAAGCGCGTATCGACTTCGCGACCGACCATCAGGCCGATGAGCGACGCGTGATCCAGATCGGCCACCGCGCGCGTGCAAACCGCACGGCCGTCCTTGAGCACCGTGCAGGTGTCGCAAAGGTCGAAGATCTCGTCCATGCGGTGAGAGACGTACAGGATCGTGACGCCCTCTCGCGACAAGCTGCGGACGATCTCGTAGAGCAGCGTGAGTTCGTGCTCGGAGAGCGTTGCGGACGGCTCGTCCATGATCAGCACGCGTGCCGATACCGCAAGCGCGCGTGCAATTTCCACAAGCTGCTGCTGCGCGACGGAGAGCGTCGCCACGCGGCGGCGCACGTCAATCGGCGCGCCTATGCGTTCGAGCAATGCCGCGGCGTCGCGTTGCATCGTCGCGCTGTCCAGCCAGCCTCTTACCGTGCGCTCGCGCCCGAGAAATATGTTCTCGGCCACGCTCAGCTCCGGAATGAGATTGAACTCCTGATAAATCGTCGACACGCCTGCGCTGACCGCGTCGCGGGGCGTGGACGGATTGAACGGCTCGCCGTCGAGCACCAGCGAACCTTCGTCCTGTGCCGCCGCGCCGCTCAGGATGCGGATCAGCGTGGACTTCCCGGCGCCGTTCTCGCCAACGAGCGCATGGACGGAGCCGCGCCGGCACGAAAACGACACGCCATCCAGGGCGCGCACCCCAGGATACGATTTGCCGATGCCCTTGACTTCGAGTGCGACCATTACGTACTCCTGCCTTTCATTCTGTCTCTCCCGCGCCTGCCCTAGGGAACGCGCCCGCCTCAGGCGACCTGCACCTGGATCTTCAGCACGCTGCGGTCCTCCGAAAGCCGGTCGAACGCCGCTTGCACGTCGTCGAGCCGGTAGACCGTGGTGAGGAACGGCGCAGTTTCGATACGCCGGTAGCCAAGAAGCGTGGCGGCCTCGTGCATGTCGTCGCCCATTCCGGCGACGCTCGCCTGAACGCCCTGCTCGCGCAGCACAAAGTCGAGCGCACTGATACGAAACGTATGTCCCGGCTTGGCGAGACCGAACGCGATCACGCGCCCGCCCGGCCGGATCAGCGTGAACGCGCGCTCATACAGGTCGGTCGAGCCGACACTTTCGACCACGACATCGGCACCGCGACCGTCCGTTGCCGCGCGCATGGCCGTTTGCGCTTCGTCCAGATCGGCGACGACGATATCGGCTCCCAGCGTTCGCGCCAGTTCCGCCCGTTCGGCGTTGGGCTCCACCAGCATCACAGGCGCGGCGCCCACGCGCAGCGCGAGTTGCAGATGCATTTGCCCGATCGGACCGCCGCCGATCACGAGCACGCTCTCGCCCACGCGCACGTGGCTCTTGCGAAGCGCACGCACGATGCACGAGAGCGGCTCCACGAGCGCCCCCGTCTCCACAGGCATGGCCGCCGGCAGCGGCACGATGGCGTACGCCGGCACGCGAATATACTCGGCCATCCCGCCATCGATATGGATACCTAATTGAGTCACGCGTGCGCAATTCAACACTTCGTTCTTGCGACAATAGAAGCATTCGCGGCAACCGATGTTGATATCGGCGGTCACGGCCTGGCCAATGCGCAAACCAGTCACGGCTTCGCCCAGCGTGGCGATCGTGCCGGCGAACTCATGGCCCGGAATGAGCGGCAACCGGTCACGCGAATAGTTGCCGTGATAGATATGCAGATCGGTCCCGCAAATGCCGCAGCGTTCGACCTTGATGAGGACATCGTGCGGACCGCACGCTGGAACCGGTACCTCTCGCACTTCCAGTTGGCCAGGCGCAACCAGGACTGCTGCTTTCATGGCGTGACTCTCTCGCGGTGAATACGACGGGAAGAAAACGGACGACCGCGCCCCTGCCACGCGCGGGAGCGCGCGCGGCATGCCGATCGACCTTGAGCCGGGACGTTGCCCGGCACGCTCGTGGACTAAGGCGTCGGTGCGTCTTCGCGAATCAGTTCGCGGCGCTTGAGTTCGGCCCAGAAGGCCGATGGAATCTCCGTGCGGAACGTTTCGATGTTCTCGTCGAGTTGAGCGACGGAGCGCGCGCCCGGGATATTGGTGGGAATCGCCGGGTGGCCGAGCACGAACTGGAGCGCGGCGGCCTTCAGCGGCACGGAGAATTCGCGGCAAACGTGCTCGATCTGGCGTACTCGTTCGAGCACGGGCTCCGGCGCCGGTGCGTAGTTGTACTTGGCACCGGGCACCGCACCTGTCGCGAGAATGCCGCTGTTGTAGCCGCCGCCCAGCACGACCGATGCGTTGCGCGCCACGCAAAGGGGCAGGAAGCTTTCGAGCGCGTCCTGCTCCAGCAGCGTGTAGCGGCCCGCGAGCAGCACGCAATCGAAGTCGTTGCGCACCAGCGCCTCCTGCGCCACCTGCCACTCGTTCACGCCCACGCCAATCGCCTTCACCACGCCTTCGTCGCGCAGCTTGAGCAGCGCCTTGGCCGCGCCGGTCATCGCCTGCTCGAACATGGCGGGCTGCTGCGGCCCGTGCGTGTAGTTGTCGATGTCGTGAATGAACGCGATGTCGATATGCTCCAGCGCCATGCGTTGCAGGCTGTCCTCGATCGAGCGCATCGCGCCGTCGTAGCTGTAGTCGAAGCGCATCTCGAACGGCAGGCCGTCAACCCAAGGCGTGAAGTCGATCTCCGCGCGAGGACGCGAGCGCAGCAAACGGCCGACCTTGGTCGACAGCACGAACTCGTTGCGCGGATACCAGCGCAGCCCCTGGCCGCAGCGCGCTTCGCTCAGTCCGTGCCCGTACATGGGCGCGGTGTCGAAGTAGCGCACGCCCGCGTCCCACGCGGCCTTGATGAGCCCGGCCGAATCCTCCTCGCTGATCGGCCTGAAGATGTTGCCGATCGGCGCCGCGCCGAAGCCCATGACCGTGGTTTCCAGCCCCGATCGGGGCCACCTGCGTTTCGCTGCTGGGTTCATTCGTCTCTCCTGAGCCAGGCATCGATCCTGGCCAACGATGGTAAAAGCCTGCGAACTCGACGTAGAAAGTAACTCTACGGATGGTTACTTATTGGCGATGGTAGTGGGCTTGCCCGCTCGTCACAATCGGGTTTTCCCCGTTTTTCCCCCGCTTTTCCCCGCCTCCTGAGCATGCCGGGGTCAAGCGAAAAAAGTCCGCGATGGAGCCCACGGAGTGCTCGAGCAAATGCCGCCCCTCGTGTGTCGCGAGGCCGCGCGTTTTCGCTTCGGCAAGCAGGCGCGTCGTAGCGGGCTTCATGATCAGATCGGCAACCAGCGCGCCCTGGCGTGCGTCGCCAATGTCTACGGGCATCGGGTCGCCCTCTCGCATGCCACAGGGCGTAGCGTTGATGATCAGATCGTGCGTGCTCGAGGCGCGGGCTTCCCCTTCCTGAACGGCCGTATTCGAAGCATACGCCCGCAGCGCATGGAGCAGATTTTGCCGCGAATCCGCGCGTACGTCGCACACGTCCAGACTCGCCGCCTCCCGTTCGACCAATGCGTGCGCCACCGCGGCTCCCGCGCCGCCCGCGCCCACGAGCAAGATGCGCCGGCCTCGCACGGTATGGCCGCGCGCAGCCAGGCCATCGACAAAGCCGATACCGTCGAACATCGCGCCTGTCCATGCGCCATCGGGCTCGCGCCGCAGGCAGTTGACCGCACCGACCGCCCGCGCCACGGGCGTGAGAGCGGCGGCGTACTTCGCGGCGGAGACCTTGTGCGGCACGGTCACGACCACGCCCGCCACGTTGGCAATCGCGCGCAGTCCGTCGAGCACCACGCCTAGCTTGTCCGCGCTCACATGAAAAGGAATCAGGACCGCGTTCAGCGACCGTTGCGCGAATCGCCGATTGAACAACTGTGGCGATTTCACCTGGGCGACCGGGTCGCCCAGAATGGCCACGATGCGGGTATCTCCGTCAATTTCCGGCGTCATGTTCCGCCCCTCCCTTCGCCGTCATTGCGGCTATGAGCCGTTGCACCTTGAGCGCGTCGTCTCCCGTCACGGGCGCCGGCCGGCCTTCGCGGATGGCGGCGATAAAGCCGGCCAGGAGCGCGCGATGCGGACCATGATCGAACGCCATCGGCTGTGCACCGAAACCGGACGACGCGGCCTCTTTCTCCTCGAACGATTCCCGCCGCCCATCGCGCCAGTAGATGTCGAGCCGCCCGCCTTCGAGCACCGCCGTGCCATTTGCTGCGACAAATTCCAGTCGCTCCGGAAAGCCGGGATACGCCGCCGTCGTGGCGAAAACGCGGCCCACCGCGCCGCATTGAAATTTCAATGCCGCGCAAGCGTAGTCTTCCGATTCCATCCGGTGAACCGTTGTCGTCGAACACGCAGCGCTAACGACCGATGCATCGCCCGCGAGCCAAAGCAGCAAATCCAGCGCATGGATGGCCTGCGTGAGCAGCACGCCGCCGCCGTCTCGCGCGTAGGTGCCCCGGCCCGGTTCGTCGTAATACGCTTGATCGCGCCACCATCGCACCTCCACGCCCGCGCTCGCGAGCCGCCCGAGCGCACCGCTTTGCAGGAGCGTGGCCAGTTGCTGGACCGCCGGACGAAAGCGGTTCTGGAACACGACGCCAAGGCGCACGCCCACTCGCCGGCAGCATGCGGTCAACCGCTGGGCGCGCGTGAGCGAGACGTCGAGCGGCTTTTCGAGCAGCACATGCTTGCCCGCTCCGGCAGCCGCTTCGACGAGTTCGAGATGCGTATGCGGCGGCGTCAGGATGAGCACCGCATCGATCGAGGCATCGGCCACCACGCTGTCGAACGAGGGCGCGAGGGCGAAGCCGTGCTCGCGCGCGAACGTTGCAGCACGCACGGCGCTGCGCCCGGTCACGCCGGCCACCTCCACCTCCCGCGCCAGATCCTTCAGGGCGAGTGCGTGAGGCGCGGCCGCCAGTCCGACGCCGATCATGGCAACGCGCAGTGTGCTCATCCGGGCAGGCTCCTGGTCGCGTTCGGGTCTAGCGTTGCGGGAGCGCGGCAACCAGCGCGGGTGTCGCCTCGAACAGATCGCCCACGAGGCCGTAATCGGCCACGCTGAAGATCGGCGCTTCCTCGTCCTTGTTGATGGCGACGATGACCTTCGAGTCCTTCATGCCCGCGAGGTGCTGAATCGCGCCGGAGATGCCGATCGCCACATAGAGTTGCGGCGCGACGATCTTGCCGGTTTGACCGACCTGATAGTCGTTGGGCACGTAGCCCGCGTCAACTGCGGCGCGTGATGCGCCCAGGGCTGCGTTGAGTTTGTCGGCGAGCGGTTCCAGAACCTTGGTGTAGTTTTCGCCGCTGCCAAGACCGCGGCCACCTGAGACAATGATCTTCGCGCTCGTGAGTTCGGGCCGGTCGAGCTTCGTGACTTCGCGGCTCACGAACTGCGAAAGGCCGCTGTCCGCTGCGGCTTCGAGCTTTTCGATTGTGGCGTTGCCGCCTTCGGCCGCGACGGCGTCGAACGCGGTCGTGCGGACCGTGACGACCTTGACCGGATCGTTGGACTGGACCGTTGCAATTGCATTGCCAGCGTAGACCGGACGCTCGAACGTGTCGGGCGCGGCCACAGCGGTGATGTCGCTGATCTGCGCGACGTCGAGCTTCGCGGCAATGCGCGGTGTGACGTTCTTGCCCGATGCTGTTGCGGGCGCAAGGATATGCGAATAATTCTTCGCAATGCTGATGACCGTCGCTTCGACGTTTTCAGCGAGACCTTGTGCGAGTTGCGGCGCGTCGGCCAGCAGCACCTTCGCAACGCCTGCAATTTTCGCTGCCGCATCGGCTGCGGCCTGCGCGTTGTGGCCCGCGACCAGCACGTGCACATCACCGCCCATCTTTTGTGCAGCAGCCACGGTGTTCAGCGTCGCGGCCTTGACGCTCGCGTTGTCGTGTTCGGCAATAACCAGAATCGTCATTTCTCAATCGCTCCCTTACAGCGCCTTGGCTTCGGTTTTCAGCTTGTCGATCAGCGCCGCAACGTCGGGTACCTTCACGCCTGCGCTGCGCCTGGGCGGCTCCGCGACCTTCAGCGTTTTCAAACGCGGCGTAACGTCTACGCCCAGGTCCTCAGGCTTGAGCGTTTCCAGCGGCTTCTTCTTCGCCTTCATGATGTTAGGCAGCGTGACATAGCGCGGTTCGTTCAGGCGCAGGTCGGTCGTGACGACAGCGGGCAACGTGAGCGCGAGCGTTTGCGCGCCGCCATCCACTTCACGCGACACGGTGACGTTGCCATCGGCAACGACAACCTTTGAAGCAAACGTCGCTTGCGGCAGATTAGCCAGGGCGGCGAGCATCTGCCCGGTCTGGTTCGAATCGTCGTCAATCGCCTGCTTGCCGAGGATGATGAGCGATGGCTGTTCCTTATCGACCAGCGCCTTCAAAAGCTTCGCCACGGCCAGCGGTTGCAGATCCTCGTTCGACTCGACCAGCACGGCGCGATCCGCACCGATAGCCAGCGCCGTGCGCAGCGTTTCCTGCGCCTGCGAAGGACCGCAAGAAACCGCGATCACTTCCGTAACAACACCCGCTTCCTTCAACCGCATCGCTTCTTCAACGGCAATCTCATCGAACGGATTCATCGAGAACTTCACGTTGGCGATATCCACGCCCGTGCCGTCCGACTTCACCCGCACCTTCACGTTGTAGTCCACCACGCGTTTGACACACACCAGCACCTTCATACGTCGCACCCTTTACTTGATGACCAGAACCTTCGAACGGTCGAACGCCACCGTGACGGCAACGACCAGAATGACGCCGAACACGATCTGCTGCGCGAACACGCTCACGCCCACGAACGTCATGCCCACGCGCGTGACCGAAACGAGCAGCGCGCCGATCAGCGTGCGGCCAATGCCGCCCGCGCCGCCCGTGAGCGCGGTGCCGCCGACGATGACGGCCGCGATGGCAGGCAGCAGAAACTGGTCCGCGAGCGTCGGCGAGCCGCTACCGAGCCGCCCCGCCATGATCACGCCCGCCAGCCCCGCGAAAAGCGACGACGTCCCGAACACGAGCCATTTGTTGCCCGCCACGCGCACACCCGAAGCAATGGCCGCCGGTTCGCCCGCGCCGATGGCGTCCACGTGCCGGCCGAACACGGTGCGCCGATGCAGAAACAGGCAGATGGCGAACACCACGATAGAGAGGAGGATTTCATGCGGAATGCCGAACGTGCTCCCCGTCGTCCAGCCGAGCGTGGACTTTCTCACGTCGTCGTCAATGCCGATCGAGCGCGTGCCCGAAAGCACGAGGGCCGCCGCCGAAGCGATGCCGCCCACCGCAAGCGTCGCGACAAACGACGGAATGCGCAGCACGGTCTGGATCATGCCGCTCACGATGCCGATGCCGAACGACACCGCCAGCGCGATCACAGCGGCGTAGGGCCCGAAACGCGGCACGAGCAGCGCGACAATGACGCTCGCGAGCGACGCCACCGCCTGCAACGACAAGTCGATACTGCCGATCAGGATAACGAACGTTGTCCCGGCCGCCATCACGAACAAGGTACAACTGTCCGCGAGCAGGCCGAGCTGCGTCGACGGCATCAGGAAGTGGGGTTGCACGATCTCGATCAGCAGATAGAGCGCGACGAGCGCTATGATCGGTGCGTAGTCTGTTAGTTTCGCGCGCAACGAAACCTGCGGCGCGTGACCCTGTGCGGTTTGGGAAGTCGACATGGCGTTTCCTTACATCATGTACTCGACAATCTCGACCTGCGCCGGCTTGCGGCCGACCTCGCAGTCAAGCGTCTTTTGGGCCCGGCCGTCGCGCATCACCATCACACGATGGCTCAGGCCGAGAATCTCTTCGAGGGTGTCGCCGGTGAGCACCACGGCCACGCCTTCCGCGCTCAGTTCGCGAATCAGCTGGTACACCTCTTCCTTGGCGCCGACGTCCAGCCCGCGCGTGGGATGATCGAGCACGAGCACGCGGCTTCCGGCGTAGCGCCATTTCGCGAGCACCACTTTCTGCTGATTGCCGCCGGAGAGGTTGCGGCACGACGCATCGGGGCCCGGCGTCTTGATGTGCAGGCGCTCGATCCACGTCTGCGCGATCTCACGCTCATTCGCACGGCGCATCACGCCCGCGCGGCTCACGCCGCCGAGGTGGGAGAGCGTGAGATTCTGCGCCACGCTCATCGGCGTGACGATGCCCTCGACCTTGCGCTCGCGCGGCACATAACCGACACCCAGGCTCACCGCATGGCGGGCGTTGGGCTTGAGCCGCACGCTGCCCACCTGCACCGAGCCCGCATCGGGCTTTTCGAGTCCCGCGATCACGCGGCACAACTCTTCGCGCCCGGAGCCGACCACGCCCGCAATGCCGAACACCTCGCCGCAGCGGACTTCGAACGACACGTCGTTCAGCGCATGACCCATGGACAGATTGCGCACGGCGAGCGCGACCTCGCTGCGCGGCGGCTTTTGCAGGTTTTCGCGGTAGTACTCGCCGTGCAGCGAGCGCCCCACCATCAACTCGTGAAGTCTCGCCACCGAAGCATCGGCGCTGTTCATCTGCGCAACCGTGCGCCCGTCCTTCATGACGTACACGCGATCGCTCAACGACAGCAGCTCATCCAGACGATGCGAAACGAACACGAAGGAAGCGCGCGATTTCAGCTCGCGTACGAGGCGAAAGAGTATCTCGATCTCGGCCGACTCCAGCACGGAAGTCGGCTCATCGAGCAGGATCACGGGCATGCCCCCGGCGTGGCTCGCGAGCGACAACGCGCGGGCAAGCTCGACCATCTGGCGCTGCCCGAACGAGAGGTCCTCGCACAGCGTCAACGGATCGACGTCGAGGTGCACCATCTCGAGTTCTTTCTGCGCTGCCCGGCGCAGCTTCGCCCAGTCGAGGCGGCCAAAGCGCACGAACGCCTGCTCGCGGCCAAGAAAGAGATTCTCGGCAACCGTGAGGTTCGGCAGGATCGACTGCTCCTGGTACACCATGGCGATGCCCTTCGAGGTGGCCTCGCGCGGGTTGCGAATGACGAGCGGCTCGCCGCCGAGCAGAATTTCGCCGGAGTCCTGACGATAGGCCCCTGTCAACAGCTTCATCAGCGTGGATTTTCCCGCGCCGTTCTCGCCGATCAGGCCGACGATCTCGTTCGGACGCACCTCGATCGAGACGTCGTCGAGCGCGAGCACGCCAGGAAAGCGCTTGGTAATGTGATTCAAGGAGAGCATGTCTTTCCCCTACTTGACGATGTGCTTGCGGGAGCGGTTCAACGCGAGCGTCACCGCCAGGATAATCAGCGCACCCTGAATGCCTTGCTGCACGTACGGCGGAACACCGAGCAGCACCATGCCGTTGGCGAGCACGACGACGATCAGCGTGCCGACCAGCGTATTGAGCGGCCCGCCGTTGCCGCCCGCCAGCGACGTGCCGCCCACCACGATGGCGGTGATCGCGACGAACAATTGCCCGTTCGCGATGAGCGCGTGCCCCTGCCCGTATTGCGCGACGGCGAGCACACCGGCCACGCCATAGAAGGCGCCCGCGAGCGCGAACACGGCGATGCGGACTTGTCGCACGCGCACGCCGTTCAGGCGCGCGAGTTCCTCGCCGCCGCCAATGGCGAGCACGTGGCGGCCGAGCAGCGTGTGACGCGACACGGCCCATGCGACGACCAGGCAGGCAATGGCGATCCACACCGTGAGCGGCAGCCCCAGATAGCGCGTGATGGCGAGGCCCCGCAATCCCGAGTCGGTCACGCGGATGGTGTTGCCCGAAAGCCAGGCGGTGCCGATGCCGGTCGCGATGAAACCCACGGCGAGCGTCGTGATGAACGACGGGATGCGCAGCAGCACGTGCAGCACGCCATTCGCGAGCCCGAGCGCCAGGCCCGCCGCCACCGCCACGCCGACCGTCCACAGGCCGAAGTGGTTATCGTTGATGGAGTTCTCAACGAGCATCGACACCGCGATGGCCGCCACGGCGACGATGCCTTCGGCCGACAGGTCGATGCTGCCAAGCTGGATCACATAGGTGCCGCCAAGCGCGATCGTGAGCGGGATGGCCGCCGCCACGGCGATGCGCGCGAAGTTCATCGGGTCGAAGAAGTCGCGGTTCACCGCGCCGATCGCGAGCCCCAGCACGATCAGCACGATGAGCGGCGCGAGCCGCCTCACTGTTTGCGGGGCGGCGAGCGCATGAACGCCGGGTGTCGAGCCATGAACGCCCCCTCGGCCGGGCGCTGCTGTGAGCCTGTTCATCGATACACCACCGGCCCGGCCACGCGGGCATAGAGATTGTTCCAGTCGGCCGTGGGCGCGGCCTGCAACGCCATGACCTGCTGCACGTTGGCCTTCGTCACGAGCGTGGGCTTGCAGAACATTTCGCGCTTGTCCTTCGAAAGCGAGGCGACCTGAAGCTTTTGCTGCTTCGCCTCAAGGCCCATGGAAAGGCCGATGCCGCCGAGCCAGTACGGGTCGAAGTAGACCGTTGAATTCATCTCTCCGGCCTTGAGCGCGGCGAGTCCCTGCTGGTCGCCGTCCATGCCGGAAACGGGCAACTGGCCGGCCAGACCCTCGCCGCGCAGCGCTTCGATCGCGCCGAGCGCCATGTCGTCGTTGGCCGCCCATACGCCCTTGATCTTCGAGTTGAAGCGCGTGAGCCACGCCTGCATGATGGGGAACGCCTTCTGCGAGTCCCAGTCGGCCACCTGGAAGTCGAGCAGTTCGATGCCGGGGAACTTCTTGAGCGCCGCCATGAGGCCTGCCTTGCGCTCGATCGCAGGCACGTTGCTGAAGATGCCGCCCAGCGCCACCACGCCGCCCTTGCCGCCCATGGACTTGAAGAGTTCGGTGGCCGTGGCTTCGCCGTTGGCGACGCCATCGAACGAAAGATGCGCCACGTAGTTCGGGTTGTAGTCCCACGGATGCAGATCCTTGGGCTTGTTCCAGATCGTCGTCACGAACGCACCGGCTTTCGCACAGGCTTCGACGATCACGCGCGCGTCGGCCGAATCGTTCGGGTCGACGTTGAGCACGAGATTGCCGCCGGTTTTCTGCAACAGCGCACGCACGTCGGCAATGCCCTTTTCGGAGCTGCCTTCCGTCGTGAGCGGCACGTAGGACAGGCCGGCGTTCTTCGCGAAGTTCTGCGCGCCCTTGTTGAACGCCACGTAGTACGGGCTCGTCAGCGAGCGGAACGAACACGCCAGCGTGACGGGCTGCGCGCCGAACGCGAGCGACGAGAGTCCGCCGCTTGCCGCGGCGACCGCGGCGCCGGCCCCCAGCTTCATGAACTGACGCCGGCTCAAGGTCGAACGATCAAAACTGGACATGATGTCTCCTCCATGGATTCGGCACCTGTTAAGCGCCAACGTAAATAACTGGTTAGTTACTGACTGTGTGGTACCCGGCTGGCCGGGTACGGTTGTTTATGCTGTTGCGGCTGTTGCTGCGGGAACCGGTTCGCGCGAAGCCGTGCGCGCGAGGCTCGTGGGCGCGGCCACGCTCGCCGGCGCGCAGCGTCCGCGAATGAGGTCGGCCGCCTTTTCGGCGATCATCAGCGTGGGCGCATTCGTGTTCGAACTCACGATGCGCGGCATGATCGACGAGTCCGCCACGCGCAGTCCCTCGATGCCGTGCACGCGCAGTTCGGGATCGACGACCGACAACGCGTCGACGCCCATCTTGCAGGTGCCCACCGGGTGATAGCCCGTGCGGCCGTACTGCTGCGCATACGCCTCATAGTCGGCCTGGGTGCGCACGGAAGGCCCCGGAAAGTGCTCGCGCTTGAGGTACTTGCTGATCGCGGACTGGCTCATGATCTCCCGGCTCTGGCGAATGCCCTCGACGGCGACCTGAAGGTCATAGGGGTCGCGAATATACGCGGGGTCAATGAGCGGCGCGGCGGCCGGGTCGGCGCTCGACAGCGCCACGCTGCCGCGGCTGCGCGGGCGCAGGAAATAGGAATTCAGCGTGCAGCCGGACCCCGAGGGCACCGGCGGCACCCCGGCTTCGACACCGGCGCCCGGCAGGAAATGGAACTGGAGGTCGGGCGTGGCGACGCCCGGGTCCGAATACCAGAACGCGCCGCCTTCGGCGATATTCGACGTCACGGGCCCGGAGTTGAAGAGCTTGTACTGGAGCCCCGCCATCAACATGAGATGCTTCTTCGCATACTTGTCGAGACTGTACGGGCCGTTCAGCTCGTAGACGATATCGATGTCGAAGTGATCCTGGAGATTCTGGCCGACGCCTTCCAGCGCAAGACGCGGCTTCACGCCCGCGCGTTCGAGATCCGCCGCCGGGCCGATGCCCGAGAGCATCAGCAGCTTGGGCGAGCCGATCGCACCCGCGGTCACGATCACCTCGCGCTCGGCGCGCACGACGCTGGTGTTCGCGCGGTTGTCCTTGTCGGCCAGTTCGACGCCCACCGCGCGGCCGTTTTCGATCACGACGCGCAACACGAAGCAGTCCGTGCGGATCGTCAGGTTCGGCCGCCCGCGCGCCGGGTTGAGATAGCCGACGGCCGCGCTGCATCGACGCCCGCCGCGCTGCGTCACCTGATAGACGCCCACGCCCGCCTGCTGCTCGCCGTTGAAATCGCTGTTGTGCGGCATGCCCGCCTGCTGGCCCGCGCGCACGAACGCCTTCGTCATCTCGTTGACCGTGATGAGGTCGGAAACGCCGAGCGGGCCGCCCACGCCGTGGTACTCGTTGCACAGGCGTTCGTTGTCCTCCATGCGGCGCAGGTAGGGCAGCACGCCCTCGCGAAATCCCCAGCCGGCACAGCCCTCGCGCTCCCAGCCGTCGTAGTCGGCGGGCTGGCCGCGCGTATAGACCATGGCGTTGATGGAGCCGCCGCCGCCGAGCACCCGCCCTTGCGCAAACGGGATCTGCCGCTGCTGCGTCGGCTTGCCCGCGACCGTCTTGTAGCCCCACGTCAACGGCCCGCCGGTCATCTTGAAGAAGCCCACGGGCATATGGATGTACGGGTCGGTATCCGCGGGGCCGGCTTCCAGAAGCAGCACCCGCACGGCCTGATCTTCGCTCAGCCGCGCTGCCAGCGCGCAGCCGGCCGGCCCTCCACCCACGATCACGTAGTCAAACATCACTGTCTCCATTGCTTTTTTCAACCGGCCGCGCCCGTTGCGAGACGCGGCCGTCCTGCCGCCGCGGTTCAGGCCATCCAGCGCGCGCGTGCGCCAAGTTGCACGTGCACCGACTTCAGCTCGGTATATTCCTCAAGGCCGTAGCGGCCTGTTTCGCGGCCGATTCCCGATTGCTTGAAGCCGCCGATCGGCAATTCCGGGCCGCCGGTGATCGTGCAGTTGACCCAGATGCGGCCCGCCTGCACGGCGCGCAAACTTTGCATCGCGCCTTCGAGGTCGCGCGTCCAGATGCTCGCGGCGAGACCGAACGGCACGCCGTTGGCGAGCGCGACGGCTTCGTCGAAGGTGTCGAACGGCGTGACCGCGAGCACCGGGCCAAAAATTTCTTCCTGCGCGAGCGCGCCGCGCGGATCGACATGGCGAAACACCGTCGGGCTCACGAAATAGCGTTCGCCTTCGCTGCTCGACTCGCCGCCGCACACGAGTTGGGCCTGCGATTCGCGGCCCGCTTCGATATAGCCGCGAATCTTGGCGAACTGGCGCGCCTCGACGATGGCGCCGACATGGTTCGCCGCGTCGAGCGGGTCGCCCACGCGCACCCTGGCCAGCACCGCGCGCACGCGCTCGACCAGTTCGGCCTCGACCGAACGATGCACGACCAGCCGGCTCCCGGAAACACAGCACTGACCGGCGTTAAAGGAGATGCCGAACGCGATGGCGTCGGCCGCGTCGTCGAGATCCGCGTCGGCAAAGACGATCTGCGGATTCTTGCCGCCCAGTTCGAGCCCCACCTTCTTCATGTTGCCGGCCGCCGCGCGCATGACCGACTGCCCCACCGACGTGGAGCCGGTGAAGGAGATCATGTCGACGTCCGGATGGTCGGCGAGCGCCTGCCCCACGACCGAACCGAGCCCCGTCACGACATTGACCACGCCCTCGGGCAAGCCCGCTTCAGCGAGCAGCGCAGCCAGCCTCAGCGTGGTCGTGGGCGTGAGTTCGGCCGGCTTCACGACCACCGTGCAACCAGCGGCCAGCGCAAACGGCAACCGCTCGGAGAGAATGAAGAAGGGAAAATTCCACGGCGTGATGATGCCGACCACGCCCACGGGCTGACGCAGCACGAGGCCGAACATGCGCTCGCCCAGCGAGTCGTGCGTGTCGCCGTGCACGATGCGCGCGAGGCCCGCCGCATATTCCCAGATGCCGGCCGCGCCGAGAATTTCACCGCGCGACTGCGCAAGCGGCTTGCCGCTTTCGAGCGTTTCGAACCACGCCAGGGTGTCCGCCTGCTCGCGGATCAGTTGCGCCGTTTTGAGCAGCACCGTGGCGCGCTGCTCGCCCGGGAGGCGCGACCAGCGGCCGTCGTCGAACGCCTGGCGCGCGGCCGACACGGCGGCGTCCAGGTCGGCCACGCTCGCGCGCTGCGTGCTGGTCACGGCCACGCCGTGCGCGGGGCTCTTGCGCACCACGCGCTCGTCCTGCGAGCCGCGCCAGGGTTTTCCCCCGATGAACATCGGGGTGTGGATCGGTTCGCCCGGCAGCCGCGAGGCGGCGACGAGTTCACTCAGGTTGCTCATGTAACGTCTCCGTGTTGATGCCCGGAAGGCCAGGTCGATCGTTTCCGGCACTCCGATTTTTTGCACATTCTGCACCATCCGGTTACTTCCTGACAACGCCTTTTTGGTCTATATTCGCTGACAAGAAGCACCCGTTGCCGGTGCCCAAATTCACCCCTATACGACCACTACCCATGAGCCTTGAAACCCCGACCCGAGGTCGAGCCGCGAAATCGGCCCCCGTCACCAAGGCGCCGCCGCGCCAGCGCGACCCCGAAGTCACGCGCGCCCGCATTCTCGAAGCGGCCACCAAGGAATTCGCGAAACTCGGCCTTGCGGGCGCGCGCGTCGAAGCCATCGCCACGCGGGCGAAGTCGAACAAGCGGATGATCTATCACTACTTCGGCAGCAAGGAGGAACTGTTCGTCGCCGTGCTCGAAGAGGCTTACGCCGACATCCGCTCCGCCGAACTCAAACTCGACCTCGACCACCTCACGCCCGAAGAGGCGCTCGTCGCGCTCGTCACGCATACGTGGAACTACTACCTGAAGAACCCGGAGTTCATGACGCTCGTGAACAGCGAGAATCTTCACAAGGCGCGACACGTCAAGAAGTCCGAACGATTCCGCGAACTGCACCACGGCTTCATTTCGATGCTGCAACGCATTCTCGATCGCGGCGTCGAGGCCGGCGCATTCCGCAGCGGCGTGGACGCCCGCCAGCTTCACATCACGATGGCGGCCATCGGCTATTACTACCTCACCAACCGCTACACGAGCGGCGTCATCTTCGACATCGACTTCATGAGCAAGGATGCGTTGAAGAATCGTCTCGCGTTCAACATCGACACGATCCTTCGCCTCGTGCACCCGTAGGCCATGCGCGCCGCGAGGCGCGCATCGAACCGGCGGGCGCGCGTGGGCGTTCATGCCGCCCGCTCCTGCGAAAGCGCACCGCGCCGCGCGAGCAGCGCCGCATCGACCAGCGGACGAAAGCCCATGCGGGCGATCACGTCCCGTTCGATATCGATGCCCGGCGTCACCTCGATGAGGCGCACGCCATCACGCTCCAGCCGGAACACGGCGCGCTCGGTCACGTACAACACTTCCTGGCCGGCAATGCGTGCCTGCGCGCCGCTGAAGGTGATCTGCTGCACGCGTTGCACGAGTTTCGGCACGCTGCCCGGGCGCGTGATGGTCACGCGCTCGCCGTGCTGCTCGACCTCCAGCCCCTTCGCCTCGAACGCCCCGCAGAACACGATCTTGCGCGCGCCCTGCGTGATGTCGATGAAGCCGCCAGGCCCCACCACGGTCGGGCCGAGCTTCGACACGTTGATGTTGCCCTCGCCGTCCATCTCGCCCATGCCGAGAAACGTGACGTCGATGCCGCCGCCGCTGTAGAAGTCGAACTGATCGACGCCTGAGAGAATGGCGTGCGCGTTGCGCGCCGTGCCGAACATGGGACCGTCGAGCATTTCGCCGTTGTGGATGCCTTGCTCCACGGACCCCCAGAACGTGCCGAGCCGCCCCTGTTGCGCGAGGATGCCCGGAATGCCGCCCGGAATGCCGAAGCCGAAGTTGGCCGAGCACCCCTCGCCCAGTTCCCGCGCCGCGCGTGCCGCGATCAGATAGCGAATGCCGGTCGGCACTTCGGGCTCCACCGCGCATTGCGTGTCGCGCGTCTCGCCGCTTAGCACCGGGTCGTAGTCGGCGACCGTGCATTGCACCTGCGACGGCGCCTCGACAACCGCATCCACCAGCACGCCGGGTATTCTCACGAGCCGCGCCGGCACAGACTCGCCTTCGGGCATGCACGCCTTGACCTGGGCGATGACGCGGCCGCCGCTGTTGTGCGCGGCCAGCGCCACTGCATAGGTGTCCAGATCAACCGGCTCGCGGCGCAGCGTGACGTTGCCGTGCGCGTCGGCGCTCGAACCGCGAACAATCGCGAAGTCCACCTTGAACGGCTTGTAGCGCAGGTACTCGCGCCCATCCAGTTCGACCAGTTCCACGAGGTCTTCGGTGGCGCGCGCATTGAGCTTTCCCCCCTCGACGCGCGGATCGACAAACGTGCGCAGGCCGACATGCGTGATCAGGCCCGGGCGGCCCGCGCCAATCTCGCGCAGCAAGGTGGAAATCGCCCCGGCGGGCAGGCTGTACGCCTCGAAGGCCTCCTCCTTCGCCAGTTGCTGCATCGCGGGCGACCAGCTCCAGTGACCGCCGATCACGCGCCGCACCATGCCCTGGTGCGCGAATCGTCCGAGGCCGCTGCCTTTGCCGTCGCCAATGCCGAGCGCGTGCACGATCGTGAGATCGCGCGGATGCCCCGTCGCCAGAAAGCGCTGCTCCAGGGCAGCCAGCACCGCGTCCGCTTCGAGCAGACCGCCGCCCGAACCTGTCAGTGCAATCGTCGCGCCGTCGAAGATCTGCTCGACCGCCTTCGCGACATCCATACATTTTTTCAACTCGCCCCTCCGTCCAGATCGGCTGCAACCCTCGTTGACAGCAGCGCTTCGTTGGTCTTAAATAACGCACCGGTTAGTTACTTGCTGCGAATGTTGGCACAGGAAACTGCTTAATTCAAGGGGTGTTTTTGGCGCAGCCGGGTTTACCTGAGCGGACAACTTTGCTCACACCCCATTTTTATCGGACATGGAGACAGCATGAAACTCTCGGATATTCATCAGCAGATTCGCGAAACGACGCGTCGTTTCGCCGATGAAGTGATTCGCCCGGTGGCGGAGGCGCTCGATCGCGAGGAGCGCTTTCCCGCCGAGATCTACCAGCAGATGGGCGAACTGGGTCTCTTCGGGATTACCGTGCCGGAGGCTTACGGCGGCGTGGGCCTCGACGCAACGGCCTATGCGATCGTGATGGAGGAACTCTCGCGCGGTTACGCCTCGGTCGCCGACCAGTGCGGGCTGCTCGAACTCGTGGGCACGCTGCTGAGCGTGCACGGCACCGAGGCGCAGCGCGCGCGCTACATGCAGCCGCTCTTGAGCGCCGCGCTGAAGCCGGCGTACTGCATTACCGAAGCCGACGGCGGCAGCGACGTTTCCGGCATCCGCACCACGGCGACGCGCACGGCCGACGGTTGGGAGTTGAGCGGCGCCAAGCTGTGGATTCACAACGCGCCCGTGGCGGACCTCGCCTTCGTGCTCGCGCGCACGAACCCGCAAGCGGGCAAGCGCGGCATGAGCATCTTCATCGTCGACTGTTCGCTCGCGGGCGTCTCGAAGGGGCCGAAGGAACACAAGATGGGCCAGCGCGCCTCGCAGGTCGGCGAACTGCATTTCGAGCGCGTGAAGCTGGCCGAAGACGCGCTGCTCGGCCAGGAAGGACGTGGCTTCCACATCATGATGAGCGTGCTCGACAAGGGCCGCGTGGGCATCGCCTCGCTCGCGGTGGGCATCGCCCAGGCGGGTCTCGAAGCCGCGCTCGACTACGCAAAAACGCGCCGCCAGTTCGGCAGCCACCTGGCGGAGTTTCAAGGCATTCAGTGGATGCTGGCCGACATGGCGCGCGACATCCAGGCGGCGCGCCTGCTCGTGCGCGACGCCGCCGAACGGCTCGATGCGGGCGAGCGCGCCAGCATCGCGTGCTCGATGGCGAAATGCTTCGCGGGCGACACGGCCGTCAAGCACAGCGCCAACGCCGTGCAGATCTTCGGCGGCAGCGGCTACATTCGCGGCTTCGAAGTCGAGCGGCTCTATCGCGACGCCAAGATCACGCAAATCTACGAAGGCACGAACCAGATCCAGCGCACCATCATCGCACGCGATCTGATCGCGAACGGAGCCACGCTGTGAACGCGTCGAATGCCCCAACTTCCGCAGCGCGGCCGGTTGCGCTCGTCACGGGCGCGCGCCGCGGCATCGGCCGCGCCATCGCCGTCGAACTCGGCCGCGCGGGCTTCGATGTCGCGCTGACCGATGCCGTCGCGTCGGCCGAACTGGACGCCGCCGCCGACGCGGTCGCGCAAACGGGCGCGCGCGCGGCAGCCCTGGTTTCCGACCTCGCCGATCTCGCCACGCACGCGGCGCTCCTCGCGCAGGTGGAGGCGAAGCTGGACGGCCCGGTCGATTGCCTCGTGAACAACGCGGGCGTGTCGGTGCTTTCGCGCGGCGACCTGCTCGACGTCACGCCGGAGAGCTTCGACCGGTGCATGTCGGTGAACCTGCGCGGCACGTTCTTTTTGACGCAAACCTTCGCGCGCTATCTGGCCGAAGGCGGGCGCCGCGCGCGCGCCGCGCATCGCAGCGTCATCACGATCACCTCGTCGAACGCGATCGCGGCTTCACCGCTACGCGGCGAATACTGCGTGTCGAAAGCCGGTCTCTCGATGGCAACCACGCTGTTCTCGCTGCGCCTCGCCGAACTCGGCGTGGGCGTCTACGAGGTGCAGCCCGGACTCATCGAGACCGAAATGACCGAGCCCTCGCGCGCGCGTTACGACGCGCAGATCGCGCAAGGACTCACCGCCATCCCCCACTGGGGCAAACCGCAAGACGTCGCCACCGCCGTGCGCACGCTCGCCACCGGGGGCCTTGCCTATAGCGTGGGCCAGGCCATCCGCGTGGATGGCGGCCTGCTCGTCAACAAGTACTGAGCCCAATCATGACCCTTACGATCACGCTTCCCACCGCAAGCGGACACCTCGAGCCCTGGCGCGTCGAAGGCAAGCCGCTCGCCGTTTGCGCGCCCGCGCGTCCCTTCAACCGGATCGCCTATTCGGCGGCGCATATCGTCGCCGATCCGTTGCGCGCGGGCGAGCTCGACGCGGCTCCCGCCATCGACTGGCCGCGCACGCTCGAATACCGCCGCTACCTGCTGCAACAAGGTCTCGGCATTGCCGAAGCGATGGATACCGCGCAACGCGGCATGGGCGTGCCGTGGCCCACGGCGCTCGAACTCATCACGCGCACGCTCGCCGAAACGCGCGATATCGCGGGCGCGCGCATTGCGTCCGGCTGCGGGACCGATCACGTCGATCTGCGCGATGTTGCGGACTGCGACGACGTGATCCGTGCGTACGCGCATCAGATCGAAGCCGTGCAGCGCGTGGGCGGCAACATCATTCTGATGGCCAGCCGCGCGCTCGTGAAAGTCGCGCGCTCGCCCGACGACTACCGGCGCGTCTATCGCGAAGTGCTGGCCATGTGCGACCGGCCGGTCATCCTGCACTGGCTCGGCGAGATGTTCGATCCCGCGCTGGCAGGCTACTGGGGCGGCGGCGATTTCGCGCAAGCCGCCGCCGTATGCCTCGACATCATCGAAGAGAACGCAACGCGCGTGGACGGCATCAAGATTTCCCTGCTCGACGAACACAAGGAGATCACGTTCCGCCGCCGCCTGCCGGAAGGCGTCAAGCTCTACACGGGCGACGACTTCAACTATCCGTCGCTGATCGCGGGCGACGGCACGCATCACTCGCACGCGCTGCTCGGCATTTTCGACGCCATCGCTCCGGCCGCCTCGCAGGCGCTCGCCGCCCTCGCCGCGGGAAACCGCGCCACCTACGACGCCCTGCTCGCACCGACCGTGCCGCTCGCGCGCCATATCTTCCGTACACCTACGCAATTCTACAAGACCGGCGTCGTGCTGCTTGCGTACCTGAACGGATTCCAGCCGCACTTCTTCATGCCGGGCGGCCACCACGGCATGCGCCCGCCCGCCTATCTCGCCGAGGTGTTCCGCCTGGCCGACCGCGCGGGCCTGTTGCGCGAGCCCGAAGCGGCGGTGCACCGGATGCGCGCGCTGCTGCTCCCACTGGGCTGCGGAGACTGACGTGCCGACGACCCCAGGCCCCCGCCACACCACCGTGCGCCACATGGAGCTGTGCCGCTTCCGCGACGAGGTGACGCCCGAATGCCGACGCGCCTTTTTCGAGCAGATCCGGCGGCTCGCGGAATTGCCCGGCATCGCGTTCTCGAACTTCCACAGCGGGCTGAACGCCTCCCCGGAGGGGCTGGCCGCCGCATTCGACGATGGCTTCATGATGGATTTCGCGAGCTGGGACGCCTGCTTCGCCTACCTCGCGCACCCGACCCGCCAGGCCATCTCCGCGCGGCTGATCGAAGCGCTGCAAGGCGGACGCGCGGGCCTGCTCGTCTTTGACATGAATCTGGAACCCCATGAGAAACCTGCAAGGAACACTCGAGCTTTGCTCAATCAACACCGCGACGCTCGGTCATCGGGAGCCGCTGACTCGCGTAATTGACCGCGTGGCGCGGGCGGGCTTTGGCGGCATCGCGCCGTGGCGTCATGAAATCGAGGACGGCAAGGCGGATATCGACGCGCTCGCCCGCCAGATCCGCGCCCTGGGGCTCACGGTGACCGGCTACTGCCGGTCGGCCTATCTGCCTGGGGCAACCCGGGAACAGTTCGCCGCCAACGTCGAAACGAATCGTGCGGCGATACGCGACGCGGCCACGCTCGGCGCGCAATGCTTCGTGATGGTGGTGGGCGGCCTGCCCGAGGGCAGCCGCGACCTGCCGGCCGCGCGGGCGCAAGTGATCGACGGCATCGGCATGCTGGCCGACACCGCGCGCGCGTTCGGCGTGCCGCTGGCCATCGAGCCGCTTCATCCCGTCTACGCGGCCGATCGCGCAGTCGTCAATACGCTCGCGCAAGCCTTGCAGATTTGCGAAACGCTCGATGCGGGCGGCGACACGCTGGGCGTGGCGCTCGACGTCTACCACTGCTGGTGGGACCCGGCGCTCGACGCGTCCATTGCCGACGCCGGACCCGCGCGCCGTCTGCTCGCGTACCACGTCTGCGACTGGCTGCGGCAGACGCGCGACCCGTTGCTGGACCGCGGCATGATGGGCGACGGCGTGGCGGACCTGCGCGCGATACGCGCCGCCGTCGAGCGAGCCGGGTACGCCGGCATGGTCGAAGTCGAGATTTTCTCGGCGCAGAACTGGTGGCGTCGCGACCCCGACGAAGTATTGGCGATATGCGCCGAGCGACTGCAAACGGTCTGCTAAAGCAAAAGGAAACCACCGAATGAAAGACGTCATCCGATGGGGCGTGCTGGGCGCGGCCCGCATCGCCGATCAATTCGTCGTGCCCGCATTGCAGCGCTCGCGCAACAACCGGGTCGCGGCCATCGCGGCGCGCGATCCCGCGCGGGCCGCCGCCTTCGCGGGCCGTCACGGCATCGAACGGGTACTCGCGCACTACGAGGACGTGCTCGCCGCCGCCGATATCGACGCGATCTATATCGCGCTTCCGACCGCCCTGCACTTCGAGTGGTGCAAACGGGCGCTGCTGGCCGGCAAGCACGTGCTCTGCGAAAAGCCCATCGCGATGCATGCGAGCGAAGTGGAGGCGCTTGTCGCCTTGCGCGAGCGTACCGGTAAGCTGTGCGCCGAGGCCTTCATGGTGGCGCATCATCCGCAATGGCACTATGTGCGCGACTGTCTCGCACAAGGTCTGATCGGCGACCTGAAACTGGTGGAAGGCGCGTTCAGCTACTTCAACGAAGACCCGCATGCGCTCAAGAACGACCGGGCGCTCGGCGGCGGCGGCGTGCGCGACATCGGCGTGTACCCGGTCGTGACGACGCGTCTTGCCACGGGCCTCGAACCCATTCGCGTGGAAGCGGACGTCGAGATCGACCCACGCTTTGGCACGGACCGGTTTGCGTCGGCGCGCGTCGCCTTTGACGGATTCGATCTGCGCTTCTATTGCGCCACGCAACTGGCGCGCCGCCAGCAGATGACTTTCCACGGCACGCGTGGCTGGCTCTCGCTCGAAGCGCCGTTCAACCCTGGCGTCTACGGACCGGCGGTCGTGCACCTGCGCACCGACGCGACCGCGTCGATTCGCACCGAGGCTTTCGACGGCTTCGACCAGTATCAGCTCATGGTCGAAGACTTCGCCGATGCGCTGCTCGGCACGCGGCCGGGTCCGCGCTTCCCGCTTGAGAACTCGCTGGGGAATCAGCGCGTGATCGACCGGATTCTTGGCTGACCGGAGTGACTTCGACGGGGAGACGGTCGCGGCGGGTTGATCGCGCAATCGGGATGTTCGCGGCGGCGGTTTTGCGCGATCATCTCGTGCGGGCGCCGAGGTTTTTGACGCTCTCACGGGCAAGCAGCGTACGATTCTTGCCTGATCACTGATCGGTCTCGTCACGCGCTCGCAGGAAGCCGCACATTCATGAGTAAACGCATTCCCGGCTGGCCATCCTCCGCTGAACCGTTGCACAGGCTACGCTTGCGCCGCGACGGACAAGCGATCGCGGTCACGATCGCAGGCCCGAGCGCCGCGCCCGCCGTTGTCGTGCTGCACGGCGGCCCTGGCAGCGCAAGCCAGCCCGGCATGCTGGCCCTGTTCGATCTGACCAGAACGCGCGTGATTTTTGTCGATCAACGCGGAGCGGGCGCGTCGTCGCCTCGCGGCACGCTGCGCGGCAACCGCACGGACCGCCTCATTGACGACCTCGAAGCGATCCGCCGCGCACTTGGCATCGCGCGCTGGGGTGTGGTTGGCGGCTCGTGGGGAGCGGCGCTCGCGCTCGCGTATGCGAGCCGGCATCCCGGAAGCGTGCGGGGCGTCGTGCTGCGCGGACTCTTTCTGACCTCGCGGCACGAGGTGCGCAGTCTCTTCGTCACCTCGCGCAGTCGAGCGCCGCGCGCCTGGCGGCGTCTGCGCTCCGCCGCCGGATGCACGCGCGCGAGCGCCCTGCTGGCAGCTTGTACCCGACGATTGCAGCCCGGCGCGGCCTACGCGAAGCAACGCGAAATCGCGCTCGCGTGGCGTGCGTATGAAGATGCGGTGCTCGCTTCGTCCCGGCCTGGCCGCGCCATGAAAGCCCGGACGCGTCGCGCGAACGAGCCGAAGGCCGTGCATGCGCTCATCGCCAAGTATCGTATTCAGTCGCATTACCTGATGCACGACTGCTGGCTGGGCGAGCGCCGCTTACTCGCCTGCGCGCGCTCGGCAGAACGTGCAGGAGTCCCGATCTTTGCCGTTCACGGGACGCGAGACCCCGTGTGCCCCGTGCACAACGCAGAACGTCTCGCCAGGGCCGCGCCGCGTGCGCACATCGCCCGCGTGCCCGGCGGGCATCTCGCCAGCGACGCCGCACTGAAGCACGCCCTCGCGCACGCGGTGCAGGCCTTGCTTGCCCGTGCCGATGACGAGAACGGCGGCACGCCCGGCCAGGCTTCAGGGAAAGCGTAGCAAGCTGCACGGGCTCGCCGCACGCCAACCGCTACGCGAGCATTTCGAGGTCGAGCGAATCGACCGCCTCAACCAGAATGCGTGCGTCGCCATTCACGGGCTGGGGCGTGCCCGATGGCGCGAACACCGGGGTTCCGGCGTCGAACGCCCGCTGGGACAACGCACACCGTCCCGGCGCGGTTGCCAGCCCGGCCAGCCACACCTGCTCGCCATACAACGCGCGGCCAGGCTGACGCCAGCATATGGCGAGCCGATTTCCGGCAAGACGTTCGAGCACGCGGACCTGCGCGGGCGCGCACGGCTGCGCCTCGCAGGCAACGGGCGCCGCGTCGTGATTCGCGCTGGCCGCCGCCCGACGTTCGGGTTCTTCGCGCCATATCGCGAGCATCGTTCCCCGGCAAGTTTTCGCGCCACAGCGGCACGCAAACCTCCCGGTCATCGCAGGTCCTCGCGGCGGCTCGACGGCAAGCGCGTAATCGATCGTGATTTCCTTCGCCGCGGCGATCGGGCCGATGGCGCGAACGAACGCGCGGCCATTGCGCACTTGCACCCGGCAATTCGGCTCGCACGAGTGGTTGATCCAGCGCGCGGGGTTGCGTTCGCGCGCGCCGACCATGACATAGCCGTCGCTCACGCCAAGGAAAACGGCGTTTCCGGGCGGCAGCTCTCCCGCTACAAGCCGCGAGAGCGCGGCATCCCAGGCCGCCCACTCGCCCTTGTACTCGATCACGCACTCGCCGGCGTACAACGCATGTCGCGCGAATACGCCACGGCCGCGACGCGATTGCCGCACGATGATATGGGGAAGCCTCCCTTCGCTCACGCTCATCGGTCCACTCCACAAAGGCCGCCCAGCGCGGGCGGCATCCATGCCATTCGTGCGGGCGGCAGGGCGACCGCTTCAATGCGAGTTCAGCGCGGGTTCAGTGTGGGCTCAGCGAGCCTCGCCGAGCTGATCGAGAATCGCGGGGTTTTCCAGCGTGGACACGTCCTGCGTGATCGCCTCGCCCTTCGCGAGCGAGCGCAGCAAACGGCGCA
>NZ_QLSU01000024.1 GCF_003268775.1 Paraburkholderia unamae
AAGAGTTATCCACACCGGAATAGATGTACTACGCTGTCTCGGGGTGGGTCAAATTTAGATGAAAACTGTGGGTCAGGATTCGGTGAACGCCAACACTTCTGCGATCCGGCCGACACAAGCCAAGGCTGCTGGCTGAGTAGCCCGGTTGCCTGATCGCGGAGGGCACATCTTATGTCTGAGTCCACGAAGCTCTACAGCAACCCGCAGATCGCGGCCGTTCTGAGCGGCAGCGATGCGCTCACGGCGATGCGCAGTGTGTACGAGGCAATATCGCGGTGACGCGCCGTTAAGCCGCGCAGCCGCATCGCGCTGATGTCGCTCAGCGACGGCTGCCTGCTCGCGCTGATGGAAGGCGACGAGCTCACGCGCTTCAGGACCGCCGCGAACACCGTACTGGCGACCGCTCCTATGGCCCGCGCAAATAGCCGCCGGCTGGGTGTCGCCGGTTGCGGTATGCAGGCGCGTGCGCATGTGGATCCGTTCATCGGGACCTTCGCGCCCGACCAGATTTCGGTGTATGCACCGGATGCGAGCGAAGCAAGCGCTTTCGCCGAGTTGCCGCACGAACGCCATGGCATCCACACGCATGCAACGAACGACGGACACTTCGCTGGCGCCGATATCGTCGTGGTGTCGACCGTGCAGCGACACCGGTGATATACGGCATATCGCTGCAACCGGGCACGCTCGTCGCGGGTATCGGCGTGGCGCGTCCCGACCAGCGCGAAATAAACGATGCGTGTTCTAGTGGGCGACTGAAGTCGTGATCCTCGCCACAATTTGCAGGACACACGCAGCAATATGCCAGGTCGCTGCAATTCCAACAACAAGATCTCTAACGGCAACCCGCACGGTTCAAGGCTCTACGGATTGTTCAGAGCCGACTCGGTAGCGTAACCGCAATCCCCGACGCGAACGACGTCACGATCGGAATAGTACGCGGCAGATGTATGCTGTGGGTGACAACGATCAAGAAGCGCACAGGAATGTCCCGCATAGGGCTGCGGATGGGACATAGCGAGGGAGGCTTGGGACATACTTTTCAGCTTCCTCCTGAAGTGTACGCGCTGTGCCAGCGCGTGCCTTTTTGCCTCCGACTGTGCCCATTGTATGTTAGCCATGCCACAGGCTGTAGCGCGGATCGGCTTAAATCACATTTCTGCTAAACCGGATCAAGGACTATTATGGCCTCCAATCGACAATGAGGAACAGGGGAGAGATACGTGGATCGGTGGAAAGAGTTTGAGGTATTCGTCCAGACCGCGGAGCTTGGGAGTCTTTCGAAAGCAGCGGAAGCACTTGATATGTCGAACGCGGCAGCCAGCCGCCATCTGTGGTCTCTTGAGGAGCGGCTTGGAGCCCGCTTGATCAATCGAAGCACCCGTCGGCTTACGCTTTCCGAGGTCGGCGAAAGTTACTACCGTAGCTGTAAGGCCTTCCTAGGCGACATGCGGGACGCCGATCTCGCGGTCAACGCCACGCGCCTCAATCCTACTGGCATCCTGCGCATATCGGCATCGCTGTTTTTCTCAGTTCATATCGCGCCGCTGCTCGACAAATACACGGCGCGCTATCCCAACGTCACTGTCCATGTCGAGGTGGCGAACCGTTACTACGATCTCGTCGACAACAATATCGACGTCGCGATCCGAGCACGGGAATATGAGAACGATTCCGGCATTATGATCCGTCGGCTGGCCCAAACGCGCCGAATCCTGACTATTTCACCCGAATATCGCAACAAGCACGGGATGCCGGATTCGGTCGAAGCGCTCTCAAACCTGCCGATGCTCATCTACACCTATGACAACAACCCGAATGATCTCGTATTTCGTCGCGGCGACGAAACAGTGGAGGTGAAGGTAAAAGGTTTGCTCGAATCGAATGACGGCCATGTGCTGCGCGCAGCAGCTCTCACAGGCATGGGTATTCTCGTGCAGCCGAAATGCCTAGTCTATGACGACTTGATTGCAGGTCGCCTCATATCGGTTCTCGACGAATGGGACTTACCACGTTTGGAGATCAACTTGGCTTTTCAAAGTCGCCGACACATGTCGGCAAAGGTCCGAACTTTCATTGATTTTCTGGTCGAGCACTTTCACCAGATGGACTACGAAAGCAAATGGACGAGCTTCGATCGCCGCCCGTCCAAAGCATCGAACTAGGCTGACCAACATGGTGACCAGGCGCACCATCCGACGCACCTATCCCTGTCCCTATTTTTAGACTAGTTTCGCCTGCACAAAGCTCCAAAGCACCGCCGCTTTTTCCGCATATCGGAAAAGACATTTCATCCTATCGGCTTCCTCCGGCCGTGTCTTCCAAACTATAGTGCGGGTGTGGCCAGTCGGCGTCCGGCCACATCCCGTTTGGTATGTATAGCGACACCGCGTCGATCGGCTGGTTTAAAGGCCGTTCGAAACTTGCGGATTTGGAGAAAAGCATGACGGATAGAGATATCGAGGAGCTTAAGGTTCGCCTTCAGGCACTCGAGGATCACAATGCAATAGTCGATACGCTCAATCAATATGGCCAGGCGCTCGACTACGGCGACTTCGATCGTTTGGTCGATGTCTTCACCAAGGACGCGATCCGCGAGACGAAGCGGCTCGACGGTTCGGTCAACCGTTGGGAGGGCGAAGCCGGCACGATCGACTTTGCGAGCCGCCATTCGCATGCTCCTGATCTGTATCACAAGCACTTGGCCTTTAATCCGCAGGTCAAGATCGACGGCGATACCGCCGAAGTGGTGAGCTATATGTTCCGCTTCGATCCACGCGATGGCGAGCCATCCTTCATTTGGGGTATGGGGCGGTATTTCGACAAAATGCGCCGTGAGCCGGACGGCAAGTGGCGCATCTCGTATCGCGTGTCGGAGATTGAGGATCAGTGGCCGGGTCGCTTTGCCTTGAAGGGCGGCCCGGGTTCGAAAGCGGCTGACTAGCGGAGCTTTGACAATGCCACACAAGGCTCTTCATCCCAGCTTCGAGCAACTGATTGATCTTGACAGCGCTCCTCGGCAAGTCGGAACTGGCTACATTTGGGTCGAGGGGCCAGTGTGGCATCCGACTGAGCACTATATGCTCTTCTCGGACATTCCCGGCGACGTGCGTCGCCGGTGGGATAAGGACGGGATCGTTGAGGTGGCGCGGCCAAGCCACAACGGCAATGGGATGACCTATGATTGCGCTCTGAACCTCCTGGTGTGCGAGCAGGCGGATTTCGCAGTGACGCGCTACGCGCCGGATGGAACGCGCACCAAGCTGGCGACGCATTTCGAGGGGCGCGCGCTCAATAGCCCGAACGACATTGTGGTCCGCAGCGATGGGTCGATCTACTTCACCGACCCACTCTACGGCCGTATGCCTGAGTTCGGCGGTCTTCCCATTTCGGCTGAACTCGATTTCCAGGGTGTCTATCGCATCAAGCCGGACGGCGGTGAGCCGCAGCTTCTGGTCAATCGAACGACCTTTGATCAACCCAATGGACTGTGCTTCTCGCCCGACGAAAAGCTGCTCTACGTCAACGACACCGAGCAGACTAACATCCGTGTCTACGATGTCCAGGCGGACGGATCCCTGACCAACGGTCGAATTTTCGCGGAAGGCATCGCGCAAGAAGATCTTCCTGGTCTGCCTGACGGCATGAAATGTGATGAGGCCGGCAATATCTGGGTGACCGCACCCGACGGACTGTGGGTCTATTCGCCCATGGGTCGATTGATCGGAAAGGTTCGAATGCCTGAGCGCGTTGGCAACATGCATTGGGGGGGGGCGGACTGGAGGACGCTGTTCCTTACCGCATCCTCTTCTCTATACACGCTCGAGACAAAGATCGGACCGCGGAAGGAGCCTTTCATGCTTGCGTCCGCGACATGACAACCAGCCGTGATCAACGCCACACATCATCGACGTTTATGACCAACCAAGGCAAACGAAGCGTGCCTCATTCGTGAGGAATTTCGGACACCCGGCAGCCACTAGTGTGACTGGAACGATGCCGTCCAGCTCGTCTGTCGGACTTTGCACGTTACTGAAAAGGTGGAGCTGAAAGAAATCGCTGAAGAGCGTTGATGCTGAGTTGGGTTCCTGATCAAAAGGCGGCGTACTGAACGCTATCCGTTTTACTTTTTTACAGTATTTCGTAATGCGAATCATTGTTCGATGACTGGTGGCATTGGCGAAGCAGATTGGCGTCATTGGAGCAGTGTCAATATAGACACAGTTGAGGAGACACATGAGACACATGAGCACGACATCAGATGCAGCTTTGCTGTCGGGGCCGGCACATTATTCGAATCTGGATCATCGCGAAGTTGGGCGCGTCGTCCTTTCCGGTTATCTCGGGTGTGCGATCGAATTCTATGACTTTCTTCTGTACAGCACCGCCGCGGCGCTCGTCTTTGGGCCGGTCTTCTTCGGTAACCTGACGCCGCTGATGGCGACGATTGCGGCCTATGCGACATTTGCCGCAGGTTACGTGGCCCGGCCGTTGGGCGGGATCGTCTTCGGGCACTTCGGCGACCGGCTAGGCCGAAAGCGCATGCTGGTCATCACGATGACGATGATGGGCATCGCGTCGACACTTGTCGGTCTGCTTCCGACGCCGCATACCATAGGCTTGTTAGCCCCAGCGTTGCTCCTGATCCTGCGCGTCGTCCAAGGGATTGCCGTGGGCGGTGAGTACGGTGGAGCACTGATGATGGCAGTTGAACACTGTGACCAGAAACGGCGAGGATTTTACGCCTCGCTCATCGCGATTGGTGCGCCAACGGGGACTGTGCTTGCGTCGCTTGCGTTCGGGATTGTCAGACTGTTGCCCGATAACCAGTTTCTGCAGTGGGGATGGCGCGTGCCTTTCCTGCTTAGCGCGCTCTTGCTAGTCATAGGACTCTACATACGTAAGCGGGTAAGCGAATCACCCCTTTTCCTTGAAGCACTCAAGCACGAGGGCGAGATTAGTCGCTTCCCTCTTGTGCAGCTGCTGCGCTACGAATGGAAGGCGGTCATTCTAGCCGTGGTCACGGCTGCTGGGCCGCTCGCCATTTTTATTGTCGGCGCGACCTTCACACAGACTTATATTCGGCGTTTGGGATTCGACTCAAGCGTTGCATTGTTTGCGTTGGCGATTGCGAACGGTGTCAACCTCGTCTGGTTTCCCATCTGTGCTCACCTGAGTGACAAATACGGACGCAGGCCACTGCTGCTGGTCGGATTTCTGCTCTCCATTATGTTGGTGGGTCCAAATTTTGTGCTGGTCTCCAAAGGTAACCCCTATCTGACGATGTTTGCCTTCTGGCTCCTTGGTTCATTTGCAGCGGGGCCAATTTATGGAGCACTCGGTGCCTTTCTAAGTGAGAAATTCAGCACGAGAACTCGCTACACGGGCGCCTCTATCGGTTATCAACTCGGATCCACGCTCGGCGCTGGCCTTACTCCATTGATCGTGACATCCATCTTCGCTTCCAGCGGCGGCACCAGCGTCGTCGGAGTCATTGTTTTTCTGATCGCATTCTGTCTGATCTCGATGCTCTGTGTCCTGATTTCAAAAGAAACACGCGAGGCCGATATTTCGTATTAAAGCTTGAGTCAACCCTACATCTTGAGAAGATTTCCAGATTTTTTACGTTGAGGAAACAAATGGCATCATCCAAACCACGACAGAAACCCCTTTACCTGCTCAAACGCTTGCCGACGCTCAGCCATGAGCAGTTCTGCGATCACTGGTACGAAGTCCATCCCACGGTTCTGAGGTCGATTCCGGAGTGGGTAGAACTGCGCAGTGGGTACGTGCAGAGCCATTTGATTGGTGCGGGTAATCTGGCCGACTGGCAGTTTCCGTATGATGGAGTAACTCAAGTTTACGTTCGTCCGGGAACGGAGAGTGGACCGACATTTCCTGAACTTCCTGTATTTCGCGAACGTGTAATTCCCGACGAGAAGAGCTTTCTGGATCGAGAGCGCACTATCGTTCTCAAAACGCTGGAACACGTTGTTGTGCCAGGAAGCTCAGCGGTGAAGGTGTTCATCTTTCATCGTCGACGTGCCGATCTGTCGTTGCGGGAATTCACTGACTACTGGACGTCCCAGCACAGAGAAATCGTACTTGATCAAAAGGATTTTAGCAGGGAATTACGCGGCTACCGCCAGAACGTGCTGATAGCCGGACAAAGTCGATATCTCGCGGGAGAGGTGCTCCCCGCTCATGAAGATTTCGACGGTGCATCAGAGTTCTGGTTCGATTCGGTGGAGGCTGCGGAGGATGCCTTTCGTACGTCCGCATACAAGTCAGAAATCGGTGGCGGCTCGACCGGCCATTTTGACTTGAGTCGCGAGATTGCATGCGCCGTCGATCCTCGTGTCATCCTTCCCGAATGATCTGCATTCGACGGGTTTAGCGCACGGTATCGGAGGTTGACGTTCGCTCTCGGGCTACACGAACGTCGTAGGTGCCCAGCCCTACTTGGTACCTTTTTCGCCTTTGCCGAGGTATGAAGTGAACCAAGTTCGCGCTGTTGCCGGGATTTGCAGTCCGACTTCTGGAAGAAGTCCTTGAAATGGTCCCGCCGTTGACTTGTCAACGGGTCTCTCTGGTGAGGTGATGCAGATAACCCGTCTTGCATACTACATATCATTAGTATCCGAATTACAAAGAAATTTAATTTTTAAGGGTTGGGGTAGCCCAAGAAAAACGCCTCGATGGCCGCGTTAGCGATCGCCATCTATTCAACCCATTCGTATGCTCAGAGTAGTGTGACCCTGTACGGTATCGTTGACGCAGGGCTAACGTTCAACTCGAACGCTGGCGGCGCTCGCCAATATGCCGTTACAAGCGGGAATGGTTATGCAAGCCGGTGGGGGTTGAAAGGCTCAGAGGGTCTTGGTGGCGGTCTCTCTGCGGTATTTGACCTTGAGGGAAGATTCAGTACAACTACAGGTAGCTTGGGGCAGAACGGAACCCTGATAGGACGGCAGGCGTGGGTCGGTCTTAGCAGCAGCCGCTATGGCACCTTTACATTGGGCCGCCAGAATCCGGATGGCTACCAGTACGTCGGCACACTGGAGGCGGGTGGGCAGTGGGCGGCATCAGGTACCGGATATGGCGCGCGCGGGAGACGTTGACAATCTCGACAACTTTAACCGCGCCAACAACGCGCTCAGATATCAAAGTCCAACATCAAAAGGCTTCAATGTCGCAGCTCTGTATAGCCTAGGCGGAAAGGCTGGCAACTTCACACAGAACGAGATTTTCGACTTTGCAGCGGGCTACCAATTCGGACCCGTCGTGCTGGGTGCGGTCTATACGTTTATCAAGAATCCGAATTTCTCGTTCTACGGAAACAAGGCTAACGATAGTGTGACCGGAATCAACATTACAAGTCCTGTGCAACAAGGCTATGCGGCGGCCGGATCCCAACAGATTCTTGCGGCGGATGGATCTTATACAGTTGGCCCGGCAACCGTCGGACTCGTCTACAGCAACACACAGTTCAAGAACCTCGGCACCGTGACAGTTGCCGGTTTGAACAGCACGGAGAAGGCGTACCAGGGTACCGCAACGTTCAACACCGGGGAGGTCAATCTGAGATATCAGGTCGGTCCGGCTCTCCAGCTTGGAACCGTTTATGTCTATATGAGAAACGGGGGGGCGAGTGGTGCCAACGGCGCGACATATCAGCAAGTCGATGTTGGTGCGTTCTACGCTCTGTCGAAAGGGACGTCACTCTATGCAGTTGGTATCTACCAAAAGGCCAGTGGGACTGACTCGACAGGGCAGCATGCAGTTGCTGCGATCACGGCCGCTAGTCCTGCTGCCCGCAATCACCAAATCGTGGCAACTATCGGCGTAACGCAGCAGTTCTAGATACAGAATGACCGCAGCTTACAGAACTGCGTGCGTTGAAGTCTGGAGGTTTGCCGATTGAAACGGTGGTATTGGCAGTAGGAACAGACTCGACTCAGGATGACGCTGGGACAGCGGCAAACTGCATGGCAAATACAGCGAACTCTTGGCGGGAGTCAGCTGATGTACGGGTTGAAATATTTTCCTAAAAAAACTTGTGAATGGAGACAGTCGATGAAAAGAAAGTTGATGGCAAATGGCGCTGTAATCGGAGCAGGAGCAACAATCGCGTTGTCTGCGGTTGCTCAATCCAGCGTTACGTTGTATGGGAGCATTGATACTGGACTTGCGTATGCGAGCAGCCAGACATCACTGGGTTCGACCACCAAGGGAAGATCGGTGGTGGAAATGTCGCAGGGCGTCTGGAATGCCAGCAAATTCGGCTTTTTCGGAACTGAAGATCTGGGCGGCGGACTGAAGACAATCTTCAGGCTTGAAAGCGGCATAAACAGCGCAAACGGCGGACTGCAGTATACGAATGCGATGTTTGGACGTGCCGCATACGTCGGTTTGACGCAGCAAGCGTACGGAACTGTAACGATCGGGCGCCAGTACGCCGCATACTATCAGGCGTTATCCCACTACAGTCCCACGAACATCCTGACGGGATATTTTGGCGCTCATCCTGGCGACCTGGATGGCTTCGACACAGGCTATCGCGCTAACAACACGGTGCTCTATCAGTCGCCAAATTTCTTCGGGCTAACTGCTTACGGTTCATATTCCGTTGGAGGCGTGCCAGGAAGTTTCAATAGTGGCAGTACCTGGGCCAGCGCACTTCAATACGAAATCGGGCCGATTGGCGTTGCAACGGCTTTTCAGAAGACAAATAATTCGAATCCTAACGGTGGTCCGTGGGGCGCAGCCTCAACGATGTCGAACAATGGAGCCGAGCTGGGGGTCTCTGCCGTGACCAACGGATATCAAACAGGGCGCGCACAGCAACGCTATGCAGTGGACGGAGTGTATCGAGTCAGTAGAACCTTCGACGTATCCATAGCCTATTCAAACGTCCAATACATTCCAGGAAAGCAGTCTGCCTTTACCGACACTGCGATATTCAACACCGTTGGCGTCGTGCTTCATTGGCGACCAGTACCTCCAGTTGATCTTGGAGGGGGGTACAGCTATACCCGCGCGACGCGCTCCAACGGCATCACAAGCTCGGCCAGTTATCAACAGTTCAATCTGTCACAGTACTACAGCCTTTCCAAGCGAACGGGGTTGTATGCGCTTGAGGCCTACGAGCGTGCCGGTGGCCAGACCTTAGGCACAGCTGGTAAGTCTCAGATTATTGGTGCGACTGCGACGATCGGCGACGGCTTCAACGGCACGCCGTCATCGTCACGGAGCCTCTTTGCCGCAGGCGTCGGAATCGTGCATCGATTCTGATAAGAGGCGAAGCACACCGGAACTGCCACCGGGCATTTGACGGGGCGATGTCCAGGCGAAAGGCTGTTGCGAAGGAGAAGCGCATTGATGTGCGTCTCTCGCTCAAAGAGCACGCTCTCATCGCCGCTGCCTCGGGGTAATACTTGTCTCAAGGTGCGCACGGGCCCACACGCTACAGATCCTCGCTGCGTATTTCGGACGAACGTGACCGGGCATTTCGGGAACGTGCCCGAGTGGACCGGAAAGCAGGATCGGCGTTGCGCATTCCCTGAGCTTCGCCCGCATCCGGTCGCCGCGACTCTTCCGTTTCAGCAGGAAGGCACCGCGCCGCGACCGGCCGCAGATAAAGATGAAGCCCAGAAAGGCGAACGTCTCCGGACGGCGAAGAGTGCGGCTCGTTGGCCTGCCCCCGCATAGCGGCCAACCTCGATCAGTCGTGTCTTCTACCAGCAGACCCTGTGTGTACAGTTTGCGCCACGCCCACACCTGGTTGGCGTTGATGTTGTTTTCGCGGGCGATCCGGGGGGCTGCGGCACCGGGGTCAAAGGTCCGCTCGACGACCGATCGCTTCCTCTCCAACGGATGTCGTTGGTTCTGACGCTTGGCAGATAACTCGACTGTCTGAGCACCGTGTCCAATCCTCGCTTGAACTGGACCCATAAGGTCTAGCTTTTGGCGTGCAGTTCAGACGAACACGGACACGATCTCACGTGATCTATCCAGATCTCTCCGCGCCCTCACATCATGCCTCACGCGCGCGCCCCTCGGGGACCGGCCATGCCGAGCCGCTTACATTCAGAGGTCGTACTTCGGCAACTGGTCGCGCCAATCGAATCATCGGGACCGGCGATAGTGGTCGGAACCTCCGACGACGCAATCGTTGCAGTCGAAGAGATTCTTCAGCTGACGCCAAACTTGGTGCTCGTCGACTTCCATCTTCGGGTTGGCAGCGGGCTGGATATTATCGGCAGGCTCCAGTCGGCACGCTGCCCCGCGATGCAGATCGTCCTGACCAAACATTTCCTGCCGGTGTCGGACGCGCGGCGGCAGCAGCGGGGGCCGACTATTTCTTTGACAAGGCGGGCGAATTTACGATCGCCGTTGCTACGATCAATAGGCTTGCCCGGCAACGGATCGCTGATCTTTAGTTTGGCAACGGAAAGGGCGCCCGAGGAACTAGCCTGGGACGGTGATTCGTGACAGCGGCACTTTCGCGGCGATCGTCACCCCGTCGCCGGGTTTGCCCTTGATGAACAGATTTCCGCCCAGCTGAGCTATTCGTTCAAGCACGCCGCGCAGGCCGAACGCGTCAGGCCGAAGCTTCCATTCTTTCGGGAGGCCGACCCCATCGTCGTGGATGCGCAGATGGCAGTCGTGGTCGTCCGCAGATAGCGTCACGGCCACTTGCATAGCCGTGGCATGCCGTGGGGCGTTCGTCAGCGCGTCCTGTGCCGCGCGGAAAAATGGAATCGCGGCCAGGTCGTTGAGGTGTAAGTCCTCACCGCTAATCTGACATTTTGCCGGCACACCTTACCGCAACGAGGCCTTCTCGCCGCCGGTGTGCAGCCACCTCTGGGTCCATCTCCGCTCATACTCCATCGAGCCGAAATGCTCGATCAGAAAATCCGTAAAGGCGCGCACCTTGGACGAGATGTATTTGCGGTTCTGATAGGCCAGGTTGATCTTCAATGGCGGCAAATCCCAGTCGTCGACAATCGGCACGAGCCTGCCCGCAATCACGTCGTCATGAATGATGTAGACCGGCTGGATCACGATGCCGAGGCCATTGAGTCCCGCCTTGCAGATCACCTGTCCTTCGTTCGATTCGAGCAGACCGTTGATCTTCACCGTGCGGTTCTCGTCGCCATTCGAAAACGTCAGTTCGTAAGGATTGTTCGCAAGCGTATAGATCAGGAATTGATGGCCGTCGAGTTCGTCGAGCGTTTTCGGCGTGCCGTGCCGGGCGAGATATTCCGGCGAGGCCGCCAGAATTCGCCGTGTTTCCGCAAGACGGCGAATCACCAGCCCAGAATCCGCTTCGTGCTCGCGCGTGCGGATGGCGAGATCAATGCCGCTTTCGATCAGATCGAAGTATCGGTTTGCCGCCGTGACCGCGACGTTGAGCTTCGGATAACGCGCGGAGAATTCGGGCAGCAGCGGGGCGATGATCTGCGAGCAAAACGACACGGAGGCGGTGACGCGCAGCGTCCCCATTGGGCTTAGCAGCGCCGAGCTGACGAGCGCCTCGGCTTCGTTCATTTCCGACGTGATATTGCGGCAGCGCCGATAAAACTCGTCGCCCACCTCGGTCAGAAAGAGCCGCCGCGTATTGCGTTCCACCAGCCGGGCGCCCAGCCGCTGCTCGAGATTCGCGAGGTGGCGGCCGGCCGCTGACGTGGACAGACCCAAGGCCTCCGCAGCTTTCGAAATGCTTCCCCGTTCTGCCGTTTGCACGAACAACTGGATTTCCATCCATTTATCCACTGACGTCTCCTGTTTCCCGCTACGAGGGATTGTGTTTCCCGCTACGAGACTTTTTCACCGTCCATCGGTCGACTATATTTTGACCCAAAGCAGACCCATATTGGAGACGTCATGCGCAATATCGACGAAGACACGATCACGCAGATCGTGCTGGCCCGCCACACCGAGGCCGAGAATCCGCGCCTGAAGCAGATCATGACGAGCATCGTGCAGCATCTGCATGCGTTCGCCCGGGACGTTCAACTGTCCGAAGAAGAGTGGTTCCACGGCATCCAGTTCCTGACCGACGTGGGACACATCACCGACGACAAGCGGCAGGAGTTCATTCTCCTTTCGGACACCTTGGGGCTGTCGATGCTGGTCACCGCGCTCAACAATCGCAAACCGCGAGGCTGCACCGAGTCCACCGTATTTGGGCCGTTCTTTGTCGAGGACGCGCCGCACTATGAGAACGGCGACGATGTCGGCAACGGCGCAAAGGGCGAGCCATGCTTCGTGACCGGCCGGGTAACCGGTCTGGACGGCGAAGCGATTGCGAACGCCCGTATCGACGTCTGGCAGGCGGATTCCGACGGTTTCTACGATGTTCAGTACGCCGAGGCGGGGAGCGCGCATGGACGCGGCACACTGCACAGTCTCGCGGACGGATCGTTCCATTTCCGCTCGATCACTGCGGAGTCGTATCCGATCCCGCACGACGGCCCGGTGGGCCGCATGCTCGCGGCGCTGGGGCGCCATCCGTGGCGGCCCGCTCACCTGCATTTCATGATCGACGCACCGGGCTACGAACGGCTCATTACGCATGTGTTCCGTTCGGGCGACAAGTACCTCGACTCGGACGCCGTGTTTGGCGTGCGTTCGTCGCTGATCGCCAACTGGGAGCGTCACGAATCCGGCAAGGCACCGGACGGCAGTCATCAGGAAAGCCCGTTCAGCACGCTCGATTTCACGTTTGTTCTCAACCGGCTCGATGGCGAACGTCACCGCAACCAGTAAGGGGCGTTGATTGCCGTGTAACGCCAGTCTGCCATTGGTCCATTGGCCCAGCAGCCGGCGCCCGAGCCACTCGCATCTTCACCTTCAAAAAACAGAGTGATCCGATGATCAAACACATCGTGATGTGGAATGTGAAAGGCGATACGCCGGAGGACAAAGCCGACGGGGCATTGCGCCTCAAGACGGCGTTCGAAGGGTTGATGGGCAAGATCCCCGGCTTGCTGCGTATGGAGGTAGGGGTAGACATTAGCCGCGTCGATTACGCGTGCGACGTCGTCCTGTATTCGGAGTTCGATTCACACGAGTCATTGGCCGCTTATGCGCAGCATGCCGAGCATCTGCGCGTCAGGGAGGAACTGGGCCATTTGCGAATCGCGAGGCATCAGGTGGATTATCCGGTTACCTCGCTCCCGGTTTGCGCAGCAGCCGAGGCAGCTTAGGCAACGTAAGCGACGTAAAGCGCCGAGCCAGATATAACCGGCGCCTGGAGGAGACAGCAAATGAGACGAAAACTGATCAAAGGCGGATATGTGCTCTCCATGGACGAGCGCATTGGATCAGGGCTGCTGACTGTATTGATCGACGGTGCGCGTATCGAGGACGTATCCGCAGGACTGGACACGCCCGACGCCGAAGTGATCGATGCCACCGGATGTATCGTGATTCCGGGTCTGGTGAACGCGCACATGCACACGTGGCAGACCGCATTACGCGGCATTGCCGCGAACTGGACCTTGCCGCAATACTTCCGCAGTGTGCACGCGGGTCTGGCAACGCTATTCTCGCCGGATGACATTCATATCGGCACGCTGGTGGGCGCGCTGAACCAGCTCAATTCCGGCACAACGACGCTGGGAGACTGGTGTCACAACAACCAGACACCTGCGCACACCGACCGCGCTATTGACGGCCTGATCGAATCGGGCATCCGTAGCGTGTTTTTTCACGGCTCACCCAAGCCGGACCCGAGGCCAGGCGAAAAGCACTTCAGTGAAGTTCCGCACCCGCGCGGAGAAGTCGAACGGTTGCTGAAAGACCGCTTCGCGAACGACGATGCGCTGGTCACGCTCGGCATGGCGATTCTTGGGCCGCACTATTCGACCTACGACGTGGCAGTGCAGGACTTTCAGCTCGCGCGCGAATATGGATTGGTGGCCAGCATGCATTGCGCGGGCCTCGAAGCCAAAACGCCGGATGGGTGGGAGCGTCTCGCCGCAGAGGGGTTGCTCGATGCGCGGACCAACGTTGTTCACGGCAACAACCTGAGCGATGTGCAATTGCAGATGATGCTCGAACGTGGCGTGACGTTTTCCATCGCGCCCGAAACGGAAATGCAGCAGGGGCATGGCCATCCTATTACCGGACGTCTGCGCGACGCGGGACATGCTCCGTCGCTTGGCGTCGACCTCGAATCGTCGATTGCTGGAGACATGTTCACGGTGGCCCGCATGGCGCTTGCATCGCAGCGCGCGCTGGACAACGCGGCGTCGCGAGCATCGCTGGGTCATCTGCCCGCTACTTCCACACTCTCGTGCGACGACGCGCTGCAATGGATCACGTTGCGCGGCGCTGAGGCGCTCGGACTTGCCGACAGGATCGGCTCGCTCACGCCGGGCAAAGAGGCCGATGTCGTACTGGTGCGCGCGGACACGATCAGCATGCGCCCGCTGCACGACCCGGTAGCCGCGATTGTCTTGCAGGCCAGTCCTGCCAATGTCGATACGGTGCTGGTGGCGGGCGAATACCGCAAGCGCCACGGTGAACTCACTTATGCAGCGCTGGGGCGCCGCCTCGACGAACTCGATGCGTCCGGACGGCGCATCGCCGGCGGCCTGAGCCAATTGCTGGGCTCACACTGAATTTCACCCGTATTTCTCCGCTGTCACTTTGGGAGCATGTCATGAATGAAACCAAGCCGGCCTTGCGTGTCGGTTTCATTGGAATCGGCAACATGGGTTTGCCGATGGGCACGAATCTGCTGAAGGCGGGTTATGAAGTGTTGGCGTTTGACCTTGCACAAGACCGTCTGGATGAAATCGTCGCTCGCGGCGCGGTGCCGGCCGTTTCGGTTGCGCAAGTTGCGCGCGAATCCGACGCGATCGTCACTTCGTTGCCCAACGACAAGGTTTTCCGCGCAGTCGCGCTCGGCCCAGACGGTGTGGTTGAAAACGCCCGTACGGGTGCCGTGCTGATGGATACCAGCACGGTGTCCGCCACCGTTTCCGCCGAAGTGGCCGACGCAGCGCTTCGCCGTGGTGTGCAATACCTGCGCAGCACAGTCTCAGGCAACGGCGTGGTTGCGGCAGCAGCGGCGCTTACGGTGATGGCGTCCGGCCCCAAAGACGCCTACGAGCTGGCGTTGCCTCTGATCAATGCAATCGGGCGGCGCGAGTTCTATCTGGGGCAGGCGGAAGAGGCAAGGCTCATGAAGCTGGCCGTCAACCTGATGATCTCGGTCTCGTCGGGCATGATCGGCGAAGCGCTCACGCTTGGCCGCAAGAGCGGGCTCGACTGGTCGAAGATGCTCGACGTGCTGGCGTCGAGCCATGTCGCTTCGCCAATGGTGCTCTACAAGGTGCCGCCGCTGAAGGACCGCGACTTCACTTCGACGATGTCCGCAATCACGCAGACCAAGGACGTGGATCTGATTCTGGATTGCGCGGCGCAAAGCCATGTGCCGCTGCCGCTGACTTCCGCCGTGCGCGGCATGTTCCAGGGGCTGATTTCAATGGACGGCGGCGAGGACGATTACATCGCTCTTGTCAAACACGTCGAAACGCTCTCGGGGGTGGCATGAACGCGAACCCTGCCAATCTCGCTGCGATGAGCAGCACTGCTTCTTACGGCACCACGGGCGCAAGCGGAACGAGTAGCGCAGACCGCCAGCCCGTCGGCCACAATGCCAAGGCTGCGGTGAGTGCTCATCCGTTGCTGGAGTTGCGCAATATCGCCAAACAGTTTCCAGGCGTGCGTGCGCTCGATGGCGTGACGTTCGCCGTGCACGCCGGCGAAGTGCACATGCTGCTCGGCGAGAACGGCGCCGGCAAATCGACGCTGATGAAAGTGATGAGCGGCGTCTATCGCGCTGACGAAGGCGCATTCCTGCACAACGGGCAACCGGTGCAGATCCAGTCGCCCAAAGATGCGCAGGCGCTCGGCGTCGCGGTGATCTATCAGGAATTCTCGCTGGTTCCGCATCTGGACATTGCGCAAAACATCTACATCGGCCGAGAGTTTCGAGGCCGTCTGCCTGGCACCGTGGATAACGCGCGGGCGCATGAAGAAGCGAAGAAGGTGCTCGACCTGCTTGCGTTCGATTGCGATCCCCATACGCCCGTTTATAAACTTGGCGTCGCACAGCAGCAGATGGTGGAGATTGCGAAGGCGCTCTCGCAGAACGCGCGCATTCTTGTGATGGACGAGCCGACTGCGCCGCTCTCGGAGCGCGAGACGGAGAACCTGTTCCGGGTCATCCGCATGCTGCAGGCGCAAGGCGTGGCGATTGTTTACATCTCGCACCGGATGAGCGAGGTGTTCGAACTCGGCGACCGCATCACCGTGTTGCGCGATGGCCGCATGGTCGGCGCCGCGTCGCCGTCGGAAACCACGCCTGCCGAACTCGTACGCATGATGGTGGGCCGTGATGTCGATCTGACCTACGCGCGACGCTGCTGCGAGAAGCCTGGTGCGCCGGCGCTGGTCATGCGTGGCGTGAACTCGCCGAACGGCATTCGCGATGTGAATCTGGAAGTGCGCGCGGGCGAGATCGTCGGGCTGGCGGGTCTGGTTGGCTCGGGGCGGTCCGAGGTGGCGAGAGCCGCGTTCGGCATCGATCCGGTGAGCGCCGGCGAAGTGGAAGTGTTTGGGGTGCCGCGCAAAGGTGAGCCGCACGAATCCGTGAAGCTCGGCATGGCGCTGATTCCCGAAAGCCGCAAACACGAAGGCCTCGCGGTCACGCGCTCCGTGGCGGACAACCTGATGTTGTCCGGCCTCGCGAAGCGCTTTCCGGGCGGCTGGTTCCGTCCGCGTCTCGCCCGCCAGATCGCCCGCGAGATGGTGGCCGAGCTGCGCATCGCAACGCCGACCATCGGCCGTCGCACGGCCGTGCTGAGCGGGGGCAACCAGCAGAAGATCGTGATCGGCAAATGGCTCGCCACCGGGACGCGGTTTTTCATTTTCGATGAACCGACGCGCGGCATCGACGTCGGCGCGAAGGCGGAAATCTTTGCGCTGATTGGGCGGCTCGTCGAGGAGGGCGCTGCGGTGCTGCTGATCAGCTCCGAATTACCGGAGATCGTGCACGTATGCGATCGCGCCTATGTGATGAGGGAAGGTCGCGTGGCGGGGCAACTCGCCCGCGATCAGCTTTCCGAAGAGAACCTTCTAGCGTTGGGGATGCATGATGCGTAACGCTCACGGAATCGCTCAACCGGTGCAGTGGACGCGCATACCTGCGCGGGTGCCGGGTGTCGCATGGATGATGGCGTTGGTCATCGTGGTCTTCACGGCGCTGAACCGCCAGTTCCTCGACATCGCGAATCTGGTCAACATCGGCTCGCAATCGTCGATCCTGCTGATCATCGCGCTCCCGATGACCTTCGTGATTCTGACGGAGGGGATCGATGTGTCGGCGGGCGCGGTGGCCGCCGCGAGCAGCGTGGCGCTCGGCTGTGTGATACAGGCGGGCGCGAACAGCGCGGTCGGCATCGTGACGGCGATTGGCGTTGGCGCGCTGTTTGGTCTCGTCAACGGCTCGCTGATCTCGTGGCTCAGGCTGCCGCCGTTTGTTGTCACGCTGGGAACAATGGGCATGGCGCAAGGCCTCGCGCTGATCCTGAGTGGCGGCCAGAGCATCACCGATATCGGCACCACGATTCCGGCGCTCTATAACGGCTCCATCTTCGGCATACCCGCGCCTTTGATCTTCGCCGCCGCGGCTTATCTGCTCAATCACGTGCTGATGTATCGCAGCCGGGTGGGGATCTACGCGCGAGCGATTGGCGGGAACCCTGAAGCGCTGAGGTTTGCGGGGATCTCGGCGCGGGCGTGGCTGATTGGCGTTTATACCTTTGCCGGCGCGATGTTCGGCATCGGCGCGGTGCTGCTGACCGCGCGCATGAGCACGGCGCACCCCACCGCGTCGCTCGGCCTCGAGTTCGATGCGATCGCCGCGGTGATCGTCGGCGGTACGTCGTTCGAGAAGGGCAAGGGCGGTTTGCCCGGTACGCTGCTTGGCGTGCTGACTATCGGTATGCTGAGAAACGGTCTCGATCTGGTGGGGGTGCCGTCGTCCGTACAGGTGTCGTGTATCGGCGTGCTTGTGCTGCTCGCCCTCTTCGTTGAAGGATGGAAGACACAATCATGAACTCGCTCAATATTCCCAAGGCGCTCCGGCCTACCGAGAATGTATCGAAGCTGGTTTCGCGACTCGCGGCGGTCTTCGTGATTGGCCTTGCGCTCGCTCTCGCAACCGACGCGTTCCTGACTACCGGCAATCTGCTGAACGTGCTGCGTCAGACGAGTCTGCTGTTTCTGATGGCGTCGGGACTGACGCTCGTCGTCCTGACGGCGGGTATCGATCTTTCGATTGGCGCGAATGTCGCGCTGTCCGCATGCCTCGCCGGGACGGTGATCAAGGCGAGCGGCTCGGCACTCGAAGGCGCGGCGATCGCGCTCGCCTGCGGCACGATGATCGGCCTCGTGAACGGTCTGCTCGTCGCCGCGCTGCGTATGCCGTCGTTTATCGCCACCTACGGAATGATGTGGCTCATCAACGGCTATACGTATTACTTCATGGGCGGTAACACCATCTACGGATTTCCGCATGGCTTTCGCCAGCTCGGCGCAGGCTATCTGTTTTCGATTCCCGTACCGGTGTATCTGATGCTGATCTTCCTTGCGTTGGCCGCGCTCTTTGTTGGGCGTACGACATGGGGGCAGCAGGTCTACGCGATCGGCTCGAATCCGGTTGCCGCGCGCTTCTCCGGTGTGCCGGTCAAACGGCGGCTCGTATTGGTGTATGCGCTGAGCGGCCTGATGGCGGGCCTCGGCAGCCTCGTGTTTTTGGCGCGCCTCAATTCCGCGGAAGGCGATATTGGCGAGCCGCTGACGTTACCTGCAATTGCAGCCGTGCTGATTGGTGGCACGTCGCTGTTCGGTGGCATTGGGAGTCCTTACGGAACCCTGATTGGCGCGCTGATCCTGACGCTCGTTCTGAACGGCCTGAATCTGCTGAATATAGATGCGAACTGGCAACCGTTTGTCACGGGCGCAATCATCATCGTCGCAGTGCTGGCTGATTCCGTCAGCCGTCAGCGACAGGAAGCGCGTGCGTAACTTTTAAAGCGGCGCAGATACAACCCGCGACAAACCGAATTGAGGAGCGACATGAAACACGTGAAACACGTGGTCTGGCTCGGCAACGCTGCCAGTGACCCGCTAAAGGAACGCCTGTCTCAACATCTTCAGGGCCGCGCGAAGCTCACGCCCGGTGGCCTGGCTCATGACGCTGACGCAGTCATCACGGCTTGCGACAACTATGTTGAGCTTCGCGAGCTGGTGCTGGGTCCCGGGGGACTGTTCAGCGAAAAGCGTGCGGGCTTGCTGTACGTGGATATCAGCTGCATCAGCGAGGATCTGTCTGCTGAAATTGCGAAAGCCGCTGAAGCAGCCGGAGCCATGTATTTGTGCGCACCCCTGACACGGGGACCCGCAACCAATGACACACCGGTCTACACCGCGATGGTCAGCGGCAAACCGGAAGTATACGAAGCCGCGCGTTTCCTGCTGGAAGGGCTTGCCGCAAAAATCACGGTCTTCGGTGAAAACGAGGAAGCGCGTGCAATGACGCGTGTCCTCGACGTGATGACGGGTGTCTCGCTCGGCATGTGGGCGGAGGCGCTGGTGTTTGGTGAAGCGGTTGGGCTGAGCTGGAGCGAAACGGTTCAGGTCATGGAGACCAGTGCAATCGCGTCACCGTTGATCAAGCAGCACGCCGCGCGGGTGGTGCAGCACGACTACGAGTCCGCGCTCACCTGCGAGACGTTGACGGAACGTCTCGGCGCGGTGCTGGCACACGGGAGATCCACGGGCGTGGTGCTGACGCTCACTGGCATTGCGCATCAGATGTATCTGGGCACGGTGGCGAGCGGCGCGGGTGAGCATGGCGCGACTGCGGTGATTCCCTGGCTCGGCATGGCAGCAGGCATACGCGCCGAAGACTGGAAACAGGCGTAACGCCGCTTCATGGATTGCTCTCTGAAAACTGTTGAGTAGAACTTAAAACTGAATGGACCGCTGATGACTACGATTGAAAACAAACTCGCCCCCGAAGCACTTGATCTGGTGTTCCGTTCCGCGCGTACCCAGAATGGCTGGATCGACAAGCCTGTCACTGACGCGCAACTTCAGGAGCTCTACGACCTCCTGAAGTGTGGCCCGACGAGCATGAACACGAGTCCGGCGCGCTTCGTTTTCTTGCGCACGCCCGAGGCCAAAGCACGCCTGTTGCCCGCATTGGCGCCAGGCAACGTCGAGAAGACGCAGCAGGCACCGGTGTGCGTTGTGGTCGGCTACCACCGGCGCTTTCACGACCACTTGCCGACGCTGTTCCCGCACAAGGCGGATGCCCATGCAATCTTCGAAGGCAAGCCGGAACTGATCGAAAGCACGGCGTTCCGCAACGGCAGCCTGCAGGGCGCGTATCTGATCATCGCGGCTCGTGCGATTGGGCTCGACTGTGGACCGATGTCAGGGTTCGACGCGAAGAAAGTGAACGACGAGTTCTTCCCTAAAGGCGATGTCGCGGTCAACTTCCTGTGCAATCTCGGCTATGGCGATTCGGGCAAGGTGCTCAACCGTCTGCCGCGCCTGGCCTTCGGCGACGCCTGCACGCTGCTGTAACCGCAATCCGCTCACTTTCAACGAGGTTCACGTCCATGTCGCACGCCTTCGTCTATCAGGGACTGCCCTCCCGAGTCATATTCGGCCGGGGAACGAGCGCTCAACTCGCCACCGAGGTGGATCGCCTTGGCTTGCAGCGCCTCCTGATTCTTTCTACACCAGAGCAAACCGCGCTCGCCGAGCGCGTGCGTGGGCTGCTCGGCGCGCGTGCGGCAGGGATCTTTTCAGAGGCCACGATGCATACGCCCGTGGACGTCACCGAGCGTGCGCTGGAGGTTGTGCGCTCACTGGATGCCGACGGCGTGGTGGCCGTCGGCGGTGGCTCCACGACCGGGCTCGGCAAGGCGATTGCGCTGCGCACGGATTTGCCGCAGGTCGTTCTGCCGACCACGTATGCGGGTTCGGAGATGACGCCGATTCTCGGTGAAACCCAGGACGGCCGGAAAACGACCCAGCGTGGCCCGAAGATCCAGCCGGAAGTGGTGGTGTACGACGTGGATCTCACGTTGACGTTGCCGCCCACCATATCGGCGCTCTCCGCACTGAACGCGATCGCCCACGCCGTCGAAGCGCTTTACGCGCCGGACGGAAATCCGATCGTGTCGCTGATGGCCGAAGAGGGTGTGCGCGCCATTTTCGATGCGCTGCCCCACGTGCTACACGAGCCCGGTAATCCCGTTGCGCGTAGCGAACTGCTGTATGGAGCGTGGCTATGCGCGTGCTGTCTCGGCGCGTCGTCCATGGGTCTGCATCACAAGCTGTGCCACACGCTCGGCGGACTGTTTGATTTGCCCCACGCGCAAACGCATGCAATCGTGCTGCCCTACGCGTTGGCATTCAATGCGCCAACTGTGCCGCAGGCGATAGAGCGCCTCAACCGCGCGACGCGTTCGGACGACGCGCTCGCCGCGCTGATGAAGCTCGAGCATGAGTGCAGCATTCCGCTCGCGTTGCGTGACATCGGCATGCCACATGAGGGTGTTGCGCGCGCGGTCGAGGAGGCGATGGCCAATCCGTACAAGAATCCGCAGCCAGTCGACGCGGAAGGTCTGCGCGCGCTTCTGGAGAGCGCGTGGGCTGGCACGGGAGTGTGACGTATGCATGCTTTGACGAGGGATCAGGACCCGGCACAGCAACCAGATTTTCTGATCGTTGGGGGCGGAACTGCAGGAGCAGTGCTGGCCGCGCGCCTGTCGGAGAGCGGCCGGCATAGCGTGATGCTGGTGGAGGCCGGTGTGGACACGCTTCCGGAATCGACGCCGGCCGACATACGGGACACCTTTCCCAGCTCCACGCTGAATCCCGCTTACTTTTGGCCTGGACTGGAGGCAACCATCGTGGCCGGAGAGCGCCCGCGTCCCTTTCCTCAGGCGCGGATCATGGGCGGGGGTTCGAGCATCATGGGGATGTTCGCATTGCGAGGTCTGCCGTCGGACTTCTCGCGGTGGGCGGAGTCCGGCGCATCCGGGTGGTCGTGGGACGAGGCGGTCAGGTTTTACAGGAAGATCGAAAACGATCCGTCACGCGCTGACAATCACGAAGGCACGAGCCCCATCCGCAGAATGCCCGCACAGGAATGGCCACCGTTTGTTTCGGCCATGAGAGACGCGGCCAGGGCGCAAGGGTTTGCGTACGTACCGGATATCAACGAAATGCCAGGCGATGGTTTCTTCGCGATGCCGTCGAGCCGCGATGCAGACACGCGCTCCACGAGCGCCGGCTGCTATCTGACGAGCGAAGCGCGCAGGCGCAAGAATCTGACGATCGTCGCCAACACGCATGTTACGCGGCTGATTTTCGACGGACGAAAAGTGGTGGGTGTCGAGTCCAGGCATGACGGTAGCGTCTGCACGATTTTCGCGCGGCGCGTGATTGTCTCCGCCGGTGCGATCCATTCTCCGGCGCTGCTGTTGCGCTCCGGTGTTGGACCTGCGCAGGAGCTTAGAGAGGCGGGTATCGAGCCTGTGATCGATCGAAGCGGCGTTGGACGGAATCTGCAGAACCATTCGTATCTGTTCTTTGCATTGACTTTGCCGCGCGGCAAGCGGCTCGCGTCGCATCTGCGCCGGTTCGTAGTGGCGGGTCTACGCGCGTCATCGAAGCTGCCGGACTGCCCGGATGGCGATCTGCTGCTGTTCACGCTCGGACGGGTCAGTCCGCGCGGCTTCGGCACCGATGTCGCGATGGTTGGCTCGGCGTTGTATTCGCCGTTCTCGAAGGGTTTCGTGAAGTTGGCGAGTAACGATCCGCTCGCAAACCCGCGCGTGGACTTCCGCATGCTGGACGATCCACGCGATGCGCCACGCGTGGTGCAAGGCGCGCGTCTCGCGGAGCAGTTGTTGCGCCAATCCGGCGTAGCTGCCTGCTACAGCGAAGCATTTCTGTTGCCTGCGGGTATGGCCGTCAATCAGTTCAATCGTCCGGGACTGGCGGGAACGGCACTGGCCGCCGGCGCGCGCGTTGCGCTCAATGCGCCGGGCCCGATGCGGCGCTTTGCAGTGAGACGCGCATTCGGCACAGGACGACCGCTGTCGGAACGTCATGGCAGCGCAGGGATCACCGACGATGAAATTCTATCGGCGCTAGCGCCAATGGGGCACCCGGTGGGCACCTGTGCGATGGGCGACCTTGGTGATGCAAAGGCGGTGGTGGATACGCGCTACCGGGTTATCGGGCTGGAAAATCTTTACGTGGTCGATGCCTCGGTGATGCCGGTCATTCCGAGCGCGAATACGAATCTGCCGACCCTGATGGTTGCAGAGCACGCAGCCGAGAAAGTGCTGGAGAGCGTGCGCTAGTGTTATGGCACTCGATAAGGCACTCGCCCTAGCGGATTAAACCCAGGACTTTTAACGAAGACATGGAGACAGACATGGACAAGCTTGCTATCAAAACGGCTCTTTTCGCTGCCTTGTGTGGATGCGGAACGTCAGCCAACGCTGACGGCGAGAACATTGCGGTATTCACGAAAAATCTGACGAACCCGTATTTCCAGAGCGTGCGGCTCGGCGCTCAGGATGCGGCTAAACAGATGCACGCGAACTCGATCAATTACACGCCGACAAAACCAGATAGCATTCCTGAGCAAATGAACCAGATCGACGACGTGATCATCAAGAAGCCCAGCGCAGTGGTGTTTATTCCGGTGGACTACAAAGCCATGGGGCCGGGCGTCGCCAAACTGAATGCAGCGAAGATTCCAACCGTGAATATCGTCGACAAGGCGCAGTCCGGTGATTTCGTTTCCTTCGTGGGTGCCAGCGACTATCAGATTGGCCTTCAAACGGCGCGTTATCTGTTCAAGGCAATGAATGGCAAGGGCAACATCATCATTCTGGAAGGGGTGCGGGGCACGTCGACATCGGACGAGCGTATGCGCGGCTTTCACGATGCGCTGAAGGAGTTCCCGGGAGTCAAGGTGCTGAGCTCGCAGCCTGCCAACTACCAGCGCTTGCAGGCGCTTCAGGTGATGGAAAATCTGCTGCAGACATACACGAATGTAGATGGTATTCTCGCCGCCAACGATGCGATGGCCATTGGCGCGCTCGACGCGCTTGACGGAGCCAACCAGCACGACGCGAAGGTCGTCGGCATTAATGCGAGCAAGGAAGCGGTGGATCTGATCAAGAAGGGCAAGCTGCTCGCGAGCGGCGACTATTCGGGCTTTAAGCAAGGCTGTATTGGTGTGATGGCGGCGGTGAGGTCGCTGCGCGGAGAGCCGGTGCCGAAGAGCATTGCGTTGAAGACCGAGGTCGTGACATCCGCCAACTACCAGCAGTTCGATGTCGCACCGGACAAGTTGACGTGCCCGACGTGGGCCGATGCGACTGCGCAGTGATCCGCAATAGTCTTTAACGGACGAACCCAAGGAGCCGATGATGCATTGGATTATCTATTGCACTGACAAGCCGGGCGCGCTGGCGCTGCGCGAGGCAAATATCGCGCTGCACCGCGCGTATCTAGAGAAGGCGTCGATGAAGGTTGTGATGTCGGGGCCTCTTACCGACGATAGCGGCGAGAAGATGAACGGCAGCTTCTTTCTGGTCGAAGCGGATTCGCGCGAAGAAGTCGAATCGTTCAACCGCCAGGATCCGTTCTTCGGGCTCGAGCTGTGGTCGGAAATCCGTATCCATCGCTTTTATAAACGGGTTGGGTAGTCATACACCTTCCCGACACCGATGAATCATTGAAAATGCCAACGACCGAGGAGATGCTTCAGGAAAGGGTGGCGTAGACGCAAGGCAGGTTGTTCGTTGTTTACTTTGGCGCTGGATCGACCGAATGGCACACGTCGAGTCACTCACATGCGCAGCTGATGGCGTTGACCAAAGGCAGAGCGTCGATCCGTACGGACTCGGGCGCATGGGTCTTGCGGCCGGAACGCTGCCTGTCCATTCCATCAAACACAAAGCATTCCCTCGACACGGTGGTCTATAAGCATGGCCGAGTAGGCGATTGTAGAAGACGAGCGTTGTCACGATCACCCGGCGGGAGCGTTCGTCGGAAGGCGGCTGCACGAGTACCGACACGCGGAAATCCAGATGCGTGTCGTCCTCTCCAAGCACGCTCTCGTTTGGATATCATCCGAATGCGCGGAAAATGTTTATCCGGTCGCCGCCTGCGCCCCGGAGATCCGCTGTGCCCTTTAGACCAAACGGCAGTACCAGCAAGTCGCGCAATTTCAGCGGCGCCGCAATCCATTCCCGCTGATGTTTGAAGATGTGCCGGGCGATACATTCCGCGTCGTGAGACGCGGCCTCCGGCAGATCGATCGAATATGCGTCCGCGAAATCGGCTCTGCCGGAGCAGGACGTCAGTTGTGAGGATGCCGGCAAGCCCGCCTGTTTGATGTTCGCGTCTGTGTGCATATCCGATCAACGAAATGACGTTGGACCGGGTCTATGCGGTCGGAGCAGCGAGTTCTCGCCTTCGACCGCCCTCCAGATGCCCCATATACGGGGACGTTCCCTTGCACTCGAAAACGCGTGAGTGCACCGCCGCTCTCAAGCTCCAGGGGTAGCCCGAGCGGCAGCGTTCGGAGAAACCTTGCGCGCCGCTTCAAGTGCGCTCGCGATCGAGGCGCGACGCACCTCCTCACTGCGCCCGAGCCCTTCCGCGACGACGAATTCGATATCGGAGACGCCTATGAACGTGAACACCGAGCGAAGCAGGGTCTCGGCATGCTCGAACGCCTGATAGGGGGAGCCCTCGCTGTAAACATTGCCGCGCGCCAGCGCGACGATCACGCGCTTGCCCTGGGCAAGACCAATCGGTCCGTTCTCGCCCCGTGCGAAGGTCTTCCCGCGCACGACGATATGATCGATCCATGCCTTGAGCTGGGTGGGAACCGAAAAATTGTAGAAGCCCGCCCCGATCACCACGATGTCGCTGTTGAGGAACTGCTGCACGTCGTTGCCAGCGTCGAGCGCCATGAACGCGTCGAAGGAGAGATGGGGGAGGGGTTCGCGGGCAAGATCGCGATAGGTGACATTCACGGCGTCGTGTGTTTCGACGATCCGCTCGACAATGGCGGCAGAGAGCACGCGGCTCGCCGAGTTTGCACCCATGATACTGGAATCGAGATGGAGCAGGTTCACTTTTGGCCTCTGGTCTGGATTTGTGACCAGCACTATGCTATGCAATCAGGGGCGATCCGCCAAGAACGCATATTTTTAGGACCAAGTCACATGGATATGCCTGCCTCATCAGGGGTCAGCACCCAGTGCCATAAGGTTGGCAAGGTGCTCGCCATCGTTGGCGACAAATGGACGGTGATGATTGTCAGGGTACTGATCGATCGGCCACGCCGCTTCAACGAGATCAAACGGACCGTCGGCGGGATCTCGCAGCAGATGCTTACGCGTACCCTGAAAGCACTCGAGCGCGACGGCATGGTGAGCCGCACGGTTTACCCGACGGTGCCCCCGCAGGTCGAATATGCCCTGACTCAGCTTGGACAATCCCTCGCCGTACCGGTTCGTGCGTTGGGTGCATGGGCGGGAGAGCATCTCAACGAGATCGAGAACAACCGGGCACGCTATGATCAGGACAAACACGCTCGCGCCGGTCGACGCGGGACCGGGCAGGCCTGACGTCCGCCGGCGAAAGAGCGGCTCGCGTCGGTGATTAGCACACTGCGACCCTAGGAGCCAATATCGTAGGCGCCTCGTCGACCGTGACGACTGCGGCAAATGCCGACGGCGGTTGCTCAACGTCAGCATTCGCCTCAGCAGCGCGCTCCCGCCGCTCTTCCAGTCGTACCCACTTGTGCAGCTGGTTTGCGTCCACGCAGGCCTTCAGCGCCAGGACAGCCAGCGAGGCACCAGGTCGGCGACAAGCCTCGATAAGCTAGCGTTTGCCCTCGGGATCGTACCGATGCTTACCGTCGGCACATGTCTTGGGTTTTGTCGCGGTAAGGATCAAGGGGCGAGAAATATCGATATGCGAAGTACTGCTTATATTACAAGGTCATAGAATTGATCAGCGGCGGATGGATGGTTTCCGTGAGCACACTTCATCTGCCCCTTCGCGATCATATGCATTAGCTCAATGCCGGCCAAAAGGATCCGGGCACAGCGAAAAGTCTTGAACCCCAGCATGGGCCGCGTTCGTCGCGTGATTGCCCGATGGTCCTGCTCGACGATGTTGTTCAGATATTTGGATTGGCGGATCTTGATGGGCATTTCACGATCGGCATTGATCGCTTCGAGCGCGGCGCGATTGGCGCCGCTTCTGTCAATCGTCACGGTGTCGGGTTCGCCGTTCTGAACGATCGATTTCTCGAAATACCTCCGGGCTGCCGCCGTGTCACGACGGGCCCGCAGCAGGAAATCAACCGTGTTGCCTGCCTTGTCGACTGCACGGTATAAGTATTTCCACTGCCCCTTGACCTTGATGTACGTTTCGTCCATACGCCAGCTCTTGCCAACCGGGCGCTTGCGGCAGCGAAACACTTTCTCCAGTACCGGTAACAGCTTCATGGCCCAGCGGTGCACGGTCGAATGATCGACCGAAATTCCGCGCTCGGCCATCATCTGTTCAAGATGGCGCAGACTCAACGGATACGCCACGTACCATCGCACGCACATCAGGATGACGTCGAGCGGGTAGTGCAGGCGCTGGAGCACCTTCGCCATGGCCGGATTCAGGTTCTGTTTGATTGATCAAAACGCTCGCCTTCACGCTGCCAGCATAGCAGCTCGCCTTATCGCGACAAAACCGTCCTATTTCGATCGATCTGTCAAGGCATTGGGGGCCTGATATGCCGTTGCGATTTTGGGTACCGCTGGAGGGCTTGGTCGTGCTACCGCCACGGTATTGTGAAAGCGTTGGTGCGAGGATGGATGGCATCGTCGCTCCCGCGCGCCACACAGCATCGAGCAGTAGTTAGGATAACAGAGCAGGAAGGGGTCGAGCTGATCTTCTATACCGCCATGGTGCCATGAATTCGTGGATTGGCCTCGTGCAGGAGCATCGGGAGACCGACCTCTGTGCTTGCGGGCCGTCTCGGGTCATGCTGCGCAATAGCTGGTATCGCGAAAACTCCATGGAGCAGCTTTCACATGCGCTGACCCGTGGTACTTATCTTGGCGCCACGAAGAACGCACGGATTACCGCGATACAGCTATCTGACGCCGCCGAAGCCACAGCCGCTACGCTTCCTGGTGAAGGGTATGCGTGCCGTACTTACGAGCTGACGGGTGAGATTCCCTTCACTCGAGAGCGAAAAAAGGACCCCTATCGGCGAGGGTTGGAAAAAGGGGCGGCCATGTTGCGCACTACCTTCGCGCCCGGATTCAAGGAACTGCATCGGACCTCTGTCCATGGAATATCTGACGCGCTGGCGAGTGAAGCTGACCGCAGGGAGACTGGCCAATCCCGGGGACACCGTTTCCGACACTGGTCTGGTACCGCAGAGTGATGAGACAGGACGTCGTTAAACAGCGCGTTCAGACGCATCGTGATCGTCCCGCCAACATGGCCGTCACTGGGGGAGGGGGAGTGCGGCGTGAGTCGCGCGTATTGCTCGGAGCCTGCGTCGGCCGTGTGTGCTCTGCGGAGTTGCCGGCCTCTATCAATCTGTCCAGTCCGCGGTCTTGCCCGCTGAGCACGGGGATCGGGATGCGACTGGCACTTTCTCAAGCCAGGGCTCGTCCGCCAGCCGTTGGCGCGCGAACGCATCAATGTCGAGCGCATGGAGAAGCGTAGAACCTATTTCGTCAAGTCCCTCAAGCAGCATGGCTTTGCTGAACGGATCGATCTCGAAAACATGCTCTTTGCCATCCGGTCTCCGTACGAACTGATCGACAAGATTCACCGTAAGGCGGTATCCCGGAACGTGCTCAACGGCGTTGAAAAGTTCATCGATCAGCGTTTCAGGCAGGGCAACTGGCAGCAGGCCATTCTTCAGGCAGTTGTTTCGAAAAATTTCCGCAAAGCTGGGCGCCACGAGCGCGCGGACTCCCCATTCGGAAAGCGCCCATACTGCGTGTTCCCGGCTCGACCCACAACCGAAGTTCGCCCTCGCGAGCAGAATGCCAGCACCCTGGTAGCGAGGCAGGTTAAGGACGAAGTTGGGGTTCCGGGAGCGGGTCGAACAATCGTCACCGGGCTCAGCGGTGTCGAGATAGCGCCACTCGTCGAAGAGATAGGCTCCAAAGCCTGTGCGCCCCATCATTTTCATATACTGCTTTGGCAGGATCGCGTCGGTATCGACATTTGGTCGGTCGATCGGAACGACTAGCCGCTCAATTGTGGTGAAGGCCTGCATACGCGAGAATTCAGGGAAGTTCAGAAATGTTGACAAAGTGTCCTGCAATTGCAGCGGCCGCCGCCATTGCGGGGCTTACCAGGTGCGTGCGGCCGCCGCGCCCCTGGCGACCCTCAAAGTTGCGATTTGACGTGGAGGCACATCGCTCGCCGGGACTGAGCCGATCGTCGTTCATGCCGAGGCACATTGAGCAGCCCGGCTCGCGCCATTCGAAGCCGGCCTCCCGAAAGATGGCGTCAAGGCCCTCTTGCTCCGCCTGACGTTTGACGAGTCCGGAGCCGGGTACGACAAGCGCCTGAACAATACTGCCTGCAACCTTGCGGCCTTGCACGATGCGCGCGGCGTCGCGCAGGTCTTCAATGCGTGCGTTTGTGCACGAACCGATGAAGACTTTATCCAGTGTAATGCTCCTAATCGGCGCACCGGCAGCGAGGCCCATGTACGTCAGCGCGTCGCGCATGCCGGCGCGTTTGACGGGATCGGCCTCATGTTCGGGATTGGGTACGACATCGTCAACGGTACACGTCATGCTGGGCGTAGTGCCCCACGTCACCTGTGGCCGGATTGCAGTGGCATCCAGCGTCAGTTCGCAATCAAACGCCGCTTCTGGGTCACTTCGCAGCGTGCGCCAAAAAGCCTCGGCCCTGTCCCATTGCCTTCCTTGTGGCGCGAGCGGGCGTTCATGCAAATAGTCCAATGTTGTATCGTCGACGGCCACCATGCCGCAACGCGCACCCGCCTCGATTGACAGATTGCACAGCGTCATGCGTGCTTCCATACTCATCGCGTGAACGGTGGTACCACAGAACTCCAGAGCGTAGCCTGTCCCGAAGGCGGTGCCAAATGCGCCAAGCATCGCAAGCGCCACATCCTTTGCGGTCACACCTTCAGCCAGCGCGCCGTCGATTGTCATCCGCATGGTTTTCATGCGTTGCAGTCGCAGACACTGGGTGGCGAGCACATGTTCGATGTCAGACGTGCCGACCCCGAAGGCAAGCGTCGCAAATGCACCATGCGTACTTGTATGGGAGTCGCCACATATCAGCGTTGTACCAGGCAGTGTCAGTCCCTGTTCGGGTCCGACAACATGCAGAATGCCTTGTCGGACATCATTGAGTGGGAGTGCAGCAAGACCGAAGTCGCGGCAATTCGCTTCCAGCGTAAGGACCTGCGCGCGGGCGACGAGGTCGGCGATGGCGTTCGCACTGATACGTTGACCCGTAGTCGGCACGTTGTGGTCGGACATGGCGAGCACCGAACCAGGGCGTCGCACACCGCGACCCGCCAGCCGAAGACCGTCGAAGGCCTGTGGGCTGGTGACCTCGTTCACGAGGTGGCGATCAATATATAGCAGCGTGGAGCCATCGTCGTTCTCGCGAACAGCATGTCGTAACCAGATCTTTTCGAACAGAGTTTGAGGCATCGCAGGTTGGCAAACCTAAAAATAGACAGTCCCGTGCGGGGCGGATGCACTATGATTCGTCGACCAGTAGCGTGTCGTCAGCGTGATCCGGGCCAGAGAAGGAATCCGGACGCATGCTATCGGTCGTGCGGTTTGCACGCCAGTGCCTTCTCGGCACCGCAGCCATGTCGTATCGTGATGGCTGGAGTGCGCCAATAATATGTACAGTCCAGGCGAGCTATCAGGATAATCTATGCGCTTCGATCTCGATTCGCTGAGGCTCTTTGCTGCCGTGGTCGAAAAAGGCAGTATCGCCGCGGCCGCTGACGCCATGCATATCGTGGCGTCTGCAGTCAGCCGGCGCATTGCCGAGCTCGAGTGCAACGCTGGCACGCCACTCTTCGAGCGTCATAGCCGTGGCGTCCATCCTACCGCTGCAGGGCAGACGCTCTACCGTCACACGCAGCGCATTCTGGAGCAGTTGCGTCAGACTGAGGGAGAACTGAGCGAGTACACGAATGGGGTGAGAGGCCATGTACGGCTGTCGGTCAATTTGACTGCAATGGTCCACTATTTGCCTGCAGTGTTGCATCGTTTTCTGAAAGCGAATAGCGCAATCAAGATCGATCTCATTGAGAAGACCAGTGACGCGGTCATCCGTATGGTGGAAAGCGGTATGGTCGACTTTGGCATCTGCGCGCTGACAGATCGGCAGGAACGACTAGTCTGCGTTCCGTATCGAAGTGACCGGCTGTTTGTCGTTGTGCCGAGGAACCATCGGTTCGCGCGCTGTCGCAGCCTGTCGTTCGGAGACGTGCTGAAAGAGGACATCGTCGGCATGCAGGACGGTTCGTCGATACATACACTCAGTCGACGTGCTGCAGCTTTAAACGGACGGCACCTGAAATTGCGCATACAGGTAACGAGCTTTGAGGCGGTACGAAACATGGTGGCGGCGGGTTTAGGTATTGGCCTGTTACCGGAAGTCGGCATCCCGGACGGGATGGCGGACATTGTCAAGATTGCGCTTGATGAGCCTTGGGCCGAGCGCGCATTGCAGATCGTGTACCGTGACCTTGAGACGCTATCCATCGTCTCGAAACTGCTGATGGAACAGTTGGTCTGAAGCCAACAAATTGAGGGTTCGTTCACGGTGGCGTCCGCGCCTGGGGACAAGCAATCCGGGCTCGCACGAGATGTCGCTTTCAGCGTTCGCGGCGAGGCGTTTGTGGCCGGCGCGCGCAGAGCGTCTGCACACCCGGCTTGCAGTGGCAAGCGTCGTGCCCTGCGTACGCGAATATGTCAAGCAACGCGTCAACACAGGTTTCTGGAACCTTTGTGTCCGCTGGAACCAGTGGGCAGGCATCGCCAGTGTTCCATTGCCGCTGCGACCGAACGCGTTTCGCTACCCCTGCCGCTCGGCCAGGATCGAGTGCACCAGCATGGGGTATTGGCGTAGCGCATCTGAGATCTTTCGCGCGGCATCGCGGAGGATGGGTTCGCGCGTCTTCAACATTTCCGCGCGCTTGACTCGGGACGGCGAGGTGGAACAATTAACCGCGGCGATTACTGCGCCTTGCGCGCTCCTGATCGGCACCGCAACTGATACGACGCCATAGTCAAACTCATCTTCGACGCTAACGATGTCGTTCTTCTTTGCATCGGCGAAAATTTGAAGCAACGCCTCGACGTCGGTGACAGTCTTCTCGGTGAACTTCTTCAAGTGGCTCTCAGCGAGGATCGCCTTCTGTGCGTCGAGGTCCTGGAAGGCGAGAAGGATCCGGCCGGTCGAACTGACAAACGCTGGATAGCGGGTGCCGAGATGCGCCGCGTGGCGAGCGGCGCGCTTCGCCGTTACCGTTGCGATGTAGACGACCTCAGTGCCGTCGAGGATTGTCACTGACGAACTGTCGCCAGTCGCAGCGACAACATCCTGCAGGTGGTCCTGCGCGACTTCCTGCAGGTTCATCGACGCCAGATATGGTGCGCTCAAATCCAGTACCCGCGCGGTTAGCAGAAAACGACGTCCACTGGCGGTGACATAGCCCAGGCTCTGCAGGGTGTGCAGAAAGCGTCGCGCAGTCGCCGGCGTCAGGCCAGAGGACGACGCGACTTCGCTAAGCGTCAGTTCGGCCCGCTCTCGTGTGAAAACCTTAATGACGTCCAGCCCACGCGCGAGCGCGGTGACGAACTCGCGATTGTCCTTTTCGCTTGACATGACATCCCCTCGGGATCATTATTTATCACACAGCGAAGTTATTTTCGCCTAGCGAAATTGTAGCACTTCCAGATGGGCGACGCAATGTCCGCGGCACCGGATTTTGTGCGCGTTTCTTCACTATTCCAGACAGGAGACAACAATGCGTATTGGCAAGCAGGGGACGCTTTCTTCAGCAATCGCGACCGCGACAGCCGACCGGATCACCGTGCGCGGTTACGATCTTAGCGCCGACCTGATCGGCAACGTCGGCCTGACCGAACTCTTTTATATTCTGTTGACCGGCGTACGGCCAACCGAGATGCAACGCCTGTTTATCGACGCCGCGCTGGTATCCGTCGCCGAACACGGACTGGTTCCATCAGTCGCGGCAGCCCGGATGACGCTCGCCGCTGCGCCGGATGCCTGGCAAGGCGCAGTTGCGGCTGGATTGCTCGGCTGCGGGTCAGTGGTCCTTGGCAGTTCCGAGACGGCCGGCCGTCTGTTCTCGGAGCTTGTGTCCGAGGCTGCCGATACCAGTAGTCCGCTCGCGGAAGTAGTCCGTAACAGGCTTGCGGCCATGCGTGAAACACGTACCCCGCTCCCGGGCTTTGGCCATCCGCTTCACCGCGACGAAGACCCGCGCGCGACCCGTCTGCTTGCCCTTGCAGACAGGCACGGCGTTGCCGGAGCTCACGTTGCTGCGCTGCGCGAAATCGTCACGCAGATGCCCGCAGCGTATGGCCGCACGCTCGCTGTCAATGTGTCCGGTGCGATTCCCGCGGTATTGCTTGATGTTGGCTTTCCGATGAAGGCGATGAAGGGTATTCCGCTACTTGCACGAACCGCAAGCCTTGTCGCCCATTTGCTCGAGGAAGCAGCAAACCCGATCGGCTTCGCCATGGCCCACGCCGGGGAGGCAGTGATCAGTTATCAGGATGCGTCGTCGCAGCCGACTGACGCGACTTAACACACCGTTGCACGATTCAAATATTGGAATCCGAAGGCAAAAATAATGAGTTATCCTAATCTATTATCAGACATATGCGTCGTGGAGCAGGGTGGTTTTATCACCGGACCTCACGCAACGATGCTGCTAGGCGACCTTGGTGCGGACGTGATCAAGGTGGAACGACCTGACGGCGGAGACCCGTTTCGCAGCTTTGAGGGCGGCCTGTACGCGCCTCACTTTCAATCTTGCAATCGCAACAAGCGCAGCATCACGCTTGATACGCGACAGCTCGAAGATCGTGACGTATTCGACCAACTGATTGGCCGGGCAGATGTCTACGTTCAGAACTTCCGGCCAGGTATCGCCGAACGACTCGGCGTGGGTCCGGAACGGCTGATGGAGCTCAATCCTAAACTGATCTACTGCTCGATCACTGGATTTGGTCCCACCGGTCCCTATGCCGAGCACGCGTGCTATGACACCGTTGCGCAGGCCTATAGTGGTTTCCTGAGCATGCAGCTTGATCCGGACAGCCCCCGGATCGCTGGCCCCGCACTCGCGGATGCGGTCACCGGTTTGACAGCCTCGCATGCGATCCTCGCGGCGCTGCACGAACGGCAGACGACCGGCCGGGGGCGGCTGGTCGAGGTATCGATGCTTGAGGCGATGACGTATCTTTGCTGTGAGCCGTTCGCCCAGCACTTCGCCGGACGCACTCCGGGCGCGTACGGCCGCGCGCGGTTATCGCAATCGTACGTGGTTCGATGCGCGGACGACCGCCTGCTGGCGCTGCATCTGTCATCACCGGAGAAGTTCTGGACCAATCTGCTGGAGACGATCGAGCGCCCGCAGCTTGCTGATGACAGTCGTTTCGCGAACCGCAGGCTGCGAATCGAGAACCATTCACAGCTCAGTGACGAGCTCGACCGCGTATTCCGGACCAGGACGCGCGCCGAGTGGCTGAAGCGCCTGGTCGAGCTGGACGTCCCGTCTGCACCTGTCTACGATCTCGGAGAAATGCTCGCTGATCCTCAGTCACAGCATCTGCAACTCGAAGTCCAGGGGCGGCATCCGGTGCACGGCGAGGTTCGGACCATACGTACTGCTGCGCAGTTCGACGGGCAGCGATCACTGTCATTTCGTGCCGCACCTATCCTCGGCGAACATAACGCCGAGATTCGCGCCGCGCTACGCTGAGCCACTAAAAAAACTAGAAAGCCATAGGAGACATCGATGGACATCAAGGAACCATCGCTAGACATGTCGCATGCGCCAATCGTTGGCGATGTTCGCGCACATCCGCTGGAAGCACCCACGTATCGGAAAATCTTCTGGCGGCTGATCCCGATTTTCTTCGCCTGCTATATCGTGTCGTATCTGGATCGTGTGAATATAGGCTTTGCCAAGCTTCAAATGCTGAGCAGCCTGAATCTGGATGATGACATCTATGCCTTGGGTGCAAGCATTCTTTTCTGGGGCTATGTCTTATTCGAAATCCCGAGTGGAGTCGTGTTGCATAGGGTCGGTGCGCGTAAATGGATCGCCCGGATTATGATCACGTGGGGACTGGTCTCAGCGTCGTTGATGTACGTCCAGCCGCTCGCAGACTTCTTCCACACGCGTGTATCGACGATGTTCTACATCCTGCGGTTCCTGCTCGGTGTGTGCGAAGCTGGATTCGGGCCTGGCGTGTTTTACCTGCTGAACAACTGGTTCCCGGTGAAACGGCAAAGTCGCGTCTTCGCTGCGTTCATGTTGTCGCTACCGATAAGCCTATGCATCGGCAACCCGCTGTCGGGCTGGATCCTGCAGAACATGCACGATGTCCTCGGATATCAAGGCTGGCAATGGCTGCTGCTGGTGGAGGCCGTGCCATCGGTCATCCTGGGGTTCGTCGTGTTCCTTTCGGTTCCCGAAAGCATCGAGACGACGACATGGTTGCGTGAGGAAGAAAAGCACTTTTGGCAAGGCATCCTGCAACGCGAACACAGCAAGAAAATCCATGACTTTGGCGCCGCCTTGAGGAGTCGTGGAATGTGGACGTTGGCGCTAATCTCGCTGACAATGCTGACCGGGTTCTATGGATTGTCGTTCTGGCTTCCGACAATCATCCAGGCGAGCGGCCTGAAAGATGCATTCCACGTTGGACTGCTCGCTGCAGTTCCATACGCGGTATCCGGCGTCGCGATGATCGCGAACGCCATTCACTCGCATAAGACGCAGGAGCGGCGCTTTCATGCTGCAGTCCCGGCTCTGGTAGCCGGCATTGCGTTGATACTCAGTGCGCGCTTCGCCGGCAATCTGCCATTGTCGATGCTGCTGATTACCGTCGCGGCGGCAGGCATCATGGCAATCATTCCGCTGTTCTGGTCGTTCTCTGGACAGTTGTTGTCGGGCATTGCGGCCGCCGCTGGACTCGCGCTCATCAATTCGATCGGGAGTCTGTCTGGCATTGCCGGGGCAATGATCACCAACGTCGTCAAAAACATGACAGGTAGCGTGACCGACGGCACGTACGTGCTCGGTGCCTCGCTGCTGGCATGCTGCATCCTGATCCTGACGCTGCCACGTGAGCTGGTTTCCACTGTCAGCGATTCATAGACGACCGGGCTTACACGGTCGACGACACTCCCGCTGCCCCAACGTCTGCTACCCGTAGTCGTCGGCATCCTGTCGACAAAAAAAGTCATAAATAAAACTTGATACAAATATTAAGGAGAACATATGAAATGGTTTGTGACCGCTGCCGTACTTGGATCGTTCACGTGCGTCGTTCAGGCTCAGAGCAGTGTGACATTGTACGGCGTCGCCGATGCTGGTTTCATCTACAACAATAACTCGAAGGGTCATCCGCTCTACACCACCGGAGCAGGCAATCTTCAGGGGAATCGCTGGGGATTGCGTGGAAGCGAGGATATTGGAGGCGGATTAAGGGCGGTGTTCGTACTCGAAAACGGTTTCAACATGTATACCGGTGGACTCGCACAAGGTGGTGACCTGTTCGGTCGCCAGGCATATGTCGGGATTTCCTCCGACTATGGTTCGTTGACACTGGGTCGTCAGTATGATTCAGTTGTCGACTTCACCGGGCCATTCGAAGTCGGGACACAATGGGCGACCTATTTCGGAGCGCACCCGGGCGATCTCGACAACATGAACAACACGAACCGGATCAACAATTCTGTCAAGTACACAAGCGCTAACTATGCGGGCCTGAAGTTTGGGGCGCTATACAGTTTTGGTGGTGTCGCGGGACAACTCAGCAAAAATCAGATTTTCTCCGGGGGGATCGGTTATAGCAACGGGCCATTTGCGCTAGGCGTAGCGTATTTGAACGTCAAAAACCCGAATTTCTCGCTGTATGGCAATATGTCTGCATCCAGTGCGAGCGGCTCAAACATGGGGGGATCGACGGTCATATCTGGCTATGCGACGGCGGGATCCGAAGAGGTGATTTCGGCCGGAGGTTCCTACACGCTCGGCTCAGCAACGCTTGGCGCGACATACAGCAATACGCAATTTCGAAACCTTGGTACGACCCCGGTCGTTGCGGCAGGTCAGGTTACTGCGGGTACGGCCAAATTCCATAATGTTGAGTTCAACCTTAAATACCAGATCACGCCGTTCTGGTTGGTTGGCGCAGCCTACGACTACACGCGCGGCTACGGTGTAAACGAGGCGCACTACAATCAGGTGGTTGTGGGGACCGACTATTTTCTGTCGAAGCGCACTGACCTTTACCTCGACTGCGTTTATCAGCGCGCGAGTGGCACAGACTCGACCGGTCACATGGCGGTCGCGAACATCAATGCGTTGTCGGCATCTTCGACCGCCAGTCAGGTCGCAACGATTGTGGGCATTCGCCACAGGTTCTGAGTAAATACAACCGCGACGGCAGTGCTATCAAATCGCGGATACGAATCTCCTGGCGCGCGTTAACTACGCGCCGCGTTTCAGCGCTAACGCGTTCGCGAGCACTCGCGAACGCGCCCGAATCAGCGTCACCAGACGCCCGGCGGCAGGCGGCAGTGGACTCCCGGCGAGCGTAATCAACCCTAGGTGCATCGAGCGAATCGGCTCCCGAATCGGCAGTGCGGTGATGTTTTCCCAATTGACAAACATCGGTTGTGGCAACAGTGCGAGTAGTTCGCTCGTTGCCACGGTCGCCTGAACCATGGTTACGGCGTCAGCCCGTACCGCAATCACAGGTTGCCCGAGATCATACTGTAGATACAGTTCCTCAAGGGTTGAGCGTCGCAGTGTGGTCGTTGCGCCAACGATCCATTGCGCTTCGGCGATCTGGGCAACGCTGGTGCATTGTTCGAAACGATGTCCGACCCTCGCGACCACATACAGCGGGTACGCCACGAGCTGCTCGAAATGGTAAATATTGTGTGATCCGGTTTCGACCGGTAGCGGTGCGATAACCATATCGAGTGCACCTTCGCGCAACGAAACAGACATTTCGTGGAATTGTCCTTCAATGACATGAATCTGAATGCGTTTCTCAATACCCTGTACGCTATCGATCAGCGGCGCAAGGAGCTCCATGGCAGCAAGCGGTGAAGCACCGACAGAGACTGTCGCGATCTTCATGTCGGTCAGTTGACTGATTTCCTCCTCTGCCCGTCGCAGATGATTGCCGATAGCTTTGGCGTGAGCGAACAACGCGCGGCCGGCTTCGGTCAACGACGTGCCATGTGACGTGCGATTGACCAACGACGCACCTACCTCGCGTTCCAGTTCGACTATCCGGGCAGTCATCGCAGGTTGGGTGATCTCGAGTTGTCGCGCGGCCGCGCGCACGCTACCGGCGTCAACCAACGCGATCAAGGCTTCCAGCTGGTGCAGTTTCATCACTCGCCTGTTGCAATGGATTCAATGCTTTTTATCGCGATCGACACTGTCTGTCTATTCGGCTTATTCCCAGCCGACTAGGATTGTTCTGAGCGTGACGTCCGCTCGCTGGGTGAAGCAACACTATTCAACGCTTGTTTAGAGATGGGAGTGGGAAAAAGTGCGCAAGCCGAATGATCAAATGAAGCTGGGGGTATTTGTCCGGGCAAACGGGCATCACGAGGGGGCATGGAGACTACCGGAGGTTCCGCTTGGGGCGGAGCTGGATTTCGCGTTCTGGCGGGATATCGCTCGCACTGCCGAGAATGCGAAATTCGACCTTTTCTTTCTCGCAGACGTCGACGGGATACGAGGCTATGAGCGTGATCTACCTGCGTTGAGCCACGATCCATCGCGTTCCGTTTCGCAATTCGAACCGCTGACCCTGTTGTCAGCGTTGGCTGTTGCGACCGAGCATATCGGTCTCGCTGCGACCGCATCAACGACATTTAACGAGCCGTACCATATTGCACGTAAATTCGCATCACTGGACCACCTTAGCAACGGTCGCGCTGCCTGGAACGTCGTCACCTCGGCTGTGGAAGCGACCGCGACGAACTTCAATCGGGACAAGCATGCTCCGCACGATGCGCGCTATCGTCAGGCTGACGAATTCGTCGATATTGTGAAGGGTCTCTGGGACAGCTACGAGGACGATGCGTTCACGCGCGACAAGCAGAGCGGCCTGTTTTTTGATCCAGACAAGCTGCACTACCTGAACCACAGGGGCGAACACTTCGCGGTCAAAGGTCCGTTGAATGTCGCGCGACCGCTGCAAGGCCATCCCGTGATCGTGCAGGCCGGCGCGTCCGAGCCTGGTCGCGCATTGGCTGCACAAATAGCGGACGTGATCTTTGGTTCGTCGGACAGTCTTGCCAGCGCGCAGATGTTCTACAAGGACCTGAAAGAACGCGCGCTGCGAAACGGGCGCGATCCGGATCACCTGCTGATTTTACCTGGCGTTTTCACGGTAATCGGCGAAACGACGGCTGAAGCGAAGGAAAAAAATGAGCAATTGCTTGAGCTTGTTCATCCGGAGGTTGGCCTGTCGTTGCTCGGAGAGTTGATGGGGGTCGACCTGCGCAGCTATCCCGTGGATGGCCCGCTGCCTGAACATTTGCCCCCGAGTAACCAGCAGAAAGCCCTGCGCGAACGCCTTGTCGAGACTGCCCGGCGCGAAAACCTGACAATACGCGAACTCTATATTCGACAAATCGGCTCGCATGGTCTTCATACGATCGTCGGGTCGCCGACGGACATCGCCGACGAATTGGAGAACTGGTTCATCAATGAAGGCGCCGACGGCTTTAACATCATGGCCTCTCATCATCCGGGGGGATTTGATGACTTTGCGCGCCTGGTTGTGCCTGAATTGCGCCGTCGCGGCTTGTTCCGCACCGAGTATGACGGAAAGACGCTACGTGACAATCTCGGCTTGCCGCGCGTTGCGCACCGGATACCGACGACCCGTGCTCATGTCGCCTGAAAGGAGTGAAAGATGACGAACAGTACAGCGAATGACGCCCGCCCCGGATTGATCAGTGAGTGTCGCGCATCGACGTCGGCTCCGCGTGATCAACCATTGATCGTCGGAATCGGCGGCACCATGCGACCTGGTTCAACCTCAGAGACGGCGCTACGCCTCACGTTGCAGGTCGCCCGCCAGTATGGTGCCCAGACCGAGCTCTTTGCCGGCACCTCGATCGATTTGCCGGTATTCGATCCGGGTTCGCCGGAACGCCACCCGCATGCGACGCAGATGATCGAAGCACTGCGGCGCGCCGACGGTATCATCATCTCATCGCCCGGCTATCACGGTTCCGTTTCAGGGATGGTGAAGAATGCGCTCGACTACGTCGAAGACTTACGCGGAGACCGGCGTCCGTATTTCGAGGGTCGCTCCGTCGGGACGATCGTTTGCGCGGAAGGACCGCAGGCGTTGGGCTCGACGTTGACGACACTGCGTTCGATCGTCCATTGCCTGCGGGGATGGAATACGCCGTACGGCGCCACGTTCAACGTCAGTGACAAACCATTCGTTGGCGGCAACGCAAAGGATGAGAACGTCATGCGTCAGCTGGAGCTATTGGCGCATCAGACGGTTCACTGGGCGACATTGAATCGTCTCGCGGCTTAACAGGCCGGATTGCGATCAACAGCTCTCAAGACCTGGGGCCTCGCAGTGCACTCGTTCAGGCAGCGCCAGTGCTGATCTGAATTGCGAGGTCATCGCGCGCGGTCGACCGGCGGACTGACACACGAATAGCGCAAAACTGATTTCGGCGCTTCCGTCCGACTGATCGTGGGCGCGTGGCTGGTAGCGTGAGTCCGCAGGCCACGATTCGTCAAGTATTGTCGCGTGTAAAATTACTTGACGAAATCTGCGCGCGATCGACTGCTTCTACATCCGTCGCATCTTTCATGGGGACCTGATCGAACATGGTGGTCCGCTGCCAGATCCTGCAAACGATCTTGATCATTCCCGGGGCGGGTGTCCTCATGAGGGGCCAGTGCGGCATCTCGTCGACGGGTTTCCGTTCAGCCCGGCCATTTGCTCTTCGGATGTTGAAAAAACTGCTGAAACGGCGTCGGAATTGCTAGTCTGTCAGGGGCCATGAGGTACCGGGGCTGCATGAACGAGTACAAGCATGGCGAAGACCGCGAAATGTAGCCCGGCAACCTGTCTAGCGGGCACGACTCGGATACGTGTCTGGAATGGACTGATGTGGACGCCCGCAAATGGGTCCATGCGCGTCGTCGATATAAAGTGGATCGGCACGTTCAAGTGATCCAGATGTTGCAGGCACTTACCGATACCGGCAGGTCCCTGCATGCCCGGAACAAGACGTATGCGTCGCACATCGACCACGGAGTTTCCGGATTTTTCGAAATCCTCGATTGGTACGGTCACCACTTCTGCAGGAAGCGCTGCGCGCAGGCAGGGCGCTGACAGCGCTTCGCATATCAATGGGGCAGGGACAATGGCACCTTGCATGCCACCGGCGCTGCAGACAACGCCGGGCGGACAGTAACCGTGGTAGCCAGTAACCCGCGTCCGGTGTGGGTACCGGCTGCTTTCGACGTGCCGCTGAGGTCGCAGCCGTGAGCCGCGGTTGCGATCAAGGTAGCCATTGCTATCCATGCCCTGTCAATGGACCGAGCTTAGCGTCGCGAGTTCCGGGTTACCACGTGTTCCTCCTTTTCTCTGTCCCACGCATTGTCATGCGCCATTTTCTTCAGTACCCCGCGTTCGATTTCGCCTTTGGCCAAAGAACGGGGAAACGCATCGATAAACTCGATGTAGCGAGGGATTTTGAATGCTGCAAGCTTTTCTCGACACCATGAAACAAGCTCGGCAGCGATGGGGCGCTCGCCCTGAATGGGTATGATGAAGGCCTTTATATCGTCTTCGCCAATTTCGGCCTGGACACCAACCACTACTACGTCCGCTATCGCTGGATGGTTCCTCAAGACGGCCTCGATCTCATATGCGGAAATATTTTCGCTTCGGCGCCGTATCCAGTGCGCCATACGCCCAGCAAAAAACATATTGCCATCGGCGTCAACACGCGCGAGGTCTCCGGTATGCAGCCACAGATCGCGAAAGGATTCCAGCGTCTTCTGTGGCGCATTGTGGTAGCCAATCATGCACAGATGGGGGTAAAGCGGTCGCAGCAGGAGCTCTCCAACTTCGCCGGTGGGCACTGGAATGCCGTGCTCATCGGCAATGGCAATGTCGTACCAGCCGTGGCATTTTCCGTTGGAACCAGCTGTGTAGTCAGAAAGCCGGTTGGTGGTGATCAATGCTCCCCCACCTTCGGACAAACCATAGACATCAACCATTGGAACGCCGAAACGCTGCTTGAACAACGCCGGAATTTCTGCCGGAATTTGGTTCCACACCCCGATCGCGACTCTTACATCATGTTGGGCGTCTTGCGCGTGTTCGGGCTGCTGGCACAACATGGTCAGCATTGCGCCGATGGGGTCGATCACATTCGCGCGGGTCTCCCTCACTCGCTGCCAGTAGTTCGATGCGCTGAAACGCCGATCGATCACAGTTGTCATGTCGTACATCAACGGGCCGACCAAAGCCATCTGAACCGCGATTGCATGAAATAGGGGCAGAGTCGTAAAGTGTCGTTCATTGGGGCGCACATCAAAGGCCTCGCCGTACCGAATGCCGGCGTAGATGAGCGAAATGGATGACAGGACCACCCCTTTGGGGAGCCCGGTGGTCCCACCGGTGTACAGGATGACGGCGGGGTCTCCTGCGGCGACCACGGGCAGAGGCTGGTCGGCTTCTTCACCCATAAGCAGTTCGGCAAACGAGGCGTAGCCACGCCGCCCGCCATCGATGCAGTACGTCGAAAACTGGTGCCGCAGTTCCGGGTCGAGGCGCTCAATCTTGTCCAAGCCTTCGGTATCGGTCACGAGTATTTTCGCACCCGAATCGCGCAACGTGTGTTCAAGATCAGCGCCGACAAGTCCCGAGTTGAGCGGTGTCCAGATTCCACCCATTCGGGCGACGCCAAACCAGGTGATGATAAGTTCCGTGCAGCTGAATAGCAGGGTCGAAACTCGATCCCCCTTTTTGATGCCCTTTGAAAGGAGACGAAATGCGACTTTTCGTGAAGTGATCTCCAGATCCCGATAGGTCAGGTCGTCTCCGTCTATCACAGCAAATACCTTGTCTCCATGCTTCGCCGCCTTCTCGCGGATCAATTGATCCAGGTTCTGCCATGGGATAGTTCTTCCGTTGATATCCATTTTTTGCCTCCTGTCATAATTTTCAAACACCTACGTCCGGCCGGGAATCCCGACAAACCTCAAGACGCTCGTGACCCGGACGGGTGGTCAATCTGATCGCACTCAGCGACGGGATGCTCTGTCCGGTTGAGCCAGTGCAACGGCAGCCCTGCGCGAGGCCAGTTGACTGACGCCAGCTTTCCGGTTGACGAGAGGGTGATGTACGCTGTACGAAGTCCCGGCCCACCGAAACAGATATTCGTCGCGAACCGGTCGGGCAGTGGGTGTCGTTCGATGACCTCACCTGAAGGTGAAATGACGGTGATTCCGCCATAAGGGATGTCTGCGACACAGACATTGCCTTCAATGTCGATTGCCATCGAGTCAAGGACTGAGTAGCCTCCAAGACCTACAAGCAGGCTGCCCCGCTCCCACGGCACTCCGCCAACGGTTTTCCGTATTTCGCCAGGGCCGGTTACTTCATAGGACCAGACGCGTCCAGTCCACGTTTCGGACACGTACAGCGTGCGATTGTCGGGGGACAGGCCGATTCCGTTTGGCCCGTCCAACGGAAAAATGACCTGCCTGATCATCGAACCGTCCGTGCGAGCGTAATACACCGCACCACGATCACGTTGCCGTGCCGTGACCTTTCCCGTGTCGGTAAACCAGAATCCGCCATGTTCATCAAAAACGATATCGTTCGGACCACGAAGGGAATTATTGCCGCAGTTCCTGTAGAGAACTTCGCGCACGCCTGTTTCAAGATCAACCGCTTCGATCCAGCCGCCTGTGTAATCGGCAGGCGTGAGCCCCGGTAAAGTTGCACCGTCGATTTCGTGGAACATAAAGCCGCCGCTGTTGCAAACATAGCAGCGACCATCCGGCCCAATGGCGGCTCCATTTGGCCCCCCACCCAGATTGGCAACGACGTGCGTTTCTCCGGTTGGCAAAACCCTGGTCAATGTTCCCCGCTCGATTTCGACGACAAGCACGCTCCCGTCCTGCAGTGCAACAGGACCTTCGGGAAAACGCAGCCCAGAGGCAATGATCCGTACTTCAAGCATGGTGGCACCCAGTTCATGTTTCATTAAATGGAACAACGTTTCATATTTATTTTTTTATCTTAGAGCGTTGAAACGGGTGCTGTCAACGCGATCGTCGTGCGTCGACAGGAGTTACGAATGGATGGCGGCGCACCCGGTTTCGCATGCTTTGCTGTCGGCGTCGCGGATTTTGAGGCTCAGCAGCCCCGTCCGGCACAAGCAAGACGGTGATCAGGAAAAGTGTCGGTATGTGTTCGAACGAATCGACCGAGAGGAAGCGATCAGTTCACCGGAGCAACGGGCGGCACACGAACCATGCCTTGATGTGTTCGCTGATTGACAGTGCACCAAACGCGGAATACCATCGTTTCTCGAGTGAAACGGAGTTCCAACATATAAAACGCAAGTTTCATAAGAGGTTACAGGAGACACGACATGATCCAGGACTCATCAAAGGCCTCACTGCCGAACGCCCGGGCGGAGCTTGGCAGGCCAGACGATCCTGCCGCGGCAGGAGAGGGTATCGGAAGGTTTAGACGCAATCTCACCCTGGCTTCGCTTGGTGCGATGCTCGAGTATTACGACTTTGTCGTGTACGTCTACCTGGCGACCAAGATCGGCGCAGCTTTCTTTCCCGCCGGGCTATCAGGTGGTCTTCGTCTAGCCCAAACCTTTGGTATCTATTCGATCGGCTTTGTGATCAGGCCTTTGGCCGGTCTTGTTATCGCCCACTACGCTGATCGATTCGGAAGAAAGCGGTTCTTCATTTTTACGGTGACGCTAATGTCAGCGTCGACTCTTTTGATTGGCCTGTTGCCCACGTACGCTAGCATCGGCTGGTGTGCTCCGCTGTTACTCCTTCTGCTGAGGGTGCTCCAAGGCTGTGCTGTCGGCGGGGAACTTCCTTCTGCGGCGGTGTTTGTATCCGAGCACGCACGTTCGGGGAGACTCGGGTTTGCCGGGGGGGTTCTCCAGTCAATGGCATACGGTGGTTTTCTCCTTGGCACGGCTGCAGCAATGGTTGCAGATTTCATCGCCTCCGTTGTCCCCGATTTCCCGTCTCTTTCGTGGCGTGTCCCTTTCCTGATCGGTGGTGCGTTCGGATTGATGTCAGGATACCTGCGCCAGTCGCTTGAAGAGTCGCCATTATTCGTCGAGATGAGAAGTCGAACGGCGAACATTTGCACGACGCCGACCAGGAGCGTCATTCGCGATCATCAAAAATCGTGTTTGTTCGGATTTTTAGCGATTTTTGCCATGACGATAACAAATGTAATCTATTTTCAATATTGGCCGTCACTGCTTGAAACTCAAATGGGTATTACACATGCCGATTCTCTTGCGGCCAGTTTGTCTTCCGTGGTGGGCATCATGATTTCCCTGCCGGTCTGGGGCTTGCTGTACGACCGGTTCGGTTGGGCGAAAACAATGAGAATCGGGGCGTTGGTTGCAGCGCTGACGAGCGCGTGGCTATTCAGCAACCTCAGGGCGTTGGGGGGTGATCCGCAAGCGTTGATCTGGGCAATCGTCCCAGTTGCAATCGCCAGTGGCGCGGTTGTCGCCCCGATTCCCGGACTGCTTTCATCGATGTTTCCAACGGCGGTACGCCAGACAGGATACGCATTGGCATATAACGTTGGAGTCGCGGCGTTTGGCGGTCCTCTGCCCCTCATCTTGGTCTGGACGACAACGATCTATGGACTCTGCGCACCACTTTTCATGCTGATGCTCTCCTATCTGGCGATGGGTTGCCTGGCATATGCATTGCGCAGTCTCGTGTTTTATCTTGGAAAGGATTCGACAATTTAATCGTCACCATCAACCATTGTAGGTCGACGGGGTCGCGCTGAATAGAGGTAGAAGGGAATCAATTTAAAAAGATCGTGATGTAGCTGTAGTTCATTAAAAAAAGTATGAAGGAGACGGAAATGGTAAGCAAATTAGCATTGCTAATAATCGGTTTATGGTCTGGCATTGCAAATGCGCAATATGTGAACTCTGGCATTACGCTTTTTGGGCGGCTGGATACCGGGCTTGTGAACCAGACGAACAGATCACCAGGTGGAACGGTTCAGGCCATGAACTCCAGTGTTTGGCTCCCATCGCTTTGGGGTATCAGTGGTCGTGAGGACCTGGGTGGAGGGTGGTCTACGATTTTCAATATGGCATCCACGATCGTCGTGAATTCGGGCTCACAAGCCAGTCAGCAAAAGCTCTTCGATCGCAATGCGTTTGTCGGAGTGACGAGCAACACGTGGGGTAGTCTAACGTTCGGCCGACAGGTCAATACGCTCGCAGACACGTTCTACGTCGTGGATCCATTGAGCGCGCGAGCCGCTGCCACAAATATGAATGTCCGGTTTGGCTATCTCGGAGGGCCCGGAACTGTCATCCAGAATAATTTCGGCCCAAATCCAGGTGTATCCGGAGCGAGTCTGGACCGTGTGGATAACGCAGCCAAATATGTCTTTAAAGCCGGGAACGGCCTGAGTGGTGGTGCCTTGTACGCGTTTGGTGGGGCGCCAGGAAACTTCTCTGCAAACAGCGCATATGGTTTCTTGCTTGGTTACGATGGTGCCGCACTTTCCGTTCGCGGTTCATACATGCAGTACAAGGATGCGACCGGCATTCCGTTCCGGGCAGTCGCCGGAGGCCTCTCATACAAGATCGGCACGCTCACACTCAAGGCCAGTTACACAGAGAACAGGATCGAAAGCGGCCTCTCGACCCCTGCACAGCCATACCGGAACATGAAAACCCAGGTGTATGCAGCAGGCGCAGACTGGTTTGTGACCCCGACGAGCGAACTGGTTGTGGCCTATTATCATGGCAAGCGCACACAGGACGGCTTGCCTGACCAGGTTGCCGACAAGTTTTATCTTGTGCCGACGTACTTGCTATCAAAACGTACATCAGTTCAGCTCGTTTCAATCTATGAGCGGTTTAACGCCTGGGGATCTGCGCTCGACACAGGGACTCCATTGGCGACCGGGGCAAGGTCTTCGGTTTATTTGGGGCTTGGAATTACGCACGACTTCTAAGCTGGCCGAGCTTTTCCAGGGGGCTCGAATCTACGCTATGTGAGCCGCGCTTTGCCGCGGCAGGGTCCCTCCTTTTTGTGCCGCAACATCTGGATGGCATACAGACTGTGTTGTGGCATACTACTCAGTTGCTATCGCAGCAGCAATTTCCATAGAGTAAATTCGAAAACGGGGCGCCCAGAAGGCCCATGTGGGCCGGCCCCGGGAGTCAGAGAGACATGCCAAGATCGTCAAAATCCGAACCAGTCGCCGGAAAGGCACACGCAGATGATGGGGGCTCTGACCTGGCTGAAACGCGCGCCGCTGCGACCTTGGTGCGTGGAATCCGAGTACTTGAGGCGTTTCGTTCGTCTGATAATGGCCCACTGGCAAACAAGGAAGTCGCCGAACGCACGGGTTTGCCGAAGGCGACGGTTTCCCGTCTGATTCACGCGCTTGCCGACATGGGTTACGTCGCTATCGATCCGAAGTCGGGCGGATACTTTCTTGCGCCTGGCGTACTTTCGTTTGCGCATATTTTTTTGTCTCGGCTTGATATTCGCTTGCAGATACGCCCGCTGATGCAGAGACTTTCGGCGCCCCCCGGTACTACCCTGCTTCTTGCCATGCGAGACCGCTTCCAAATGACCACTGTCGAGGCCATGGAAAATGACCCGGGTTTTCAACTGCGCGCCTGGGTGGGCGCAAGCGTACCGATTGCGCAGACAGCGTCTGGTCATGCATACCTCGCAGGATTGTTGCCTGCAGCCAGAACACTCTTGCTGGAGAAAATGAGCACCCAACATACGGACGGCTGGCGTTCAATCAGCAAAAGTATTGACCGGTCGTTGCGCTCGGTTGCCGCGAACGGTTACTGCTTTGAACAAGCCGAATGGAAGCCACACTTAAGTGAGGTTGCTGTACCGGTGGCGCTCGACCTGAACCGGGACAACGTCTTGAGCTTCGTATGCGGGGGGCCCCCGAAGCTTCTTCCAGAGAAGAAGCTTGAGCAGATGGGGATTGAAATGGTGGATTGTGCCCGGGAGCTCGAACGCTTCTTTAAGCGAGAGTTGTGAGCGCATATGGGCGACCTGGCTGAGCACTAACATTGCCGTGGCCAGGCCCCGATCGCGCAACTGGAGGTCGATCCAGAATGCGGCAAATCGATGAAGCGCCTGGGGCCTTGTCGGCTATGCCTGTTGAGTCCTCGTGTGTCGGGTTCCCTTTTGTGGCCAACGGTTAGACGCCAGATTGTTCATCTGTCCGGTTGCCCGGTTGCGGTGTGTGGGCGCCGCGGTTCCGGGGCGCGGCCCCATATACCCGGATCGTGCGATTGCTCTGGGGCCAGAATTATCCACCGGACTCTCGCGAGCTTGTTGGCGACAACCACCGGTTGATGTGGCAACTGGCTCCGTCAGGCCGCGTGATGACGTTCTTCACAGATTCACGCCGACACGTGTCATGTTGTCCATGACTTTCTCTTCCCTGATAGCTAGCCCAGTACCCACTGTCCTGGCATATCGCCACGCCGGGAGGTCGGGAACGTCCTTTCCAGTACGGATTTGGTGCGGCGCGAAGGCGCGGCGCGTGAAATGAGCACGCGTTCGGCCTTCCGGATGCTGGCCGGTGTGGTGCACGCACTCCGGAGCGGTCCTGATGGCCGTGGTCGGCGTGATGAGCCAAGGCGTAGGCGATGCTGCGGGTCATGCACGTGGTCAACTGCTTTCCCGATTGGTGAGTACGGGTTGCGCGGGATGTATCACGGGCCTTGTCAGGTTGAAGGTGGCCCGGCGCCGCGCAAGATTGTCACCGACGAGCTGCGCCGCTATCCGGCAGCAAAGGCCGATGCGCCGGCGTGAGCGCCAGATGCACGGTTTCCGTGACCCGCGGCGCACACAGCACTTTCTGTCTTGCTTCGGCCCGCTCCGTCAGCACTTCGCGTTGCCCCGGCACACGATGAGAGCAGGTGATCATCGCGCATAACTGCGGGCACGCCTGGCCAGCCGGTTCCGGTTGACCGTCACTGAGCCGGCTGAAATCTCACCCTTATCGAAAGGAGTCCTACCAATACTATGTCTGTGCATACTCGCGTCAGTAAATTGACAATTCCTTCGTCTCTTGTATCCATCGCGACCGAATATACTGAATATTGCTACCTGCGCCGCAATACGGATCGTCGGGCTCGCACCGGAGCGAGCAGCGGGGAAGGGTAGTATGGTCGGGAAACTGGTCGGCGATCGAAATAGGTAGTGGTTCTTGCGCGCCTTTCAGCCCGCGAGGCGCAGGCCTGCCGTTCGCCTGCACGGCCGCTTGCCCGGCATCCCAGTCGACATGACCCGTTTCGAAAGGGGGCGGCTCGCGGATCCAGTGCCCGGTCTCGTCGAACCGTTCGAATTCGGGCACAACGCGCCAGCGTTGAAAAGCCTCGGACCAATCATGCCATTGGAGGTGGAACGGATCAAACTCTTCCTCGATCAACGTTTCATTGTCACCAAGCAGAAAGGCGCAAACAATGTTGCGACCGTTTCCCCATGCGATGACGTGTTGCAACAGCCGAGCGGCAGTTCCGCACGGCTGGTCGCGCAGGAGCATGCTGGCATCCGCGCAAAACTCCCCGTAATCGCACCCATCTTGTTCTCTGCGTCAGCGAGGTCGAGATTTCAGTCTACACCGGCTGTGCCGCCTCATCCCGGACGTTGCACTGGCCTGGCGACGGTGTAAGAGAGCTGCACCCATATTGGGATATTCTGAAAGCGGCCTCTTGGATCAGGCACTCAGCACATCATTTGCAAAGCTGAATTTGATAGTAGCCCATAGGCTCCACCATGATACGCTCGTCGAATGAATCTGCGCCAAATTGACCTGAATCGGCTTGTTGCTCTGCGTGAAGTGCTACTGGAGCGGCATGTGACGCGGGCAGCTGAGAAATTGGGAATTACACAGCCAGCCATGAGCGCATCGCTGGCGAGAATGCGGGAAGTATTTCAGGATCCTTTACTTGTCCGGACCGGGGGCGGTTTAAGCCTGACTCGGCGTGCAGAAATGGTGCTCGAAAATCTAGACCGGGTGTTCCTTCAAATAGACAATCTTTTGTCGACACCGGGCCACTTCGATCCGGCGGAAAGCCACCGTGCTTTCACCATCATCGGGACGGATTTTGTGGAGCAGATCCTGTTGCCGGAGGTGATCACGCCTTTGGCAATCGTCGCCCCAAACGCAACGATCGTCTCGAGGCCTCCATTGCAGAGATTCGACGCACTGATGGGCGAGGGCGAAATTGATTTGGCAATTGGCTGCATCCCTAGCGCTGCACCCAGCTTATATACGCGGTTGTTGTTGACAGAGCGGTACATGTGTATCTCGCGGGATGGACACAGTGGGGTGCGGGGCGATTTCCTTTCTCTGGACGAGTATATAACGTTGCCGCACGCGCAGGTCTTCCCGTTCGACAAGGATATGTATTCGAGTCCGATAGAACAGGCACTGCAGGCGAAAGGCTTAAGGAGAAGTGTAGCGCTGCGGCAGTCCAGCTTCGTGCCGCTGCTTTCTGTTGTTGCAAACTCCAATCTCATTGCTACTGTTCCCGAACGGCTGGCGCGCTTCGGCGAACGGATCTTGCCTTTGAGGGTTCATAGACCGCCTCTGGACATCGCTCCGATCCCCATTTCCCTCTATTGGCATGCGCGGACCCATGACGATGAAGGGCACAAGTGGTTTCGGGACTTTTTGGTTACACACTACCGCTCAAAAGAGTCAAGGTGACTGTCTGCAGTTCGCGCGAGGCACGTAGGCATCCTCGAAAAGCATTCCCGCCCGCGACCGGATAAGACTGCGAATGCTGGTTTGTCGTTCACATTCATTTTCGGTGGTCCGGTGTACGCGCGTTGCTCGAACTCGACGGGCTTGCCGGCCTGCATGGCTGGCAGACATGTTCGTCGTCGAAGGAGGGTTCAACAGCGTGATCGGCCAGATTGGCCTGTGGTATCTGTTCACCGCCCGGCAGGTGCCACGTCGCTTACGCACGCGCAGCGGAACGCGCTCGGTGAGGAACTCGTGCGCGAGGCTCGCAATCGCGCATTTCAGCCGGAACGTACCCCGTTGCAGTTGCTGGTCGACCCGAAAGTGCTGTAACCGGCTGGCCAGGCGTGCCCGCAGTGAGGCGCGATGATCACCTGCTCTCTCGTGTGCCGGGGCAACGCGAAGTGCCGACGGAGCGTGCCGAAGCAAGACAGAAAGTACTGTGTGCGCTGCGGATCACGGAAACCCTGCATCTGGCTCTCACGCCGGCGCATCGGCCTTTGCCGCCGGATAGCGGCGCAGCTCGTCAGTGACAATCTTGCGCGGCGCCGGGTACGGGCGCAGCACCTTTGTTAGGAAGCGCTTTGCAGCGGACTTGCCGCGGTGCTTTTGCAGCAGCATATCTAGTTCGACACCGTGCTCATCCACCGCGCGCCACAAGACATAGGCTCACCGCGCAGTTTCACGAACAGCTCATCAAGATGCCACCTCGTGCCCGTGCGCGGCCGCACCGCTTTCACCCGGCAGGCGAACATCGTGCGGAACCGATCACACCAGTTGCGCACCGACTCGTACGTAACAGTCACGCCGCGCTCGAGCAGCAATTCCTCGATGTCGCGCAGGCTCACGTTCAAGCGGTGGTACCAGCGCGCCGCACCGCTGAGGATCGCAGCCGGAAAACGGAAGCCGTGATACGGCGAGGGGTTCTTCTTCCTTCCGCCATTCTACCCAGCGCCACCTTCAACCTGACAAGGCCGTAGTGAGCGCTGCGCTCGCGACGTTGGCGTGTTCGATATCTCCCAACGAGCGTACTTATGACGAACTCGTGTCAGTTTGGCAGGCCGCCAAGGTATGATATCCCCGAGCAAAGTAAATCAGCGCGGAGCCGCCCTCGTGGGTAATCACGGTATTCACCTCGCATAACAGCACCACATGCGTGCCGCACGAGGTCATCGAAGTGATACGGCAGTCGAACGACGCCAGCGCACCGTCGAGCCGCGGACAGCCGCCGTCGCCGACTCCCCACGCCCCCGAACTGAACCGCTGCGTGAGCGGCGTGCCGCCGCCGAATAGCCGGCACAGATCGGCATGGCTGTCGTCGAGCACGTTTACGCACAGAGTGCGATTGCCATTCACAGCGGCGAAGGCGGACGAGTTCCGATTCAGACAGACCAGCAGTGTCGGCGGAGTATCGGTCACGCTGCATATCGCAGTGGCGGCAAAGCCGGCGCGACCGGCTAGCCCATCGGTGGTCACGATGTTGACGCCGGCAGCCAGACGCGACATCGCGTTACGAAACGACTGTCGACGGGTGATCGAATCGATCTCGAACGAGGCGGGTTGAACAGCTAAACGAAGGGTATCTAAGTTCGCGGAGTTTTTTTGCATAACTAAAATATTAATAAAAATCGAGGCGGCCAATATTTTGTACACAGCATCGTTTGGCTGGTGTGCCCAGCGCCCTAGAACAGATGACGAATGCCCATGCGTGCCAGGAACTGCGAGGTCGAACCCGACGAGAAGCCCGTGGCCGAATCGCCGATTGACGCGGTCGCGGTGACGATGTTGCCGTAGGCGTCGAGCGTTTTGCCGCCTGACGCTTGATAGGATGCGGCCGCATACAGCATCGTACGTTTCGACAGGTTGTAGTTGCTGCTGACGGTGAACGCCTCATAGTACGGACGCGACGCGATGCCGTCGATCGAGGTGCCGCGCGTGTAGTTCCATCCTAGCCCTAAGCCGAGTTCCGGGGTGATCTGATAAAAGGCGCTGGCACCGACCGAGTTATAGGTTAGCGTGCGTTTGAACAGCGACACCCCAGATGGCGTGTAATTGACATAGCCGTAATTCAAGCCGAGCAACAATGCGTTCAAACGGTAGACACCGGCGATGTCGACCAATTGAACGCGCTTCGCACCGGCGAACCCGTAGGTGACTGAACTGGCGAAGTTGCCCGCGGTGGTACCGTTCCAGGTGTTGGAGGGTGAATCGGAATTGTCTGAACGCAGGTATCCGATCCCGACGCCGACCGTACCGTTGTCATACTGAAGCGCTGCGCTCAACGTACCCTGCTGGCTCAGCGAACCCGCCACGCCTCCGAGTGCGTATAGCACCTCGCCGGTGACCCCGCCGAACGTCGGCGTGCGGTATTTGATTGCGTTGTTCACCCGCGCGTAGCCATCGTATTCGCTGATGTCGCCCGCGTAGTCCGACACGTAGCTGCCGAAATAGAAGCAGGGGCCGTACGGCACCACCAGGTCGAACATAGCGTCGTATTGACGACCGAGCGATACCGTTCCGTAGCGCGCATTGGACAGTCCGACGAAAGCCTGCCGATTGAATTCGCTACCACTCGCGGCGAACGCGCCGGTATTGATGCTGAAGCCATTTTCGAGCTGGAAAAAGGCCTTGTTTCCGCCGCCCAGGTCTTCGCTGCCTTTCAGACCCCAGCGATTCGCCTGGTAGCCATTGCCGCTCTGGCTCAGCAGCGACCTGTTCGTGAGGGTCGCCGGGTGGCCTGCGCTGGCCGGAGTCTGCGCGACACCGACATGATTGATGTAGTTAAGGTCGGCATCGACGATGCCGTATAGCGTGATGCTCTGCTGCGCATGAGCGACGACGCTGACGCTACTCAGCGCGGCGAGGGTGGCAAGGGTCTTTTTCATTGGTCTCCGCTAGCGAGTGAGGGATCAAAACGCCAGTTCGTACACACCGTCGTTGCGGTGTCGCGCCAGTCGTTCAGAAGCACGATAGTGCGAGCCTGTGCCCTCTCGCCATCACGTAAAAAATATACGACGCATAAATCGCGTGTATGGCGTCGCGGTACCCGCGCAATTGGGGTTACCCGTCATACGCGAGGAGTCGCGCATGTACTGGCCCGTTCCTGCCATCAATACGGTTTATGAGCATCATCTTTTGGCGCGTATGGCGCCGATCGGTCGGGCGAGACTATCGTTCAGACCATGCTTGAGTCGGACCCGGCGTAGTCGGTCTCGGCCGAAACGATATTTGCAAATTGGAGGCAGGTGAATGAATTTGCTGGAAAGCACAACAATTAGGAAAGCGACCATCCGCTTAGTGCCGTTCTTGATCGTATGCTATTTTTTTGCCTACATCGATCGTGTCAACGTCGGCTTTGCCGCGTTGACGATGAATCACACCCTCGGCCTGGATGCTGCGGCGTTCGGCTTTGGCGCGGGCGTCTTCTTCCTCACGTATTTCATCTTCGAGGTGCCGTCGAATCTGCTGCTGGAGCGCGTCGGAGCGCGCAAATGGATCGCTCGGATCATGTTCAGCTGGGGCGTGTTGTCCATCGCAATGGCGGCAATTCCGTCGATCGCAGCGGCCACGCATCTGGCGGCCACTGAGGTGTTTTACGTGCTGCGTATGTTGCTCGGCGCGGCCGAGGCCGGCTTCTTTCCGGGCATTCTCTATTACCTGATGCTGTGGTTTCCCGCGAACTACCGAGCCAGGGTCATCGGCTACTTCATGGCGGCAGTGCCGTTTTCGTCAGTGCTTGGCGCCCCCGCGTCCGGACTGCTGATGAAACATCTGGATGGGGTTGCCGGACTGGCGAGTTGGCAGTGGCTTTTCGTCATCGAAGGGGGCCCAACGCTCGTACTCGCCTTTCTCGTGCTGCAATATCTGGCGGACCGGCCGGCGGATGCGCGCTGGCTTTCCCCGGCCGAGCGCGACTGGCTGACTGAGCGTATGGCAACGGAACGTCGTTTGCGCGTTGCACTCAAGAACTACGGCGTGCGGGAAGCGTTGCTCGACACGCGGGTCTTGTTGTTGTCCTGTGTGTGCTTTGGCATGGCGGCGGCGATCTCTGGCATGGCGATCTTCATGCCGCAGATCGTCCGTGACTTCAATTTGAGCCTGACTGCGGTGGGTTTCGTCACCGCAGTCCCGTATCTTCTCGGCACCATTGGCTCGATCTGGTGGGGACGACGCTCCGACCGATTGCGTGAACGCAAGGAACACGTCGGCCTCGGCATTCTGATCGCCGGTGTGTCGCTGGCCGCATCGACCTTTCTCGATGATCCGGTCGCCAAGATGATTGCGCTGTCGGTGACGAGCTTTGGCGTGTTTGCCGCACTGCCGGTGTTCTGGACCTTGCCCGCGGCGTTTCTGTCCGGCGCCGCAGCCGCTGGCGGCTTCGCCATTATTAGTGCGCTCGGCAACCTCGGTGGTTTTGTCGGGCCCTATATGATGGGTAGCATCAAGCATTCGACCGGTAGTTTCACCGGTGCGTTGCTGGCAATCTCGGCGCTGGTCGTGGTCGCCGCGCTGATCGTGCTGACCTTGCCACACCGCGAAGAGGCAGCGCCAGAGTAAAAAGCGTGACGCGCGCCGATATGCTTGAGGGGTATCAGGTGATTGCTGGGTGTGCGTTGTGCAATGATGCGCCGATATTAAACTCCCTACCGCGCATCATCTATTGATAGGAGAACTGAGATTGGAAGCTGTGCTACCCCGAACCTTTGCGCAGAACGCGACCGAGCGAGCTCGCGATCTGGGGCCGCTGATCGATGCGCTGGCCGACGAAATCGAGCGGCTTCAGGATTTTCCGAACGCGCTGCTCGAACGGATCCACGCCACGGGAATCGCGCGTATCCTGCTGCCGCGCTCGATCGGCGGTGAGGAAGCGACGCCTTGGACCTATGTCGAGGTCATCGAAGAACTGAGTCGACACGATGGCGCAGTCGGTTGGAACATGTATGTCGCCAACAGTCACACGTTGATCGTTCCGTACATTCCACATGAAGCTGCCGCGGAGATTTTTGGCGATCCGCGCTCGATCGTCGCATCGGGTCCACCCCATCAGTTCAAGGCGCTTGCCGTGCCGGGCGGTTACCGGATCAATGGAGGGGCCAATTTCTGCAGTGGCAGCCGTCAAGCCGACTGGCTCGCCGCGCATTGCCAGGTGGTCGAGCCGGACGGCGCGCTGCGTCTGAATCGCTTCGGCCGTCCGACGGTGCGTTCGCTGTTGTTCCGCAAGTCTCATACCGAGCCGGTGCACAACTGGCACACGCTCGGGATGCGCGGTACTGCCTCCGAGGGCTATCGGGTCGACAATCTGTTCATTCCAGAAGCGTTTAGCGGCACTTTCGGCGAGGACCCGTCGCTGCGGCAAGAGCCCGGCCCCCTTTATGCATTCACCACACAGGGGCTGCACGCCGTCGGCGTGGCCGCGGTCGCGCTGGGACTGGCGCGCGGACTGCTCGACGCATTCGCCGATCTCGCGACCCATAAGACGCCGCGAGGTCTCAAGCGACTCGCCGATGATCCTGTCGTCCAAGGCGAATATGCGCGCCTCGAGGCCCGGCTCGGAGCGGCGCGCACATGGTTGATTGACGTCCTGAAGACGGTCTGGCACCGCGCGGACGAGATTCGGCCGATCGCGCTCGACGACCGGTTGAGCGTGCGCCTGGCGGCGACCCACGCGATCCAGACCGCGGTGGAAGTGGCCGACGCCGCATATCGGGGCGCCGGCACTACGGCGATCTTCGTCGGTAGCGCGTTCGAGCGGCGCTTCCGCGATATCCATACGCTATCGCAGCAATTGCAGTCGCGCACAGCCCATTTTGAAGCGGTCGGGCAGGCCATGCTTAACGGCGATCCCGACGAGCTGTTTCTGTAAGCGTCGCGGTCAGATCAACTCGATCAATCAAATTAAGGACTTTCCAATGACAACAATGTTACTCGATCACATTGCCTGGGGCGCGCCCGATCTGGATGCGGCGTGCGCGTCGTTCGAGACCCTCACCGGTATTGCACCGGTGACCGGCGGCAGCCATGCGGGCTTTGGGACGCGAAACCGCTTGTCTGGCCTTAGTCCGAGCAGCTTTTTTGAAATCGTTGCGCCGGATCCGGCTCAACCCGAATCCCGCGGCGGGCTGGCTGCAGCGATCGCCGCATTGGCACAGCCGACCATTCTCAGCTACATGGTGCAAACGCTCGATCTCGAAGCAGCGTGTGCGGCAGCCGAGCAAGCTGGTCTCAGCGTCATCGAGCGGCGTCCGATGTCACGCACGCGACCGGACGGCGTACGGCTGGCATGGACTATAGCGAAGTTCAGTCACGCTGAATTCGGTGCGGCGATTCCGTTCGCAATCGATTGGCAAGGCTCGCCGCATCCAGCGGCCACGACGCCGGGCGGGGCGACGCTGAAGCAGTTTGCCGTGCAGCATCCAAAGGCGCGCGCAGTGGCGCGGATCTATGACGCCATCGGCATCGAGATCGACGTGCAGGGGGCCGTCGCTGCGGGTTTTGTCGCCGTGCTCGACACTCCGCGGGGCGAGGTCTGCTTCACTTCGCAACGATGATCGTGACTGCCAGCACCGTCGATCACGCTGTCATCAACGTGCGCAATGGTCTCGACCAAGCCCGGCACCTGTACCGGCGCCTCGGCTTCGATCTGACGCATCGCGGCCACCATTCGGTTGGTACCAGCAATTATCTGGCGATTTTCGGTCGCACTTATTTGGAACTGCTTGGCTTCGTCGGCGATAACGCGTGCCCGCCGTCCGATCTGGTCGACGCGCCAGTCGGATTGCGTGCGCTGGCATTGGGCGGCGGCGAGCCGGACAAGGTGGCGGCGCGCTGGTCAACGCTGGGCCTGCTCGATGGCCCCCCAGCCGATTTAGATCGGCCGGTTGCCCACGCGGCTGGGATCGCGAGTGCGCGCTTCCGGATCTTCCGGTTGCGGGCCGACTGGATTGCCAACGCGCGGCTGTTCTATTGCCATCATTACACGCCGGAGCTCGTCTGGCGCGACGAGTGGCGGCATCATGCGAACGGCGTCACCGAGCTGATCGGCGTGGATATCAGTAGCGAGAACCCGCGCAATGCCGCTTCGCTCTACGGCCAGGCGTTCGGCATGAGCCAGTCGGGCATCGATACCACTCACATCGACGCCGGTCCGACCCGCCTGTCGTTCATCCCGGCACGGCTAGTGCGCCGGCGATACGGTTACGGCGGCGCCAACGCACTCGAGCAAATGGTCGCATTACGTTTCGCCACGCGATCGTTGTTTGCGACGCGCGAAGTCCTGACGTGCAGCCACATTCCGTTTTGCACGCTGAACGAACGCTCGGTGATGGTCGAGGCTCGACATGCGATGGGTGTCGCACTAGTCTTCGTTGCCTGAATTCGGGGGTGATCCAGTTTGACCAATGATTACTTCGTGGACGCGAATATGAACTCGAACCGCGCGCCTCGCGCTGACGCCCCGGCACCCGGCCTTTATGGTCTGGCCGGTGACGCACACAGTTACTGGGACTGCTTCACCGAGGACTACGCGTCCGCGAGGACCGGTGCACTACGGGAGCGCGAGCCGTTAACGCGCGCGTGACCCGCCATGCGCATGCGCGTGCGAGCGGCCGGCATGGCGCGTTCCTCAGCATCGACGTCGCCCAACTCGGGGCGCCAACCGCACGACGCGTGCTGGTTGCCATCAGCGATACGCACGGCCTCGAGGGCCCAGCCGGTTCGGCGTTGCAAGTCGGATGGCTACTGTTGTCGTCGGCGCGCAAGCTTCTGGACGACGTCGGCATGTTGATGATTCACGCACTGAATCCATACGGCTTCGCACATAAGACTCGCACGAACGAAGTTGATCTCGATCGCAACTTCATCGCGTTCGATCTTGTACTTCCCTTGAACGAGCACGACAGCGCGCTGGATCAGTGGCTGATCCCGTCAAAGTGGGATCGCGCGAGCCTGGCTGCGGGTGTTTCGGCGATCACGCGCATCCGAGATCGTCACGGCGACGATGTGCTGTTCGATACCCTCGCACATGGGCAGTACACGCATTCGCAGGGGATGATGTTTGGCAGCACGCAGCGCGAGTAGTCGAACCCGACGCTGGAGGGCAGCGTGGAGTGTCATCTGGGCGCTGCCGAATGCATCGGACTGGTCGACTGGCATACCGGCAGGCGAGTACGGTGCGCCGTTTTTCCTGTGCGTCAATAACGACGATTCCCCGGAGCGCGAAATGTCGTGCGCGTGGTGGGGAAGCGAACGAGTCAAGGGCCAGCGGCCGCTTGGCTTGGCGCGACCGCAGTACCACGGGCTGGTATTCGCCGGGCTGAGACAATTCCTCGTCGGCCGCCCGTTGATCGGCGCGGTGATCGAACTCGGCACGCGGGGCCGTGACGTCGCCATGGCGCTAACAGTCGATTCGTGGATGCGTTTCTGGCGGCCATACGCGCGTCGGCAGGATCCGGTCCGCGATCGCATCCTGCGCCGATATGATCGACACGTTAGTGCTGGTATCGCGGATCTGGCGTGAATCGGTCCTCGCGCATGGCCTGGAAATCACGCGTCAGGCGGTCGCCGGACTGGCGTCCACGCGGCTTCCGTTCGCGTAAATTGGTTGAGTGGGCACCTGTGTTAGCCTTGTGGGATGAAGCTGCGTGAGGTCGATCTCAATCTTCTTGTGACACTGCGCGAGTTGCTCTCGGAGCGGCACGTCACGCGCGCGGCCGAGAAGCTTGGCGTTACGCAACCCGCTATGAGCGCCGCGCTAGCGCGCATGCGCGTGCTTTTCAACGATCCGCTGCTGGTCCGCACCTCGCGCGGGATGAGTCTGACCGCGAAGGCTGAGCAACTGCTTGGTCAACTCGATCGCACTCTGCTCGACATCGAAAACATGCTGGAGAGGTCATCTCTCGACTTTAATCCGGCCACCAGTCGTCGCACTTTCACGATCATCGGCACTGACTTTGTCGAGCAGTTCTTGCTGCCAAGGTTGTCGCTCGAGCTCGCGCGCCAGGCGCCCGGCGTGCGCATCGTCTTCAAGCCGCCTATCGCGAGGATGGAGAGCTGGATGAGCGATGGTGACATCGATCTGGCGATCGGTTTCATCCCGAGCGCGGCGCAGAACCTGCGCACGCGCGTGATGATCGAGGACCGCTACGTATCTATCGCCCGTGCCGATCATCCCCGCCTGCGCGATGGTGGCTTGACGCTTGATGCTTTCGCGGAACTGCCGCATGTGCAGGTGCTGCCGTTCGGCGCCAACATGTACTCGACGCCGATCGATCTGGCGTTACACGAGCAAGGCCGGGTCCGCGAGGTCGAGTTGCGCATGCCGAGCTTCGTGCCGCTGCTGTCTGTGGTTGCGGCGACCGACATGATCTCGACCGTGCCCGCGCGTCTCGCTCGCTTCGGCGCAGTGATTTTACCGCTGGCCGTGTTCGAGCCGCCGGTCGCTTTGCCGAAAATCGTCCTGTCGCTCTATTGGCACGTACGGAGCCACGCCGACGACGGCCACAAATGGTTGCGCGAGTTCCTGATTCGTTTGTCGCGCGATCTGGTTTAGCCGCGCCCAATTGCCGTCGGTCGCCATCGGCCACCGTGGCATTGCCAAGTTGAAGGTGGCGCTGGGCACGAATGCGGTTCAGCACCAGATTGCAGAAGTCGGCCTCGTGCGTTGCGCACCAGGATCTCGATATGCGCCGAATAAAGTTAGGTACGCGTACATGCGAGCCGATCCCGTCTTCAAACTGCTGGTTCATCTGGCTTCGGCATCCGTATTTGTTTACGCCGACCGGAAATTGAGCCACTTGTAGGGATCGCGCCGACTGAAAATTGAGCCGGGCAATCGACCTATCCTGCTAGTTTTTCAGGCAGGGTGTTTGGGGATGATCCCGATGACCATGATTGGCAAGGTGCGGCGGCAGAACAAGTCGGTACGCGAGATAGCGCGTCTCACAAGCCTGTCGCGCAACACGATTAGCAAATACCTGAACATGGATGTTCAGGAAGAACCGAAGTATCAGCGGCGCGCGCAGTCGACCCGGCTGACGCCGTTTCATGAGGCACTGGTGCAGGCGCTCAGCGTGGATGCACGGCGACCGAAGAAAGAACGGCGCACCGCCTGGATGCTGTTCCAGGAGATCAAGGCGAGCGGCTACGACGGCTGCTATTCGTGGGTGACCGACTTCATCCGGGGCTGGCGACAAGGCGAAGGCAAGGCGGTTTCTAAGTCGGCGTTTGTGCCGTTGCGATTCGAGCTGGGCGAAGCGTTCCAGTTTGACTGGTCCGAGGAAGGACTGGTTGTCGGCGGCATTTACCGCAAGCTGCAGGTGTCGCACATGAAGCTGTGCGCGTCGCGGGCGTTCTGGCTCGTGGCCTACCCGAGCCAGGGTCACGAGATGCTGTTCGACGCGCATACGCGCTCGTTCACGGCCTTCGGCGGGGTGGCCCGCCGTGGCATCTACGATAATATGAAGACGGCGGTCGACAAGGTCCACAAAGGCCGGGGCCGCACCGTCAATTCGCGCTTTGCGGTGATGTGCGCGCACTACCTGTTTGACGCGGACTTCTGCAACGTGGCCAGCGGCTGGGAGAAAGGCGTCGTCGAGAAGAACGTGCAGGACAGCCGCCGGCGTATCTGGATTGAAGCGCGCGAGCAGCGATTCGGCAGTTTCGCCGATCTGAATGCATGGCTGGCGAGCCGGTGCCGGTCGTTGTGGGAGCAGGTGAAGCATCCGGACTATCTGGAGCTGAGCATTGCCGACGTCTTCGAGCAGGAGCGCGCCCATCTGATGCCGATGCCGGCACCGTTTGACGGTTACGTTGAACGCGCGGCCCGGGTGTCGTCGACGTGCCTGGTGGTGATCGGACGCAACCGCTACTCGGTACCATGCGAATTTGCTGGCCAGATGCTCAGCACGCGGCTCTATCCGGGTCGCGTCGCCGTAGTGGGCGATGACGCCGTGGTGGCCGAACACGAACGGCTGGCCGACGAAGGTCTGGTGCGTTACGACTGGCAGCACTACATCCCGCTGATCCAGCGCAAGCCCGGCGCACTGCGCAACGGCGCGCCGTTCCTACACATGCCCGGGCCGCAGCAACGCCTGCGCCGGGCGCTGCTGCGCGAAACGGGCGGCGAGCGCGTGATGGCGAAAGTTCTGGCGCTGGTGCCGGAAACCGGCCTGGACGCCGTGCTGATTGCGGTCGAGCTGGCACTTGAGCAGGCGCGCCCTCCGGGCGCGTGAGCGTCGAACATGTGGTGAACGTGCTGTCGCGCATGCGCAGTGTGCAGATGCCGCCGAAGATCGATACGGCGTTACAACTGACGACCCCGCCGCTGGCCGACACATCGCGCTACGACGGGCTGCGCCCGGCGCTGCAACAGCCGGAGGCCGGTCATGCGTGATCTGATCGTCGAACTCAAACAGTTGCGACTGCACGGCATGGCTGCGGGCTGGGGCGAACTGCTCGAACAGGGTAACGTCGAGGTGGCGTCTTCGCAGTGGCTGCTTGAACGGCTGCTGCAGGCCGAGAGTGCGGATCGGGCCGTGCGTTCGGTCAGCCACCAGATGAACGCGGCGAAGTTCCCGGTGCATCGGGACATCGCCGGCTTCGACTTCGATGGCTCGCCGGTCGATCGCCAACTCGTCATGCAACTGGCCAGCATGACGTTCACCGAGGGCGCGCAAAACCTGGTTCTGGTTGGCGGCCCGGGCTCGGGCAAGACGCATCTGGCGACGGCCATCGGCGCGTCCGGCATCATGCACCACGGCAAGCGCGTGCGCTTCTACTCGACCGTGGATCTGGCCAACGCACTGGAGCAGGAAAAGGCGCAGGGCCGCGCCGGACGGATCGCTGCGAGCCTGCTGCGTCTCGACCTGGTCATTCTGGATGAACTCGGATATCTGCCCTTCAGCCAGGCCGGCGGGGCGTTGCTGTTCCATCTGCTGAGCCGCCTGTACGAGCATACGAGCGTTGCCGTCACAACGAATCTGGACTTCGCCGAATGGTCCAGTGTATTCGGCGACGCGAAGATGACCACGGCATTGCTGGACCGGCTGACGCACCACTGCCACATCGTGGAGACCGGCAACGAAAGCTACCGTTTCCGGCATAGCAGCGCCAGTGCAAAGAAACGCATCCGGTCGCGCGAAGCGGAGCGCAGAGGCGACGGCGCGAGCGCGGCCGAATCAGCCTGACGTCGTTCGCAAGCGCAGGGGAATCTGCTACGGGCTACGCCCTTCGCAGCTTCCCCTGCGCAACGCACCCTCATACGCAGGAGGACAACGACCCCCGAAACCCATACACTTATCCACAACCGGTCCTGCTTCAGACCGGCCTCCACCCCGGCTCAAAATTCAATCGGCCCGGTGGCTCAAAATTCCGTCGGCGCGGACAGTCATGGTCGCCATTTCCTTGGGCGTATCGGACGCAGAGGTCGGCAGCTTGCTGAACTTGCCGGACTGAGCCAGTTTGACCAGGCCGTCGGCGATTCTGGCGGAATTGCTCGCCTGCGACGAGACAGACGAAACCACGTCCTTGAGCGACGAGAGGCGCGGGAGCAGCGTCGGATTCGCAGTCGCGCCGGAAACCAGCGAGGAGCTTTCATCTGCCAGCTGCTTGTCCTTCAGCACGCCGACCATATAGGAAAACGCCGCGTTGCTGAACTGGGTAAGCTGGTGCTTGTTCATGGCCGAGATTTTCGCCTGCACCTTGTCACTGTCGAGCGCCTTCTGCACGATGGCCGCATTGTCAGCGTCGATCTTCGCGAGAGCGGCGTCGCGTTCTTTCGGGTCGGCGATACTGTTCGCTGCGTCGCGCTTGGCCTTCTGGGCTTCGATCACGTTCTGATCTCATCGTGCTAGAGCGCCGGGTTTGGCTTGCGGCTGCATTAGCTCGGCTACTGACGAGGTCATGGCCGAAGTGACAGCATGCCAGGGCCGGCCGCTTGAGCCAATGTGAAGTTGACCCGCGAAAACGGACACCTATTCTTTTTGAAGAGGAGGTGCCGAAATGGGCAAGCATCGTACCCCATACCCCTTGGAATTCCGCGCCCACATGGTCGAACTGGTGAAGGCCGGCCGAACGCCTGAGGAGTTCGCCCGCGAGTTCGAGCCAACCGCACAGACGATCATCGACTGGGTCGCCCAGGCCGAGCTCGATACATTTGCCGAGGGACTATGGGGCCGGAAATTCCCGCCGGTCAACGCCGCCTGGCGCAGCGCCTGGGATCGCGTGATTCCGTTTTTCGCCTTTCCACCGGCTGTGCGCAAGGCTATATACACTACGAACGCCATCGAGAATATCAACTCGCAGCTGCGCAAGATCATCAAGACCCGCTGCCACTTCCCGACCAATGAAGCGGCAACGAAGCCTATCTGGCTGGCACTGCGCAACATCACTGCCGATTGGGGCCGCGCCGCTCATGACTGGAAGGTCGCCATGAGCCAGTTCGCGATCCTCTCTGAGGATCGATTCGTTCGACCATTCGTGTGAATTTCAACCCGCCTCGAACACGGAAATTCTGACGCCCCGGGGGAATATGGTGACAACACGGACACAACCCAAGCCTAGGCTGAAATTCAAGTGAGACCGAGGGTCGCTCTGGCCTCAACGGCTCGAAGAAACCTTATGAGTTCCTCGTTGAAGCGTTCCGCTTCCTCCATCGGCAGCATGTGCGCGGCACCGGCAATCACAACTATCGCGGCTCCCGCGATATCCCGTGCGAGGGGAGCACTCGCATCCGGTGGCGTGTTGCGGTCCTCGTCGCCCACTAGAATCAAGGAGGGACATCGGATGCCGCTGAGACGGTCCGTTGCATCGAAATTGGCAATCTCTGTCCAAGCTACCGCATAGACGTCGGGATCCATGGCAAGCATCGTCTTGGTGAGCCGTTCGAGAAGATCGGGGCGCCGCTGGCGGGTGCTGTCCGCGAGCGACAGCGGTAGCGATGGGAGTGCCGCGCTCATACCTTGAGCGCGTATTGCAGAACTGTGACCGCGCAGGTAGCCTCTAGCTTCGTCCGAAAAGCTGGCAGCCGTGGCCGCAAGGGTCAGGCTTCGTACGCGGTCCGGGTAAGAGATTGCGAGCTGTTGGGCGACCATGCCGCCAAAGGAATGGCCCACGACATGCACCGACAAGGAACCGAGATCGTCGATCACCGTGGCCACATCGCTTGCAAGATCGGCGATGCTGCCGCTATGTGGCGCACGCGCGGAACGCCCGTGGCCGGGGAGGTCTAGCGCGACGACGTGATGGTGCGCCGTCAAGGCTTCTATCTGACGATCCCAGTAGGTCAGGTCGAGTCCGACCGCATGTATGAGAATGACCGTGCTGCGCTCAGCCGGGCCACCCTTCACGACGTTCAGATTTGATGAAGTCATGAGTTATCCCGATGGGGTCACGGACGGACGACCGTGAGATTGAAGGCGCCGGCGTGCGTCGAGGCATGGTCGATCGCGTGATTAATGTCCTCTATCGCAAATTCGGCCAATGCGAAATGTTCCAGTTGTAGAAGACCACTGCGCACAAGCGCGATGCAGTCCGGGATGATCTCGCGTGAATACATCCACTGTCCTGAAACTGTGATCAGGTTTCGCATGATCCAGGGATAGGGTAATGCGAGATCCTCGCCTCCCAGCATCCCGACGCCGCCCATCAGAACGGTGCGGCCATATGGCCGCACCGCCATGAGTGCGGTGCGAGCCAGTGAAGCGGGCGCCGACGGAGGCAGGAAGTCGAGTACCGCGTCGATCCGCTGCGGACTAGCCTGTCGCATGGCTGCGGCATCCATCTCGGCGTCGCCAGTGAGATGAACGGGGCATAGGCGCTGTCCGAAACGGTGGACGAGTTCGGATAAGGCCTGGGCATTGCGGCCGGCGGCGAGAACACGCCCCGCGCCCATCGCCATGGCGATGGCGATAGCGGCACTGCCAAAGTTCCCGGTTGCGCCGCTGACGAGCAGTGTCTCGCCAGCCTGCAGTTCCATGCGACGCAGTCCACCATAGGCGATCAGAAGCGTTACCAGTGCGCACCATCGACCTGCGTCTTTCTCCTCAATCGCGCCGATCGGAATGGCGTTCTCGGTGGGAACCCGCATGCGGCTAGCGAAAGGGCCGTTGCCGAAATAGCTCTGCAATTTGAGGCCCCCTTCGCCGCGCGCGCTCCATCCCTGCAGTGTGATGTCGGGCGTCCGGGCATCATCTCGCGAACGTACGGTCGGATCGCAGAACACCCAGTCGCCTATTGCGAGCTTGGTGGCGTCGGGGCCGACCGCTCCTACACGACCGATCGCACCGCAGCCAGGAATGGTGGGCAGCTTGAGCGAGTAGCGCCGCTTGCCGCTGAAAACCTCGTCTGTGTAGGACAGGACAGGCGCGGCCACGACGTCGACGATGACCTCGCCCGTTCCAAGCACCGGGTCATTGACTTCGCCCACCTGGAGCGGAGTTCCAAATTCCTTAAGTATCACTGCCTTCATATCGCCTCCCTTGATCGCGTCTGAGCAGAATACGAAGCCTCGACAATCGTCTCCAGAGCCGGCATCATACTAGTATGAGACTATGCTACTTTGGAGCAAGGCCTTGACCGCGCCCAACATCGCGCTTGGTAATTTTTTGCGGGCACGGCGTGAGAGGCTCGATCCGGGCACGAGCGGAACGGCGAGAGGGCGCCGCCGCACCCCTGGGTTGCGCCGTGAGGAAGTCGCCGAAGCGGCGGGAATCAGCACCGAGTGGTATATCAAGCTCGAACAGGGCCGCGCGGTTGCGCCTTCGCCCACCACGATCGATGCCCTGGCAAGGGCACTCAGACTGAACGCGGTGGAGCATGCTCACCTGCGCCGTCTCGCTGATGTGAAGAGTCAGCCTGCGTTCTTTCGCGAGAAGGTGCCTTCCACGATAGAGAGATTCGTTGATAGCCTGCCGCATCCCGCGTACATCACAGGTCGTCGTTGGGACATCCGGGCCTGGAACGATGCAGCGGCTCGGCTCTTCGAGTTTGACAAGATGTCTCCCGAGGACCGGAACCTGCTGTTTTACATGCTCACCGACCACCGCGCACGGCGCGTATTCGGAGAAAGTTGGTCGAATGAAGCGCAGCGGCTCGTCGCGTTGTTCCGGCCGACGTACGATCTTTGGGCATACGACCGCGCTTTCGTGCAATTGCTGGAACGGGTGCGGGAAGGGTGCGGCGAATTCGGGCACTGGTGGAAAGTTCACGCTGTTCAATCGGCCTCGTCGGGAACCAAGCGGCTTCATCACCCGAGCGAGGGTCCTATCTGTTTCGAATATGCGACATTCCAGGCCAATGATGACCCGGGGCTCAAATTGGCGGTTTACCTTCCTATCGCATTTAGCCACTCTTATGAAGATTCGCCTCGACTGCTATGCAAGGACGCGGACTGATGACGAAAACTCCGAGACCTCGGCCTGGGTCTGACTGTCGATCTCACTCGCAAGCCCGTCCACTCCGGCCCGACCTTGCTCGCACGGATACTGTGAAATCTAGGTCCGCACTAGGTTCGGATTGATGCCGTGATCCATCGCTGTGCGCGCTGTCGACACCCGGCTTGAGGCATGCCTGTATCAGATCGCGTGTTGCGCTTGTCAGCGGGCGGCGTTATAGAGCCAATCCGGGGGCGGCGCAATGAAGCCAGTTCAGGGGCGGCGTAATCGAGCCACCTCATGGGCGGCGTAAAGAAGCCACCCTGTGGCGCCGGCGGTAGCGGGCACAAGTGCAGTTCGAACTTTCCAAGTCGGTACGCTCGGTTCTTTTGAGCGGAGCGCCTATGGCCAACAGGAGGTTCGAATTGTTTGAGTATCGTCATATCCTTGTGCGCATGCGACGCGGTGATTCCGACCGCGACATCGCGCGGCGACGCCTGATGGGCCGAGCCAAGCTTGCAGCACTACGGCAGGAAGCCCAGTCGCGAGGCTGGCTCGATCCGACGCAGCCCATGCCGGAAGACCCCGAGATCGCCAGCGTCCTCAACAGCGTTCCGAGACAGGTGCCACGCAGTAGCGTCTCGACGGTTGAGCCGTACCGCGAGCAGGTTCGCGAGTGGCTCGCCGCCAGCGTCCAGGGCACCACAATCCATGCAGCCCTTCAGCGCAATCACGGCTATACCGGCAGTTACGATGCCGTGAAGCGCATGCTGCGCCGTCTGGCGGCCGAACGCGTCGTCAAGGCAACGACGATCCTCGAGTTCGCGCCCGCCGAAGCCGCCCAGGTTGATTTCGGCGCCGGCCCCGTGCTCACGCACGAGTCTGGTATCCCGCTCAAGACGTGGATCTTCGTGATGACCCTGTGCTGGTCCCGGCATCAGTATGCCGAGGTCGTCCTGGACCAGACCGTCGAGACGTGGCTGGCCTGTCATCGCCGTGCCTTCGAATGGTTCGGGGGCTGTCCTTCCCGGGTGACGATCGACAACGCCAAGTGCGCGATCATCCGGCACTGCCTGCACAGTCCTGAGGTTCAGCGCTCCTACGCGGGGCTCGCCGAAGCATACGGTTTCCGCATCGACCCATGCCCGCCGCACGACCCGGCCAAGAAGGGAATCGTTGAATCCGGAGTCAAGTACGTCAAGAAGTCCTTCGTACCACTACGCGAGTTCCGCGATCTGGCCGACGCGAACCGGCAGTTGCGCGAGTGGATCATGCAGCGCGCCGGCGTGCGCGATCACGGCACCACACACGAGCAACCGCTCACGCGTTTCGCGATCGAGCGACCGCTGCTCACGCGCCTGCCCGATGTGCCGCCGGTACTGGCTGTGTGGTCTGAGGTCAAGGTGCATACGGATGGGCACGTCGTCTACAGGAAGGCGCTGTACTCCGTGCCCTTCACGCTGGTGGGCAAGCAACTGTGGCTCAAGGCCACCGACACGGTCGTGCAGGCGTTCCACCGGCACGAGCTCGTCGCCACTCATCCGAGGCTACGCAAGCCCGGGGACCGCCATACCGTGCGCGATCATCAGCCACCCGAAGCGCAAGCGTGGCTCGAGCACGATCCCCAGTGGTGCCTCGCGCGCGCGAAGGATATCGGCCCGGCCTGCCACGCCGTCATCCTCGCGATGTTCAACAACACGGTGCTTGAGAACCTGCGCGGCGCCCAGGGCATCGTGCGGCTGCGCGAGAAGGTCGGCGATGCACGGCTGAACGCTGCATGCGAGCGCGCGCTCGCGTTCTCCAGCCCCCAGTATCGCACCATCAAGACGATCCTCGACAAGGGACTCGACAGCGAGGCGGCGACGCCATCCGCGACTACGGCGCCCACTGATACCTACCTGAACGGTGGCCGCTTCGGCCGCGACCTTCAATCCCTTCTGATCCATTGAGCCGACCATGAATCCGAGTCCCGAACTGAACACCATCCTCAAGCAGCTGCGCCTCTCGGGCATCCTTGACTCGATCGAACAGCGAAACCGTGAAGCCATTGACGGGCAGCTTGCCTACACCGAGTTCCTCGCCATGCTGCTGCACGACGAAATCGCGCGGCGCGACACGAAGAAGCTGGGCGTACGGCTTGCCCGCGCCGGCTTCGCGATGGGCAAAACGCTCGAGACGTTCAACTTCGATCTGGTGCCCAAGCTGAATCGAACCTACATCCACGATCTGGCCACCGGCCGCTACATCGACGAGAAGGTCTGCGTTCTACTGGTCGGCGGAACAGGCGTCGGCAAATCCCATCTGGCGCAGGCACTGGGTCACTGCGCGGCCAGGCAGGGGCGTGACGTGCTGTTCATCTCGCAGACGGATCTGCTCAAGAAGCTGCACGCGGCCCGCGCCACGGGCTTGTACGAGCGCAAGTTCCAGCAGTTCGTGCGCGTGCCACTGCTCATCATCGACGACTTCGCTGTCAAACCGCTACACCCGCCCCACGACGAAGACTTCCACGATCTGATCGCCGCCAGGTACGAGCGGGCGGCTTCCATCGTCACGTCAAATCTGGATCTGAGCGAATGGGGAGACGCGTTCCCCGACAACCGCATCCTGGGCGCCGCGACGCTGGACCGGCTACGCCACGGCGCCTATCGCGTCGTGATCGACGGTGAGAGCTTCCGCAAACCCAAACCGATGCCAGGAAACAGTGAAAACGCGGTTGCCAAACTGGGCAAAAAACCGCATTCTTGAGCCCGTTCGAATCTGCGCTTTACCCCCGTTTCTGCCGGCTCCATTACGCCGCCCATCCCCGGCTCGATTACGCCGCCCCGTGACAGCGCTCTCGTCGTATTCGCGCCCGTTCGTAGAACATCGACAGTTAGCCTCTGCGATTCAGCCGCGCTATGGAAGGATGTTTTTCATAGACCGCTTACCCAGTTAGCATCGCATTTGTTTGGGCAGTCTCATTGAGGGAGCTGCCGCGGAATTACATTTTGGGGTTGCTCGACGCAAAATGATTTCGCTAAACAAAGGCAACTACGCCGGTCGACTGAAGGCATTCGAGGGGCAGGCGTAGGGGCGCGACGAGCGGTCGGTTCGAAATCAATTCGGGCTAGCGCTTTACGCCGCGTCGCCGATGGTGACAACGCGGCAGTTGTACCGTGGTCCCCTATAACCTACCCGCTCCATCTACCTCCTTGACAAAGGCGAGCAGGAGCTCGCTGAGCCGAACTGGCTGCTCCTGTTGGATCCAGTGACCGGCGCCGTCGATCAACTCGATGCCCCCCATTCTCGTCGCAGCCTTCGTCCTCATGAGATCGAGCGCGCCAGGCGCCGAATAGGTGCCCCAATCGCTCTTCCCGCCAATGAAAAGCGATGGAACATCGATCGTCTTGCCCGAGAACAGACCCAATTCAGCGCTCAGGTCAGGATCGGAAAAGACGCGATAGGCCTGCAGGGCGCCTTGAAACCCCGTGCGACCATACTCCTCCGCGTACACCCCAAGTTCCGTCTCGGTGAGCCATTTGCAGGCCATGACCTCGGCGGTGGAAGGTTGGAATGGAGCGACGGTCTCGGGCATCGTCTTGCCGAGATCCATGACGTAATAGGTGGGCATCTGCGCAAGTTCTGCGGCGGTTAGCGCCTTCAACGGATGCGGCTTGTTTCCCGGCCAGTCGGCGCTTTTGACGTAGAAAAATGCACGAAGAAACGCGTGTAAGCCCTGAGGGGGGTGCCACATGTCATGGTTCGCCTCTCGTGAACTCAGGTATTGCTGGTAATACTCTCTCGGTGGGTCGAGTGCCGCCAGCGCGGCCGCCAATTTTTGATTGGCCGTGTTCGGTTTAACCGGCGACATCTCGCTTTCCGCAATGTTGAACGGAAGCGTCGGTGGACCAGGGAACGGTGCGCTCATCAGCACGACCGAGGGAAAGACGTCAGGTCTGGCTAGCGCACAATAGGCCGCCACGGGCGAGCCGAGGTCATGCCCGACAAGCATCGCCGTACGCCGATATCCCAATGCCAAAACCAATCCGAGGGCGTCGCGCGTCATATTCAGAAGGCTGAAGGGCGCTAGCTGGGCGTCATAGTCGTTCACCCAACCGGTGGTGCGGCCAAAACCTCGCTGGTCGGGCGCCACGACGTGGTAGCCGGCGTCAGCCAGAATTGGGATCAGGTGTCGCCAGCCATAAGCCAGATCGGGAAAACCGTGCAAAAGCAGTGCGAGCGGCCGGCCGGCGTTTTCGTAACCGGCCTCCAGAATATGGACATCTAGGTCGTTGACCCCATGGACCATTCGCGAACGGACCCCCTTGGGGAGCGTTCCCTCGTCATATGTTGACGTAATCAAATCAGTTCCTCCTACGGGGTTTGCACGGACCGGTCGAAGTAAAGCCGCAACCAGGCTGGCCGCGCCTATCGCTAAGAGGGCTCGTCGGGACGCCGATGGCTGGAAACTAGGTAGTAGGCTGCGCATCGTTTAACGAACTTCCTTCGCTTTGGGATTGGGGAGGTGAGCATCCTCAGACGCTTTCTATGTCGATCACCATACTATGGTGATCGACATAGCGGCGTCAAGCGAAACATGTTATGTTGACGGTATGCCACGTAAGACTGATGCGCGCGCTCGCGCGATTGCCACGGCCGAGCGACTGTTTCGCGTCCAAGGCTATACCGCGACCGGATTGATCCAAATCATTCAGGAAAGCGGTGCACCGAAAGGATCCTTTTACTTTCACTTTCCACGTGGCAAGACACAGCTCGCAGAGGAAGCAATTGATCATTACGTTGCTAGTCGGATTGCCGTATTGCGAAATATCTCGGCGAATACGGCCGGTGATGCTCCAGGTTTTGTTCATCAGATTTTCAGCGCATTCGCTGCCGAGATGGTCGCTTCCGACTTCCAATATGGATGTCTAATGCAAAATCTGGCGAACGAGCTTCCCGCGCTCGACGCTGAGCTGACGAATCGGGTAGCGCGTGGATTTGCTGATTCGATCGAAGTCATTGCGGAGCATTTCAAGGGGTGCGGCTTCGCTCCTGAGCGCGCATCCTCTACCGCAGTTGCATTGGCAGCCGCCCTCGAAGGCGCTCGAACGATCGCACGCCTGCAACGTACGCCGGCTGTATTCGAGGCGCTGGCGGATGTTAGTGTCCACGGGTGGACGGCCGCCTAGGGTGATCCGGGTCCGATGTCCCTCCCGGAGGGCGCCGGATGTTGTTGTGATCGGGGAAGACCGGTGCGCCGATGGGAGAGCGCACCCGTCCTTCCATATCAAGGCGCTGGTTCGGGATAGCACGCCACTTTGTTTCAGGTGGACGGATCGCCGAAAGCGGCAGACCTGCTGAACTCTTCAACAATCCGCAGACAGCTGATCTGAGGAAATTCTCTCAAAACGTAGGATAATGGCGCACCAGATGCTCGGGAGGCTGCCGTGTTCCGGCTCGACGAGGGGTTGAAGGTGTACCTGCATAGCGAGCCGGTCGATTTTCGCGTGGGTATTAACGGACTGTCGATCTTGGTCGCGCAAGCAATGCGCCTGAGTCCGATGTCTCTCGGCTCTCTCGATATTCGGCAACCGACGTCGCCGTCCAATCAAGATACTCGCCTAGGGGGATTACCTAGCGGGCAAAAGGGTCAAGAGGGGCCTAGAACTCCCGCGCGATATCGATCACTGCCGTGACCAGCTTTTCACGATGTTCATGAAGCCGCGCGACTGGACCGCCAATACCGATGCCTAGCAGCTTGTCACGGATCGGTGTCATCATAACTGTCGCAATAACTCCGGCGCCCGGTGTTGCCAGACTCGCGGATTCGTAATAGCCCTGTTTTCGTGCCCGCTCAATGGCGCGGATAACCTGACCAACTCGGGCAGGCGGCTCATGAATTTCGCGTTCCGCGTTGTAGTGACGGAGCAGCGGGGTAATTTGACTGTCTTCCATGCGACTCATCAACATGATACCGATGGCTGTCATGTGCATTGGGCGCACCATCCCGGACGCAACAGACTGGCGCAGCGTCTGTTGCGCATCAAGCACAGAAAGGTATTGCAGCCGGATACCGTTTTGGCGTGCCAGAAGCACTGTTTCGCCGGTTTCGCGCGCGAGCTTTCTAAGCACTTCGTGAGCTGAAGTTCTCACGCCCTCTTTGCGTGCTGCCCAGTCACATAGAAACGCCACGCGCACGGATGGACAGTACGTGTGGCGCCGCGCATCATATTCTGCGTACCCGCGCATCACCATTGTCTTGAGCAGCATGGAGGCGCTAGACTGCGGGATCTCAATCCGTTCCGCAATTTCCCCCACGCGCATGGGCCTTCGGTCATACTCAAACAATTCGAGTATGTCAAATATCCTGGTAGCTGATTTCACCAACTTGGTGTCGTCCATCTCGAATTTTCCTTAAACGTCGTGCTACATAACTCGCTCCTCTGGGAATAGCTTACATCAAAGGCGAGTAACGTCCGAACTGGATATTCGTCGCAGTCGCGTTTCCTACATATTGGTGAAATCAGCGATATAAATAAAAAGGCGTCCCTTGAGTGTGATCCTTCCCGTAGAATTGAACGGGGATTGAGGCGGCCGAAGGCTGTGTTAAGGACACTCCGGCGTGTTATGACAACTACTGCCAGGGTCAGAGCATCAGAACATATGCCGGATACCGATGTCCGCAGCGAAAGTGGTGCCGCTCACACCGACTAGGTTACCGTTTTCCATCGTCGGCCCGATGTGTTCATTGCCCTTGTTGTCGACAACGGCAAACTGACCGTAAAAAGATGTGCGTTTCGAGAGGTAGTAGCTCAACCCGCTCGACACTTGAAGTACGTGCGTTCGTGAATGATTAGGGTCCTGGACCCAAGCCACAGAACCGTTCAAGTCAATGGTCGGTGTGACATACCAGTCCGTACCGATATTGTAGACGTCGTTCGCGCCGCTCGAATTCGATAGTAGTTCTGGCGCGCGGAACGTCGTATAGTTGGCGACAACGCGCACGCTCTGGAAGTTATATGTTGCACCAACGGTCTTCGCGATCACTTGGCGTTCAAAAGCCCAACCCGGATTGGTTGTCTCTGTGCCGTCGTCAGCCGCCTCATCAATGGCACCAGCCACAATCTTCAAGCTACCAATTTCGTATGAAAGCATTCCGGAATAGCAGAAGCCTTCACGGAAGTTCCCGGGGTGACCGCCTGTACATGTCATCACGATACCGCGCAATCCATACAGGTTCGGGCTGCGGTATTCGATAGCGTTCGGCGAGAACGTGCCGGTAATGCTGTTTGCACTGTACAGCGTCACCAGCGTACCCATCTGCTCGAAGCCTCGCGGGTCCAGCTCAAACATCGCTTCCTCGAAGGCGGAGTACTGCACGCCCGCTCGCACTTCACCGAATCGTCCACTGACGCCGACCCACGATTCGCGACCGAAGAAGCTGCCTGCCAGGTTGTTATCGAAGCCGCCGTTGCCGAGATCGATACCACTCTGGAGGTCGAAATTTGCGTCGTAGCCGCCGCCGAGGTCTTCCTTACCCTTGACGCCGAAAAAAGAGGGGAGGTAGCCGCCATTTTCGATTGAGAGCGAGGAACCTGCATTCTTGCCGCTAGCGCCTGGTGTTTTGCTTGTGTACATAACACCCACGTCTAGGACGCCGTACAGCGTTACGTCACTCTGTGCATGCGCCGACGAAGCGACCAACGTGATACCGCCTGCAAAAATCGCGATACCGCTTTTCACGCTTTTTTTCATAGTGTCTCCATTTATTGTTTTTCACTTATAAAAAGTACTACTGCGAAATCAGAACCGGCACACTAATCAGTTGATCGGCCTACTTGCGGCAGGGTCGCCTCCACGCGGGCAACAAGGTGTTGCGCCTGCTCGAGGTGCAGGCGTTCAACCATGCGACCGTCCAGATCAATAACACCTGCCGCAGCGGATTCCGGACGCTCAAATGCACGAATAATTCTTCGCGCATCGGCAATTGCTTCCTCGCCGGGCGTGAACACCGCATTAGCAGGATCAACCTGCAGTGGGTGAATCAACGTCTTGCCGTCGAATCCCATCTCGCGCGACTGGCGTGCTTCCTCGTCGAAACCATCGGTGTCGCCGAAATCGTTCCATACGCCGTCCAGCACCGTGACTTTGTTCAACTTCGCGACGAGGATCACCGACATCAACCACGGAATGAAATACCGCCGACCATTGCCAGTGGAGACGCCCGTTTCCTTCGCCAGGTCGTTCGTGCCTAACACCAGGCAATCGAGTTTTAGACCGGTCGCGGGCACGGCCTGGAGGATGGCGGGCAAGTTGGAAATGGCTGCTGCCGTTTCAACCATGATCCACAGCGGCGTCGTGTCACCTGCCGTCGAGGCGCGCATCTTGTAAGCGAACCGGAGTAGGTCGTGCGCGGTGCTTACCTTCGGCAACAGGATCGCGTCAGGTTCGCAGACCAGAGCGGCCTGCAGGTCGACCTCGAAATCCGGCGTGCCAAGGCCATTGATGCGGATGACTTTCTCCCTGGCGAGGAACGTACCGGTGTCCAGGGCGCTCCCGACGATCTCGCGTGCCCTGCTCTTCATTGCGGGCGCGACGGCATCTTCCCAATCAAAGATGAGCGCATCACAGGCAAGCGTGCGGGCCTTCTCGATAGCGCGAGCGTTGATGCCGGGAACATAGAGAGCAGAACGACGTGGCGACCAATTATCCATGACAGTAGCGAAGAGGGTGCGTTAGAGAAGACGGCAATGTTCAAAACAGTATTGGTCATCGAACCACACCTAACCATCACATATGTGATGAGCGGAGCTAGGGCGCACTTATCACATGCGTGATGCAGATGGTCGAACGGGTATCTGATACTCGTAAAGCAACTGTTGCACGACATAGACGCAGGACGGAGACAAATGGATCAAGATGAATCGTCTGGTAGCGTGCTGCCGCGTGGCTACACCCACGCACTGGCGCAGTGGATCAGCAGTGTGGATGAGTCGGCGCTGGGGAAAAGAGCCTTTGCCTGGGCGAGTCACGCGTTGCTGGACTGGGTAGCGGTCACAATTGCTGCATCCAAAGAACCGTTGGTTCAGATTCTGCTGAGCGAGTATGGGCTTGCGCACGAATCACCCTGCGCACTTCTGGTCAGCCCCATCCGGACAAGCGCCGCGCACGCCGCGCTTATCAACGGTGCGGCAGGCCATGCGCTGGATTTCGACGATGTGAACTCGCAAATGCACGGTCACCCCACCGTGCCGGTTGCGCCGGCAGCCCTCGCTGTCGCACAAGCGCAAGGTTCGAGCGGTAAAGCGCTCCTGAAAGCGTTGATCGTTGGACACGAAGTCGAAGGGCGTGTCGGTGAAGTCGTTGGAGACGGGCAGTATCGGCTTGGACTCCATCCAACGGGAACGACCGGCACACTAGGCGCTGCTGCCGCTTCCGCGTTAGTGATGAAGCTGAACGCCGGCCAAACGGCTCACGCGCTAGGCCTTGCCGCGACGCAGGCCGCTGGGCTAAAGAGTATGTTCGGCACGATGGCGAAACCGCTGCACGCGGGCAAAGCTGCCATGAATGGCGTGATGGCGGCGCGACTGGCTGAAAAGGGTTTCACGGCCAATCCGCATTCCATCGAGTGTGCGCAGGGTTTCGGTCCAACTCAGACCGGTGGGAAGCCCACGTTCCCCAATGCGTTCGAAGCGCGCACCACGACCGCCATTGAGCGCACGCTGTTCAAGTATCACGCTGCGTGCTATCTGACACACTCCACCATCGAAGCAGTAAATCAGGCCTGCGTGAAGAACGGTATAACGCTCGACCTGATGGAGTCAATGACGATTAACGTGGGCGGTGCGCAGCGCGGTGTATGTGATATTGAAGAACCGAATACGGGCCTCGAAGTGAAGTTTGCGATCCAGCAGCTTGCTGCGATGGCGCTCGACGGGCAGCCCACGGCCTCGCTGCAACTGTATTCGGATGAAACCGCGCGCAACCCACGCTACGTCAAGGCACGCCGTCGGGTCGCCCTGAACGTGTCCACTGAAGCGGACCGCGACGCCGCCGTTGTAGAAATCCGGACCCTCGATGGTCGCATGATCCGTGAGGAAGCCAACGTCGCCATTCCTGCCAACGACATGGCCCGGCAGTGGAACCGGCTTGTCGAGAAGGCGCAGGCACTCATCGTGCCGAATATCGGCGTGCACAAGTATGCACGGCTTATGACTGTGCTGGCGCAGCTAGACCAACTTCCTACCATAGAACCTTTATTTGAGGCTATTCGATGACGACGCTAGATTCAGTGGTTGCCCATTTGAAAGCAAACGCCATACTTCGCAGTCGCGGCAATCACTATGAGGATTTCGAACCGGGGCGCGGGTTCACTCATCATTGGGGACGCACCATCAGCGATTCGGACAATACCCTATTCTCGACGCTGACGCTGAACTACAACCCGCAATATACCAACGTTGAAGCAGCCAAAACCAATGGTTACGACGGCATTCCAGTAAATCCGTTGCTTGTGTTCAATACGGTTTTTGGTCTGTCGGTCGAAGATTTGTCGGAAGGTGGTGGGCCATTTCTAGGCGTGGACGAACTCAAGTTCTTCAAGCCAGTGTACGCAGGCGACACGCTCTATTCTGAATCGGTTGTTGTGGACAAGCGCTTGCCAAGCAATAAGCCAGGTTTCGGCATTGCGACCTGGCACACGAAGGGCACCAATCAGGATGGGGAACTTGTCGTCGAATTCAAACGTTCCAATCTGGTTCGAACACGGGGGTAAGGTATGTCGAATGACGGTAAGGGTTACATGACAGATGAGCGCGTCATGATTCGTGATGCAGCGCGCGAGTTCACGATGAGGGAAGTGCTGCCGGTCGCCAATGAGCTTGACGGTCCGGACGGCGAAATCCCAATGGACCTGCGCAACAAGATGGCCGAAATGGGCTACTTTGGAATCACTGTTCCCGAAGAGCTCGGTGGAATGGGCCTCGGTGCATTCGAGTATTGCCTGATTGCCGAAGAGCTATCGCGCGGCTGGATGTCTGTCGCCTCGATCATCGCCCGTGCGCAGGGCGGATGGATCATGAAAACGATGCCGGAAGAGCGGCTGAAAGAATATATGCCTCGCGTTGTGTCCGGCGAGTTCCTGAACGCGAGCGCATTATCGGAGCCGGATACCGGCTCTGACCTTGCCTCGATTTCGTGCCGCGCGGTGCTCGAAGGCGACGAATGGGTACTCACGGGAAACAAATACTGGTGCACGTTTGCGGATGGTGCCGACTATCTAATAGTTTTCGCGCGAACGTCGAACCCGGCTTCCGGTGCCAGGCGTTGGGAAGGCATCTCATGCTTCATGATCGAGAAGGAGCGCGGCAAGTTTCCGAATGGCATGACCGGAAATGCAATTCCGAAGATCGGGTATTTCGGCTGGAAGACCTTCGAACTCGCGCTCGATGGCGTGCGTGTGCCGAAAGAAAACCTGCTGGGCGATGAAGGCAAGGCGTTTCTGGTGATGACAAAGGGTCTGGAAACGGCTCGTGCCCACACCGCCGCGCGTGCCATCGGTCTGGCACAAGGCGCACTGGAAGATTCCATCGCATACGCTACGGAGCGAAAGCAATTCGGTATGCCCATCGCGGAATATCAGGCCATCCGCTTCAAGATCGCTACGATGGCCACGGAAATCGAAGCCGCCCGTCAACTGATGTACTTCGTGTGTAATGAAATCGACAGCGGCCGCCGCTGTGACAAGGAAGCGTCGATGGTGAAGTATTTCGCTTCCGAAATGGCGGAGCGTGTCACATCCACCGCGTTGCAGATTTTCGGCGGCGCTGGCTACACGACGCTCTTCCCGATTGAACGCTATTGGCGTGACGCACGCCTGACCAAGATTTTTGAAGGAACGTCGGAAATCCAGCAGCGCATCATTTCGACTAACTTGCTTGGCAAGTCCGAAGTCGAAGGGATTATCGCGGAGCGTGCTTACGAGAAATTCGCGAAAGCGAGGGGGTTGACGGCATGATCACAGACACACTAAGGTCTACTGACGGCTACTTCGAAGATTTCGAACCAGGAATGCTAATGCGCCACGCGCGCGGCAAGACCGTCACGGAAATGGACAACGTGCTCATCACGAACATGGTAATGAACACGGCGGAAGGGCACTTCAACGAGGATGTCATGAACAAGACTCCGAGCGCGTTCGTCAGCAAGCGCGTGGTGTTCGGCGGAATCAATCTTTCGATGGTGCTCGGGTTGGCCGCTCAGGACACGGCGGAACAGTGCATACGGGAACTCACACTAGACAAGATTCGGCTGACGACGCCTGTGTTGCATGGCGATACGCTCTACGCGTTCACCGAAGTTCTCGCGAAGGAGGATGCGGAACGGGAAGACGCAGGCATCGTGCATTTCAAACACTACGGGATCAACCAGAACGACAGGCTATGCGTGCAGGCCGAACGTACGGCCTTGATCAAACGCAAGAGCCACTGGGTGAAGAAATGAACGCGGGGTCCGCGAGGCGTGGCGCGCTGGACGGTCTGATAGTCCTGGACCTGACGGCTATGCTTGCGGGGCCATACTGCACGATGATGCTCGCGGACCAGGGCGCTCGCGTGATCAAGATCGAACCGCCAGGCGGAGACAAGACGCGTCGTAATGGCCCGCATCTGGTTGGGGCAATACGGCCCGAGGACGGAGGCTTTGGCGGCTATTTCGGCTCAACGAATCGGAACAAGGAATCGCTGGTTATCGATCTGAAGAAGCCGGAAGGCCACGCGCTCTTCCTGCGTCTCGTCAAGCGTGCAGATGTTGTGATCGAGAATTACCGATCGGGCGTGATGGAGCGCCTGAGCCTTAGCTATGAACGTTTGCGCGAAGTGAATCCGCGCCTCGTTTATGGAGCACTTAGAGGCTTCGGTGATCGGCGTTCCGGCGCCAGTAAGTATCTTGAATGGCCTGCGTACGATCCAGTATCACAGGCGATGGGGGGCATCATGGGCATCACAGGCCAGACACGCAATGGGGCGCCGACGAAAATCGGCCCCGGAATCGGCGACATTGGCCCCGCGATGTTCCTGGCGTTCGGCATCGCTTCGGCGTGTTGGCGAGCGCAGCGTACGGGATCGGGCCAGTTCGTTGACGTCGCAATGACTGATTCAGTCCTGGCTATTTGCGAACGCATCGTATTCCAGTATGGCGCTACACGGAAGTCACCTGGCCCTGAAGGTAATGGCCACCCGCTGCTTTGTCCATTCGGGCTGTTTCAGGCGAAAGACGGATTTATCAGCCTGGGTGTGCCGAACGATCACTTTTGGGCACTCATGGTCGAGCGCATGGGCAGTCCTGAGTGGGCATGCCAGGACAGGTTTGCAACCAACGATTCTCGCGTTGCAAACAGCGGTGAACTGGAAGCGTACCTGACCGCCTGGACCATAAAGCGGACCAAGCGGGAGTTATCCGAAATATTCGGTGGTCACATCCCGCTCGGACCGGTATTCGACGCCGCAGATATTTTTGAAGATGACCATTTCCGCATCCGGAACATGCTGGTCGAGACGGAGCAACCTGGCACGACCGAAAAGCTGACGATTGCCGGCACGCCCATCCATATGAGCGATACGCCCGGTGGGGTTCATAAGCGCGCGCCGCTTGTTGGTGAGCACACCACGAGTGTGTTGATCGACCTCGGGTTGACCGAGCAGGAAATTTCCGCATTACGTGAGCACAGGGTCGTGCAACAACGCACGACAGTCTAGAAATTGGAGGAGATAGGTATGTCGGAGACAGTCAAACGCTTGCGCCGGTGCCAGTTGTCGGTGCCAGGTTCAAACGAAAGGATGATGGAGAAGGCTGCCGGAATCGGTGTCGATTATGTCTTCCTCGATTTGGAGGATGCGGTTGCGCCCTCAGAAAAGCGTTCGGCTCGTCAAAAGATAGTCACCGCACTCAATACCCTTGACTGGGGCCGCACGGTGCGCTGCGTACGTATCAATGACCTGACGACGGAGTATGCCTATGAGGACATCATTGAAGTTGTCGAAGGCGCACGCGAACGCCTCGACATGATCATGCTGCCAAAGGCCATGTCGGCCGCCGACGTGCAGTTCGTTGACAAGCTCCTGACGATGATGGAGAAGAAGTTGGGCCTCAAGAAGCGTATTGGTATTGACGTGCTGATCGAGGAAGTCGAAGCCATGCAGAACGTCGAAGTGATCGCTGCATCTACGCCGCGTCTCGAATGTTTGATTTTCGGGATGGGCGACTACTCGGCAAGCCAGGGTGTGTCGATGCGTGATATTGGTGGCGACGGAGGCTATCCGGGCGACATCTGGCACTACCAGCGTCATCGCCTGACCATTGCGGCGCGATCGAACAAGATCGACGCAGTGGATGGTCCATTCGCGGATTACCGCAACCCCGACGCTTACCGTGAAGAAGCCCGTCGCGCCATGATTCTTGGCATGGTAGGCAAGTGGGCCATCCACCCGTCGCAGGTGTCGCTCGCCCAGGAAATCTTCTCGCCTTCGAAGGAAGATGTAGAACGTGCTCGCGCCATGATAAAGGCGTATGACGAAGCGCTCGCGCAAGGCGTTGGCGCGGTTCAGTACGAGGGGAAGATGATCGACATCGCGTCGGTGCGCATCGTGCGCAATCTGGTGGAACGCGCTGACCTGATCGGCATGTAATTTAGGTGTAGTTTTAAGTCAGCGGGTAGACTAGGAGCCCGCTGCGCTTAAACACGTAAGTCGTGGTTGAATGGTGCCATGCCATGTAGTTCATTATATCAATATAAGATTAGTTATACGAAGTATAAAATATCGGAGACAATATGGAGCAGACACTATCAAGCGCTGTCGGAGATGTGAAAAACGCGCGCAGCGTGCTTCGTAGCCGCTTCGCTGGTTGCGTAGGGCATGCAATCGAATGGTTCGATTTTTCGATATACGCGAACCTAGCGATTTTTTTCAGCGGGCAACTCTTTCCGGGCGACAGCAAGGAGGTCAAGTTGCTAGCTGCATTTGGCGTTTACGCGTTCGGGTTCATCATGCGACCAGCTGGGCGGCTGGCTTCTTGGTGTGCTCGCAGATCGTCATGGACGACGGGCCGCGCTGTCGCTATCTGTTCAACTGATGGCGCTCGGCTCTTTGCTGCTCGCTATTGTACCGACGTACGACAGAATCGGCTTTGCGGCACCGGTCATTGCGACGATCGCACGTCTGCTGCAAGGGTTGTCGACAGGTGGCGAATTTGCGGCGGCCATTTCCTTTCTTGGTGAAACGGCACCCTCGGACAAGCGCGGCCTGCACGGCAGCTTCCTGTTTTTTGGCACCGGCATTGGTTTAATGTGCGCGTCCGGGATTGTATGGCTACTCAACGGGTCCCTGTCGCACGACCAGATGATTGCGTATGGTTGGCGTATTCCGTTTGTCATCGGCGCGATCAGCGGGATCTTTGCCTGGTGGCTGCGCCAGCACGTTGCGGAAACCGCGATCTTCGAGGAAGCACGTGCCGATGGCAAACGGACGATGGGTTCGGTCCGAGAGCTTTTCACGAAGCACCGAAAACCGGTCTTTACGCTGTTCGGTATCGGTATTTGCGGAACATTCGCGTTTTATCTGTTTGGTGTGTACGTCCCTGTATATGCGATCCAGCGTACGGGCGCTTCGTCGTCGATCGCGTACGCGGCGGGTTCGTTCGCGCTCGCAATCTACACCCTGGTGCACCCGTTCTTCGGCATGCTTTCTGACCGGGTTGGTCGTCGCCCGCAGATGCTTGTCTTCGCGGGATTCTACACACTGTTCCTGTACCCAGTAGTGCTCTCAGTTCAGCCTACCTTCTGGTCGATTGCGGGCATCGAGATTTTCGGTTTGGTGCTCTATGCACTCTTTTCGTCCGTCATCCCGGCAGTCTTGTCGGAACTGTTTGAGACAGAGATCCGAACCGTTGGTATTGGTCTGCCGATCAACCTTGTGATCGCGGCTTTTGGCGGCACGACGCCCTTCCTGATGACTTGGCTGCAATCCATCCACCACGATAACTATTTCCTGATTTATGTGTCAGTCGGATCGTTCATCACACTCGTGACAATCTGGCGGATGAAAGAGACGAATGGCTGCTCGTTGATAGATTAGACGAAGAGCGCACGGTCTTTCTTCACGGCGTACGGATCAAACGGCTGAACCGCTACCGCCATCCACGCAATTCGGAAGCGCATGGGGGTAGTCAGCAGGCGTTTGATTTGAAACGAAATTTATACCGGGCCACAAGCCGGACGCATGCCAGGCATAGATGTGCCTAACCGGAGACCTGCACGAGAATCAAGGGCACCCCGAAGAGGGCCACGCTATGCCAGTCGTGCTGCTTCGCACGCACGTCGGGATTGCAGAACAGGAAGCGCAGGATGTTGCGCTGACCGGCAGGCAGCTTGCCGCAATCGGTGAGCAGCACGGCGGCGGCGCGATTCCAGGCCACCACGTCCCAGGTGGCCGTCTTGACGATGGCCACGCTGTACCGCAGGGGATCAAGCAGGCGTTGCAGCCGCGGGTTGACCCCGTCCACAGGCTTGTAACGAACTTCCGGCGGCCGGCCGAGGCCCAGCATGAATAGATGCTCACGCTCGGGATCAGTCAGCATCAACGCGCTGCAGATGCGATCGAGCACCTCCGCCGAAGGCGCGCCGCCACGCCCCTGTTCGAGCCAGGTGTACCAGGTCGGGCTGATGTTCGCCCGCTGCGCGACTTCTTCCCTGCGCAGCCCCGGCGTGCGCCTGCGGCCGCCGAAACCAAAACTCGCGGGATCGAGGCGGGTGCGGCAACGCTTGAGAAAGTCGCCGAGCGAGCCGGCCGAATGGATCGGCACGGAAATCCTGTTAGTCATTTTAATATGATGCTCTCACTACTTTAACGGTATAGAAATCCCAAGGATAGTACGCTCGTCACCACCAAGGAGAGTTGACCATGCGTATTTTCCGACCGGCGCGACCGGCTTCATCGGTTCGGCACTCGTGCCGGAGCTTATCGAAGCCGGCCACGAGGTGATCGGCATGACCCGCTCCGACGCAGGCGCGCAGGCGCTTGCCGCAGCGGGCGCCCAGGTTCATCGCGCAACGCTGGAGGACCCCGGGAGCATGCGCCGCGGCGCGGAGCACGCGGACGCGGTGATTCACGCGGCGTTCGATCACGATTTCTCGCGCTTCGAGGAGAATTGCGAAAAGGACAAGCGCGCAATCGCGGCGCTCGGTGCTGCGCTTGCGGGCTCGGATCGTCCGTCGATCATTACGTCGGGCACCGGGACCGGCAACGGTGTGCACGGCGAGCCGGCGAGCGAGGACTTCTTCAATGCGGGCCATCCCAATCCGCGCATGAGGTCCGGACTGGCCGGCAAACCTTGCTCGAACAAGGGATCAACGTTGGTGTATTGCGTCTGCCGCAAGTCCACAATCCCTTCAAACAAGGGCTGATTACACGGCTCGCTGCAGTGGCACGTGAAAAAGGCGCGTGCGCCTACGTGAGCGAAGGCGCGAACCGTTGGCCCGCCTGCCATCTCTCCGACGTCGTGCGTGTGTACCGTCTCGCCGTGGAAAAGGCCGTACCGGGCGCGCGTTATAACGCCGTGGGCGCAGAGGGCGTGGGCACCCGCGAAATCGCCGAGGCCCTTGGCCGTGGGCTCAATTTGCCTGCCGTTTCGATTGCGGCCGATGAAGCGCCGGCGCATTTCGGCTGGACGACGATGTTCGTCGGCATGGACATGCCCGCTTCGAGCGCGCTCACCCAGGCGCGGCTAAGCTGGCGGCCGACCGGCCCGGCGCTCATCGCCGATCTCGATGAAGCGCGTTTCGCTCAGGTCTGAATTCTTGCGGCCATCTCCCCCTTTTCGCGTAGCGCGCGCTTGCGGCTCGTGTTTCTCTGCCCATTCCCACACGTTCCGGGCAAAGCCCATGTCGTCTGCAACGACGGCAGCCGCATGGAGCGTGTCTACGTATGCTGTCATATGCGTAAGAGATCAGGCCGGTCACACGTCGATCGGCCACTCTCACGGCATATCGGCTGATTTCGAGCGCAATTATGCGTTGGTCGCCGCTTTAGCGGAGTCAAGGCATGATGTTTGTTGACATTAAATGTCAGCCTTCTGATCTGCGAACCCTCAGGGCACCAAGCACCCTCGAGCAGTGTCGTAACGGTAATAGAAGGTAAACTTGCAAGTTTATCTTGTACTGTATATATTGCCATCATGACGACCGAATCTTCCCTAGACATTGTTGCAAACGACCTTTCGGCGGCGATCAGTCGGCTGCTGCGGCGCCTACGCACGGAATCCAATCCGACCGAGCTGGCCCTTTCACAGATGGGCGTCCTCGCTCGTCTGGAGCAAGGCGGACCCATGACGACCGCGGATCTGGCGCGTGCAGAACTGATGAAGCCGCAGTCGATGGGGGTCATTCTGGCGAGTCTTGAGCAGGAAGGGCTGATCGAGCGTCGGCCCCACCCGACGAATCGTCGCCAGATCCTTTTTGTGTTGACCGCGACTGGCGTGGCGGTGAGAACCCGCCACCGCGCCATGAAGCGAAACTGGCTGGTCGGAGCCATCGGCCAGCTCGATCCCGCCGACCTGGAGGCGCTTGTAGCGGCGATCGCGATCATCCGGCAGGTCGGCGATTCCTGACCTTCGTCATCGCCGCCATCGGCGGTGACGAAGAGGCAGATCAAGCTCAAATTATTAGGACAACTTATGTCTGTAACCGAACTGGATTCCAAAACTGCGCTGATTGTTATCGACCTGCAGAAAGTCGTTGCGTCGATTTCCACTGCCCATCCCTTCGTGAAAGTGCTGGAGAACGCCAGTCTTCTTGCGGCAACTTTCCGCCAACACGGCCTTCCCGTCGTGCTGGTCAACGTCATCGGGATGGCGCCGGGCCGGATTGAGCAGTACCACTCGGGCGGTGCGCTCACGCCGGACTGGTCCGAACTCCTGCCAGAGCTGGATCGCCAGCCCCAGGATCATTTCGTGTCCAAGAAAACCTGGGGTGCGTTCACCGGCACCGGTCTTGAGGCGCATCTCAAATCAACCGGCATCACCCAGGTGGTGGTCTGCGGCGTTGCGACGAGCGTGGGCGTCGAGTCAACCGCGCGGCAGGCGCATGAACTTGGCTTCAACGTCACCCTCGCTGTGGACGCCATGACTGACGTCAGCGCGGAAGCGCACTTCAACAGTCTTGAGCGGATTTTTCCGCAGCTCGGCGAAGCAGGCACAAGCAAGGAGATTGCCAATCTCCTTTCGACGAGGAACACCTGAGATGTCCTGGCTATTCCTGCTTGCGTATTTCCTCGGTGGTTTCTTCCTGGCGAATGCTGTGCCGCATGTCGTGAGCGGCATGATGGGTCGACCATTCCAGAGTCTGTTCGCAAAGCCGCCCGGCGAAGGGCTGTCTTCACCGAGCATCAATGTGCTCTGGGGCTTCTGCAATATTGTTATCGGCTACCTGCTTGTCTGCCGTGTCGGCGATTTCCAGTTGAGGCACACGGCGGACATCATCGCTTTGGGTGCTGGCGCATTCCTGATCTCACTGTTCTCGGCGCGGCATTTCGGCCGTTTCAATGGCGGCCATGTCACAAACCCCACCTAAAACAGCCGTTGATACCACGGACGCACCTGCGACGGACCAGCTTGATTCCTCGGTCTGGAAAATTGCTGGCGTCGCGCTGTTCGGGGCGTTGCTCGCCCAGCTCGACGCGACGATCGTCAACGTCTCACTGTCAAACCTCGCGGCAGAGTTGAATAGCAGCCTTTCGACGATCCAGTGGATCACGAGCGGCTATTTGTTGGCGCTCACCCTGGTTCTGCCGCTGAATGGATGGTTGGTCGACCGCATCGGCGCAAAGGCCCTCTACCTTTGGTGCTTCTCAACGTTCACGCTGTGCTCGGCGCTTTGCGGCCTTGCCTGGTCGGCGCCCGCGCTGATCGGGTTCCGCGTCTTGCAGGGGATCAGCGGGGGCCTCCTTGCGCCTATGACCCAGATGATGATAGCTCGGGCCGCGGGCAAGCACATGGCCCGCGTGGCGGGCTATATGGCGCTTCCTGTGCTGTTGGCTCCGGTCCTGGGTCCCGTCATCGCCGGCGCCATCCTGCAGTATGCGTCCTGGCGCTGGCTATTTCTGGTCAATCTGCCGGTCGGGGGCGTCGCACTTCTGTTGGTGATCCTGTTCCTCCCGAACGACCAGAACGAGACGAAGCGGCGAACTTTGGACTGGTCCGGTCTCGCGTTGCTCTCGCCCGGGCTTGTGATGTTCCTGTATGGCTCCGAACGCCTCGACCACACGGCCGGGCTCGTAATTCTGTCCGGCGGCATGGTAATGATGGCGGCCTTCCTGTGGACAGCACGGCGAAAGGGGGACGATGCGTTGATCGACCTGCGACTGTTCAGTGGCAAGGTTTTCCGCACTGCGGCCGTCACGCAATTCCTGTCGAACGGCGGTATGCTTGCCGGGCAGATGCTCATCCCGGCCTTTTTGATTCAGGCGTGCGGCCGGACGCCGGGAGAAATGGGCTGGATGCTCGCGCCGCTTGGTATCGGCATGATGCTCACCAACCCTTTCATGGGCGCGCTGACCGACAAACTCGGCATTCGGTGCGTATCCGCGGGTGGCGCGCTTCTGACGTTCGCCGCCACATTGCCCATGCTGTACCTCGCTGCCCATGGACTGAGGTTGGGCGTACTCATACCCGCTTTGCTTTTACGGGGAATAGGCATGAGTGGTGTAGGCTTGCCGTCGCTGACCGCTGCCTATGCTTCGGTCCGCAGAGAGCGGATGCCGATGGCAACGACGTCGCTCAACATCGTTCAGCGCCTCGGCGGTCCGACCATGACGACCCTTTGCGCGACGTTCCTGGCATGGAGGCTAAAATCTATCGACGCGGGCCATGCGGTCTCAGGCGCATATGGGTGGGCGTTTCTGATCCTCTGTGGTACTCACGCCGTCGCCTTTCTGGCTGCGGTTCAATTGCCACGCCGTCTAGACGACGTGGCGTTCGGTGAGTGAGAGGTGAACGTTGCAGTGACGCCGATCCCGCACATGCAGGGGGCGCTCATCGCAGGGGCGTGGATTTCGGCGGAGAAGCAAGCCGCAATCCGTGAAACCGCGTAGCGCAGAGAATTCGCAGCCCCCTTCCGTACAATCCGGCGGGCCCGTGGAATAACGGTCCGACGTCAATTGCCTTTTTCGTATATTTCCTGCCCGCACTTAGTGGGGGGCCATCCTTGAGACCTCCGGGATCGTCAGTCCGCTCAGAGAGCGGGCATCCCCTGATGACCGTGGCGGTCAGCAACAATGGCTAAATGTTTGGATCGGCAACGCTCGCGTGCAAGTACGCTTGGACTGCGTCAACGAATTGTCGTCGAGTGCTACCGACCACTCTGTCGCGCTTTCGGCGTTTGAGCTCTGATCATACTCATGCCGCCGGTGCAACCAACGAGCCCACGATCCCATACTGCACGAGTGCCGCAGCGACGAACCCGGACGCCTTGACTTCCTCAACGAATGCATGCAACGCGAGCGCCGCTGCAGCACCGCGACTCTTCGGCAAGCCCATCGCCTGGCGGATTACCATGAAGCGCTCGTCGAGCATGCGCAAGCCCGGCGCCTCGCGGCATCGACTTCGAGTTGCTGCTTTACGCCCGCAGCCACTTCGAGGTCCTGTTCGAGGAATGTCTGCACGACGGTAGGCGAAGTGGGCGCGCGCACGATCTGCGCATGCCTCATTTCGCGCGTGAGGAACAGATCATAGGCGCTGCCTTTTCCGACGACCACGCGGTTTTTCAGCTGATCCACATCTTCGTTGCGGCGAATGGCCTGTGTGTCGCGCACGAGGTAATAGCCTTCGATCAGTACGTACGGTTCAGTAAACGCTATGGTTTCGCCCCGCAGCGGGTCCACGGCGAAAAAGCCTAAGTCCGCGCGTTCCGCACTCACACGGCTTCAACGGATTTGCCGGCCGCATCGAATACCACGATTTCCAGCGCCACGCCGAGGATCGTGGCAAACGCGCGCGCGAGATGGACCGAGACACCGGCGGGGGGACCAACCGCGTCGGGGCCCGGTCGCGCGCTGTTGTGTGAAATATTAGGAACGGGGAGCGGCGAGAATGCGCAGCTTTGCTCCGGCAAAATCCGGCAGCAGCTTGACGCAATCTGCCTTCGCGCGATCGAGCGGGGCGAGACGGCCCCCGACACCGAGGTGCTACTCGATCGAGTGACCGCGCCGGTCGTCTACCGGATCCTGTTCGCGAAGCAGCTTCCCGATGTGAGCTACGCACGTGTGCTGCCGAAGGACGTGCTCCGAGGCGCTGGAGTATCCGGTTCTTAAACCCGGATTTTCGGGATGCCGGCGGGCGCGGGGCCTGCGGAAGAACCCGGTCCGGTCACACGCAAACCCCGCTCGATTCCGTTAAGGCTCGGGACGAATCGTTAGCTTGTTGTTGACCGCCGTGACGCCCGCAACGCCACGAGCGATACTCTCCGCTCGAGCAATCTGGGTGGTGTCAGGAACTGCGCCAATCAGCGTCACCGCGCCGGCATTCGCCTGGACGACAACACTGCTTGCGTCGATTCCGGCCCGCTCCAGCGCGCGCCGGACGTCGGCTCCGAGCTTGCGGTTGGCCTTTCGTTGTTCCTTTGCGGTCGTCGCTCTGTCGGGAACAACGCTCGACGATCCGGACGTTGGCTGGGCGGACTGCGAGTACGCAGTGGACAAAGACGTCGCAATGGCGCAAACCGATAACGCTGTAATGATTCTGGATATCTTCACTTGAATTCCCCAATTTGCGTTCAGACTGATCAGTTGCGCGCTGCTTCGCCGTGCACCGCGCTTTGATCTCGGTTAGAAGCTGTGCCGAATGCCGACAGTCACTCCAAGCTGCGTCGATTTCGCCGGCGCACCGCCCGAAGACAATCCGGCAAGCGTGGTACCGATCAAATCTTGACGGTACAACCCGTAGTCCCCTTCGAGATAGACGTCAGTCCGTTTCGACAAATAATAGTCGGCGAGCAACTGAAACTGCGAAGCGGTGCCGTCCTGCTTCTCGGTCTTGCCGGTTTGCCATGTGCGCCAGTAATTGAAGGCCAGGTGCAATGCGGGGCCGACCGACTGTGTTACACCCAGTGACATCATTCGGCGTGAACTGAAGTCGAGGTACTTGATTGCGCTGAGCGCCTGCTCCGAATACGGCCCGTTCTGATAGGACATGAAGTTCGAGCTAAGTCGGCTCTGAAAATACCCCGCATGAAACTGCGTTGTATTCCAGGTGTACGAGCCACCCGCCGTCCAGATCTGTGCCGGAGCACCGTTGGTCGAATCATGGATGACAGCATACCCACCCGCGATCCGCACGGCCCCAGGAAACCAGCCAACACCAACGGCAGTTTGTGACCCATAACCGCTATTTCCCGCGACCCCGCCGAGTGCATAGGAAGCCTGACCGTAGAGATCGGCGGCTCGTAAGGTGTACTTGACAAGGTTGCTCGTTCGGTCCCCTCCGACCATGATGACCTCCGGCAGGAAGACGTTGCTGAACGGAACCCAGGGATTGGACGCATACGCCTGGCTGACGATGCTGATTAGCGTCGTGCTCTGTCGTCCGATAGTCAGCTCGCCCCACTGCCTCGAGCGCACTCCGACGAACGCGGTATTCCAGAACGGTTTAGCAGAGTCCAACTGACCCGAGTTCGCGTAGAATCGATTTTCGAGCTGGAAGATTGTGGACAACCCCTGACCTAAATCTTCAGTGCCCTTGACTCCAAACCGGCTTTCGGCCAGCCCTCCGTTTCCCATCCCAATACTTGAATCCCCGTTTTTGTTGGTATTCGTGACGTAACGAATGTCGGTATCGACGATACCGTAAAGCGTAACGCTCGACTGGGCAGATGCTGCGCTTGAAACTGAAGCGAGAAGCACACTTGCAATGACGGTATTTTTCAATTTGTCTCCTGTTTATAATCTTAATTTGATCTGCACTCCTACATTGATCGAGGCGTTGATCGAGCCATAATCTTTTAAAGCCCGGAGCCGTCCCTCTCCAGATAGTTGGCTTGTCACGCCTGTGTCGACGACTCACCAAAGCGGATGCGATAGTTCATCGAGAGTCGTCAACAACGCTTCGCCTTCGCGTTCAAGAAGGTCTCGGCGTCAGGCGATTGCGCACAAAACGCGTGCCGCACGCATCCGCTTGTTCGAATCGGAAGGGGGGCCTGTCAGCCTGCCTTGGCTAGTTGACGACTTTCGGCCTCCAGTTGCCGGACGAGATTTTCGCGTTTCGCGGCCGCGGCCTCGGCCTGGGCCTGCCGGACGTGCCCGTAGCCACGGATCGACTGCGGCAGCGAAGCGAGCTGCGTGACGGTATTCAGCGTTGCGGCGCTGAGATCCGCCAATGCGGCATCCATGTCGGCCTCGTATTGCACCAGGATCTGGCGATCGAGCACACGATCGGGCGTGTTGCGAAACGGGTCGAACCAGCTTCCCCGCAGGCCCCGCAGGCGCGCCATCCACTTCATGGCGAGCAGCACCCAAGGCCCCGCGTCGCCCTTGACGGGCTTGCCGGTGTGCCGGTCGGTCCTGGCGAACGGCCAGACGCCGAGGTGAAAGCGCAGCCGGATCGGTCCGTCGAACTCCTGCTCCAGCGCCGAACGGAAGTCGGGGTGTGTGTACAGACGCGCCACCTCCCACTCGTCCGCCGAAGTAAAGATGTTCCGTTTTGCGAAGTAAAGTTGAACCTACGCTGAATTTAGGGGAATTTCAGCATCGGATAGGAATTATTATCCATATAAATCAAATTGTTGCGATACTCGCGAAGTAAAGTTGAGATCTTTCGCGACTCTTGGTGGGCACTGATTTATGTAGCCGAGTCTCTAGCGTCCAGGGGCGCCAAACGCCTGATCGAACTGCCTTGCCCGTTTGACCTCGTCGCCGTGGAGGTAAATCGATGTCGTCGATATTGACGAATGCCTCAGGTTGTCGCGCACCATGATCAGTTCGGCCCCGCGCGCGAGCGCGATTGATGCGTGCGTGTGGCGCATCCAGTGCGGGCTCGCACGGCGCAGCTTTTCCGCCGTCGCAGGCCGCTCATCCTTAATCGCGTCGGCGACCAGCACGAAGAAGCGTCGCAGCACGCGTCCGAGCCGCGTGGTTTCAATCCCGGTTCCATCCTCTGCGAGGCTGGCGATGATCACCGTTGCTGGATCCCACCGTTCGCGCGTGACCGGCAACCGGCGTTGCACCAGATACTGATCGAGTGCCATACGCGCCAGCGTCGGGAGCGCGACCTTGCCCGTCTTGCCACCCTTGCCGACAAGGTGCAGCCAGTGATCACCCTGTTCGTCGATGCGGATGTCGCCGAGCGTGGCACCTGTCAGTTCACTGGCCCGCAGGCCGGTCGCATACCCGAAATCCAGCAGGAAGCGAAGGCGCTGGCCGGCCGCCTCACTCCAGCCGTAAGACCATTCAAGACCATCGGCGATCGTGCGGAGCAGCAGCCATTCGCCTTCAGTAAAGCCGCGGGTGACGTCGAGGCCCGCCTTCGTGCTTCCTCGCACCTTGACGCCGGCGAACGGGTTCGCGAGGACGTAGCGCTGCTCGACCAGCCAGCGGAACAGGGCTGCAAGTACGGTGAGTGCGTACGCGGCAGAGCGCGTCGATAGTGGTCCGCTGAACGGTCGCCATTCCACGCTTTGTCGCGACCGCGACGGCCCGACCCAGCGTTCGCGTGGCGTCGGCCGTCGCAGGAACGCGCGGTAGGCGATCGCGTCGTCAGTGGTCAGCGACGACAACGCGCAGCCTCGCTCGACGATTGCCCACAGGATCAGGCGTTCCGCCTCCTTCCGGTAGGCGCGCTTGGTGGCGGCGGACTCGTGCAGGGACAACCACGATTGCACCGCCTCGTAGTCGTTCGATGCCTTGAGCAAACAGACGTGCCGTGGTGCGCGAAACAGTCCTTGCGAGCCGTCGACCTCGTGCGGCAGACGCAGCTGTTCCCATGGCACGACCGGTCCGGAAGGTGCTACCGCAACCAGCACACGGGCACGTTCAGTCAAAGCCGGATGGGCCGCAAAAAATGCTTCGACATGGCCTGCCCCTGCCGTGCCGAGTCCGGCGATCGCTGTCCACCAGCGCCGCCGGCGCGGAATCCGCACGGTCAGGTCTGCGAGCGTCCGGATCCCGTGCGTCCGCAAAGCGGCAACCACCCGCGGTGGCAACCACTGGTCGACGTCGTCGGCGATGGACGGCTCCGGTGACGGCAGGTTGCGCAATGTCTCGATCGTGTGCGCAACGGTATCTGCCGACGCTGTCGATCGCTCGTCGAATGTTTCTGCCAGGTCGGCCCGGTGACGACTCGTCGCGAACGCGACCAGTGCGCGCCGGATGCGTCCGAGCATGCCGCGGGCAGACATCCCCGGCGCCTTGCGGTCGCCCAGATACCGTGCAACAGCCGCGCGTGCGTCAAGTCCAGCGTACCATGCGCGCAGCGCCGCCAGTTCGGCGTCGTCGGGGAACCCGGTGGGTTCGGTTTCGCGTGTTTTCATGACCTCCAGTTTAGTCCAGATTTGATGCTGGACCGATAAGAAAAGTTATCAGTCCATCTCCATTCGAACATCACTGCGCTGCCCCGGTCGTCTGTTCCCGCTAGCCCGCAGTGGAGGGAGGTTCGCGCGCTCAAGGGGGCAAACAGGAAAGCGTCTATGCGCTGCAGCACATAGACGCTTCCCTTGGCAATCCTGCGGATGCGCGGCGATAGAACGCTGCTCCAGCAGCATTTCAGTCTGAAGCGGGTTCGCCGATGCGACCGATGGCTCGCGAAAACCGACCGCTACGACATGAAGCGAAGTTCCCGAGCCGGATATTTGTCAGTACGGCATCTGTGCTAGTTGCGCTGGAGCGAGCGACGCACTCGCGAATTCATGTCGCGGCCGACTGGCAGCCCAATAGCCGAAAGAAAGTATCGCGCCTGCGGGAAACCGCTTTCGGGGTAGCGCTCGAAAATTCGGTTGAACTCCTCGACGAGCGGACGGGCACGCACCGGCACGGGCGCGTCAGGCCCCAGCATCAAGGCGGTCTGTCCGAACTTGACTGGTCCAGCCTTGATCAAGGCACGCAGCCCGGAATTCGCGCTGCCGCGCCCGAACAGCTCCATGCCGTATGCGCGGATCATGGCGCGCACGATCGCTTCCGCAGCGGGCTTAAGCGGCGGCATGGCCTCGACCAGGCGCACGTGCGGTGAGCGCACATCCGGCGTGGTGAAACGTCCGATATCGTCGATGTCGGCCTGCAGACGCTGCACCGGCAGGTCAGCGCTAAAGAGCAGGAGCCGGATGCGTTCATAAAGCGCGTCTTCGTCGTCGGGATCGATGACTGCAATATCTGTCATTCTCTTTTCCTCGAGGTGGCTTGTGCCCTAACAGTTCCGGAAGCACGGCGAACCGGACTCGGATCGACCGTCGAATCCGCCGTTATTCACCCTGCGTCCGGACGGCAGTTGCTGATTGGAGGCTAGGTCCGTCGGACATACCGGTCCGAAACAACCGAGCGCTGCTGGATCCATGCGACGGCAAGCTCCAGCGCTTCATCGCGTGCCTCCTGGAAGTTGGCAAAATCTCCATCGACACCGAGCGTGCGTATTTCGCCCGCCCGGTCGGTGACGACGGCCGCAGCTGTGTAACGGCCACTCCCGGTGGCGGTGACCACCGGCCGGACCTCGCAGCCGTGATACTCGATGACTTTGTCCGTTTGCATATCACACCTCCGGCTGAGCATCATTTCCGAAACAGTTCCGGACACGCGGAATTCGCGTCCAGTCTATTAAGTGCAGCACCTGTCATTCCACGACCTGCACGCCCGGGTCGCCATCGATTGGACGCTGCCGCGACGACCTGTATCGCAGCGCGGTTACCGGAGAGTTTCACGGCAACCTCGCGCCCACACGCGACCGCGGAGATGACAAGCCAGGCGTTGCGATTGCACAACCATTCAGCCTGCATGTCCCGGCACCACGATATCCGTCGGTTGGCTGCCCGGCACGGGGGACGGCTCCGGCCTCTCCCCACCGCCGTTGCCGGCGGTCTTCCGGCATCGACGTGTTGCGCTCCCCGGGTGGAGCGCGTCGAGGAACGTTCGGCCCTTCCCGGCCAGGTATGCGCGGCGTGCGCCCTCGGCGCAATGTTCCAGCATGACCAGCTGGCGTTCGAGCAGCGCGTCGAGCTCGGCGCGCTCCATGTCGAGCTGGTCCGGCGCCTGACGAACCAGCATCAGGGTCGCAAATTCGTGTGGACTGAGCATTTTCTTCTCCCGTAAGGCAGGGTCCCGAAAGCAGCGGCCCCCTGCAGAAAAACGAAACGTAGTGCAAGCCGGACAGGGGCTGCGCTACCATGCAACGCGGCGCTGTCACGCGAGGAATCGCGCCGGCGAACCCGTATCGTTCAGACAGCCCGCGTTGATGGCGCGTATCGCGTACTCGACCGTCTCCCGATGCGCCTCGTCCACGCTTGCCCAGTGCTGGGCGTAGCGCGGCAGATGCCAGTCCGCGACCGTCTGCTCCGCGTGCCGGATGCGCACGACGGCCACGTACGTATCGCGGCCGGCAGGAGGCAGCGCGCAGTGCCGAACCGGAAACGCGCTGGTCTCGATCACGAAGCCCTTCCAGCATTCGCTGCGTACGTTGTCCATAAATACCTCCGCGTGACAGGTCACGCGGCGCGGGCCGTGCGGTCCACTCCGCATGACCGGACTTGCCCCTGTGCGTACGCCTAGCCAACGCTCACCTCAATGCGTCGCGGCTTTGCCACCTCACGACGAGGAACGGTGAGCCTCAGGACGCCATCGCGCAACTGTGCGTCGATCCGCGAGGCGTCGAAATCGGGGCTAAGCGTGAAGGCGCGTCTGAAGTGCGGGTGGAGCACCTCGCCATGCTGCAGGCGCAGTCCTGATGGAACCGGAATCACTGCCTCGGCCTCGATGTTCAGACTGCCGTCGTGCACGCGCACGTCGAGCTTTTCGCGCGGTACGCCCGGCAGGTCGGCATATAGCGTGATGCCGCGGCTGTCCTCGAAGATGTCGACCGCAGGTGAGATCCGGGTCAGCTGCTTCGCAGGTTGCGCACCCTCGCGCGAGGCAACGTCAGTGCGCGACTCACGGGTGGCCAGTTCAGTGCTGTCGTTCATGATGTCCTCCGTGCTTTCACGTACTCCATTTGCGCCGGGCTCACTGGACGGCGATGGCGCGTGGCTTCGACGCCTCGGAACGTCCGACGCTCACCGTCAGGCAGCCGTTCACATAGCGCGCACTGACCTTGTCGGGGTCCGCGTGCTGCGGCAGCTCGATCACGCGCCGGAATGCCCCCATGAAGCGTTCCCTGGCGTAGACGCGCGTCTCATCGTCCGCTTCAGGTTGCGGCGGCTTGCGCTCGCCACTGATCGTCAGCACCCCCTTGTCGATCGAGACGTCGATTGCTGCCGGATCGAGTCCTGGCGCGAACGTGACGATCTCGACGCTGTCGTCGGTGCTGCCGATGTTGACGGGTGGAAAGGTTTCGCTGCGCGTGGCGCGCAGGCTTGCGGGCAAGCCCGCAAAGACGCTGGCCATCTGCCGTTGCAGGCGGTCGAATTCGCCCAGCAGATCGGTGCTGAAGAAAAGATCGCTCATGACTGGCTCCCTGAAACCGGGGCCGCGCACGAAAGACGAACGGAACCACGCGCTCCAGTCCGCCTGCCCGTGGGAAGCCCCGCCGACAAACAAATCGAAACACGCAGCGCTTGATTGCGACTGCCTGAGCGATGCATAAAATAGCGCAAGGAACGGAAATTTCAAGAGGCCCTGCAACATGTCAACCGGGAGGCTTCATGGACCTTTTCGACAGGCTTCAGGAGCAGATAGACACCGTGCGCCTGCCGCTGTTTGCCGTCACCGTCACGGCGGCGGCGCAGGTGAATACGCCGCTCATCGCAATACTCCACTGGCACGGATTCCGGCGCGCGACTCCGCTTGTCCTGCCCGGCATCGAGATCCCGCCACGACCGGTCCCGGGATCGGCCGTTCAGCTCGATGCACCGTGGCACAGCTTCGAGACCGTGGACGCCATGCTGCTGGATGCGGCCTGGCAATCCGGCGCGTGGGATGTCGAGCGTGTCGAGCGGCGCGGCTGCAACGTGATCGGCGCGAGCGCCGCCGAGGCACTCGCCTGCCGGCAGGCGTTCGGCGACTACGGAGAGGACGGTGCCCGCGACCGGCCGCTTCTCGATGACGAGACCGATCGCGAGGTGCTGATGCAGCTTGCCGCGTCCAGGGGTTATGTGCGCTGGCTCTTCCGCCCCGTCAAGGGCGGCCTGTGGAACACGCTCAAAGAACCGGACGACACTCTGGACGCCGATGGCGGACGCCGGCCACCGTGTCCCGTACTGCCTGAGCCGCGCCGCCCGGATGGGCGCGGCCGCACGGTTTATTGCCTCGGCAAGGTTCGGCGCATTCTGCTGTCGCGCTGAAACAATTTGTTACAAAGAGCTATTTCCACGCCCCCTTGAAGGGCGCGATGGCCGCCTCTATTTCGCTTTCCGCCAGACATTGGCTCGGCTGCACGGAGGCATTTCACGCGCCCCATATGCAGCCGGATTCCCTTATTGGTGATCCTTTAATCGCTCAGGAGATGGAAATGCAGATTCGTCCCCTCTACGACCGGGTTATCGTCAAGCGAATCGAAACGCAGCGGACGACGGCCTCGGGCATCGTAATTCCCGATTCAGCGGCAGAAAAACCAGAACAGGGCGAAGTCGTCGCCGTCGGCAGCGGCCGGCTGCTGCAGGATGGAACGCTGCGCGCGCTCCAGCTGAAGGTCGGTGACCAGGTGCTCTTCGGCAAATACGCAGGCCAGACCGTCAAGGTCGATGGCGAGGAACTGCTCGTCATGCGCGAGGAGGACGTCATGGGCGTCCTCGAGGCCGACGTGGGCGCCGCCCGCAAGGCCGCCTGAACTTTCGACCGGTCGCGGACGCCCGCCCGGTCGTTCGCGACGTGTTGAGTCAACGACTTTACCCGGAGCAACAACATGAGTGCAAAAGACGTCAAATTCCATGACAGCGCCCGCGCCCGTATCGTCAAGGGCGTGAACGTGCTTGCCGATGCCGTGAAGGTCACGCTCGGACCCAAAGGCCGCAACGTGCTGATCGAGCGCAGCTTCGGCGCGCCGACCATCACGAAGGATGGTGTGTCGGTCGCGAAAGAAATCGAGCTGAAGGACCGCTTCGAGAACATGGGGGCGCAGGTGGTGAAGCAGGTCGCGTCGAAGACCGCCGACGTGGCCGGCGACGGCACCACCACAGCCACCGTGCTCGCCCAGGCGATCGTGCAGGAAGGCATGAAACATGTCGCCGCCGGCATGAACCCGATGGATCTGAAGCGCGGTATCGACAAGGCCGTGGCTGCCGTGCTCGATGAGTTGCGCAAGCTGTCGAAGCCGATCTCGACGAACCGCGAAATCGCTCAGGTCGGTTCGATCTCGGCCAATTCCGACGAGGCAATCGGCAGGATCATCGCCGATGCGATGGAGCGGGTCGGCAAGGAAGGCGTGATCACGGTCGAGGACGGCAAGTCGCTCGAAAACGAACTCGACGTGGTCGAGGGCATGCAGTTCGACCGCGGCTACGTGAGCCCCTACTTCATCAACGATCCGGACAAGCAGGCGGCCTATCTTGACGATGCGCTGATCCTGCTACATGACAAAAAGATCTCGAACATCCGCGACCTGCTGCCGGTGCTCGAGGCGACGTCCAAGGCCGGCAAGCCGCTGCTGATCGTTGCGGAAGATATCGACGGTGAAGCACTGGCCACGCTTGTGGTCAACGCGATGCGCGGCATCCTGAAGGTCGCCGCCGTCAAGGCACCCGGTTTCGGCGATCGTCGCAAGGCCATGCTCGAGGACATCGCCATCCTCACGGGCGCGACCGTCATCTCGGAAGAGACCGGCAAGCAGTTGCAGAAGGCCACGCTCGAGGATCTCGGGTCAGCAAAACGCGTCGAGGTGCGCAAGGACGACACCATCATCATCGACGGCGCCGGTGACGCGAAGCGCATCGAGGCGCGCGTGAAGTCCATCCGTGCGCAGATCGAGGAAGCGACGAGTGACTATGATCGCGAGAAGCTGCAGGAGCGCGTGGCGAAGCTCGCCGGCGGCGTGGCCGTGATCAAGGTCGGAGCGGCCACCGAGGTTGAGATGAAGGAGAAGAAAGACCGCGTCGACGACGCGCTGCACGCCACGCGTGCGGCGGTCGAAGAAGGCATCGTGCCGGGTGGTGGTGTGGCTTTGCTGCGCGCACGTTCGGCAGTTTCGAACCTGAAGGGTGTCAACGGTGATCAGGACGCCGGCATCCATATCGTGCTGCGCTCGCTCGAAGCGCCGTTGCGCGTGATCGCCTCGAATGCGGGTGACGAGCCCTCGGTGGTCATCGCGAAGGTGCTCGAAGGCAAGGGCAACTTCGGCTACAACGCGGCCACCGGCGAATACGGCGATCTTGTCGAGGCGGGGGTGGTCGATCCCACCAAGGTCACGCGCACGGCTCTGCAGAACGCCGCATCGATCGCTGGGCTGATCCTGACGACGGATGCAACGGTGGCCGAAGCGCCGAAGGACGAAAAGCCGGCGCCCGCGAGTGCGCCGGAACTGGAGTACTGACCGTACATCGGTTCCGCTCTGCACCGGCCGTCCAGCCCGGCCGGTGCATTTTTTACGGCACTGTTCTTTCAGTCTTCGCGGGGGCAGTGCCGCTTTTTGCCTGAGACCGTCATGAAACTCGAACTTTTCATTGACTCAAGACCGCTCGACATCGAGATCGATGACGTCGTGGCGGCCCTGCTGGCCGTTCGGCTTGACCTGCCGGCAGGCGCCGACAACCAGGATGCCCTCGCTCGCTATCTCAGCGAAAAGGGCGCGCCGTGGACGCTCGACGAGGAGCACATGCGCAGGCGCATCCTTCGCCGGCTGATTCTGGATATCGCCGACCCGGCGCTGGTTATCCGCCATCTCATGGCTGAGGAATGAACTGCCCCGGCCAGCCAGATCGATCGGGGATCGGGAGTGTGGCGACATATCCCGCATCACGACCGTCTTGCTGTCCCCGCAGAATCAGACATATGCCCAGCCATCCTCGTTCGCCCGTCTACTCTTCTATGAAACTTCCCGCCGGCGTCCTCGGCCGGGACTATCTCAAGTTCTTGCAGCTCTCGGTTGACGATGAGCTTGCCTCCAAGGGGCTGTTCGCCGATGCTGCGCTGCAGGACGCTATGGCCGACGTCCGCCGTGGTTTAATGCGCGGGGCGCAGCCGGCGATGAAGGTGTTCTTTGATGGCTGCCAGTTCTGGCTTGCCAGTCATTTTCATCGCTATGAGGCAGCCCGACGTCTCGGTGCCCGCCACCAGGAATTCTGGTGTGAGATCCAACCCGGTCCGAAGGACCACGCCGTGCGATATGCGTCGGGAACCCCCGACGTGATGCGTTTCCATAGCGAGCGGTCCACCACGGGTGGCTGACCGCCATCCATGGCCTAGTCGAACCTGGCGCTGTCCTTGCCCGGCTGCACGTGGGTCGTACTGGATTCGAACCAGTGACCAACGGATTAAAAGTCCGCTGCTCTACCAGCTGAGCTAACGACCCAGTCCACTTTTCTGCCCGCCGTCATTGCGCATTGCAGGCTCGCCCTAACTGATATCGATCGTGCGACTCGTGGACGGTACCGGCTCCGTTTTCGGCACGGTCAACGTGAGTACACCGTTGTCGAATTTTGCCAGGGCGCGACCGGGATCGGCGTATTCAGGCATGGGGATCGTGCGCACGAAGCGTCCATGCGCACGCTCCAGCCGGTAGCAGCCGTTTTCCTCACTGCGCACATCCTGCTTTTTCTCACCACGCAGCACGATCGCGCCGTCCTCGACACTCACCTTCACGTCTTCGCGCTCCATCCCGGGCAGCTCTGCGGTCACGCGTAGCACGGGTCCCTCGTCGACAACGTCGATGCGTGGCTGGAAGCGCGATGAACTGAAGTCGCCGAACCATCGCTCGAGCACGCTACGGCCTGCAAACGGGTCGTGAAAAAACTCCTCCACTGCGCGCCATGGTTCCCGTGAGAACAATCGCGCAATGTCGGGCAGGGGGGCCCGCCATTGTTCGTTTTCGCTCGTCGGCGGGCTCTCCGTGCTGTCCGCATCGGACTTGCGCACAGCCCCGCGAAGGAACTTGAAGGGATTCCACTTTTTCGGATCGGGATTCATCGTTTCCTCCTCTGGAATCTGGCAGGAGAACCGGTTATGGCACCCGCACCCTGCGTTTCCAACGTCGACGTTTTCGGACTGGGCTGAGGGAGCGGTTTGGGCGGCCACCTGGCGCTCCGCGGCCGCGAATGTTCCCTTTCCAGGCCGACTGACGGCGCACGACAGCGCATCGCGCGGCGCTTCTGCTGCGGTGAACCACCGCCGTGCATGTTGGTGCAGGTGGCAGTTGGACATCGCAATGTTGGCCACGGACATTGCTGTCGGGAACGGCTCGCCCATCCGGGCCTCCGCTGTCGGCGGGGAGGCAGCCAGGCCGCCGCCACCCACTGTGCTTTCTGCCTGCTGCCCTACGCGCCGACTTCAGCCCGTACGCACTTCGATCCGCCGCGGGCGCGCCTCGTCACGGCGTGGGATCGTGAGCTTCAGTACGCCGTCCTTCAGATTTGCCTCGATCTTCGATGTGTCGAAGTCCGGGGAGAGCGTGAACGTGCGCGCAAAGCGCGGCTCACGGACCTCGGCATGCTGCAGCCGCAGATTTGCCGGTGTCGGCACGACCGCCTCAGCCTCGATGGCGAGATTGCCGTCATGGACCCGCACATCGAGCTTGTCCCGGGTAACTCCTGGCAGGTCGGCCCAGAGTGTGACGCCCTGACTGCCCTCGTAGATATCGACGGCAGGAGTAATTGTCATCCGTCGCGCGGACGGCTCGTTCCCGGTGCGCGTGACGGCCGACGGGTCGCGCTTGCTCAGTTCAGTGGTATCGCTCATTTTCGGCTCCTGGGGTTACTGGACGGTGATCGCGCGAGGCTTCGAGGATTCGCGCTTGCCGATCGCAATCGACAGGCAGCCATTCTCGTAGCGCGCCTGAACCTTGTCGGGATCTGCGTTCTCCGGCAGCTCGATCACCCGCCGGAACGCGCCAGTGAAGCGCTCCTGCGCATACAGACGCGTGTCCTCGCTGGTATCCGGCTGTGCCGGTTTGCGCTCACCGCTGATGGTCAGCAGCCCCTTGTCGATCGATACGTCGAGTTCCGCCGCATTGACGCCGGGTGCAAAGGCGACGATCTCGATCGACTCGTCGGTCGCGCCAATGTTGACCGGCGGGAAGGCGCCGAAGCGGCTCGCCCGAAGGCTGGAGGGGAAAGTACCGAAGAGGTTCGCCATCTGCCGTTGCAGTCGGTCGAACTCGCTGAAGAGGTCAGATCCGGAGTAGAAATCGCTCATGATGCAGTTCTCCTCAAATGTTGATGGAGGCGAACGGGCCTACGCGCTCCAGTTCGCCTGCCAGCGTCTGGCAAAACAAATCGAAACACGCAGCGCACGGGACGTTGCAAGCCGCGCGTCTGCCTGAGCGAAACCTAAGATAGACACTCTGGCGAGGATTTCAAGGGGCAAAAGCAGCGGTGCACCCTTGAAATTTTTTTGCCCGGTCATATCATCGCGGCGGAACCATACAGCAAATGGAGGACGCGATGGAATTCGATACCGACTGGCTGACCCTGGGCCCGCACCGCATGCGGCTGCGTTCGACCCGGGGGTTTCCGACAGAAGCGATGCGCAAGGCGGTGGACGTCATCCGGATGGCGGTCGACAACAACATGAGCGCCCGCGCGCGCCTGGTGGAAGTGGTTTGCCGACAGGAGAAAAACTATGAAGTCACGATCGGGACGACTGTCGTCAAGGACAAGGTTTGCGCGCCACAGCTCGAAACGTGTATCGCGGGCGTGCTTGGTCTGCTGCCGGACCAGGTCACCCTGATCGTTACCGCAGTCGATCAGTCTGAAGTGGACCTGCACTTCGGCGTGTACGAGCGGATGCTGGCCGAAAAACTGGGCACCGCACCGCCGATCCAGTGATGCGCACTGCAGACGGGATAGCAGGACTGGCTGCCTGAGCGTGCCTCCAGCGCGACCTGGGCGTGCGGTGTCGTCCGAAGGCCGTCCCACAAGGAGCGTCGTTACCCGCCGCGCGGATTGAACAGTGTCAATAATCCGGCTACCTTCGGAGTCCGGCAAGGTGCAGGCGCCGGTCGATGCCGCGTGACAGCACCTCACCCGTGGCCGAATCTGGCGTGCCGGACGGCACGCTTTTCAGCATTTTCGCGGAGCAGGTCGGGCTGGATCCGCGTCATCGACACACGTAGAACACCGATCGCGAGGCGCGCACCCTGCGCACAGCCGGCCAGATCGCGAGCCGGCGGGTGCAGCGTCAGCTTATCGGCGTCAGGTCGAGAGGAAAGCGGATTTCGAATGTCGTGCCTTGCCCCTCGCGGGACTCGAAATGGATTTCGCCCTCGAGCGAGCGGCACAGCTCCCTGACAATCGCCAGACCCAGACCGGCTCCCGGGACGTCGTCGCCGGCGGCCCGCTCGAACTCCCTGAACACGCGTTCCGTGTCTGACGGCGCAATGCCGACACCGGTGTCGGCGACCCGCATGGACCACTGGCTGTCTCCGCATCTCGCGATGACCAGTTCGATTTCCCCTTCGCGGGTATATTTCGTCGCATTCGACAGCAGGTTCAGCGCGACCTGCTTGAGCCTGATGCGGTTCGACTGCACCCGGACCAGTCCGGCCTCAAGGCGGGCAGACAGATGCAGGCCCTTCGCTTCGATCTCCGGACGGGCGGCCGTGACCAGTTCGTCGAACAGCATGGGCAGATCGACCGGCTCGATGCAGTTATGGTTGTTTTCGCCGACGACGACCGAATACTCCATCATTTCGTCGACCAGCTGCTTCATGTCATTTGCCTGCCGGGTCGCGAGCGCCAGCCCGGCCTCGGCTCCGGATGGAACACGCGCAATCAGCTGCAGGTCGACCGAAAAGGCGTTCAGGAAGTTGCGCAGGTCGTGCACGAGGCTGCGCGTGATCTGCATGCGCGACCGGTGCAGTTCACTGACCTGGCGTTGCTGCTCCCGCAGCTCCCGGTTGGCGCGTTCCAGTTGGCTAGTGTATTCCGCGATGGTCCGGTCACGCTCGCCGATGACCTCGCGGATCGACGTCAGGGTGACAAAACTGAGCGCCTCGTCGATCAGGCGCAGGGCACGGGATTCATGGTCGCGGGTAAACGTGTCCTCGGACTCCGCGAAGGCCCGGACGGCGCTGGCCAGTTGCCGCCGGAACAGCTCCAGTTCGCGCACGAGTTCATCAACGCGGTAACCCTGCTGCCAGCGCACGTTCCCGTGTTGCCTCGCATCGCGTTCGATGGCCCGTTCGACCGGCTGGAGATCCTGCTCTTCGAGCGCGACGCAGATGCCGCTCAGTATGGCGGGCAGGTGGTCGGCTAGTTGCTCCCAGGTCAGCCGGTCCGCCTCGATGAGGTCGGCATCGGCAGCAACCGCCTGCATCCATCTTTCCGTCAGGCGCACCTGTTCCCGTCGGAGAAATCCGGCGAGGGCGTGCAGGGTTCCCGTTTGAGAATCGGTCATGATCCGTACCCAATGCGTGAATCGTTGAGCAAAGACGCGCATGCGAGGACATATTATCGTTTCCTCGCACCGCCTCGGCGGCCAATATCTTTCCGGCCGGCGCTCGGGAACGCCATTTGCTCCGCGTCGCGAAAACAACTCTACCGACCAGCAAAATGCCTTCTATCCTGCTTGTCGACGACCAGCCTGAGTTGCTCGATGCGTGCGGCCTCATACTCACCGCCGAAGGGTATGACGTGTGCTGCTCACACGACGGCGTGGAGGCGCTCGCGCAGGCCCTTCGCCAGCCGCCCGATTTGATCATAACGGACTGGGTGATGCCGCAGATGGGTGGCGGTGAACTGTGTCGCCAGCTCCGGGCGCATCCTGCACTGGCACACATCCCGATCCTGGTTCATACGGCGATGCCACCTTCGTCGCCGGGGCCGGTGCAGTGGGGCGACTGCCTCATCAAGCCGGTCCCGGTGGCGCTGCTGCTCGCCACCGTGAAAATGTGGTGTCCTCCGTGAGGCACTCCGGAAGCCGCAAACTGGCTCGCCGGCTAGGTTACCGGGATCCATCGCACGACCTTGAAAATTTTCATCAGTGAAACTAACTTATATGCAGTTCAGGCAGTGTGCCCGGTGATGGATCGGTTGCATGCTGCGTGTTTCGATTTGTTTGCCCCGCAGCATGGCAGGCGAACTGGAGCGCGCAAGCCCGTTCTCTTCCTTGCTGCGTCGAAGGAGAAGACGATGAGCTGCCTTCACCTACGCTCGGCTTCGACTACGCTGTTCGAGCGCCTCCACCGTACGATAGTCGACCTTTCCAGCGGTTTCCGGCCGTTCACGCAGCGTGCCCGACCCACGCTGTCGGACCGCATTGCTGTCCTGCGGCAGACGTTTCGCCAACTCACGTTTCACCTGCGCCGCGGTTAGCAGCGCGGTTGCCGTGCGGGCACCGCTCGCGACGTCGGTACGCCGTCGATCATGCCGTATGCCGGCGGTGATTCCATGAAGCGATGGGCACCAGATTCGGAGCGGTTTTGGCAGGAGCACTGCACGGCCGGTAGGATGCCTGCACGCGCGAGGGGGAGTGATTCAATGGAACGGGTGAGGACCGAGATGCGCAACGGATTGGAGATCCGTATGCATACCCTCGTCGTGAGGCACGTACGGACGGCGGCATATCCGTGGCAAACCGCGGCGAACGGATACCTTGTATTTGTTCAGGTTGTGAGGGATGGCGAGGTTTTCGTGAACTGGCACCTGCCATGGCTGCGCCGCCGCTGGCCGAGTCGCGAGAAGGCGGAATCGGAAGCGTTGGAGTACGCCGTGCGGCTTGTGGACAGTCGCCCGTTTCGCGCACCGCCGCCGGATGTCGCGGAGGCGATCTGGCGATGGCGCCGGTGAGGAAAGACCTGCAGATCCCGAGGAGGTCATGATGGAACTTCACATGCATTCGCATCATTTCGTTCGCCGCATGCCCGAGTGGCCGGCAGCCATTATCGGCGGGTGCGTGGCGGGCGCCGTTTTCCTGGTGATTGAACTTTTTGCCATGGGTGTTGCCCGGCAAAGCGTATGGTCGCCGCTGCGGATGATTGCGGCCATCGTGATGGGCCGCGACGTGCTCGCACAACCCGCTACGTTTGCGGCGGGCGTCGTAATAGTGGCGCTGCTTACGCACTTTGTGCTGGCGATCCTCTTCGCGGTCATTCTGGCAGTGATCATGGCACCATTCAGCCTGGATTCCAGTGTCGGGACGGCGTCGCTGGTGGGTGCCATATTCGGCGTGTTGCTGTACGTGATCAACTTCCATGGCATGACGCAATGGTTTTCCTGGTTTGCCGATGCCCGTGGCTGGGTGAGTTTCCTCAATCACATCGTGTTCGGGCTGGTGGCTGCCAATACCTACCTGAGCCTGGAGAGAAAGGAACCGGACGCCAGTGGCAAGGGGAACAAAAGTGAATGAGAGGGTCACGCGGCGCAACGTCCGGCTCGGCGTTGCGCCGCGAGGGCACGACTGTCAATGCGCGGCCTCGCGGCCGGGGTGCCCGACTGGCCGGATTCGATGCTGGTGCCTGACGGGTCTGGAAGTTTTCAGCCAGGATACCTGATTACCGGAGACAGGCTGGTCCGACTGACGAGGCAGCAGGCATGCCGGCATGTATTAACGGATCCGGTTCGCCGCGCCACGCGCCACCTGGCGTGGGGCCCGGACCAAACGGACTTGGCGTCGCTCGCCACCGCGGCGCGCCCGGACATGCGCAGGTTTGACATGAAAACGTCGATCAGTTACCGCAACGTTGCGAAGCTCTCCCGCCCGGAGCTGGATGACCTGATTGGCCGGCTCGCGGAGCGACGCCTGAAGCCTCATCTGTCGCATTTTCCGGCCGAGCTGGCCCGGCTGCATGCGACGGTGGAAAGAAGCCGCCATCGCAGTGTCTACCGCACACGGCTCCTGCTGGTGCTGCCGGGAGGAGCGCTCGCGAGCGGGAATGATTCGCCGGAGCCGGCCACGGCGATCGAACTCTCCATGACCGAACTGGAGCGGCAGCTCGAACGGCACATCGCGCATCTGCGTCACGAGGATGCCTGGCGCCGCAAGGAACGGCGCGCCGGGTTGCGGCGGTTCAAGGCGGCCCTGGCGGCGCAGACGGACGCCAGATCCGCGTGGTTCGGCGAGTTCGTGCGCCCCCTGCTCGCACCGCTGCAGCACTTCGTTCAGCGGGAACTCGCCTATCTCCAGGCACGGGGCGATCTCGCGCCAGGCGACCCGACGGTCGACGACATCGTCGACGAGGCCCTGGCCCGTGCCTGCGAACGGCAGGCAGAGCGCCCGCGCAGGCTCGAACCGCTGCAATGGCTCTACCAGATCGCGCTCGAACGGCTTGCCGACGAAGTGGCGCATCGACAGAGCGAGGAAGGTCGATGCATTTCACTCGAAGGCAGGCTACCCGTCCAGCTCCACGAACCACACGATGACGACGACGAGATTCTGTTCGAGTACTGGCAGCCCGACGAAGTCCTGCGCCTCGAAGACATGGTGCCGGCAATGGACGACACGCCGGAGGATGCGGTCATGACCCGGGAGCTTCGCGAGCTGGTGGCAACGCTGCTTGCGGAGCTGCCGGAACCCTGGCGACGCGCCGTTACGCTCTGTCGCCTGGAAGCGCAGCCTGCGGATGCCGCAGCGCAGGTTCTGGGCATTATGGAACCGGAGCTTGAGGACCGGCTTGCGCATGCCGACGCGTTCCTCAGGGCCAGACTCGCTGACCTGCGGCTGACACCCGAGCCGACGGTCGAGCCTGCGGGTTACATCGTGCCGGGGACGCTGCCACTCGCGCCGGGGCTTGCCAGGGATTTTGACGAGGCGACATGGCGCGATGTCCCATAAGCGCAGGCGCGGCCAGATCATGGTTGATCGCGGGAGGACCGAATTTTCCCGACTGACGACGGAGGCCAACGATGAAACCGACCACGATATTGACGCGAGATATCGTTGACATCGACAAACTGCTTGATGAAGCTTTGCAGGAAACCTTCCGGTGCGCGACAACGGCTTCGGTCCCGCCCGCGGTGCGACCGGCCAGGGTTGTGCCGGCCGGCCATGTGGCGACCGCGCCCGCCAAACTGGCGCGCAGGCTTTCCGGGAACGGGCGCACCGGTATGCATGCGGGAGCTGGCCGCGCCCGCACGGCGTCTCAGGGAGCACGATCATGAAGCTCATGCCCTTGCATGACCGGGTCGTGGTCAAGCGTGTTGAAAAGGAGCGCAAGATCGCGGCAGGCATCGTCATACCGGCGACCGCCGGTGAGAAACCCGATCAGGGTGAAGTCATCGCCGTTGGCCCCGGAAAGCGGTGCCAGGACGGCCAAACGGTGCGTGCCGGATGTGAAGGTTGGAGACCATGTGCTGTTCGGGAAGTACGAGGACGTGATAGATGCCGACTTCGGGGAAGTGAAAAGGAAACAGTGACGTGCACCGGACGTCAAAAGGCTTGCGCCATGAAAAGACGATTGTGTGTCCTGGTCCCGGCAGCGGTGATCGCCGGGTTATGGTCAGAGAACGCCATGTCTGCCAGCCCGCCGCTGCCGACGTTGCCCCTGCAATACGACATCTGGATCACTGGGACTATTCAGCGTGGCAGCGGGAAGTACGCGCCGGGTGACTATACAACGATCATGCTGGATCGCCCCTCGACGTCGCCGTGCAATGACAAGGAGGTGTCCGACATTCTCCTTGGTGAAGGAGGCGCACCAGCCCCCACGCTCCTGCTACCGTACCTGAACCAGCGCGTCGCCGTCCGGGGCCGCGTGATCTGCCCCGGCTCGGGCATTCAATTTACGCCGCAGCCGGACGTCGTGTTTCCGGTCTGGTAAGGCAAGGGGGAAGCACCCGAACATCAACTTCGGCACGGCCTGACCAGGGTTGCTGCAGCCGCCTGCGAAAGCCCGCGCCGGTCGATCTTTCGCTGACTACTGTCACCAGCCTCACGCGCGGTTGACAGAGGAAAGCGCCCATAGCGGTTCCAGAACAACGGGCGGTGCGAGCGCGATCAGATCAGCCGCGAGCGGCCGCCTCGCGGAGCGGGACGACATGCGTGGTCGAACGCACAGTGCCCAAGGCATCCCCGTCGACGGGATAATCCAGCCAGAGCAGGCGCGTGGGGAAAAGCAGCGGTGAGACCACGTAGCCGCCGCTTTCCTGCATCCCGGAAGCGATCGCACACCACGCGTTCCAGGTTTGACCCAGTGCGTGAACGAAATGGCGATGCAGCCAGCCCCGCGGGTCGGCTGTGGGCGGCAAATGGGCCGGCATGAAGGCCAGCCATTCGAACAGTCCAAAAGGCGGATAATTTCCCTGGCAGCGCGTGAGTGTCTGGATGCTGAAACGCCGCTCCCAGGACAGGCGCCATCCCAGCAGGGCAATCGACTGAGCAGAGATGTTGCCGTCGCACAGCAACAATCCGAATTCGGGCGAATGGCGAATGGAGCCAGCCTCTGGATGTACGGGCCGGATTGAACGCGCCAGACGGCGTACATGATTTTTCCGGACCTTACTGTAGACGGCGCACAGCATGATGCAAGTGTGGTCGACGTGCGGCCAGCCGGCTGCCCAGGCGCAGTTGACCGGCAAGCGCACTGACGGTCGAGAGCCGCCCCCGCGTTGTGCACTGGCCTCGGGTGCGGGATCGACGCGGGGCAGCTCAGGCGGCCGGCGAAGGCGTCGCTCCAGCTCGCCGATAAACGTGAGACGACGGGGAATGTCCGAGCACGCCTGGATTTCGTCGCCGGCAAGGTACTGCCCCGCCGCATCACGCATGCGCCGCCTGCCTGGGCCGAGCAGCTGCACATAGCGGAAGAAGTAGTCGTGCCATGCGCGCAGGCGATCCAGCCCGGTAGCATCGATACCGGCGTTCGCGCGCAGGCGGCGAAGCGCGGCCGCGGCGAGCAGGGAGCGCCCGCAGGCCGGGCAGGCATACGGATGGCGTACGAGCCCTGCGTGGAGGCGGTACGCGAGCGGTTGCCCGCAACCGGTGCAGGCCTCGCACAGCGCGCATTCGTGAACGGGGCAGCGCCGGAACGCGGTGAACTGAAAAATCGTGGCATGAAAACCCGCCGACGCGCAGGTCGGGCAGAAGCGCAGCGACGGGCTCGCCGCGTCGAGCAACGCATCGCCACGCTTCGCAGTGCAAAACGAATTTCCGAGGTCGTCCAAGCTGATGCACAGGGTGTCGGCCAGGTCGCTGAGCCTGAAGGCATCGGTCACCCGGAGGTCAATGCCCTCGCCCGTATTGATGGCTGGCTGGATCGCCAGCGCCTCGCCGAGTTGTGTCCAGTTCAGCCGGTTGAGCAGCTGAAACTTTGCGAACCGCGACCACGCGGACTCGACCGCGCAGGTCCATGCCGGGCGCGTTGTATACGTTGTCCGGTCAGCGGTGGAAACCGGGCCGCGTTCCTGCCACGGCAACGTTCCGACCACTGGCCGGGCGTTATCACTTCCTGGCGCGCACATAGCCGGACACGTCGACGCCTTCGTCCCAGATTGCTCTCGAAAAGGCGAAACTGGTGGCGTCACGCGGCGCATACTGGTACAGGATGTGCTGGACCGCGCGCGTGAAGAATTCCATGGGGAGTTCCAGCTCCCCCACTAGCTGGGCGCGCTTGTGGGCGTCGTCGAAAGCGTCCCATAACGCGCCACCTTCAGCGGCCAGACGCATGCCGGCGTCCCAGGCGCGCGGGAAAAAGAAGCGCGTATGCGTCCAGCCGGAGTCTTCAGGATACTCGCCCTGGTCGTACCCCTGCAGACAGGCCGAACACTCGTGCGCGGAACGTACGCCGTGAAAGGGTAATTCTTCGGTCATGAAACGGGCGACAATCTGTTCTTCTCCATCGTGCTGGAAAATGCTCTTCCTTGCCCGCAGCGAAGGCTGGCCGACAAGCATGGTCACAAGGCGCACGCCTTCGAGCTCGAGTTCGTCGTGAATGTCGCGCAGCCATTCAAACTCCGAGCTGCCCAGATGCTGGGCTTCGTCAAGGAAAACGAGGATATCGCTGCTGTGTGACTGATCGGCGATTTCGAGCAGGCGCTGCGTGAGCCGGTGCCGCAGCTGTGTCGGATCGCGTCCGGAGCTCGCCTTGTGCCGGGCCATGGTCAGCAGGGCGCTGAAGAAAGCCGTCTCGGTGGCAATGCGCTTGTGCTGGCAACGCATGCGCAGGATCGGCAAGGCCGGGCGCTGTGAAGCGAGCAGTGACTCCAGAAAGAGGATCGCATAGGTCTTGCCGACCCGCGAGCGGGCATAGACCATCGCTCCGGTACGCAACGACAAGCAGCGCACCAGCAATGCGTAGAATTGCGCGATCGATGGCGTCGGGATGCGATATCTGCGCAGCACAACCGGATGGTCATCGATCGGCGACGGCCGTAATGAGTCGCTCGCCATGGTCAACGAAAGACCTGCCCCTTGCCGAGCTCGGGCAGGCTCACGGCAGGGATATTGTCCGAACCGCTTGATGCTGGGGCCGCCGGAATTTCGTCACGCCTGTCGCGCTGCCCCACGGCACGTGCCGCCTCGGCGATGCGATGGGGCATTCGCCGCTGTTTCGCGCGGGACTTGCGCCGTTGATACTTGAGGTAAGCCTCTACGGGATCGGAGAGATCGCCGTAGTCGATTTCCTTGAGACGTTTCAGCCGCAGGATGTCCTGCCGAAGCCGCAACGAGTGAGGTGTCTGGTCCCAGGGTCTGGCCGCCCTGAGAGGGCCGATTTCCTCACCGCTGGCGAGAAACGCCGTCACGACGCGCATATCCTCAGGATCGAAATAGATACGCAACGGTTTGCCGATCTGGCCGGACGCTTCGCCGAGCACGCCGCTGGAATATCGGACTCCGTAAAGGTTGACATAGGGACGCACGCCGCGACGCAGGTTGCCGCGGACAATGGACTCATGAACGGGCTGCAGCAGCATCAGGTTTTGCCGGTAGCGTTCGGCAAGTGTTCGCCACAGCCCGCCAGGTTTCTGTGCGAAATGCTGCACCATCTCAATGGGGGAACGCCCGCCGAGGCCGTCATGCGGTGTCCCGTTGTAATTCGCGAAGCTCACGTCGAGCAATTCGGCAAGTTCCTCGCTGCTCACCAGAAGGCTGCGTTTGCCGTCCGGATCGCACAGCGCCCGCCGCACATCCTGGGCGCTGGAGCCTGTTGTACCGGGAAGTCGATGCGACAGCGTGCTGCCAACCGTGCCGAAGAACCGTTCGATGTACGGCCGCTCGTTGGGCTCCGCGTAGGGGCCAGCATCGACGTGGCTGCCGATCATGTCGCATACGGTGGCGAGTGTCTCGCCGGCAAGGTGACTGCGCGCATTGTCGTAGCGTAACCAGTCCCACGTCGCGTATTCGGTCTCGTGAACGGCCTCGCTGATGAAACCCGCGCGCGATTCGTAACGCAAACCGGCAATCGAGAAGGTAGTCCGCTTGCGGCGGGGTTGCAGGGCGTTCTGCACGGTCCTGATGACGTCGTGCCGGTTGTATTCCGTGGCCAGCGCGAGGTGCCAGCCCAGCACCGCCCGTGTACAGACATCGAGGACAACGAGCAGCCACACGCGCTCGAGTTCGATATCCCGGTCCAGTCCAATGGGATCCGTCATCCGGATGCGCAGGCGGATATCGAGTTTGTGTCCGTCGAACTCGACCGCTTCGAACGGACGTGTGACCGGCGGACGCGACAACTGATCCGGTGGGGGCCGAAGTGGCTGGACGCGCTGCGCGCCTGAGGCTCGCGCCGCCTGCGCAAATGTCTGGTTTGCCACCAGGCGACGGATGGCGGCAGCCAGGCTGCGGATGCCCTGAAGGTCCTGATTGAAGGGATAGTGCCTGCCCGTCAGATTGAGCTCGCGACAGCGGTTGAGAAATTCCCGGTGCGTCGCACGCAGGCCGCGCAGCTCGCCACGCGCGCCAAAGTAGACCTTGTGCAGCTGGATCTGCCTTTGCAGAAACTCGGCCAGCACCTCATGCCGGACGAGCAGCTGCGCCATCGCTCCTGCTGCGCCGCCCCGCTTGCCGGGAACGGCCGGTTGCGTGGGCCGGGTCCGCACATAGCCCTGCGTGCGCACATGAGGAACCAACGCGCGGAAGCCCTGGATACGTCCGTCGGCATGCGGCGTGGTGCAACGGGCGAGCAGGCGGTACAGCTGTGCACGCCGGATGCCGGTGGCGCTCTCGATTAGCGTCAGGCTGCGGTCTTCCAGGTACTGACGAATCGCCTGTTCACGACGCAGAAAAATTGTCCGGCGCGCTTCCGGCAAAGCAGACGGATCGACTGTCGGCCAGATATGCAAATCACGCAGCTCAGGGGCGAGCGCCCGACGCGTCAGGCCGTCGGGAGTTTTCACGACGCGCCCTCTGTCGGCACAACCTGCCTGAAACGAGTATGCCTGTTGAGCTCGCCAAGGCGCAGATCCGGGCTCACAAGCCGACCGCGTCGGGTCAGATCGAAGACAGCGGTGCGTGTCAGGACTGGATCGGTTGGCAATGCCTCGTATTCGATGGCGTACAGCGGCGTTGGTGAAGCCAGGCCCTGTTCGATACGGTCGAGAAATTCATTCGAGAGAAACCGGCCGTTGCTGGTGACGTACGGCAACATACGCAGCCAGTTGTCGATCCACTGGCGATACGGTATTAGTGCATCGGCGCTCACCGTCGTGACGGGCAATGGATCGAGGATTTCAAGCAATTCGGCGTCAATCGTGTTGAGGGGCTTGGTTTCCACGACAACGAACTCGGTTACATCGTCACGACGAAGCACGAAGTCCGCGATACGAGGCTTCTGCTCAACAAGAATGACTCCCGGATGTTCGCAGAACGTCAAAACCGAAGCGTGCGACTCCATCATGGCCCAGAAGTCGACAGCCGCATGTGAATACAGCGAGAGGCGTCGTGCAAGCTTGGGGCTCCAGACGTGGAACTGGTGCGTCCATTTCGAGCGCTGGATAGGGATCGGGTGAAATTCAAACTGCAGCGCAGGATCGACCGCACGATCGTCAGCCACCACCAGCCCTCCGCAAAGTTCCAGATTTACTTCGCTTCATCAACAAGATCCGAGTTTAGTTCGCATTCTCGGAAAGTAAAGTTGAAGACAAGGGCCTCTTCGTTTGCGGCAGCACGGGGCTTTCTTTGGGGGCAGATGAAACAGCATTACTTCGCGGGACGGCAAGGGTCTCAGTCGCGGCATCCTCAGGATAGAAAGTCCTTCGAATTGTTTCGCGTGGCGCTGTCGCTGGCAACGGTCAGGCGAAGAAGCGCATTGAACCGAATAACATAGTGATGGACGCCTCTCGAGGCTTGCTACAGGGATCTATGAAAGTCCGACATTGAGGCAGCAGTTCCTTAGCGGTATGTACAAGTCCGCCTGGAAGTCAGAGGGACCACGCTCATAGCCACGCGCCCGGCGTGCTTCCGGGTTTCGAGCGTTCGGCTATTCATGCATGATGCCTCTTGAACTATGTTTCATTCTGTTTCGCTCGCTAGATCTGGCCCAGGACTACAAGGACTATCACGATCACAACTATCAGCCCGAGCGTGCCTGAGGGGGCGTACCCCCATCCCCGACTATGCGGCCACGCAGGGAACGCGCCGATCAGAAGCAGAATCAGTACGACGAGAAGTATGGTCCCAAGCATGAGGCCTCCGTTGGTAGCATCATCAGCAGCTGTGGTTCCGACTAGCGCAATGCATGTGCCCGACCGAGGCTGCCGGGAATCAGCCATGCGATTATTCTCGGACATGCGGGTTGAACGATCAGGTTCCGTCGCCGTGTCCCACCATGGCGTCAGGTGGCGAGGTAGAAAGCACGCCGGTTACCGCCTTCGGAGACTTCTGCCGCCATCCCGCTTCCGGTTAGCAACTGCTGGAGCTTATCTGCTGGTCGATTGGGCCGGCCGACACTAATAGCTCTTCCAGAGCGCTTTGCTTCAGTAAGGGGGACTGCGCGGACTGAGGGATCTTGGGGCGACGCACCAAGCGTCAGCCGGCGTTGCATGCGTCGCCGAGACCCGTTCGCTCGTTGATTCCGGGGCATATCCTCGCTGGTTAGCCGCATTGCGTGGCAAACGCAGGAGACCTCATGGCGCCTGGCGCCAGTCATCCCCGCATCGCTGATATCGACGCGCGGCTTCCACGCGCCACCCGACTGCGCGCGTGAGTCAGGCGTTGCTCGCACTTGTTACGGCGCAGCTCGATTCCCCCGCGAGGCGCCGTTACAAAGGAATACTATCTGTTTCAATGCTATTGGGCCATGCGCAATCAGCGGCCATCAGCCTTCGGGAATCGGATCATGCAGATCGGTACTTTCGATGGCGCAGAGTTGACTCAAGACACGCGGGAGCGATTGTGCGTGCGCCATCGTGCTCGGAGCGAGCATGCCGTTGCATTCACCGCATCGCTCGACGACTTTCCGGCGCTCGCGCGTGTATGTACTGGCGAGAAGGAAGCGCTGGTGCTGCCTCTTGAGTCGACGGGGTGGAGACGGGGAGCGATATGGCTAGCGCCGCCCGAGGCCGATTCTGCCGTGAGGATCTTCGGGTGCTGGATCAGGTCACTTCGGTAGCCAGTGCTGCGCTCGAAATCGGCGAGGTGTGTAGCCCCAGCCACATGGAGACAACGCGGTATCGGAAGTGGCCGCCGTGCTGGCTCACGAGTTTCGTAGTCCACTGTCTCCGCTTAAAAATTCGCTCGATGCGGATCGTGAGCGAAAACCGCGAGCCGCAGCGCGAATATTTCGCTGTGGCGAAGCGCCAGATCAAGCATATGACACGTCTGATAGACGAACTTCAAGGTGCCTCGCGTCTCGATCCTCACAAGCTGAGTGTCGATTTCATCGATTCGTCGCTAAATGAAATTCTCTCCGATCCGCTGGCTGCGGTTCGCGAGCGCGTTGAGGCGCGGCGGCACACATTGAGCGTTCGCGCGCTCGCGCACGACGTGCGTCTCGTGGTCGACCCCGTACGGCTCACGCAGGTGATCGTGACTCTGCTTTCCAACGCGATTCGCTATACGCCCGGCACAGGCCAGATCGATTTGAACGTTGAGCGCAAGTGCACGGGTGCAAAGGACGGCATTGAGATCTTGATTCGCGACAACGGTATCGGGATCGATGCGGCGATGCTTCCGCGCATATTTGAGCCGTTCGCACAATTCGCCGGGGCGGCGGCGCGGCTGGAGGGAGGGCTTGGCATCGGCATGTCCATCGCGCAACGGCTCACTCAGTTGCACGGAGGCACGATTGTTGTGACGAGCGCGGGCCGTGAGCGCGGCATCCAAGCACGCTCTACGACCCCGGTGCGAGCGGCCGCTGCCGACGAGGCTGGGACGTGATCTGCTGCGCCGCGTACTGTGGAATGGCGCAAATCGCGTAAGACTCGCGGGGTTCGCTCAATCGCGCGATGCGCGCTCAGCGTATCCGGGTCCAGCGGCACCAGTCGTGATGGTTGAGATTGCGCATCAGGGTCGCGCGGCGTCGTTCGCGGCGGTAATGCGCGATCACCGCAACTGCCGCAACGGCAAGCACCACGACGCCCAGCGCGGTTCCCAGTTGTAACGCGTCCACGTTACCTCCTTGTCATGTGCGGGAAGCCTGGTCGAAGCGAGCAAGCGCCGCGAAGCGTCAAGGCCACCCGGCCTGAAGGCCGGTTGCGTGACGCGCCAGCACCGGAGAAAGAAAGCGCGACGCGTACGAATTGGCGGCACTGGTCGTGGACGCGTTGTCAGAGTAGCCGATAGCGTCACGGATGAGAACGGTGAATAGACGTACGAAATATATGCTTTACGGACGGTCTGATGGAGAGGCCCGGCAGCGGTTCTTTTGCGCGATCGTTACCCCATGCCGGCCTGCCGAGGCTCGATTTTTGCGCTCCCTATGCGCGCGGTCGCCACAGGAAATTTTGTGTCGGCGCCTGGGTCGTCCGGTTGGGAGAAGGGCCTTCATGGAGGGCATATCATGGACATACTGAGTCTGGATTCCATTGAATTCACCTTTTCCCTCATGGGACTCGACGATGGAGAGGCGGCGCATCGCGCGTTGTTCGTCGGGACACTTGCGCTGCCGGTGGTCGTCCTTTACAGGGCGGATGGCAAAAGGTCTGTGAGAATTGCATTTGACGTTCCCCGCCACATCGCGCAAGGCAGGCATTACATCAACCACTCGGACGTTGTGCGAGACGCAATCGGACAAGCGATACGGGACAACCTTTTCAACCATCCGCCGGGCGAGACAGTGTATCTCGACGGCAACGCGCCGCGATGGGCAGGCATTTTGCAGCTTGGCCACGAATGACGCCGCGGCTCCTGCGATGCGTCTGTCAAATGACGAAGCGCGCCGCGCGAGTGGTTCGGCGTGAGGTTTGTTATGGCCAAGCGGCCCGCCGAACGAATACAGGCCCGCGGTCTCGTGGGCTGCGAGCGAATTGAATAAGTCGTAGGCAAAACGTAAAGAACGAGCCTTAAAATCCTGTCGAGTAATTGTGCAACTGCACACGGGTGGCCGCTGAGAGCCAGCACATTTCTTTCGCACACGGAATGCTTCATGTGGCCACTTCAAGAAGTCGAGTTTCGCTTTGCGTCCGGAGACGTCGTATTGGTCCATATTTCCAGCCAGGGCGAAGGATCATTTGCTGCGCGAGCCAGTAGACCTATTCCACCGTCGCAGTTTCGGAGTGTTCACGAAATGCGAATTGTCCCGTGCCGCAATAGCGCTACTGCGCTGGATGCATTTATGTGCGTGCTGTGCTTCGTTAAGTGCGTGGCTCGGCAGTCTCGAACCAGCATCGTCTCTGTTGCTAATGCGGGCACATTCGGCGTGCGCGGTAGCAGCTTAGCTAGTTCAGACGGTTTCGTCCGCACTCGCGATGAATAGTCGGTGTGAAGATCCCCTGTCGTGCAACCTATTTGTCAGGGGCCGCCGTCCGGATGACTCGGTGCGATTCAAACGGCGGCCAAGCTGTCCTTGTCGTAGCACGGGCTTTCTTCTCGGACCATGGGTGTTGTATAGGCGGCAGCGGCCCCGGTTCTGGCCTATGGTCCCTGATCTTCGCCCATAGGTGGCCAATCACCTACCATTCTCCCAGTGCAAGGCTCCTCAGTTGAGGTTGCCGCTTCTTGGAGATTGGCCGTGCTCGCGCGTGTTGCTGTCACTACGGCTCATCTCATCTCGGCGGATGCTCGCGCAAAGAGCGCCGCGCTTTTGTTTGATCATTTCGTGGTCCCGCCCTACGAATCGGACTCTGCGACTGGTCGCACGGCGGTGGCCAATTCCATTGTGTGCGCAGTGCCGTCTTCGCTCTCTTCGAGGGAAAGTGAACGGTCTTGCGACACAACCGCGCGAAGCGACGGTCCGCCGATGAAGAAGCGAGCGGGTCGCCGTACCACAAATCCCCTGCCGCCGATGTGGCGACGGTACGAACCGCCGATTCCGGACGGCGACTAGGTTGCGCTGACGCAGTGTTCGTCAACCCAGCCCATTGCACATTCGCGCGCAAACATAAGAGCCTCGTGTTCGTCGATGAAATTCTCGTCCAGGTAGAGGTCATGAACATCGTCCTCGAACGAACCGTCTGACGCCGGAGTGAAGATTCTCGCGTTCGCCACGATTCTCCCGTCATCAATGCCTGCGCTCGTGCTGATCAGGCAAGACCGAAAAAAGAATTGCATGATGGCCTCCTCTAGGTGTCGCATGGCGCGCAATTTCCATGCCACGTTGGCTGGAACTCTGAATAGTTAAAAGTGCAAGCACAGGCCAAAGTAAGGTGATGAACTTGCAGTCATGAACTACTTTATTTCTGTGGGTGGCCGGTGCAACATAAAGTTAGCTGGCCGAACGCGGGCGCGCATCGCTTGACCTTCGGGCACTCGGCGCGTCAATGTGCGATGCTTTGTCCGCGGACCGGCCAGCCCCTTGCAATTGCCCCTTGAGTGGCACTGGCCGCCATGAGTCTGTCGTGACGCGCGGCGACGCTGAAGGGTGGCTTCCGTTGCCTTCGATCATCGACGGATTCACAGAAGTTATCTCTCGGTCGTAAAGGCTATCATCGCGTGCGATTCCTGTCCTTTGGCGGTATGGCGACGCGTGGCTGTCTTTGTGCCCGCTAACAGTGACTGCTTCGGCTACCGACGAAGCTGCTATTAGAGAAACATGCCGACTGCCGCTACCGCCATCAACGCAGTTGCGAGCCAGCCGCCAGCCCGCAGCATCCCGGTAATCACGAATTTTCCCATCACGCGTTGGCTGCTTGCCATCAACATAACGACCACCATGACCGGTACCGCGGCCAGACCGTTTATGATCGCGCTCCAGTAGAGAGCCTTGACCGGATCAAGCGGGAAAAAGGTGATGGCAACGCCGCCAACGATGGCCACCAGAATCACGGAGTAGAATTCGCGCGCCAGGGTGAGATGCAAGGACAGGCTACTACGCCAGCGGAACGCCCCGGCAGCGCCGTATGCGGCGCTGCCGGCCAGCACCGGGAGTGCCAGCAGTCCCGTGCCGACAATAGCGGCCGCGAAAACTAGCGCTGCGAGATGGCCTGCGATCGGCGCCAGTGCCTTCGCCGCGTCGGCCGACGTCTGGATCTCGATGCCGTGAACGTGGAGCGTCGCGGCGGCCGTGAGCATGATGAAAAACCCGACTCCGTTTGAGACAGCCATGCCAATCCAGGTGTCGGCGGTGATTCTGTCCAAATGCCGGTAGGCCCGGAACGACGATACCCAGCGAAGAGGGCGCTCGCCCGGCTTGGACCGGAGCTCCTCGACTTCCTGTGAGGCCTGCCAGAAGAACAGGTATGGGCTGATGGTGGTACCAAGTACGGCAACAACCATGCTGAGGTAGTCATTTGTCAGTGCCGCCTTAGGCCGCACGATAGAGACTGCGACCTGCCGCCAGTCTACTGGCACGACGAACGCCACGGCGATGTACGCGAAAAGGACGAGTGTCAGCCATTTGAGAAAGCGCGCATAGCTGTCGTAGGGAAGCCAAATCTGCAATGTCGCCGAAAACGCACCAATGAGGATAACGTAAAGCTGCGTGGGGCCTGGGACGAGTAGGTGGAGCGCAGCGCCCATCGCTGCGAGATCTGCCGCAATGTTAATCGTATTTGCGGTCGCGAGCAGCAATACGAGCGAGACGACTATCCACGTAGAGCCGAAGGCCCGTATGTTTGATGCAAGCCCCTTGCCGGTTACTCGCCCGATACGCGCGCTGGTCATTTGGATGGCGACCATCAGAGGGTAGGTCAGCAGGAGCGTCCACAGGAGTGAGAAGCCGAATTTAGCACCGGCCTGCGAATACGTTCCAATGCCGCTCGGATCGTCATCAGCAGCACCAGTGACAAGTCCGGGGCCCAGTCGTGACAGCCATGAGCGTTCAGTCCTGTCGACAACGGCGGCCTCCGGCTCAAGGCCTTCATTTTCGGTCATTTCGCGACCTCTCATCCAAGATTGGATGTGCTCTTGCCGAACGCAAGAACTGTACCTTGGGCATTTGGCGCTCAGGCTCTCGGCTTGCGCCTGAGTTTCTTGAATCAACCGGTTCTGACGGGGGCGCGCGCCTCAGAACCAGAGGGACGTGACGTTTCACTCGCTTCGCAAGGATGGATTTTGAAGACGATCCTGCTCGTGGATGATGATCCACTGCTGCTCGACGCCCTCGCCGCACTGGTCGCGGCGGGTGGCTATGCGGTTTGTCGGGCCGGTGATGGGGCCGAAGCGCTGCGTCGAGCACGTGCCTATGCGCCGACAGTCATTGTGACGGATTACATGATGCCGATCATGAGCGGTGAAGCTCTTGTCAGGGCACTGGCCCGCGACCCTGCGCTTGCGAACATTCCCGTCGTGTTAAGTTCCGCGATAGCCGCGCCGCCTCCTGATCTTCCGATCGCAGCATTCCTGCGCAAGCCGTTTGCGGCTGAGCGCCTACTTGCACTGTTGCATCAGCACTCGGTGGGCAGAAGCTGATTGCCTCTCGGTTGCGTCGTGAGTCCCTATGTTGTGCTCCGCAGCTTCTGTTGCGAGTCGTACGTTAGCCAGCCGACCAGCGGCTTAAGGTGCGCTCGGACAGTTGACCGTAGCCAATTATCGCGGCCGTAAGGGCGCGCGGTACAGCGACGGACGTGTACTGTCATTCGGTGGTGGGGAATCGACACGCGGCTGGCCAGAATTGCACGCGTCACTAGGGGCAGAGAAGGCCCGTAGAATGCGGCTTGCGTAGTCGCGATTTCCCCGGCGTACGAATTGCTATATCGCACGCATTCGCGGAAAGGAGTAAAGGGCATCATGTAGGCGCGCGTCGGGAGCAATCGATTCTTGCAGCAGCCAGTTTAGCGAAGGTGTGCAGAGATCGCGGTCCGATTGCGGCGGAACAGCGGTAGAGATGACGGAGGAGTACATGGTTCACGTTTTTCTGGAGGACGAGGAGGATGGCTGGGAGAGGGCGCTGGTGGCGCGCGTATCCGAGTATGGCATTTTCCGGCTGACCGCGGCTGGTGTTATAGCTAGCTGGAACCCTGGCGCGGCGCGCATTAAGGGCTACAGTGCTTCCGAAATCATCGGCAGGCACTTTTCGGTCTTCTATCCGGCCGAGGACAGGGACGCGGGGGTTCCAGAGGCGGTGCTGCAAACAGCGCGCGACTACGGCTATTGCGAAACGGAAGGATGGCGCGTGCGCAAAGACGGCTCGCATTTCTGGGCAAGCGTTCTAATCACGCCACTGACGGCGTCTGATGGAGTTTTGACCGGGTTCGCGAAAATCGTCCGGGATATCACGGATAAACGGTGCGCTCACGAGGCGGTGCTCGAAAGCGAGCGGCGTTTTCGTCTTCTGGTTCAAGGCGTCACGGATTATTCCATTTTCATGCTCTCACCGGAAGGCGTCGTAACGAACTGGAATCTTGGCGCTGCACGGATCAAGGGCTATGAAGCGGCAGAAGTCGTCGGAACGCATTTCCGTAGGTTCTACACAGCGGAAGACGCCGCGCTTGGTCTGCCTGAACGCGGCCTGGAGATAGCAACACACGAAGGTCGCTTTGAAACCGAGGGGTGGCGAGTCCGAAAAGACGGAAGCCGGTTCTGGGCAAACGTGGTGATTGATGCGATTCGCGACGAGGCCGGCCAGCTGGTGGGCTTTGCGAAGATCACCCGGGACGTAACCGAGCGCAAGATCGCCCAAGAACAGTTGGATGAGGCACGTGCCGCACTTTTGCAGTCCAGAAAGATGGAGGCCATCGGCAAGCTCACCGGAGGCGTGGCTCACGACTTCAACAACGTCCTCCAGGTTCTGCGGGGCAACCTGGAGTTGCTGGAAAGGCGTCATGGACGAGACAGGTGGTCGCGCGAGCGTCTTGACAGGGCGATTGACGCGGTAGAGCAGGGCGCCAATCTCGCTTCCCAGCTTCTCGCATTTGGTCGTCGCCAGTCGTTGCAGCCCACGCCGGTCAACCTCGCAACGATGTTAAAGAACATGGACGATTTGCTGCGGCGCGCTCTCGGAGAGTTGATCCATATCGAAACCGTCGTCGCGGGAGGCCTCTGGAATACCTTGGTCGACCCCAATCATCTGGAGAACGTCGTCCTGAATCTTGCGATCAACAGCCGGGACGCGATGTCGGGCGGTGGCAAGCTGACGATGGAGCTCGCGAACGCTACCCTGGACAGCCACTACAGTGCGCTCCCCGAGGATGTACCCGAGGGACAGTATGTCCTGCTCGCCATCACCGACGCAGGTTGCGGCATGCCGCAAGAGGTGATGGACCGTGCATTCGAACCATACTTCAGCACCAAACCGGCGGGAGAGGGTACCGGACTCGGTCTGAGCATGGCTTATGGCTTCGTCAAGCAAAGCGGCGGCCATATGAAGATCTACAGCGAAGTCGGACACGGAACCACGGTTAAGATTTATCTGCCCAGGACCATGGAAGCTGTCGCCGAGGAAGGGGTCTCAAACGCTCCGCAGGCTGCCGGCGGCTCGGAGACGATACTGGTGGTCGAGGACGACAGGCGTGTTCAGTCGACGGTCATAGAAACACTTGTTGAACTTGGTTACACCGTGCTCAAGGCCGACGACGCTCAAAGCGCGATGGTGATAGTCAAAAGCGGAGTGAGAATAGATCTGCTCTTTTGTGATGTGGTGATGCCTGGCCCGCTGCGCAGCGTCGACATGGTCAAAATGGCGACGCGTCATCTGCCGGGCCTCAAGGTGCTCTTCACCTCGGGCTATACGCAGAACGCGATCATCCACGGCGGCCGCATCGATCCGGGGGTGCACCTGCTCAGCAAGCCCTATAGCCGCGAGGAACTTGCGACGAAGATCCGTCGGATGCTGATAGGCACATCGGCGGTGCGTCGTCCAGCGAACGATGCACAAGGCGGCCGCGCCGCACCAACACGCCCAAAGTTGATCTCACTGCTTGTCGTTGACGACGATCTAGCGTCGCGAGAGGCGGTGAGTGAACTCCTGCTGGACATGGGACACGAGGTGCAGCAGGCCTCTAGTGCACAGGAGGCGTTGCGAGTGCTAGATGAAGGCGAAACGCAGGTCCTCTTGACGGACATTCATCTGAGCGGCTGTTCAGGCATCAAGCTCGCCGCCGCGGCGCTCGATCGCGATCCGGAATTACGCGTGATCCTCGCGTCGGGAAGCGAACCACCAGAGCGGCAGGATCTGAATTTTGAGTTCTATTTCCTTCGCAAACCATTTTCGTTGGAGCAGTTGCGCGAGTTCGTGGATAAGATCGCCCGCTCCAGCTAGGATGACAAACAAATGCGCATACGGGGTCTCCGCCCTTGGTAAGCTTGCGCGAAAGGAACCAGAAAAGAAGACTTCGATGGACCCGCATTTTCGGGTCTGGGGCCCTGAGCAGCCCCCGGGATCTGACTACCTGACCTTTTCCGTTACCGACGGAGACACGACGTTGCCAGGAACAATATCTTGTATCGCCTTGGTGTCTTTGGATCAACCGTTTTGCGGGTCTTGGATTGACGCCTTTTGCTCGTACGAGCAGAAAATCTGTGCCGTGGCAATACGCATGATGCGCCGGAATCCTGGGATTTGCGTCATTCATCTGAACGGCGGTCATTTCGTCGAGTCGGGCAACTGACCGAGTAAGCTGGCACGTGTTCGGTAACGGGTTCCGCGGCTTGCAGATGCCAGTGAGCCGAAATTTCGCTCTGCACTACGGAAGACTGGCTAAGCGGTTGATTGCGAAAATCAAAATTTCCCTGACAGCTGCGCCGTTCAGATATCAATGCCCGATCGCCTTCTCTAGGCTCCGAGTGTCTTCTCCCGTCGGCCCATCTCTCCTGCGACGTTATACGTTCACTGCATTCGTGATTGCGATGCCCGGTGGAAAGGAACACAAAGGGGCCCGCACGTTCCCGTGTGTAGATCGGAAGACACAGGCGCCTACACGAAGGCGCCTGTTAGTCTGCGCTGTTACACGTCAATCGGGCGCACGCCGTCGTCGGAGCGCGCGAGAGGATCCGTGCTTGATAACCAGTACGGCCGGCGACCGTAGTAGTCGTGCATTTGCGTTCCCCACGCGGTATCGGCCATGGCCGGCCAGTGATCCTTGTCGAACCCGGGATCGTCCTTGATGCGCTGTGCCGTGATGTCCACACGGAAACACTTCTCTGCCGTATCCAACGTCAATGCGTTCCAAGGAATGGCATGCAACGTATTGCCCATCCCGAGGAACCCGCCTTCCGAGAGGACGGCATAGGCCACGCGTCCGCCGCGCACGTCGAGCATGATGTCCGATATTTTGCCAACGTGTTCGCCGTCGGACGACATGACCTTGTTACCATCGAGCGTAGCCGAAGCCATGATGTCTGGGCCAGGGCCCTCGCCAACGCCACCACCAACGATTTTTGCGCCCGTGCGGCCCGATTGAGGGTCAAGAGTAGTCATGTTGAATCTCCAGAGAGTGATGAAGACGTTGGGGTTCTCGCACATTCCGTTCCGGGCCAACGAGTTTGTAAGCCGATGGCTGCTGCTGTTTAGACCTCGCTGAATCCACGCCTATCGTCGCCTGTCCTGACGCCACATCGTGGGAGAACGCAGTCCGTCCTATTGACGGAATGCCGCGTATGCGTTGCAGTTTTTTCGTGGGTGGAAAGAACCGCGCGCGGCGTTGTGGTCTGTCTATCGCGGTACCGTTCGGACCCCATACCGAATGGATCTCCAGTCGAGAAGCTCAGTGATTTGGGATCCTAAAAAGTGATGTGCACGAATTCACGAAACGCGAGGGGTAGGCACTCATGTTTCCGCCGGTAATAGCGCATGCCGTGCAACATCAGGCCGGTTCGTGTCGAAGCCGATCCGTCAGGAACGCGGAACGGCGCACGAACGTGCCATAAAAAAGTTTGCGGGAGGCAGGGCGCTCACCGCGCAGCGGCCAAATTGGATCATTGCCCTATTCGATGAGCCGACGAACGCGCTGCGGCTCGGCGCGTGCGGGTACAGCGCGGCGATCCTTCGGGAGATGCGTTCGACGTCGAAATTCTTCGCCCGTCGCAGGTCAATGCTCTCGCTCGCGCCGCCGACGATATAGGCCCACTCGCGCGCTCGTAGGCTCAAGCGCTCCCGCCATCGACGCGGCGAACTATCGGGACGGCCCTGGCTCAAGCGGGCGAATCGGCAATCCGCGGCGCATTAGTCAGGCACGCGTTCTGCGCTGGCTCGCTTCTCCCCGCCTGGAAAAGGAAACGACATCATGGCAACCGCAGATACGAAACACAAGGGCGCAGCATCGTCGAATCTTACGACTCCGACCGACCTCGGCGAAGAAGCTCGCAAGACCGTGTCCGCCGGTCTCACAAAGCTACTCGCGGACGTATTTACGCTCTTCGTCAAGACGAAGAATTTCCACTGGCATGTAAGCGGGCCACACTTTCGTGACTATCATCTTTTGCTTGACGATCAAGCGACGCTGGTTTTCGCGATGGTCGATCCCGTTGCGGAACGCGTGCGCAAACTGGGCGGTACGACTTTGCGATCGGTCGGACAGATCGCGTCGCTGCGGCGAATTGAGGACAACGATGAATCGTTCGTCGCTCCCGAGGCAATGCTCGACGAGCTGCGCCACGATAATGAGTCGCTTGTGAAGTTCATGCGCGAACTGCATCAGCTCTGCGACGAAAAGGAGGACGTCGCAACAGCTAGCCTCATCGAAAACTGGATCGATGAGACGGAGGAACGTGTCTGGTTCCTGTTCGAGGCGACGCGCCATACGCGTTAGAGCTCGGGTATTTCCGCGTTAGATCGTGTTTTTAGTAAGCGGCCGACGGTCACCCGGAGCAAGAATCGGAAGCGAAAGGCAAGGGAGCGGGGTGCCATTACGATAGTTGCCATTCGTCTGCGAGCATAAAAGCACATAGCCCACGGCCCACGCCACGTGTGCGCCTGAGTTGCAGGAATCGTGAACCCGAGCTCTCAGACGCGAGATGGCGTGGGCACTGGGAATGCTGGGCGAAAATTAGACCGGTCGGCACTCCCAGACCGGGGTGCCGACGGAAACCGACCTGCTCGCTCATTCGTTTTCCGGTCGGATGAAGAATCAATGGGTTAAATATAGAGGAATACGAATGATAGGCGTGGTGATTCCTGCGCATGATGAGGAGCAGTTGATCGCTGCATGCCTTGATTCGGTGCGACGTGCCGCGGCGCATCCATCATTGCATGGTGAGGCGGTTTGTCCGCTCGTGGTACTCGACGCCTGTACCGACGCGTCGTTGCCGATCGTTTCTGCCAGTGGCTTTAGCCATATGACTATCGGTGCACACAATGTCGGTGTGGCTCGGGCAGTCGGGTCGCAGGCACTGCTTGCCCGCGGCGTTCGCTGGCTCGCATTCACTGATGCTGACAGTCGCGTCGCTTCTGACTGGCTCGTCGCCCAGCTCCAAGCGGGGGCGGATGCAGTATGCGGGCCAGTGAGCGTGGACGACTGGAGTGGGCTTGCCCCGTCGGTGAGTGCGATATGGGCAAAGCGCTATCACGACGCTGATGGGCATCGGCACGTTCATGGTGCGAACTTGGGTGTGGCAGCGTATGCATACGCACGCGCTGGCGGCTTCCCACCGCTTGTATGTAGTGAAGACGTCGCACTGGTCGAACTCTTGATTGAAACGGGCGCGACTGTCGCGTGGAGCGCGGCACCGCGTGTAGTCACAAGCGGGCGCCTTAACGCTCGCGCCCGAGGCGGATTCGGCGACACGCTTGCGGCGTGGGCCGACGAGTTTGGCACTGGCGACGCTTCCGTCATGCCGTCGCCGTGAAGAAGAAAGAGCCCTCCGTACGGGGCCTTTGGTAGCTACCGGGCGAAGACGACGCACAATGCTGGCGCACGCAAACGGTCCCACCGGCGATTGGCCACCACCGCTTCCCCATCGCGTGCTGTTCAATGCCAAAGCAGGGCGATGAGAATGATGATTGGGATGGGTACACCGAGGAAAAAAAGAAGAATAGAGCGCATGGTTTTCTCCAAGCTGGTCCATGGACAAAGTCGACGATCGAAAAACCTCAAAGCGCGCGTGTCCGGCCACCAACTGTCGCTAGCAAGCACGCTGCGAACGCGCCCATGAGAAGGGAAATGAACAGCCACAGGCTTACGTCGACGGCCGCCTTGCGTGCTTTTTCCGCAGCCGCGCGCACAGCTTCGTCTAACGCATTTGCCTTGTCGAGAAGGCGCGACCATGTAGCAGCGACGCGTGCTTGTGCATCCGCTAAGTCAACTCCAGTTCGTCGCACAACGATGTGGGCGATATAGTCGCTGTCCGCGGGCGCAAGTGCGCCGCGCGCAGAAAGGCTGTTGGTAAAAATTCGCGTGATCTCCTGCTTATCAAGGTCCTCGGCGGGCGGCTCGATAGTCTTTGTCGCGAGAGGGAAGTGTTGCCGGTGGCCGGGCGTAGCATGCCGTCGCTCAGATACCCCATTGGCCACGTTCCGTACGCGTGGCGGGCGTCGCCGCGATCGGGGGGGCGTAGTGCGCTCGTATCGGGCAGACTGGTGGTTACGCTCGCGCCCTCCCGTGCAGTCGCAGCGATGAGGGAAGACAGGAGCGCGGCGGTTACCAAGGTAGCTAGCGCCCATGCGAGAAAACCATGCGCTGTATCCCGAAAGTGCGCTTCGTCGTTGGTGATGTCAGGCCAATGGCCGCGAAGCCGCCCCGCAAGATAGCCCCCGAGAGCACCGGACATAATTTGCGTCACACAAACCCAGACGATTGCGGCAATTCCGAGGGTCTTTACATGCATGCCGCCAGGCCAAGGCGAGAGCGACGAAAGCCCAAGCCCGGTACCGAGCGTGAGCAAAACGAGAGAGAAAGCCGCCATGCTCAACGCACCGGCGAGGACTGCGCCCCATGAGACGGCGGAACGCTGCGGTTCGTATAGCTGCCCGGCGAAGCGTGTTGCGGGAAGGTCCGCCCCTGGCAAATCGATCTTTTCCATATCGCCCCCAGCACCTTTGAAGAGGCCCGCGCAGGCAGGCGCAGAGTACCCAGCACATCGCGTGCCGAGTCTAACGGGGCGCGCCACGATTCGGCGGAAGCCCAATTGGCGCGCGGCTCAGCCGTGAGCACCACGCCGATGGACACCCAGCGCAGGTGAATCTTGGCCAGCGGCTTGACCATCCAGCCGGTGTTCATCCGCTAGTGCTGCGAGGCCCAGGGCGATTTCACCGTGGCCAACCGCGGACTTGGCTGGTCGAGTAAAGCGCGCCCAGGCGTGCATCCCACTAAGCGCTGTCTGTTGTAACGCGCGCCAGTCAGCGGCGTCAGTGGCATGAGGTTCCCCAGCGATCGACGTATCTAGATCGAACGCGCAGATTAACGATTGTGTTCACGAAGCGCGACGCTCTGCGCGTCGCGGGTCCAGACGTCTAGCAGGAAGTCGGTATCTTCGATATGAACCACAGTGTGCAGCGCATCGTCTTCCGCCGCCTGCGTAAAGATGCTGTGCACACGTGCGCTATTCAGCATCCACAGTTCGCCACCATGGCGCCAGTGGCAGGATGCGAGCACGCCTAAATTGGCGAGCGACGACGCTGCATGTTGAGCGAGCACCGTGCACTCGCCAATATCGAGGTAATACGCAAATTCGCTTACTACGATCAGGTCGAACTTGCCGACCGGCCAGTCGCGGGGCATCACGAGTCTCCGCACATTGACATTCGCAAATTTGCGGAGGCGCGCGCGCGCAATTGCGACGGCGCGCGGCGAAAAGTCCGCACAAAGCAGATGCCCACAGCGCTGCGCCAGTTCGGCCGACAAAAACCCATTCGCGCAACCCGGCTCAAACGCGTTATCGTACAGCGCACGCGGCAGTGCTGCGAGCAGCACTGCGCGCTTGCGTGCCTCGTACCAACTCTCCTCATAGTTCCAAGGGTCAGGGTTCGACGTGAACTTGCTGTCGAAATAGCTCTCGAGCGGTTCGGGCGAACGGTCCATTGCTAGTCGTTTCCTGCCGGGATTCTATAGTCGCCAGTCTTCGCCCGCGCTAGCAACCGAGGCCGCTAGTATCGCAAGATCGGCTTCCGCGTGGCTCTGGCGTACGAACACCGGCAAATCTGTGCACATGCGCGCGAACCACGGGTCGCGACATAGCGGACCGGCGCCCATCCCACGCGAGCAGGCGCGCAGCGTACTCTCGACAGCGTGCTCTGCCGCACCACGAGCGCGAAGTGCGACTTTGGACGCGTCCGCGCGCGGAGCGGCATCGATGGCAGCTGCACATTCCCGCAGGCAGGCGCGCGCGGTCACTAGCGCGACATCAGTGGCCCCAAGGTGGGCACGTAGATGAGGGTCATCACGATGCAGCGCTGCATCGCGCAGGCGCTCGGCAAGCGCGGCAGCTGCGCCGTACCAGCAGGCTGCAATACCGGCTCCGCCATGCCAGAAGCCCGGTCGGCGAAGATACGCCCCCGGGCCGCCCACAAGCGTTGCGCGCGCGTCCGAAAACTCAACTTCGACGCTTTGGGTGGCGGCCATGCCCACCGCTTCCCAGCCACGCATGTTAACTGCCACACCTGACTGGTGCATAGGTACGTTGGCGAGCCAGTCTTCCCCATGGGCATCGGTGCACGTCACGAGCGCATGCGTAACAAAGCGGGCTCCGGAGCACCATGATTTGGTACCGTGCAGGCTCACTTGGTCGCCGCCGCACCTCGTAACGCGCACTTCGTTACGAGGCGAGCGTGCGGCCCAGACGCCATAAATGGTGATCGAAGAACAAGTGTCTGCAATGTCTTTGCCACGTCCCTCTGGCGACAACTCGGCCAATATGGCGTTCGCATCAGTGTGAGCTTCATGGACTTTGGCCAGTGAAAGGTCGCGAGCTGCCACCGCCGCAAGAAACTGCCACCGCGTAAGCGTGTTTCCCGCACCTGGCAGCGGCAGCACGGTAAAAGTTGCCGCGAGGCGCCGCGCTGCGTCCGGCAGCGTCGTCGCGTCGAGCGGCGTTGCTCCGCTGGGCAGCAGTTCGGCTAGCCCCGGATACCGGCGACAAAGTGCGGGCGAAGAGGACATGTGGACTTCCTGGCTAAATATACGGCCTATCCGCAAGGCGCATGCCACACGAAGAGGGTCGCATCACCGGGACGGACAAGAAGTGGAACTCGACGCAAAACAAAAACGGCGGCGTTGATCCGAACTGCGCGGGAAAGGATTTTCGGCGCAGGCGGAGTTCTCGAAGCGGGAAACGTGTTTGGGGAGCCGGGTACGGCGCGGTAAAAGCGCCTGCCACGCTGAGGCTCGCGGTACTCTCCAGCCGTGCCGGCTGCGTCGAGATCGTGACTCGCCGCGGCGAGAGTGCGAGGGCAAATGCAAATACCATGTTCGAGCAACTCGCAGGCTGTTGGCCGTTGCCCTTTGAGCCGCTTTAGATGAGCGGGGTACCCCCCGTCACGGCAAGGGTGGCGCCGGAAATATAGCTTGCCTCGCATGAGGCGAGCAGCACATACGCGGCAGCGAGCTCCGCTGGCTGCCCCGGCCGGCCCATCGGCGTCGCTTTGCCGAAGTCACGAACGTATTCTGGCGGCATCGTGGAGGGGATAAGCGGCGTCCAGATCGGGCCAGGGGCGACACAGTTCACGCGTATGCCGCGTTCGGCAACTAACTGCGCGAGGCCGCCGGTGAAGTTCTGGATCGCGCCTTTGGTGGCCGCGTAGGCTAGCAACATCGGGTTGGGTTTGTCGGCATTGATCGACGCTGTGTTAATGATGGCTGCGCCCCGCTGCATAACGGCGACCGCCTCGCGTGAAATGCGGAACATGGCACCGATGTTTGTGTCGAATGTGCGGTCCCATTCCTCATCGCTGATCGACTCGACCGACTCGTGTGTCATCTGGTACGCCGCATTATTTACGAGCACATCAAGCTTTCCCAATTCGCTCACGGTCTTGTTTACGAGTTCGCGACACCACGCACGGTCACGGATGTCCCCGGGTAGCAGCAACGCACGGCGTCCGGCGTCCTCCACCCAACGTGCAGTTTCCTGGGCATCGTCGTGTTCGTCGTAGTAAGCGATTGCGACGTCCGCGCCTTCGCGTGCAAATGCGATGCAGATGGCGCGACCTATGCCGCTGTCGCCGCCTGTCACGAGCGCAACCTTGCCTGTGAGTCGACTCGAGCCGCGGTAGCTCTTCTCCCCGTGATCGGGTTGTGGGTCCATCGGTACAGTGCGCCCTGGTGTTTGGTTCTGCTGCTGTTCGGGCATTGCGGGAACAGGGCGATGTGCGGTCATGGCGCTTACCTCGTGGATGAGATTTTGCGTATTCGAGTGGTTGAGGGCGCCGCAAGGCGCGTGCCGATACAGTCGCGTCTCAAGCTTTAACCAGCTGTTTAGATGTTCGCGGCGCCGTTTCACGGTTTGTCTCTAGGCCCATGATCGGCGTGACGTTGATCAGAGCGGCCGTGACGTCATCTCAAGCCGTTCTGCTCACCATCGCGATGATCGCAGTGGCGCGCCCCACGGATTGCCCACACTTCGCGAGCAGATGGTGGACTCTTGGGACTTCGGCCTTTGCGCTCGCGACTCAATGGAATGAGTTCGAGCGCGAGAGCCGACCGCCGCGCGCGGCAGTTGAAAGCGGCGTGTGCATCTCACGGCGCATCGTGAGCATGGCATGTCGTCTCAATCTGCAAACCGCTGCTTCTGAGAGGCAATGTGGACGAGCCAGGTACAGGTCTTCCGCCGAATCAGGCCCGTATTGCAGCGGTTATAACCCAGGTTTGCGCGTTCAGACGGAGAAGGGCTTCGTTGAGCTCGGCGGGCGAAACAGCGTCGAAAGTGACTACGAGTTCGTCAAAATGCTGCTTCCCGTTGCAATGCACGCGGCTCAAGCGCGCCCGTGCGGCGCAATGCCCCAGCGCCTGCCAGATGGGGACAATCCTGAGCCTGCCGGGCGCGGCACGCACTGTTAGACACACCGGATGTGCGACGGCGGGATGTTCGCGCAGAGAGGACATGGCAGTTCCATTTCAAGTTGCGCAGTCATACGGACGTTAGGGATGAGAGTCCCCAGGTCGACTCAAATTCTAGGTTGACGGGGGAACTTTGCAGTTTCCGCGCCGCACTCGCCACGACTCTCGCAAAATATCACGCGTAAAAGAACGCCGGTAATGAACGCAACCGTATCAGTCCATTTAGCCGTATTGTCTACTGCCACAGCCCGAATCCAGCCGCAGTGGCCCAACAGACAAGCAATTCCCCAGATGGGGCCTGCGGTCGCGACGTCCAGATTCCGCGACGAGTTCATGCTCATTGCCATTCCTTCGACAAGAGCGGAAAGGCCGTCACGAACCAGGCTGCAGCCTTCCTCATACTAAGGTAGCCGCTCATGGGGGGCAGGGCAAACTTGCCTGTCACGTCTGGCGTGAAATATTTATGGTGCGGCGCACCGATGGATGAATGGATTGCTCGAAACTCGCGGAACTACACGGGAGTCGGAGCACGAAATGGCCTCATGCCTCAGGTGGACCGACCGGGCGACTGATCGGGTCTGCCCAGCGAAATTCAGCGAGAGGGACAGACGACCTTTCGTAACAACCGGCTTTGCGCACCGCCGTGGCGAGGCTTCGGAATTCGTCGTCAGGTTGGTCCCAAAAATGCGCTTTCCAAGGCGCCTACGTGCGCCGCCGGGCTGAAAGTTGGTGGCAGTTCTTGTATGGACAGGCTGCGCAACGATGCAGACCGCCGCAGCGGTATTTTCGCGCGATCTACCGAGTCTCGGAAGAGATGCTCTCAAACCTCAAGCGTGAAGTCCCCAGCAGCTGATGCACATATCCAGCTACCCCGCTGGTGAGCACAATATGGGTGCGGTAGATCGGTTTGGCATGCTTAGGATCCGACAGTGAACAAGCATTGCCGCGGAACGTCCTTTGCGCCACAAAGGTACAAATCCGCGAGGGGAAGTCCATGCCCGCCCGCTCAATCGCCTCCCTGTCGTTGTCTTTCGGGCTTGTTCCGATCCCAGTGAAGCTCTAGACGGCGACTGAAAGTTCATCTGACGTCAGATTCCACATGCTGGCGCCAAACGGCTCGTGCGCGTGAGGCAGCAATACGTTTCCGAGAAGACGGGCGCCGTTGTCGAGCGTTCAAGCATGAACAAGGGCTACGAATTCGAAAAGGACAGATCCGTGTTTTTCACCAGCGACGAGCTAAAGGCATTGGAAGATGCCGCCAGTCATGTTGTCGAGATAATGGCCTTTATCCCCGATGAGGCGATTAACCCGGTTTTATACGACAAGGCCTATTACATTGCACCTGACAAGCGCGGCGGAAAGCCGTACAGCCTGCTTCAGCAGGCGCTCGCGCAAAGCGGCCGGTGCGCCTTGGCTAAATGGGCATCCAAAAGAAGGACTCGAGTAGTGCAGGTGCGTGCAGAAGAAGATGGGCTCGTCTTTCAGCAACTGTTGTATGCCGACGAGGTTCGCCCACTAGATGAAGCTACAAAGAATGTCTGTTGGTCGATCCTTCTTACGCGGACGCCCATCACAATTTAGCGCTGTTGCTCGAAAGACGCGGCGACGCGCAGGGGCTAGTCCGCCACTTGAGCGCCTATCGGCGACTAACCAACTAAGCGATCCGTCCTGCTTGAGGGACCCGGGGACCGATAGATGCCTATTACGAGGGCTCGCTTGGCGGGCATGGCGCCTGCTCAGTGTGAGCTGCCACGTAGTGGACATTTCACGTTGCGATGGTCCAGGTATCGACTCGCCCGCGCCGGGGCCGGAAATACCGGCGCTCCCTTCCTCATCGGTCGGCGGCTATCCCCCAAATGACGTGCAGCAGGCGAAGAGGCTGCGCCGCGCGATCCAAGCCGGCCGCAATACTGAAACGCCGCTCGGGTTGCCCGCTGACGGCTGAAACGGAGGCTCAAATGACTGTAGATGCGACGGAGCAAAGGAGTGCCGATCAAGAGCCCGAAGCGAAGATCGACAAGGCGGTCGAAGAGACATTCCCGGCCAGTGATCCGCCAGCGATCGGCGGCACAACACGTCTAGAAGAGACCCACTCAGAAAGCGACCGGGAGGCGCGAATCCGACGGCGGGCGTACGAGCTGTGGGAAAAAGCAGGGTGCCCGAACGACCATACCGACGAATATTGGCATAGGGCAGAGGCAGAAATTTCAGCGGAGAATTCTGGCGGCGCAGGCGGACCCGGTTCGCCATAGCATATCGATCACATAGCCGCATAGCGTCGTGATGCTGCGAAAGTGGTATCAAGTAGTCGACCGCGGGAGAAGCGGCCTTTGTCGTCGCGCGCGCGATGGTGTGTGCGACGGACCTGCCGATGATCGCCGTGCTCCAGCCGGGCACACAACTATGCTTAAACGGCCGTTCGATCCGTATCAGCAGCTTCACGCGTATTGCCTGCCCTTTGGTGCGCATCTTGTTGGCGGGCAGACATCGCATCCGCGTACGCGCTTTCGTTTCTGGGCGCCGTCCCGCGAATGTGTGCAACTCGAGATCCAGGACGCCGGTTGCGCGAAGCCAGAGCTTATCGACATGGACGCAAGCGGCGACGGCTGGTTCGAAGCACAAGCAGATGCAGGCGCGGGCGCGTTATATCGGTACCGCCTCGATGAAGGCCTGGCGGTACCCGATCCCGTCTCGCGCTTCCAGCCACAAGACGTGCACGGCCCGAGCGAGGTGGTCGACCCGCGCGCATATCGATGGACGAATACCGACTGGCACGGCCGACCATGGGAGGAAACGGTGCTTTACGAGTTGCACATCGGCGCGATGGGCGGTTATAGACGTGTCATTACGCGACTGCCAGAGCTCGTGCAACTGCTGGGCATCACGGCGATCGAATTGATGCCAGTCAACGACTTCTCGGGCAGGCGCAATTGGGGCTATGACGGCGTGTTGCCTTACGCCCCGGATTCCGCGTATGGCCGTCCCGAAGCGTTGAAACAGCTCATCGATGCCGCGCACGGTCTTGGCCTGATGGTGTTCCTCGACGTGGTGTATAACCATTTCGGACCGGACGGCAATTACCTTCATGCCTACGCGAAGACGTTCTTCCGGGAAGGCGAGAATACACCGTGGGGGCCAGCGATCGACTTCGAACGTCCGCAAGTGCGCGACTTCTTCTTCGAGAATGCGCTGTACTGGCTAAACGAATATCGCTTCGACGGTCTACGTCTTGATGCCGTTCATGCGATCGACAACGACGCATGGTTGGGCGAACTCGCCGACCGGATACGCAGTTCGGTCGAGGCAGACCGTAGTGTGCATCTCGTGCTCGAGAACGAGCGCAACACGGCCAGCCTGCTGGAAAAACACTTCGAAGCGCAATGGAACGATGACGCACACAACACGCTGCACGTTTTGTTGACAGGGGAAAATGAAGGCTATTACCGCGCGTATTCGGAAAGGCCGATCGAAAAATTGGCGCGCGTGCTTTCTGAAGGCTTTGTGTATCAGGGCGATCCGTCGCCCGTTCACGGTGGCACGCCCTGGGGCGAGAGAAGTACGCATCTGCCGCCGACGGCGTTTGTCATGTTCCTCCAGAACCACGATCAAGTGGGTAATCGTGCAATGGGGGAGCGTCTGCGCTCACTCGCCGACGATGATTCAATTCGCGTAGCTACCTGTTTGTTGCTTCTTTCGCCACAAATTCCGCTGCTTTTCATGGAGGAGCAGTATGGTTCCAGGCGCCCGTTCCTTTTCTTCACCGACTATCCCGACGAACTTGCCGACGGGGTTCGCGAAGGGCGGCGGCGCGAATTCGAAAAGTTCTCAGCCTTCGCCGATGAAAAGCGCCGTGCGCAGATTCCCGATCCGAACAATAGGCATACATTCGAACTTTCATCTTCCCATGGGGTAGACGAATATGAAAGTGATCGCCTCGACTGGTTGTATTTTTACCGATCGGTCCTCACCGTTCGCGCACAGCTCATTACCCCGCGACTGAAAAGCGCGAGAGCGCTCGGCGCTGATGTGCTAGGCGAAAAAGCCTTGATCGCCGGCTGGAGACTGGGCGATGGCGAAACGCTCAGAATCGCTTTCAATTTCGGCGCTGCACCAGTTGCGCTCGCCAATGAAGCACGCGGCAAAGTCATTTTCGAGATGCCGACTCGTATAGACGCCAACGAGACGAAAGGTGAGTTGAGTGGTCGCTCGTTCGTCGCATGGCTTACCGGTGACGTAGATATGAGCGTGCTCCCCAGACAGCGTATCGAGTGAAAGCGGTCGAAAGCGCGCCATTCGGCGTGCTATAGGACTTTTCTGAAGTAACTACTGCGAGTCCCTTTTTTGCACCTAACCGTCTAACCACTTCTTCTCCACCCAATCGGACATCGCTTTGCGCCAGCGCGTGAAAGCTATCAGAAAGAACGGCCTCGAAGATTCAAATACGCATCCACGTTGGGGCTCGGGCACGGCAGCGTCTGAATTGTAAGCGGACGGTCACCGCTAACCCGCGGCGAAGACGTGGCGCATTTGGCTGGCTTTGGCCTGAGCTCGTTCGTTACATGGCTGGCAACGAGCCACATATGTTACCAATCGTGCGGCGGCGTAGGGATATCTTTGATTGTCGTGGAGTTTTCCAGTTAGAACGCGTTAGGACTGTAGCGACTTTGCCTTTCGGCCCTCTATAGATTTTCTTCCTAATCGGAGACCTGCTGACCGCCAGGAGTGTGGGAGCGGTCCCCGCAGCCCTTGATCTGAGGGACGCAGACATAGTTCGCGTCAGTAGCTGCGCAATTGCAGCATCGGACACCCGAAAGGTTGCGAACCTCAGGAGAAGCCCGGTACGGCGCTCGGCGATCCGGCGATAGCCCTTGGCGCTGCGGCGAAGGCGCTATGTGGTGAATCCAGGTAGCTCGCCGCCGATGCTGCCGACGGTAGCGCACTTTACGAGCGCTCAGTCGCGCTAGCACCATAGCGCCCCGAGGGCGGCAGTAACGCCCAGGGAGTTGAAAAAACTCGAGGGCCTGTTCCGCACCGGCCCGGTAGCGGCCTGCGCGCAACGTTACTCGACGAAATGTGGCGCCCCGAACGACTCAGCGCTCGTGCGGTCACGATCAGGCGCCGCGCAATCCTTGAGTACGCAAGTCAGCTACGCGCTTTCGATGGGTGTTTTCCTGCCGATCTCGCAAGGCTCGAGCGCTACTGGCACGTGACCCGCGCATAGCGAAAGCACCGTGTTCATGTAGCTCGGCAATTCATGCAGTGCGCTGAGAACAAGCGATGGGGTGCTGCGAACTCACCCTGTACGATCAAAGGAGACAGCATTATGGCGAACAAGGTGCCGAAAACTCACGACGCAGGTGCACCGAACTTGACGCCCCCTACCGACATCGGAGCGGAGGCTCGCAAAGCGGTATTGAGTGGGCTCACCACGCTTCTAGCCGATGTCTTTACGTTACTTGTCAACACCAAGAATTTTCACTGGCACGTGAGTGGACCGCATTTCCGGGACTATCATCTGCTGCTCGACGACTAGGCGGCCCTGGTTTTTGTGGTGGTCGATCCCGTCGCTGGGCGGGCGCGCAAGCTCGGCGGCAAAACGCTGCGCTCGGTGGGTCAGATCGCGTCCCTCAAGCGCTTTTCCGACAACAGTGATGCGTTTGTGGCGTCCGAGGCAATGCTCGACGAACTGCGTCACGATAATGAACCGCTCGTGAGATTCATGCGCGAACCCCATCAACTCTGTGACGAAAACGAGGACGTGGCGACGGCAAGCCTGATCGAGAGCTCGATCGATCAAACCGAGGAGCGTGTGTGGTTTCTGTTTGAAACGACCCGCCAAACTCGCTGATACCCGATCAATTCGCCCCCGTTGCGTAGCGCCGGCAATGCTCAAGATATCCAGCTTCATGGCTGCTCACCAATTGGACGATGCTCGTCCAGAGCCACAACGGCGCATCGATTGACTTCGATCGGCCGCTGCGGAGTTCGCCGAGCCACCTGCGTCGAGTCGTCGGATCCATCTGGCGGGCGTGGGCCTTGCCGACCACCGCAGCGAGGTAGAACGCGACTCTACGCGCTTCTTCCTTGTTGAGTTCTTCGATCTCGAGCTTGAGATCCTGCGGGAGCAGTTCGCGAATCACGACAGCCCGATCGAGCATGCGTGCCGCGCGCATCCGCTCGCCAAGAAAGGGGGAGAGATGACGGGCGCCTTCCACCACACGCTCCGCATTGTCACGAGGCATCGACGCGTCTTCGTACCGCGGCGCGGCGGCCTTGACGCCTTCCTTGATATCCATGAGGCAGAGATCGTCGCCTTCGATCACACCGCCGTCCACGTCGAGCAGCACGGCGTACCGAAGCCGGCCGAGCGAACTGCAGCCCTTGACCCAGTACGCCGCGTCGAGCACCTTGACCTTCCCCGCATCATTGCGACCGCTCAGGCCGGTGGGCAGACTCGAAATGGCACCGTCGCGAAAGAGCGCGTCGATCGCCTTGCATTCTGCCTGGCTGAGTGGCCAGAAACGCTTGCCCAAGGGAATCGTCGGCTCCAGATCCTCGATCCGCTCCTGGGCGAGGTGTTGCCATGAGCGGCGAACAGCCATCTTCATCGCTAGGTGGACAGCCTCGGGACGCTCGGGTAGCCGCGGTTTCCGGTGCTTGGCCTCGAACGCCGATTCATAGCCGGCGGCGAGCGCTTCGAGCATGTGTACGATCGTGAGACCGGACAGCGACGAGCCACGCGCCGCAGTCGCGAGAGACAGGCCAAGGCGGATCATGTCGTGCGCCGGATTGCCAATTACGGTCTGATCGAGATCGCGGATATGGACTTCGACCTTGCCGTCCTGGTTCGCAATGGGCCCAAGATTGCCGGTATGGCAGTCGCCGCAAATCCAGATCGCTGGTCCGTGCGGCAGTGAGTCGCCGTTCGCCTCTACGATCCATTCATAAAACTGTGCGGTGTTGCCCCGAACATAAGCGTGGGGCGATCGCGCCATTTTTAGACGGCGCTGCTCAGTAAGGATAGACGCCCGTCCGGCTGGCCTGGGCAACGGCTTCGACCGCGTGGCACGCACAGGATTCTTCGGCTTCTCTTCCTTCGCTTGCCTTTTCTTCTTCTGGTTGGACATGCGCGCTATCTCCTGGGCTCATTGAGTCTTATGCGGGCTTGAGTCTCCATGCGCCAGCATTCGCGGTTCAATTAGGGAAATCTGTGCAATCGGTTTGGTTGGCCGTTGCATGGAGTTTCGAGCGCCGAAGCCACAAATGCAAATGGGCTGGACGCTGCCCCAACAACGGCCTGGAAGAGGGCCGCCGGGGGCATCGGCCCGGCGTGCGCTCCGACAGCGAAGATTACGGCAGATCGCGCATGGGTGGCTCGACCGCAGATTGCCAGTAGGGCGCACGGTTGTAGTACTGATGCAGCTCGCTGCCCCAGGCCTGATCGGTCATAGACGGCCAGTGGTCCTTGTCGAATCCGGGGTCGTCTTTGATGCGCTGCGCGCTTACATCAACGCGGAAGCATTTCTCGACTGTGTCGAGCGTCAGCGCGCTCCACGGGATGGCATGCAGATGATCGCCGATGCCGAGAAAGCCGCCTTGTGCGAGCACGGCATATGCCACGCGCCCGCTACGCACGTCGAGCATGATGTCCGAGATCTTGCCCACATGCTCGCCATCGGCGGAAACGACTTTGTTGCCGTCGAGAGTTGCGGCAGCCATGATTTCGGGGCCCGGACCTTCTCCCGTACCGCCGCCGATGATGCGTGCGCCGCCCGTGGGCGCTTGAGGATTCATCATGGTCATGATCGACTCCTTTGAACGTGAGCACTCGCTGGCGCATTTGCCGTGCCGCTTCAGGCGTGAGGAAAGCATCGATGCATTTTATGCATGAGCGACGGTGAGGGCCGGTAACGCCGGGGAAATTGATTTCGACTTGCCCATACGCGACACCCTCGGCATGCGAGTTGCGCTTTGCGGATTGAGTGCCGCGCTATTGCTGCGCGGCCAATCGAACGCCAGGAGGCCAGCATGCAGAAGCGCACTCAAGCCAACTCAAAGGGAGTGCTGCATGGCACGCCTCCCGCTGATACGCAGCAGGCCGAACGCGACGCACGGGAAAAAAGCAAACACGAGCGGTCTGAAAATGAATTGCCCTCGACTCAAGACAAGAATCCGATTCCTCCCGGCACAACGCGTTCCAGCTGAAATGTGTGAAAGGCGCACCAGTGGCCGTCTGTGTAGTCCCACAGCAGAAGTAGAGTGCACCGAAAGGCCGATCGTCACAGGGAGGGCACCCGATTGCGTGAATCTCATGTGACTTTCCGGTTAGTCGAAGGCACATCGTGCCCGGCCCTCTGCGCCCTCTGCGGGCGAGCAGACCGACTTCACGTGATCCTCAACGCTTGTCACACCTTTGGGGTTCAGTGCCAGAAAAGCGCGATGAGAATGATGATCGGAATAGGGACACCGAGCATATAAAGAAGTATTGAGCGCATGTCTGCCTCCTCACAATTCAAGGTACGAGTGAATAAGATGCCGTCAGAGTTCGCGCATCCGGCCGCCGACCGTCGCCATGAGACTGGCGACGAATGCGCCCATGAGCAAGGAAATAAACAGCCACAGCGTCACATGGACAGTTGCTTTTCGGGCAGCTTCCACAGTGGCGCGCGCGGCGTTTTCCTCGGCGCTGGCGTGTTCCTCCAAGCGCGCCCAGGTGGTTGCGACACGCGCATGCGCATCTGCCGGCGCGAGCCCGGTTCTTTGAACCACGATGCGCGCCACGTAGTCGCTGTCCTCGGGCGAAAGCGGGCCGCCTGCTGGAAGGCTGTTAAGAAAAATGCGCGCAATTTCCTGCTTTTGCGCCGCTGTGGCGAAGAACTGGTCCTGACTTTGGGTGTTGGATTCAGTAGCGCCAGCAGCGGGGCGGAGCATGCCGTCGATCAGATAGCCCATGGGCCAGCTAGCATAGGCGGAGAGGGCGTTACCGCGGTTGACAAGCCCGCCTGTTTCGTTTGTCCTCCGAGAGGCGCTTTGCACGCCTGCGCTCACGCCTTCCCCGGCAAGCCCCGAAATAGCCGAAGTCAGGAACGCGGCGGAAAGGAGCGTGGCGAGCGCCCATGCAAGAAAGCCGTGCGCGGTGTCGCGAAAGTGGGTTTCGTCGGTCCCAATGCTGGGCCAATGCCGGCGCAGCCGCCCCGCGAGATAGCCACCGAGACCGGCGGCCAGGACCTGTGTCACGCATATCCAGATGATGGCCGCAACGCCGAATGTCTTCGCATGCGTGCCGCTGCCCGGCCATGGTGATAGCGACGAGAGGCCGAGACCGGTACCGAGCGTTAGCAGGATTAGGGAGAACGCCGCCATGCCGACCGCGCCCGCCACGATAGCGCTCCAGGAAACGGCGGCGCGGACGTGTCCGTATGACTGATCTGCGGCGCGTGCCTCAGCGTAGCCAGCCTTCGGTCGATCGGATTCTTCCATGGCGCTTTCCTCCTCACTCGTGGGACTGCGCGCCGTTGAGCCAGCCACAGTCGCATGTCGCACAGCAGAAAGCGTGCCGCGCAGCTTTCCGCTCGAAAGAACGAGGGGACACGGACTGCGAAATCATCTACATGATCGAAAGCACCTCGGCGTTGAGTGCCATTCCGCCTTTTCTCTTCGTTTCTGGTGACCAAATTGGAGCAGGATGGGGAGTTCGATGACCGCCTCTCCGTCGTCACGTGTCGATAGTCGCCTGCACCCGGAATTGCTCGCTGCGCTCCTCGACAAGCCTTTCCCGCGACACGGGTATTCGAAATGCTAGCCCTGGGCGCGGCAGGGCTCTGCAACAGGGTGCGCTGTCGGACACCACGAGACAGCGAAGAAGCAGAAGGCAGCAACGCCGCGGCGAGCAAACCTGCTAGCCAATGGTCGGCGATCGCGATAGCCGTATGCCCAGACGCGATGTGCATCGTTTTCCCAGGAACGGCGATTGCTACTGTCCGCACGAGCTCGGGCTTCTCTGCATGCGAGTGATCGTAGCTTAGCCAGGTGGTTGACTTCTGGAGATCCCATGACTTCCGCCTTCGTTGTGGCCAGTGGTACGGTAAGCCCGATTCTCCACGTGTTTGAACAGGAGGGTGGCTGGCATTGGGGCATCACCTTGCCACGATCAGGGCGCGGCGGGTTCAGGATCGTTGCGTATAGTGATCGGACGTTTGCGAATGAGACCGAGGCACGCGATGACGGCAGCGCTGTCCTGGTTCGAGGCGAATTCCGTTGACGATAGGCGGAAGGAGAACTGGGCGAAGGCCGGTGGGTGTAGCCCTGCACGCGTGCGGCGAGGGCCGCGTTCCGAACCCTTCGCCAACTAACTGACGAGACGCGATGCCACATGTTTTGATTGTCGATGACGACGCGGAGACCCGCGAGGCGCTAGCGGCCGTGGTGAGTGAAGACGGGCTGACCACCGCACAGGCGGGTGACCTGCGCGAGGCGCGCATCCAGCTCGTGCGGCAAATGCCGGACGTGGTCTTCACCGACCTGAAGCTGCCCGACGGCAGCGGCACCGATCTTTTCCAGGATCTCGACCCGCGCTCGGG
>NZ_QLSU01000025.1 GCF_003268775.1 Paraburkholderia unamae
GCTCGAACCCTGCGCGAGCACGCTGCCCACTAGTGGCAATAGACGCGGCGCCCTCGCCTGGAGCGCGCCGCATCCATTTCCACAATGATCGTGAAGCCGATCAGCGGGCCGGAACCGCCGGGAGGATTTCGTGCTGCACGGACGTGCGCTGCTTCGACTTGTGAACCATCGTGTACGCATAATCGACGCCCATGCCGTACGCGCCCGAGTGTTCCTTCGCGATCGCCATCACAGCGTCATAGGTCTCGCGATGTGCCCAGTCGCGTTGCCATTCGAGCATGACCTGTTGCCAGGTGACCGGCACGACGCCGGCCTGGATCATGCGCTGCATGGAGAAGTCGTGCGCGTCCTTCGAGGTGCCGCCCGATGCATCGGCGACCATGTAGATCTCGTAGTCGCCTTCGAGCATCGCGCACAGCGCGAAGGTCGTGTTGCAGACTTCCGTCCACAGGCCGGCAACGACCACCTTCTTGCGGCCGTTCGCGGCGAGCGCGTCACGCACCTTCTGGTCGTCCCACGAGTTCATCGACGTACGTTCGAGCAGCTTCTGGCCCGGGAACACGTCGAGCAGCTCCGGGTACGTGTAACCCGAGAAGCTTTCCGTTTCGACCGTCGTGATCGTGGTGGGAATGTTGAACACCTTGGCTGCCTTGGCCAGCCCAACGACGTTGTTCTTCAATACCTGGCGGTCGATCGACTGAACGCCAAAGGCCATTTGCGGCTGCTGATCGATGAAGATCAACTGGCTGTTTTGCGGGGTGAGTACTTCGAGTTTGGCGTTGCTCATGGTGCTTGCGTCCTTTGATCGAGGAATAGGTAGACCGCCTCCTGGGCGGGACAGCCGAATTTCCGTCTGTCTTCTGCCTGGAGTTCGTCACTCCAGCTAGCGCCATTTGACACGCAATCACCAGCCAGTAGCTCTGAAGAATTCTGAAGAAATCTGACGTGGAATTCCCGGCTAACGCAAACTTCCTGAAGTATTCTGAATTAGCGCCCTCTATCCAGTAGCAATCTGATAATTTTATCGATCATGATTAAATATCATTTTTCACTGCAACAAAAGGAAATCATCAGATGAATGCATATTTATTTTCGCTCCTCGCAGGCATTCTCGCGGGAGTCGTTTACAGTCTGATCGGCGTGCAATCGCCAGCCCCGCCCGCTATCGCCCTAGTAGGCCTGCTTGGCATTCTGGCTGGTGAGCAGATTTTGCCCCTTGCGCGGCAGATCCTGTCCGGCTTGAAGCCCGCAACGGCGTGGCGTGAAGCGAAATGCAGCCAGCACATGTTCGGCGCGCTGCCGGGCGGTCGTGCTCCTGGTGCGGGAAAGGAGGAGCGGCAATCGTCCTGAGCCGCCCTGGCGAACGTATTTTTCGTTTGACATACGAGCGTCATACTCATCTATGACGCTATGCCTTTCGTCTATCGACTTCTATTGCGCCTCTCGGTGAGGCATGTCACGCATCGCCTTGCGGCTTAACCATGCGTGAATCTGGCCGACGACCGCAGCGCCGTCACCCACAGCCGCCGCCACCCGCTTCGGCGCTCCCGAACGAACATCGCCTATTGCAAAGAGACCCGATACATTGGTCTCCAGCGGAAAACGTTCCGGGGCAATCGCCCCCTCAGGCTGCCCGGTTGTAATGAATCCGCGATCATCCAGTTGAACGCCAGCCGGAGTCAGCCAGTCGGCTTTGGGATCTGCGCCGATAAACAGGAAGAGATGTCGCGTCTCGATGATCTCCTCGCCCGCGTCCTGATGCACGACGTGGACTCTCTCGAGCGCTCCATCATGGACGTCGAGGGACTCCACCGTGCAGCGCGTGCAAATCGACACGTTCTTGAGTGCGCCGATTCGATCGATCAGGTAGCGCGACATCGTGGCGTCGAGGCTATGGCCGCGTATCAGAACGCGTACGCTGCGTGCGAAGTTGGCGAGGAAAACGACCGCCTGTCCCGCTGAATTGCCGCCGCCGACCAGCACGATGTCCTGGCCCTTCACGAGACTGGCCTCTATCGAGGAGGCCCAGTAATACAGCCCTCTCCCCTCAAAGCGCTCGAAGCCGTCTACCGCGGGCCTTCGGTACACGGCGCCGCTCGCAATGACGACGGTGCTCGCGCGAACACGCTGCTGACCGGAAAGTTCGACCGTGAATTCGCTCTCGCCGGCCTCGATCCTCTCGACGCCGGTCGGAATGGCCACGTGCGCGCCAAACTTCAGTGCCTGCTGGAACGCGCGCGCCGCGAGCGCCTGCCCCGATATTCCGGTTGGGAAACCTAAGTAATTTTCGATTCTCGCGCTCGCACCGGCCTGGCCTCCCGGCGCACGCTTGTCGAACACCACGACGGAGAGGCCTTCCGACGCCGCGTACACCGCTGCCGCCAGGCCCGCCGGTCCGGCGCCGACGATCGCGATATCGTAGCGCTGTGCGCCATCGAAAATCGGCAGCAGACCGAGCCTGGTGGCGAGTTCGGCCTCGTCCGGCGCTCGCAACACCGAGCCGTCCGGACAAAAGACAAGCGGAAAATCATCGGGTGCCGAAGTCAGCCCGGCGAGCAGTCGTACGGCATCGGCATCGTTACGTGCATCGATCACGGCGGCCGGATACGCATTGCGTCGCAGGAAGCCCTGTAGACGTACCAGCCGGGCATCATCCCCGTTGCCGACGATGATCGGACCCAGGCCCTGCTCGATGAGCCCGAGACGCCTCAGGATCAGGGCGCGCATGATGTGCTCGCCGAGTTGGGCGTCCGCGATGATGAGGGCGCGGAGTTGCTCCGAGGTCAAGACGAGCGTATCGCAATCGGTGACGGCGACCGCATCAACGAGGGATGGCTTGCCGGTGAGCTGCGCCATTTCAGCCATAAAATGGCCCTCGCTATGCTCGGTCACCAGCGTGGCGTTTCCCTGCGGGTCGCGTGAATAGATGCGCACCCGGCCGCTCAGCAAAACGAATAGCCCGTCGGCTACGCGGCCCGTTTCAAAGATCGCGTCGCCGGCGGCAAACGACTTCTGGCGAGCAAAGCGACTGGCGCTGCGTATTTCCGCGCTCGACAGGCGCGGAAACATCTGGTGCTGCCGGTGCTCAAGCGATGAAAACGGATGTTCGGTTTCGACTGGTCCGGTGTGCGTATCGTCGGCGTGGTTCATGAGCATCTCGTCTGCGGTTTCGTGCGATGCGCCTGTGCGCGGGTCGCTCAACTTGCGTGAAACCTCAATGCTATCGACGGCAGAACCGAAAGGCACGATCGATAAGCTTAATAATTCTGAATCAGGTGGTTGGCCCGTGGCCTTCCCCTGCCTGCCTACGGGACGATGTATGATTTCGCTATCCGCCAGTACGCAGACATCGCCACCCATGCCCACCCGCCGTCCCGCCCGCCCGAGCACCTCCCACGCAGCGACAGACTGGCCGTCGTGCCTGCGCGAAGCGGGGCTGCGTTCGACGGCGCTCACGGTCGCGGTGCTCGAACGGCTCGAACGCCTCGGGCAGCCGCTGTCTCACGAGGAACTCGCGCGCGAACTCGCCGCGACGGGAAGCCGGGAGAATGTGGACCGCGTGACCTTGTACCGGATACTCGACCGCCTCACCGCCGCCGGTCTGCTGACGCGCATCCAGGGGTCGGACCGCGCCTGGCGTCACGCGATCGCGCAGCAGGAAAGCGCCAGCGGCTATTTCGAGTGCGACCTGTGCCACACCATCTCGGCGCTGCCCCAGGACCCGGAACTGGCCAGCGTGCTGGCCCGCATCGAGCGCAAGCTCAGCCGACGCGGCGTGCACAGCACAAATTCCGCTCTCACGATTCACGGTACGTGCCGGGACTGTTCGGCCCACGGCGCGTAATTCCCCGCTCACAGCTCGTTCGCGATGCGGCGGTATCCCTGCACGAGCCTCACATTGGTCTGGGCGACGTCCTCGGAGAACTCCGACGCACTGGCGCTCACCTTCGGGATCGTCGAGAGGTCGGTGCCCGGCCCGATGCGCTGGGTCGACGGCACATAGAAGCCGGCGGGAAGATCGCAGCCGTCGACCACGGCGTTGTGGCGCACGACACAGCCCTCCCCAACCGTGCAGTTGAACAGCACGCTGTTAAAGCCGATGAAGACCCGGTCGCCCACTTCGCACGGGCCATGCACAATGGCGCGGTGGGCGATCGACGTATGGCGGCCGACCGTTACCGCCGCGCCCGACTTCGAGTGGATCACGACGCCGTCCTGGATATTCGAATGCGCGCCGATCAGAATCGGCTCGATGCCGCCATTCGCATCGGTTTCGTCCGCGCGGATCACCGCGTACGGACCGATGAATACATTCCCGGCGACGACGACGCGTCCGCACAGGATGGCGGTCGGATCGACAAACGCACTTTCATGGACCACCGGCAGGTCGCCGCGTGGATTCTTGCGGATCATGCCGTGACTCCGGGTTTGCGCTGCCAAGCGATGGCTTCAGGCGTCGTCATGCGGAATTCGCCTCCTGTGCGCGAATGGCCCCTACTTGCTGGAACAGCCGGAAAGTGGATTCGACCGTTTCGCGTTCCACCCCGCGCGTAATAAACACCACCCGCGAACGGCGATCCTCGCCCGGCCAGGCTTCGAGCGGCACCGGCGGATGAAACACGTGCTGGACGCCATGAATGACAATCGGCCGGTCTTCGCCTTCCACGTTCACGATTCCCTTGATGCGCAGCATCGACGGCCCCATCAGCGACAGCAATACGTCCAGCCAGTCGGTCAGCACCCGCTGCGCAATGGGCTCGTCCACCGTGAAGCAGAATGCGCGAATCTGGTCGTCGTGGCGGTTGACGTCGTGCGCGTGCGCATCGTGGTCGTGATGATGGTGCGGCCCGTCATGGCGATGCCCGTGGTCGTCGCCGCGATACCGCTCCTCGGCAAGCCACCGTTCGACATCGGCGATCTTGCCGTTCGCCGTAAAGAGACTCAGCTCCAGTATCCGGTTCGCCGCGAGTTCGCCGTGGCCGACACGAATGACATCGGCGGCCGGATTGATCGCACGCAGCCGCTCATCGAGCCGCGCCAGCACATCGGCGCCCACCAGATCGGTCTTGGTCAGCAACAGCCTGTCGGCCATCGCGGCCTGCTTGACCGATTCGACGTGCGCGTCGAGCGTCGCTTCCGCGTTGCGGGCGTCGATGGTCGCAACGAGCCCGTCGAGCCGGTACCGGTCATGCAGGTCGGGATGCGTCGCGAGCGTATGCACAATCGGTGCGGGGTCCGCGAGGCCCGTGGTCTCGATGACCACCCGGCTGAACTGCCGCTGCCCGTCCCGCGCGAAGCGCCAGTGAACATCTTTGAGCGTGCGCACGAGATCTCCGCGGATCGTGCAGCACAGGCAGCCGCTGCTCATCTCCACCACGATGTCTTCGCGGCTGTGGGCGACCAGCAGGTGATCGAGCCCGATCTCCCCGAACTCGTTGATGAGCACCAGCGCATCCGCCATTTCCGGCTGCTGCACCAGCCGGTTGAGCACCGTCGTCTTGCCGCTGCCGAGAAAACCCGTCAGCAGGGTTACCGGAATCCGGTCCATTGCGCCCTCCCCGTGTCGTGTGTCCAGCCCTTCGAAATCCGGCAGTTGCGCGCGCTTGCCCGTGCGCGGCGCACGCTCGCGCCGCGACGAGCGCCGGCCGTCACGATGCGAGCGGCGTAGCGCCGCGCCGGGCCGCTCGCTCATGCCGCGCCTTCTTCCTCCGGCACGCGTGCGCCCCAAGCGGGGAACGGATCGTCGTAAGCGATCCAACGTTGCGGGCCTTCGGCCATTTCCGCATCGCTCAGCAGGCAGGCATCCAGCCGATGGCGCAACGCCGGCTCATCCATGTCGATGCCGATCAGCACCAGTTCCTGGCGCGCGTCACCGACATTGGGCTCCCAGTTGCGCTCGATGAATTCGAGCGATTCGGGATCCTCGGGCCAGTGCGACTTCGGCACCGCCGCCCACCAGAGGCCCGCCATGCCGTGACGGCACACGGCCCCGGCCTGCGACCACGAGCCCGCGTGGGTCGGGCGGCTCGCGAGCCAGAAAAACCCCTTCGAGCGCACCACGCCCGGCCATTCGCTGTTGACCAGGTCCCAGAATCGCTGTGGATGCATCGGACGGCGCGCGCGCCACACGAAGCTGCGGATGCCATATTCCTGCGTCTCGGGCGTATGTTCGCCGCGCAGTTCCTTGAGCCAGCCCGGCGCCTTCGATGCCTCCTCGAAGTCGAAAAGCCCGGTGCCGAGCAGCCGGTCCAGCGGCACGCGGCCGAATTGCGCAATCTCGATGCGCGCACGCGGATTCAGGCTGTGCAGGATCGCCATCAGGCGCTCGCGCCCGACTTCGTCGATCAGGTCCGCCTTGTTCAACACGATCACATCGCAGAACTCGATCTGGTCGATCAGCAGGTCCACGACCGTGCGCTCATCTTCCTCGCCGAGCGATTCGCCACGCGACTGGAGGCTGTCCTGCGAGCCGTAGTCGTGCAGGAAATTGAACGCATCGACAACGGTGACCATCGTGTCGAGCCGCGCGACGTCGGACAAGCTCTGGCCACGCTCGTCCGCAAACGTGAAGGTCTCCGCCACCGGCAGCGGCTCGGAAATGCCCGTCGACTCGATCACCAGCTGGTCGAAGCGCCCTTCCTTCGCGAGACGATCGACCTCCAGCAGCAGGTCCTCGCGCAGCGTGCAGCAGATGCAGCCGTTGCTCATTTCCACGAGCCGCTCGTCGGTGCGGGAGAGCTGCGCGCCACCGTCGCGCACGAGCGTCGCGTCGATGTTCACCTCGCTCATGTCGTTGACGATGACGGCAACGCGCCGCCCTTCGCGATTGTTCAGGATATGGTTCAGCAGCGTGGTCTTGCCTGCACCGAGAAAGCCCGAGAGGACCGTAACCGGCAGTCGTGCATCCATGGAATGGCTCCTTGCGTATCAGGGGATATCGATGACAGCCATCACACGGGCGCCTGCGCCCGCCGCCCATCTATATCGCAACAGGGTTGCAATATAGCACTTATCGCAACCTTGTTGCATTTATTATGCTCAGCCCGGAATGCCCAGGGTGCAGGCGGTTTCTGCCGCACACGACGAAGGGCGTCGGCATTTGCACGCGCACGCATATCATTATGCGCAAAGCGTGGTTCGCAAGCCTTCCCGTCATCCATAGAATGGGTGGCGTCATCTTGATGACACTCCTTGAGCCTTGTTTCAGGGCCCCACGCTCTCCGCGACGGGGCCCCTTTTCTTTGTCCGCGGAACACGCCAGGGCAAAGACCACCGGCACGCCACGTGCATCGCATCGCGTGGCCGCGCGAATATCGATATGCCGTTTCCTTCTTTTCCAAAAGCCCGCGCGGCGACTACCCTGGAAGGATCATGAGCGAACTCTCTTCTTCACCGTCCCCGTCGGTTGCGTGGATTGCCGGCGTGGGCGCGAGCGCGGGCCTGGGTGCGGCGCTGGGCCGCCGCTTTGCCCGCGAAGGTTACACAATCGTGCTGACCGGCCGCACCGCGCAACGCGTGGAAGCCGTGGCCGCTGAAATCCGCGAGCAAGGCGGCCATGCGCTTGCCGCCGCCGCCGACATCACGAGCGAGCGGGATCTCGCGCGCGTCGCGCAGCTTGTAAAACGCGAGGGCGTCTTGCGCAGCGCGATTTTCAACGCAGGCAATGCCGTGCGGGCGCCAACGCTGGAGTTGAGCGTCGAGGCATTCGAATCCGTGTGGCGCACGAACGTGCTCGGCGGTTTCCTGTTCGCGCGCGCTTCGTTGCCGCTACTGCTGGACGGCCCCGACACAACGGGCGGCGCTGCACGAGCCGCCAGCCTCCTCTTCACCGGCGCGACGGCTTCGCTGCGCGGCAAGCCGCCGTTCGCGGCATTTGCGGCGGCCAAAGCGGGCCTGCGCTCGCTTGCGCAAACGCTTGCTCGCGAGTACGGACCGCGCTGCGTGCATGTCGCGCACGTCGTGATCGACGGCGGCATCGACGGCGAGCGGTTACGCAGCGCGGCGCCGCAACGCGTGCAGGCCGCCGGCCCGGACGGTTTGCTGCAACCCGAAGCGATCGCCGAAAGTTACTGGCAGTTGCACCGCCAGGCCCGCAGCGCCTGGACACAGGAGCTGGACCTGCGCCCGTGGCGCGAACCGTTTTGATCGGGATACCTAATGAGCACCGTTCTGCCTGACCCTGTTGTCATCTCACGCAAATCCGCCGTCGAAGCGGAACTCAACTATCTCGCGCCAGGCGTTGCCCGGCCGGTGAGCTACACGTTCGAGCCGCCCGAGGGCACGCCCTGGAGTTCGGGAGCACTCGAAGCGCGTCGCGTAACAATCCACAATGCGCGCCCGCTTGCGGAAGCGGGCGAGATCTCGCTCGACCGCAACGGCTTTCAACTGGTTTCGCACCGCAGCGCCGTGAGCGATTTCAGCGAGGAAAGCCTGATCCGTCTTGTCTATCGGCCGGAGGCGGAGGCCTTGCTGCGCGAGTTGACCGGCGCGGAAAAAGTCGTGATCTTCGACCATACGCTACGCGACAGCGCGAACGGCTCGCGCGCGAATTCCGCCTTGCGCGAGCCGGTGCGGCGCGTGCACAACGACCAGACGTTCGTGTCCGGGCCGCGCCGCGTGCGTGACCATCTCGACGCTGAAGAAGCGCAACAGCGGCTCCAGCATCGCTTTGCGATCGTCAATCTGTGGCGCCCGCTCGACGTGGTCGAGCAACTGCCGCTCGCGCTATGCGATGCACGCTCGATCGCGCCCGGCGATCTCGTGCCGAGCGACCTCGTCTACCGCGACAAGACCGGCGAAACCTATTCGTTTCTCGCGAACCCGCAGCATCGCTGGTTCTACTTCCCCCGCTTGCGCCCGGACGAGGCGCTGCTGCTGAAGATCTACGATTCGCTGGAGGACGGCACGGCGCGCCTCACCGCTCACACCGCGTTCGAGGATCCCGCCAGCGCGCCCGATGCCGCCCCCCGCCGCAGCATCGAATTGCGCGCGCTGCTGTTCTGGCCTGCCGACAAGGGCGCGCATTGACCGTCGGCGGTGCTGCCCGCCGGACGCGCAAATAACTCATAAGCAACCCAAAACAAATGCGTTAGCCGGTCAGTGGGGCGACCCTATACTCGTCGCATCGAGGGGCTGCGTACACGCGCGGCCCCCGTTCCTGTTCTGCGACCATCCACGGGACGACCCCATGACCCTCTCCAATCAACGCACCGCCGACCATCCCATCGACCGTCAGTTTCTCGACCGCTGGTCGCCACGAGCCTTCACGGACGATACGCTGCCAGAAGCCACGCTGCTCACGTTTCTCGAAGCCGCGCGCTGGGCGCCGTCTTCCTACAACGCCCAGCCCTGGCGTTTCGTCTATGCGCGCCGGGGCACCGCGCACTGGTCGCGCTTCGTCGGCTTTCTGAACGAGTTCAATCGCGGCTGGGCGCAGCATGCCGCCGCCATCGTGATCGTGGTGTCGAAGAAGACCTTCGTGCCGCCCGGTACGGCGAACCCGGTCGCATTGGCCACGCACTCGTTCGACAGCGGCGCGGCGTGGGCGCAACTCGCGCTCCAGGCGAGTCTTGCCGGCTGGAAAGCGCACGGGCTGGCCGGCATCGAGCGTGAGCGCATTCGCGAGCAACTCGCGCTGCCGGACGACTATGCGATCGAAGCCGCGCTCGCGATCGGCCGCCCCGGCGACCCCGCCCAGTTGAGCGAAGCGCTGCGCGCGCGGGAAGTGCCGAGCTCACGCGTCCCATTGACCGCGATCGCCGCCGAAGGCCGCTTCGTATTCGCCGAATAATCCAGACAGATCGATCATGAAAATCATCCGTTCCGCGCTCGTTGCCGCGCTGCTGTCCGTCGTGGCCGCCGCGCCCGCCTTCGCCGCCGACGACCTTTCGCAGGTCAAGGCATCCGGCGTGTTTCGCGTGGGCACCGAAGGCACCTACGCCCCGTTCACTTACCACGACGCGTCGGGCAAGCTGACCGGCTTCGACGTGGACATCGCAACGGCTATCGCCCAGCGGCTCGGCGTCAAGCCCGAGTTCGTCGAGGGCAAGTGGGACGGCCTGATCGCGGGCCTCGACGTGAACCGCTACGACGCGGTGATCAACGAGGTGTCGATCACCGACGCGCGCAAGGCGAAGTACGACTTCTCCACGCCGTACATCGCCACGCGCGCCGTGCTGATCGTGCGCTCGGACAACACGACGATCCATTCGTTCGACGACCTGAAGGGCAGGAAGTCGGCCAATACGCTCACGAGCAACTTCGGCAAGCTCGCGGCCGCGCACGGCGCCGACGTCGTGCCGGTCCAGGGCTTCAACGAGTCCATCGACCTGCTCACTTCGGGCCGCGTGGACGCCACCATCAACGACTCGCTCTCGTTCCTCGACTTCCAGAAGCACAAGCCCGACGCGAAGCTCAAGATCGTTGCCGCCGATACCACCTCGGCCGGCGACCAGTCGGGCGTGCTGATCCGCAAGGGCAGCCCCGAGCTGCTCGCGGCCATCGACAAGGCGCTCGTCGACATCAAGGCCGACGGCACCTATGCGCGCATTTCGCAGAAGTATTTCGGCAAAGACGTTTCGCAATAAGGCGGATTGAACGATGCCGGCATGGCTGCATCTGATGGCGCAATCGTTGTGGCCGCTGCTTTACGCGGGACTGGTCTTTACCGTCCCGCTCACGCTGGCTTCCTTCGCGCTCGGCATGGCGCTCGCGTTTTGCGCCGCGCTCGTGCGGCTTTTCGGGCCACGCTGGGCGGTCGCCGCCGTGCGCTTTTATATCTGGCTCTTTCGCGGCTCGCCGCTGCTCGTGCAACTGTTCGTGATCTTTTACGGCTTGCCGAACGTGGGCATCGTGCTCGATCCGTTGACCGCGGCCATCATCGGCTTTTCGCTCAACGTCGGCGCCTATAACGCCGAGGTGATACGCGGCGTGATCGAATCGATTCCGCGTGGTCAGTGGGAAGCCGCCTATTCGATGAACATGACACGCGCGCAGGCGCTGCGCCGCGTGATTCTGCCGCAAGCCGCGCGCGTGGCGTTGCCCGCGCTCTCGAACTCGTTCATCTCGCTCGTGAAGGACACGTCCCTTGCGGCGGTGCTGACCGTGCCGGAGATTTTCCAGGCCGCGCAGCGCATCGCCGCCGTGACCTACGAACCGCTCATTCTCTATACCGAGGCCGCGCTGATCTATTTGTTGTTCAGTTCCGTGCTCTCGCAGGCGCAAGGCAAACTCGAAGCGCGCTTCGGTCGCCACGCCGTGTTTTCGGCGGGACGTTGATGATCCGTGTCGAGAAGCTCCACAAGTCGTTTGGCGAACATCAGGTGCTCTCGGCCATCGAGTTGACGCTCAAAGCGGGCAGCGTCACCGCGCTGATCGGTCCCTCCGGCAGCGGCAAGAGCACGCTGCTTCGCTGTATCAACCTGCTCGAAGTCCCCGATGACGGCGCGCTGAGCGTGGGCGACGCCCGCATCGAGTTTCGCCGCGACCGGCGGCTCGCTCACGCCGAAATCGCTGCGGTCCGAAAACACACCGGCATGGTGTTCCAGAACTTCCAGCTATTCCCGCATTTGAGCGTCATCGACAACGTGACGGAAGGTCTGGTCACCGTGCTCAAATGGAACAAGGATCGCGCCCGCGAACGCGCCGCCATGCTCCTTGCGAAAGTGGGGATCGCGCAGAAGGCCGATGCCTGGCCGTCCACGCTATCGGGCGGTCAGCAGCAGCGCGTGGCGATTGCGCGCGCGCTGGCGCCCTCGCCCGAGGTGCTGCTGTGTGACGAACCCACCTCGGCGCTCGACCCCGAACTCTCGGCGGAAGTCGTCGATGTGCTGAGGCAGCTTGCGTTGGAGGGCACGACCATGTTGATGGCCACGCACGACCTGCGGCTCGCGGCTTCCGTCGCGCACGACGCGGTGTTCCTGATGGATGGCGAGATCGTGGAGGCCGCGCCGTCGCAGGCGCTGTTCTCGCGCCCGCGCGACGCGCGCACGGCGCGCTTCGTCTCCACGCTGGCTCAAGCCGCGCCGGGCCTTCAGGCATAGGCGGCGCGGCCGGATCGTTCGGTCGCGCGACATTACCGCGCGGCGTCGCTCCCCTGCACCCGCGGCAACTTGCGCCGCGCGATCAGCGCACCGGCGAACCACTGCAACGCACCGCACAGCAGCAGATAAACGAGCCCGACGAACAGGAAGATCTGTGCGGGATACACCAGCAGACGGTTGTTGAGCTGATTGGCGAGGAACGTGAATTCCGGCACGCCGACGATATAGGCCAGCGACGTGTCCTTGATGAGCGACACCCACTGATTGACGAACGACGGCATCATCACACGCGCGGCTTGCGGCAGGATCACTTCGCGCAGCGCCTGCCAGCGCGTCAGGCCAAGCGAGAGCGCCGCCTGCCGCTGGCCGTCGCTGATCGACGTGATGCCCGCGTACACCGAGTGCGAGAGATACGCGCCGCCGATCAGCGCCAACGCGCACACCACGGTCGCGAGGCCCGGCACGTTCACGTGCAGCAGGATCGGCATCAGGAAGAAGGTCCAGAAAATCAGCATCAGCACGGGAATCGCGCGAAAGAACGCGACCATGGCCGTGAGCGCGAGGCGCACGACCCCGCGCGTCATGGCGAGCGCCACGCCCAGTGCGAGACCGAGCAGCGCCGCGAGCAGCGCCGAGACCGCCGAAAGGACGATCGTGAGCGCCACGCCGCCCAACGGGCCCGCAGGAAACGCGCCGATCATCAGGTAGCGCAGCGCGGGAAGCCAGTCGAACTCGTTCACGCGCGGCCTCGCTGCCATGCGCGCTGACCGGTGCGTTGCCAGAGCACCAGCGCGACCTCGATCACCGCGATGGCCAGAATATAAAAGACGGTCGCCGTGCCGAATGCCTGGAAGGTGCGGAAGCTTTCCGTATCGACCTGACGCGACATATACGACAGTTCCCCGACGCCTATCGCCATCGTCAGCGACGAATTCTTAATCACGTTCATGTATTGCCCGGCGAGCGGCGGCGTGGCGATACGCAGCGCCTGCGGCAGGATCACGTGGCGCAGCGTCGCGTAGCGGCCCATGCCAAGCGCCGCGGCGGCCTGCCACTGCGCGTGGCTCACGCCGCGCATGCCGGCCTGAAATTCCTCGCCGATAAACGCCGTCGTGTAGCAGGTCAGGCCGACCCAGCCCGCGAACAGTTCGAAACTCGGCCAGCGCAGCGTGAGCGGGCCAAGCGTCGCCACGTGGGGCGTGTTAAGCCAGGTCATCCAGTCGGCGGGCAGCACGGCCGCCGCGCCGAAGTACCAGAACAGCAACTGCACGAGCAGCGGCGAGTTGCGGAAAACGAACACGTAGAGCGCCGCCGCGCGCGTCACCGCGCCGCTGCGGGCCGTGCGCGCGACCGCCAGCAGAAAGCCCAGCGGCGTTGCGCACAGCGCCGCGCAGGCGGACAGCATCAACGTAACGAAGAAACCCTGTTCCAGCCACGCGAGATACTTCGGTTCAAGCCAGTTATGCATGAATCAGGCAAGGAAATGCGGGAAGGGTCCACAGCGCCCCCTGTCGCGAGGCGCAATGAACCCGGTACCCTGAAACCGCGAAGGCCGTTGCGGCGCTCAACTGTTCTTTTGCGGATCGCCGATCTTGAACAGACGCGGCAGCGGCGCGGCGCTCTTCGGGCCAAACCACTTGTCGTAAATCTGCGCGGCTTCGCCGTCGGTTTCCAGGTGCGTGAGCGTGCCGTTGACCGCGTCGAGCAGGCGCGTTTCACCCTTGGGCACGCCAACGCCTTCGTAGTCGTTCGAGATCGTGAACGGGGAAATCTCGTAGTTCGCCTTGTCCGGCGTGCGTGCAAGCAGCGCGACGAGCTTCGGGCCGTCCTGGGTGATGGCTTGCACGTTGCCCGTGCGCAGCGCGGCGAAAGCAAAAGGCGTGTCGTCGTAGGCGACGATGGTCGCGCTCGGGAATTTCGCGCGCACCTGCTGTTCGTTGGTCGTGCCTTTATCCGCGCCGATGCGCAGGCCGTTCAGTTGCTCGGGCGCCTTCAGCACGCCCTTCTTCGCGATGAACTGCGTGCCCGATGCGAAGTACGGCGTGCTGAAATCCACTTCCTTCTTGCGATCGTCGGTGATCGTGAAGTTGGCGAAGACCAGATCGACCTTGCCCGACTTCAGAAATGCGATGCGGTTGGCGGGATTGGTCGGCTGGACTTCGAGCTTCACGCCCAGGCTTTTCGCCACGGCGCGCGCATAGTCCACGTCGAGCCCGACGATCTGGTTGTCCTTCGGATCGACGAAACCGAACGGCGGGTTGCTGTCGAATGCGGCCACGCGCAGCACGCCCGCGCGCTTGATGTCGTCCAGACGATCCGCATGTGCGGCGTTCGATGCCACGGCCAGAAGCGCCGTCAACAGTGCGGCGGGCACTGCGCCCCAGAGTCTGCTTTTCATTATCGAGTTCCTTCGTTCGTTGCCCGTGCGCCGTCACTGGACATTGCGCTGGCGAAGCACGCAGCCTATCGGCACGACAGGCAAGAGGGAACCAAGCTTTTTTCAGATCGAAAGCGATGCAGGCGATTTGGCTCGCACGGCCCCCATGCGAAGGACCGTGCGAGAAGCGGGGAGCCGCGCTTTAGAAGCCGTGAATCAGCGCGATGCGATACAGCATCTGGTTTTGCCCCGATGAGACGTCCGCCGAGCCGGGAATGTTCGCGTAGTCGAACTGCGTGCCCGTATTCGCGGACACGGCCCGCTGGTACGCGCCTTCGAGATACACGGACGTACGCGCCGAAATATCGTAGTTGAGCTTCAGGCTCAGTTGATGCCACTTCGGATTGTAGCTGCCGGTGCTCGCGGTCAAATGCGCCTGCGTATACGTGTAAGCGCCGCCCAGGTAGAGCGCGTGCGTGAAGTGGTACAGCGCGCTGACTTCGAAGTTGTCGAACTTCCACGCGTGCCATACGCCGCCGGCCGGCTGCGTGTTGCCGCCATCGGAGGTGAAGTACGCGTTGGCGGTGGGATCGTAGACATCCACGTGCGAATACGCGAAGCCGAGCAGCCAGTTGGAGAACGTGTAGTTCACACCCACGCCGATATTCTGCTGCGATCTCGCGTTGAACGTGTTGTCGCTCGTGACGGCGCCCGACGCATTCGCGTCCGCGGTCGTCGCGCTGGTCGCATTGTTCATCTTCAGGTACGACGCGGCGAGCGAAAGGCCGCCGTTGACGTATTGCGCGCCGAAGCCATACAGGCGGTTATTCGAAAATCCGCCAGCCTCGTTGCTGAAACCATACATCGCTTCGCCCGTGAAGCCGCGATACGTGGGCGACACGTACTTGACCGAGTTGTTCACCCGGAACGAGTAGTCGGTGTTGTCGTTGTCGTACGGGTGCGCAAAGATGTAGCCGGTCCAGTTGCCGTTGGCCGTCATCGGCGAGAACATGTCCACGCTCGGATCGTACTGGCGGCCCAGCGTCAGCGCGCCGAATCGATCGGATGAAAGGCCGACCCAGGCCTGGCGGCCGAACTGGCGGCCACCCTGCGCGTTATGGCCCGTGTTCACGTCGAAGCCGTTTTCCAGCTGGAACTGCGCGCGCACGCCGCCGCCGAGATCCTCCGTGCCCTTCAAGCCCCAGCGGCTCCCGTAGTCGTAGCCGCTCTCCAGTTGCCACGCGGAGTTGCCCCGCGCGTTGCTCGTGAAGTTGAGCCCGTCTTCGATCTTTCCATAGAGCGTGACGCTGCTCTGCGCGTAAGCCGCACTGCTGCCGATCAGTGTCACGAGCAGGCATCCCCCCAGCTTTGCGTTCAATTCTGTTCTCCCGTAGATGCGCGTAGATGCGATTTCGCGGCGTTCGCCGCCCCCGTTCCGCTTATGCGCCCAGCCGGACGAACCGGAAGCCGATAAGCGTGTTGCATTGCAGGAGGGGAGTTTCAAACATCGAAAATTTGCGACTAAGTGCCAATTCCGTAATGCACTTTTCCAGACCCGGGCGGAATCGACGCGGCGGGCGCGGCCGCCGGACGCACGGCTCGCCACGCGCGACCGCTCGCGGCGCACTATGCCGAAATGCGCATGGATGGCGTCGAAAACGGTCAAGACGGACCGTTATTGGCTTCCTATATTCGGCTCCAGTCGCCTCCGCTAATCGCCCCGGCGCTTCCTGCCCGGAGCGATTCGCTCGACACCACGCCTGCTTACAAGGAGCCCACACGTAGTCGATACGCGCAGCCGATACGAACAAGAGCCGTGAACCGGCCGCCTGGCTCGCGCTTGCAGCGAGCGCTGCGGGCGAGCTATGCCGGCACGCACGCCACAGCAATGAACCCATGCTTGCCGACAAAAGGAAACAACATGCGTTTTGCGAAGACCCTCACCCCTGGCGCCGTCGCAGTTGGCGCCCTCCTCGCCCTCGCGCCTCTCGCCTCCCGCGCGGATACCGTCGTCAAGATCGGCTTTGCCGCGCCGCTCAGCGGACCTAACGCCAGTTACGGCAAGGACCTGGAGAACGGCGTCAAGATGGCCCTCGACGATGCCAAGGCCCAGGGCGTCAAGATCAACGGCCAGCCTGTCTCGTTCGAACTCGTTGCCGAAGACGATCAGGCCGACCCGCGCGTGGGCGTGCAGGTCGCGCAAAAGCTCGTGGACGAAGGCGTTTCCGCGGTCGTCGGCCACTTCAACTCGGGCACCACCATTCCCGCTTCCGATCTCTACGAGAAAGCGGGGCTGCCCGATATCGATCCGGCCGCCACCAATCCGGTTATCAGCAACCGCGGTTTCAAGAACATCTTCATGGTGATTTCGAGCGACGCGCAAAACGCGGGCACGGCGGGCGCCTATGCGGTCACGACGACGAAGGCCAAACGCATCGCCGTGATCGACGACCGCACGGCGTTCGGCCAGGGCGAGGCGGACGAGTTCGTGAAGGCGGTCAAGGCACATGGCGGCGACATCATCGATCGCGAATACACCTCGAACCAGGCGACGGACTTCAAGACGCAGCTCACGACCATCAAGAGCAAGAACCCCGATCTGATTTTCGTGGGCGCCCTCAATCCGCAGGCGGCGGGCATCATGAAGCAGATGAGCCAGCTCGGCATCAAGGCGCAGTACGTGGGCGGCGGCGGCGTGAAGGACATCGACTTCATCAAGCTCGCGGGCGACGTGTCCGAAGGCGCGATGGCGTGGGAATACGGCCGTCCGCTCGACAGCACGCCGACGGGCGCGAAGTTCGCCGAGCGCTTCAAGCAGAAGTTCGGCGACGACGTGCTCTCGTACGCGCCGTTCGGCTATGACGCGGCGTGGGCCGCCATCAAGGCGATGCAGGCGGCGAATTCGACGAAGCCCGACGACTATCGCTCGAAGCTGCAAGGCATCAACTTCGACGGCATCACCGGCCATATCGAGTACAACGCGAATGGCTCGCTCAAGAACGGCTCCTCAACCGTCTATCAGGTGAAGAACGGCCAGTGGGTGACGGTCAAGACGGTCAGCGGCCTCTGATCGCTCACGCGGGCCAGCGCGCGCAGGTGCCGCTTCAGGGCGCTTTAGCCGCTGGCTCGCGGCTCCATGAACGTATGCCGGAAATACTCGCGCACGGCGTGCATCGCGGGACTCAGTTCCTTGTTCTTGCGCCACGCGAGACCCACGCTCATCGCGGGAACGGCGTCCAGCAGCATGATCGTTTCGATGCGCCGGCCTTCGAGCGACCACGGCCGGTAGACCATGTCGGACAGAATGGCGACGCCCGAGCCGTTCGCAACCATGCTACGCACCGCTTCCACCGATGAGGTGCGCAAAATCACGTTCGGCCGCCAGGGCGTCTCGTTCCAGTAGCGCATTGCCGTTTGCGCGGCTTCGTCCACGGTGAGCATCACGAAGGGCTCGTGCGCGACTTCGGCGAAGGTCACGCTCTCGCGTTTGAGCAATGCGTGATGCGCACCCACCCAGAGCCGCCGCACGGAATGAATCATGGGCTCCAGCGCGAGTTCCGGGTTCGAGACGTTCGACGTGAGCAGAACGGCCATGTCGTACTGGCCCGTGATCAATCCCTCCTCGATCGCATCGCGGTTCAACTCGTGCAGTTGAATGGTGAGGCGCGGATACAGCGCATTGAGCCGCTGAATATGATGCGGCAGGAAATAGCCCAGCACCGTGTAGCTCGCCGCGATGGCCAGCGTGCCGGTGAGCGTGCTTTCCAGGTTGGGAATGCGCATGGCCTCGTCCACCGAGGCGAGAATGGTGTAGGCGTGATTGAGGAAGCGCCGCCCCGTGTCGGTCAGCGTCACGCCTGAAGCGGTGCGCACGAAAAGCTGCGTGCCGAGGCTGTCTTCCAGTTCCTTGATGGCGCTCGTCACCGCCGACTGCGATATGGTCAGATGAATGGCCGCTTGCGAGAGCTGCCCGAGTTCGGCCGTCGCGACGAAGTACTTGAGCTGCCTGAGGGTGAGCGCCATCTTCGATAGAAAGTGAATGTGTCAGCCCGAAGACTAGCCCGCATTATCGAAAAAATCGATACCGAGGCATATAAAAATAAAACTTTTTTGACCACCTGCCTCCGTATAACCTCAGTTCGACAGTCGGCTGCGCGTGTTTCGAAACACCCGGCCGAGCGAACCAGGAGGGGAACCGTATGAAGAAGCAGTCCGTCGACCTGAACTCCGATATGGGAGAAGGCTTCGGCCCGTGGCGCATTGGCGATGGCGTGGATGAAGCCATCATGCCGCTCATCAGCTCGGCGAATATCGCCACCGGCTTTCATGCCGGCGATCCGAACATCATGGCGCGCACCGTGCAACTGGCGAGGGAGTCCGGCGTCGGGATCGGCGCGCATCCCGGCTTTCGCGATCTGGTCGGCTTTGGCCGCCGCAATATCGCCGAAACGCCCCAGGCGCTCGTCAACGACATCCTTTACCAACTCGGCGCACTGCGCGAATTCGCGCGCCTGCACGGCCTCAGGCTCCAGCACGTGAAACCGCATGGCGCGCTTTATATGCACGCCGCGCGCGACGAGGCATTCTCGCGGCTCCTCGTCGAAACGCTGCAACAGGTCGATCCGAATCTGCTGCTCTTTTGCATGGAGTCGTCGGCCACTTATCGCATTGCGCGTGAAATCGGCCAGCCGGTCGTGCGCGAGTTTTACGCCGACCGCGACTACGACCGCAGCGGTTCGATTGTCTTCACGCGCCGCGTTGGCCGCCTCGACGCCGGACAGGTCGCGGAGAAGGTTCTGCGTGCGTGCATCGAAGGCAAGGTGCGCACGGTCGACGGCGACGACATCGACATCGATTTCGACTCCATCTGCATCCACAGCGACACGCCCGGCGCGCTGGAGCTCGTGCAAACCACGCGCGAGCACCTCGTTCGCGAAGGCATTCGCATCACCGGGCCGCTCGCGCCGACGCCCCGGTTCTAAACCCATTCAAGGAGAGACATGATGGCATTGCACGATATCGTGAGCCCCCTGCCGGGCACGTTCTACCGGCGTCCCTCGCCCGACGCGGCGTTTTACGTCGCCATCGACACCGCCGTTCAGGCCGGCGCGGTCATCGGCCTCGTCGAAGTGATGAAGCAGTTCACCGAAGTCGAGACCGAGGTGTCGGGCCGCGTGGCGGAGCTTCTCGTCGAGGACGGCGAGCCCGTGGATGCGGGACAGGTGCTGATGCGCATCGAGGAGTGAAGCGATGAACGTGGACAATTCGACGGCGGCGTTCTACCGCCCCTCGCGCATTCGCACTGTGCTGGTCGCCAATCGCGGCGAGATCGCGGTGCGCGTGATACGCGCGGCCCAGGAGCTTGGCATGCGCGCGGCAGTCGTGGTGAGCGACGCCGACCGCGACAGCCTCGCCGCGCGCATGGCCGATGAAGCCGTGCATATCGGTTCTTCGCACGCGGCCAAGAGCTATCTGAATGCCGCTGCGGTGCTCGCGGCGGCCCGGCAATGCGGCGCGGACGCCATTCATCCGGGCTATGGCTTCCTCTCCGAGAACGCGGATTTCGCGGCGCAGGTGGAAGCGGCAGGCCTCATCTTCGTCGGTCCGAGCTCGCAGGTCATCGCGACGATGGGCGACAAGGCCCGCGCCCGCGAAACCGCGCAGCGCGCCGACGTGCCCACGGTGCCCGGCAGCGCAGGCATCGTGAATTCGCTCGACGAAGCGCGGGAGGTTGCCGCGCGCATCGGCTACCCGATCATGATCAAGGCAGCGGCGGGCGGCGGCGGACGCGGCATCCGCGTGGCGCATGACGCCGCGCAGCTCGACGCCGAACTGCCGCTTGCCCAGCGCGAAGCCCAGGCCGCGTTCGGCGACGGCGGCGTCTATCTGGAGCGCTTCATCGCACGCGCGCGGCATATCGAAGTCCAGGTGCTCGGCGACGGCAATGACGTGATCCATCTGTTCGAGCGCGAGTGTTCGCTGCAACGGCGGCGTCAAAAGATTCTGGAAGAAGCCCCTTCGCCTTCGCTCACGCCGACGCTGCGTGCGCAGCTTTGCGAGTCGGCGGCGCGCCTCGCCAGGCAAGTGGGCTATCGCAGCGCCGGTACGCTGGAATATCTCTTCGACGAAACGCGCGGCGAGTTCTATTTCATCGAAATGAATACGCGCATCCAGGTCGAGCATCCGGTGACGGAGGCGATCACGGGCGTCGATCTCGTGCGCGAAATGCTGCGCATCGCCGACGGCGAGCCATTGCGCTTCAAGCAGAGCGACATCGTGCTGCGCGGCGCGGCCCTTGAATGCCGCATCAACGCCGAAGATCCGCTTCAGGATTTCCGCCCGAATCCGGGGCGTGTGGAAGAACTGGTCTGGCCGACGGGCCCAGGCGTGCGTGTCGATTCGCTGCTTTACCCCGGCTATGTCGTGCCGCCCTTCTACGATTCGCTGCTCGCCAAGCTGATCGTGCACGACGAAAGCCGCGCGGCGGCCATCGAACGCCTCGCCCGCGCGCTGCGCGAGTTGCAGATTGGCGGCCTGAAAACCACGGCCGTGCTGCACCGCGCGCTCGTGGCCGACGACGACGTGCGCGCGGCCCGTTATCACACCAATTATCTGGAAACCTGGATGGCGGCGTGGCGCGCCAGCAGCGAGGCCGCATCGAATGCGGCGCGCGAGCACGCCGTGGCGGGATCGACGAGCGCACGGGAGGCGTCATGACCATACGCTACACATTTGGCGGCGACGAATTCGTGTTCGCCGAGATCAGCGAAGCGATGTCGCTCGACGCGTTCTTCAAGGGCACGGCGATCACACGCGAACTCCAGCGCCGCAACGTGGCCGGCGTGACCGAGATTTGCCCCGCGAACGCCTCCTACCAGGTGCGCTACGACCCGGACGTGATCGCCCCCGATGCGCTCGTCGCGCTCCTGCGCGACATCGAGACCGCAGTGGGCGAAGCCGCGCTCGACATCGACACGCGCATTGTCGAAGTCCCGGTGCTCTACAACGATCCGTGGACGCATGAGACGCTCATGCGCTTTCGCGAGCGTCACCAGGACCCGTCTTCGACGGACCTCGAATACGCGGCGCGCATCAACGGCAAACGCGACGTCGACGAATTCATCGCGGCGCATGCGGGCTCGCCGTGGTTCGTTTCGATGGTCGGATTCGTGGCGGGGCTGCCGTTCATGTACCAGATGGTCGAGCGCGAGCGCCAGCTTCAGGTGCCCAAATACCTGCGGCCGCGCACCGACACGCCGAAACTCACGGTCGGCCATGGCGGCTGCTTCGGCTGCATCTACTCGGTGCGCGGCGCAGGCGGCTACCAGATGTTCGGCGTGACGCCCGCGCCGATCTTCGACCCCGCGCAGCGGCTCGACTACCTGCGCGAGTTCATGGTGTTTTTCCGGCCGGGCGACATCGTGAAGTTCAAACCCATCGACCGGGCGGCTTACGACGAGGCCGTGGCCGCCGTCGAAGCGGGCACGTTCTCGCTACGCGTGAAGCCCGTGAAATTCTCGCTCGACGATTTCCTTCGCGATCCTGACGAATACAACCGTTCCCTCGTGGAGGTGCTGAATGCCAACTGATACGCTCAATGTAATCGAGGTGCTCAAGCCGGGACTCGCCACTTCGGTGCAGGACACGGGACGCCAGGGCTACTACCACGTCGGCATTCCGCCCTCCGGCTCGCTCGACCAGTACTCGTCCCGCGCGGCGAACCTGCTGGTGGGCAATGCCGAAGACGCGGCCGTGCTCGAACTGACGCTGCTGGGCCCCGATCTCCTGTTCCACTCGGACGCCGTCATCGCGCTGACGGGCGCGGAGATGACGCCGAAGATCGACGGCGTGGCCTGGACCGGCAATACCGCGCTGCGCATTCGCGCGGGGAGCAAGCTGACGTTCGACTATGTGAAGCGTGGCGCACGCGCGTATCTGGCGGTCTCCGGCGGCATCGACGTGCCGTCCGTGCTCGGCAGCCGCTCGACCTACACGCTCGGCGCAATCGGTGGACTCGCGGGCCGCCGCCTGCAAAAGGGCGACCGCCTTACGACTGGCGCGAGCCGCACGAAAGCGGCTGAGGGGATCGAACTGCCGGCCGCCTTGCGGGCGAAGCTCGACACCACGGTTGAACTGCGCGTGCTCACGGGGCTGTATCACTACCGCCTCACCGCCGAATCGGCGCAAACGTTCTTCGAGGACGAATGGACCGTCGCGCCCGAAGCGGACCGCATTGGCTATCGCTACAAGAACGGACGCCCGCTCCACTTCATGGAGCGCGAGCAGCCGTTCGGCGCGGGGGCCGATCCGTCGAATATCGTCGACGCCTGTTATCCCATTGGCTCGATCCAGGTGCCGGCCGGACTGGAGCCGATCATCCTGCATCGCGATGCGGTGTCGGGCGGCGGATACGCCACGATCGGCACGGTGATCAGCGCGAATATGGATCTGATCGGCCAGATGCAGCCCAACTACCGCGCGCGCTTCGTGAGCGTCACCATGAATGAGGCGCTCGCGGCCCGACGCGAATATCAACATCGCCTCGCCCTGCTGCGTGAAGCGCTAGCGCACTAGCCCTTCCGGGGCCAGGGAGCGGCTGGCAGCCGCGCCGCTCCCCTGCTTTTCCTTTCGCAACCCGCGCTCCGGGCGGCCCTGGGCCACACGGCGGGAGCGCTCGCGCCTTTTTTTTCGCAGCATCGGCTGCCCGCCCGGCGTCAAGGCAGCCACGCGGCCATCTCGCACCGCGGTTCGGACGCCGTTCGCAAAAATTCAGACTCGAGGAGCAGGACCATGGCCAATCTGGCGCAGGAAAGCACGGAGGCGGACGTCGATCTTTCGACAGTCGCCCTCCCCGACAGCGCAAGAATGCCCCCCTTTGCGCTGACGATGGCGTGGTGGGCGGTATGCAGCGCGGTGTTCTACATCGTGGTGGGTGCGACGCTCGCGCTGAACTATGGCGCGCGTAACGCCTTGATCGGCATGGCGCTATCGGTCGTCTCTTATGGCGCCGTGAACACGATCATCAGCCGCTACGCCATTCGCACGGGTTTGTCGGTCGCGCTCTTTTCACGGGTGCTGTTCGGTAGCGCGGGCGCCGCACTCGCGACGCTCATCTTCTTCGCGACCGCCATTTACTATGCGGTATTCGAAGGCTCGGTCATCGCCGTCGCGGCCAACCATCTGTTTCCCGCGCTCGCCTACAAATGGGCCGCGCTGATCGTGGTCTGCTATAGCGTACCGCTCGTATTCGGCAGCGTGCAACACTGGCTCGACAAATTCAACGGCGTGCTGCTGCCGTTTTATCTGCTCGGGCTGCTCGCCGCCGTGGGACTCGCGACCTGGGAATACGGTTATAACGCCGCGTGGCTCGACTTCGGCCCCAGGAGTGCGGTGCCGGCGGACGGCTGGTGGCACTGTTTCGTCTATTACATGGGCGTGTGGGTGCTCATGATGTTCACGTTCGACTACGCGCGCTTCGGGCGCAAGCAAGATGCGCAATATCACGGCCGATGGAATTTCGGCATGCCGTTCTATCTCGTCACCTTTCTCGTCAACGGCGCGGCGGGCATTTATCTCGTCAGCACGATTCCTGGCCTTGGCACGCTTTCCGAAGTGTCGGTCGTGCTGGCCTTGCTCAAGCTGATGGGCATCTGGGGACTGCTGTTCGTGTGGGTCACGCAGTCACGCATCAACACGGCGAACTACTATCTCGCCACCATCAACATGCAAGCGTTCTTCCAGAAGGTTGCGGGCCTGCGGGCGCCGAAGTTCCTCTGGGCGCTCGTGGTCGGCGTGGTGGTCTATGTGCTGATGATGGCCGATATTTTCTCGAAGATCCTTCTGGCGCTCGCCTGGCAGGGCATTTTCGTTGTCGCGTGGGTCGGCGTCGCACTCGCTCATATTACGTCCGCGCGCTATGGCCAACTCATCGGCGAGGATATCGAATGCAGGGATTCCCACGTACCGCAGTTCAATCCCGGTGGTTTGATCGCGTGGTTCGCGGGCGCATTTGTGGGGTTCGCGTTGAACACCGCGTCGGGCTTTCTCGCGTCGCTTTCCGCGCCGGCCACCTTCGTCGTTTCGTGGGTCGTCTATAGCGGACTGCTGGCCACGGCCAAGCGGACGTGGTTCGTGCGCAATACCTGAAGCACGCTTCGACTCGACAACGCCTGATCGTTGCGCGAGTCTTACGCCAACGAGGCAGCCGGGCGGCCGCACTCCCCCTGTGGCGCGCCCGGCCTGTGACTCAATGTTTGTAAGCGTGCCGCCGGTGAGCGGTCGCCAGCAACGCGTTGTCGCCGCTCTCCGCCTCGAATTCCGCTTCGGGGCCGTCTGCCATCACCACGCGAACGTCCTGCGCAAACGCCTCTTCCAGCCGCTTGCGCGCGTGCGCCACGCAGTCGGCTTCGGCGCCTTCGCCGGCCGCCACCGCGGCCTGAGCCAACGCCTTCGATGCCAGGCCAAACACCGCGACGACTTCGTCCCAGGTCAGGCCCGCGGAGATGGCCTCTTCAATGAACCGTTCAACCAGTTCGCCTGCTTTCGCTTTTAACATGACCATGAATGATTCCGTTCCTTGTTTGAAGCAATGTAAGCCGCTTGCGTGCTGCTTTCCTGCCAAGCGAAAAGACGACTCACGACAAAGGTACCTGCTTTTCAAAGCCTCCGGGGATGAATATTCATGGTGCACACGATGTTCTCTCGATCAGCCTCGTAAAAACCGGATTGGGCGGCCAAAATCTGGTGTACGACCGCCATTGAAAACTGCGCGCTAAAGCGCTCTGTTAAATTGTCTTCGGCGTTCGGCTCGTGCTGCCCTGAGCTGAATGTGGTCCACCGGGTCGGTTCCCCCCGAACTCGATCGTACCCGGACTCGCACCGCCAGGTTGGCAAGGCCTGGCGGTTTTTTTTTATTCGCGAAGCGGACCGACGATAGACGCAACGCGCCAAAACATTTCACTTTTTGCCGATTGGCTGGCGCACCTTGCGGCATGTGATAGCTTGGAAGTTCTATCAACCTCAATTGATTCGGCGGCTTACCGGCAGCTTCCTGTCGGCTCCTCCCCGCCACGCGCACGCTGCCGGTTTAAAGCGCCGAACACTCCTTAGATGACTCCAGCAGACACCATGCCAACGACGAATGCCCGCGGCACGATCCTCGTCACCGGTGGCGCGGGCTACATCGGCTCGCATACCTGCGTGGCGCTCCTCGATGCGGGTATCGACGTCGTTGTCGTAGACAATCTCGTCAACAGCCGCCGGGAATCGCTCACGCGCGTCCAGGCAATCACGGGCCGGTCCCTCGCCTTCTACGAAGCCGATGTGCGCGACGCACAGGCGCTCGAGCGCATCTTCGAGGCGCATGAGATCACGGGCGTGATCCACTTCGCGGCGCTCAAGGCCGTTGGCGAATCGGTGGCCAAGCCGATCGAGTACTATCGCAACAACCTGGACGGACTGCTGGCCGTGCTGGACGTCATGCGCCGCCATGACTGCAAGCAGTTCGTGTTCAGTTCATCGGCAACGGTGTACGGCGCGCCGGAACGCTCGCCCATCGACGAAACCTTCCCGCTCACCGCGACGAATCCATACGGGCAATCCAAACTGATCGCCGAACAGATCCTGCGCGATGTCGCTATTGCCGATCCGTCGTGGCGCATCGCGGTATTGCGTTATTTCAATCCGGTGGGCGCGCACGACAGCGGCCTGATCGGCGAAGATCCCGCGGGCATTCCCAACAACCTCATGCCGTTCGTCGCGCAGGTGGCGGTGGGGAAACTGGCACAGCTTCGCGTGTTCGGCGGCGATTACCCGACGCCGGACGGCACCGGCGTGCGCGACTATATTCATGTGGTCGATCTGGCTCACGGACACCTGAAGGCGCTCGATGCGCTCGTCGCGCATGACAAAGGCTTCACCGTGAATCTCGGCACGGGACGCGGCTACAGCGTGCTGGAAGTCGTGAAGGCGTTCGAGCAGGCTTGCGGACGCGCGGTGCCGTTTGAAATCGTCGCGCGCCGCCCAGGTGACATCGCCGAGTGTTACGCCAATCCGGCCACCGCGCAGTCGCTCATCGGCTGGGAAGCGCAATACGGCATCGAGCGCATGTGCGCCGATCACTGGCGCTGGCAGGAGAAGAATCCGCGAGGGTTTGTCTAACGAGGGTCTAACGACGCAAGGCCTGCGTTCGCGCTACGACAGCAAGCGCGGACGCAGCCGGATCACCGCCGGAGATCGCCCCGGCTGAGGCGCTCAGCGCTTTATCAAAAAGCGATCGCGATTCTTTGTGTCCGCTATCCAGGCCGGCGCCCGCCCTCTTCCTGACCACGTCGCCCCGGTCTTGGGATCGATGTACTTCGGCGGCAACGCACTCTTCGGCTTGCTGCTTCCCGACGCGCCCCGGCTACCAAAGATATCGCGCTGGGTGATTCCGTATTCTTTTACTTTCTCGCGAATTTCCGCGAGAACCTGATCCAGCTCGGCCCGACGAGCTTCCAATGCCTGCTGTTCCAGCGCGACCAACTGAGCTCTCAGGTCTTTATATGTTGGCACGGATGGCCTCCTCAAATGATTGTCTATGCCCGATCACCACAACAATTCCTGCTCACGCACGTAGACGACTTGCGTTCGCAACCCTCCGGTCGAATACGGCTTGAACGCGTCACGCAAGGAAAAAAAGCCCGCCATATCCTAAAACATGGCAGGCGAAACCAGGACGGCGGGGGACCATCCCGGGTAGACATGTACTGGGACTTTCAAGAACACGGATCAACTGTGACTCGGTACGACGCTGCGCGCAAAAACCTCAAGCAGCGTTCACGGCTTCCGCTTGTGCGTACGCATTGGAGTCGCCCTGGTCAATGCGGCGCAATTGTTCGCTGAGGTATTGCGTGAACTCCGGCCCGACCTCGCGGTGCAGAAGCGCAAACTCAACGGTTGCCTTCAGATAACCGATCTTGCTGCCGCAATCGTATCGCTTGCCGCGATACTTGTAGGCCAGTACCTGCTCGTCGGCGAGCAGAGACTCGATTGCATCCGTGAGCTGAAGCTCACCGCCGGCGCCTGGCTTGAGCGCGCGCAGATGATTGAAGATGCGCGGCTTGAGGATGTAGCGGCCGACCACGCCCAGATTCGACGGCGCCACGTCGGGGGCCGGTTTCTCGACTATTCTGGACAACTTGATGATATTTTCTTCCCACGCGCGTCCATCGACAATCCCGTACGAGCGCGTATCTTCACGCGGAATTTCTTCGACGCCGAGCACCGAGCTGTGATAGTGATTGAACAGTTCAACCATCTGCGACGTGACCGGCGGTTCACCGTGAAGCAGGTCATCGGCGAGAATCACGGCGAACGGGTTGTCGCCCACGAGCTTTTCTGCGCAAAGCACCGCATGCCCGAGCCCGAGCGCTTCCGGTTGCCGCACGTAAAAGCAGTCGACGTGACTGGGCTTGATGCCACGGACCAGTTCGAGCAACTGCTTTTTCCCGCGCGCTTCGAGCTCTGCCTCGATCTCGTAAGACTTGTCGAAATGGTCTTCGATCGCCCGCTTGCTACGGCCGGTCACGAAAATCATTTCCGTGATGCCGGCGGCAATCGCTTCTTCGACGGCGTACTGGATCAGCGGTTTGTCCACCACAGGCAGCATTTCCTTCGGGCTGGCTTTGGTAGCGGGGAGAAAACGTGTACCGAGACCAGCAACGGGAAAAACGGCCTTCGTGACTTTAAGCATACGAACTCCAAGATGAATGTGCTGATATCTGGCGACAGCATAGCTTTGGTTTGGCGCTGCGGGGGGCGACTGGCTGAAAACGTTCGGGTTTTGACGGATTCGGTTAGGTGTGGCGATTCGAATTCTCACGAACGATGGCCTATTCTTCAGTACGAGCCACTCAATCAGGTGATTGATGTATAACCTTCTAATCTACAAAGTAATCCTAACGACATCAGTGTTGCATAAAAATACCAAAACTTAAAATGACTACCTTGATATAGACCTGAGGAAGCGATCGAACTCGAGCAATCTGGTTTCGGCACCTGAGAATCGGGACTCATTCTGCCCGGAAGTGAGCATACGGCTCACCGTTACAATGCAATCCTCCGACGTCGGCATGCTTTCGCGTGGCCCTGGCAACGCATTGTCGTCCAGAAAATCGACACACTTCTTTTGATAGCAAAACAAAAGGGTAGGTACGTTGTAAACGTAGCTCACAATTCCGCCGTGAAGCTTCGATGTCAGCACACAGGAAGCCAAGGCAATACGATCGATGACTTCTGTAATCGAATGAGCGTACGTGAATCGACTAACGCGAACATTTTTCGGGAGAAAAAGGCGAGAAATATCCCCGGTTACCGATACGCTTTCATCGTCCAAGGCGAGAAACACAACCTCGTCAACCAGACCTAGTCGATCAACCTCCGACAGCGTAGCAAGTACAACGTCAACATACGCCTCAAGATGAATTGCGACAATCAATGTCTTCGGACGAGACTCCGTCCGCTTCGGCGTATATATCGCTGGCAAACTAAACGCGAGATCACCTAAATTAGGCGGCGTTCTCCCGATCTCCATTGAAACGACTTGCGCTGAAGCGTGGTCTCTCACCGCCAGATAACGGATACGCGACACGATTTCCACAAATTTCCGCTTTCTCTCCGGTGTCTTGAAAGGTCCAACTGAGACCCCAATGGCGGCCACCGGTTTCTGAAATAATCCACTCCACAACGAAACAAATCTTGCGAAACCAACAGAAGCATCCGCGCCAAAAAGAGATCCACCACCAAATATCGCAACGTCGCATTTAAAAATCGCTGCGAGATACGTCGATGCCCTTGCCGCTGCGCCGACAAAACCAGGGCGATTCCAAAGTGATCTCGCAATCGGAACATGAAAGGCATCAACCAGTTCGATCTGTGCAGAAGCTCCAACAATGACCGGCCGGATTCCAGCGTGCGTTCGGCAAATTCCTTGCAGCAGAAATCCGAAGAGATCGTCTCCAAAGTTATGTCTTCCATAGAACCCGAAGAACGCGACCCGCTTATCGCTGACTTTCGATCCACTGGAATGGCGAGCGGAGTCGTTACGAACGTCGCCACAACCCGGTCTTTTAGTGTCCGACGTCGACTCCTCGATAGCGCTATTCACTTTTTAGCTCCCTCAATCCAGTAATCGGAAATCACAGCAGGATGATGCTTTTGTGGTCCATTTAGCAGTTGTCGATATAGACGGACGTATGAACTAAAGAACTTGTGGCCGCCAAATCTACGAAACGCAAACTCACGCGCCGCCGCACCCATTCTCTTTCTCAACGCGCTGTCGTTGATCAAGCGCTCGGTGTACAGAAATAATTCCTCATCATTGTTCGCCAGGAACCCGGTAACACCATGGATGACCACATCGCGATTACCCACAATTCTGCTCACTACTGCGGGAAGTCCCGCTGCCTGTGCCTCGATCAGTGCGATTGGCATTCCCTCCCATAGCGACGTCAAAACAAAGACGTCACACTCCGCTAGTTGCTTGCGAAGCCGTGAACTCTCAATCCAACCGGTTAGCTCAAGCGCATCCCGATCGATCCATTCGCTTACAGCGGTAGATTCCCCGTCGCCGAACCAAACAAAATCAACCGCGTCGCGCTTTGCTCGCTTTGCTATCCGCGAAAAACGCCACGGTGCCTTTTGGTACGTCACGCGCCCGGCCGTACACACCGTTACCGCTCGCCGGCCGCGCGTAGCATCGCTTTCCGAGAAGTCGGTCAACTCCACTGCGTTCTCCACGACACTAATTCGATCGGATCGGCCGAGTAACCTGCTTGCGTACAACCGCTCGCTCTTCGAACAAGTGACGATGTGGCCACCTAGAGCGTGAAGAAATCTCTCGATAAAAAGGTACGCTTTTGCTTTTCTTGGTGAAATGTCCTTCTTCAAGAATGCAAACCCGTGAGGAGAATAGAGAACCCGGTCCCCGATTCCGAGAATCTTTGCGGAAATACGACCAATCGCGGCCGCTTTCGACGAATGGAAATGAAAAATATCTGCATTCTCGCTCCGTAGCACCATCGCCAGAACCGGAGCAGTCCAAAGATCGTGAAGTCCAACCGCTGTCTTCATATCGATCACTCGACGGCGTACCCGAGGATCAAAAAGACGATCGAGTCTTTCCGATGATGGCGTGTCCGAACGCATCGAATGAATGATCACGACGTCATCGCCCGCGCGCGCCTGGCTGTTTGCGAGGAGAAGGAGATACTGCAATACTCCCCCTCCGAGGGCTTCAGTCACGTGCACTATCTTTTGTCTCATGATTACCTCACCCAAGTTGTTGCAGAGTCGGGGCCAGTTGGTACGGGATGAATGGAGACTCCCCGTGTCCTTCTTCGTCGACCATGTTGTGGACCCGTCCCAGCAGGGCGACACAGCCAATTACAAACAACCAGGCAGCCAACCGAGGACTTACTCGTGGTTTCTGCGGCGCAAATTGCCGCCATAGCATTACGACCATCAGGACAACCAGAATGAGTTGAAACCGGATTCCCGCATACGTAATCTGCGTCAACCCATAGAACGCGAGCGCCAGTCCACCACAAACAACCCAACCAACCGGCGGAATGTCAAATTGCTTCCGAAAGACAATCATCGTTCTAAGAATCAATATCTGCACAATCAGAAGCAGCAGTCCCGAGGATGCACTGGGAGCGGCAATGCCGCTGTACAAGTTTCCTTTGTCCGCAATGTAGTCCGGCATCAAGAACGATGCACCAACAGCAACGATCGAAACACCAATGAGCAAAGGTGTTTGCCCTCGTCTCGTCGCGGCAATGAAGAACAGGAATAGCAAGATCGAAGAGAAGTGCGTACACGTCCCTATCGCCATATAGATGAAGTACCTGACCGGATTACGCTGCATCGGTACTCGCGTCGCGAGTATAAATATTGACGATGCCAGACCGAACCGCATGACGTTCATCGTCAATTCGTAGAACATCGCCGGCACCAGCAGCAATCCGCCAAACCATGCACCATAGCGATTTCTTGCTATTGAAAAAATTAGTAAAGCGCAGGTTGTCGCAGAAATTGCATTTGTTACAAATCTTGGGTCCGGATAGATTGCCCAAAGAAGATGCGCGTAACCATTGAATAGAGGCTCCCCACCATAAGTCCCCCCCTCCCCCAGGTCCATAAATGCCGTGTAATAGGCCGCAGTATCCGTGCCGCTATGGCCGCGCAGAACGACGAGTGCAATCATAGGAATGCTACAAACTACGATTACCGCTCTATTCGTCCCGCCATACGTCAGGCAAAGCGCTACCCCGAGGTAGAAAACCAAAAGTGGAAGTAAATAATATGTCATTTGTCAGGCTGCGATGAGAAAGTCACTCACGACGCATAATATTTAGGCAAACTTACGAGATATGACACACCGACGTAGGTATTTCATCGCACTGAGAATGGAGAAACATACCCATTCGACATTGGTAATCGCCCCAATTTTCCTGAAATGGAGATAGTTATCCTGCTCACCCTGTTGAATTTTCCAAAGTTGTGCACTCAACCCGGAACTTGCCCCAAACTGGGATTTGTAGACATACGACAGTGGTGTCGAAAAGAGCGAGCCTTTTCCGCCATCCATCAGGAAGACACCTAGCAACATGAAATAGTCCTCCGCGTGGCGTTTCTTTTCATCAAACCGTGACGAACAATCAGAACGCATCACTATGCTCGACGGCGTAAAGCGGTTCGAGAACAAGACCTTCGCGCGAGAAACAGCTTTCGGCTCATTGACGTCTAGAAGTGCAATCGAATCAAAACGTGCTCTCGCATCGAGTTCAGCAACGGGATGACCGGTAATTGCGACGTCCTGATTTCGAAGCATCCAACCGCATTGGACCTCGAGCTTCCGAGGATGCCAGGCATCATCGGAATCGAGAAACGCGATATAGGGTTGCCGTGCCATCGACCAACCGACGTTTCGGGCTTTACCCGGACCACTGTTGGATACGAGCTTTTCTAGCTTGATCCAGCCCGTTTCGTATCGGGATATCACCGTCCCAATAAACTCCCGTGTGCCATCAGTACTGCAATCGTCGACGAGAATCACCTCGCGTGGCCGGGCGGTTTGAGCTGCGATCGACGCGATCGCGCGCTCGATTGTTCGACTGCAATTGAAACACGGGATAACGACACTAACTGGCAACTCGCCCGTTCCGTCACTGGCCTCCATCACATTCTCGGCAGACTTCCGCGAGGACTCACTCAATTCACGGTTCATGTTATTCCCCTTACCCCTCAGAACGTAGATGCGCGCCGAAGCCACTGACACCGCAGCCCAAAGTGCTTCGCCCAGCACAGTGGCAATCGCAGCTCCCTTGAGTCCATAAAGAGGAACGAGTGCGCAACTCAGGATCACGCTAAAAAGCAGCGCCGCCGACGCACAATAGTTGCGTACGCGAATCAGATTCGACGTCGTCATTACTGACGATGCGCTAGTCGTCAGAAAGCGGAACGGAACGCAGAGCGTCATCAAAGTTACGGTGGGAACCGCCGCTGTATACCGAGCGCCGAATACGAGCGGCAACACGACCGGGACGGCTAAGGCGGCAATAGCGGCAGTTCCTAACCCCGTAATGACCATCCAAAGATTGCCCGTCCGGTAGGCCGCTGCGAGGCGCCCATCGCGAAGTGCAGCCCACCGATGAAACCTGGGCATCAAGAGCTTCTGAAAGAGCACAGTTGGCGCAAGATAGAGCGCAGAAAGAACCGTTATCGCGACGCTGAACACTGCCGTGTCAGAACTGCTTCCAAGATGAGAGAGGAGAACTAGCCCGCTCTGGTTGTAGGCGTAAAAAATCACGCTTGCGAGTCCAAAAGGCATCGCGTTACGCCAAAGCTCTTTCATCTTCGGCGCGTTCGGCGTCCCGAAAATTCCGTCCTCACTCGGACGTTTCCCATGACCGGCAAGTTGAGCCGATCCGCCTATTAGGCCTTTGATAGAAATCCATGCGCCGATCGAAATCAACGCACCGATGACTCCGAACCCCAACGCAATCACCGTACTGCCGGCGTGGAATGCACCGCAGGCGACGAGGAAGCCAAATCTGCCAAGGTTCTGGAGGATTTGCCATATGGCTACAAGTCCGAAACGCTCCTCCAGTTGAAACTTCGCGGCAGCCATCTCAATGGCTCCCTGCGTCAAGAGCGCCGGCATTAGCAGAACGATATTTACACCCACGTCCCATGGCTGCGCGAGCGCCCAAAGACACGCAGCAATTAGGCACAGGACACTACTACGCCGAACGAAGCTAACGGAAACGTCCATCCACCGGATTGCCGTCCATCCCTCCGTTCCATACGCCTTTAGCCAAAACGCAGGCAAACCGAAACCTACTGCCGGCGCGATGATCGTGATTACCGCAAGCGCGGACGCAAAATGGCCGAAGCTTTCTGGGGGCAAAAGGCGAGCCAGCACCACTTGGACTGCGAACGCAAACGCCGCGGATCCAAGCGAGCTAACGGCGAGAAGCATCATGCTCCATGCGTCGCGCGTTCTAGCGTTCATCTTGTATGGCCGGATCACCGGTCTCCTGTGCGTAACGGTAGCTGTAGCTCGTGTACTTCGCCCCGTAACGGAATCTCCCCGCCTGCGGATCAATCCCATTCAGCACCACGCCCTTAACCGTAACGTCGACCTGCTCAAGGCGCCGTGCGCATTCAACTAACTCTCCAGCCCGTGTTGCTCCTGCTCTTGCGACGAGGAACACATTCCCCCTCGCGAGTGGCGCAAGGATCGCTGCATCCGGAACGGCAAGCAGAGGTGCGGTGTCGAGCACCACGACATCGTAGAGACTCGACACATGTTTGAAGATCGCTTCGACGGATGTTTGCGTGAGGTAGTCCGCCGCGTTATTCACATGCGATCCGGCCGCCAGGAAGTCCAGATTCTTGTGCTCGATTTTGATCACGGCCTGCTCCACAGTTGCCTTCCCTGCTATGACGTCCGTCAGTCCGAATTTCGCGCTTGCGCCGTATGCATGACTCAGATTCGCTCGGCGCAAATCGCAGTCGATCAGTAAGACTCGCTTACCTGCACGTGCCAAAACACCTGCTACGTTCGATGAAACGAACGACTTTCCAATCGATGGCGTTGGCCCTGCGAACATCACGACATTGTTCTTCGCGTCGGTCATCGAAAACTGGAGGCCCGTACGGAAGCTACGAAGACTTTCGACAGATGGGTCGTCAGGCTCTAGGAACGCCAATAACCGGCGGCCCACCTTATTGCGACGCATTCCATTGGACCACCCGAAGCCGCGTACCCGGCAAAGCGGAACAACAGAGAACACACGAAGATCAGTGTCGCCCTGAATCTGGTGCGGATCGGAAATTCCGCTGAAGAGCAGATCGCGCAGCCACGCGGAACCGACCGCCGCGAAAGCTGCAAACGCGACAACAACCAACGACAAGACCGGCCGCCAATAGCGCATGGGGCGATCCGGGAAAATGGCATTGTCGAGAACGCGTACGTTTCCGATCCGCCCGGCTCGCATCAACTGGAGTTGCTCTATGTTGTTCAACAGACCAACATAGAGATCATTGTTGACCTTTACATCTCTTGCCACGCGCAGGACCTGCTTTTGCTCGCCAGGGAGTCGATCGATTCGCTGCTTTAAGGTGTCGGCTTGACCTTGCAACACCGCGATCTGCTTATCCAGCGCCGTGACGGTCGGATGAGTCTCCGAAAACAATGTTACCGCCGCCGCACGCTTCTGCTGTAACTCTGCGAGTTGAGTTTCGTTGTCGGCAGATTGCTGAAGAATCGTCTTCGCTTCTCCTTCAATATCAACCGATCTAAGCGTGGCTCGCACCTTCGCGTATTCGCTCTCCGACGCGTCCAGCTTCTCTTTCAATACCGATACTTGACCTCTCAGGAAGTCCAGCGACCGTGCCGCATCTTCAGCCTTTCGTGCGACGTTTTGGTCAACGTATTGGCCTGCAATATCATTGAGAATGCTAGTTATCAGCTTCGGGTTTGTTCCACGGAGCTTAACCTGCAATATGTCGGAATCCTTACCTAGCTCACTAATTGAGAGTTTTCGTTGAAGCTGATTAATCGTCTCAAGACGTGAGTCGCGTGTCAGCCGGAATCGGGTTCCCGTATTCCCATTGACCGAATCGATCTGGAGCGTGATCGGGCCGTCGTCGGTCAGAAATGTCTCCGCGCGGCCGACTTCTCCGACCACATCTTTATCCAGGCCTGGACCAGAGAAGCTATATTTTTGACCAGGGAGCACCGTAAGATAATAATGCTCACCTTCTAGAGAATTCGGGACCTCAAAGTGAGAGGCCTTGATACTTTCCGATCCCCAAGCATACCCGCCGAATCCCAACAGGCCCGGCGTTGAAATTCCCCTGTTCGACCGCGCGATCGCTCGCCCGATGATCGGGAAACGCACAGGCTCCGCCGTTATGTATAGCTTCAGATTGTCGACCGCAGATGCGACGACAAGGCGGGATTGGAGCACCTGCATTTCGGTGTCCGCCGACGACTTGACATCAAACATTGCTGCTAGCCCCTGGCCCAGGAGTGACGTCGCGGTAGAGGCCGCCGCGCTTTCGTCGACCTGCGTGAGGATGTCGACCTGGTACTCCGGATCAGCGAGAAAAACCACCACGAGGCCGAGCGTGGCGATGATGCCGAATATCCAAAGCATCATTCGTCGATAGAGAACGAGGACGTCCAAAAGCGCCGCGAGATTGAACTCCGGCTCCACGGTATCGTTCGCGCGCGTGCTTACTGCTGAATTCATTGCTCGTCCCCCGCGCTCAGCAGCTCAGAGGACTCTACCCCTAAATCGAGAGATCTAACCCAGTAGTCCACCGCAAGACTCAATGTCTCTCTACATTCGCGAAAGCGGTCGATCGGCAAACCGATTGGATCTGAAATGTCAATGCCCAAGCTTTCACCAATTCTAAAAATCTTGCCACGCGTTAGGGGATATCTGGCTTCGATACCCTCGACTTGTTCACTACTCATCGCGAGAATCAGATCTGCGTCGCGTATCATCTGTTGTGAGCACTGCTGTGCGCGATGTGCGGAGATGTCGAGTCCAATCTCGCTCAAGACCGAAATTGAGCCGCTGGCTGCCGGGTACCCGACTTCTGCCTCGATCCCAGCCGAGACGACACAAATTCGGCCGGCACGACGTCGAAACAACTCTTCGGCAATGGGGCTACGGCACACGTTTGCGTGGCATACGATTAATACGTTGGAGATCATCCGTTTATCTGCTGAATATTTGGTTTCGGTTGAGAGGACCGTACTCGACATCGAGTGCACACTAATTCGCGTACCAGACCGGAAATTCTGTTATCCGAATTCGACCGCTTGCTCCGGAAATCTGAGCTGTTACGAAAAGTCGTGTCGCGCCGGGGGGTACGACCGCGCGTGCAACAGGGAGTGATCGACTCGGGTACTCGAGATTCGAATCAGTCTTAATCGAGTTGCCTAAATCGTCCGAAAACTCAAAAGACAGGTCAATCGCCAATGCGCCCCCTACAGTGTCGGCGACGCACGTTGCCATCACTGCTTGACCGACGCGCACCGCAAGCGGAGACTTATTCCGGATCGTCATCGTCGACGCCCCTGGCGCAACTCGCAGAACAAGCGTCCTGCTTTCCGTAGATTGGCCTTCATCTTCCATTGCCCTGTTTGCGTCTGACGCGGCGAATTCCAGTCCACCGGTCGACCTGGGCGAAATATTCCAATGCGTCAGGGATCCTGGTTGCATGCCGACTGGATCACTATCAAATTTGCTATCAGCGTTGAGAAGTGACCCACGCCAAGCCAGTGCGGGGATGCGCTGAAAGCTCAGGCCGCTGATATGTTCGACAGGCACCTCTTCTCCAATGAGCGGTAGAGCGGGGTTTTGCGCTGGTGCTTCAAATCGCCATTCGACCGCGGAAGCCGAGAATCGCGCACTCCCGGAGACCAGACGGCGCGGCGAATTCGGCTTACCCTTGGCTTTCCAACGACGAGGTAGAACTATCGAATTTTCGACATTAACGCGAAGATTTGCGCCAGCCTGCGTCGCGTCCACTAGTAGCCGGTCTATGCCCTCAATATGGCAATGATGCAGCGACACCGTCCCATAGCGTGCGCTACGGTCGAAGTAGACAACGTCTCCGTTGAAGTCGAACGAGCAACTATCGAAGACGAAGTCCATACTGTCTGAATCTATGCGTACCGCACGATTCGAACCGGCAATGGTGCAGTCGATGAATGTCATCCGTTCTCCGCTGTTGATGCTTCTCTGCGAGATCGGGAGATCGACATATAGCCCTTCTTCCCGGTTTTGCTCAAACCGGGAAGATATCCAGCTACTCAGATAGACGTTGATCGGGTCGAATTTGAGTGCCCCCCGCCAACCACTGACCACAACGTTGCGGCCGCCTGCGTCGCGAACGACGCCCGAATATCCGGGCCTGCGGTTTCCCATGACGACACCCCAGCCCTGAGCACGCTGAATGCCGGGTCCCAAAATCGAAATTGTTCCACCTGAGCCGTCGAGGAACGGCGAACGGCTACCAGGAAAGCGAAGCAATGTTGGCGGCAGAGACGTCTCGTTTCTGCATTCAATGCCATTGCAATCGTCAGCGGCTTGTGAGAAGTCAAGTAGTACGCCGCCGACTGAGCACAGTTTGACCCACGGTGCCGTCTCGATAGTACGGTTCAAGGCGTAACGTCCGGATTGCATAAGCAACACTGGCAGTTGCGACGTGTCCTGAGATCGCTCGGCAATTTCCCGCACATAGTCGATTGCTCGTTGAAGCGTCGCGGCATCGTCGCGGTTGCCGCTACCGGCATTTTCAAATTCGCTGATCCAACGGAAGCCGCGTCCAGGGTTCACCAGCTGCGGCTTGTCAGCAACAGCGCGATCGCACGCAGCGGCAATGATGCTGCTCGCAGAAAGGGTGAGAAGCGCACGTCGTTTCATAACTGCTTGGTCCAGTTTGCGTTAGCTTGCGTCGAAGGTCTCGCCGTTCTTACTTTGCGACCAAACCCGCTGTGAGGCCCGCATCGATAGCCGGAAGCAAGAGCGAAAGCACTCGGCTGAATCGAACAAGTCCATTTCCGTCGACATAAACGACATCTTTCGGATCGAGTGTGAACTGATTCGCGAGCACCATAGAGACGGGTGACGACGCGTCCAGATGGAATACTTCAGCGTCTTTTCCTGTGCCACGAATAACGTACAACTGGGCCGCGTCGGCAGTGGTAGAACTAATACTCCCGGCTTGCGACAGCGCGTCGCTTAGCGTAAGAACTCCGTTCCGAAGAGGAAGTGCTTTTGTTGGCTTTGTTACTTCACCCATAACATAGACGCCGTTATCTTCGCGCGCAGATACACGAACGAAATCACCGCCTCGGAGCACAATCTTCGCCGGGTTGTGGCCGCCATCCAACATCTGTGTCATGTTGATTCGAAACGACTTTCCGTTGCGAACTAGTTCGATAGCGCTCTGATCTGCCGTTGTCGCAAAGCCACCGGCGTGACCAATCGCATCGTAGAGTGTCGTAGGAATGTCGTTAATTGCTTGCGCGCCAGGCGTGTGCACGTCGCCGTCGACATACACTTGCTGCGAACGGAAAGAAGCGATCCGTACGGTGACCTGAGGATTGTGGAACGACTTGCCCAGCGCGCTCGCGAGTTTGCTCTGGAGTTCATCAACGCGCAGACCTTGAACCAAAATGGATCCAGCGAACGGAAAATTAAGACGACCGGCATTATCAACAACGAAGCCCGGTGGTGGATCGTACGTCCGTGAGTCTGCGGGGGGCTGAGCGCCGAGCGCTGCCGCGAGTTCCGGATGATCCCAAACGGTAATTTGCAGTACGTCACCCGGCCCGATGGCATACGGGCGCGCTTTGTCAAACAGTGACCCAGCTTCGACGCCAGTCTCCCGTACGGCGTCGCTCCGCATCCTGCTAATGAGCGACATGGTGATGTCTGTCATGGGAACTGGCAGGCGAGCCTCAGGGGTTCCCTGACTCGCCGACTCGACAGGCAAACTTGACGCTTGTTGCATTTTCATTCCCGGGGCGTACATGCATGCAGACATGGCAACCGGAGCAGAAAAAAGCAGAACGACTCGATATACTCGCGATCGCAGTTCAAACAGCCGACGCAAAGCAGCCCCCGCCACCCTCGGTTGCATCAGTTCAATCCTTTCCATTCTTGTCCCAGTGACCGTCATCATGGATGCGTTCGCGCCGGCATAGCCCGCACACGCGGCTTCTGACGAAGTTTTGCGAATTAATTAGAAGCGCACCTCGCGCGGAGATGCACAAGCTCAGAAGTCGCGCCCCCCATTTGATAGCGCAAGCAGAGTGAGCTTTACGGATTTCCCAACAATTGCCTTCCTTAGGCGTCGAACTGATTCTCGTCTCTCAATCGATCAATATCAATTCGGATATCTGATAAAAAATTATTCGATAGATAACAAACACAAAAGAAAATAATCGATATTTATCTAATATAAATCTACTTTCCTTCATCAAGCTATCCAACAAAATATCAATCTATCCCGCTCAATAAGCGTTGCTTCCTGCAAATCCTTTAATAACTGTCGCTATCACAATACGCATATCAAGCGCAAACGACCAGTTTTGCAGATAGTAGAGATCGTGCTCGATTCGTTTCACCATCTTCTCAATGCGGTCGGTCTCTCCACGGAAACCATTTACTTGCGCCCATCCTGTGATGCCCGGCTTCGCACGATATCTATGGATGTAACCGTTCACCACCTTTCGATATATTTCATCGTGCTCGATGGCGTGAGGTCGAGGACCAACAACCGACATCTCCCCCTTAAGGACATTGATGAATTGAGGCAGTTCATCCAAACTCGTGCGGCGAAGAAACGCGCCAACTCGTGTAATGCGAGGGTCGCCACGGGTCGCTTGCGTTACGATGCCTGCAACCTCGGCATGCTGTCGCATTGTCCGAAACTTGAAGATTCTGAACGTTCGACCATCAGCCCCCTTGCGGGACTGCCTGAAAAATACAGGGCCGCTTGATGACGCTTTTACGGCGATCGCTATTCCCAATAGTAGTGGAGTCAAAGCAGTTAGTGCTGCTAATGCGAAGAGGCGATCGAAAATTTCCTTCTTTACGAGCGACCTTGATGCCAATGGCGACGCGATAAGATTGATTGCGGGTGCCCCCACAAGATCAATGACGCCTCCGTCAAATAACGCGACGCTCTTGACGTCCGGAATAAACCTGACATTTACGAGGTCTTCACTGAACTCGGAAACGAATCGATGAATCGATGCCTCCTCCGAGAGCGGAAGCGCCAGCCAGATCTCCTGGATGCCTCGCTGACGTACATAGTCAACGAAGTCGCCAAACTCGTCGAAAGGCTTCTCAGCGCAATTGTGCGGCGCACTGACGAGACGTGTATTGTAGGCAGCTGCGACGCGGAATCCACTTCCCGGGGTAATCCGGATTTTTTCCTTGACCGCTTCGGTGTGGATACCGTCGCCGACCAGAGCAACGTTTCTTATGTTGATTCCGGCATTGCGGGCCTTGCTCAAAATGTAATGTGCGCCTACGCGTGATAGCAGCAGAAAGCAAGCTGCAATCGCCGTCCAATATACCAACCAAAGTCGCGAGACCAGTTCGACGCGATGCAGAGAGAATGTCAGCACAAGTCCGATAGCCTGGACCGTGCACCATGCCAATGCGACCTGCGAGAGCTGACGGGGCAGCGATCGACCGCGCCAGGAGTCATACATGCCAAATGCCGGGAATATTACAAGAGTGAGCGCGACAGCGAAGGTGATATATGCCGTATCCGGAGTGCCTTCGACAAGCCCACCGAAGCGGACATCAGTCGCAAGCAAGGCGCCGACGACAACCGAGATTCCGTCGACAGATCTCGCTACGATTCCTTGTACACCACGCATTTTCAGCTCCTTCTGAAACGTAATCGATGGCTGCGAAAGCTGGTCTTCGATCTACGCTTAGACGTTGTGATCTAGCCCGTGGCTATCCTTTGATACGCAAAACAATCGCTCGCGGTCGGCACCATGGCAACGGTTGCCAAGAGTCAAAGATCCGCGCCTGAGATAAAGTCGGGACGGGATGCCTGCTGGTTGAGTAACGCTAGCCCGTGGATGACTTTTTTCATAGCGCAATTTCTTTCAACATCGGAGGATTTCGAATGAATTCTCCCTGGTTGCTGAAGGCCCCATATCTGAATTGAATCAGTCATCAATTCTCTCTGGTTGCACCGCATCATAACTTCTTTAACATGCGACGCAATAACCCTGTCTGAAGCCGCCAATGAATTGGCCGACTAGTGCGCATCGCAAATATTTGTTATGCGAAATCACGCACTTCTAATGATCTTTAATGTCTTGTTCTTTAATGTACTTTTAACACGAAGACAGACTGCGCCTGAACAAGCAGAGTTCCACAAAGGAAAAAGGCGCCCTAAGGCGCCTTGAGACGTCGTTTGATTCCGAGGGCTAGAACCGATGGCGCATGCCAACAGTAACGGCACCTTGCTTTTGCGCGTTCGAGTCGGCACTCAGGCCATTCAGATATGCCCAAACATGACCGGAATTCCGACTGACATGCTGGAAGTTACCCTGCAAGTAGACATCGGTGCGCTTCGACAACGCATAGTCCGCCTGTGCCGACACGGTGTTATAAATCGGGTTCACACCGCCGCCAAGGTCGGCCCGCGTATACGTGTATGCCCCGGCGAGACTAATTGCAGGCGACAATGCGTAGCGCACGTTGCCTTCGAAATTCTGGAAGCGCGCACTATTTGCACCGAATGCTATGCCCCCAGACGTTCCGGACTGACCCGATGAAATGCCGCCACCAAGCGTGTCAGACAGATTCGTCTGCGTATAGACTACGCCGGCGGTTACTGGCCCATATGTGTAGTTCACCCCGCCGCCAAATGTGCGCTGCCGGCCGGCGAGAAAAGTCCACTCTCCAGTTTGTGCACCGCTCGCGCTTGAACTCGGTCCGCTGTTTCCAAATACGGTGGATGTGATGTCGTTGTTCAATTGCAGATAAGCAGCCGCCAATGTCAGGCCACCCCACGCGTACGATGCACCAAAGCTATAAGCACGGTTATTCGCGAACTGCGTGCTGTTCGAGAACGAATACGTCGCGCCAAACTTGAACCCCGCGTAGTTGAGGCTAGTGTACTTGACCGTATTGTTGAATCTGACCGAGTTGTTCAGATTGTCGTTATCGAAGGGATGCGCGGAGATCGTACCGCCGTATTGGCTGCCCGTGTTCGAGAGCGGTGCGAGGTAGTCAACCACGCTGTCGTACTGCCGACCAAGCGTCACCGCCCCGTATTGGTCACTCGCGAGACCAACAAAGGCTTGTCTTCCGAACATGCGACCGGATTGTGCCGCTGTACCGTTCGCAATGCTGAAGCCATTCTCCAAGGTGAAGATCGCCTTAAGGCCGCCACCGAGATCTTCCGAGCCACGCAACCCCCAGCGACTGCCATTGACCGTTCCGCTCTTCATCTGCCAGGTGTTCTGTCCGCCGCCCCGCACATACGTGAAACCTGCGTCGATCAGACCATACAGCGTAACGCTGCTTTGCGCCTGCGCGACTGTCGCGAAAGTAGCAGAAAGCACTGCTGCGGCAGCGATCTTATATTTCATTTTGCAACCCTATGAATATACGACTCTATGAAAATCAGTTCACGTAGAATGACTCGGGGTTTGATGGAAGGGTTCTTCCTGCGCTTCCAGCGCTCGATCCCAGTGCCGAAGAGGAAGCGTCACGCAGTTGGCCAATCTATGATGTCTGTACGCCGGGCGACTATACAATGGCAACACTTCACCCACATCGCCAAAACTTTCGTCAATTCCGCCATTCACGCGATTGAATTGACGGCGGATTTCATTTGACGACTGCAACGCTGTCTCCACTTGCATGTCCACGCCACACCGCTATAGTCAACGCTGCGGCTCCATGCGTTAGACAACAGGACCGCCGCGTTTGAATTGGCGAAAACAGACAAAACTGCGACGGATCTCGCCACATTCTCATTTCAATAATATTCGCTAAGTAGGATGATCAGGTCGTAAGGCCGGAGGTCGGGGCGGTCATAAGAATTGTTAATGCAACGGGATGAAGATGGGACCTTTTAGCGAGAATGCCGGTGCCTCAAAGCCGGTCGAATACGTTGGTGGGGAACTGAGACAAATCGGTCTTGTTTTGTGCGACCGATTTTCACTGGCCGATACGGCCATCGTCGTCGAAGCTTTTCACGCGCTGAATACGACTATGGCGAGGTATGGCAAGCACGCCGTCCGGTACAACGTACGACTCCTCTCGGCGGCGGGTGGCAGGATGACCAGCGCGTCCTCGGTCTGCGTCTGGACAAATAGTGTCGAGAGTCACGTCGCTGCTGCTCCGTTACGGGCAATTATCTTTTCCGGCGGCAGCGGAATCCGTGATGCGCTGCGAAGCGATCCATTTCTAGGATGGCTGCATCGCGCGCAGGCGAGTTGCAAGCAGTTTCTCGCGATTGGCGAGAGCAGCGCTGTGCTCGCCCATCTGGGAAGCTTCAGGCGCGACATCGCGTTGGCAAGCTCGAACGGACGCTCCTTCATCAATGTTCAGTCTCAAGCGCTTCCCGCCGACAGTGCGATTTCCGCGGCGGTTGCCGTGATTGAACGCGAGCACGGTGAGGTGATTGCTGCGCAAATCGCGAAGTCCATTGATCCGGAGTTCGGCTCGGGTTTGACGGATGATATTCGTCGAGGCGTCGCGGCAACGCTTAGTCAACCCATTCAGGATGCGGCTCAGTGGATGTGCGCGAACGGCGACCGGGATATATCACTCGACGAAGCTGCGCAAATTGCCGCCATGAGTGGGCGCAATTTCCTGCGACGGTTCAAGCTGGAAGTAGGCATGAAGCCGTCGGAGTATCTGCTGAAGGTCCGGCTCGACATGGCATGCCGGCTTCTCACACAAACACGGCTACCGGTCGAGAAGATTGCACGGCGGTGCGGGATAAACGGGGGAGGCAGGCTATCCAAACTTTTTCGCGAGCATTTACAGCTCACGCCAACCGAGTACCGCGCAGAGCGTTCGGATGTTCAGCGGGATAGAAAGCAATCCACTGAGGTCGAACGGCAGTCGAGCGCACCTTTCCTCGTGAGCGAGAATCCCCGCGAGTTTTCGGGTGTCCGTGGTGCTGGAGGGGAGTGAGATGTTTAACAGGCGGACGTGATCATTCGCCAAAGGCGAGGCGCGTTCGTTCCGCCCGCGAGAGCGGTTCGCGCGGCAACATCAGTCAGGTAGACACGGCACTGAACTTACGCATCTTCACGGGGCACTTCGGCCGCCCGTGAAGCGACTCTTTGCGTCGAGCTAGTTGATATTTCGCTTCTCACGATATTCGGTTGGCGTCAGCGAAAAGTGCTTGCGGAAAAGCTTTGAAAGCGAACCCCCTCCACTCAATCCGCAGCGCCGGGCAATCTTTTCAACCGGCAAATCGGTCTCAACCAATAGCTGACAGCACAGCTCCAATCTGGAGTACATAAGATACTCCGATGGAGTCACCCCAATTTCAATCTTGAAGCGACGCAGGAAGTTGCGTTCACTCATTGCCGCAATTTGTGCGGCGTCTGCAATCGCGACGGATTTCCCGCCGTTTTCCTCAATCCATCGCGCAGACTCGAGTATGCGCTCGCTTGCGCTTTTCGATGCACGTTCGCGCACCGCCGACATCAAGCCAACCTCCTGGCGACCGGGCAGCGTGATGTCGGTAATCGCTCTAGGGATGGCCGCGCCAAGGTCTTGCTTGATCAACTGTAGCGCGCGCTGGACCGGCCCATTGAACGGTTCGATATGGGCGTGCGGGGGCCTGCGTGCAATGCCGTGGTCGACGTTTCCACCAGTGGGCCAATGACTCGGTTGACCTGAAACGCCCGCGATAGTCAGCAATACCTTCGAGTCCGCCATCGGGATCAAATTCGCGGCCTGGCTGCTGACGAACCGGATGCGCTCCAGGAGCGTCGCGTTGCCAGACAGTGCGCTGTTTCCAGGTCCGGCGATGAACAAGGCGTCGATAGGCTCCACTTCGCGGGTCTGAGCGAGCGGTTCGGTCCAGATGGATACCGCCGAGGAACTCTCAAGGCGGCCGCCCTCAAGCGACTTCAGCTGGACGTCGTAGAACGGCGCCGTCCCTCCCACACCATGGGGTGAGGAACTGCGATTGGCTGCATGGAATACCTCAAGGACTGTCGCAACCTCGGGCAGGCGGAATCCGGAGAAGAGAAGAAAAATTATCTTTTTTCTTAACCTCGGAACTAGAACTTCGCCTGTGCGGCCACTGCGAGCAATACTGTGACTAACGAAATTCACCATCGCGCACCCCGATATTGGACCTATTTCGGCTTTCATTGAACCGAATTCGTCGAAGGCACTATCGTACCTAACTTACAGTCATTTTCCGCCATCAGTGGCGAAATAGTTACAAGTCTTGTCGGACCAGAGCTAACCAGCCAAAAGCGTAAGACTTTTTTATCTAGAAAACACATTTAAATACAATGCGTTATCGATTAATTCGTGAAAAATCTGGAAGATTTTCCGGTATTTCTTACCGCCCGGAAGCTAACTAGCCTCCTTCGATTCAATTTCGGTCATCACACAGTGGCTTTCTATGTTTTGATCCGGTTACGTTATTCTTTGCGATCAGTCTTTTGAATTATGCTTACCACATATTTCCGGTTGCAAGCAAATTTACCCACTTTCGGGGCCTTGGCCCAAAAGCGCGGTTAATTACCTTGGCTGCTTGTGGAAAGCTGAGTGTGGTCCTGTTTACGATAGCTCGCAGTGGGACCGCTTCCATATGCCCACTTGTGAGCGCGTCGTCGCCGACAGTCGATCGGTGGGCCCGCCTAGGCCTTCTGCTGGCCGGTGCCCCGTTCACGTTGGCGGAATTCGGAAGGGGTGAGAGAGAATCGCCGGCGAAAGATCTTGGCGAGTCGATCCCCATTCGTCCAGCCGCACCTTTTAGCGATTTTGTCGATCGAGAGCTCGGTCTCTGCGAGCATGCGGGAGGTCAAATCCAGTCGAGCTTGCAGCAGGTACTCGGATGGCGTGACGCCCATCTCCTGCTTGAAGCATCGAAGGAAATTGCGTTCGCTCATTGCCGAGACGTTCACCGCATCGCTCACGGAGATCGGCCGGTCACAGTTCTCTTTGAGCCAGCGTGCAGACGCGCGTACCTTTTCGATTGCCGTGTCAGCTCTCGCGTCGGCAATTAGAGGCGTAAGCGTCGCAAAACCGTTTGCCGAGAGCTTGCGTGAGATGTCCTTGACTGCTTCCTGGCCGAGATCCCAACCGACCAGCATAAGGGCCGTCTTCGTCGGCTCGTAACGATTTGCCCTATTGCTTGGCGCTTTCGCCTGAGACGGATCGGTATTCGATTGAAGCAAGCTGCTGCGGTAAGAGTCGGGACGGAGCTGCATCGTGTCGATTAGCGCCGCTGCTTTGCCAATGCCGGAAACGATTTTCGTCGACGGTACGACCACGCGAAGCCATTGGCGAACGCGCTCGTCGCGCGTCACTTCGGTCAGGTCGCCGCCGTCCGCGATAAACAGTGCATCAAAGCCAAGGTTCTTCGTGGCGTCGCATTCTTGTGTCCACACGTTGACTGAGGACGAGCACTCTACGTCGCCACCCTGTGTGGAGTAAAACTTGACGTCATACAGCAATCCGTCGTCGCGTTGCCGTTCCGCAATCTCATTCGCGAGGTGAAAGATCTCCGGAACCACGCCGATCGAGAGTAGCGAAAAGCCCTTGTAGAGCAGCACGCCGATTCTTCTCGTCGTTCCGGATCGCGGCCATCCTGCGCCAGAAACGGCATTTCCCCGCTCAGCACCCCCGGCACCGATGTCGCCCATCTTCACCCCTCTTCTATTATCGAGTACTTGATATTGGTATGGCTTGTGACGCTGAATCGACCTCTTTTCAATGCGACGCATCATACATGAGCTACTAAATTGTCCGGATGCTTGACCGATTAAACCAATATCTTGTCGGTTTAAAGCACATGCACTAGAACGGGTTCAATCCGACATCAACTTCGGCTACTCCCGGGATAGCGAATTTTGTAACGTCATTGACGCAATTGAATCGCTTTGGCGGAAGCGGATAATGTTTTGTCCGGTATGAAACAGGTAAGTCGTCGGAGTTCGTGACATAGTCGGGGAGAAATTGGATAAGTTAAGAGTCGCAAAAAGCACCCGGAACACACAGAGATAAAGAATGTCCTTTCGCCTTGGGAATACCGCTCTTCGTGACGTTAAAGTATTTGAGCCGCAGATCGAAGCTCGATCAACAGGCGCGTTTTTCAGGAGCTTTGATCAGGACTGGTTCAATGCGAACGTCTCCCGAGGCTACCTGTTCACCCATGACGAGCAGGCGGTTTGCCCGCGCAATGCGTTGGTCGGCCTGACCTACCAGGTTCAAAATCCGCGCGGGATCGTTTTGAGAGTGCTGTCTGGAGAAGTATTCGCCGTGGCGCTCGATCTGCGTCGTATGTCGATCACCTTTGGGCGATGGACTGGCGAGCCTCTCTCCGCATCGAACTGTCGCCAGCTCTGGGTACCACCTGGATTCGCGCACGGGTACATTGTTCGATCAGAGGTCGCGGAGGTACTCTCAAAGGCGTCGTCGCCGCGCCTGGCCGATTCCGAACGCACAATCTGCTGGGATGACGCGGATCTCAACATCGATTGGGGTGTTGCTGCATCGCCCATCATTGACAGGAAGCAGCGCAACTGCGTCGATTTCAATGTTGCCGAGTACTTTTAGGCGGGAACTGACTGCCAATTCATAAGGTATCAATCGATTGTCGTTTTCCAAAATATTCAACCATTCAACGCTGAGCCGCATCAGCAAGCATCTTGATAAATTGCGAAAATATCTTCTAATTTAATTAGCGAATTTTCAGAAAATCGCATCGAAATTTTCGATTCACGAATTAAGTAAGCACCGAAAATATCGTGATTTATGACCATGTTGGCCGGGATCTCCAGGGAGACCTCCTCCCGAAGCCGTTCCGACCATGCGCCGCCACAGTTCAATACTCCGCGAACCGTGGTTTCTAAACAAGCTATGCAATTGGTTGATCGGACGACGATCGCCGCCAAACGTTGGTCAATTCCAGCATCGCAAGAGATCTGATCCATGTTCGGCGCTGCACTCACATACAATTCAGACGAGAACGCAAGCGCAAGCGTAGGCAAGCAAAGATCTTTCTGATTGTCGAGCGGTGACACGTTCACGCTGTTTCAATACTCTTTCACTCATCCATGACTACATGCTCTCCGGGAATGGGCCATACAATCGATTTCGCGGCAATCGTCGACCCAGCGCCGCGAGCGAGTATGGATGCACGCCCGGAAGGTGCGGGCGATTCGCAGTCCGATAAATTCAGCGCTGTCGAAGTCGCTTGCGTGGCGCTGTTCGAGCGCTGGTGTGCCAGGCGTAACGTGATCCCGCTTGCGTATCTAATGCACGTCTGGCCGATCCCCAAGCCAACAGACCTGGATATTCGGCAACTTGGCGGCTCGATGACTGAGTTGTTGCGCGGCCACGCAAGCGCGCTCGACGTAGAGGACAAGAAGTTGATTAAAAGGACGCTCTTGTCGGTTCAAGCCGCGCTTCACGTTTAACGCCAGCGATGCTGTACTGGAAACACGCGAGCGGCGCTTTACTTGCGCCAGGTTCCGCGCAGCGCCTTCGCGCGTTTCAAAGCGACACGCTATTGAAAGTCGCCGGAAATAGAGGATCACTGATCAACCCGCTCACCCGAAAATTGCGCTACATCGGGGCGACCCAACACCATGGAAATTTCAGACAACGATTCCTTTTTTTGCTTCCGTCTTCCCGAAGTTGAATCCGACGATTCGCTTTATATGGCTCACTTTTCGCGAGATCTCTACGTTTTGCTTTCTCGCATGGACGCACAGGAGATGGTAGTCGCCTTCGAGATACCGAGGGTCAAAGTGGCGAAGAGCCGCCGGCTGTCGACCGAAGCACTCGTGAGAACCGCGATTGGACAGGGGATCAGAGACGGCGTGTTTGCATCGGCCGGTAGCGCGTGGCTGGAGTTCGACCTGGACTCGCCGACGTGGGCCGGTGATCTTCAGGTAAGCGACCTTCAATAACCACCACGGCTATGTTCGAGGCCAATGCGCGGTGATGCGGCGAGGGATCACATCATCTGGCTGATTGCCGTACGTGCCGCGTAGTACGGACCGTTGCCAAGCGCGTGCAAAGGCGCGAGGGATTCCCCCTCGGAGAGCGGCTTGGTCACGTGAACGTCCGCTCCGCACTCCAGGCCTGAATTGATCACGCCACATGCTGTTTGTGGCGACGTGAACAGTACGATCGGCCCCACGAATTCGCGACGAGCAAGGTATCGCAGCGTCTCATAGCGTCCGCGGTCGGGCTCACTCCAATCCAGCAGAAACAGATCGATGGATACGTCTTCGAGCAGGCGCCGCAGCCCTTCGTCACTCCTCGTTCCAAAACAAAGGTGGCCTGCGGAAGAAAGTATTTGAAGCGTACGGTCAAGCTCGCCAACGTCTGGCTCAAGGATTGCAATTTTCATAGTGGAAGTCGATAGCCGGTGCAACTCGTGGGTTGTCGAAAGGGGCCATCCTGGTGCGATGCACTGTCCCGGAATAATCCGGGACGGATCAGCCGAACCGAACCACTGGCGTCTTTCACCGGAAATCACACGGCAGCGCTTGATGAAACGTTGCCGGGGGACTCACAAGACAGGCTCCCGATCCCAACCACGACGCATAAGATATGCGAAATCCATCGAAGCCGGTACGTCAATGTATACGTAATTTCCGCCACATTGCAGGCACCGGCGGGTGTATTGATCCCTTCTGCCCCATGCGAGCGTCTCGCGTTTCGGGTTACATGGCGCGAGGAACCAGCGAATCCGGCATTCCTGTTGCGGCGCTCTACCGGCCGCGCAATGGCGCCGAGGCGATATTAGTCGTTGGTGTGACGGCGCCGGGCGCGATATTCCGTAGGTGTCGCGCAAAGGTGTTTGCGAAACAGTTTCGCCAACCGGCCGCCGCTGCCCAGCCCGCAGCGCCGCGCGATCTTGTCCACGGGTAGATCGGTTTCGACCAGCAGGCGGCAACTCATGTCGATGCGCACATGGAGCAGGTAATCCGAGGGCGTGACGCCCATTTCGATCTTGAAGCGGCGCAGAAAATTGCGTTCACTCATGGCGGCGATCTGCGCTGCGTCGTCAATCGTCACCGGGCGATCGCCATTCGCTTCCAGCCAGTTTGCGGATGCCTGGATGCGCTCGCTCACGCCGCCGGAGAGCGTCGTGCGGATCGCCGCGGTGAAGCCGTTTCGTTGTCGGCGCGGCATGGCGTGGCCCGCCACTTCGCGCGCAAGCGCGCTTCCGAGGTCTCGCTCGATGAGCGCGAGCGCCTCTCGCAACGGGCCCGTGGCCATGTCCGCGAAGTCGGTTGCGGTAATGCGGTCCTGGCCTGTGCTGGCCTGCATCGCGCAATCCAGCCGGCTGGCTGAGCGTTCGATGCCCGCCGCGTCGAGCAATGCCTCGCCTTCCCCGATCGGGATCACGACCTCACAGCGCAAGCCTTCGAGGCGCAGCCAATGAAGCAGGCGCTCATCGTAAAGCAGGTGTCGCGGCACAAGCCCGCCGGCGACGAACAAGGTGTGAAATCCGCCCGCATGGCGTCGATCCTCGACGCTGTTCGTCCACACGGACACCGAGGACGAGCTTTCGACACGCCCGCCGGCCAGCGACAGCAGGGAAATCTCATAACCGGTACGCCCATCGTCGGCGTAGTCCAACTGCGACAGCGCATTGGCCGACTGAAATAGCTCGAGTACGGTGGCCAGTTCGGAAAGCGAGAATCCACCGCAGAGGAGAACCCCAATTGGCCTGACCGCATCCGGGTCAGGCAAGGCGCAACACTCCGCGACGCGATTTCGTTGACCGCCACCTCCGCACTCCATCAGTACCCCCCGCTATTCAATAGTCGCATTAGCTTGCGTTAAGTCGAATTGGTAATCCAAGCCAATGTCACAGCAGAAAACACCACACGTTCGTGAGGTGACTGGCAGCAATCGCCGCATGTTGACCGCACTGCTCAAATTTTCGAAATTATTTATCGATCTATTTCGAACCGAGACGAGATCATAAGCAATAAATATACGATTCGCCACTATTTCTCAATATCTTCAGAGAAATGTGGTCTAGCCAACTGTCAACGTGTCGGAACGCCACAAATGCGAGAATTGACCGGAGCCCGCAATGTGACCGTGGAGTGAAGTGATCGTTGAAAAATGTCATTCAACGGTCAATAGAAAAATCACGGCTAATTCCCTCGAAAAAGCGCATTGCCGGCATTTACATCACCGAAAGCGGCTCTCGGTCGATAGACAACTTCTGTTTCCCAATGGGTCAGCACGTATCAGAAATTCGCGCCCAGAAATATGCATTCTGAATGCATAAACCCGGTGGAGAAATCCCCAGTATCACGAATATCCATAGCCACGCCTCGCGGGCGCCAGAGAGTGCGGTTGCCGTGGTCATCGTTCAATGGCAACGCCGCTTGCACGCGCCAATCCGCTGCTACGGCAGTGACAGGCGTTCGGGCGCGAGACTGCAAACGGCGCTGTAGGTGACGTTCGGGAGAGATACCGCCCAGGTGGAGGGAAAGATTACGCCAGCCGCCAGAATGCGCCCGGCGCCGCCCGCAAGGTCAGCGGGCGATGGATGCGGTCATCCAAGGGAAGTCGGCAATGGTGGCTGAGACCACGGCCGACGCGCGACCTCATCGCGGAAGGCGTTCGGGCGGCGCGGCGCGGGGGCCGTGCTCCATCACCGAGCGCCTTTCTCTCACATGACGTGAGTGCCGGCGGCGAATACGGACGCGAAACCGTCGCGGCTCAAGGTATGCAGGCTGTTGAGCGAGTCGATGCCACGCAATGGCTTTTCGAGCGCCAGGCTCGCACCACACTTGATGCCGGAATTGACCACGGAGTCGGGCGTGTGCGGTGCAACACACAACACGACGGGCACACCTGGCGCGCACTGCGAGAGGTGGGTGAGCGTGTCATAGCGCACGCCGTCGGGATCTGTCCAGTCGATGAGAAACAGATCGACCGACACGTCATCGAGCACCCGCCGCACGCCCTCGTCGCTCCTCACGCCGAAGCACAAATGCCCCGAGGCAGAGAGCGTTTCGAGGGTTTTGTCTAATTTGTCGACGTCGGATTCGAGGATTGCAATTTTCATAGGTCATTGGCACCCGCAGGTGTAACGTGAAACGGTGTTTTATCGATACCGCCACACGGACCCGCTTGACAACGCCGTTCCGGAAAGAACGTGCGAAATTGAATATTAGCGAGTCTACGCGATGTCGCGTGCAAAAAGTGTCGGATTTAACAATTCCTGGGAAATGTCCTGGGGGTCCAACAAAAACCCTAAACTTTTTTCGTTTAGTGCCGATAGCACACTGGTGCCTCCCATTTTGCATGTCAAGGGTGAGCCGCACATAGTCGCTATCAATTGCAGCAACGCGCGTACTGCGCCTTGCGCAGGATTGGGCATTGGGCTGTCCATGACAGCCCACGCCGATATTCCTGTGTCCGCGCCTTCCAGCGCTGAAAAAGATTCATTCCACTTCGCAATCCGACGAGATTCGCCCATGATTCTCATGTGCGGCGTCGATATCGATGCAGCCCGTGTGCTCAAGGACAACACTGCCGGGCAAACCACGGCTGCACCCTACTGCAAGGCTCCGTGGACGACATAGGTCCGACACAAGAGGTGCGCATCGCTACGCGAACAAACTCAACGTCCAAATGAACGTCGCCCGCCGTCGCGATTCCGATTATTTCATTGCGCCGCAGAATCTCCGCAGCGAACGTATGTAATGTATCGTCTGGTTCGACAATATTTTTCGACATTCGACCATGTCCGGTATGTCGACATGCAGAGAATCGAATTCAATCGAGCCCGGCAATTTCCCGGAAAAAAGAAAGAAAAAAATCGAATAAAAAAGCACTGCGATTCGCCACGGCGCGCATCTTCGCGAGCAGCTCACAGGCTCGCGCCTGGAATTCGCTCAAACGCGCCGGGTCAGCAACAAGGTATCAAGCAGCCTCGCTCATCACTGGTAAACCCGTTCCATAGAACCAGTGAATTGCGGCCACCGCGAGTCCGTCGATCGAATCCACGAACGACATGGGCAGCTCGGGCCGCCGATGGTGGGGAATAGCGAGCGGCAGTTCGGTACAGCCCAGCACGATCGCAGTTGCGCCGCGTTCCTTGAGCAAGCGCGCGCCTTCGGCAGCGGGGGCGAAAGCTTCGTCGAGACGGTTGGCCTTCACCAGCCGGATCGCTTTCATGCAGTATTCATCGATCTCCTCTTCCGTCGGGACGACCGGCGTGAAGCCGCGCGCTTCGAGCACCTTCTGGTACATGCCGAACTTGAGCGTGGCGGCCGTGCCCATCAAGCCGATCTTGCCGCGCCACACGCCGTGGTTGTGCAGGTCGTCGACAGTCGCGTCGATGATATTGAGAATGGGCAGGTCGGTGTGCTGTAGCAGCTCGTCGTACCACAGATGCGCGCTGTTGCACGGAATGGCGATAGCGCTCGCGCCCGCCTTTTCCAGATGTTCGATGCCGTTGAGCAGCAGCGGCAACGGGTTCGCGCCGCCATGCAGCTTGGCGTCGGTGCGATCGGGCACGCGCGGATCGCTCCACAGGATGGTCGGGATGTGGTCCTGATCGCGCGGCGCTCGCGTGAGCGCTGTCAAGCGTTCGAGGAACGATGCGCCCGCCATGGGGCCGAGGCCGCCTAATACGCCGAGAAAGCGCGTTTCGTTGACGGCGGACTGAAGTTGACCGGTCGTTTTCACTTTAAGCTCCTTTGGGTAAAAGGACGCCCTGCGCGTGCGAGACCGCCTCGTGAGCCGTCTCGATACGTAGAACCAGGTAGTCGGGAGATACGGCGAACGATGATTATGTGGTTCGGATCGTTCGTGCCGCTTCTTGAATTCTAGTGCGCACTGAGCGACGCATACCGGCAATATGCGCGGCGCAGTGTCGCGCGGTTGCCGCGCGATTGCCGCCTTCAGCGCCCCTGAAACAGGCCGATGTTCGCGTCATAAGCGGCCTGCTGACGCTCGAACGCATCGTCGAGGTGATCGCATAGCGCGCGTTCGGCGGCGTCCGGGTCGTGCTGCTCGAGCGCCTCAAGCACCTTTTGATGCTGCTTGAGCGTGGCGTCCGCGACAACCGGATCGCGCACCGTGATATGGCGCACGCGGTCGATCGGTGCGCGCGCAAGCTCCACGAGCTGCTGCACGCGCGGCAGTCGGGCGGCGGCACAAACGGTGGCATGAAACGCGTTGTCGCAACTGATGGCCGCAACCGGGTTGTTGCGTTCGATCGCGCGGCGGTGCGCCTCCTGGATGTCGTGCAACTGCTCCAGCTCGCGCGTGGTGATGATCTCGGCCGCGCGGCGAATGCTCGCGGTTTCGAGCACCTTGCGGATCAGCGCGCTCTCGGCGAACTGCTCGCGCTTCACCGGCGCGACGAAGGTGCCCGACTGCGCGGCGATGCGCACGAGTTCCTCGCGCGACAGTTGCAGCAGCGCCTCGCGCACCGGCGTGCGCGAGATGCCGAGCGCATCGGCAAGCGCGCGCTCGAAGATGACGTCGTCGGGTTGCAGCGTCATGGTCACGATCGCCTCGCGCAGCAATTGATAAAGCTGCGCGGAAAGCGCATTCGCGCGATCGAGTGTGAAATCGGCGGGCAGCAGCCGGGCGACGAACGCCGCCGGCTCATTACGGTTCTCAGTCATAAGTCGATTGGTTACGGCGTGCTCCGGCATCCGGGGCGAATCGCACCCGTCAGTATATGGGTGTCCCCATCGTTGCGGCCCTGCCTGCCGCTCCAGTCGGGGTTTTCCCTCGATCCGGCCGGGTTTGCGTTGTTCTGCGGCCCAGGTTTTTCTATAATTTGCCAACTAATATATTACCGTATCAATTTATAGCCTGCGTGGATCCTGTGCGCGCAGGATCCCTCGTGCGCTCCTGACTGAACGACAACGCCCACTTCTTCCTGTCGACCATGCAATCCATCTCTCCTGCACGCGTCATCCGTCTGCATCCCGCCGACGACGTCGTCATCGCGATCGAGCAGTTAATCGGCGGTATGCCCATCGAGGGCGAAAGCGTTGTCGCAAGCGGCCTGATTCCGCCCGGCCACAAGGTGGCCACGCGCGCCATTGCGGCGGGCGAGCCCGTGCATCGCTACGGGCAGATCATCGGCTTCGCAAGACAGGCCATCGCGCCGGGCGAACATGTGCACATGCATAACCTGGACATGGGAGAGTTCGCACGCGACTATGCATTCGGTCAGGGCGCGCACGCGACAGCCTTCGTTCCCGACGACCAGCGTGCGACCTTCGAAGGCATCGTGCGCGAGGACGGCCGCGTCGCCACGCGCAATTACATCGGCATCCTGACTTCTGTGAACTGCTCGGCGACCGTGGCGCGCGCCGTCGCCGATCACTTTCGCCGCGACATCCACCCCGAGGCGCTCGCCGGTTATCCGAACGTGGACGGCGTCGTTGCGCTCACACACGGTGCGGGCTGCGCGGTCGATACCGAAGGCGAGGCGCTTGCGCTCCTGCAACGCACGCTCGGCGGCTACGCATGCCATGCGAACTTTTCCGGTGTGCTCATGATCGGGCTCGGCTGCGAGACGAACCAGATCCCGCGCCTGCTCGAAACGCAAGGACTCAAGGAGCACGCGCGGCTGCGCACCTTCACGATCCAGGACTCGGGCGGCACCGCAAAGACCGTCGCCAAAGGCATCGAGATCGTGCAGTCGATGCTCGCCGACGCCAACGCCGTGCGCCGCCAACGCGTGAGCGCGAGCCACCTGAGCGTGGGCCTGCAATGCGGCGGCTCGGACGGTTATTCCGGCATTACCGCGAATCCGGTGCTGGGCGCGGCCGTGGACCGCCTCGTGCGACACGGCGGCACCGCCATCCTCTCGGAAACGCCGGAAATCTACGGCGCCGAACATTTGCTCACGCGCCGCGCACTCACGCGCGAAGTCGGCGAGAAGCTCGTAGCGCGTATCCGCTGGTGGGAGGATTATTGCGCGCGCCACAACGCGGCGATGAACAACAACCCCTCGGCGGGCAACAAGGCGGGCGGCCTCACGACGGTGCTCGAAAAATCGCTGGGCGGCATTGCAAAAGCGGGCAGCACCAATCTCGTCGAAGTGTACGAATACGCGCAGCCGGTAATCGCGAAGGGCCTCGTGTTCATGGACACGCCCGGCTACGACCCGATCTCCGCAACGGGCCAGGTGGCGGGCGGCGCGAACCTCATCTGCTTCACCACGGGCCGGGGTTCGGCGTATGGCTGCGCGCCCTCGCCCTCGCTCAAGCTCGCGACCAACAGCGCGCTGTGGCGCCGCCAGTCCGACGACATGGACCTCAACTGTGGCGGCGTCGTGGATGGTGACGACGACATCGAAGCGCTCGGCGAGACCCTGTTCCGCATGATGCTCGACACCGCGTCGGGTGCGCGCACGCGCAGCGAATTGCACGGCTACGGCCAGAATGAATTCGTGCCCTGGCAGATCGGCGCGATCACCTGAAGCGTAATTCGAGCGCCGCCGCTTTCGCGCGGCGGCACTCGTTCGCACTACTTCTTGTCGACGACCGCCACTGTCTCTTCCGCGTTATAGAGCTTGTCGCTCACGCCGCCCGGCTTGAGCTTCGCGAGTTGCGCATCGAGATCGCCGTGCGTCACGGTCACGAGCGGCACCTGAATGTCCTTCGGCATCTTCTTGCCCGCAAGCGCCTGCTGCGCCACCCAGAACGCCGCCGTCACCGCGCCCGGCGGATTCGACACGGACGTCGTTTCGTAGCCCGCGCCCGCCTGGTTCTTCCACCAGTTGAGCTCGTCGTAGCGGTTGCCGAGCACGATGATCGGCGTCGGCCGGCCGGCCGCCTTGAACGCCTGCGCGGTGCCAAAGCCGTCGTCGCCCTGGGTCGTCACGCCGTCGATCTTCGGCAAGGTCGGCAACACGCCCGCCACGGCCTTTTGCGCGATCGTCTGCGTCCAGTTGCCGTTCACGCTCGCCACCACTTTCAGGCCAGGGTATTTTTTCAGGCCGTCCACTACGCCTTGATGAATCGCCTCGTCGACGGAAACGCCCGCGAGCCCGCGCACTTCGAGCAGATTGCCCTTGCCGTTCAGGCGCTTGGCCAGATAGTCGACCTGGTCCTCGCCCCACGCGTGAAAGTCGAACGACACGCGGTACGCGCACGGCTCCGTGACGGTGCCGTCGTACGACACCACGACGATGCCCGCCGCGCAGGCCTGTTTGATGACGCCGTTGAGCGCAGTCGGCGAAGCCGCATCGACGACGATCGCGTTATAGCCTTGCAGGATCAGGTTCTGGATCTGCTGGGCCTGCTCGGTCACCTGGTTCTCAGCGGTCGTGAAGGTGGGCGCGGCCGCGACGCGCTTTTGCGCCACCGCCTCGCCCGTCACCGCCTGCCAGTCCTTGAGCATCGTCTGACGCCAGGCGTTGCCCGCGTAGTTGTTCGACAGCGCGATCTTCTTGGTGGCCGTGCTCGTCTGCACGACCTGCGCGTTTGCGTTCGCCGCGGCGAGCGCAAGGCTCAGGGTGGTCGCGGCAAGCGCAATCTGGCTCAGTCTACGCATGAAATGTCATCTCCTCTGATGGTCTCTGCTGCATGGTGTTGGTTGCTTGCGCCCGGAAATGGGCCCTAGGTTGCCTTCCGTTGCCTTCCGTTGCGCCGCTATCGCCCCGCCCCGCGCACGCCCACGTGCAGCGAATAGACCGAAGTCGTCGCCGTGATGAACAGCCGGTTGCGGTTGAATCCGCCGAAGGTGAGATTGGCCACCGCCTCCGGCAGCAGGATCTTGCCGAGCAGCGTACCGTCCGGCGCGTAGCAGTGCACGCCGTCGGCGGCGCTGGTCCAGACGTTGCCGTGCTCATCGAGCCGCAGACCGTCGGGAATGCCGTTTGCCATCGTCACGAACACACGGCCGTTCGAAAGGCGTCCGTCGCGCACATCGAACACGCGAATATGGCGCGGGCCGTCTTCGACATGCGAAGCGCCCGAATCGGCGATATAGAGCTTCGATTCGTCGGGCGAGAACGCGAGGCCGTTCGGCTTCACGAAATCGTCGGCCACGCGGCGCGCCTCGCGCTCCCCGCGTGCGAGCGCGTAGACGTGGCAGCCGCCGATCTCGCTGTCCGCACGAAAGCCTTCGTAGTCGCTGAGAATGCCGTAGTCGGGATCGGTGAACCAGACCGTGCCCTGCGAATCGACCACGACGTCGTTCGGCGAATTGAGGCGCTTTCCTTCGTAATGCGAAACAAGCACGCTCACACTGCCATCGTGCTCGGTGCGCGAGACGCAGCGTCGCCCATGCTCGCAGGTCACGAGCCGCCCTTCGCCGTCGCGCGTATTGCCGTTGCTGAAGTTCGAGTTCGCGCGGAACACGCCCACGCCCATGCCGGGCGCCCAGCGCAGCATGCGGTTGTTCGGGATGTCGCTCCACACGAGCAGGTCGCTCGCGGGAAAGTACACCGGCCCTTCGGTCCACAAGCAATCGCCCGCGATCTTCTGCAAGAGCGCGTTCGGCTGGATCAGATGCCGGAAACGCGCGTCGTGAACTTCGTGGTCGTGCTGATTCATGTCGTCTCCTTCTTTTTTATGTCGGGTGCGCTCAGCGCGGCGCGCGGCCGCCCGCTATCGCTGTCACGGCGATGATCAGCGCGCCGTAGACGAGCGAGCGCACGCCCGCGTCGGCGCCGACGGCGTTGAGGATCGACGTCATCATGAAGAGAAACATCGAGGCGCCCCACACGCCGAGAATCGAGGCTTTGCCGCCTGTCACGAGCGTGCCGCCGATCACCACCACCGCGATCGAAATCAGCATGTACTCGACGCCCATATCGAGCGCCGCGCCGCCCGCCACCGCCGAGAGACACACGGCCGTAAGCGAAGCGATTACCGCCGAAAGCACGTAAGCGATGCAACGCGTGCGATGCACGTTCACGCCCGCGAGCCAGGCCGCGCGCGCATTCTGCCCGACTGCCGAAAGCCGGCGGCCGAACACGCAGCGATACATCACCACCGCGAGCAGCAGCGAGAGCACGGCCGCGAGCCAGGCGAGATACGGCACATGCAAGAAGCGGCCGGTGGCGAAGTTGCCGAGCGCCGCGGGCGGCGCGGGCAAATCCGCGCCTTGCGTAATCGCCACCGACTGGATGATGAAGCTCGACGAGAGCGTGGCGATAATGGGCGGAATGCTCAGCAGGCGGATCAGCGCGTAATTGGCGAGGCCGACCGCGAGCCCGACGCCAATCACGGCCACGATGCCGAGCGCGATACGCGAGTCCGCGCCGTTCATGACATGCATGCCGATCACGCCCGCGAGCGCAATGGTCGACGGCACCGAGAGGTCGATATTCCCGGTGCCCGACGTGATCACAAGCATCTGCCCGAGGCCGACGAGCACCATGAAAATGCCGTAGACGAGCGCGGTCTGGAGGACATTGGCCGCCACCGGCAAGCCGAAGAAGCCGACGGTTGCGCCCCACACCAGCACGGCGCCGGCAAACGAGAGGGCCCACGGCGCGTCGAGCGCTTTCACGCGCGCAAACAGGTTGCCGCGCACCGGCGGCTCGGGAGGCGGCGCGATGACGCCGCCGGAACGGGGGAGCGTCATTGGCGGTCTCCGTTGGGTTGAAGCAGGACGCGCAGGGAAAGCACGACGATCAGGATCGCGCCCTGCATGCCGACCTGCCAGTCTGACGAAATATTCAGGAATGCCAGGAACGAAGCCGCGAGCGTGAGCGTGATGGCGCCGAGCACGGCGCCCACCACCGAAACACGCCCGCCCACGAACTCGCCGCCGCCGAGAATCACAGCCGCAATCGAGAGCAGCGTGTAGCGCAGCGCGATGTTGGCGTCGGCGGAAGTCGTGAGGCCGAGCAACGCGAGTCCCGAGAGCACGCCGAACACGCCCGCCACGGCGTAGAGCATGGCGCGACGTGCGACCAGCGACCAGCCGAAACGGCTTACCGCGCGCGGATTGCCGCCCACGGCCCGACTGCGCACGCCCACCGAGCTGCGCATCAGGAAGACATGCGCGAGCAGGGCGATGAGCACCGACCACACAATGGGCGCGGCGATCAGCGGCGTCTGAAAGCTCATTGCCGTGCCAAGCCATGTGGGGCTCGCGCCGCCCGGCGAAGGCAGCAGCACGATCGCAAGCCCGCTCCAGACGAACGACAGACCGAGCGTGACGACGATCGACGGAATGCGGCGGATCTCGATGAGCGCGCCGATCAACGCGTAACCCAGCACACATGCGGCGAGCGCGAGTACGCCGAGCCACGGATGCTGGTCGAGAATCGTCGCGCCGATGCAGGCGACGAGGCTCACGAACGGCCCGATCGACAGATCAAGGTCGTTGACAGTGATGATCGCAAGCTGGGCGAGCGTCGCGAGCACCAGCGGCACCGCGAGATTGAGCAGCAGATTCGAGCCGAAATAGCTGAAGGTGGCCGGTTGCAGGATCAGGATGGGCACCAGCACCGCGCCCAGCGAGACGACAGGCAACAGCGTGCGCAAACGCGCTTGCGTGAGAACCGTGCTCATGCGGCCTGCTCCTCGAAACTTGCCGCAAGCAGCGCTTCCTCCGTGCATTCGCTCGCGTGCAGCACGCGCGTGACGCGGCTTGAACGGAACACGAACGTACGGTCGCAATACGCAAGTTCGTCGTTTTCGGTCGTGTACCAGACGAACGTGCGGCCCTTCGCGGCTTCGGCGCGCACGAGCGCATAGATCTCGCGCTTGGTGCCGATGTCCACGCCGCGTGTGGGGTCGTCCATCAAAATCAATGCTGCGTTCGAAGCGAGGGCGCGTGCGAACAGCACTTTCTGCTGATTGCCGCCGGAGAGCGAAAGGATATTGGCTTGCATGGACGCGCCGCGAATGCCGATCTTCGTGCGCCACGTTTCTACGAGCGAGCGCGCCGCCCGGAAATCGATTAGCCATCCTGATCGCTTTCGCTGACTATCGACCGCGCCATCAGCGGCGATGCCGCCTCGACCGAGCCAGCGCACGTCGAGATTCTGTGCGATCGACCAGACGGGAAACACGCCGTCGCGCGCGCGGTCGCCTGCCACGAACGCGACGCTGTCACGTGCCGTGCGCTGCGCGATATCGTAAATGGCGAGCAACGCATCGGTCTGCCCCTGCCCCGCCAGGCCGCCGAAGCCGATCACTTCACCGCGCGCGGCGTTGATTTCGGTGCGCCGGTGCGGCCCGACCATCCAGCGGTACTCGCTTGCAGCCGCATGCGCCCCGACTGCGGCGCCCGCTACCGCGTGCTCGCGCGGCGCATGCGCCACCTCGACGTGCTGGCCCATTGCCTGAATGATCGCGTCGCGCGTGAGATTCTCGCGCGGCAAAATGCGTACGAGCTTGCCGTCGCGCAGCACCATCACGCGGTCCGACACGCGCTCGATCTCGCCAAGCATGTGCGTGACAAGCAGACACGTCACGCCGCGCGCGTTGGCCTTGCGCACGTAATCGAGCAGTTGTTCGGCGGTGTGCGCGTCGAGGCTGGAAGTGGGCTCATCGAGAATCACGAGCCGCACAGGCGTATCGGTTTCGGTGAACGCACGGGCAATCTCCACCATCTGGCGCTGCGTGAGCGTGAGATCGGACACCAGTTCACTACCGCTCAGTCCATTGCCGGGGAAGATCTCTTCGAGTTTCGCGCGCATCAGCGCGCTCGCGCGTTTGCGCCAGCCGCGCCCGCGCAAACGCGGATGCACGACGCACATATTCTCGGCAATGCTGAGGTTCGGGCAGAGCGAGAGTTCCTGAAATACGCAGCGCACGCCCGCGCGGCGCGCGGCGTCGGCGTCGTAGTGCTGGGTGCGGTTGCCGCCGGTTTCGATATACCCGTCGGTTGGCGTGTAGACGCCGGCCAGCACTGCCATCAACGTCGATTTGCCGGCTCCATTGTGGCCCGCAATGCCAACGCATTCGCCCGCCATGAAATCGAAATCGATCTCCGACAAGGCCCTTACATTTCCAAAACTTTTACCGATACCGGAAAACCGTATGAGTGGGGACGCGCCTTCCTTCGACTTGATGTTATCGATCACATCCTTGCTCCGAGAAAACATTCGCAACGCATCTCCTTGCCGATCGCGGACCGCCTCTCGTCCCGGCAAGACAGTAAGCGCCATGAACAGCGCCCGCTACGCGGTGCCAAATGCGTTCTAATATATTAATATTGTGAAAAACGGCCGACCCATAGGGATTTGCCCTATGGGCTTCGCGACAGTGCTTGTCACGGCGGGTGTCTCCTCCCGGAAAATGGGCCTGCTTATTCGTAAGAATTAACCGTCGAAGCAGTTTAAGGACACGATCGATAAATTTCTAATGAGAAAATGAGCGATACCAATATCGGTTTCGATATCAGTATTAACACTGAATGAGGGGTTCACTACAGGACGGCGCGACCGCGGTCAACGGGTGCAATGCGGGTCAGTTCGAGCGCAGCCGATATCACGGGTGCTTCGCGGAACGTGCTCGACGATGTCTGGGAAGCAGGCAAACGGCTTGTGGAGACGCTTGCCTCGTTGGCCCTCTAACCCTTATCTCTGGCAAGCAGCGAGGGGCCGCTTTTCCTCAATAATTCGTTATGCATAATAAATGCCGAATAACGGGTGGGAGCCTTCACGGCGGCGAGCATAAGAAGCCTGAAGGCACCATCCGGTGCCAGGCGCAGTACAGCATTGAAATGCGAAGCGAGGATCAACTTCGCGGCACGTTCGCGCGACGCAGGGGCCGTTCTCCGTACGAGCGTGCTGAATGACGCATTTCGCGCGGCCTCCAGACACGGCGACCTGAACGGGCCTGACGCATTCCCGCACAGTCACGTCGCCGGCATAGACCGTTTTCGTCGCCAACGCTCGGGTCGTCAAAAGCGCCGAATGGCAGGTCGATGCGTTCGTGCAGACTCGCGGGAGGAAGCACGGGCTTATGCTCCGCCGGTTCGAAGACACGGGAGAGTTCGAGAAAGATGCGTCTGAACATAGGTTGCTTCCGGATAGCTGCCGTTCCGGACGCCTTTGCCCGAGAAGTTTTTGCCCCGCCCGCTGCGATGTATCCGATCGCACATGGCCAGCGTCGATGCTGGTTTTTGGCGGCCAATCGAGAATGTCCGAGCGCCCTGCCGGGTGACCAGGATGAGCGCCGCCCGACATCTTCAGTCAGCGCAAATTCTCCCTGGAATAAATCCGGAGAACAAGCCCTTTCATAAAGATCGCTTGCCGAGGTCCGATGACTGCCGGTATTGCCGTTGTGGCAATCGATCGTAAGGGACAAGGCACCTTATTCGAGAATCAGGAACTTGTCGCGATTCTTCGCGTCCTTGATCCAGTTTGGTGCGCGTCCCCTGCCGGACCAGGTGGCGCCGGTCGCCGGATCACGATACTTCGCAGGCAGCGCATCGGGCGAGTGTCGCGGCCTGCCGCGACGACTACCAAAGATCTCCCGTTCCGTATATCCGAATTCAGCCACTTTTGCGCGGATATCAGCGAGAACCGCGTCGTATTCCTGTTGCCGAATGGCGGCCGCCTGACTCTCGAGTTCGGCGAGTTGTGCTTTCAGTTCCTTGTACGTTGCCACGGAATGTCCCCCCATGTGGAAACCACGCGCTCATGATAGTGACTTTTGTCCGATGCTGATCCGAAGCGGGATGACCCTCAGGCTCATGCTAAATCGCAGTCCTGTTTTCGGCGGAAAGCGGCATATTCGCCGGGAATGGGCAAACCATTCCATGCGCGCCCCGCAGCCCTTCGGCGAATACCCTGGATTAGGTAACGTATGTCAACCGCCGTGCTATGCTTGCGTTATGCGGTTTGCGAGCTGCAATTGTGAAGCAGCCTGTCGCATAGAAGGAGTTTCAAGCGTGGATGAACGCAAACGGGATAGCATAATTTCATATCTTCGCCACAGGATGGCGGAGTTCGGGATCGAGCCGGAGGATGTCGCGGCCTCGATCGCAGAAGACCAGCTTCGGCAGCGCGCCGCGCGGTACCAGAATGCATCAGGAGAAAAGTGGGACGGCCAGGGCGAGATTCCGCAGTGGCTCGTTCAGGCGATGAGCGCGGGACAATCGCGCGAGCACTTCGCCATCAGCGCCCCGGTCGAGAAAACGGCGGCCAAACGCCGTGAAGTCAACTGGGCCGACGATCCGTTCGCCGGTAGCCGTCTGGCGACCGCAACGCCCGAGCGCGTGGGTACCCTCTGAGCATTCGTGAATCGACGGCGCGGTCGCGACGTTTCTGAAGTGCGTCCAAAGCGGTGCGTTATTGGGCCTGGATGGCGCCGAAGTCAGTCCGGAATGGACGGTATCGCCCTTTCAATTGCATTGAGTGCGCGGCTGCCTGCCGGCTCCCGTTGGCTTTGTCTTTATTGCGGGCAAACTCCGGCAATCCTGGCGTCGTTTCTCGCTACCGCCAGGCATTGAGTCGTTGTCGCTAGCCGCGCGGTTAGTTCCAACGTGGATTCCAGGCATCTATTCGGCTGTGCAACAGCCGAAGCGGCATCACCATACATGGCGTTTTACCGGTATCGTTATCCGCTGGCACGCCTCTGCCCTGACACTCGCGACTTTGACGCGTCAAAGATGAATTGCGGCATCCACTCTTGACGAGCCGAGACGGATCCCAATATGGCATTTCGATATCCATTAATCGGCTACTCGATATGCCTGACAGCAAAAACTATCGATCCTTGCGTCAGCGGTCCGCAGGCGCGCATGCGAAGTCGCTCTTTCTCCCCATGCCCCGGAAGGAAGCCTCGGATCTCGCCTTGCGTGCGCGGATCGCACTTGAGCGTCTGCGCAATGGCGAAGCCAGCCGCTCGCTCGTCAATCTCATTTCACAGGTTGTGATCATCGCGGGGTTCATCATCCGTGCGGGACATGGGAAGCTCGATATCGCGGAGATTGAACGCGTTGAACGTGGGCTCGGACAAGTGCTCTCCGAGGCGGATCACACGGGAACGTGGAACGTGTCCGAGTCGTTGATCGACGGTATCACCGCCGTGGTCAACGAGTACGACCGTCAACTGTGCGTGACCCGCATGGAGATCGTTGCCCGGGCGAGCGATCACCTCGGAAAGCTTGTTGATCTCGCCGTGCGTGAAACGCGCACCAATGATAGCCACCTCCAGGTTGCACAGTAGCTTCTTCGTGTTTCATCTCGCGCCCGATGGAACCTGAGTGATCGGGCGTCACAGGATATAAATTCAGCCGGAGTAGCATGAGGTTCTCCCGGTCCCATCTGTCTCGGCCGTTGCGCTGCTGAAATTTCAGGCGTGTGGGTAACATCAACGGCTTCCATCGCCACGCGGGTTCCTCCGCCCCACGTACCGACTGAGCCTTTCCATGTCGGCAAGACTCAAATCGTGTTTGCGCCTCAGGTTGCGGATTTGGGTCAGGTCGACTCATGCCTGTTTCGCCGCGAGAGCGACTACTGGCTTCTGAAGCTTTGCAAAGTTCGGTGACCAGTAATTTAGGATTACATAGCTGATCGCGAATTTGGCTACCGATGTTCGTTTTCGACGCGGCCGGCTGCTGGGACTTTTCTCTGCATCTAGAAGGATTAACAAGAGGACACGCCCGATAGAGGTGAGCGAGGACAATCTGAAATATATTTAGTAATGCAAACTGTATCTTGATGATATTTGGCGGCAAAGGAGCCAAGGGCTATGCTCGGCCAGGCGGACAAACTTGAACACGTCAAAGCCCGGTGTGGGATCGCATGCTCGGCCTACTTCATAAGAAGGCACCGGGAACATCGCTCGCGACTTACCGCCCACTCCCGCGTGCCTAACCAGTAGCAAAGACACACATAAGTTCGCACAGGAAGCGCTACGTGATTCGTGCTGCAAAGACGGTGCGGGTCGCAGTGAGATATGTGCTCAACCTTCCGCCGGGCAAGAAGTGCGTAAGCGGCGAGCATTGGTGGCAAATGCCAGTGTCTGAAATCTTCGCCCCGTCTTACCCCGCTCAGGCAGTCGACTGATCTGCACGCATGCCGAGGAAGCTCCTCAGTCCGGCGATATGCGACCGCACGACTTCGGTAACAGGCGCCTTGCCCGGAAGCGACAGGATAGCCACAGGCGGCGCCTGGACAACGCGGCGGATCCGGCCGCCTTGGAGCGCGCTCGCAAAGCCTTGCTTCCAGTCGACCGCCACACGTTCAACGCCCTCGTCGACGTTGCAGACCGTGAGTTGCTGGCCATCAGGAGCGATGCTGTAGCGTACCAGGCCGTCGGCGGACTCGAATGTCTCGCCGGCGTGCCGTTCGGCAACGACAGTGGCTTCCTTGGTCTGTACGGCGCGTTGCTGCACATCGAGCTCAGCAGCACGCTTTTGACGGATCTGATACCCAAAATCAACGGGGTTGCGAAGCAGTGCACCGAGATAGTTGATCGGGGTGCGAGCTTGCTTCAGGTGTTCCCACGTAGCTTCGACAACTTCTGAGAGGCGCTTGCCGTGTTCGCGTGCAATCCGCATGAGTTTGAAAATCAGGAAATCAGAAAAACCCAGCACCTTCAGACGCTGAAGATCCGCGGGCACCTGTCCTGATTGTCTCTTTTGAAAAGAAGTAGGGCTAAGATCCTTATATATAGCGCCGTCTGCCACCTTGGCAGACGGACCCTGCAAAGAATCGGATTCGGTAGGCGTGACAGCCGGCGAAGGCAGGGAGGCAGGCGCGGAGACGGCAGGACGGCTCTCAGTGAGGCCGAGCAGATCCGTTGCACGTTGGGTCAGGTGCAGGTACGCGCGACCAAAGAGGCCCGCCTCAACGTAGCGGGACTGCGCGCGCCGATCGATCAGACCCGCGGCTTCCAGATCATCCAGGCTACGGTAGAGCGTGCGCATTGATTGCATCGCGCGTCCGGTCAAAAGCTCGCGACGAGCGAAGACAGCCGCAAAGGGACGCTGAGCGTCTACGGTACGCGCCAGCGCGGACAGGAGTGCGCGAGCACGTTGCGGAAGGCCTTCGATATGAGCGGCACGGAATGCTGCCCGGAAAATGACCCAGGGCAGATTGGTTGCGTCGCAACTGAACTCAACAAGCGCCTGCGAGTCCGGTGCGGATACTAAAAGGTGCGTTGCGTCGGGGTGAGCGTCACCCTCGCCAGCAACGTAACGTTGCGCGATAGACATTTTTAGCGGCCAAACCAAAAAATGGTTGGTCAGCGCTTGACTGTCTGTCGCGATCCGCTACACTCGGGTTTAGCGTTAAGCCCTTGCCGGTTCCAGCCGGTGAGTGTAACGAGCGAGGTTCCAGCCAAGCCCGTTGCAAAAGCCCTCGGTTCCAGCCGAGGGCTTTTGTTTTTTCAGGGTTCCGTTAGTTCATATCGACTCTCGACAGAAGCTCAGAAACTTAAGTCATTGATTTTCAAGGATATCCAAATTGGATGTTGAGCCGAACCCGGATGCCTTGTTCTGCTAAGTCATTGATTTCATTGCTCATCCAACTTGGATGAGCCCTGTTCTTTCTCCAGCTCCGATCGAATGAAGGCGGAGATCTTCTCGCTCCACTGAGCGGCTTTCTCGCCCCCATCTTTCCCGGCAAATCGAACGCCAATCACGCCGCTTCTCACCGATACGTCGCAAAGCTTGCGCTTGCCGACCATGATCGCTTCCGCAGCGGGTGCGGCGGTCTTTGGCTTGGCGGGCGCGGCAAGTTCGAGCGCTCTTTCCTGCGTGATCTCCGTCGACTCAATCAAGGCCTTGATGGCATTCGTCACCTCAGCTCCGCGACCTTGTTGCGTGAGCGCGGCGAACTTCGCTGCCGCAGTTCCGCCGAGTCGATGGGGGTTGGTGGCGAGCAGATCTTTCGCTTCGGCGGGCAGGTTGTCGAACGACAGAATGCGCGCGACATGGCTCTGCGCCAAACCAGAAAGGCGGATGATCTCCGCCTGCGATAGCCCTTGGTGTTCCTGAATCCGGAGGAATTGCCTGTATTTCTCGAAATCCGGAAGCGAAGGTGCCAGCAGATTGGAGAACAGCGCGGCCAACTCGATTTGGGCCGGCTCGCCGGTGAACGGCACGCCCCAGATCTTCGCGCGATGCAATTGATCCCTGTAGATCGCCACGCGGTTATTGCCGGAAACGATCTCGTTCCGGCCGTCCCCTAGCGGGCGATAGACGATGGGGTGGGTAAGCGGGTTGGAGGCGAGGTTGTCGCGGAGTTCGACGAATTCCTGTTCAGACAAAATGCGGCGACGCCCTGGTATCTCGACAAGCGTAGCGATTTCGACTTCTTGCGCGCCGCTCGTCCCCGCGGACTCCAGTTCCTTGATTCGATCCAGCGCCTGTTGCAGTTCCTTGTCCTTGTCGGCAAGAATCGGCAGCGAAGCCATAAGTTGGCCAGGTGCGGTCTTCGGGCGGCCCGGCACTTCGTTGTCCGGTCGCTGGGGCCGCGGCGCGGCGCCTACGGCCGATGACTTGGCCGCCAATCGGTCTCTGATGCTCATTCACCCTCCTGTTCTGCTTGCCAGAGCGATACCAGTTGCTGGTCCACAATCTCTGAAAATCGGTCGTATGCCTCACGCGCGCGCTGATACGTCTTCAGGCTTCCCTGGTAGCGCGAGATGTCGTACACAGTGCCAAACTCGGCTGCCGCACTCTGGGTCACGGCCGTAGTCGGAATCTCGATCGGCAAAACCAAACCTTCGTAGGTCTTGTTGATCCAGTCCCGGACGATGGGCGTGGCCGCCTGGCTTTGATCGACCTTGGCCAGCAACACATGGATGAAGTCGAAACTCTTCTGGAGCGCCGGTGCAACCTGTTGCATGCTTTCGGACAGGTCGGCAAAAAGGTTCCAGAACTGCGTTGACGACGCGTAATCCAGCGCGCTCGGCGGCGTGGGGACGATGAGTCCGTCTGCCGCCATGAAGGCATTGATGGTCAGGTACGACAGGGCAGGGGGCGTGTCGATGATGACAACGTCGTAGTACTCGAGCAGCGGTTCGAGGCCCTTGTTCAACACGTTCCAGAACTGGAAAGACTGATCCTTCGACTGCTTGAACGGCAGAAAAAACTCCGCGCCGAAGAGCGCGGCGCTTGCCGGAATCAGGTGGATGCCGTCCCAGTACGTGCCCTGAACGGCGTACTCCAGATCGGTCTGGTCCCCGTAGATCAGCGGGAGGACGGTTTGTTCGTCTGTCACTTCGCTGTCGGCCAGGATGCCGTTGAGTGCCGTGAGCGATGCCTGCGGGTCGAGGTCGACCAGCAGAACCTTGCGCCCAAACAGCGAGAGGCCCTGGGCGAGCGTCATCGCGGTCGTGGTTTTACTCACGCCGCCCTTGAAGTTACCAATGGCGATCTTCTTGCCGAGCACGCCTTCCGGGCGCTTCACGTACGGGGCGACGCGGTCGATCCAGACGCGTGTTTCCTGCAACGTGAATTCGCGGCTGCGGCTGTGGCGCAGCGTACCCTGCGGGAGGTCTGGTTCGGTGCGCGAAAGGTAGTGCATTCGCTGCCTGTCGAGATGACATAGTTCAGCGACTTGCGTTGTGGTAAAAACAGGGGGATGCTTACGCGGATGCGGCGCCAGCATGCTTTCGCGCACGTCGATCAGCATGCCGCTCGCGTTGACTGCAATTTCCTTGATGTCGGAAAGCGGTCGGCGCTTCGGTGCGCTCTTCAGCTGGATGGACATCTGCGATGCCGGTCCCTTTGTAGCGCGCGGGCGTGCGACGGTATTCATTGGTTAGCTCCCAATTAGCCTCCCGGTGCGAGTTTCGCTTCCGAGTATTCGTTTCAACAAAGAAATCGAAAATGAGCTACTGCGTGTTGAATTTCACAGAAGAATAGAGGTTAACCTCGGGCTGTGCAAGTTAACTTTTCGGTCTGTCACCATCTTGAAACCCGCTTCGCTCCTGGGGTTGCCGGAAAAACCTCGAAACTGGTTCAGTAGCTCGTCAGTTTTTGAGATCCGGATGGCCGCTGCGGACGGGTTTTCAGTGGCAGATTGGGGCGTCAGCGATGCAACTGCGTGGTTGCAGAGCGTTGGATGGCGGTGGAAACGGCCGCTTGGGCCGCGCGCCAGCATGACGCAGGGCCGACTGGGGTCCCGTGTCTATGATTCGTTGGTTTTGGAACATTTGGCCGATCATTCGGCCGATCGCCCGTTTGAGCGTCTAATCGCTCGTCCGGGGATCAGACGTTGTGAAACAATCGGCGACAAATCAGCGAATTGCTGAATGGAAATATAATCAATGGGTTAGCGTGAATCGCGCCCCATTGTTTCACGCGCCAGGCGTATTCGGCGCCGGATGAAGCCGGGCGATCAACATGGGCGCGCCGTGCTTGCAGTCATTTCCGTAATTCACAAGCTCAATGTGATTTTTGCTACGTAATGTGTAGTGCATTACATGTAGCAAGTCATTATCACGCTGGAACGCCGGCCCGAGGCGAGGGCAGTCATCAAGAAGAGAAGGGTTGCCGAACAGCGAAGCGGCGCCACGCGCAACCTGATAGGTGACGCGCTGGCGTCAACCGCCGTAGTTCAGACAGGCAATCTCCACGCATCGACTGTGGTGCCGCCCGGGTAGCCGGCGAGACTTGGTGCAAACCATCGTCTTCAGGTCATCGACGACACGCGCGGGCAGGTCTACCCACGCCGCGCGAAAGAAAGTCGCGCCAGGCATTCGCGCATGCCATAGATCGCGACTAAATGGTCAATCGAGGTGCTCGGGGAACTATGGCGCAATTCGGATCCGGCCGAACCCGCTACAGGTGAGCCCGGCCGTCATCGCCACACTCGCCCTTAACGCGGTAACCACACCGGCTCGCCGCTGCCCAGTTCAGGAGTCGTCCCGAACCACGTGCACGGTGTTTCCGACATGCGCAAGACCGGCCCGAGCGTTTTCAGGTCGCCGTACACGGTGCCGTCGCTGCGGACCGCGAGCGCTTCGAACTCGGCCGGAGTCAGGCCGCCGGGCGCATTGGCGAAGTCATCCAGCAGACCCTGACGTTGCAGCAGCATGGCGGACTGACAAAGCGACACCTGCACACGATAGGTGCCGCCTTCGCGGGCGCGCCGCGCGAGCGCGATCAACGCGCCGAACGTGGCGAGGAAGCCGGTGAGGAAGTCGCAGGTGAACACGGGCGTGAGTTGCGGTCTACCCGCGCCGGTCGCGAGCCCCTGCGTTACGCACATGCCGGTGACCGCCTGAGCGACCTGATCCCAGCCGGCGCGATCCGCGAAGGGGCCGCCGGAACCGAAGCAGTTCACGGAAACGTGAATCAGGCCGGGGCGCAGCCTGACCAGTTCGTCCACGCCAAAGCCGTGTGCGGCGAGCCGGTCCGGGCGATAGCCGTCGATCACGACGTCGGCGTCTTTGACGAGATCGCGCAATCGCGCGGCTTCCTCCGCGCGGCCCATGTCGAGGAAGCAACTGCGCTTGCCGTGACTCGTGTCGCGCACAAACGAAGGGACCTGTGGCAGTTGCGAAGCGGTGACCATCAGCACGTCCGCGCCATGCTCGGCCATCCCCAGCCCGGCAGTCGGCCCCGCGAGAATGCGCGTGTGGTCGAGCACGCGGATGCCGGACACGGGACGCTCGCCGGTCGGCAGGGGTTCCGGTTCGCCCTCGGCGAGCTTGGTGATCTCGACCACGGGCCGGCTTGCCAGATACGCACCGTGTGGATGCGCCAGCCATTCCTCAGGTGTGCGAACCTTGCCCGCGCAGGCTTGCGCGGCGGCGATGGCGTCTTCAAGTGCGTCCGAATCCCAGCGCGCCACGCCGGCACGGACCGACTCGACCGTGCTTTGGCTGTCGAGCACATCGAGCACCCGGCGTTCAAGGTGCGCGAGATTGGTATGCGGCAACACCCAGCGGCCGTCGCGCGCCTGCCATGGCTGCGTGAGCGAGACCATGTGCTTCATCGCGTCGGAATAGGGAATCGGCCGGTATTCGCCGTGCTCATCGCGCCGCAATGTCATGTCGCCGCCGTAGCGCGAGGTTGCCGCCGCGGCGCGCACGTCAATGCTGATTGCCTGCCTGCGCCCGGTGCGCAGTTCCCAAAGGTCGTTCGCCGCGACGCCGCGCGCCGCAAGCACGCCTGCCGACGTTTCGCCGATCCGGAATGGCGACGCGTAGAGCGGGTCCGAACCGGTGATATGGACCTCGTCGGCGCCAGGCGGCGTGCCGCCGCGGATGGCCATGAGTTCGGCGTAGGCGCCGTTCCTGTGTAGTGCGTTCATGCTGTTTGCCTTGTGACGAGAGGGATTCGGGTGGGATTAGGAGAGTTCGCCGGCGGGTACGCGCGCCGGGCTGCGTTCGAGCAGCGAGACCACGATGCCGACCGCGAACGCGAGCGGCACGGTGATGATGGCGGGCGGGTCGATCGGCACCGCGGGAGCCGGAAAGCCGAGCACGGCAACCCAGATCGACGGGCCCAGGATCGTCAGCAGCAACGATGCGGCGAGACCCGCGCCGCCGCCGCACAGCGCGCCGAGTGTCGTGAAGCGCTTCCAGTAGATCGCGAGGATGAGCACCGGGAACGTGGACGAGCACGAAATCGAGAACGCCAGGCTGATCATGTACGCGATGTTTTGCGTCCTGAATGCAAGGCTCAGGGCGACGGCGATAGCGCCGATCAGGACGACCGCGATCTTCATCACGGTCATTTCCGTCTTCTCCGCTTTTTCGGGGTCGTGACGGTGTCGGGTCAGGGCGCCGCAAATGTCGTGGCTGATGGCGGTCGCGCCCGACAAGGTGAGCCCGGAGACGACTGCGAGTATCGTCGCGAAGGCCACGGCCGCGAGAAAGCCGAACAGCGCGTCGCCGCCCAGCACGTAGGCCAGATGCAGTGCGGCCGTGTTGCCGCCGCCGATCAGGCCGCCGTGCGCGTCGAGGAACTGCGGATGCTTGCGCAGCAAATAGAGCGCACCAAACCCGATGATGAAAATCATGGCGTAGAAGCTGTTCATCAGGATGGTGGCCCACAGCACCGAGCTGCGCGCGGCCTTCGCGTCGGGAACGGTGAAGAAGCGCATCAACACGTGCGGCAGGCCGGCCGTGCCGAGCATGAGCGCGATACCCAGCGAAAACGCCGAAAGCGGACTCTTCGAGAACGAGGCCGGGGCGAGAATGCCGTGACCCGCCTTGTGCACCGCGGTGGAATCCGCAAGCAGCGCGCCATAGCTGAAGCCGGTTTGTTTCAGCACGAGCACGCAGAGCAGTGCGCAGCCGGAAATCATCAGTACGGCCTTGATGATCTGCACCCACGTAGTCGCCATCATGCCGCCGAAGGTGACATACAGGATCATGAGCGCGCCGACCAGCAGCACTGCATATAGATAGTCGATGCCGAACAGGATTTCGATCAGTTGCCCTGCGCCCACCATTTGAGCGACGAGGTAGAACAGCACGATAATCAGTGAAGCGCACGCGGAAAACACACGTATCGAAGGGCCGTTCAAACGCGCACCGACGACGTCGATAAACGTATATCGCCCCAGTTTGCGCATGCGGCTTGCCATCAGGAACACGACGATAGGCAGTCCTGTGGTGTAGCCCACGGCGTACACGAGACCGTCGAAGCCCTTGAAGAACACGAGCGCGGTCAGCCCGAGCAGCGCGCCGGCGGACATCGCGTCGCCGGCGATGGCGAGACCGTTCTGAAGGCCGGTGATCTGCCCACCCGCGGTGTAATAGTCGCTTGCGGTGCGGGTGCGCCTGGCGGCCCACCACGTAATGCCGAGCGTGATGGCGATAATGCCCAGAAAGAGCGCGATGGCGATGCCGCTCGTGGCCTGTGCATGCATGCCGGCAGCCATTGCATTCGAGGCGAGGCCCGGCAGAATAAGCAATAAACAAAGGGCTTTCACTTCACTCTCCTGCGCCGCTGTTGGCAACGCCGACGTACACGGCGGTCAATACGATTCCGCATGCGATGACCGCCAGTCCGCTCAGAAAGGAAAGCGGAATGCCGATGTCGAAAACGTCTTTTTCCAGCAGTGCGGGATGAAACGTGCATAGCGAGATAAACGTGAAAAACACGGCGACCTGAATGACGGTCAAGGTGATGCCGAGGCCGGTGTGTTCGTCGCGGTCGGATGACGACGCGCAGAGGGGGATGCCTGCAGTATCCATAGTGGGTGTGCGCTTGGCGAGCGTCTCGGGTAGTGGGTTCAAACATGCTCCCGGCCGGTGCGGTCAGGAGGAGGAAGTGCGTAAACACGCCGGAGGCGACGCAGGGGGTATGCCACTGACCCGCGCGTTCACTCGTGGAGATAGAAGCCATTCGATTGAATGATGGCTCGCCGCTTTTTAACGGCGTATCTGGGCAAACAGCACGCCTGAATCCGCTTTCGTGCGGCAATTCAATGCACGACACAGGCGTGACTTGTGCACCACAGTCGAACTGCCGCTGTGGGTGATGCGTCAATCGCGGGCGGTGAAGTGACGTCGCGGTGCATTTTCCGGTTTCAAACCACCCGGTAGCCATGGCATGAACATTGCCCGCTTCCACGCGTGTTCAGCGCGACGTCATCCGGTCAAAACGCTGAACGCGTGTTGTCTGGAATCGAACATCTGGGGAGGGCGGATTGCATGGATTCAGGAGATCTGACTTATTTCGCGGCGGTGGCGCGCACGGGAAGCATCACCAAGGCGGCGTTGTTTCTGGATACCGTGCAGTCCAATGTCACCCAACGGATTCGCCGTCTGGAGGAAGAACTCGGCGTACCGCTATTCCATCGTCATGGTCGAGGCGTGTCGCTCACGCCCGCGGGATCGCAACTGCTTCCCTACGCCAGCCAGATCGATCACATGATGGTCGAGGCGCGCCGCGCCATTGTCAGCGAATCGACGCCGGGCGGCATCCTGCGCATCGGCTCGATGGAGTCGACCGCCGCCGCCCGCTTGCCGGACGCGCTCGTCGACTATGCGCTGGAGTATCCACGAGTCGACATCTCGCTCTCGACGGGGACGTCGCAGTCCTTGATCGAGGACGTGCTCGAACGGCGAATCGAAGGCGCGCTGGTGTGCGCACCGGTCGATCACGTCGATCTGGTATCGGAAGGCCTCGTGACCGAGGAACTGGTCGTGGTGACCGCGCCCTGGGTCCGGCACGCCCAGCATGGTCACCGCTACCCATGGGCCGAGTCGCGCGGCGAGCTGAAGATCGCCATCTTCCGTCACGGCTGTGCGTATCGCGAGCGCCTCGAACGCCTCTTGATTCGCAGAGGCGTGACCAGCATCAAGCGCATGGAACTGGGCACGCTCGACGGGTTGCTGGGTTGCGTTCGCGCGGGCCTTGCGATCAGTCTGCTGCCGAGGTCGGTTGTCGCGCCAATGGCCGAGGCGGGCAAGATCGCCATTCATGCGCTGCCGGACGACGAGGGTGTGGCCGAAACGCTGCTCGTGCGCCGCCGCGACGTATTTCTGTCGCTCGCGCTGAAGTGTTTCATCGACACACTGCGCGAACACTTCGGGACGGCGGCCGAGGCGCAGCCTCGCGCCGGTGAGGTGCCGCGCGAAGTCTCCACGCGCTAGCCGCCCGCAACCGGCCGAGCGTTTTCACGGCGAGCGCGCGCCGCTCGCACGCAGAATCATGCGCACGACTTCCTCGGTCGTCGCCTCGAAGGCCTTTGCCGATAGCGCGCGCTTGCCCGAGAGCGCGCGAATCTGCGCCTCGAAATCGGCATAGTGCTGCGTGGTCGCCCAGATCATGAAGAGCAGCGCTTGCGGATCGACGCTCGCGAGCAGGCCCTGGGCGATCCATTGGTCGATCAGCTTCACGCGCGTTTCCATCCACGGCTTCACACGCTCCAGCAGAATGTCCTGCATGTGCGTCGCGCCGCTGATGATCTCATTGGCCCACACCTTCGAGCCGAGCGGCCTGCGCCGCGAAAGCGCCATCTTCGCGCGCACGTAGCCGCCAATCGCTTCGACCGGATCGTCGCTCGCATCGAACGTGTCGGCAGCGGCGTTCCATTCCTCGAACAGATCGTCGAGCACGCGCCAGTACAGCGCCAGCTTGGTTGGGAAGTAGTAGTGCAGATTGGCCTTCGGCAAGCCCGCGCGCTCCGCGATCAGCGCGGTGCTCGCGCCTTCGAAACCGCGCTCGGCGAATACGGCCTCGGCGCAGGCGAGCAGATGCGCTTCGTTCGATGCGCGAATCGAGGCCTTGCGCCGCTGCGGCTTGTGCGCCGCGTCAGCGGCTTCCTGCCTTTCCCGCACCTGCCCGGCGGCGCGCGGCGCAATGGCTGTGGTTCGCGTGGTCGTTTCGTCGTCGCGCATCACATTCGGTCCGTTCTGAAGAAAAGAGGCGCGGCGCGGTGGTCCGCGTGCATGCCGGGTTCATTGTAGTCACGATGTAAGCGTCTCGTGCATTCGCGAGCCTTGGGGAAAACGCGTGGACGCACGCGGCCCTTTTTCGCGCACTGCAACATCGGTGGCACGCTTCTCGCTGGTAATACCGCATTGAATTCGCGAAGTTTATCGCCTACAACCTGTCCAATCGGACAGGATTCGAAGAGCGGGGTTTCGCGACCCGCGAAGCGCCATCGAAGCGTGCACCGCCCTGGTTCCTCGCGCCCCGAACAGTGGCATGAGTGCACGGTTGACGAACATGCACAGGAGAGTACGTATGAACGCAGTGAGCGAAGCCGCGCTGACAACCGCGATCCACGTGAACGGCCAGCGCTTGTGGGACAGCCTGATGGAGATGGCGAAGATCGGCGCGACACCCAAGGGCGGCGTGTGCCGCCTCGCGCTCACCGACCTCGACAAACAGGGGCGAGATCTCATCGTGCAATGGGCGAAGGAGGCGGGCTGCACGGTGAGCGTCGATCAGATGGGCAACGTGTTCATGCGCCGCGCGGGGCGCAACAACGACCTGCCGCCCGTGATGACCGGCTCGCACGCCGACTCGCAGCCCACGGGCGGCCGCTTCGACGGCATCTACGGCGTGCTGGGCGGGCTCGAAGTGATCCGCTCGCTCAACGACCACGGCATCGAAACCGAGCGCCCCGTCGAAACCGTGATCTGGACTAACGAGGAAGGCTCGCGCTTCGCACCCGCGATGGTGGCCTCGGGCGTGTTCGCGGGCGTGTTCACGCTCGACTACGGGCTGTCGCGCAAGGACATCGAAGGCAAGACCATCGGCGAGGAACTCCAGCGCATCGGCTACGCGGGCGACCTGCCGTGTGGCGGCCGCCCGATTCACGCGGCGTTCGAACTGCATATCGAGCAGGGGCCGATTCTCGAAACCGAAGACAGGACCATCGGCGTCGTGACCGACGCCCAGGGCCAGCGCTGGTACGAGGTCGTGCTGACGGGCCAGGAAGCGCATGCGGGCCCCACGCCCATGCCGCGCCGCCGCGACGCGCTGTTGGGCGCCTCGCGCGTGGTGCAACTCGTGAATGAAATCGGCCTGCGCCACGCGCCGCTTGCCTGCGCGACGGTCGGCATGATGCAGGTGCACCCGAACTCGCGCAACGTGATTCCGGGCCGCGTGTTCTTCACCATCGACTTCCGCCATCCGCTCGATGACGTGCTCGCAAAGATGGACGCCGAACTGCGCGAAGGCATTGCGAAGATCGCGGAGCAAGGCAAGCTGGAAGCCCAGGTCGAGCAGATTTTTTATTACGCGCCGGTTCCGTTCGACGAGGCCTGTGTGAAGTCCGTGCGTGCGGCGGCCGAGCGGTTCGGCTACTCGAATCGCGACATCGTTTCGGGCGCGGGCCACGACGCCTGCTATCTCGCGACGGTCGCGCCGACCTCGATGGTGTTCGTGCCGTGCATCGACGGCATCAGCCACAACGAGGTGGAGGACGCGACGATCGAATGGATCGAGGCGGGCGCGAACGTGCTGCTGCACGCCATGCTCGAACGCGCGAGCGAACCCGGCTGAACAGGTTGACGCTGAAGCAAGCGGCCTGAGAGCCGCGCTGAATTTCCCGCTTTCCCCACGTACCGGCTGCGCCTTTCACGCGCTGCCGGCGGACCCGTGTTTTGCCTCGCAAGGAGCATCCGGATGTCCCAGCCCACCTCGAATGCCGCCGACGGCATCGCCGCAGGCCGCCTCACCGCCGAACAGCTAGGCTGCAACTTCGCCGACGTCGCGCCACCGCTGTCCGCCAATGCAGCCGTGATTGCCTCAGACCGCTGCCATTACTGTTACGACGCGCCGTGCGTTGCGGCCTGCCCGACCGGCATCGACATTCCGGGCTTCATTCGCAAGATCGGCAACGGCAACCTCAAGGGCGCGGCGCGCGATATCCTGAGCGCGAATCCGCTGGGCGGCATGTGCGCGCGCGTGTGCCCGACCGAGATTCTTTGCGAAGGCGCGTGCGTGAGAAATCATCAGGATGGCGAACCGGTTCAGATCGGTGCGCTGCAACGCCATGCCACCGACTTCCAGATGGCGCGCGAAGCAGCAGGCGGCCCGGCGCTTTTCAGGCGCGCAAGCGAAACGGGCCGCCGTGTCGCCGTGGTCGGGGCGGGCCCGGCCGGTCTCGCCTGCGCGCATACGCTCGCGCTCGCCGGGCATAGCGTGAGCGTGTTCGATGCACGCGAGAAGCCGGGCGGCCTCAACGAATACGGGATCGCGGCGTACAAGACCGTGGACGACTACGCGCAACGCGAGGTGCAGTGGCTGCTCTCCATCGGCGGGATCGAGTTACGCCAGGGGCAACGCCTTGGCCGCGACGTCACGCTCACCGAACTGCGCGCGGCGTATGACGCCGTGTTCATCGGCGTGGGCCTGGGCGGCACGCATGCGCTGTCCATCGAAGGCGAATCGCTCGACGGCGTGCTCGATGCCGTCGATTTCATTGCGCGCCTGCGCGATGCCGACGATCTTTCCACGCTGCCCGTGGGCCGCAAGGTCGTGGTGATCGGCGGCGGCAATACGGCAATCGACGCAGCGGTGCAAAGCCGCAAGCTGGGCGCCGAACAGGTGACGCTCGCGTACCGGCGCGGTGCGGCGCAAATGAGCGCCACGTGGGCCGAGCAGGAATTCGCGCGTACACAGGGTGTCACGCTCGTCGAGTGGATGAAGCCGCTGCGCATCACGGGCGGCACGCATGTCCAGACCGTGGAGTTCGAGCGCACTGCGCTCGACGCGAACGGCGCGTTGCGCGGCACCGGCGAAATCGCGCGCGTGGAAGCTGACGTCGTGTTGAAGGCGATCGGCCAGACGCTCTTGCCCGAAGGGCTCGACGGTTTGCAACTCGACGAGCGCGGCGTGCGCATTGCCGTGGACGCGCACGGCGCGACGTCCCTCGCGGGCGTTTTCGCGGGCGGCGATTGTGCGGGCCACGGCGCGGCCGACCTCACCGTGCAGGCCGTGCAGGACGGCAAGCTTGCCGCGCGCGCGATCGACCGCTACCTCGCGAGCCAGTCCGTGAGAGCGGCGTGAGCCAATCGTGCCACCCGAAGAGCCCATCGAATCCAGATAAAACGAAGGAGTCGCATCATGGCCGACCTGCGCTGCAAGATTGCCGGTATCGAATCGCCGAATCCGTTCTGGCTCGCCTCCGCGCCGCCCACCGACAAGGCCTATAACGTCAACCGCGCGTTCGAGGCGGGCTGGGGCGGCGTGGTCTGGAAGACCCTCGGGCTCGACCCGCACGTGGTGAACGTGAGTTCGCGCTATGGCGCGACCACGTGGCGCGGCCAGCGCATCGCGGGCCTGAACAACATCGAACTCATTACCGACCGGCCGCTCGACGTGAACCTCAAGGAAATCGCCCAGGTCAAGCGCGACTGGCCCGACCGCGCGCTCATTGTCTCGCTGATGGTGCCCTGCACCGAGCACGACTGGAAATGGATCCTGTCGCAGGTGGAGGATACCGGCGCCGATGCGGTGGAGCTGAACTTCGGCTGCCCGCACGGCATGAGCGAGCGCGGCATGGGCGCGGCCGTGGGGCAGGTGCCCGAGTACATCGAAATGGTCACGCGCTGGGTGAAGGAGGGCACGCGCCTGCCTTGCCTCGTGAAGCTCACGCCCAACGTGACGGACATCCGCCACGGCGCACGCGCGGCGCTCAAGGGCGGCGCGGACGGTGTCTCCCTCATCAACACGATCAACTCGATCGTGGGCGTCGATCTCGACGTGATGGCGCCGCTGCCCACCGTCGACGGCAAAGGCACGCACGGCGGCTACTGCGGCCCCGCCGCGAAGCCCATTGCACTGCACATGGTCGCGGAGATTGCGCGCGACCCGCAAACCCATGGCTTGCCGATCTCCGGCATCGGCGGCATTTCCGACTGGCGCGACGCCGCCGAATTCATCGTGCTGGGCGCGGGAAGCGTCCAGGTTTGCACCGCCGCGATGCATTATGGATTCCGAATCGTCAACGACATGATCGACGGCCTGTCGAACTGGATGGACGACAAGGGCTACGCGAACCTCGACGCCATTCGCGGCCGCGCCGTGCCCAATGTCACCGACTGGCAATACCTGAACCTCAACTACGACATCAAGGCGCGCATCGATCAGGACCGCTGCATTCAATGCGGCCTCTGCCACATCGCGTGCGAGGACACCTCGCATCAGGCCATCACCGCCACGCGCGACGGCAAGCGCCACTTCGAGGTGGTCGATGCGAACTGCGTCGGGTGCAATTTATGCATGCATGTGTGCCCGGTCGATCAATGCATCACGATGGAACGCGTGGACTCGGGCCGCTACGCGAACTGGACCACGCACCCGAACAACCCCGCGCGCGTGGCCGACCCCAAGGCGGCCTGAAATACCGAAGCGATACCGCAAGCCGAACGAGCCGTATAAAACCCACGACAAGACACGGAGAACCTGCACCATGAGCCAGCCCCTAGCCGGCGACGCCAGCGCGCGCCGGGCCGAAAGCGAGCTATACAACGACGACCTCGCGCCCACGGGCGTCGCGCAGCGCACCTGGCGCTGGTATCACTTCGCGGCGTTGTGGGTGGGCATGGTGATGAACATCGCCTCGTACATGCTCGCCGCCGGCCTCACGGAACAGGGCATGTCGCCGTGGCAGGCGGTGCTCACGGTGCTGCTCGGCAATCTCATCGTGCTCGTGCCGATGCTGCTTATCGGGCATGCGGGCACGAAATACGGCATTCCCTATGCCGTGCTGGTGCGCTCGTCGTTCGGCACGCGCGGCGCGAAGTTGCCGGCCATGCTGCGCGCGATCGTGGCGTGCGGCTGGTACGGCATCCAGTCGTGGCTTGGCGGCAGCGCCATCTATACGCTCGTCAATATCCTCACGCACAACGCGCTGGTGGGCGACGCGCTGCCTTTTCTCGGCATCTCGATCGGCCAGGGCGCGTGCTTCCTGCTTTTCTGGGTGCTGCAACTCTATTTCATCCTGCACGGCACCGACTCGATCCGCTGGCTCGAAAGCTGGTCCGCGCCCATCAAGGTCGTGATGTGCGTGGTGCTCGTGTGGTGGGCCTGCTCGAAAGCGGGCGGCGTGGGTTCGATGCTTTCGCAACCCTCGCAGTTCGCGGCGGGCGGCAAGAAGGCGGGCCTGTTCTGGGCGACGTTCTGGCCGAGCCTCACCGCCATGGTGGGCTTCTGGGCCACCCTCGCGCTGAACATTCCCGACTTCACGCGCTTCGCGAAAACGCAAAAGGACCAGTTCGTGGGCCAGGCCATCGGTCTGCCCATTCCGATGGCGTTGCTCTCGGTGGTTTCGGTGGTCGTGACCTCGGCCACGGTGGTCATCTACGGCAAGGCGATCTGGGACCCCATCGACCTCACGAGCCGCATGGAAGGCGTCGGCGTGGGCATCGCGCTCATCATCCTCACGCTCGACACGATGTGCTGCAATCTCGCCGCGAATCTCGTCGGCCCGGCCTACGACTTTTCGAGTCTCTGGCCCAAGGGCATTTCGTACAAGGCAGGCGGGTTGATCACCGCGGGTATCGCGATCGTGATGATGCCGTGGAAGATTCTCGCGACCACGCAGGGCTATATCTTCACCTGGCTCGTCGGTTATTCGGCACTGCTCGGGCCCGTGGCGGGCATCCTCATGGTCGATTACTTCCTCGTGCGCGGCACGCGCCTCGACACGGCCCAGCTATTCGAGGAGAACGGCGAATACGCGTATACGAACGGCTGGAATCTCGCGGCCGTGATCGCGCTAGCCGCAGGCGTGCTGCCGAACCTGCCGGGCTTCCTGAATATCGCGTTTCCGGACGCGTTTCCCTCTGTGCCCGACGCGTTCAAAAGCATTTACACCTATGCGTGGTTCGTGGGGCTCGCGATCGCCTCGCTCGTCTACGGCGTGCTGATGAAGCTCGGCAAGAGCCGCCGCCCGAGCGTCGCGAGCGCGTGAGCCGTTTCCACGCCGATTCAACCCAAGGAGACAGAGCATCATGGCGATCCTGATTCGAGGCGGCACCATCGTCAACGCGGACAAAAGCTGGCGCGCGGACGTGCTTTGCGAAAACGGCGTAATCCAGGCCGTGGGCGAGAGCCTCGACGCGCCCGCGGGCGCGACCGTGGTCGACGCGGGCGGCCAGTACGTGATGCCGGGCGGCATCGATCCGCACACGCACATGGAACTGCCGTTCATGGGCACGACCGCGAGCGACGACTTCTACACGGGCACGGCGGCGGGGCTCGCCGGCGGCACGACGTCGATCATCGACTTCGTGATACCGAACCCGAAGCAGCCGCTCATGGACGCTTTTCGCGAGTGGCGCGGCTGGGCCGAAAAGGCCGCCGCCGATTACGGCTTTCACGTAGCGGTGACCTGGTGGGACGACAGCGTGCATCGCGACATGGGCCTGCTTGTGAACGACCACGGCGTGTCGAGCTTCAAGCACTTCATGGCGTACAAGAACGCCATCATGGCCGACGACGAGATACTCGTGAACAGTTTCGCGCGCTCGCTCGAACTGGGCGCGCTGCCCACCGTGCATGCGGAGAACGGCGAGCTGGTGTTCCAGTTGCAGCGCCAGTTGCTTGCGCGCGGCTTCACGGGACCGGAGGCGCACCCGCTGTCGCGGCCGCCCGAAGTCGAAGGGGAAGCGGCGAACCGCGCGATTCGCATTGCGCAGGTGCTGGGCGTGCCGGTGTATATCGTGCACGTTTCGGCGAAAGACGCGCTCGAAGCGATTGCACGCGCGCGTGCCGAAGGTCAGCGCGTGTTCGGCGAAGTGCTGGCCGGGCATCTCGTGATTGACGAGGCGGTGTATCGCGATCCCGACTGGACACGCGCCGCCGCGCATGTGATGAGCCCGCCGTTTCGCACGAAGGAGCATCGCGACGCGCTTTGGCGCGGCCTGCAAGGCGGTTTGCTGCACACCACGGCAACCGATCACTGCGTGTTCTGCGCATCGCAGAAGGCCATGGGGCGGCAAGATTTCACAAGGATTCCGAACGGATGCGGCGGCGTGGAGGATCGCATGGCGGTGTTGTGGGACCAGGGCGTGAACACGGGGCGCCTCACGCCGAACGAATTCGTGCGCGTGACGTCGACCAACGCCGCGCAGATCTTCAACCTCTACCCGCGCAAGGGCACGGTGGCCGTGGGTGCCGACGCCGATCTCGTCGTGTGGGACCCGCAGGCCACACGCACGATCTCGGTGAAGACGCATCACCAGAACGTCGACTTCAACGTGTTCGAGGGCATGACCGTGCGCGGTGTGCCCACGCACACGGTCTCGCAAGGCGAACTCGTGTGGGCGGACGGCGACCTGCGCGCGCGGCGCGGCGCCGGGCGATATCTGAAGCGGCCCGCGAACCCTGGATACCTGCAAGCGTCGCGGCTCGCGAAGAGCCTCAAGGAGACGCAGCCCGTGCATCGGGAGGGGGATGCGTAGTCCGTGGTTGCCGCCGGCGCTTCGGTGCGTCGGCGGCGGGACGCGCCCATCTTCTAGAGGCCAAGCGTGATGTGGGAAGAGCGGGCGCGCGACACGCAAACGCAGATCGACTGATTTGCTGCGCGCTCGCCAGCCGACAGATACTTGTCGCGATGATCCGGCTCTCCGGCAAGCACGGGCGTCACGCACATGCCGCACTCGCCGCGCTTGCAGTCGTAAAGCGGCTCCACGCCGGCGGCGATCAATGCGTCGAGCAGGCTCTGGCCCGCTTCGACATGAACGGTCACACCGCTCAGACTCAACTCGGCATCAAAGGGCTGATCGCCCGAAGCGGCCAGCGCGCCTTCGAACAGCTCGACATGAACGCGCCCGGCAGGCCAGCCAGAAGCCTGCGCGGTTCCCACAACCTCGGCGATCATCGCCTGCGGTCCGCACACATACAGGCGCGCGCCCGGGCGCGGCGAGGCAAGGACTTCGGCGAGCCTGGCCCTTAGCGCATTCGGGCTGCCGCCATGCAAGTGACAATGTGCGCCGAGCGCCGCGACCTCCGCGCCGAACGCAGCGCTCGCCGGCGCCTTCGAAGCGTAGTGCAACGAGAAGCGCATGCCATCGCGAGCCAGCCGCCGCGCCATCGAGAGGATGGGCGTGATGCCGATGCCGCCCGCGATCAGCAGATGGCCGTCTTCGGCAGGTTCGAGCGCAAACGCGTTGTGCAGTTGCGCCTCCACGCGCTCGCCCGCCTGCAACGCGTGCATCCACATCGAACCCGCGCCACGCTTGAGCACTGCGACTTCGTACGTGTGGCCGGGGTAGCCATCACCGGTCAGCGAATACTCGCGATGCAGGTGCGTGCCCGGAATCGCAAACTTCAGGTGCGCGCCCGGCGTGTAGGGCGGCAACTGCGAACCGTCCTGCGCGCGCAGCGTGATGAGTCGCACGGCCGGGGCGATGGGGGTATTTTTCTCGACGATCAGTTTCATTTCAGTTGCCTTGTTCGATCAAACAGTTCAGGCGTTTGGCAATGGCAAGCAGCCGACGCTCCTGCTTCGGCTTGCCGATGACCTGCAAGCCGAGCGGCAGGCCGTTGGGTCCGTGCAAACCCGGCACGTTGACGCACGGCAGGCCGAGCAGCGTCCATGAGCGGCTCAGCACCGGGTCGCCCGTTGCCTCCAGCCCGATGGGCGCCTCGCCCGGCGCGGCGAGCGTCAGCACCGCATCGACCTCGCGCGTGAGCGCGGCGAACGCGTTGCGCGAGCGGGCGGCCAGTTCGCGCGCCGTGTCGTACGCCGTGCCGGTTGTCGCGAGGCCGTCGCCAATCAGCCTCGCAAATGGCGCGCTCAACAAATCGCGCTTCGTGCGCCATTCGGACTTGAACGACCGCGCCGCTTCATAGGCCTGCACGGTTTTCTGCGCATCGACCAGCACATGCATGTCATTGGGCACGTCGAGCGAAATGATCGACACGCCCGCTCGCGAAAGACGGACTAGCGCGCTATCGAGCACATCGTGTGCGGCGGCCTCGATCGGCTCCTGTTCGTAACCGGGCAGTATCGCGATGCGCAGTGCACGGTTTTCGAGTTCCGGTAGCGCGTCGAAACGCTCCAGGGTCAGCGCGGCACGCAGCAGTTCGAGGTCATCGGCCGATCGGGCAAGCCAGCCCAATGTGTCGAGCGACGGTGACATGGCTTTCGCACCGTTGAGACTGCACGCGTCGTAGGTCGGCTTCAACGCGAACACCCCGCAATACGACGCCGGGCGGATCAACGACCCGGCCGTTTGCGAGCCGAATGCAAGCGGTGTCATGCCGGCCGCGACCGCCGCTGCCGATCCGCTAGACGAACCGCCGGGCGTGCGCCGCACGTCGTGAGGATTGGCGCTCGGGCCGGGCTGGAAGTACGCGAATTCGGTTGTCACCGTTTTGCCGATGACGAGTGCGCCCGCCGCGCGTGCGAGCGCGACGCACGCGGCGTCGTCAGCCACGACGCCGTGCGCGTAGATCGGCGAGCCGTAGTGCGTTGGAAAATCGCGCGTCGTGAAGATGTCCTTCACGCCGATCGGCACGCCCGCGAGCAACGCGTCGCCCGTAGTCGAGGTGTTTCCCTTTGAAAGATCGGTGCGCGCCGTGCTCGTGTCGAACGCCACCCATGCTTTGACGTGGGACTCGCATGACGCGATGCGGGCGTCGATTCGATCGAGCACGTCGTCGTGCGTGAGGTGCCCCTGTACGAGCCCGTGGCGGATAGCGAGCGCCGTGAGCGGCGCAGCGTCATGGTATGTGTTCATGGGTCAATGGTCACAGAGAGATTCGATAGGGGATTCGCGGCGGCAGCTTTTAAATCGATCCCAGGCGGAAGTGCGCGTCATCGCCTCGAATTCCTGCGCCGCCTCGCTTGCGCTCGCGGCCTCGCGCAGGGGCGACCAGTCGGTGATGATCAATGCAAGCTGACGGGAGACGAAACGCCGCCACTGCGTTTCGTCGAAGAGATCTCGGGTCGCCGCGTCCATCACGCCGATGCGCGCATGACGTCGTGCACAGAGCGTCGACTCGCCCGCATGGCGTCCGCCCGCCAGATCGAGCACCACATCGGCTCCGCCGTGCTCGCGCATGATCTCCGGCCAGGCCGACGCATACGTCGCCGCCTCGCCGGCCCCGAGCGCGATCAGGCGGCGCGCGGCATGCGCGCAATCGCAAAGCGCCAGCACCTGGGCGCCGGTTTCTGCGGCGAGCAGCGTTGCGAGCATGCCGGTTGTCGTGTGCGCCTCGTGAATCAGCACGGTTTCGTGGGCTTGCAGATTCAGCCGCTTCATCAGCGCCACCCACGCTTTCGTCCAGTCGCCCGGCAACAGCAACGCGTCGTGTTCGCAAAGATGCGGCGGCACGCTCAGCGCATGACTCGGCGTTAGCGAGGGTACGCACGCCGCGCCATCGCGCGTTGGAACGGTGAACGTCAAGCGTTGTGGCGAAAGCGGTGTGGCATGCTCCGTCGTGGATGCGATCCGGGAGAGCACGGGCACACGCGTCTCGCCGTCGAGCACGACCGCTTCGCCGAGGCAATACGCGCCACCTGGCATCGGGCGCCTCGTCTGCCTGGCGGACTCACCGGTTGCCGGATCGTCGTTCACACATGTATTCTCTGGTGACATTTGCCTTTTCCTTTACCGACTCGCCGCGACTATCCCGCCGCAATCGAACTGCTCGCCCAACATGAACTTTTCCAGACCCGACCCGGAGGAAAACAGCGACGGGCCGATCCGGGCGCCGGATTTTTCGCTCAGACAACTTTCGTACTTTCTCGCCGCCGCCCAGCATCAATCCGTGCAAAAGGCCGCGGCCGTGCTTCATGTTTCATCGCCCGCCGTCTCAGCGGCGATCGCGCATCTCGAAGGCACGCTGGGCGTCACGCTGTTCAACCGGCAACACGCGCGCGGGCTGCTGCTTACCGAAGCGGGCAGCGAGTTTGCCGTGCAATGCCGCGCCGTGCTTCAAAACGCGAACGAGTTGCTTGTGCCCGGCACGCTCGATCGCGGCGCGCTGCGCGGGCAGGTGAAAGTCGGGTGTCTGACCACGTTTGCGCCTCTCGTCATTCCGTCGCTTCTGAACACGGTGCGCGCCGACATTCCCAATGCGAAGCTCACGTGGACCGAAGGCCACCACGAATACCTGATCGAAGGACTGCGCACCGGCACGCTCGATCTGGCCGTGCTGTACGACTTCGAAATTCCTTCGGGCATCCAGATCATGACGTTGCGCGGCGCGCCATTGCAGGTCGTGTTGCCGCCCCATCATCCGCTTTGCGCGCGCACGCATATTCCCGCCGCCGAAATCAACACCGAACCGTTCATCTTGCTCGACCTCCCACGTACGCGCGAATACATGCTTTCGGCCTTCAGCTCGCACGGCGTGCTGCCACGCATCGCGCATTCGGTCACGTCGCTGAACATGCTCTTTGGCCTTGTCGCGGCGGGACACGGTTTCTCGTTGCTCAACTTCTGTCCGCCATACATGGTGCCGGGCATCGGCCGTATCGTTTCGCGCCCGTTCGACTCGCTTGTACGTCAGCCCAATATCGTGGTCGCGTATTCGTACCGCTATCACTATCCGCGTGTCGCGGCGGCAATCGTCGAGCGCATCGCGTCCATCGTCGATACGCTCACGATCGAATCGCCGTGATCGTCGGAGCCGGTGTTATGCGAGGCTGAGGGCCCGGGTTCCGTCGACGCTCAGGGCATCTCCATCCACGATTCGGAAAACGCCAGAAACGCCGAGCTTTTCTTGCCGCCGTCGAAGTTTCGCGTCGTGACCTTGCCTGCCAGCGCGCGGCCGTTCACCTCGATGCTGGCGTCTTGCGCGTCGATGAAGAGGCTGTACATCTCGTGCTTTAACGTCGGGCCTTTTTCCGCGGGCATGTCGACCGCGTAGGGCGTGCCAAGCCGGCTCCACGTCATCACCACTTCCAGATCGCCTGAACAGAGAATCTCCTGGTAGCGCGAGCGCGTGTCGCCGACCGAGCGCGAATCCGTGAGCGGCAGATACTGCACGGCGGCCGTGCCCGCCGAAATGCGGAATGCCGCGAATTTGCTGAAGAAATGCTCCATCAGATAGCGTGCGAGCGCTTCGTTGTCGGCGATGCACACGTTGCACGCTTGCGGCAGGCTCGCCGCTACGCCCGGCTTTTCCAGTAGCAGCACGCCCTTGCCCATGCCGAAAGGCGAGTAGTTGATCTTGAAGCTGGCGGCGAGGCTGGTCCATTCGCCGTCGTCGCGCTCCTTCAGGTAAATGCCGGGGTTGTCGCCGGTCCAGGCAACCGTGCCGGGGTGAATGGGTTGACTCATGTTTCGTGTGCCTTTGAAAGAACAGCGGTGTCGATGGGGATTCAGACCGTGGTGCCGGCGAGCGACTGCGCGTAGTCTTCGATGCGCGCGCGCACCTGGCGGTCGCGGTCCGCGGCTTCGTGATGCTCGCCGCGCACGACGATGCCCGTGATCGTCTTGCCGACCTCGCGGATGAACGCCGCGTCGTCTTCGCGCGGTGGGGCGCTGATGACCGTGTCGTGCGCATAGGTCGGCGTGGCCCCGTCCGTGCGCAGCGGCGACACCGAAGGCTTGCCGCCCTGCGCAACCTTGTTGCTTTCCCGACGGAGCAACTGGCGCAGCATCGCGACGCCGCGGTCGCAGCGCGTGAGGTTTTCGAGCGCATGAACGGCAATTGGCCGTTGCGATACCTGTGCGTCGTAATCGCCTGGCATGCGTTGGCGGTCCTCGTACGGCCGCGCGCCGTTCTGGCCGAAGAAGTCGACCGACTCGACGCCGCATTGCGCTTCGTCGGCAATGCCGCGCGGGTCCGCGTCGGGGTGGAAATGACGCCAGCCGATGATGCGGCAAGTCTGGTTGTCGATCGGCGTAGTCCAGCGCGTGATCGCCACGCGCGCGAAACATTTGTCATCCTGACCATCTTCCCAGATGTGGCCGACCTGCGCGAGATTCGGCAGGATGATGTCGTTCGAGCGCACCCACACCTTGTCCTTCCAGCGCCGGGTCGTCACGTAGATCATGCCGGCGGGCGTCGGCACGAAATCCATGTCGGGCAGCTCGCCCCAGGCTTCCGCGAATTGCGTGAAGCTGATGCGCGTATGCAGGAACACCGCGTGCGCCGGGTCCATTACGTTTTCGTGCACCTGTAGCCAGTTGCAGGGATAGGTGAGGCAGTACGGCACGAGCCGGTCGTCGTCGATGGCGTAGGTGTCGAACAGCGGAAACTCGGGCTTCTCCTGAGGCGGCCCGAAGTAGCCGAAGATGATGCCGCGATATTCGTGCAGCGGATACGCACCATGGCACACGTTAAAACGCAATTGCGAATCGGGCGGATCGCCCGGCGTTTCGAGTATCGTGCCGTCCACGCCGAACAGCCAGCCGTGGTAGCAGCAACGCAAGCCCTCGTCTTCGCAGATGCCGAATTCGAGCGAGGTGCCGCGATGGCTGCAATGCTTTTCGAGCAAGCCCGGCTTGCCGTTCTTCGCGCGAAACAGTACGAGATCCTCGCCGAACATGCGCACGGCCTTGGGCAATTCGCCGAGTTCCGTGCTGAGCGCGACAGGCTGCCAGAAGCGGCGCAGATACTCGCCCATCGGCGAGCCTTTCTCGACGTGCGTGAGCTCCGCATTTTCCGCCGGTTGGCGTTCCCGCTCGTACGCCGAGTAGGGTTTGATCAAAATGGTTTTCTGAGTCATGGGTTCACTCTGGGGATGACGGTTCCAATACGATGCTAGCGGCGCCAAGCGCTGGGCGACATTCACAAATAAGCCCGCTAGCTACGGTTTTCCTGAGGCGTGAAAGCGCGCTCGTGTCCCAGTGCCGCGTATTCCGCGAGACAGGTCGAGCCTTGAAAATGACCGAAGGCCGGTGAGCCGATGCCTTGCGCGATCGAGTGCGCGGTTTGAGACGGGAGCAGCGAGGGCTTCCCGGCCGCCTCCGCCAGTATTTGAATGCGCGCCGAGCGCTCGATCAGCAGGAACCACCAGAGCGCTTCCTCGACGCTGCGTCCCACCGTCAGTGGGCCGTGATTGCGCAGCAGGGCCGCCTTGCGTGCGCCGAGCGCACCGGCAATGCGCTCGCCCTCGCTCAGCTCGACGACGAGTCCACTGTCTTGCGCGTAGACGCAGTGATCGTCGTAGAGCGCACACACGTCCTGGTTGATCGGATCGAGCAAGCGTCCGAGTGCGCACCAGGCGGTGGCGTGCGGGGGGTGGCCGTGCACCACGCACACGACCTCGGGGCGCGCGCGATGGATCTGCGCGTGGATCGCAAAAGCGGCGGCGTTGATCGCGTGTCCTTCGATCACGTCGCCATCGTGCGAAACGAGCGCGAGATCGGCCGCGCGCATTGCGCCGTAGCCGACGCCGAACGGATTGACCCAGAAGCAGTCGGCGCGCACCGGATCGCGCACCGAGAGATGCCCCGAGACGCCCAGGTTCATATGCAGCGAGGCGAGCAGGTGAAAGGCCGCCGAAGCGGTGCGCTTGCGGCGCTCGCGCAGCCCGGCGGGGTCGCCGTTCGCGTCGTTGGCGTGCGACGGCGCGACGGGTGCGAATACGAATGGATTGCGGTTCATGGCTGGCGTTGATTCCCGCGAGGAATAAGCGACGTTGGAGAGCGCGCTTCAATGCGCGAGCGTGAACTTTCCCTGCTCGACGGTGAGCATTTCCACGCTGTCCGGGCGCGTGCCGAAGTGATCCTGCGGGCCATAGGTGTAGCGCGCCGTCACACCTACGTAGTCCTGTACGTTTTCCAGTGCGTCGCGGATCGCCTCGGGCTTGTCGCCGGCGCGGCGGATCGCGTCGATGAGCAGCATGGCGGCGTCATAGCCGTTACCCGCGAACGTGGCCGGAGGGTGTCCGTATTTCGCCTGATACGCTGCCGAGAACGAGGTCAGTACTCGCTTTTGCGGATCGGAGTCGGGCAGTTCGCCGGCGACGTAGATTTTCGACGAAGGCAGCAGCACCCCGTTGGCGGCGTCGCCCGCCAGACGCAGGAAGTTGAAATCGTTCGCGGCGTGCGTGAGATAGAGCGGGGCCTTGATGCCGAGCGCGCGATAGTTGCGCGTTGCAATGGCGAGGCCGGGGCCCGTTGCCCAGATCACCGTCGCCTGCGGCGCGGCGCCGCGGATTTTCGTGAGCTGCGGCGTCATGTCGGTGTCGCCGTTGCCGAAGGTTTCGTTATCGACGAGCGTGATGCCGTAGTCCTTGACGAGCTTCTCCAGGCTGTCGCTCGCACTGGTGCCGAACGCGACATCCGAATGCAGCATCGCGATCTTCGTGATGCCGCGCTTTTTCATGTCCTGAAGCATCACGCTTTGCACGACGACGTCGGTGAGCGGTGCGAGGAACGTGTACTTGCGGCGCTCGGGCGGCAGCACGATGCCGCGTGTGGCGCCGATGCCGATCATCGGAACCTTCGCGCGCTCGACCGCGTCGACGACTGCGAAGTTCGAGCCGCTGCTCGACGGTCCGATTATCGCGATCACATTTTCCTGGGTGGTCAGACGCTTGAGTGCCGACACGGTTTTGGTATTGTCGCTTTCGGTGTTGATGTTCACGAGACTCAACTTGCGGCCCTTGATGCCGCCCGCCGCGTTGACCTGATCCACGGCCAGTTGCGCGCCCTCGAGCGCGGGCTGGCCGAGCGAGGCCACGAAGCCCGACGTCTCCAGCAGGCCACCGATCTTGATGTCGTCGGCGGCAAGCGTGGCGCGGCAGATTCCCAATGAAATAAGGATTCCGAAGGTAATGCGAAGCGTGCGTTTCATGTCGAGTGTTCCGTTCTTGTGGTGTCAGGGGAAGAGGGCGGTCAGTGCGCTTTCGAACAGCGCGGGCGGTGCGGTCCAGACGCCGCCGCCGATGCGCCCGCGCCGTCCGTTCGAATCGAGAATGCCCAGCGCGACGGCGGGCCGCAGTCCGCTCGCCACGACGCTGCGCGCGCTCAGGCCAACGCGCGTCGCGCCGCGCACGAACGCCGGATGAAGCGCGCGTAGCAGTATTGCGTTGAGCGCTTCGGGCGAGGCTTGCATGAACGCGCCAAGGTTGTCTTGCTGGGCACGCGAGCGATGCATGCACATGGCGCCAAGGCCGAGCGCCTCGACCACGGCGCTATCGCCGATTGCGGGTAGACCGTCGCTCGCGCCAAAGCCGGTGTCGAAACGACCGACGGGCGTCGTCGCCTCGACGGTGAACCATCGCTGCGGCGCATGCGCGAGGCGAATGCCCGCGCGGCTTCCGTTCGCGCCCATCGACGTGACGATCGCGCTGCCGCTTATGCCTTCCGCCGCGCTCAGCATGCAGCGCGACGCGGCCATCCACGTGTTCAGAAAGAACCCCGGCGACGTGTCGAAAAATCGCTGCACTGCGTCGTTGGCCCAGCCGCCTTGTGCGGCAAGCTGCACGACGAACAGGCGCGTGCCTTCGATCGTACGGCCGTGGCAATCGTCCCCGTCCGCGAGCGCCGCGTCTGCGATCGCGGCGAGATCGACCGGTGCATTCAGGCGCGCCCCGATCGCCTGCGCGAGCGGGCCGTTGACCCAATGCAGGTGCGCGCTCACCTGCGGATCGTCCATGCCCAGGCGTATTGCGGGGCCGCTTCCCCCGCTCAGCGCGGCGTGAATCGTGCGGCCGCGGCCCGCGGCATCGGAGACGACCTGCACGTACTGGCCAGGCGACAGCACCGCCGCAAGCGGCACGACGCAGTCGTGCTCCTGCGCGCTCGCGAGCAGGATCTCGCGCGCTTCGATGGCCGCTAGCGCTTCATCGACCGACGTTGCCCAGCCCTCGAACAGCGCGGCGTGCGCGGCGGAATGAAGTAGGGGCGGCGGCGCGCTCCCGTCCAGCGGTGGTCCCGCGTGCAGCAGTGTACGCTCGGGCCAGCGGATCGCTTCGCCTGCGCGCCGGAGCGCGTGCAGCACCGGGCGGCTCGCCGCGATGGCTTCAAGCGCGACCCGGTCGGCTTGCTCGTGCATCGCAGGCGCGGACGATACGGTTTCGTCGTGGCGTTCCATCATGCGGCCTCGCTGGATGCAGCGTCTTGCCAGCCGAGATACGCCTCGCCGATGTCGGGCGAATCGAGCAGGGTGTCGGCGCGGCCTTCCAGCGCGATCTGGCCGTTGACGAGCACGTAGCCGCGATCGGCGACCTGCAACGCGCAATGCGCGTTTTGCTCGACCAGCAGCACCGTGATACCGCGTTCGGCGAGACGCGGCAGCGATTCCAGGATTTCGCGCGTGACCTGCGGCGCGAGCCCGAACGAGGGCTCGTCGAGCATCAGCAGTTGCGGGCGGCTCATCAACGCGCGCCCAATCGCCAGCATCTGCCCTTCGCCGCCGGACAGCGTGCCCGCCTGCTGGTCGATGCGCTCTTTCAGGCGCGGGAAGAATGTGAGGATGTCGTCCATCGTCTCGGTCATTGCGCGCGCGACGGCGCGGCGCGGGTGGAACAGGTTCAGGAGTCCGGCGCCGCGCAGGCCGGTGTAGCCGCCCATCTGGAGGTTGTCTCGCACGCTCAGCGTGCCGAACAACTGGCGTCCTTCCGGCGCGAGCGCGATGCCGGCTGCGGTGCGGCGCTCCATCGGCAGGCGCGCGATCGATTCGCCATTGAACGCGATGCCGCCCGACACCGGCGCGACGAGCCCGGCGATCGCCTTGAGCAGCGTGGACTTGCCCGCGCCGTTTGCGCCGATCAGCGTGACGATCTCGCCGCGCCGCGCTTCGAGCGACACGTTGACGAGCGCGTCGGCCTGGCCGTAGCGCACGCTCAGGCGATCGAGCCGCAACACGGGCGCGGCGCCCGCGTCCGGCGTGACAGTGCGCGCCGGTTGGCGTTCGGCGCGCACGTCGGTGTTGCCGAGATACGCGGCGACCACCGCCGGATCGTGACGCACCGTTTGCGGATCGCCTTTCGCGAGCACCGCGCCGTGATTGAGCACGACGAGGCGGTCGGCCAGGCTGCTCACAAAGGCCAGATCGTGTTCGACGAAAAGCACCGTGACGCCACGCTCGCGAATGCGGCAAATCGCGGCTGCGAGCAGCTTTTTTTCGTCGGTGGTGAGCCCTGCGGCGGGCTCGTCGAGGAGCAGCAGTTCGGCGTCGCTGCCGAGCGCGCGCGCGACGGCGAGCAAACGCTGCTGTCCCGCCGTCAGTGCTGCCGCGGGACGTCCCGCCAGTGCGCCAAGGCCGACCAGGTCGAGCATCGCGGCGGCGTGTGCGCGCAGCGCCGTGAGCGTGCGCGCGGTGGCGAACGGATGGGTCATGCCCTGTAGCATGCCGGTCCTGGCGCGCGCCACGCCGGCGCACGCCACGTTATCGAGGACGGTCATGCCGGCCAGGATCTCGGCGGCCTGGAAGGTGCGCGCAAGGCCTGAGCGGTTGACCGCGTCGGGCGTCATGCCGCTGATCGCGCGGCCCTTCAAACGCACCTCGCCGGTCTGCGGCGCGATGAAACTCGACAACACGTTGAGCAACGTGGACTTGCCTGCGCCGTTCGGGCCGATCAGCGCGAGTATCTCGCCGCGCCGCACGTCGAAACCGACATCGCATAGGGCTTGCAGGCCGCCGAAGCGGACCGACACGCCGTTGACTTCGAGCAGGGTTTCCGGAGAAGACGAAGTCATAAGGATTCCTTGTCACGTAGCACGTCGCCCGGCGCGAGCGGAGGCAGTGCGGCGCGCTGGCGCAAGCGCCGCAACTGGGCTGCGCATGTCGCCACGAGTCCGTCGCGCATGAAGATCATCACGCTGACCAGCAGCGCGCCGTAGATCACCACGTCGAGCCTGCCGAACGGCTTGAGCCATTCGCTGACGATCACCACGACAAACGTGCCGAACAGCACGTTCCACACGCCGGCTGCGCCGCCCAGGGCGACGATCAGCAGCAGTTTGATCGAGAAGCTCACGTTGAACGGGTCCGGGCTGATGTAGCCCATCCAGTACGCGTAAAGCGCGCCGCCAAGGCCGGCATACGCGCCGCTCAGCGCGATCACCTTGCGTTTGACGCGCGCCGCATCGATACCGAGCGAGAGTGCGACGCGCTCGCTTTCGCTCACCGAGCGCATGGCGAGGCCCATGGGCGAAGAGGCGAGGTTGTGCGCCATCGCGAGACCGAGCGCGCAGAGGCCCCAGGCGAGCACGTAGACGGCCTGATCGGAAGCGAGGCTGAACGAACCGATCGTGAGCGCGGGGATGCCTGAGAGGCCGTCCGGGCCGCCAGTCACGCTGCGCCATTGCACCAGCACGATATGCACGATCAGCGCGAGCGCGAGCGTCGCCATCGCGAGGTGATGGCCCTTCAGGCGGAACACGATCCAGCCGACGCACCAGGCGAGCAAGGCCGAGCACGCGGTCGCGGCGATCACGCCGAGCCACGGATCGAGATCGAGCGTACGTGTGAGCCAGGCCGCCAGATACGCGCCGAACGCGACGAATGCGCCGTGACCGAGCGAAATCTGGCCGGTGTAGCCCATCAGCATCGAAAGGCCGATCGCCGGAATCGCGTAGATCGCGCACACCACGAGCAGGTTGACGAGGTAGGCGTTGCCCGCCGCGAGCGCGGCGGCCAGCGCGGCCACGAGTATCAGGACGGCCTTCATGCGCGCGCGCCTCCGAATTCGCCGAGCAGGCCGCCTGGGCGTGCCAGCAGGAAGACGAGCAGCAGCACGTACGCGATGGCGTCCTTCATGCCCGAGCTGAGATAGCCCGCGCACAGCGCTTCGAGTACGCCGAGCAGCAGCCCGCCAACGGCCGCGCCGAGCGGGTTGCCGAAGCCGCCTATGATGCAGGCGACAAAGCCCTTGATGCCGAGCGGCGTGCCGCTGTCGTACTGCATCAGCGCGATGGGCGCGATGATGACGCCGGCCACGCCACCGACGAAACCCGACAGCAGGAAGCCGATGCCGCGCATCGAGCGGGTCGGTATGCCCATGAGGCCCGCAGCGTCGCGGTTCATTGCGCAGGCGCGAAACGCTTTGCCGAGATAGGTGCGTGTGAGAAAGAGATAGAGCCCCGCCATCAGCACGGCGGTCGTGCCGAACACCCAGAGCGCCTGACGCGGCACGGCCACGCCGCGCAGGTTCATCGATCCCGAACCGGAGAACGCCGGCAGCGGCTGCGCGTCGGTGCCCCAGACGAGCGCGGCGACACCTTGCGCGACGATGCCCACGCCGATCGTGATGATGATGCCCCGCGTCACGTCGTTGCCGATCGGTCGGATCGCGACCTTCTCGATCGCCACGTTGACGAGCGCGACGAAACCCACGGCAAGCACCAGTGCGACGACGAGCGGCGTGCCGAGCGCGATGAGGCTGGCGGCGGCGAGCGCGGCCAGCATCGACGTCTCGCCCTGCGCGAAGTTGACGATGTGCGTGGCGTTGTAGACGGCGGTGAAGCCGATCGCGACGAGTCCGTAGATGCAGCCGACCACGAGGCCGGACACGAGGTACTGAATCAGTTCCGTCATGCCTGGCCTCCCGGAGCGGGACGCGCGCGCCGGAGGGCGCAGCGTGGATTGGGGGGGAACGTGGGCATCGCCTGTCCTCTAGGGTGCGGGGTTGTGTCCTTGGGTACGGCATTTCGCCGCATTCCGGTGAACTGAATGTAGAAGCCCCAAAAACCGCGCACAAATCAGAAGAGAATTTGTCTGCTTCGGTTTTTCGGAAGCAGCACGAAAGCGGTGCTCCTGCGCACCGCGCTGGTCCGCCGGGACAGATTGGACGCCTGCTTTACTTCCTCCGCAAATTCTCATAAAGTAGAGTAAATTCCACTTTATGCGAAATCCTCGGAGGGACAGCATGGCCAGCACGCTCGACATGTCGAAGCAGGAACTCGTGGCGCTCGCGGAGCGTCGTCTGGAGGCCGGTGTCAGCGACGGCGCGTGGAGCCTGCCGGAGAAACTGGCGCTCACGTGCCGCATCCTGTTCGACGGCGGCCACGATTCGGGGCTCGCGGGGCAGATCACGGGGCGCTCGGGCAACGGCAGCACGTACTACACGCAGCGTCTCGGGCACGGCTTCGACGAGATCACGCCATCCAACCTGATCGAAGTGAACGAGGACCTCGAAGTGGTCGCGGGCGAAGGCATCCCGAATCCGGCGAACCGCTTTCACACGTGGATCTACCGCGCCCGCCCCGAGATCAACTGCATCATCCACACGCATCCGCCGCACGTCTCGGCGCTGTCGATGCTCGAAGTACCCATGAACGTGTCGCACATGGACACGAGCCCGCTCTACGACGACTGCGCCTTCCTCGAAAAGTGGCCCGGCGTGCCGGTCGGCAACGAAGAGGGCGAGATCATTTCGGCGGCGCTCGGCGACAAGCGTGCGATCCTGCTCGCGCATCACGGTCAACTGGTAGTCGGCAAGTCGGTGGAAGAGGCGTGCATGCTCGCGCTGCTGATGGAAAAAGCGGCGCGGCTGCAACTGCTTGCGATGGCCGCCGGCACGATCAAGCCGCTGCCGCCCGCGCTCGCCAACGAGGCGCACGACTGGGTGTCCACCGACAAGCGCGACCGCGTGACGTTCGCCTACTACGCGCGCCGCGCCTTGCGCGCGCACGCGGACTGTCTCGGCTGATGCGCTGAACGGCGGCGACCGCCGCGCATTCGTCTCGCTATAAAATCACGCCATCGAAACGAATGCGGACCAGATGGTGATGAAAGCGAAGACGGTCGCGCGCCACGCGACTGAACCCACCGAACCTCGCGAGCAGACGGCTCCGGCGGCTCAGCCGGCGGACGCAGACGAAGCACCGGCGTCATCGGCAGCGGGCGCGCTCGGCGGCGAACTGCGGCGCCAGCGCAAGCTCAAGGGCATGTCGCTCGACGAGCTGGCGAGCGCATCGGGCGTGAGCCGCGCGATGATCTCCAAGATCGAGCGGGGCCAGTCGTCGCCCTCCACGTCGATCCTCTCGAAACTCGTCGACGCGCTCGATACGACCGTGGCGCGCCTGCTCGGCCAGGAAACGCCGCCGCAGGACGTCGTGCTCATGCGCGCCGATCAGCAGGTCGTGCTCGTCGACGCGGAAACGGGCTTTTCGCGCCGCGTGCTCTCGCCAATCCTGCCGGGTCGCGGGCTCGACTTCGTCATGGCGGAAATGCCGCCTAAGTCCGACACCGGCCCGCTCGTCGCGCACACCATGCCGGTGGAGGAGTACATCTACGTGCTGTCGGGTTCGCTCGTCGTGACGGTCGGCGCGACGCGCGCGGTGCTCAACGCGTCGGACGCCATGTACTACCGCGCCGACGTGCCGCACCGTTTCGAGAACGAAGGGCGCACGGCCTGCAAGTACCTCATCGTCATCAGCCCCGTGCGCGGCTGACCCGCGGCGCGCTTCCTAAAGCTCCAGCACGAGGCGCTCCGACGCACAGCCGCTCACGCACACAATGACTTCGTGGGCGCGCTGCGCGTCGGTCAGCACGCGATCGTGGTGGACCGGCTCGCCGCCGCTCCAGCGCACGCGGCACGCGCCGCAGATGCCGCCCTCGCATGCCGCATCCACCTCCACGCCATGCGCGCGCAACGCGTGCAGCAGGCTTTCGTGCGGCTGCACGTCGATGGTTTGCCGCGAGAGCGCGAGTTCGGCCCGATACGGCTTCGCATCCGGATCGACGGCGCGCGCGGGCGGCACGAAATGCTCGACGTGCACATGATCGGCGGGCCACTCGCGCGTGAGCGCCTCGACGGCTTGCATCAGCGCGTCGGGGCCGCAGCAATAGACGTGACGCCCTTGACGATACGGGCCGATCAGCGCCGCGAGATCGGCGCGCGGGCGGCCTTCGCCGGAGCGGTGATACACCACGCTCGCGGGCGGCAGTTGCGCCTCGCACAGCGCCGCGAGCGGCGGCGCGCCACGGTGCAGGACGTGCAGCGTGAAGTCTTCGCGATCCGTATCGTTCGCACCCGGGTCGCGCGCCAGTTGCCCGGCCATGGCGACGAACGGCGTCACGCCGATGCCGCCCGCGATGAACACGTGCTCGCGCGCCCGCGTGGCGAGCCTGAACGTGCCGCGGGGCAGCGAGACCGGCACCACGTCGCCGCGCCGCAGCGCGTGCGCGGCGATCGACCCGCCGCGCCCCGCCTCCTCGCGCTTGATCGCGACGAGATAGCGCCGCCGCTCGGCGGGCGACCCGCATAGCGAGTAACTGCGCACGAGCCCGTTCGGCAAATGCAGGTCGATATGACTGCCCGCTTCGAAGGCGGGCAGTTCCCAGTCGTCGGGATCGGCGAGATGGACGAGCGCGATGCCGTCGCCTGCCGGGGCGATCTCGCACACCACCGTCTTGACCGTGCGGATCGGTTTCATGACGCGCGCTCCGTCTCGTATGCGGTTGCGCGGGCACTCCCGGCCTCGACCGGATCGCCGAGCCGCACGAAGCCGCCCTTGAGAATCCGGCAGTTCAGCCCGGAGCGGCCCACCATCGCGTCGAACACCGGCTTGCCCGTGACCTCCTCGATATGGCGGCAGGGCACGGACAGACGCGTCGCTTCGAGTAGCGTCTCGCCGAGCCAGAAGCGCTGGCCCACGAGCGTGTTCAGCGGCACGCCGCGCACGGTCACGTTGCGGCGATGCTCCTCGGGGCCGAAACGGATGCCGTGGTCGCGCCAGATCGCCTCCAGCGCTTCGGCCTCGAACAGCGTGACCTGCCGCCCCTCCTCGGGCTTGTGCGAGTAGAAGCCGCTCTCGTTCATATAGCGGTCGCCGACGATGCCCTTGCCCGCAAGCAGTTCGATCCGCTCGAAGGCGCGCATCGGCAGGAAGGCGCGCGGGCAAAGATGCAGCGCCTCGACGCGGCCGCGCCAGGCGTCGGCGTGTTCGGTCGGCATGGAGTGGGGTGAGGCGTTCATGGTGTCGTTCATATCGCTCATGGGGATGGCGCGCGTCACGTGCGCAGCGGTGCGTGCGCTGTTTCGGGCGCAAGCCACGCCGCGAACAGGGTGATGCACGCGGTGCCGATCAGCAGGCACGACACCGGCCACGTCGCGCCGCCTGCCCAGTTCATGAGCAGCGCGGCCGCGAGCGGCGTGAGGCCGCCGGAGATCGCGCCGCCTAGCTGAAAGCCGAGCGAGGCGCCGCTATAGCGCAGGCGCGTGTGAAAGAGTTCCGACATCCACGCGGCTTCAGGGCCGAACATGATGCCCTGGCCGAGACTCACCGCCACGGCGATGGTCATGGCGATGATGACCGGGTCGCGCGTATCGAGCAGATGAAACAGGGGAAACGCGAACAGGATGGAGAAGGTGCAGCCGATCAGGAACATCGTTCGTCGTCCGAACCGGTCGGAAAGGTGGCCGAACAGCGGAATCGTCAACAGCTCCAGCGCGGCGGCCCAGAGCAGCCCGTTCAGAATGACGCTCTTTGGCAGTCCGAGATGAATGGTCACGTAGCTGATGGTGACGATCGTCGCCACGCTCACCCAGGCGATTTCGGAGATCTTCAGGCCGACCGCGAGCAGGAAAGTCCTGCGATAGCGCGTGAGGATCTCGATGAGCGGCACCTTCGCGAGCTTTTCGGGCTGCGCGGCGCGCTCGAACACCGGGCTTTCCGCCACGCGCATGCGAATCAGTACGCCCGCGGCCGCGAACAGGATGCTCACGAGGAAAGGCAAACGCCAGCCCCAACTCAGGAAGTCCTCTTGCGGCAGCCAGGCCATCACCGAGAACACGCTCGTCGAAACGAGCACGCCGATCGGGTAGCCGAGTTGCACGAGGCTGCCGAACAGGCCGCGCCGGTTCGGCGGCGCGTGCTCCACGGCCATCAGGATGGAGCCGGCCCACTCGCCGCCGATGCCGAGCCCTTGCATGAAGCGCAGCGCGATCAGCAGCGCGGGCGCCCACAGGCCGATCTGCGCATACGTGGGCAGGCAGCCGATCAGGAACGTGCCGACGCCCATGATGAGCAGCGTGAGCGAAAGCATGGCCTTGCGGCCCAGCCGGTCGCCGAAGTGTCCGAATATCGCGCCACCAAGCGGGCGCGCGACATAGCCCACGGCGTAGGTGCCGAACGAGGCGATGGTGCCGACCACCGGGTCCACCACGGGAAAGAACAGCTTGTTGAACACGAGCGCCGAGGCAATGCCGTAGACGACGAAGTCATACCACTCGAAGACGGAGCCGATCACGCTCGCGATCAGCACGCGCTTGCGTTCGGCGTTCAGCCGCCTCGTTGAATCCAGCCTGGACACGCCCGCCGTGTCCTTGACAACCGCTTCGGTCATGATCGCTCCTTGTGACGATGGTGGAAGTTTTTCTCCTAAAGTGGAGCAACGACCATGCCACTCGATGTATCCGGGGCGATATATTGGCGCGCGGGAGACGGCCTCGGGATGCCGCGCAGGCGCGTGGCTACGGGCTTTTGGGGGCTTGGGGAGGCGTTGAAGATGGCGCGGCGAAGGCGTGGCGACGCGGTTAGGCCATCGCGCTCGCGCGGCGGCGCGGCGCGCCGGGGAAGTCAGGCGCGGCGGTTTTCGTGCATCGGTGCACTTGTCTGGTGACGCGTGCCGCGAGATAAGGCAAGGGATGGCGGCGGGCGCGCGCAGGTGCCCTCAAGTGCCCTCAGGCCCGCCGCGTCACGCCGGTCAACGCGTCTTGCGCGCCGGGCGACCGAGGAAGAACGAAGCGCAGGCGCTCACGAAAGACATCGCGGCGAGGAACGCGGCGACGGCATAGCCGCTGTGAAACGTCTGATAGAGCCACAGCGAGATCAGCGGAGCGGGGCCGCCCGCGATGATCGAGGCACCCTGATAACCGAGCGACGCCCCCGTGTAGCGGATATGCGGCGGGAACGATTCGGCGATGTACGCGGCCTCGGTTCCGTAGATCGCGGCGTGGATGACCATGAGCACGATCATCGCCGCGATCACCATGAGATGCGACTGCGTCTCCAGCATGAAGAAGTACGGGAACGCGAAGAGGGTCATGCACACGCAAGCGGTGAGGAAGGTGCGGCGGCGGCCGACGCGATCGGAAACGTGGCCGAAGAACGGCAGCGCGAAGCAGGCCACCACGGCCGCGATCAGCACGGCGTTGAGGACGAACTCGCGCCCGAGGCCGAGATCCTGCGCGCCGTACAGCACGACGAACGTGGTGAGCATGTAGAACGCCACCTGCTCGCCGGGGCGGATCAGCGCGCACAGCAGGATCGCGCGCCACTGGGTGCGCAGGGCTTCGGCAAGCGGCGTCTGGCGGCGCTCCGTGCGCGTTTCCAGCGCGCGGTTCGCTTCGACGAAGTCGCGCGTTTCGGGCACGCCGAAGCGGATCACGAGGCCGATCACGAGCAGCACGCCGCTGATCCAGAACGGAATGCGCCAGCCGAAGTCGAGCAGATGGTCGCCCGTGGCGCTCGCGCACGCGCTCCACACCAGCACCGAGACGACCAGCCCGAGCGGCACGCCGATATGCGGCAGGCTCGCCATGAAGCCGCGGCGAGGGCCGTGGTGCGACTCCATCGAAAGCAGCACCGCGCCGCCCCATTCGCCGCCCACGCCGATGCCTTGCAGGAAGCGCAGCAGCGCGAGCAGCCACGGCGCCCAGGCACCGATCGTCTGGCTGTTGGGCAGGCAGCCGACCAGGAATGTCGCCACGCCCATGAGCAGCAGCGTGGCGATCAGCGTGGACTTGCGCCCGACCCGGTCGCCCATGTGGCCGAACAGGGCCGCGCCGAGCGGCCGCGAAAGGAAGCCGACGAAGATCGTCGCGAACGAAGCCAGTAGTCCTCCTGACGATCCATGCGCGAAGAACAGCTTCGGGAACACGAGTGCGGCCGCCGTGCCGTAGATGAAGAAGTCGTACCACTCGATGGTGGTGCCGATCACGCTGGCGAGCGCCGCGCGCCGTTCGATGCGGCGCGCGGCGGGCGTGACTTCGTGCGACGGCACGGGCTGGTCGACTGCCGTGAAGGCGGTTCTGCCGGTCATGCGGGTGTCTCCTTGATGTTGTTGTAGCGGGGGCGGTGTCAGCAGGTGGCGCTCGCCTGCATGGATACGCGCTCGTCGGGTAACGCGGTCCACAGTTCCAGCCGGTCGCCGGCGCGCGTGGCGTTGAGCGTGAGCGCGTTGCCGAGGGTCGCCGGCTGCACGCCGCGATAGTCGAACGTCCTGAGCGGCTTGCCGGCGAGGCGCTGGCCGAGACCGGCGAGGAGCGTGGCGTTCAGCGGGCCGTGAATGACGAGGTTCGGATACCCCTCCACTTCGCGGCAGTAGTCCTGGTCGTAGTGGATGCGATGCCCGTTGAAGGTCAGCGCCGAATAGCGGAACAGCGTGGTCGAGGTGGCCACGAACGGCTCGCGGTGTTCGCCGCGCTCGCGTCGCACTTCCTGGCGCGGCGGGCCGCCCTTCGAGGCCTCCTTGTAGACGATGTCGTGCTCTTCCGACACGGCCACCACCCCGTCGTGCAGGATTTCATGCTGCACGGTGACGAACACGAGTTCGCCCGAGCGGCCCTGCTTGTGCTCCACCGCGAGAATCGTCGAACGCTTTTGCACCGCGCCGCCGAGCGGCAACGCTTCGATGAAGCGCACGCGCCCGCCCGCCCACATCCGGTTGGGCAGCGGCACGGGCGGCAGGAAGCCGCCGCGCTGCGGATGCCCGTCGCGGCCAAGGCGCTCCGGGGGAAGGCCTTCGAGGAAGTACAGCCAATGCCACAACGGCGGCAATGGCGAACCCGCGGTGAGCGCGCTCGCGTCCTGCCCGATCGTCGCGGCCATGAGATGCGCGTGACGCACCGAGAGCACGTCTTCGTCGACCACCGTTTTGCCGACCCATTCGCGCAGCGTGGCAATATCGACCTGGCTCATGCGCTGGCCTCCTCTGCCACGGCGGCGAACTCGGCGCGAATGCGCGCCGTGTGTTCGCCAAGCTTCGGCGCGGCCTCGAAACGCTGGGCGTCCCACGGCGCGCGCACCGGCGGCGCGATCATCTGGAGTGGCTCGCCGCCGGTGGCCATCGGCCAGGTGCGCAGCGCGGGATGCACGGCCATGTCGGCGACCGCGCGTAGCTGGCCGTAGGCGATGTTGGCGTCGCCGAGGAGCGACAACGCTTCGACGAGCGGCCGCGCGGCGAACGCGGCGCCGATCAGCGCGTCGAGCGCTTCGCGGTTCTGCACGCGCGCGTTGTTGGTCTGGAAGCGGGCGTCGATCGCGATATCGGCGTCGCCGAGAAACACGGCGCAGAATTTGGCCCATTCGCGATCGTTCTGGATGCTGATGACGATATCGCGTGCGTCGCGCGTGCGATACGCGCCGTACGGGGCAATCGAAGGATGCTTCAGGCCTTGCGGCGCGGGCGCGCCGTTGCCGTAGCGTTCGTGCACGTAAGGCACGCTCATCCAGTCGGCTGCGCCGTCGAAGAGCGAGACCGAGACGCCCGAGCCCGCGCCGGTGCGCGAGCGCAGCGCCAGCGCCGAGAGCACGGCGATGGTCGCGTTCATGCCCGCGCCGATGTCGCAGATCGACACGCCGATGCGGCCCGGATGGTCCGGCGCGCCGCTCACGCTGACGAGGCCGCTTTCGCACTGAACGAGAAAGTCGTAGGCCTTGAGCTTGCTCGTTTCGCTGCCCGTGCCATAGCCGGTGATGTCGCAGGTGATGAGCCGTGGATGACGCTCGCGTAGCGTTGCGCTGTCGAAGCCCGCGCGCGTGAGGGCGCCGGGCGCGAGGTTTTGCACGAAGACATCGGCGCTGGCGATGAGGCGGTGCAGCAGCGCGGCGTCGTCGGGCTGCTTGAAGTCGAGCACGACCGATTCCTTGCCGCGATTGGTCCACAGGAAATAGGAGGAGCTGCCGTTCGCGGCGGCGTCGTAGCCGCGGGCGAAGTCCCCCTCGGGGCGCTCGATCTTGATGACGCGCGCGCCCATGTCGGCGAGCCGGCAGGTGCAAAGCGGCGCCGCGAGCGCCTGTTCGATGGCGACGACGGTGATGCCGGCAAGCGGCAGCGCGTGGTCGGGTGAAGTCGGGTGAGTCATGAAACGTCTCCGTGAATACCGGCGGGTCGCAGCGAGTATCACGGCTTCGAACGAATAGATACATCGAGATAATTCAAACGAAGCGTTTGTCAAATCCGAATGCTCGCGTCACAATCGCGGCTCGAAAGGAGCACGCGATGCGCTATGAACTGACGGATCTGGAGGTATTTCTCGCGGTCGCGGAGGAGGGTAGCGTGACCCGCGGCGCCGAGCGCTGCCATCTCGCGCCGTCTTCGGTTAGCCTGCGAATCAAGGGGCTGGAAGACGTGGTGGGCGCGGCCTTGCTGGTGCGCCTCGCGCGCGGCGTGGCGCCCACGCCGGCCGGGCGCATCGTGATGGAGCACGCCCGGCGGTGCATCGCGCAACTCGAGCAGATGAACGCCGATCTATTGCCGTATTCGAACGGTCTGGTCGGTCACGTCACGCTGTTCGCGAACAACAACGCGATCAGCTCCTATTTGCCCGACGACCTCGCGCGCTTCTTCGCCGACTATCCGAACGTTCGCATTTCGCTCGAAGAACGGCTCAGTCACGACATCGTGGCGGCCGTGGCTTCCGGGCGTGCGGACCTCGGCGTGGTGGCGCTGGAGGCCGAGCATCCCGAACTGGATTTTCACGCGTACCGCGAGGACGAACTCGTGGTGGTGACCGCATGCAACAGCGATATCGCGCAGCGCGAGTCCATCACCTTTGCCGAATGTCTCGGGCGGCCGTTTATCAGCCTGCGCACGGGCGCGGCGCTGCATACCTTCCTCATGAATCATGCGAGCGCGCTGGGCGGGCGGCTGGATTTGCGCGTGCAGGTTTCCGGCTATGGCGCGATCGTCAAGCTCGTCGCCTCGGGGGCGGGCATCGGCATCGTCGCGCGCTCGGCCGTGGATGGCGGCGCGGCGGGCAATGTCGTCGTCCTCAAGCTCGCGGAGCCGTGGGCGCGGCGCGACCTGCGCGTGTGCATCCTGCGCCGGCCGCCGGTGCTCAATCCGTTCCGCGACCGCTTGCTCGAAGCGTTGACGCAGCCGCACGCGGGCGGCACGGCAGGCGATTGAGGAAGGGGCACAGGCCCACGGCGGGCACGCGCTTGCCCCTTTCGCCCGCCGATCGTATCGATCATCAAACCGTCGTTTTCAAAGGGGAAGCGGGCGGCGTTGCCTGCTCCGTTGTCCGGTGCGCCCCGGCATAGCCGCCGAACTCCTGCCGCAGCGCAGCGCCATGCTCGTCGAGTTTCGGCGCGGCGGGACGCACACGCGGGTCGGGGTAGCCGCTGATTTTCACGGGATTGCCCGCCATGGCGACACCGCCGGCTTCGATGATCATGTTGCGCGCCTGCGTTTGAGGAAGCTGCGCGGCCTGGGCGACATCGAGCAGCGGCCCGACCGGCACCCCGGCGCCGTGGATGACGCGCAGCCAGTGCTCGGCGTCGCGCGTTTTCAGTGTCGCTTCGAGTTCGTGCTTCAAGTCGGCGACATGGTCCATGCGATCGCGATTGGTCGCGAAGCGTGCGTCGCCCGCGAGCGGCTCGCGACCGATGGCGGCGCAGAGTTGCTGGAACAACTCATCGTTGCCGCAGCAGATCACGAGCGGGCGGTCCTGGGTGTCGAACACGTCGAACGGCGCCATATACGGATGCCGGTTGCCGATGCGCGCCGGTGCGACCCCCGTGGCCACGTAGGACATGAGGCCGTGTTCGAGAAACGCGATGGTCGCGTCGAACATGGCGATGTCCACTTGCGCGCCTTTGCCCGTTTTCTGCCGGTCGTAGAGCGCGCTGGCGATGCCGCAGAAAAGATAGACGCCGCCACACAGGTCGGAGAGCGACGTGCCGACGCGCGTGGGCGGACCGTCCGGGAAGCCGGTCGCCTCCAGTATGCCGCTCATGCCCTGCACGATTGTGTCGTAGGCGGGCCACGCGGCCATCGGGCCCGTCTGGCCGAACCCGGACGACGACGCGTAGACGAGGCGCGGATTGATGGCCGAAAGCGCGTCATAGGAAAAGCCGAGCCGCTCCATCGTGCCGGGGCGGAAGTTCTCCGCGAGCACGTCGGCCTGGCGGACCATGTCGAGAAACACGAGGCGGTCCGGCTCCGCCTTGAGGTCGAGCACGATGCTTTCCTTGCCCCGGTTCAGAAAGCTGAAGTAGAGCGACTGGTCGTCGACGAACGGGCCGTACAGCCGCGTGTCGTCGCCGTGTCCTGGCCGCTCGATCTTGATCACGCGCGCGCCGAGATCGGCGAGCAGGTTGGTGCCGAACGGGCCGTTGAGCACGTGCGTGAGGTCGATCACCAGAAGGTCCGAGAAGGGCCCGGCAATCCGTGCGTGAGTCGTCGTGGTTTCCATGGTGCGATGCGTCCGCGTTGAGTCGTGTGCCTTGTGTCTTGTATCGCCGGCCTTCAGTTCGCGCCCGTGAGCGCGCTCTTCGGGTTGAGGTTCTTGAGGTGGCCGCTCTCCGTGCCGGCGTGCGGATCGATCACGCAGTTGATCAACGCGGGCGTGCCGGCCGCGAGCGCCGCTTCGAGGGCGGCCTTCAGTGCCTCGGGCCGCTCGACGTGATAGCCGATACCGCCGAACGCCTCGATCATGCGGTCGTACCGCGCGCTGGCCATGAGCGTGGTCGCGCCCGGATCGGTGCCCGGCCCGCGATTGATGTCGTCGCCGCGATAGATCCCGCCGTTGTTCAGGATGACGATCACGACCGGCAGACGGTAGCGGCAGATCGTTTCGATCTCCATGCCGCTGAAGCCGAACGCGCTGTCACCCTCGATCGCCACGACGGACTTGCCGCTCGTCACCGCCGCGCCGATCGAATAGCCCATGCCGACGCCCATCACGCCCCACGTGCCCGCATCGAGGCGCAGGCGCGGCGCTTTCATGCCGATGAGATTGCGCGCAACGTCGAGCGTATTCGCGCCTTCGTTGACGACATACACGTCGGGCCGTTGCGCGAGCGCGTCGCGCACGGCCGCGAGCGCGCTATGGAAATTCATCGGCACGGGATTCGCACGGAGGATGTCGGCCATGTGTGCTTCGTTATGCTGACGATGAGACGAGACGAGCTCGATCCAGGCCGGCGGCGCATGCACGGGGCGCGCCGGCAAGCCTGCGAGCAGGGCCTGCATCGACGACGCGATGTCCCCGGCAATGGGCGCGGCAATCGCCCGGTTGCTGTCGAATTCCGTGGGCTCGATGTCGATCTGGATGAGCTTCGCCTGGGCGGACCACTGCGGGCTGCGGCCGTGGCCGAGCAACCAGTTCAGCCGCGCGCCCACCAGCATGACCACGTCGGCTTGCGCGAGCACGAAGGAGCGCGCCGCCGCCGCGCACAGCGGATGATCGTCTTCGAGAATACCCTTGGCCATCGACATCGGCAGGAACGGCACGCCGGTTTGCTCGATGAAGCCGCGGATCGCGCCTTCCGCGCGCGAGTAGGCCGCGCCCTTGCCGAGGATGACGAGCGGGCGCTGCGCACCGGCAAGCAGCGTTAGCGCGCGCTCGACCGACTGCGCCGAGGGCGCGCGGGCGGGCGCCGGATCGACGACTTCGATCAGCGACTGTTGGGCGGTCGCTTCGTCGGTGGTCGAGGCGAGCGCGGCCGCTGTGATGTCGAGGTAGACCCCGCCGGGGCGGCCGGAAAGCGCGGCGCGAATGGCGCGGGCCACGCCCACGCCCACGTCCTCGGCGCGGTTCACGCGGAAGGCCGCCTTCGCATAGGGACGCGCCGCGTTCAACTGATCCAGTTCCTCGTAGTCGCCCTGTTGCAGATCGATGATCGCGCGGTCGCTCGAACCGCTAATCTGGATCATCGGAAAGCCGTTCGTGGTGGCGTTGGCCAGCGCCACCAGCCCGTTCAGAAAGCCGGGGGCCGACACCGTGAGGCACACGCCTGGCCACTGGCGCAGATAACCCGAGATCGCGGCCGCGTTGCCCGCCGATTGCTCGTGACGAAACCCGATATAGCGAATGCCCTCGGCCTGCGCGAGACGCGCCAGATCGGTGATGGGAATGCCCGCCACGCCGTAGATGGTGTCGATGCGGTTGGCGAGCAGCGCCTTGACGACGAGATGAAAACCATCCGTGGCGGCGGGCTTGATTTGCGGTTCGGACATAGGTGTGGCCTCGTATGCGTGAACGGAATGCACGGCTGCGCGCGGGCTTAAATGACCTTCGCTTCGCGCAGATGGGCGATCTGCTCCGCGCTATAGCCGAGACCCGAGAGTATTTCTTCGTTATGCTCACCAAGGAGGGGCGCGCCCTGGATTTGCGGCGTGAAGTCCGAGAATTTCACGGGGCTGCCGATCGTGAGGTAAGTCCCGCGCTTTTTCTGCGCCACTTCCACGACCGTGCCGCTTTCGCGCAACGAGCGGTCGTTGGCGATCTCCTTCATGTTGAGCACCGGCGCGCAGGGAACGTCGAACTGGCTGAGATAGTCCACGGCTTCGAACTTGGTCTTGTCCGCGAGCCTGGTTTCGATCGCCGCGAAGATGTCGAAAAGGCGTGGCTGGCGCGCCTGAGCGGTGGCGTAGGCCGGGTCGTCTTTCCATTCGGGCTTGCCGATGGCGTCGCAGGTGTTCGGCCAGTTCTGTTCCTGGATCGTGAAGTAGAGGTATGCGTTGGGATCGGTTTCCCAGCCCTTGCACTTGAGCACCCAACCCGGCTGCCCGCCGCCCCCGGCATTGCCACCGCGCGGCACGGCGTCGGAGAACGAGCCGTTCGGGTACTGCGGATATTCCTCCAGGTAGCCGAGGCGTTCGAGCCGCTGCTGATCGCGCAGCTTCACGCGGCACAGGTTCAGCACGCTGTCCTGCATCGAAACCGTCACGCGTTGGCCCTTGCCGGTCTTTTCGCGGCCCACCAGCGCGGTGAGCAGGCCGATGAGCAGATGCATGCCGGTGTTGCTGTCGCCAAGCGCGGCGGCGCTCACGGTGGGCGGGCCGTCCCAGAAGCCGGTGGTGGACGCGGCGCCGCCCGCGCATTGCGCGACGTTCTCGTAGGCCTTGACGTGCACATAGGGCGAGGCGTCGTTGAAGCCTTTGACCGAGCCGAAAATGAGCCGCGGATTCAGCGCCTGAAGATGCTCCCAGGTAAAGCCCATATGATCCATCGCGCCCGGATGGAAGTTCTCGACCAGCACGTCGGCCTCGCGGATCAACTGCTCCATGATCGCCTTGCCTTCCGGCGTCTTGGTGTTGAGTTCCAGCGAACGCTTGTTGCTGTTGAGCATCGTGAAGTAGAGGGCGTCGAGATCGGGGATATCGCGCAACTGGTTGCGCGTGACGTCCCCAACGCCGGGCCGCTCGACCTTGATGACGTCCGCGCCATACCACGCCATCATCTGCGTGCAGGCGGGGCCGGACTGTACGCCGGTGAAGTCGATCACCTTGATGCCGCTGAGAGGGAGGCTCATCCTGTTACTCCTTTCACGTTGAGCATCCGGCCGGATCGACATGGGACATGTCGCGCGGATGGCTCTATGGGTCACGAACCGCTTCTGTGTGACCATTCTGCGTAAACGGAGCCGGCGGCAATTGCACGGGGAGTGCATTTTTAGGAATCGCACGAGCGATTATGCTCGCGTGAGGCGGCGCCAAAGTGCGCCGGGGCGCGTCATTGGACGCGCCCCGGCGAGTTGACCCGAACACCACGCATCGAACTCAGAATCTGAATGAAACCGCCTCGTTCTTGCCTTGCGTGATCGTGATGTCCTTTTGCTGGGTGTTGCCTTCGTAGCGGGCGATAACGTGATATGCGCCGGGTTGCAGCTTGACCAGCATGTACGGGCCGGTGGATTCCACCTGAAGCCGCTTCTGCGCATTCGCCGCGGTGATCTCGACATGCACGTTGGCGAGATAATCACCTTGGGGGCCGAAAAAGCCCAGCGAGAGCGGCCAGGTGTGTCCCGCATCGCGCAGCGCGAGCGCCTGATCGTGCCCGATGCCGCCCGTGACGTATTCCACATGGTTCTGGGTTTGCACGGCGGGCAAGCCCGCAGTGGTTTGGGCCGACGCGACGTGCATTGAGGCAGCCAGCGCGAACAGGCCGGCGGCCGTGATGGAACGATAGAACCTGGTAGTCCTGCTCATGATCGATCTCCAGCAGAAAGAGGGCACAAAAAAGCGGGTTCAGGTTGCCGAGTGCGCGGGCACGGAAGCTTCGCTTGCGGGTGGCGCGACGTTGCCGAGTATTGAGTGCGCCTGCGCGATATCGTCCTGTGTGCCGTGGACGATCAACAGGAAGCCGTCCGCCTTCAATGCGCTCTCATACTTGATGGCCTGATCCTTGGGCAGACCCAACTGGGCGAGCGCCGCGCCGACTGCCGAGATGCCGCCGCCGATCAGCGCGCCCTCGATCGCGGTGAGCAGCGTCGCCACGAAGGGCCCCGCCATCGCGACGACACCGACGCCCGGCACGAGAAAGAGCGCGGGACCGACCAGCAGTCCCCATATTCCTCCCCAGACGGCGCCGGTCGTCCCCCATGTCCGGATGCGATCGCCGGTCGAATAAAAGCCGACCGCGTGTTCCTCCGAGTGGTAGCCCTTGCCGATGACCGATAGCTTCTCCATGTCGAAGCCCGACGCGGCCAGTTTTCTGATCGCGTCGTCCGCGTCGTTGTGGTCCGTGAACACCGATAGCACGGCATGGTCGATTTCCTGGTTCATAGCGTAGCCTTTGTCAAAGTGATGACACATTGCCGAACGTCGCAGACGATTGCGCGCTCAGGCTGACACTAGTGTTACCGGAGTGGCATGGCGGTATTTTCAGAATCGCACGCTGTCGTGGATCGAATGAGCGCCCGCGTCACGCGATGGACGACGGGCGCATGCAGGAAGGGCTGCGACGGCTTATCGGGAAAGCCGGTTTGCGTTTGCGATGGCTTCCGTCACCGCGAGGAACTTCGCGATGTCGTTCGGGGTGTGGCAGTGCAACGGGGAAACGCGTACCGCGCCTTCCAGGTTGAAGGATTTCAGCATACGGCCGGAGTAGAGGCTGGTGCCGATTCGCTCGTAGACGATGACGCCGCGCTTCTCATACTCGCGCACCGCCGCGGTCGGATCGAGGCCGTCGAAGCCGATGCCCGCGATCAGATCGCGCTGTGTCAGATCGTCGTGATCCCAGAACACGCGTACGCCTTCAATCTTGCGCAGACCGCGTTGCGTCCCGACGCCGTCGAGCAATGCGGCAAGCAGCGCCCGTTCGTGCGCTTCGATACGCTGCATGCCTTGCGCGAACACCTCGCGCCGGTCGGCGGCGTCGCTGAAATGCGAGCCGATCCAGGCGACATAATCGACCATCGCGCTCACCACGGCGAATTGCGCGGGCGCGGGGCTGCCAAGCTCCCACGCGCCTTTTTCCTTGGCATCGAGCCGATGATGGGGCAGCACGGCCAATCGATCGGACAACCAGGTAACGCCGGAACCGCGGCAACCGAAGAATTTGTACGGCGCGAAGTTGATGCCGTCCACCGGCGTCGCTTGCAGATCGATCAGCGCGTGCGGCGCGTGCTGGACCGCATCGACGATGATGAAGATATCGGGCTTGCGCGCGCGTGCGCGCTCGACAATGGCGGCGATGTCGAGTTTCGCGCCGGAGATGTTGGACGCGTACATCACACTCAGCAGCGCCGTGTCGTCGTCGATGAGCGAGACGATGGCGTCGACATCCACACCGCCCGTCGCGGCGTTGCTCGGCGCGACGCGCAGCGTCTTGCCCGTGCGCTCGCAGTAGAGCTTCATGGCGTCGAACGACGACGGATGCTCCAGGATGGTCGTGACCGCGTTGGAGCCGGGCACGTTCTCCATCACGGCGCGCACCATCTCGAACATCGCGGCGGACGCCGTCAGCGAGAGATAGACGCTGCCGTCCCGCGCGTTGAGCACGCGGCGAATGTCGGCTTCGCCCTGGGCCTGGATGTCCTGGAGGTATATCGCGCGCTCGTGAATGCGCTCCGGACAGTCCGGGAGCGCGTCGATGCGGGCATAGGCCTCCAAGGCGGCCTTGAGCCGGAACGAGCCGCCCGCGTTGTCGAAGAAGAGACGTTCGCGGCCGTCCATGTCATGGTCGACGTAGTGGAACCGGCTCTTGATCTGCTCCATGAGCGATTCGGAAAACAATTGACCCTGGGTGCTGCTCATCAGACTTGCTCCTCGTTGTGTATCTTGATTGCGGCTTCAACTTGCTGCGTTCGAGTGTTCAGGTGTTCAGGCGTCCAGCGAGGCGAGATAGGCCTTGCCCTTTTCCGCGTCGTACTGACCTTCCCATTTGGCGATGACGAGCGGCGCGAGCGCGTTGCCCACGACGTTCAGGGCGGTGCGTCCCATGTCCATGATCCGGTCCACGCCCGCGATGAAGGCGAGCCCTTCGAGCGGCAGCCCCGCGCTGGCGAGCGTCGTGAGCAGGATGACGAACATGAAGCCCGGCACGCCCGCCGCGCCCTTGGAGGTGACGACCATCGTGAGCACGAGGACGATCTGCTCCTGCAAACCGAGGTGCACGCCGTAGAGTTGCGCGACGAACAACGTGCCGATGCCGAGATAAATGGATGCGCCGTCGAGATTGAACGTGTAGCCGGTCGGCACCACGAACGTCGTGATGCTCTTGGGCACGCCGAAGTCCTCCATCTTCTTCATCAACTGCGGCAGCACGGTCGCGGAACTACAGGTGGAGAACGCGATGATGAGTTCGTCCTTGATCACCTTCATGAGCGTGAAGACGCTGAAGCCGAAAACGCGCGCCGTGATGCCGAGCACGACAACGACGAATACGACGATGGCGAGATAGGTCACGGCAACGAGCTTGATGAGCGGCAGCAGCGAGCCGAAGCCGAAGCTCGCGACCGTCACCGCGATCAGCGCGCAGACGCCGAAGGGCGCGTAGCGCATCACCATGCCGGTCACCTTGAACATCGCGTCGCCGATGCCCTTGAAGGTGGCGAGCACGGGCTTGCGATACTCTTCCGGCACCGACTGCAAGCCGAGCCCGAAGAGAACGGAAAAGAAAATCACGGGCAGCAAGTCGCCGCGCCCCATCGCCATGACGATGTTGTCGGGGATGATGGCGAGCAGAAGGGCCATGAAGCCGCGATGCCCCTGGCTTTGCTGCGACGTCTGCTGAAGGTGCGAGATGTCGGTATGCGCGAGTTGGGAGAGGTCCGTTCCCGCGCCCGGATGCAGGACATTGCCGATCACGAGACCCAGCACGATGGCGATCGTCGTGATGATTTCGAAGTAGATGAGCGTCTTGAGGCCGATGCGTCCGAGCGAGCGGCCGTCGCCGACCCCGGCGATGCCGGCCACCATGCTCGTGAAGACGATCGGCACGACGACCATTTTGATCAGACGAATGAAGATGTCGCCCGCCGGTTGCAGGAAGCCGCTGATCGCCGCCTCGCGCAACTGCGGGAAGCGGTTGAGCACGACTCCGACCCCGATGCCGACGATGAGGCCGATCAGGATCTGCCAGGCAAGACCGACGCGCGGCGCGCGCCTGGCGGGATCGACGTGAGTTGTTTCCATGACGGATTCCATGCGTTCTCCAGAGGCTTTCCCGATTGAGAGGGGGGTGTGGAGCACTCTCGCCGGAGTGCTTCCTTTCGCGTTCCCGTTGCGCTGTTGCAAACGACGGTGCAAACGATGGTGCAAACATAAGCAGTCAAAAAGTCCAAAAAAAGCGATTTTTTTCTATGAGAAACTATCGCTTTAATTCATGAGTCACCTCGCGTCATGCTGACCTTCAAGCAAATGGAAGCGTTGTACTGGATCGTGCAGCTCGGCTCTTTCGAGGCGGCGGCGGCGCGTCTGAACACAACGCAGTCGGCCATTTCGAAGCGCGTGCAGGAACTGGAGCGCGCGTTCGACTTCGCCGTATTCGACCGTGCGAATCGCAGCGCGCGCCTGACCGAAAAAGGCGCGGAGTTTTTCGAATACGCGAAGGATTTGCTCGAACGGCGCGATCAGATCGTCGAGCGCATCAGCGCGAAGGAGTCGCTGGTGCGGCAGATCCGCATCGGCGTGACCGAGCTCACTGCGCTTACATGGCTTCCGCGCCTCATTAGCGCGATCGAAACCGAATACCCGCGTGTGAAGGTGGAGGCGGAAGTCGATCTGAACGCGACGCTGCGGGAGCGTCTCGCGGCGGCGACCGTCGACATCATCATTGTTCCGCAAACGCACGACGTGGAGCCCTTCATGACCACGGCCGTGGGGCATGTCGAGAATGCGTGGATGTGCGCCGCGTCGCTTGCGCCCGGCAAGCGCGCCATTCCACTCGCGGAGATCACGAAGTTTCCGCTCATCCTGCAAGGCGGACTCTCGGGCACCGGCGTCGTGTATAGCCGCTTCCTGGAGGAACAGGGCGTTGCCGTGCAGAAGGTCCTGGCGAGCAACAGCCTGATTGCGCAGATCGGGCTTGCGCTTTCCGGTCTTGGCGTGAGCTACCTGCCGAAAGCGTGCCTTGCCCGCATGCTCGAACGCGGCGCCCTGGTCGTGGTGCCCACGCGACCGGCCCTTCCGCCGGTCAGGTACATCGCCATGCACCGCGCGGACCAGCAGTATTCGCTCAGCGCCGCCGTGGCGCGGCTGGCGGCGCAATCCTGCGACTTCACGTCGAACCTTCTCGATCCTTGAGGTTCACGTGCCGCGAAAAGCACGGAAATCACTGCGCCAGCCAGCGCGCGGAAGGCCACGCTCCGCGCTCGACCGCGAGTTTCATTTCGTCCACCAGCACGCCGGTCGCGCAGCGCACCGCCACGGCCATGCGGCGCGTGTTCGGCAGGGCGAGAACGATTTTGCGCTGAAGCACGGGCTCGCATAGCGGCGCCGTGCGCAATTGGCCGCGCGCGACATCGTCGCCCACGGCGATGGCGGGCAACACCGTATACCCGTGGCCGCTCGCCACCAGCGTCTTTTGCACGTCCATCGAATTCGTTTCCGCCACGACGCCCAGCGTGACTCCGGCCTCGCGGCAGGCCTGTTCGAGCAGGCTGCGTATGCCGTGCGGCGCGCTTGTCAGCACGACGGGCAGCGCGGCCAGTTCGGCGAATGTGACCGGCCGCGCCGGATCGAGCGCGGAGGAAGGCGGCCCGACGACGCACAGGCTCTCTTCGAGCAGCGCCTCGGCGTGAATGGTTGGCGTTGCCTTGAGGTTGTAGAGCAGCGCGGTGTCGATTTCGCCGGCTTCCAGCCACCGCTGGAGGTGACCGGCATAACCGACGGTAATGCGCAGCCGGATTGCGGGGTAGCGCGCCTTGATCGCGCTCACCAGCGGACCGGCAAGCAGCGCCGACGTGCTCGGCAACAGGCCGATTGTCGCGACGCCGGAAACCTGCGAGTCGTCGGGCTGAATCTCGCTACGGGCTCGATCTAGCTCGTGCAGCGCGCGCCGCGCGTACTCCACCAGAATCTCGCCCGCTTCGGTCAGGCCCATGCCCTGGCGGCTGCGATCGAACAGCGTCGCGCCGATGTCTTCTTCGAGCAGCTTCAGGTGCCGCGAAACGGCCGGCTGCACGATATGCAACGTTTCGGCCGCGCGCGTCACGCTGCCGGTTTCCGCTACGGCAAGAAGCGCGCGTAGCTGCTTGATATCCACGGTCGTTCTCCTCGCCGGTCCATGCCGTTTCGTGATTGTTCCATCACAAAACTCTATTTCATCGTGCTTCGTATCGCAATCTATTATGCACCCGTGAACTTTGATAAGGAGACAGCGACATGAGTACCGCAACGGGACAAGCGCCGGCGTGGCAGGAGTCCATCTTCTCGGTGTTGAAGGACGGGGGCGTGCGGCAGATCGCCTACGTGCCGGACGCCGGGCATTCGCGAGTGATTCTTCGCGCGAAGGAGGATCCGGAAATCGAGGACATCGTGCTGACGACCGAGGAGGAGGGCGTGGCCGTCGTGAGCGGCGCATGGCTCGGCGGGCAGCGCGCCGCGCTGCTCATGCAGAGCAGCGGGGTGGGCAACTGCGTGAACATGTTCTCGCTGCTGCGTAGCTGCAATTTCCCCTTCTTTACCGTTGTGACCATGCGTGGCGAGTACGCGGAATTCAATCCGTGGCAGGGGCCGATGGGCAAGACGACCCAGGCGGCGCTCGAATTGATGGGGATTACCGTGCTGCGCGCGGATCGTCCTGAAGACGTCGAGGAAATCGTCAGCGCGGGTTTCGACGCCGCATTCGAAGCCGGCGAGCAGGTCGCGGTTCTGCTGTCGCAAAGCCTTATCGGTCGCAAGAAGTGGGAGAGAAAGTAAATGAGCGAGCAAAACAGGATCGCGACGATCGAGCGTCGCCAGTTCGTCGCCCAGGTGCTGGCGGGGGTGCCCGACGCGCTTGTCGTCAGCGGCCTTGGATCGCCGTCGTATGACGTATTCGCGGCGGGCGACCGCGACGCAAACTTCTATCTCTGGGGCGCGATGGGCGGAGCTGCCGCGCTGGGTCTGGGACTTGCGATCGCGCAGCCGCAGAAGCCCGTCGTCGTGATCACGGGCGACGGGGAGCAGTTGATGGGCATCGGCGCGCTCGGCACGATCGGCGCGAAGCAGCCGAAGAATCTCTCGATCGTCGTGCTCGATAACGGTCATTACGGCGAGACGGGCATGCAGCAAAGCCATAGCAGCCTCGGCACCGATCTCGTCGCCGTGTCGAAGGGCTTCGGCATCGCGAATTCGTTCGCGGTGTGGAACGCGGCGGATTACGGACAAGTCGTCGAGCACGTGAGCGCGCGAAAAGCGCCGACGCTCGTGCAGGTGCATATCCGCGCCGACGAACCGCCTCGTGCATTGCCGCCGCGCGATGGCGTGTTCGTCAAGAATCGATTCCGGGCGCATCTCGGCTTTCAACCGTTCTGATGATGGTGGGTGACACGGCTATGCAGCGCTATTCACTCTATATCGATGGCGAGCGGTGCGACTCCGCGAGCGGTCAGTGGTTCAACAGCGACAACCCGTTTACGGGCGCGCCGTGGGCGCAGATCGCGCGCGGCAACGCGGCGGATGTGGACCGCGCGGTTCGCGCGGCGCATCGCGCTTTCTCCTCGGGCGCGTGGAAAGACCTCACGCACAGTGCGCGCGGACAGTTGCTATACCGCCTCGCCGACCGCATCGCGGAGCACGCGTCGCGGCTCGCTGAAATCGAAGTGCGCGACAACGGCAAGCTTTACGCCGAGATGCACGGGCAGTTGCAGTATCTGCCGCAGTGGTACCGCTACTACGGCGGCCTCGCCGACAAGATCCAGGGGGACGTGGTCCCGCTGGACAAGAAGGGCTACTTCAACTACACGCGCCGCGAACCGCTGGGTGTGACGGCGATCATCACGCCGTGGAACTCGCCCCTGATGCTGCTGACGTGGAAGCTCGCGCCCGCGCTCGCGGCAGGTTGCACGGTCGTCATCAAGCCGTCCGAGTTCACCTCGGCATCCACGCTGGAGTTCGTCGCGCTGCTCGATGAAGTCGGCTTTCCGCGAGGCGTCGTGAATGTCGTGACCGGCTTTGGCAACGAAGTCGGCAGCGAACTGGTATCGCACCCGCTGGTGCGCAAGATCACGTTCACCGGTGCGGACGCGACGGGGCGGCGCATCAACGAGCAGGCCGCGCGCGACTTCAAGCATGTGGGCCTCGAACTGGGCGGCAAGTCGCCGAACATCGTGTTCGACGACGCGAACCTTGACGACGCGGTGAACGGCGCCGTCTCGGGCATCTTCGCGGCGACCGGCCAAACCTGCATCGCGGGCTCGCGCCTGCTCGTTCAGTCCGGCGTGCATGACGAAGTGGTCGAACGCGTTGTCGCGCTCGCGAAAACGGCGCGCATGGGCGATCCGATGGACGCGGGCACACAGGTCGGCCCCATCACGACGCCGCCGCAGTACGAGAAGGTGCTCCATTACATCGACATTGCCCAGGCCGAAGGCGCCGGGCTCGCGCTCGGGGGCAAGGCTGCATCGCGGGACGAATGCGCAAACGGATGGTTTGTGGAGCCGACCATTTTTACCGGCGTCAGGAACGACATGCGCATCGCGCAGGAGGAAGTGTTCGGACCGGTGCTGTCGGTGATCCGCTTCGACACGGAAGAGGAGGCCGTGGCGATTGCGAACGACGTGCGCTTCGGCCTTGGCGCGGGCGTGTGGACGAGCGACATCGGCCGCGCGTTCAGGATGGCCGAGCGCATCGAGTCGGGCACCGTCTGGGTGAATACGTACCGCGCCGTAAGCTACATGTCGCCGTTCGGGGGCTACAAGGACTCGGGCCTCGGGCGCGAGAACGGCATCGACGCGATCAACGAGTACCTGCAAACCAAGAGCGTCTGGATCAATACGGGCGCTGCGACGGGCAATCCGTTCGTGCTTAGATAGCAATCCTGATCAAGAGGACCGGGCTGCGTACCTTGTAATGACTTCCTTGCGCCAGGCGGCGTCAGATCGCCGGCGCACCCATTCATGGCAGGAGACATCTATGAAAGTCAACACCCTGGCATCGGACACGATGCCAGCCGCCGCCGCGACGCGCCGCACGATTCGCGCGATCGTCGGCGCTTCGGCGGGCAACATGGTCGAGTGGTTCGATTTTTTCGTCTACTCGTACTGTTCGCTGTATTTCGCCCATGCGTTCTTTCCTTCGGGCAACCGGACGACGGAATTGCTCAACACCGCCGGTGTGTTCGCGGCGGGCTTCCTGATGCGACCCGTAGGCGGCTGGCTGTTCGGCCGGATCGCCGACCGCAGCGGCCGTCGAAAGGCGATGCTGATGTCGGTGTTGATGATGTGCGGCGGGTCGCTGGCCATCGCGCTGCTGCCGACCTATGCGCAGATCGGCGTCGCCGCACCGGCGCTGCTGCTGGCCGCGCGCTGCGTGCAGGGCCTTTCCGTGGGCGGCGAGTATGGGACGAGCGCGACCTACATGAGCGAAATCGCGCAGGCGGGCCGGCGCGGATTTTTCTCCTCCTTCCAGTACGTCACGATCATCGCGGGGCAGATCGCCGCGTTGTTCGTGGTCGTCTTGCTGCAACAGTGGCTGTCGCATGCGGACCTGGTGTCGTGGGGCTGGCGCATTCCGTTCGCGTTGGGTGCGCTTGGCGCGTTGGTGGCGGTGCACCTGCGCCGCTCACTGGAGGAGACGACGACCGCGCGGACCCGGCATAGCGCGCAAGCCGGGACGATTGCGGCGCTGCTGGCTCACAAGCGCTCGGTCGTGACGGTGATTGGCTTCACGGCGGGCGGCTCGCTGGCTTACTACACCTTCACCGCGTACATGCAGAAGTATCTGGTCAATAGCGCCGGGATGTCCGTCAAGACCGCCAGTGGCTTGATGATGGCCGCGCTGATCGTCTTCATGTTCATGCAGCCCGTGGTCGGCGCGCTTTCCGATCGAATCGGGCGCAGGCGCTCGATGTTGTTGTTTGGCGTGTTCGCCATGCTCGGTACGGTGCCGATGCTCGACGCGCTCAGAAACGTCAGTAGTCCGTATGCGGCGTTTTTTCTTGTTGTGATCGCGCTGGCCGTCTTGAGCTTTTATACCGCCATTAGCGGCCTCATCAAGGCGGAACTGTTTCCGCCCGAAGTGCGTGCGCTGGGCGTCGGGCTGCCCTATGCGATTGCGAACGCCTTGTTTGGCGGGTCGGCCGAGTATGCGGCGTTGTCTTTGAAGGTGGCTGGCGTGGAAACGGTTTTCTTCTGGTACGTCACCGCGGCGTGCGCTGTGGTGGCGCTTGTGGCGTTTTTTATGCGCGAGCCTGCGGAGGGCGGATATCTTCGGGATTGAGGATGCGGTAAGCCCGTCTCGGGGGTCTGCTGGGTTGGCACCGGCAGACCCCCAACCTTCACAGTGTGGAGAACCCCGGAGGCATCAAGTATTTCCCGTGTACGTTGAGTTCGCCTTGATCGAGTCGCCGCCCAACTCGATCAGCTTTTCCCCATAACCCACCAGCGTTCCATCGGCAACGAGCAGTCGTTCCACGCGCGCGTCTATCGGTGCAATAACGGGGAACAGCACAGACTCGACCCGTACATACCCGATGACTTGCCCCGCAGAAACCGGCGATCCCTCATCCACCGCCGTTTGCGGATCAAGCGGATGAGAGCGCTGGAAACAGCCCGTATACGGCGAGCGAACCGATACCGTTTCCATCGCAGGCGCATCACGGTCGGCCCACTCCGGCTGTGCCGCCACGCCGCCATTCATCTGAGGCGTTCGCACAAGCTTGAGCTTCTCGCTCCCAACCGTGCAGACGAATCGTGCGAGCCCGGCCGATTCCATGGCCGTCACAAACCCTTCGATATCTTTGAGATTCATTGTTCGACTTTGCTATAAAGTGCGCCCGACTCGATGAGGCGTTCGAGATGGTGAATATCAAATCCGCCCTTGGCGAATTGCGGTTCCACCATCAGTTGCCGATGCAGCGGGATTGACGTATCGACGCCCGCAATCACGGTTTCATCGAGCGCCACGCGCATGCGCGCAATGGCTTCGTCACGCGTTTTTCCATAGGCGAGCAGTTTCGCGATCAGCGAATCGTAGTTCGGCGGAATCGTGTAGCCAGAGTACAGATGCGATTCCACGCGAATTCCGGGGCCGCCTGGCGCGATCCACGATTCGACCTTGCCGGGCGAGGGCGTGAACTTCCAGGGATGCTCCGCCGTGATCCGGCATTCGATGGCGTGTCCTCTCAATTCGATATCGTCCTGGCGGATCGACAGGGGATGTCCCATCGCAACACGGAGTTGCTCCGCGACGATATCGACACCCGTGACCAGTTCGGTCACAGGGTGTTCGACCTGAACCCGGGTGTTCATTTCGATGAAATAGAACTCGCCGTTCTCGTACAGAAACTCGAACGTGCCCGCGCCACGATAACCCGTCCTCACGCAAGCCTCGGCGCACAGCGTGCCGATGCGGCCGATCGCGGCGCGTTCGATGCCGGGCGCGGGGGATTCCTCGATGACTTTCTGGTGGCGGCGCTGCATGGAGCAATCGCGTTCGCCGAGCCAGACGGCGTTGCCGTGCGTGTCGGCCAGCACCTGGATTTCCACGTGCCGAGGGTGTTCGAGAAATCGCTCGATATAGACGGTTGGATTGCCGAATGCCGACGCGGCTTCCTCGCGTGTCGTGGAAACGGCCGCTGCAAGATCAGCCGCTTTGTGCACGACCCGCATGCCGCGCCCGCCGCCACCGCCGGCGGCCTTCACGATCAGCGGATAGCCGACCGCATCGGCGATGCTGGCAACGGTGTCCGCGTCTTCGGGCAGCGGGCCATCGGAGCCCGGCACGCAAGGCACGCCCGCGTCCTTCATTGCGCGCTTGGCGCTGACCTTGTCGCCCATTAGCCGGATAGAAGCCGACGTCGGCCCGATGAACGTGAGTCCCGCGTTTTCGACCGACTCGGCGAAGCCCGCGTTCTCTGAGAGGAAGCCGTAGCCCGGGTGGATGGCGTCGGCGTCCGTCAACCGGGCGGCGATCAGCAACTCGTTCTTGTTGAGGTAACTTCTCGCGGAAGGCGCGGGGCCGATGCACAGCGCCTTGTCGGCGAGTTGCACGTGCCGAAGGTCGGCGTCGGCTTCCGAGTGCACCGCCACGGTCTTGAGGCCCAATGCCTTGCAGGCGCGCAGAATTCTCAGTGCGATTTCGCCGCGATTGGCAATCAGTACGGTATGGAACATCTCGGCCTTAAATCGGTTCAATGACAAAGAGCGGGGTGTCGTGCGCGACAGCGGCGCCATCGCTCACAAGAATCTCGATCAGGCGCCCCGCGCGGTCCGCCTCGATGGGGTTGAGCAGTTTCATCGCTTCCACGAGGCCGAGCGTGTGGCCTTCCTCGATGAGATCGCCCGGTGAAGCGAACACGGGTTGGTCCGGGCCCGGCGCGCGGTAGAAGGTTCCGGTCATTCCGGATGGGATGACGTGCTGCGCCTGTGCGGCCGGGCTGGCGGCTTGCGAGCCCGGTGACTGCGCCGCCGATGGACGCGCAATGGCCGCAACGGAATCGGCTTTGTGCGGTGGAGAACGCTCGCCGCCGCCCCGCACGAGTTTGATGCGTTCGTCGCCGTTCGTGTACTCGATCACATCAAGCGACGAGCGCTCCAGCAGACGGATGAGTCCGTCAATCAACTCCTGATTCATCGGGCCGCCCTTAGCTGAACGCCTTGACCACGATGCCCGCTTCTTCGAGCGTGCGCCGTACCTTCGCCGCCATCTCGATGGCGCCGGGCGTGTCGCTGTGCACGCAGATGGTATCAATAGGAACCCTGATCATCCGGCCGGAGATCGTTTCGATCGCGCCTTCGCGGACCATCCGCAACATGCGCGCGGCGGCTTCGTCGGCGTCGTGCAGCACCGAGCCGGGCACCTTGCGGGGCACGAGGTGCCCCTCCTCGTCGTACGCGCGGTCGGCGAACACTTCGCTGCGCACGTCCAGTCCCATCTCCCGGCAAACCCTCTCCATCACCGCGCCGGAGAAGGTCATGCAGATGAGCGACGGATTGACGGCCTGGATGGCGCGCGCGATGGCTCTCGCGACGTCCTCATCGGTTTGCGTGAGGTTGCCGAGCGCACCGTGCGCCTTGACGTAGGTAATACGGTGGCCGGCGTAGCGCGCGAGCGCTTCGGCCGCGCCGATCTGCCAGGCGACGAAGCGCTCGATTTCCCCGGTCGAGTACGGAATGATGCGGCGCCCGAAACCCCAGAGGTCGGGGAAGCCCGGGTGCGCGCCGATGGCGACGCCGCGCTCTTTGGCGAGTGCGAACGTGCGGGCCATGATCTCCGGGTCGCCCGCATGCAGACCGCAGGCGACGTTGGCCGAGGTGACGATCTTCAGAATGGCGTCGTCGTCGCCCATCCGGTAGGGGCCGAAGCCCTCGCCCATATCGGAATTGAGGTCGACTTCAATGCGGTTGTTTATCGTGGTCATGTGTCGTGTCTTCCTTGCAGGCTATGTTCGAAAGGTGTCGCGTCAGGCGCGGTGCGCCATCAGCGCAAGCGCGTTGCGAATCCGGCCGAGTTCCTCGGCTTGTTCTTGCAGGGCGCAAACGGCGGTGTCGATATCGACGCTTTCAAAGCGGATGCGGCATCCAACCGGCGCTTGGGCGAGCTTCCACAAATCGGCTTCGATGACGGTCGCGATCTTCGGATAGCCACCGCAGGTATTCGCTTCCGCCAGTTGAATGATGGGTTGACCGGACGGCGGAACCTGTACGGTTCCCGGTACGATGCCGTGCGAAAGCAACTCAACGGGCGCTGCCAGGCCGAGCGGCGCGCCGCTCAACCGGTAGCCAACCCGGTTGGCGTCCGCGGTGACTTCATAGGCGGATTGCGCGAAGGCCGTTCGCGCGCTTGAATCGAACAGGGCGTACTCGGCGCCCTCCAGCACGCGGACCGCGACCTCTCCGGCGGAGAGCGCCTGCCAGAAGGCGGGCAGGTCCCTGGGAACGACGCCAAGGCCGGCTGCCTGCCGCCGCGGCTTGCCGTACGGCTCGCACGCTCCTAGCTGGTCGCCGCGTTTCAGGCCACGCCCCTGCATGCCGCCAAAGTTCGCTTTCAGGTCGGTCGATCGCGAACCCATGATCATCTCGACGTCGATGCCGCCGCCGACCGCGAGGTACGCGCGTGCACCTCTGCGCGGGCGTTCGATGACGATGGTTTGCCCGGCTTTGGCGGCGCGCCCCCACCACGGCGCCACGATTTCGTCTTCGACCCGGACGACGCAATCGGCCCCGGCAACCGCGAAGTCGATATCCTCAGTGCTCCGAATCTTGAAGGGGAACATGCTGACTTCGATCCCGGCTTCGCGCGCGTCATTGCCGACCATCGCGTTGGCGACCGACAAGGCGAGGCTGTCCATGGCGCCGCCACGGCTCAGCCCGTTATCAAGGTATCCACGGCGCCCCAGATCCTGAATCAGATTGGCGGCGCCGCTCGACAAGACTTCAATCACAGCTCGATCCTCTTCACACTAAACTGGACGCGGTCCCCGGGGGCCAGCAAACACGCTTCTGGCCGTCCGAGCTTGAACATCTCGACGTCGGTTTCGCCGATCAGGTGCCATCCCGAGGGCGCGGTGCAAGGCATGACGCCTGCCTGCGCGCCACCGACTATCACCGTGCCGGCCGCGACTTTCATCCTCGGCACCTTTCTTCGAGGCACATGCAGTTCCGGCGGCAGGCCGGTCATATACGCAAAGCCCGGCATCGAGCCGATGCAGGCCACGGTATAAACCGTGCTGGCGTGCCGGCGGATGTACTCGGTCACGTCGAGAGACGCGCCCTTCGCCAGTTCGATCAGATCCTCTCCGGCCGGTCCGCCATACACCACGGGAATTTCGATTTCCCGCGCCCGTTGCCGGGAAGGCTCAACCGTTTCCCACAGACGAAGCAGCAGATCCCTTGCCTCGCGTGGATGCGTGCGCAACGGATCGAACACGAAGAGCAGGTTGTTCACGCCGGGCACCAGCTCATGCGATGCATCGTTGCCGAACACTTCGCGGATTCGCCGTGCCAACGCGATGAGGCGTTGTTGCAGCACGGCGTCGAAGCGGGCATTCGGACCATCGGATGGATCGAACAGGATCGCGCTCGCACCCGCCGCGTGGATGCGCGGCGCGACTTCGGCGCGGCGCTCGGGCGCCAGTAATTCAACAGGAGCATTCATTCAGTATTTCTCGTGATTCATCAGGCAAACAGGCAAAGCAGAAATACGTGAGACGGGCGGTGTGGGACCGCGCCCGAGCCTCACGCGCGGGATCATTCCGCTAACGGCTTTCCCGCGGTTTCCTTCGCACAGAGCAGACAGATCAGGGTGAGCGCGAGACCGGCGGCGACATACAGGCAAATCGCGGTCGTTGACTGATACGTCTTGTAGAGGCTGGCAAACACGAGCGGCCCGAACGCGCCGCCGATGATTCCCCCGAGCGTGGCCGCGAGCGAGGCCCCCGCATAGCGGACGCGGGTGGGGAACTGCTCCGTGACGAATGCGGCCTGAGGGCCGTACATCATGGCCTGGAACAGCATGCCGACCACGACGGCAAGGCATACGCCGGCCGGCTGGCGGGTGTTCATCAGATAGAAGTACGCGAACGCCCAGACAATGGAGAGCGCGGCCCCGGCGGCATAAACGGCGCGACGTCCCAGACGATCCGAAAGGCCGCCGAACAGCGGCACGCACACGGCGTGCAGCATCGCGCCGAGCATGGTCGCGAGCAAGGCGAGCGAGCGAGGAAGGTGCAGCACGCTCGTCACGTAAGTGAGCGTAAAGATGATCAGAAGTCCGTAGACGATGTCCGAGCCGATGCGCACGCCGCCCGCGATCAGAAGCCGCCGCCAGTAGCCGCCAAAGACTTCCTTGACCGGCATTTCGACCTTGTGATGATGTTGCTCGAGTTGCTTGAACATCGGCGTTTCATCCACGCCGCGACGCAGCCACAGCCCGAACGCCACGAGCACCGCGCTCGAAAGGAAGGGGATGCGCCAGCCCCACGACTGGAAGGCGTCCGCCGACAAGGTGGCCGTGCACAGCGCGAGGAAGCCCGCGCCAAGCAGGGTGCCGCCCGCCGGGCCGACCTGGGCCCAGGCGGCATTGCGGCCGCGCCGCTGCTGGTCGCCGTGCTCCATCGAGAGCAGCACCGCGCCGGCCCATTCGCCGCCGATTGCCGCGCCTTGCAGGAAGCGCAGCGCCACCAGCAGGACGGGGCTCCAGACGCCCCACGCCTGGTAGGTGGGCAACAGGCCCATCAGGCCGGTCGCCGTGCCCATCATGACGAGGGTGGCGACGAGCACGAAGCGCCGCCCGAGCTTGTCGCCCAGATGCCCGAAGACGACGCCGCCGAACGGCCGCGAGAGGTAGCCCACTGCGTAGGTCGAGAACGCGAGGATGGTCCCCGAGAGCGGATCGAACGAGGGGAAGAACAGCGCGTTGAAGACGAGCGCGGCCATCAGGTTATAGACCGTGAAGTCGAACCATTCGAGCGTCGTTCCAATCGAGCTTGCCGCGGCGAGCCTGGCCATCGAGGGCGTTTTTTTCGCACTGCTGTCCAGTTCGACGGGTTGTGGCTGAGGCAGGGTGGACGAGTGCTCCATTACGCACACTCCCGGGAGTCGAGGTTCAATGAGAGCGCGTAGCGCGCGGCTGCGTTGGGCGCGCAGGGCAGTTCAGCCTGGGCTTCTTGCAGCGCGGACTCGCTGAACGACGCCGTGCTGCCTTCGATAATGAAGATCGGTTCCATGCGGCGCGCGGCCAGATCCTCCAGCGGCAACGGGCGGCTCAGTGCGTCGCTGGGCGTGAGAAGGCTGGAGCGGACAAAACCGGGTCGCTGCGAGAGGCGATTGCCCAGCGCGGCGCATTGTTCGCTCAGTTGGTCATTCGATTGCGCGGGTTGTGCGTCCAAACGCAAGGGCAGCACGGCAACGAAACCGCCATGGCCCCGGCCGACCTCCGCACTGAGTCCGCCGATGCGTCGCTTCGGGGCAAGCATCTTTGGCAGCACTTTCACGGACCACGGGGTCTGGTGTGCGAAGGCGTGCGCATACGCCGGCGAATCGAACGCCTGCAACGATTGAGCCCAGTACAGCGCGAGGTATTTGGGGCCGCCGTCGATAGCGACATAGCGCGACGCGGCGATCACGCCGTCCATCCGCACGCGGTCTTCGAGGTGCTCGCGGTCATACCACAGGTTGAACTCTTCCTCGTCTTCGCGACTCACATCGGCCGCGACGAACAGCATCCCGCGTTGTTCAGGTTTCATCACTCGCTCTTCCTCGAATTGTTGGACGCCTCATCGTCACAACTCAAAAAAGGGCGGGCAAACGGGATTTTCTTCGGTGCCTTGATAGATTTTTCTTTTCAGGCAAGCTATGACGGGGCGCGCGCCGGGCAGGCGCCGGCTGATAGCCGGGAAAACCCCTAACCAGGATTCGGACGATAAAGGGCAATGAATACGCGATTTCTTGAGAGTTTCATGCTGGTCGTGGAACTCGGGAGCTTCCGGGCCGCAGCGGAGCGGCTGCATGTGAGTCAGGCGACCATTTCGAACCGCATCGCGGCGCTGGAGGAGGAGATCGGCGCGCGCGTATTCATACGCGACCCCGGCGATCTGCGCCTGACCCCGGTTGGCCTGCGCCTGATCAGCTATGGCGAGCGCATGCTCGAATTGCAGAGCGACATCATGCAGCTTGGGCGCACCGACCAGAAGCTGCTGGGCGGTGTGCGCATCGGCGTCATCGATACGATCGTCCACACCTGGCTGGTCGGGTTCGTGCAGCATCTTCAGTCTTCGTACCCCGGCATCGAGGTGCAGTTGAGCGCCGAATCGACGGAGCGATTGAACCGGAGCTTGCGCGACGGCGAGGTCGATATCGCGCTACAGACTGATCAGATGATTGGCGACGGCGTGGTCAGCAGAAGCTGCCTTCCCATGGCAATGGGCTGGGTGGGGCGCCCGGGCGACCCGCTGGAATCGCGCGCGGATCTGCGGGCGATTCTCTCGGGCCCTGTCGCCACGATGAGCCGGGGCTCGCAGCCTTATCTCGTGCTCAAGGACGTGTATAAACGGGCCGGCATGCCGATGGGCCGGGTGCATTGCGTCAATTCCATTTCGGCGATCGTCCGGCTCGTCAAATGCGGCCTGGGCAATGCGATGATGCCGCTGCCGCCCGTGAAGGAGCAGGTGGACCGCGGAGAGCTGGAGATCATTCACTTCGACATGCCTTTGCAGCCGCAGGCGCTGGTGGTCAGCTATCTCGAGAGCCGGGCTTCCGACGCCATCCGCTTCGTGGCCGAGCTTGCCTGCGAGGAGGCGAATCGATACATGCGTTCGATGCCGCCGCCGTTTGCTCCGGAGTAAGCAACAGTCACGGACCTTTCACGGTGGGCCCGCGCACTCACATGCCGGAGTGAAGCCGCCTCACGACGAGTGCGGCTCCTTTGTCGTGCCGCCCTGTGCGTTCCCGCCCGGCAGCGAGCCGAACATGTGCTGACTGCATTTGGCGTCACGCCATGCCGCGTTGAGCTTGAGCCCTCCCAGCATGCGGCGGGCGAGAGGAAGAATCTGCTCACCGGCCAGCATGCCCAGCAGACCGATCAGCGCAATGATGGGCGGCGCCGGCGACTGCACGCCCATCAGGCTGTAAATGACGCCGGCCAGCAGTCCGGCAGCCAGTGAAAGCACATATGGTTTCATGTCGCGAGTCTCTTGAGCTGTGAGCCGGCAATTGGCGATCGGCGGCGCGTAATCGTTACGCAATCGTCACGCAACCGTCACGCGAATTGCCACGCCCAAAATTTCTCGCAAGCGTATCGGGTTTGGCGCAATTAGAAAAGACGCAATCGCCTCATCCGTCATGCAAATTCTGGAATTGAATCGATTCCATTTCTTGGATGTCCATCCGCCGCATTTACGTGTCAAATGTTTGCAGCTGGATAGCGCCGCTTCCCAGCGTCACGCATATCGATCGCCTCCCGGCCACGCCGGCGCGGCGGCTTCTCCTTTCTCCGGTTCAAAGGGCACTGACGTCATGAGCAATTCGAAGCTTGAAGTTCTCACTCCGCAAAACAGCCAGTTGATCATCATCGATCAGCAGCCGCAAATGGCCTTTGGCGTGCAGTCGATCGACCGCCAGGTACTGAAGAACAACGTGGTGGCGCTGGCCAAGTCCGCCAAGGTGTTCGACATTCCCACCACGATCACGACGGTCGAAACGGAAAGCTTCTCGGGCTACACGTACCCGGAACTGCTCGATGTGTTCCCGGGCAAGAAGCTGCTGGAGCGCACGTCGATGAACTCGTGGGACGACCAGAAAGTGCGCGACGCACTCGCCGCGAACGGCCGCAAGAAGGTGGTCGTTGCCGGTCTGTGGACGGAAGTCTGCAACACGACCTTTGCGCTGTGCGCGATGCTCGAAGGCGACTATGAGATCTACATGGTGGCCGACGCATCGGGCGGCACCTCGAAGGACGCGCACGATTTCGCCATGCAGCGCATGGTGCAAGCGGGCGTGGTGCCCGTCACGTGGCAGCAGGTCATGCTGGAGTGGCAGCGCGACTGGGCGCGCCGCGAGACTTACGACGCCGTGATGGCGATTGCGAAGGAGCATTCGGGCGCGTACGGCATGGGCGTGGATTACGCGTACACGATGGTTCACAAGACGCCGCAGCGCACGGCTGTGCCGCATGAATTGCTCGCGGCCGTGCCGGCGAAATGAGTGTGGAGAGGTATTGACTGGCACCGCCGGCGGCGCGCGTAGCGCCGCTGGCGGCTCTCACCGTCACGCCTCCGACAATGCCCAAGGCGCGTGCGCCAGATGCTCGACGAGATAGTCGAGCAGAACGGTCACACGCGCGGCGCGCAGCATGCCAGGCGGCGTGACGAGATTGACATTGATGTCGTTGATGCGCCAGTCGCACATGACCTCCTCCAGTTCGCCGCGCTCCAGTGCGTCCCATACGAGGAATTCAGGCTGAAGCGCGAGGCCGTGGCCTGCGATCAGGGCGGGCAGGATCACGTCGGCGTTGTTCGTTCGCACGCGCCCACGCACCGGCACTGCGTATTCCTCGCCTGAAACGATCTGCCGGAAACGCCAGAGTTCGGGCGTCGGCAGGTTCGTGTAGATGAGGCTCGCGTAGCGCTCCAGTTCGCGCGGATGCGTGGGCCTGCCGTGCCGGTCGAGGTAGGCGGGCGCGGCGACGAGCGGTCGGCGCACGGCGCAAAGGCGGCGCGCGCGCAGCGAGGAATCGGTGAGATCCGCAATGCGGATCGCGACATCGAAGCCGCCCGAGACGATATCGACCAGATGATCGGTCAGCACGAGGTCCACGTCGACCTTCGGGTAGCGTTCGAGAAACACCGGCAACAGCGGTGCGAGATGCCGCTGCCCGAACGACATCGGCGCGTTCACGCGCACGATGCCGTGCGGTTCCAGCGCCTGTGCGGACGCATCGTATTCGATGGTCTCGGCGTCGGCGAGCAGGCGGATCGCACGGTCGCGCAGCAGTTCGCCGGTCGGCGTGAGCGAGAGCTTGCGCGAGGTTCGGTAGAACAGCATGGTGCCGAGTCGTTGCTCGAGGCGTGCGATGGCCTTCGAAACGGTCGGCTGCGAAATGCCGAGCAGGTTGGCCGCTTTCGCGAACGAGCCCGTTTCGACGACGCGCGCGAAGATGGCCCAGGCTTCAAGATCAGGAAGGGGTTGCATGGTGAGAGTGAA
>NZ_QLSU01000026.1 GCF_003268775.1 Paraburkholderia unamae
CCGGCCGTGTGGATCACGAGGCCGGGCTTGTGCTTGGAGGGATCGATCTCCCACAGTTCCTTGATGCCGATGCCGTAGACCTGCGGGTCCGAGTCACGGCCGAGCTTGAACTTCTCGTTGAGCTGACGGCCCAGATGCCCGCGGCAGCCTTCGCAGAACAGCGTGTACTTGGCATGCAACTCCATGCCGAGCTGGAAGTTCTCGGTCGGCTCGCCGTCCTTGCCCACGCCCATGTTGCCGGTGGCGACACCTCTTACCGAGCCGTCTTCGTTGTAGAGAATTTCGGCGGCCGGGAAGCCAGGGAAAATCTCCACGCCCAGCGCTTCGGCCTGCTGGCCCAGCCAGCGCGTAACGTTCGCGAGACTGATGACGTAGTTGCCGTGGTTCTTGAAGTTGTCGGGGAGTGCCCAGTTCGGCACGCCCTTCGCGCCCGTTTCCGTGAGGAAAAGGAACTTGTCTTCGGTCACGGGCACATTCAGCGGCGCGCCCTGTTCTTTCCAGTCAGGAATCAACTCGTTCAAGGCGCGCGGATCCATGACCGCGCCCGAGAGGATATGCGCCCCGATCTCCGAGCCTTTTTCCAGCACGCACACGCCAATTTCGGCGCCTTTCTCTGCGGCCAGCTGTTTCAGGCGGATTGCGGCGGAAAGCCCGGCCGGGCCGCCGCCCACGATCACCACGTCGTATTCCATCGACTCGCGTGGACCGTACTGCGCGACGAGCGCCTCGCTCTGCTGCGTCATCGACGATGCCCCGCTGTCGCCTCGCCCGCAACCGCCTCGATGGCGATCGAGGCCAACTGCGCGCCGGGCCCGGAAGGGCGCAGTGCGAGCTCCTCGGGCCGGCCGCTGATCCACAACGCGTTGAGCGGCGGCAACGTCACGCCGCGCAGCAGCGCGCTTTCCACATTCCACTGCCCGGCAAGACTCACGAGCAGATGCGTGGTGGCGGGCGTCACGCGCAGCGAGTGCGCCGCGACGCTCACCCGCGCGCGAAACGCGCCGCGCTTGCACATGACGTTGAGCACGTTCACGGGCCGCGCGGGCAGGTTCACCCACACATGCAGGTCGCCCGAGAAATGCACCGGCTGGCCCGCGCGCGCGAGCAACTGGCCGTCTTGCGAATGCAGATCGATTGCGCCGTCGTCGATGGGCAGCAGCGTGCGATCGTAGCCCGGAAACTGCGAGAACTTCGCCGGGCCGTCGAGCGTCGCGACGCTCACGCGCCACGGCGCGGCGCCATTGTGCTCGCGTCCGCGAGCGAGCGTGCGCGTCGTGCCGCCGCCGTTGGCCCAAGGCTCGGCGGGCACGCGCGCGCCGTCGATGAGACGCACGGCGTAAAGCTCGGCGGCGTCGTCGCAAAGAGCGGGCAGGCGGGCGTTCATGCGCGTTGCCCCGCAGCGGGCGTGCGCGCTTCGATCATGCCGGCCACGCGCGCGACGGGCGCCAGATTTCGGAAAGTCATCAATTTTCTCCTTTTCGCATGAGAAAGCGCTTCACGCGCCGGCCTCAGGACACCGCGCCCAGGCCGTATTTGCCGGTGAGCAGCGCGCCGCTCGCGAAGCGTTCGAGCGCGTAGGGTTCGAGGGAAACGTCGGTGGGCAGGCCGAGCGCGTGTTGCGCGAGCAGCTTGCCGATGCCCGGCGAAAGCTTGAAGCCGTGGCCCGAGAAGCCGAAGCCCACCGTGAGCCCTTCCACGTCGGCGACCTTGCCGAGCACGGGGTTCCAGTCGGGCGTGACGTCGTACACGCCGGTCCACGAGGAGGCGAGGCCCGCGGTTTCGTAGGCGGGGAAGTGCTCGGCCACCTGCGCGCCCACTTCGGCCACATAGTCGAGCGAGATGTCGCCTTGTTCGGTTTCCGGCGCGTTGAGCGTGTCGCCCACCACGCCTTCGGACACGAGCATCTGGCTGCCGCCGTAGCTGCGGAAATACAGCATGCCCGCCGAGCCGAGATCCTTGAACGCGGGCATCGCGAAGGTGTAGGGCGCCGCTTCGCATTCCAGCGCGAGCACGGTGTGGCGCTCGGGCTTCACGGGCAGCGGCACGCCGATCCATTGCGCGAGTTCCGGCGTCCAGATGTTCTGTGTGCTGATGAGCGCGCCGCAGCCGAAGCGGCCTGCCGTCGTTTCCACCCCCGTCACGCGGCGGCCTTCGCGGATCAGGCCCGTCACGCGCACGCCCTCCATGATCTTCACGCCGCGGCGGCGCGCGGCGCGCGCGAAGCTCGTCGCCACCAGGTAGGCGTCGGCGAAGCCTGCTTCCGGTTCGAAGCCGATCAGCGCGGCGTCGTCGAAGGTGGCGATCGGCAGGCGCGCCTGCGCCGCCTGGCGGTCGAGCAATTGCACTTCGATGCCCATGTCCTGTTGCGCGCGCAACGAGGCGGCGAGCGGATCGAGCTTGTCGCCTTCGGGCGCGCTGATCATGTAGCCGCACTTGACGAGGCCGCACGAGGCTTCGTCGTCGCCGAGATAGTCGGCGAAATTATTGAACGCCCACCACGAAGCGCGGGCCAGTTCGACGTTCTGGCGCACCGAGTAATGCGTGCGCAGCAGCCCCGAGGACTGCGAGGTGGTGCCCGCGCCGATCGTGCCCTGGTCGAGCACGAGAACGCTGGTCGCGCCGAGCGCGGCGAGATGGTGGGCGACGGACGTGCCGATCACGCCGGCGCCGATCACGACATAGTCAAAGTGGCTCATGGGGCCCCCGTGGTGAACGATGGGGCCAATTCTGCGTCTGCCGTGCACACCGTATTTTTGTATTAGGCAAACTTATGGTTCACGAACGCGATCGCTCATCGTCCGCGTGTTTGCCGCCCAGGGCGGCATCATGCGCAGACGACGCGGTGGCGGCGAGCACGAAACCGGTGCGCAAGACCGGCCGCGCGTGGCATACGGCGGCCGGCGTCATGGCGCAAACATCCGCGGAGCCCTTCATGAGACGTACCCAGGCACCTATCGACCTCAACGCCTTGCAAGCCTTTCTCGCGGTGTGCGAGACCGGCTCGATGACGGGCGCGGCAAAACAGCTCGGCGTGAGCCAGAGCGCGGTGAGTCAAGCCATTGCGGCGCTCGAGCGCGATCAGGGCGTGGTGCTGTTCGATCGCGAGAGCCGCCCGCCGCGCCCCAACGTCGCGGGCCGTGCGCTGCTCGAACTGGCCGGCCCGCTGCTGGAGCATGCGCAGATGGTCAGCACGCGCATTGGCGACGCATCGAACGCGGGCACCTTGCCGGTGCGCCTTGGCTGCGTGGATTCGTTTGCCGCGACCGTGGGGCCGGAACTGATACGCGCGGTGTCCGGCTCGGCGCGGCAGATCGCGCTCTGGTCGGGCTTGACGCCGGGCTTGAGCAAGCAATTGCACGACCGCGAACTGGACCTCGCGGTCTGCACGCAAACGACGCTCAACGACGCGCGCATCGTCGAGGTGCCGCTCTTTTCGGAAGCGTTTGTCGCCGTGGTCTCGCGCACCTGGCTGGCCGAGCACCGCAACGCCGACTGGCGCACGCTCGCGCTGGAAATGCCGATGATCCGCTATACCGCGCGCTCGGTGATCGGGCAGCAGGTCGAGCGCTACGCGCGGCATCTGGGCATCAACAGCCCGCGCCGTTACGAGTTCGACGCAACCGACCCGCTGCTGAGCCTCGTGGCGGCACGGCTGGGTTTTGCCATCTCAACGCCCCTGTGCCTCTGGCAGGCGCGCCAGTATTTGCCGGACATCGCCGTGCTGCCGCTGCCCTCCGGGCGGCTCGGGCGGCGCGACTTTTTCCTGCTGCACCGGCAGGGCGAGTGGGACATGTTCGCGCAGGAAATCGTCACGCTCACGCGGCGCGTGCTCGACGCATCGATCCGTCCCGCGCTCGTGCGAGCGTTGCCGCAATTGCCTGATGAAGCGCTGCACTAGGGCGCGGATCGATTCAACGCCTTCAAGGAGGATCAATCAGATGAACGAACTGTTTTTCATTGAGCGAGGCACGGCGCCCTTGCTGGTGTCGATCCCGCATCTGGGCACGTGCATTCCCGAAGCATTGCAGGATCGCTATACGCCCACGGCGCTAACGGTGGCCGACACGGACTGGCATCTAGACCGCCTCTATGCGTTCGCGCGCGAGATGGGCGCAACGGTGCTGGGCGCGCGCGTTTCGCGCTACGTGATCGATCTGAACCGGCCGCCCAACGACGAAAGCCTCTATCCGGGCCAGACCACCACGGGCTTGTGCCCCGCCGAAACCTTTCGCGGCGAGCCTGTTTACAAGCCGGGTTGCGCACCGGATGCGGCGCGGCGCGCCGAACGCGTCGCGCAGTACTGGCAGCCCTGGCACGACACGCTCGCGGCCGAGCTGGCGCGGCTGCGCGAGCTGCACGCGAACGTGCTGCTGTGGGAAGCGCATTCGATCGCGAGCGTGTTGCCGCGCCTGTTCGAGAACAAGCTGCCCGACCTCAACCTGGGCACGCAGGACGGTCGCACCTGCGCGGGCGCAGTCCAGCAGGCCGCGGTCGATGCGATGCAGGCGAGCCCTTTCACCTCGGTGGCGAACGGCCGTTTCAAAGGCGGCTACATCACGCGCCACTACGGCGCGCCCGAGCGCGGCATCCACGCGATTCAGCTCGAAATGTGTCAATCGACGTATATGAGCGAGGACGCACCGTTCGCGTACCGGGTCGAGCGCGCCGAAGCCGTGCAGCCCACGCTGCAACGCATGGTCGGCGGGGCGCTGGCAGCGCTGAAGCAACTCGCGCCCGTGCTTTCATAAGCGTTTCTGATACTCGGGCGTAAGCGGGCGTTCCGTTTCAGTGCGGGCACGCACAGCAGGCAGGAAAGCCGCGCACCGTGAGCAGGCAAGCGGGGAAGCGGGCGGAACGGAAAGGCAGGTTGAAGAAGGCTGGCGTGCGCGCCAGGTGTTTATCAGCAGGAATTTTTAATTCATGACGATAAACATGGCACGGACGTTGCATAAGAAGTAGCGCAGGGGTGATCGAGGGACCCGCGACTCATTCGGTGGTGCCCGGCGGATAGATGAAGATCGACAGGAACTGGATGGGCGTCTTGATGAGGCGCTCGGGGCCGTGAGGAATGTCGGCCTGGAAGGTGAGGGTGTCGCCGGGATGGAGGATGTAGGTTTGCTGGCCGTGGCGGTACTCGATCACGCCCTTGAGCATGTGGATGAACTCGGTGCCCGGATGTTCGAAGGTCGGAAAGCGCTCCGCTTCGTCTTCGAGGGTGATGAGGAAGGGTTCGAAGGCTTTGCGCGGGCCCTGGTCGTAGGCGAGCAGATGGTAGGTGTGGCCGCGTTTGGTGCCTTTGCGGACGACTTCCATGCCCGCGCCTTTCTTGACGAGTTGCGCGCCGCCCTGCGGCACGTCGAAGTTGCGAAAGAGCGTGGACAGTGAGACGCCGAGTGTTTGGGCGATGCGGTGCAGAACGTCGAGTCCGGTCGAAGTCTGGGCATTCTCGATCTTCGAGAGCATGCCGCGGCTGATACCGGCCTGGTCGGCGACCTGGGCAATGGTCAGGCCGTGACGCTGGCGCAGTTCGCGAATTGCCGCGCCCAGGTAGCGTTCGAGTGGTGCTTTGCTGTCGTCCCCGGTTTGCATGGCTGGCCTCGGTTTTAAAAGCGCAAGCGTAGCAGGCGGGGCGCTTACGTGCGCGCTGGATGTTTCACATCAAGAAATAAAGTTGCACATGGAGAATTTTAAAAACTGACTATGCGCGTGCGCAGCGCGAGCGCGCGGTTCGGCCACCCGTTCCCGCAAGGGCCGAAACGCCTCGATGACCGACGTGAAGTCGGGCGCACCGCTCTTTCAACCGCGGATGAGTTGCAAGGAGTGACGATGAATCTCAATGATGCAAAGCTACCCGTCAATGAGTTGGGAAGCGTGCCGCGCTTCAGCTCGGCGGACGACGCGCAGAGCTGGCTCAGCCAGCAGGGCGTGAAATACGTGTTGGCGCAGTTCGTCGATATTCACGGCGTGGCGAAGGCCAAGTCGGTGCCGGTCTCGCATCTGAAGACCGTGCTCAAGGCGGGCGCCGGGTTCGCGGGCTTCGCGATCTGGGGCGTGGGGATCGAGCCGAACGGCCCGGACTTCATGGCCGTGGGCGATCTTTCGACGCTCACGCCGGTGCCCTGGCAGCCGGGCCTCGCGCGCATCGTCTGCGACGGCCATGTGGAAGGCGAACCGTGGGCCCACGATTCGCGCGTGACGCTCAAGCGCCAGGTGGCGCGCGTGGCCGAGCGCGGCTGGACGCTCTTCACGGGTCTCGAGCCGGAGTTCTCGCTGCTGCGCCGCTCGGCCTCGGGCACGCTGGAGCCGTGCGACCCGAGCGACACGCTCGCCAAGCCTTGCTACGACTACAAGGGCCTGTCGCGCACGCGCGTGTTTCTCGAACGCCTCACCGACTCCATGCGCGCAGTGGGCATCGACGTCTATCAGATCGACCACGAAGACGCCAACGGCCAGTTCGAAATCAACTACACGTACGCCGATTGCCTGACCTCGTGCGATCACTACGTGTTCTTCAAGATGGCCGCCTCGGAAATCGCCAACGAACTCGGCATGATCTGCTCGTTCATGGCCAAGCCGTTCGCGAACCGTCCGGGCAACGGCATGCACATGCACGTTTCGATCGGCGACGGCAAGCGCAACCTGTTTGCCGACCCGACCGACGCGCTCGGCATGGGCCTCTCGAAGCTCGGCTACCAGTTCACGGCGGGTCTGCTCAAGCACGCGCCCGCGCTCACGGCGCTGTGCAACCCCACCGTGAACTCGTACAAGCGCCTCGTGGTGGGCCGCTCGCTCACCGGTGCGACCTGGGCGCCTGCCTATGTGAGCTATGGCGACAACAACCGCTCGACCATGGTGCGCATGCCCGGCGAGCGCATCGAACTGCGCCTGCCCGACGGCTCGTGCAATCCGTATCTCGCCACGGCGGCCGTGCTCGCGGCGGGGCTCGACGGCATCGACAACGAACTCGATCCGGGCGCGCCCGCCAACGAGAACCTTTACGAGTGGTCGCCCGCGAAGCTTGCCGAAAACGGCATTGCCGTGCTGCCGCAAAACCTCGAACAGGCGCTCGACGCGCTCGAAGCGGACACGCTCATCTGCGAGGCGCTCGGCCCCGTCGCGCAGGAATTCATCAAGCTCAAGCGGATGGAGTGGCTCGAATACATGCGCCACGTTTCCGATTGGGAACTCAAGAGCTACCTCGAATTTTTCTAAGGAGAACGACATGTGCGGAATCGTAGGCTTGCTGGTGAAAACACCGGCGCTACGCGAGCAGCTCGGCGAACTGATGGTGCCGATGCTGATCGGCATGACCGAGCGCGGTCCGGACTCGGCGGGTCTCGCCGTGTTCGGCAAGGAACTGGATGCAAGCCAGCGCAAGCTGAGCCTTTATTCGGGCTTTACGCAGGAAGGCGCGGAGTTTCCGTGGCACACGCTGCTCGACCAGCTCAACCGCGCGATGGACGTCACCGCGCGCATCGACGCGAAAGCGAACCACGCCGTGCTCACGCTGCAAGGCAACGCACAAGCCGTGAAGGCGTGGCTGGGCGAGCAATATCCGAAGCTCTATCTGCTTTCCACGGGCCGCTCGATCGATCTGTACAAGGACATCGGCTCGCCCGCCGAAGTGGCCGGGCGCTACGACTTCTCGAAACTCAAGGGCTCGCACCTCGTGGGGCACACGCGCATGGCGACGGAGTCGGCGGTCACGCCTGACCGCGCGCATCCGTTCACGGCAGGCGAGGACTTTTGCCTCGTGCACAACGGCTCGCTGTCGAACCCGTACGGCGTGCGCCGCAAGCTGGAGCCGCTCGGCATTCACTTCGACACCGACAACGACACCGAAGCCGCGTGCCGCTTTCTCGAATGGCGCCTGCGCGAAGGCGACTCGCTGCCCGATGCGCTGCAAAAGGGCTTCGAGGAGCTGGACGGCTTCTACACGTTCCTGATGGGCACGTCGAACGAGCTTGCGCTGATTCGCGATCCGTTCGCCTGCAAGCCCGCCGTCGTGGCCGAAAACGACGACTACGTGGCGATCGCCTCCGAGTTCCGCTCGCTCGCGCATCTGCCCGATATTCGCAACGCGAAGGTTTTCGAACCCGCACCCGAGGAGATGTACGTATGGAAGGCGTGATTTTCGATCTGGAAAACAAGGGCGTGCGGGAGCTGAACCAGTACCTGCACGGCGACGCCGCGGCACTGAATGGCCAGCGCGTGAGCGTGACCTCGCCCAATGGCGCGCACAACATTGCTGTGGGCGTGAACGCCAACGTGCGGATCACCGTCGAGGGCCACGCGGGCTACTACGCGGGCGGCATGAACCAGCATGCGGACATCGTGATCGAGGGCAGCGCCGGCACGGGCGTGGGCGAGAACATGATGAGCGGCAAGGTGCATGTGCGCGGCTTCGCCTCGAACGGCGCAGGCGCTTCGGCACACGGCGGCCTGCTCGTGATCGACGGCGACGCGGGCCTGCGCTGCGGCATCTCGCTCAAGGGCGGCGACATCGTAGTGGGCGGCTCGGTGGGCAGCTTCTCCGCCTTCATGGCGCAGGCGGGCCGCATGGTGATTTGCGGCGACGCGGGCGACGCGCTCGGTGATTCGCTCTACGAAGCGGTGCTGTACGTGCGCGGCGAAGTGAAGTCGCTCGGCGCCGACGCGCAGTACGAGCCCATGACCGACGCCGACATTGGCACCGTGCGCGAACTGCTCGAAGCGGCGGGGCTCGATCACGATCCGGCGAAGTTCCGCCGCATTGCCTCGGCCCGCACGCTTTATCACTGGAACGCCGACGCGGACCAGGAATACTGAACAACACGATCGAGAAGGTCCCCATGGAAACCAAACCGGTTCATTTCGCGCGTCTGCAACAGGAAGAGTCCAGCACCTTCGACCGCAAGACCATCGATTACATTCACACCGCCGCGCAGCGCGGCCTGTACGAAATCCGCGGTCTGGGCTCGAAAAAGAGCGTGCCGCATTTCGACGATCTGCTGTTTCTCGGCGCTTCGCTTTCGCGCTATCCGCTCGAAGGCTATCGCGAGAAGTGCAGTTCGCAAACGGTGCTCGGCACTCGCTTCGCCAAGAAGCCGATCGTGCTCGATACGCCCGTGACGATCGCGGGCATGAGCTTCGGCGCGCTCTCGGCCAACGTGAAAGAGGCGCTCGGGCGCGCGGCCACGGCGGCGGGCACCTCGACCACCACCGGCGACGGCGGCATGACGCAGGAAGAGCGCCAGTCGTCGAAGACGCTGGTTTATCAATGCCTGCCTTCGCGCTACGGCTTCAATCCGGACGACGTGCGCCGCGCCGACGCCATCGAAGTCGTGATCGGCCAGGGCGCGAAGCCGGGCGGCGGCGGCATGCTGCTCGGGCAGAAGGTGAACCCGCGCGTGGCTTCGATGCGTACGCTGCCCGCGGGCGTGGATCAGCGCTCGGCGAGCCGCCACCCCGACTGGACCGGCCCCGATGACCTCGCCATCAAGATTCAGGAACTGCGTGAGATCACCGACTGGGAAAAGCCCATCTACGTGAAAGTCGCGGCCACGCGCACCTTCAACGATGTCAAGCTCGCCGTGCACGCGGGCGCCGACGTGGTGGTGATCGACGGCATGCAGGGCGGCACGGCGGCCACGCAAAGCTGCTTCATCGACAACGTGGGCATTCCGACGCTCGCGGCGGTGCGCCAGGCGGTGGATGCGCTCGAAGACCTCAACATGAAGGGCAAGGTGCAGTTGATCGTCTCGGGCGGCATCCGCACGGGCGCCGACGTGGCGAAAGCGCTCGCGCTGGGCGCGGACGCGGTGGCGATCGGGCAGGGCGTGCTGATGGCGCTGGGCTGCAACAGCGAGACGTACTACCAGAACGGCGCGCTGCATTCCGCGCTGGCCGACTATGCGGCGCTGAACACGTCGCCGGGTTTCTGCCATCACTGCCATACGGGCAAATGTCCGGTGGGCGTGACGACGCAGGACGCCATGCTCGAAAAGCGGCTGGAGCCGGAAGAGGGCGCGCGCCGCGTGAAGAACTACCTCAAGACGCTCACGATGGAGCTCACGACCATCGCGCGCGCTTGCGGCAAGCAGAACGTGCACCACCTGGAGCCGGAAGACCTCGTGGCGCTGACGGTCGAATCGGCGGCGATGGCGCGCGTGCCGCTCGCGGGCACGTCGTGGATTCCCGGTATGAACCTGCGTTGATCGAGCCGTAAAACAAGCAGTATTTGCAGCACCGGGCGCGCGCGGGCGAGGAGACTGCCGCGCGCACCGTCGAAACGCGCAAGCGGGCGCACGACAAGCCGGCAGCGCAGGCCATGCACTGTTATCCAACTTCTATCCCACACGCGTGTCGTGAAGGCCGCGCCGCTTGCGCGCGCCTGACGCGATGCCTTTCTACAGGATCGTGCAATGAAAAGCTTGGGCAAACTACTCGCGGTGATCGGCGCCCTGGCGCTCTCGCTGCCCGCGCTCGCGCAGGGCGCGGCCGCGCCGACGCCGAACAAGGGCGACACCGCCTGGATGATCGTCGCGACGCTCCTCGTCGTGATGATGGCCGCGCCGGGTCTCGGTCTCTTTTACGGCGGCATGGTGCGCGCGAAAAACATGCTGTCCGTGCTGATGCAAACGCTCGTGATCTTTTGCCTGCTTGGCGTATTGTGGGCCGTGTATGGCTACAGCATCGCGTTCACCGAGGGCAACGCGTTCTTCGGCGGCTTCAGCAAACTGTTTCTCGCGGGCGTGACGCCCGACACCACGGCCAGCACGTTCAGCAAGGGCGTGGTGGTGCCCGAATACATCTACGTGTCGTTCCAGCTCACGTTCGCGGCGATTACGCCCGCGCTCATCATCGGCGGCATCGCCGAACGTGCGAAGTTTTCGGCCGTGCTGGCCTTCATGGTGCTGTGGTTCACGTTTTCGTATCTGCCCATCGCGCACATGGTGTGGTACTGGGCCGGCCCGGACGCCTACACGAGCGCTGCCGCCGCGGAAAAAGCCAACGCCACGGCGGGCTTCCTGTTCCAGAAGGGCGCGCTCGACTTCGCGGGCGGCACCGTCGTGCATATCAACGCGGGTATTGCGGCGCTGGTGGGCGCGGTCATGATCGGCAAGCGCGTGGGCTACGGGCGCGAGCATATGGCGCCGCATAGCCTCACGATGACGATGATCGGCGGCTCGCTGCTGTGGGTGGGCTGGTTCGGCTTCAACGTGGGCTCGAACCTTGAAGCCAACGGTGCGGCGGCGCTGGCCTTCGTCACCACCTTGCTCGCCACCTGCGCGGCCACCGTCTCGTGGACCGTCGTCGAATGGACGATCAAGGGCAAGCCCTCGATGCTCGGCGCGGTGTCCGGCGCGATTGCGGGGCTCGTGGTCATCACGCCCGCATGTGGTTTTGTCGGGCCGATGGGCGCGATCGTGATGGGCTTCATCGCGGGCGCGCTGTGCTACTGGGGCGTGAATGGCCTCAAGCGCATGCTCGGCGTGGACGATTCGCTCGACGTGTTCGGCGTGCACTGCATCGGCGGCATCGCGGGCGCGCTGCTCACGGGCGTGTTCGCATCGCCGAAACTGGGCGGCACGGGTGTCTACGACTATGTCGCGAACAAGGTGGGCGACTACGACATGGCAAGCCAGTTGATCTCGCAGTGCTGGGGCGTGGGCACGTCGCTGGTGTGGTCGGCCGTGGTGTCGTTCGTGGCGTTCAAGCTCGTGGACATGGTGATCGGCCTGCGTGTCGATCAGGAGGGCGAGCGCGAAGGGCTCGACGTGAGTTCGCACGGTGAGTCGGCGTATCACGCGTAATGGAGGGTTGGGGCGTCGCACCGCGTGCGGCGCCCCGGCTACCGATGATGGTATGGCGTGCGCGTCAAAGTTGCGGATCGAGCAGGGCGGCCGCGCTCTCCAGCAGCTTTTCGGCTAGCGGACGTCTGCGCCAGTCATCGAGTGTGATGCGCTGCGCGCGGGCCATGTCGGCGTCGAAAATCGCCGTCTGCTGGCGTGCGAAGTCGCGGTCGTAGATGTTGAGATTGGCTTCGTCGTTGAGCTTGAACGAGCGGTTGTCGAAATTGGTCGAGCCGACCGACACCAGAAACTCGTCGACGACCAGCAGCTTGCAGTGAAACATCGTCGGCTGATACTCGTACATCTGGACGCCCGCCGCGAGCAGGCCGCCCCAGCACGCGCGCGACGCTTCGCGCACCGTATGGGTGTCGATGCGCTTGCCGGGCGTGATGATGCGCACCCTCACGCCGCGCCTGGCGGCCTCCACGATCGCGTTGATCGTCAATTTGTCCGGCACGAAGTACGCGCTCGACAAGTCGATGCAGTGTGTGGCGGCCGTGATCGCCATGAGGTACATGAGTTGCATGTCGTCGCTGCCGCCCGAGGGCGAACTGCTGAACATGTGCGCGAGGCCGTCGCCCGCCGCATCGAGTTCCGGAAAGTACGGCGCGCCGTGCAGCACATTGCCCGTCGACTTGACCCAGTTGTCCATGAAGACCGCCTGCATTTGCCCGACCGCCGGACCTTCGACACGAAAGTGCGTATCGCGCCAGTGCTTCTCGTCCTGCGCGTGCCCGGTCCACTCGTCGGCAATGCCCACGCCGCCCGTGAAGCCGATGCGTCCGTCGATCACGAGCAGCTTGCGGTGCGTGCGGTCGTTCATGCGGCCAAGACCTGTCCAGTGCGGCTTGTGATACTTGATGACTTCGGCGCCCGCCTCATGCAGCATCCGCAGATAGCGGCTGTCCATCTTCGACGAGCCGACCCAGTCGACCAGCACATGCACCGCAACGCCTTCACGCGCCTTGTCGGACAGTGCGCGCGCGAATGCCTCGCCGATCGCTCCGGACCAGTAAATGAAGCTTTCGAAGGTGAGCGTGGATTGCGCCGAGCGGATAGCCTCCAGCATGGACGGAAAAATCTCGTCGCCGTTCACAAGCACTGCGAATCGATTGCCGCCGACCACGGGCGGCCCGAGCAGCAGCCCCATCGAGCGGATGAACTGCGGACTGCTGCTCGCGTACAGCCGCTCGATCTTGTGCTCGATCTTCTTCTCGCCGCTCGTGAGGTTCGCGATCACCAGCACGACGATAAGCGTGATCGCAACCGTCAGGAGAATCAGGGCAAGCGTCGGCATGAGCGGATCTCGCTGGGCGAATCGTCGTCGTAAGCACTTCGCACCATGCGTTCAGTGCCAAAGCAGGGCGATGCGCATGATGACTGGATTTCGGCGCTCGCTTTGCGCGCCGTGTCCGCTGCGGCGCGTGCTTGTGGTCGCCAGGGCGAGTCCTGTATCCGGGCGATCGATCTTTTTCATGGCGTTCCCCTTGCTTCACGTGGGCCTGCGCAAGCAGGCAGCAAAGGCCACAGAGCACATGGCGTGCCGAAGGATGAGCGGCTTGCGAGCGCGTGGGGTGGTTGTCTTCCAGCGAATATGGGGATGGATTACGGTGACAGGGCTCACTCGCTGGATGGCAAGGCAGGTTCAAGCGCGGACCGCCACAGTCGCCACAATGAGCGCCGAGAAGATCAGCGCTGGGGCGAGATGCCGCAACGGTTCCCGATTGCGCAGCAGCGTAAAGAGCGCGCCGATCATGATCGCACTGGCGAGCGTCAGGCCCAGGACTCGGGTTGGTTGTCCAGCAAGGAGCGCTGCGCTGAGGAGTTCCAGGGCGCCGCAGAGCAAACGAAGCCATGCCGGGTAACCCCAACGTGCAAAGTCGCGCTTCACCGCGCCGCGTCCGGCGAGATTGACCACCCCGGCAACGGCGAATAGAACCGCTACGATCGTCGCGAGAATCGATTCAAGCGATGCAGTGTTGAACGACATCGTCATACTCCGTTGCGCTGCTGGAAGTGCTTTTGTCCAGACAGGTCCGCAATCAGACCGGGGCCTTGGGGTTCCCACGCAAGAACCTGCCGGCATTTCCGCCCACTGACTGTCTGGTCGAGCGCCAGCGCATCAGCGAATGGGCCGAGCGATTTGCGCGCCTCGTCGAGCGGCCAGATTTCGACGCGGTCGGCGCCGACCGAGGCTCGAATCGCTTCGCCGATGTCGGCAACGGCGACGGCATCTTCGGCGACCACGTTGAAAATCTGTCCGGCGACTCGATCGTCTCCGCTTGAATCACCGTTTGACGCCCGCTCCACCGCGCTCAGATAAGCCGTGGCGAGATCGTCGACATGCACGGCCGGCCAGTGGTTGCGGCCGTCACCGACGATGATCACGCTGCCGGTCTGGCGGACCATGCCGGCTAGCATGCCGAAGACGCCGCCGCCGTAGCCGTGCACCATCGCCGGTCTGAGGATCACCGCGGCAATCGAGCGACCTGCCGCCAGCGCCAGCACGCGTTGCTCCACAGCGGGCCGCCAGGCAACGAGTGGAGTCGGGCCTGGCGCTGTCACTTCGGTCGCGGGCTCGCCCTGCGTATTGCCATAGACCCAGGTGCCCGACGTATAAACAAACGCCGCACCCGGACGCAAATGCGCGAGCATCGCCACAGTCGCGGCCTCGTCCGCCGCGGCGGCGGAAGCATCGTTGGTCGACGCCATGTGCATCACGCCATCGGCGGCACCGGCAGTTGCAGCGAAAGACTGTGGCTCACGCAAGTCGCCGACATGGAGTTTCACGCCGAGACGTGCCAGCGCCAGCGCGGCCGCCGACGTGTCTGCGCGCACCAGCGCCGTCACCTGGTGGCCGCGGCCGATGGCCTTGCGCGCGACCGCTTGCCCGATATATCCCGTACCACCCGTGATGAACAGTTCCATAGCGTTTTCCTTGAGAAATTGCCTGCGGAGTTGATGTGTCACTAAAACGAGACTGATTAGTCTCGTTCGTGGGTAATCTAAACGAGACTAGTCAGTCTTGTCAACGAGGCGGTGATCTGTTATTTGTTTGTCATGAATGCGCTCTCTCTTCCCACCCTGAGCCCGCTGCAACGCCGTAAGCGGTCCGCCATCTTCGACGGTGCGAAAGCCGTTTTTTTGAGGCAGGGTTTTGGCCTCGCAACGATGGACGATGTCGCCGCAGCCGCCGGTGTCGGCAAACAGACGGTCTACCGCCACTTCAAGTCGAAGGAGGCGCTCTTTGTCGGTCTGGTGAGTTCGATGTGCGCCCAGGTGGGTGAACTTCTTGCCAGTGCTCTGGACGCGCCATCCGATGGCTCACCCGAAGTCGAGTTGCGCGAGTTGGGATGGGTGTTGGCACGAACCCTGATCGAGCCGGATTATCTGCGGCTTTACCGGGCCATCGTTGCCGAGGCCGAGCGTCTTCCGGAACTCGGCCAGGTGTTTTATGAAAATGGAGCGAAGGTCGTGCGGGTCTACGCCGCGGAGATTCTGCGAAAGAGATTTGACGAAGCGACGGCTGCAATGCGCGCCGCGACATTCGTGCAGTTGGTGCTTGGCGACGCGTATCTGGAGCTGTCTATTGGCTACACGGTGTCCGATGTCGAAACGCGCTTCGCGTTGCAGATTGACGAGGCGGTGGCCGCAGCGCTCCGTTAGAGCGTCCAGCGACCGAACCTCAGCGCTTGTCCTTTGCAGGCAGGAACGTCGGCTCCATTCGTCCAGCGGACGTCCATCGCTGAATCGACGCCCTCGACACTCAGATCGACCTGCTGATCGCTCAAGCCCAGGATCACATCCACTTCGGATACGCCGCGCGAAACGCCGGCAAGCGCGGCGTCGCTACCGTCCTCGACGAGTTTCGACGCATTCGAGAATGGATACGCACGTCTGGTGTCGGGCAGGCGATGGGATCGATCTGCCCGCCACTTTTCATTGCCCGAAGGGGCAATGGGGATTGCCCCGAATCCCTATGGTAGCGTGTTGCCAAAAGACTAAGAATTCCGAAGTGAACCAGCGCGCTGTGTGGATCGAATGCGTCGTTCTGGTCCAGGTGGCATGTGCCCGGTGGCAACCGGTCGGCATGGTGGATTGGGCACCGTTTCCAGTTATTCGTCATCCTGACGACCGTGGACGAGGCCATGAATCACATCTACCGTCTGTGCTGGAATCGGTCTCTCAGGCAATGGGTCGTCGCGTCGGAACTCGCGACGCGGCGCGCGGGCAGAGGGGCTTCCGGTAGCGGAAAAAGCGCCCGCCGCATCGTGACGATCGTCGTTGCGGGCGTACAGTTGCTGTGGGTGGGCACGGCGTATGCTGCGGGCGCACCGACCGGCGGCCAGATCGTTTCGGGTGCCGGTTCCATCAGCCAGGCGGGTGCGACGACAACGATCCAGCAGGTCAGCCCGACACTGCAACTGAACTGGCAGAGCTTCAACGTCGGTGCGGGTCAGACCGTCAATTTCGTACAGCCGGGCAGCAGTGCGCTGGCGGTCAACCGCATTCTCGGCAGCACGCCGAGCACCGTGCTCGGCAAACTCAACGCCAACGGCCAGGTCTGGCTCATCAACCCCAACGGTGTACTGTTCGGTCCCTCCGCGCGGGTGAACGTCGGCGGCATCGTCGCCTCCACGCTCGACCTGGACCCGGCCAGCCTCGGCAGCAACACGCGCCGCTTCAGCGGCAGCGGGCAAGGTAGCGTGGTCAATCAGGGCACGATTACGGCAGCCGATGGCGGCTATGTCGCACTCCTTGGTAATCGCGTTTCCAATCAGGGCATCATCAGTGCGCGCCTGGGCACGATCGCGCTCGCAGGCGGCACTGCGGCGACGCTCACGTTCGATGGCTCGCGGCTCGTTCATATTCAGGTCGATGCGAGCACGCTCGACAACCTGGCCGAAAACCGCCAGTTGCTCGTGGCCGACGGCGGCCAGGTCATCATGACTGCGGGCGCGAAGGACGCGCTGCTTGCCAGCGCCGTGAACAACACGGGCAAGATCCGCGCGCAGACGGTGGAAGATCACGAAGGCAAGATCGTGCTGCTCGGCGGTATGGAAGCGGGGCAGGTGAACGTTGGCGGCACGCTCGATGCGAGTGCGCCGAACGGCGGCAACGGCGGCTCGATCGAAACGTCGGCGGCGCATTTCGGCATTGCGCCCGACACGCACATCACGGCGGCGGCGCCGTTCGGGCGGGCGGGCACGTGGCTCGTCGACCCGACCGACCTGACCATCGACGCCAATGCGGCCACGCAGATCTCGAACACGCTGAACGGCGGCACCAACGTCGTCGAGCAGACCACGGCGTCGGGCACATCGGGCGCCGGTGTGCAGAGCCCCGGCGCGGGCGACATCAACGTCAACGCGGCCATCGGCTGGACCAATTCCGCCGCGAGCCTGACGCTCGAAGCGCTCAACGCCATCTACGTGAACGCACCCGTGACCGGCGCGGGCGCGGTGAACATGCAGGCGGGCACCGGCAACCTCACGATCGCTTCGGGCGCGTCGATTACCGGTGGCGCGGGCGTCGTGCTCGCAACCAACGCCAACTTCGTGAACAACGCGGGCGGGTCGGCCGTGAGCACCGGCACCTCGTCGCCCTGGCTGATCTATTCGACCGACCCGCGGCTCGACACGGCCGGCGGCCTCGCGCCTTCGTACATCCAGTACAACGCGCCCTATGGCACGACGCCCGCAGCCGCCGGCAATGGCTTTCTCTACCGCCTTGCGCCCATCATCACGCTCACCGGGCTCACCGGCAGCGTGACCAAGGTCTATGACGGCACAACCACCGCGAGCCTGACGAACGCGAATCTTCAGACCACGGGGCTCGTGAATGGCGATGTCGTTGCGAGCGCAACGGGTACGTATGCGACGTCGAACGCAGGCACGGGCATCACCGTGAATTCGCCGACGACGTTTGCCGGCGTTGTCATCAACACGTCGGCGGGCATTCCCGCCTACGGCTACCAGGCGCGGGGCACGGCTTCGGCCAGCATCGGCACGATCACGCAGGCGCCGCTCGCGGTCAGCATCGTGAACGATCCGACCAAGGTGTATGACGGCACGACCTCGGCCCCGCTCACGGCCAGCAACTACAGCTTCACGGGGTTCGTGGCCGGGCAGGGCGCGAGCGTGAACCAGGCCAGCTCGGTAAGCTACGCGAGCGCCAACGCGGGCACGGGCATTCCGGTGAACGCAACCTTCACGTCGACCAATTTCGTCGCGAACAGCGGCACGAATCTCGCGAACTACACGCTGCCGACCACGGCCGCCGGAACGGGCACGATCACGCCGGCGCCGCTGCTCATCAGCGGGCTCATTGCCAGCAACAAGGTCTACGACGGCACGCGCGCCGATACGCTCGATGTGAGCGGCGCGTCTCTCTTCGGGCTGATCAGTTCGGATAACGGACAGGTTGCGCTGAACACGAGTGGCGCGACCGGCACGTTCGTGACGCCCAATGTGGGGAACGATATTTCGGTCGCCGCTTCGGGCTTCACGCTCACCGGCGCCAAGGCCGGCAACTACGCGATTTCTCCGCCGCTTTATCTCGCCGCCAACATCACGCCGAAGTCCGTGACGATCACGGGTGTGACGGCGAATGACAAGGTGTACGACGCTACCAGCACCGCCTCGCTCAATCTGGGCAGCGCGACGCTCACAGGCCTCGTGACCTCGGACGCCGGCAAGGTCACGCTCTCCACGAGCGGGGCCGCCGGCACGTTCAGCCAGTCCGACGTGGGCAACAACCTGCCGGTCTCGGTGAGCGGTCTCACGCTGGGCGGCTCGGCGGCCGGCAATTACTCGGTCACGGGAATCACGGGCCTTGCCGCGAATATCACGCCTGCGCCGCTCACGGTCACTTTCCTCGGCTCGCCGACCAAGGTCTACGACGGCAGCGCCAATGCCACGCTGACCCAGGCGAACTATACGATCTCGGGTTTCGTGGGCGGGCAGAGCGCCACCATCGGCCAGACTTCGGCTTCCTACGCGACACCCAACGCGGGCACCGGCATCACCATCAGCGCGACGCTACGTCCCTCGGATTTCGTACCGGCGGCCGGCACGTCGATGTCGAACTACACGTTCCCGTCCTCCGTGATCTCCGCGACCGGCATCATCACGCCCGCGCCCGTGGAAGTCGATATCATCAACAATCCGACCAAGGTTTTCGACGGCACGACCACAGCCTCGCTCGGCGCCGACAATTATCAGGTGCTCGGCGCAATCCCAGGCGAGTCGATCACGCTGAGTCCGTATCCGACGACCGGCGACTACGCGACGCGCAACGTCGGCTACCAGGGCGTTAGCACGACGCTGCCCGCGGGCGATTTCCAGGCGGGCCCGAACACGCTGCTCTCCAACTATGCGCTGCCGACTACGGCCACGGGCATGGGCACGATCGTGAAGCGGCCGATCAGCGGCGGGCTGAGCGCCTCGATCACCGACAACCCGTCGAAGACCTACGACGGCAACACGGTCGCCACGATCCCCGCCAGCGACTTCACGTTCAGCGGCTTCGTCGGCACGGACAGCGCGACGGTCTCGCATACCATCACCGGCCAGTACGCGACGAAAAACGCCGGGTCGCAGGCGGTCACGGCTTCGCTCGCGCAGACGGATCTCACGGCCGGCGCCGGCACGAATCTGAACAATTACTCGTTTCCCGTGGCCGCCTATGGCGCCGGCACGATACTTCCGGCCGTGCTGACCGTCACGATCATCGGCAATCCGACCAAGGTCTACAACGGCGACGCGATCGCACGCGTGCGCGACACCAATTTCCTGATTACCGGTTTCGTGAGCGGCGAGGGCGCGAGCATCACGCCCACCGCACAGTTCACCTATGACCAGGCGAACGCGGGCAGCCGGAGCGTGAGCGGGTCGCTCGTGCCGGGCAATTACACGGCCAGCAGCGGCACGCTGCTCTCCAACTACCAGTTGCCGACCACGGCATCGGGCCCTGGCACGATCACGCCGGCGCCGCTCTATATTCTGAACGCCTATGCGACCAACAAGGTCTACGACACCACGACGGCCGACACGCTCAACGTGAGCAGTGCGTCGCTTTCAGGCGTGGTGCCATCCGATGCGGGCAACGTGACGCTCAACACCTCCACCGCGGGCACGTTCGCACAGTCCAACGTCGGCAACAACATCGCCGTGACGGCAAGCGGCTTCAGCATTTCGGGCAGCGCGGCGGGCAACTACACGCTGCAACCGCTCACGGGGCTGACCGCGAACATCTCGCCCGCGCAACTGATCGTGAACGGCGCCGTGGCGAACAACAAGGTGTACGACAGCACGACGGCGGCCACGATCAACAGCAGCAACGCGACGCTTTCCGGCGTGCTCGGCAACGACAATGTCACGCTGGCGTCGGGCAGTGCGAACGGCCAGTTCATCACGGCGAACGCGGGCACGAACCTGGCGGTCACCGCGAGCGGTTTCACGCTGAGCGGCACGCAGGCGGGCAACTACACGGTGCAGCAGCCGCAGAACCTGTACGCCGACATCACGCCGGCACCGCTCACCGTCACGATTACGGGCAACCCCGTCAAGCAGTACGACGGCACGAAGTCGGTGACGCTCGGCGCTTCGGACTTCACGATCGCAGGCTTTGTGGGCAACCAGAGCGCCACGGTCACGCAGACCGCTTCGAGCGGCTATCTCTCGCCGAATGTCGGCACCAACGTCGGCCTGAGCGCGACACTCGAACCGTCGGACTACTCGGCGGCGTTCGGCACGAACCTGTCCAACTACAATTTGCCGACCCAGGCGACGGGCACGCTCGGCCAGATTACGGCGAAGATCATCAACCTCACCGGCACGCGCGTGTACGACGCGACGACCGGCGCCAACGCGGACCTGTTCTCGAGCGCGGGCGTGGTCAACGGCGTGAATGGCGAGACGCTGAGCCTGAGCGGCAGCGGCACGCTGACCAGCAAGAACGTGGGCAGGCAGGTGCCGTTCGCGAATCTCGGTACGCTGGCATTGGGCAATGGCTCCAACGGCGGTCTCGCCAGCAACTACACGTTGCTGGGCGGCACCGACTGGGTGACCATCACGCCCGCGCAACTGACCGTGCTCAACACCATCGCGCTCAACAAGGTCTACGACGGCACGACGGCGGCGACCTTGCAGAATGCGCTGCTCAGTGGTGTGATCGGCAGCGACAGCGTCGCGCTCGGCAACGACACGACGGGCAACTTCAACAACAAGAACGTGGGCACGAACAAGCCGGTGTCCACGAGCATGACGATATCGGGCACGGACGCGGCGAACTACACACTGGTCCAGCCAACCGGCATTACCGCCAATATCACGCAGCTCGCGGCAACGATCGCGGCCAGCGGCATCGACAAGCAGTACGACGGCACGCCGGCGGCCAACGTCAATCTCAGCAGCACGGCGGTGGTGGCGGGCGACCAGGTGAGCTTCAGCGATACGGCGGCCAACTTCTCCCAGTCGGACGTGGGCAACAATCTGGCGGTGCACGTGAGCGGCATTTCGGCGAGCGGCGCCGACGCGGCCAACTACCGGTTCGCCAACACGACGGCGGACACCACGGCCAACATCACGCAGCGCGTGCTGAACCTCCAGGGCTCGCGCGTGTACGACACCACGACCAATGCGGCCGCGACGCTGTTCGGCTCCGGCGGCGTGCTGCAAGGCCAGAACGGCGAGACGCTCACGCTCGGCGGAACCGGGCAACTGGCGGACAAGAACGTGGGCAACCAGAAGCCGTTTGCCACGAACGGCCTGAGCGGCTTTACGCTGACCGGCAACGGCACGGCGAAAGCGAGCAACTATACGCTGGCGGGCGGCACCGACTGGGTCACCGTCACGCCCGCGCAACTGTACGTGAGCGGCACGGCGGCCCAGAACAAGGTGTATGACGGCAACACCAATGCGCTGCTGGTGGGCGCCACGCTCAACGGCGTGCTGGGCAGCGACAGCGTGGCGCTCGGCAACGACACGCAAGGCCAGTTCAACGACAAGAACGTGGGCACCAACAAGCCGGTCACCACGAGCATGACGATTTCGGGCACGGATGCGGGCAATTACAACCTCGCTCAGCCCACCGGCCTTGTCGCGAACATCACGCCGCTCGGCGTGACGGTGGTCGCGTCGGCCAGCAACAAGGTCTACGACGCCAACACGACGGCGACCGTCCAGCTCAGCAGCCCTGGCGTCGTGGCGGGCGACCAGGTGGTGTTCAGCGACGAGTCCGCCACGTTCGATACGAAGGACGTCGGCACGGGCAAGACGGTGACGGTTTCCGGCATCAACGAAACCGGCGCGGACGCGAGCAATTACACGTTCACGAATACGACTGCCATCACCACGGCGAACATTACGCCGTTCGTGCTGAACTTGCAGGGCACGCGCGTGTACGACGCCACGACGAATGCGAACGCGAGCCTGTTCGGCGACAACGGCACGCTGACCGGCGCTGGCGGCGAAACGCTCGCGCTCTCCGGCACCGGCACGCTCGCGAGCAAGAACGTGAACTCGCGGCAGGCGTTTGCGACCAACGGCCTTGCGGGCTTCACGCTCACCGGCAACAACGGCGCGCTGGCCGGCAACTACACGTTCGCGGGCGGCACGGACTGGGTCGACATCAGACCCGCTTCGCTCACCGTGACCGGCACCACGGTGAACACGAAAGTCTACGACGCCACCACGAACGCCACGCTGAGCGGCGCGGCGCTTGCCGGCGTGCTGGGCGGCGACAACGTCACGCTCGGCAACGACACCACGGGCACGTTCTCGGACAAGAACGTCGGCATCGGCAAGTCCGTGACGGCATCGACCATGACCATTAGCGGCAACGACGCCGGCAATTACGTGCTGACGCAGCCCACGGGCCTCACGGGCACTATCACGGCGCGGCCCATCGTCGTGGGCGCGACGGCGCAGAACAAGACCTACGACGGCTCGACGGCCGCCACGGCGACGGTGGCCACGAACGGCGTGCTGGCGGGCGACGTAGTGAATCTCACGTTCGCCGGCGCGAACTTTGCCTCACCGAACGCGGGCAACGGCATTCCCGTGACGGTCACCGGCATTACCGCGAGCGGCACGGATGCCGGCAACTACGCGTACAACACCACCGCGGCGACCACGGCCAACATCCTGCCCGTCGTGCTGAACCTCACCGGCTCGCGCGCGTACGATGGCACGACAGGCGCGGCGGCGAGCCTGTTCGGCAACGCCGGTGTGCTGACGGGCGTGAACAGCGAAACGCTCACGCTTTCGGGCACCGGCACGCTCTCGACGAAGAACGCGGGCTCGCAGGTGCCGTTCGCCGCCAACGGTCTTTCCGGCTTCACGCTCACAGGCAACAACGGCGCGCTGCCCGGCAACTACACGCTCCTGGGCGGCACGGACTGGGTGAGCATCAACCCGCTTGCGGTCACGGTGAGCGCGACAGCCGAGAGCCGGTATTACAACGGCACGACCGCGGCCACGGCGACGATCACCCCCAGCGGCGTGCTGGCGGGCGACAGCGTGAATTTCGGCTTCGGCAGCGCGAACTTCGCGTCGCGCAACGCGGGCAACGGCATTGCCGTCACCGTGAACGGCATTACGGCGAGCGGCGCTGACGCAGGCAACTATGCGTTCAACACCAGCGCGACGAGCGCCGCCGATATCTGGCCTTACGTGATCGCGCTTCAGGGCGCACGCGTGTACGACGGCACCACGGGCGCGGCGGCAAGCCTGTTCGGCAACAACGGCGTGCTCACCGGCGTGAACGGCGAAACGCTCACGCTGTCCGGCGCGGGCACGCTCGCGGGCAAGAACGTGAATGCGAAGCAGCCCTTCGGCGCGAACGGCCTGGCGGGCTTCACGCTGGCAGGAAACGGCAGTGCGCTCGCCAGCAACTACACCCTTGGCATTGGGGTTGGCGACTGGGTCAACATCACGCCGAAGCCGCTGACGATCACGGCCACCGGCGAGAACAAGGTCTACGACGGCACGACGACCGCGCAACTCGGCAGCTTCACGGTGAACGGGCTCGTGGCAGGCGACAACGCTTCGGTTGGCTACAACTCGGCGGACTTCCTCACGGCCAACGTCGGCCGGAACATTCCGATCACGGTTGGCCTATATGGCAACGGCACGGACATCAGCAACTACTCGTTCGGCAGCAAGGTCGTGACGACGAGCGCGGACATCACCCCGCGTGTGCTGACGATCACGGCCAACGTGCGCAACAAGTTCTACGACGGCACCACCACGGCGACGCTCACCGGCCTGAGCATTGCCGGCCTCGTGTCCGGGGAAACCACCGAATTCACGGCGACGGGCGCGAACTTCGTCACCGCGAACGCGGGCAACAACATCCTCGTCACCGTATCGGGCATCGCGGGCACGGGCACTACGCTCGGCAACTACACGTACAACACCACGGCCATCACGACGGCGGACATCTTCCCGTACATCCTGAACCTCACAGGCAGCCGCGTGTACGACGGCACGAACCAGGCGAGCGCGAGCCTCTTCGGCAACGGCGGCCAGCTCACGGGCGTGGCGGGCCAGACCTTGACGCTGTCCGGCACGGGCACGCTCGCCAGCCGCAACGCGGGATCGCAGCAACCCTTCGCACCGGGCGGCCTTCAGGGCTACACGCTGAGCGGCAACGGCTCGGCGCTCGCAAACAATTACACGCTGCTGGGCGGCATCGACTGGGTCACCGTCACGCCGCTTGCCGTCACGGTGAGCGCAACCGGCAGCGGCAAGGTCTATGACGGCACGCGCACGGCTTCGGTGGGCCTCGCGAGCAACGGCATTCTGAGCGGCGATAACGTGAGCTTCAGCGCGCAGTCTGCCAACTTCGTCACGCCGAATGCCGGCAACGGCGTTCCGATTCTGGTGACCGGCATTGCAGGCAGCGGCGCGGACGCCGGCAACTACACGTTCAACACCGTGGCGACGACGTCCGCCAACATCGCGCCGGTCGTGCTCGACCTCACGGGCGGCCGCGTGTACGACGCGACCAGCGGCGCGGCGGCGAGCCTGTTCGGGACGAACGGCGTGCTCCAGGGCGTGAATGGCGAGACGCTCACGCTCTCCGGCAGCGGCACGCTGGCTTCGAAGAACGTCGGCAACCAGATCGGCTTCGCGTCCGGCGGACTTGGCGGCTACACACTGACCGGCAACGGCGCGACGCTTGCCGGCAACTACACGCTGTCGGGCGGCGTGGACTGGGTGACGGTCACGCCCGCGCCGCTCATCGTGGTCGGCACGCTCACGAGCAACCGGACCTACGACGGCACCGTGTTCGATACGCTTTCGGGCGCGACGCTTGCGGGCGTGCTCGGCCACGACAGCGTGACGCTCGGCAACGGCAACCAGGGCTATTTCAACAATCCCGCCGTTGGTTTCAACAAGCCGGTGAGCACGGCCATGACGGCCGACGGCGTGGATTCGGGCAACTATGTGCTCGTGCAACCAACCGGCCTGACCGCGGACATCATCGCGCCCGTTTCGCCGGTGCCGTCGGGCACGCTCGCCAGCATTCAGGCGCCGCTCGGACCGAACGACACGACCACGCCGTACGGCACCGCTTCCGACTCCGCGCAGGGCAGCTATGCGGGTAACCAGAAGCAGGAGAATCATCCCAACGAGCGCAATGTGGCACGTTCGGACTTCCACCCGGGCCTCGCGCTCACGGTGCTCAATGGAGGGGTCCGGCTGCCTGCGAACTGAGTGTGAACCGGGTGTGAACTGAGGCCTCCGCGTGGAGGAGAAAAATAACGCGCGCGCAGTAGCGCGGGCACGACAGCTTCCAACCATGATCGAGACTCGCTCGAAACGCCTGCGCAAAACACGAATCTGTCTCGCCGTCACGCTCGCTGCGACGGCCTTCGGCGCCGCGGCGCAAGTGCGCTTGCCGACGCCGCCCAATAGCGGCCAGTTGCTGCAACAGGTGCCGCAGCCCACCATGCAGCAGCCGCCATCGAACCTCGATCTCACGATCCAGCAGCCGAAGAACGCGCCGGCGGACAACACGAAGACGTTTCCCGTGCGCACCATCGAGATCACGGGCAACACGCAGTTGCCCACCAGTCTGCTACACGCGGTCGTGGCGCCGAGCGAAGGCAAGGACCTGACGCTGAGCGACCTGAACGCCTTGGCCGACCGTATCAGCGACGTCTATCACGAGCATGGCTTCCCGCTCGCCACGGCCTATGTGCCTGCGCAGACGATCGAGAACGGCGTCGTGCGCATCGACGTGGCCGAGGCGCGTTACGGCGCCGTTTCGCTGAATAACCAGAGCCCGGTAGCGGACCGCGTGCTGAACAATACGCTCGCGGCACTGCAATCGGGGCAGCCGGTCAGCGAGTTCGAGCTCGAGCGCACGCTGCTGCTGCTCCAGGACATTCCGGGCGCAGAGGTGAGTTCGACGCTGCGCCCCGGGGAGCAGGTGGGCACCTCCGATCTGCTGGTGGACGTGACGCCCCAGCAGCGCGTGACCGGCGACGCCGGCGTGGACAACTTCGGCGACCCGTATAGCGGGCGCGTGCGCGGCAGCGGCAGCCTGTACATCAACGGTTTGTTCAATCAGGGCGATCTGCTCGATTTCAGCGCGTTGACGACGGGCAACGGCATGACGTACGGGCGCATGGACTACCGCTATCTGCTCAACGGGCAGGGCACGACGCTCGGGGCCACGGTGTCGGGGCTCGACTATCACCTCGGCAACGATCTATCCGAATTGCAGTCGCACGGTTCGGCCTTCGTGGGCGGCGTGGTGCTCGCGCAGCCGATTATCCGCAATACGCGGGGCAATCTTTTCGGCCAGGTCGAGTATGACTTCCGCAGGCTCAACGACAACATCGATATCATCGGACTCCAGAACGATCGCCATACGAACAGCTTCATCACCACGCTCGCCGGCGACCAGCTCGATGCGGGCGGCGTGACCAACGCGCGACTCGCCATGACCTATGGCGTGCTCTCGGCGAACAACTGGCAGACCGACATCATCGACCAGCTTGGCGCCGACACCGCGGGCCACTACGTCAAGCTCTCGCTATCGCTGTCGCGCCTCCAGCAATTCACACGCCAGGACGCGCTGTACTTCGGCTTCTCCGGGCAAACGTCGAGCAAGAACCTCGACACCTCCGAGCAGTTCTACCTGGGCGGCCCCGACAGCGTACGCGGCTACGACGTCGGCGTGCTGTCCGGCTCGCGCGGCTATCTGGCGACGATCGAGTATCGGCACGATTCGACTTTCCAGAACATTCCGGGCATCTGGCAGTTCTCCGTTTTCGTCGATACCGGCTGGATACAGCAATACAAGAACACGTTCGTGCCCGGACCCAACACCGGCCAGTTGAGCAGCGCCGGCTTGGGCGTGCAGTGGAACGGCCCGTACAAGCTGCTGCTCAGCGCCAGTGTCGCGTTTCCGTTCGGGCGCACGCCGGAGATCCTCAGCGCGAACGCCAACACGTCCGTGCACTGCTGGGTGCAGTTGCGCAAGGCGTTCTAGCAGGCGGGCAATGCAAAGCGCAGCAGCCGGCGAACCGGTTCTGCCACGGTGTCACCCGATTCGCATTGCCCTTTCGGGCAAGCGCATTTCCCCAACTCCCTATGGTCTCGCCACGGCCTTTGTGCGAAATATTTAGGTGAAGATCGCGAACAACCGGCGCGGGCGCGGTGCGCCCGCTGTCTCCCCGAATAACCGGAGGTAGTCATGTCCCAATCGGACGACGCAGCGAAGACAGGCGGACGCAGGGCATTCCTCAAGAACGTAGCGGTCACCGGCGTGGCGACGAGCCTTTCCGGCGTGGTGGGTGAAACGCTGGCGCAGGCCGCCACCGCGGCAACGGCGACGGGCCCGGCGGCCAAGCCGGCGACCCCCGCGACGATTGCAGTGAACAAGCAGTACGCCGACTTCCTCTCGTTCGAGGACGCGCAGGACTTCGAGGACGCCAAGCGCGGCCTCGTTGCGACGATGCCCGAGCCGGTCGTCATCAAGGGGCCCGACGGGAATGTCGCGTGGGACCTCCAGCAGTTCGCCTTCGTGAGCGGCGGCCCCGAGAACAATTCACCTTCCACGGTGAACCCGAGCCTCTGGCGCAACGCCAAGCTCAACATGAACCACGGCCTCTTCAAGGTGGTCGACGGGATCTGGCAGGTGCGCGGCTACGATCTCTCGGTGATGAGCATCATTCGCGGCGACAAGGGGTATATCGTCGTCGATCCGTTCATCACGACCGATGTGTCGTCGGCGGTCTGGAAGCAGCTCGTCATTCCGCATCTGGGCGACCATCCCATTACGCATGTGATCTATACGCACAGCCACGTGGATCACTACGGCGGCGTACGCGGGCTCGTGAGCGACGACGACCTGAAGTCCGGCAAGGTGCAGATCGTGGCGCCGGCCGGCTTTACCGAGGCGGCCGTGGGCGAGAACATCATCGCCGGCAACGCGATGGGACGCCGCGCCAGCTATATGTACGGCTCGCTGCTGCCGCGCAGCGCAACGGGCATTGTCGACGGCGGCCTTGGCAAGACGACTTCGGTGGGCACCATCACGCTCGCCGTGCCCACGCAGTTCGCCGAAAAGACCGGCCAGAAGCTTACGCTCGACGGCGTGGAACTCGTGGTGCTGATGGCGCCGGAGTCGGAAGCGCCCGCCGAATTCATGTTCTATCTGCCGAAGTTCAAGGCATTCTGCGCAGCGGAAGACGCGACCCACACGCTCCACAATCTGTACACGCTGCGCGGCGCCAAGGTTCGCGACGCGTTGCTCTGGTCCAAGTATCTGCAATCGTCGCTCGACATGTTCGGCGACGACATGAAGGTGGTTTTCGCGTCCCACTACTGGCCGACATGGGGCAACGATCGCGTGGTCGCATTCCTGCGCGCACAACGCGACATGTACCGCTACATGCACGACCAGGTGCTGCGCATGGCCAACAAGGGCATGACGCCGCTGGAAATCGGCGAGGCCATGCGCCTGCCCGACAGTCTCGCGAAACACTGGTTCTGCCGCGGCTACTACGGCACGGTCTACCACGACGCCGTTGCGCAGTACAACCTGCGTCTCGGCTTCTTCGACGGCGTGCCCGCGAACCTGCACCGCCTGCCGCCGACCGAGGCGGGCAAGCGCTACGTCGAGTTCATGGGCGGATCGGCCGCCGTGTTGAGCAAGGCGCACGGGTATTACAGCAAGGGCGATTACCGCTGGGTCGCGGAAGTCGTCAATCACGTCGTGTTCGCGGAGCCACAGAACACCGCCGCGAAACAGCTCCTCGCCGATACCTACGAGCAACTGGGCTATCAGTCCGAGTCGGCCTCATGGCGCAACTTCTATCTGACCGGCGCGCAGGAGCTTCGCGGCGGCATCAAGCAGCTTCCCGCGCCGCAGCCGCAGAGCCCGGACACCATCCAGGCCATGCCGCTCGACATGTTCCTCGACTATCTCGGCATCCGGCTCAACGGTGATCGTGCCAACGGGAAAACGGCCTCGTTCAACCTAGTGCTGACCGACACGAAAGAGAATTACGTGCTCGGGGTGGAGAACAGCGCGCTGCACTACACGAAGGACAAGTCCTCGAAGTTGGCCGATGCCACGGTCACGATGACGCGCGCGGACCTCAACGACATCATGATGGGCAAGACCAACATGCAAAAGCTCGTGATGGCCGGCAACGCGAAGATCGACGGCAACAGCCAGAAACTGGGCGAGTTCGTTTCCTGGCTCGATACCTTCGACTTCTGGTTCAACATCGTCACGCCCTGAGGTGCTGCCATGTGCGCAATCTGCAACTTCAAACTCGACTTTGGCGTGGGCCATCCTTCGGCCCTGACCATTGCCGTCGCGGCCCGTAGTGCGATCGACGCCGGCCTGATCGAGCCGATCGATACCACCGGCGGCGCGCTCTCGGCAGCCCGTATGCGTATCTCGGCGATCGAGGCGCTCAATCTGCTTCAGGCTCGCATCGAGGAGGCTCACGGCGAAGAGGCGCTGCTGGCGCTGCCGGACTTCTACGTTCTGCTCATCGAGAACGACACGTGGGGCTTCTTTCACGCGACGACCGAAGGCTTCGACCCGGACATCGTTCCGGAGATGCCGGACGTCACGGCAACGGAGGACGAGCGGCGCAGCAATATCCTGATCACCTCGGAGGCGGCGCTGCGTGGATGGCTGGAAGGGCGTTTCGATCTGGAAAGGGCGTTCGGCGATTCGCTCGCGATGATCGACGCGCCGCAGGCTCATGCCGAAGCGCTGAAGCAGATGCTGGCCAGGGCGGAATTAACGGCCGCAGTGAACGGCTGACTTGAAGGACTCAAGCAGGAAGCGAAGCGAGCCGCTGAAGAGCGGCTCGCTTCATTAGAAAGAAAGGATGACGAAAGACAGTCACGCAGTGTGATCGAATGACCGGGGCCCAATGTCCCCGGTTCGACGGTCTATTAGTCTAATACGAGCGAGCCGAGCGCAAAGGCGCCTAGCGCGGCAACGGCAATGCCGACCCAGTAAGCGAGATTCCACTGCGGCAGCAGACCTTCGCGCCGCAGCGCATTCACGCGCCGCTTGTGCTGCACGACCGCGACGAGCAGGGCCGCGGTGCCGATCACGACCATGGCCGTGCCCACCGTGCGCGGCGACCAGGTCGCCCCGAACCGTCCGACGATGGGCGTGCCGCGCTGTCCCGCCACATATTCGAAGAATTTCGCCAGCGTGAAGCCGAAGCTGATCATCGAGAGCGCGGTGCGTAGCCACGCCATCAGCGTGCGCTCGGCGGCGAGGAAAGTACGCTCGACCGCGAGCGAGGTGCGCGCGCGAGTCTGCAACGTGCCCTCGTCGGGCTTCAAGGGCGCTGAGGGATCCGTGTCCGGTACGATGTCGTGGTCTCGGTCGCGAGGAGTGGGCATGGCGTGACCTTCAAGGCGTGCCGGAGGAGAGAGCCGCACGGCTGCGTTGCCACTTCACGTAAGGAATGGCCAGCAGCGTGCAGAGCACCAGATAGAGCACGAGTGTGGGCGCGAACTGCTCGCCGGGATAGTTGGCTGCCGAGATGGCGAGCGCGATGGCCGGATGCCGCGAGGCCGTGGAGAGCGCGAGAACCGACGCGTGCTCGGGTTCGGGGCCGCCGAGCAAGTGCCCCACAGCGAGACCCGCGAGTATGAAGGCGACGATGGCTACGACCGTCCAATGGCCGGTGGCCGAAAAGATGCCGCGCCAGGTGCCGGCCAGCAGCACGAGAATGCTCGCGAACAGCAGCAGCGTGGCCAGCCGTCGTACAGGTGTGAGCAGATGCCGCGCAACTTGCGGCACGAACTTCGAGACCAGCATGCCCGCCGCAAGGGGGACGAGGATCATGGTCAGCACGGTTTTCATGATCGAAAGCGGCCCGACCGCCAGCGGCTGCGCGAAAAGCCAGTTGAAAAGCGCCACCGAAAGCGGCACGGTGACGATCGACACCAGCGCGAGCACCACGAGCAGACCCAGACCAAAGGGCGCGACGCCGCCCGCCTTCTTGTGCTTCTTCGGCAACAGTGGCGGCACCGGCGAGATGGCGAGCGCGGTGAGCACAACCGCCGTGGGTTGCGGCAACGCGAGGTAGTACACGCAGCCGACCACGAGCAGCGGCATGATTGCCAGCATGGCGATGAGCGAGCGCAGGAGGAGGCCGGGCCGGTGCGCGATATAGAGCAGGTCGTCACGCGTTGCCTGAAGGCCGTAGGTGAATACGGTCGCCGCGATGGCGCACTTGAGCGCGAGCAGAATCAGGTCCTTCGCGTCCATGGATATCCTGGCAAGTCGTGGGAGTGCCTGAACAATACTTTGCAGTACGTGGCAATGGCGCGAGCCTCGGGCGGCGTCCGTATGAACGCCGTCCGAGTGCCGTTACCATGCGCCGCCGGGGCGCTTAGCGATGGCCGCCGCCGGCCGCGTCCATCATCTTCTCGATCACCTGGTCCACGCCGAAGCTGGCGGCTTTCTGGCGCGGCGGGAATTCCTTGAACGTTTGCAGGAATTCGGCCACGCCCGCCTGCGCGGGCACGAGAATGAAGACGTGATCGAGCAGCCAGTCGTAGTAGGTGTTGGACGTGATGTCGGCGCGCTCGTAGGGGTCGGTGCGCAAGTTGAAAATCTTCGGCACGCGCAGGGTCACGAGCGGCTCGGCCCATATCCTCAATGTGCCGGCCGTGCGCTGCTCCATGAACACGACCTTCCAGTTGTCGAAGCGCAGGCACGCGAGGTCGCCGTCGTCGGTGAAATAGAAGAAGCCCTTGCGCTCCGGCTTCTTCGCTTTGCCGGTGAAATAGGGCAAGAGGCTGAAGCCGTCGAGATGGACCTTGAAGTCCTTGCCGTTGGCCTTGAAGCCCTTCTTCAGTTCTTCCTTGACGTCCGGATTGCCTGCTGCCTCCACGATGGTGGGCAGCCAGTCGAGGTGGCTCACGATCTCGTTGCACACGGTGCCCGGCTCGATCACGCCCGGCCAGCGCACGAGGCAAGGCACACGGTACGCGCCTTCCCAGTTCGAGTTCTTCTCGTTGCGGAACGGCGTCATGCCCGCGTCGGGCCACGAGTTCATGTGCGGACCGTTGTCGGTGCTGTACATGACCATCGTGTCGTTCTCAATGCCCAGTTCGTCGAGCAACGCGAGCATCTCGCCGATATGCTTGTCGTGCTCGACCATGCAGTCGTGATATTCGGACTGCCAACGACCTGCCTGGCCGCGAATGCGGTCCTCGATATGCGTGCGGAAGTGCATGTGCGAGGTGTTGAACCAGAGGAAGAAGGGCTTGTCTTCCTTGTGCGCTTTCTGGATGAATTCCTTCGCGGCCGCGAGAAATTCGGTGTCGATGGTTTCCATCCGTTTTTTGGTCAGCGGCCCGGTATTGTCGATCTTCTGGCCGCCCTTGCCGTCGGACCAGCAGTGCAGCACGCCGCGCGGACCGTACTTCTTGCGGAAGTCGGGAAACTCCTTGGCGTCGGGATAATCGGCCAGTTCGGGTTCTTCTTCGGCGTTCAGGTGATAGAGGTTGCCGAAGAATTCGTCGAAGCCGTGCATCGTCGGCAGATGCTCGTCGCGGTCGCCGAAGTGGTTCTTGCCGAACTGTCCGGTGGTATAGCCGAGGTCCTTGAGCAGTTCGGGAATGTTCGGATCCTCGGCGCGCATGCCGAGCGGCGCACCTGGCAGGCCGACCTTGGTCAGCCCCGTGCGCAGCCCGCACTGTCCCGTGATGAACGACGCGCGGCCGGCCGTGCAGCTTTGTTCGCCGTAGTAGTCGGTGAACACCGCGCCGGCTTCGCCGATGCTGTCGATGTTGGGGGTGCGGTACCCCATCAATCCTTTCGTGAAGATGCTGAGATTGGATTGACCGATGTCGTCGCCCCAGAGAATCAGGAAGTTGGGTTTCTTCTTGCCCGCCATGGAACACTCCTTTGTGTAGCGCTACCGCAGACGGTAGCGAGTCTTCTCCGGACCCCGTCGTCGACGGGGCTGCGTGAGGTCGCTTGTCCTGTCGGACTCAAGCGGAAGCGTTATCGCGGACTACGCAACGAAAGCCCACGTGGCAGGTGGACGTATCGACAGGCTGCGCCATTCTGGCGGCGGGCCGGTAACGCCGGCAGTAATTCGGTGCGCACAGGTACGAGCCGCCCTTCATCACCTTGCGCGCGATCTTGACTTGCGGCGTGCGCGGGTCGACGCTCGCCTCGACGGACCCGCCGCGCGGATTGTCGAGCGTGCAGCAGGCCTTCACGATCTTGCCGTGGTCCTGGTACCAGTCGCTGGTCCACTCCCACACGTTGCCGGCCATCTCGTAGAGTCCGTAGCCGTTGGGCGGAAACGAGCCGACGGGCGCGGTCCATTCATAACCGTCCTCGAGCAGGTTCTGCCACGGAAATTCGCCTTGCCACGTGTTGGCCATTGGCTTGCCTTGCGGGGCGAACTCGTCGCCCCACACGAATTCCGCGCCGTCGAGTCCGCCGCGCGCCGCGAATTCCCATTCGGCTTCGGTGGGCAAGTCCTTGCCTGCCCAGTGCGCGTAGGCGGCGGCGTCCTCGTAAGCGACGTGGACCACGGGATGGTCCCAGAGCCCTTCGAGCGAACTGGCCGGGCCGCGCGGATGCCGCCAGTTCGCGCCGCGCGTGTAGACCCACCAGTTGTAGTGATTGCGCAAGTCCACGCGATGCGGCGGTTTGGCGAACATCACCGAGGAGGGTTCCAGCAGCTCGGGCTGCGCGCCCGGATAGTCCTCGGGGTTCGCCGGACGCTCGGCGGACGTCACGTAGCCGGTGGCGTCGACGAAGCGCTTGAAGTCGGCGTTCGTCACCGCGCGGCTGTCCATCCAGAAGCCCGCAATGCGCACCTTGTGCGCGGGCGCTTCCTCGGGGTAGTGGTGATTCGAGCCCATGACGAAGGTGCCGCCAGGAATGCGGACCATGCCTGGCGGCCCGGCCAGCGAGGCAGCGTCACACGTGTCGTTGAGCGCTTCAGATGCGGGATTGAGCATGATCGGGCAGGGCGTTGGACTGTGTCGGCGGAAACGACGGGCCACGGCGGGACGGGTGCTTTGCGTGTCCGCCCGTTCGCCGCGTGCCTCACGAGCAACGTAGCAATGGTCAGTATCGGAGCGGTGCTGTGCTTGCGCTATTGGGACAAGGGGCAACGCTATTGCCCTAAAGGGCAATCCGGGGCCTGTACATGGCAAGCGCGTGACAAAAAGCCGGGGCGAAGATCGAAGTATGCAAACCGCCAGAGTGTGGCGGCGCGCAATCCCACGGATGAGGGCCGCGCTTCACCCCGGATCTTGCAGGCTCCACGAACCGTCACCGGCCTTGCAGTATTGGGGGCGCAAGGTGACCGACTGGCTTGCCGCATGCACGGCGACAACGACGAATCGGCAGGTCCTGTGATGCTTGATCGACGTACCTTCGGGCGTCAGTGTCGCGTTGACCGCGGCCTGTCCGCCAGGGACGGTTTTGGTCCACTGGCTCGATTCGCCGTCGTTTCTCGTGTTCAGCACGGCCCGCACCGTGCTGTCCAGCGCATCGAGGTCGTTCTGATCGAGCCCCTCGATCCGCACACCGCGCGTGAAGCCGGGGTCGGCTGACCAGGCCGGCAACGCGCTGCAAACCGGCAGGAGGGCGCCGATAGCGGCAACGCGCAGCGCTCGTTTGATGCGTTCGGCGAGGCGGTGGTAGGACATGGCCGTTCCCGTAACCCGAAGAGCGCCGTAGCGTCGAAGCGGTCTTCAGTCTTCCAGGGCACATCACCCCTCTCGTATTGTTCCAGCGTGACGCAAGTGTGGCCATCGGGAGTTGGGGCAGCCGCGCTGCCCCTTCGGGCAACGCGATTGCCCCGTGCCCCTATGGCATGGCGCAGCCGCTTCGACGAAACTCGCGGATGGTGCTTTCGCCGCCCGTGCTTTCGATGCAAGGAACGTTGGCGGCGCAACGGGCGGATTGACGGCGCGGGCGCCAATGGCCAGTTCGAATCCACAAGGGCCATGCCGCAATTCATTTCGCTTGTCCGCACGCCGCGGCGGCACGGCAGTCAGTTCCCGTTGATGTGTTCTGGGGTGAGGACCACCATGTCTGCGAAGTCGGGACGCGACTTTCGGCATGCCGGCGATCGACGTGCTCGCCTGCGCGCCACCCTGAGCGCCGGAATCGCCGTTGCTTTGAGCGGCGTCTGTTTCTTTACGGCGACGACGCATGCGCAGAGCGCGCCATCCTTGCCGACCTTCACCGGTCCCGATGTGCAGAAGCGCGCCAACGGCGTGCTCGCGTTGCTGAGCTTTACCGTGACGCCAGACCTCTCGGCCAGTTCACTGGGCATTCGCAACGGCTCAACCGGCGACCCTTCGCTCAATATGACCCAGTTCGGCGGCGGCTTCACGTTGAGCCAGAGTTTTCCGCTCTATCTGGAAGGGGCCATTGGCGGTTCACGCTACGATCCCACCTTCGTCGTCAGCGACGGCCAGGAGCAGCGCGCGTTGCCCACGCGCTGGACGAACGTCGCGGCAACGGGCGGCATAGGCTGGGATTTTCCGCTCAACGAGAAGAAGGATCTGGTCATCCGTCCGATCTTCAATTTTTCGTTGGGCGAAGTGTTCAGCGACGCGACCGCGGCCCAGTTTCTGATCAATCGCCGCACCGACAAGAACGTTGCTTTCATCGAGAACGGCTCGCTCAACGCATACGGGCTTGGCGGCTCGCTGATGCTGGGCTGGTATCCGCGTCAGGAGCCCTACGAGTTCGATCTCGAGTTGCGCTACACGAATATCTACCTTCAGAGCTTCGGCTCATCGAGCGGCGTGCGCGGCACGGCTGATGCCCAGTCGACCAACCTCTATGCGCGCTGGCGCGCGCCCACCGGCTTGCTCGCGTTGAACCGGCCGTTGCGGTACGTGCTCGAACTCTCGCATTCGACCTATCTCGGGAGCCAGGCGGACGTCCTCGGCTTCAATCAGCTCACGTCGCTGGGCGTGGGCCTCGAAATCGACACGGGCGCGGTGACGAAGCTGTTTTCGCGGCTGCGGATCGTCGCGCGCTATGCGTTCGGCAAGGACGTTACGGGCGCATCGCTTGGGCTCGCGCTCAGCTTCTGAGGGTTGCCGGGGACGCGTGAGGCGCGTCCGGCGATTTCTCCAAGGCGTCAATTCGACTGCATGGATTGCAGCAGGCTGACGAGATTCTGCGGCACGACGCGAATCAGGCCGCCGCGCGGACTGTCGATATCGGCGATCAGCGAAAGCGAGAGCGAAATGGTAACGGGCAGCACGAAGATCAACACGCGCCGCCCGGCCTTGCCCCGCACGCCATACCCCTGCATCAGGTTGCTGAAGAAGGCGATGGCCATCATGAGGATCCAGGCGGAAACGGGAATGCGGTTGAGCCACGCGGCTTGCGTATACCCCTGGGTGTTGATGACATCGTTCATGCCGGCCACCGAGAGCGCCGTGATCGGGGTGGGCCGGGCCTCGGCGGACTCGCGCACGGTCGCCCATAGCTGGGCTTGAACATCCGAGGTTTGGGTGTTGAGAACGTCAAGCTCATGCGCGTTGCGGGTCTTATAGAACGCAATGCGCAACTGGGTGTATTGAGCCAGCAGGGCTTTCGCCCTGGCCGACTGCGGGGCGCCAAGCAGGTCGGCGCGCAAGTATTCGGTGCCGATGGCGTTGGCCTCTTCTTCCTCGTAATTCTTGCGCTGGTCGTAGCGGCTCACGGCCATCGAGAGCGTAAAGCCGATCAGGAGCGCGAGCAGCGTGAGTGTGGCGCCCTGAACCACGTTGTAGTTGTCGCGTGCGTCGTCCGTTAGCGGAACGGCGCGTTGCATGACGATGGCGCCAAGCGTGGCCGAAATGGAAAGAAGAACGATCAGCGTAATGAAGAGATACGCGGGATGATGAACAAGCTGCGTCATGACGGCTCCCATGAAGTGGGGCGTACCGGCGCCGGCGTTTATGCTCCTGCGAGATACGCACTCCAGATCGTGCTTCGAATCGATCCGCAAGCGAGACCCCAGGCGGACACGCTGCCACCGCCGATATGGCACAGGTTGCCGCGTCTCATCTCCAACGACCCGCGGGTGCGCCGGGCCGAGCGGAAGGCGCGACCCGGCGTACCTCGACCTGAACCTGCGTTGCCCCATGCCGTGCACGTACAACGTACAACGCGGCTGGCGATGAAACGGTCCATGAGGCGGGCAGGCACCCTGCCTCAGTACGGCGCGTTCACGACCACGTATTGCGCGCCCTGGGGCTGATACCACGTGCTACCGCATTGCTGATAGACCATGCCACCGTAGTTGACCGGCACGCAATTCGACGGCACGGAGTGCACGATCGACCCCACGACAGCCGAGGTCACGCCAACGGCAGCGGTAACCGCGGCCGCCGTTGCGACCGGATGGTAATCGTCGTCCCAACCGCCGCCATGCCGGTCGACGTTGGCGTTGACGTTCACATTGCGATTCACGTTGACGTTGTTCACGCTCGTGTTGCGCACGTTGCGCGTGCGTGCATCGGCGCGTGCGCTGTTCACCTGCGCGCCGCCGCCACGCGGGCCGCCACCGCCCCCGCGCGGACCGCCGCCGGCGTGTTGTGCGACGTGGCCGCCACCACGCCCCGCCGCGCTCACGGGTAGCGGTGCTGCGCCGGCGAGGCAGATGGCCAGAAGGGTAGGAATGAGTACGGTGCGATGCTGGTTGAATGCGGTTTTCATCGGCTTACCCCTTCTTCGCGGCGACAGGAACGAAATCGATCTTCTTCGCGCCCGATGGCGGCTTGAAGGTGAATATCGTGTCCTTGAAGTCGGGGTGAAGGGTCCAGTCGATGACCGAGACCGATTGCGGGCGAGCGTCGTCGTCGCGGCGCGTAATCACGATCTTGCGCGGCAGCGGCTGCTCTCCGGTCGTGATCCAGATCTGCCAGTCGACGTTCTTTTGCCGGAATGCGTAGTGGTCGCAGAGGTCGTATCCCACGTAGTCCTGACCGGCGAACATGGCGGACTCGAACTGATCGTTCGGCGCTTGCGGCGTACCCCAGACGAACAGATCGGCAAGCGGGACCTCCACGCCGTAGCGCTCGCTCAGTTTATCGATCAGCGCCTGGATGTTGCCGGTGAACGCCGCTGTCGCGTAGTACTTTTGCGCCGGCGTATAAAGCGTGACGTTCTTGCCGTCGAAGACGATCTCGCGATGGCTTCGCGCGCTCGTCATGATCGCGCGGATGCGGTTGGGCCGGTCGACGTCGAGCACGGCGGTTGCCGTGTGCTGGAGTTTCTGGCCGTCTTCGAGCACACGCTCGCCGGTTAGCTGGGTGGTGACGCTGAAGCGCTTGAGCGACTGGAGCGCGGTTCCCATTTTATGCAGCGCGTCGACGGCGGCCGGGTCGACGGCAACGGCTTCGCTGCTCGCCGCGGGTGCGGACGCGGTTTGCGCGCCGACATGCGGCGCGATCAATGTAGCTGCCAGCATGGCAATGCTTAAAGCCCTTTTCTTCATCGTGTTCTCCCGGCGCGCGAGTGAGCCGTCGCATAACGTCGAAGTGTCGCGGCGCGCCCCAAGGGTTGCACGAAGGCATGGCGCGTACGCAGTGCCTAATGTAGTGGCCACCGTGACGAAAGAAAAGCGCTCTGCCCGAAATTGCCCGAAAGGGCAGCGTCGTTGCCCAAAGTCCCTATGGTTGCGCTGCGCATTCTGGACAACGATGCATCAATGACCCGCATCGCAAGGGTCACGTCAACACTCAGTCAAAGACCTTTTGGGTGGCGCATGGACGGAGAACCCCACCTGATCGTGATTCTCGAGGACGACAGTGGTCTGCGCAGCGCCATCGAGCGCCTGTTCCGCCTGTCCGGATTCAAAACGCGATCGTTTCGCAGTGCGGAGGAATCGGGTGCCGCCGACTGGGCGTCGTCGGCGCGCTGCCTGATCGTCGATGTGCAGCTTCCGGGCACTTCCGGTCCCGCATTTTATGGAACGTTGCAGTTGCCACGGCCGCCGGCGGTGTTCATCACGGCGTATGACGAGCCCGCTACCCGGCGGGCCGTTGAGGGCTCCGGGGTACACGCGTTATTGACCAAACCGTTTTTGGGCGCGGCGCTGCTCGGCGCGGTGAACGAGGCGATGCAACGCGGAGATTGAAGTGCGGCCTTTGAACAACAGCCACGGCTCGCACGTTCGAGCATGAGCCCGCCGCGCCGGAAGCCGGACTGGCGACACGGCGGTCGCCAGCGAACGCGTGGCGTCACACGCGGAAATCGGCCGCCATGTCCTCGTCGGTGCGCGCTTCCAGCTTGCCCGTGCGACACGCGCGTATGAACGTTTCATAATCTTTTTCGTTCTGCTCGGCATAGGCGAACGCATAGTCGACCAGCGCCTCGGCGAAGCGCTCGCCGTTGCCGAGATAGGCCGAAATTTCCACCGCCTTGCCACCGGCCTTCGCGTGCGCGCGGGCGAGCGCCCAGCCGCAGAAGCGCGCATAGCCCTGGAGCACCACGTTGCTCATGCGTTCCACTTCCGCCGAAACCTTCATGTCGCGCAACTGCCGGAAATAGAATTGGCGTTTGGCCGGACCCGTGGTCCAGCCGAGAAAGGCGTCGCTCGCGGCCTGCAACAGGCGCTGGCCCGTCACCACGCGCTGCCCCTGATGCTCCGGCCCCGCGGCCTTGAAATAGCGCGCAATGACCGATTCACGCGCCTCCTTCACCTGGAGGAACAGCGGCTTGCCGTAGCCGTCCACCAACAGCAGCACGAGGCAGAAGGTGCCCACGCTGCCGACACCCACCACCTTGAAGGCGATGTCCTGCAACTGAAACTCGTTGATGAGCGCGCGCCGCTCGGAGGAGAGGGTGCCGAGGTAATCATCGAATGCCGCGGCGAGCTTGCCTTGCCAGGCCTCGGTATTGGCCCACGCTTCTTCTTTGCCGAGCAGCGTATTCGGACCGCCGGGATGAAACAGCGCGGGCGGGGCGTCCTGAATGGTCCAGCGACCGTTGGCCTCGACGGCCATTTTCGCGAGCATGCTTTCGTTCGTGCGGCCCGCCGCTTTCTCCTTCGTCTTGATGAGCAGGCGCTTGCCTTCTTCACTGGCGGCGGAGTCGATCATGCGTTCGAAGGTGACGATGTCGTGCCAAAGCTCCAGCGTGCTGCACCGCGAATACTCCTGCATGCGGTTGCGATATTCGAGTACGCACGTGGAGACCAGGTCGCCGATCGTGCCGCGCCCGACGCCCATGTGCTGCCCCGCAATGGCGAAGCTCGCTGCGAGCCGCTTGACGTCCCACTCCCATGGGCCGGTGGCGACTTCGTCGAAGTCGTTGAGATCGAAGACGAGCTGCCGCTCGGGCGTGGCGAAGCCGCCGAAATTCATCAGGTGAGCGTCGCCGCAGATCGGAAAGACAATGCCGGTGTTGACGGTTCCGGCCAGATCGTGAGCCTGGAGTATTGCGCTGCCGCGATAGAAGGTGAACGGCGAAACCGCCATGCGCCCGTAGCGAAGCGGAACCAGCGACTCGACACGGCCCGCGCTGTTTTGCTTGAGCAGCGCCACGGGGTCGCGCTCGGTGTCGCCGGTCTTCGCGTGCAGCGAGCGCTTTGCCTGCTCGCGTGCCTCGCGACCGATCGCCTGCCGGGTTTCCAGACTCTGGATTTCCGCCATTTGCGCACCTCACGGTTTGTTATCCGAAACGTTATCGCGCAGCCCGCAGAAGCTGCGGCTCGCTGCGAAGGCGGCTCCCGGAAGCTGGAGTCGGCGAAATTCAGTCTAGCATCGAATCGTTCGGAGGCGCGCTCAGAATAGCCCGCGCGTGCGCCCCTCAGCGCACGGCGTCCGCTGCGGCTTCTGCTGTGGGACCAACGACATAGAGCGCGACCATCTGCGTGAGCGCGTCGGTCATGGCTGTGTCGGCGAGATGCAAGGGTCCGGGGTCATTCAGCGCCGCGTTCACCATCGTCGCGATGGCCATCTGGAAGCCGATTCTCAGCTTCGCGGGCACCTCCGTGTCGCGCCGCAGCTCGGGTAGACGCGTGAGGCGTGTCGCGACCTCGTCGACGAATCCGCGCCCATATTCCTTGAAGGGTTGCCACCCGTCCGTCGTATGGTCGCGGCGCTGAAGCGATGCGCGGATCACGCCGCGGTGCGTGAGGTGCCAGACACGCACGGCGTCGATCACGAGGCGCAGGTAGTCGGCCGCCTTCAACGGGCTGCTGTCGTGACGGTCCATTTCGGTGGTGATCGTTTGCAGCGCGCGCGCCGCGTCGTCGAGCGCGAGCCGATGCAGCGCAAGAAAGAACGCGTCCTTGCTTTCGAAGCGGCGATAGAAGGCGCCCTTCGTGAGGTTGGCCTGGCTGCAAAGATCGTTGATGCTGAGCGCCTCGTAGCTGATTTCGGCGAGCAGCGCGCGGCCCGCCTCCAGCAAGGCGTCGGCGGAACGCTGGCCGCTGCGGTAGCGCGGCGCGACGAAGCCGTCGCCGCTTTCCAGCGACTCCGACAATGGCTTTTCAACGTGACGTGGCATGGGAAAACCCTCGGTTGACCGGCCAAATGATACCCAATAGTATCTCTTAAAACGATACCCGTCAGTATCTTTTGTCGATCGGGTTCGAATCACTCATGGAGAGAGTCATGCAAGCCATTACCGAAAGTCCTTCGCAGGCGGGTTCGGCGGCCATCGAGGCATCGTTCAGCATCGAGCCGATGTCGCCGACCATTGGCGCCGAAATCGGCGATATCGACCTCACGCGGCCGCTCGACGACGGCCAGTACGGCGCGCTGCGGGCCGCGCTGCTCAAGCACAAGCTGCTCGTGTTCCGCGACCAGGACATCAGCGCGGCGCAGCAGGTCGCGCTTGCGCGGCGCTTCGGCGAACTGGAAGTGCATCCGGTCTTTCCGCATCATCCCGAGCATCCCGAACTCGTGATGCTGGGCGGCGACAGCAAGATTCCGGGCCGCGAGAACGTCTATCACTCGGACGTCAGCTGGCGCGCCCGGCCTTCGATGGGCTCGATGCTGCGCTGTATCGAGTGCCCGAAAGTGGGCGGCGACACCATCTGGGTCAACATGGCCGAGGCGTATGCGCGGCTGCCCGAGGCCACTCGCACTGCGCTGGATGGCCTCATTGCCGTGCACGACCTGCTGCCCGCGTTCGGCACGCGCATGACGCCTGAGGAGCGCGAAGCGCGCCGCGCCGCCTTTCCGCCCGCGATGCATCCGGTCGTGCGCACGCACCCGGAAACGGGCGAGCGCGTGCTGTATGTGAACGAGGCATTCACGACCCATCTGGCGAACTACATCGAGAAGCACGAAGTGCGCTTCGGCTTCGACTTCCGCCTTGCGGAAATGGACCTGCTGCAATACCTGTACCGTCAGGCCGCCGCGCCCGAATATCAGGTGCGGCTGAAGTGGCGGCCCAACACGATCGCGTTCTGGGACAACCGTTCTACGCAGCACTACGCTATTCAGGACTACTTCCCGGCTCGCCGTAGCATGCTGCGCGCGACGATTATTGGCGACGTGCCGGTTTGAGCGCGACACGGTGGAAAGCTTGGGAGACCCAATGAAGCTGATCGATCAGGAATGGCGCACGCCAAAAGGTGCGGAAGATCCCGTTGCCGCGCGCTTTGCGACGCTGCGCGCGGCATTTTCCGCGGCGCCGTATCCGGACTACACGCAACGGCGCGCCACGCTGCGGCGCTTGCGTGACGCGCTGCGCCGCCATGCCGCCGACTGCGCAGCGGCCGCCGCCGCGGACTTCGGTGTGCGCGCAACCGACGAATCGATGCTCGTCGACCTGCTGCCCTCGCTGCTGCACATCGACCATCTGTTGCGGCATTTGCGGCGCTGGATGCGGCCGTCGCGGCGCTCGCCGGAACTGCTGTTCAGCACCAATCGCGCGACGGTGCAGTACCAGCCTAAGGGTGTGGTCGGGATTGTCGTGCCATGGAACTTTCCGTTCTATCTCGCGCTCGGGCCGCTCGCAACCGCACTCGCCGCGGGCAATCGCTGCCTGATCAAGACATCGGAATATGCTCCCGCGTCGTCGCGCGCGTTGCGTGCGCTGCTTGCGGACGCGCTCGGCACGGATGAGGTCGATGTCGTCGAGGGCGACGCACAGTGCGCGAAGCGTTTTTGCGCGCTGCCATTCGATCATCTCGTGTTTACCGGGTCGCCGGCGGTGGGGCGCGAAGTGATGCGCGCCGCCGCCGACAACCTCACGCCCGTCACGCTGGAGCTGGGCGGCAAGTCGCCGGCGCTCGTCTCGCGTTCGGCCGATCTCACGCGCGCTGCGCGGCGCATCGTGCACGGCAAGACGGTGAATGCCGGCCAGATTTGCGTGGCGCCCGACTATGCACTGGTGCCGGCTGAATCGGTCGAAGCATTTACGGCAGCGGCAGCGCGTGCCTTCGAAGGATGGGTTGGCGACGGCGCGCACTACACCTCGATGATCGACGCGCGCGCGCACCGCCGCATGCACGATCTCGTCGAAGACGCGCGTGCGCTCGGCGCGAAGGTGACCGTGTGCGGGTCGTACGGCAGGGAAGGGCGCCAGGTGCCGCTGCATATCATCACGCACGTGCGGCCGCAAATGCGCATTGCCCGCGAGGAGATTTTCGGGCCGCTGCTGCCCGTGATCGATTACGTGACATTCGACGATGCGCTCGACTACGTGCGCGGCGGCGAACGCCCGCTCGCGCTGTACTGGTTCGGCACCGATGCGAGCGAAAGCGCGCGCGTGATGCGCGAAACGCACTCCGGCGGCGTGACGCTCAACGACTGGGGCTGGCACGCGATGAATCACGCGCTGCCCTTTGGCGGCACGGGCATGTCGGGCATCGGCAACTACCACGGCGAGGAGGGCTTTCGCGAGCTTTCGCATGCCAAGGCGGTGTTCGCCGAGCATCGCTGGTTTCCGGTCGAACTGTTCCACCCGCCCTATGGTCGCGCGGTCCAGCGCGCGGTCTTGCGCTGGTATTTCGGCAAACGCGCCTGAACCGCGCCGCTCTCGCCACGCACGCTGCCGTTCCCGGCAGCATCGCGCGTCTCACTTCGGGAAAACACAAGCATGCAACCCACGTATCAACCCGCACGCGCCTGGTTCATGGCGGCGATGCTGTTTCTGCTCGTCGCGATCAATTTCATCGACAAGGTGGTGCTCGGTCTCGTCGCGACGCCGCTCATGGCGGAACTCGGCCTCTCGCCGGCGCAATATGGCCTGCTTGCCGGCAGCTTCTTCTTCCTGTTCGCCGTGACTGGCGTGGCGGGCGGCTTCCTCTCGAACCGCTGGCCCACGCGCTGGCTGCTCCTCGCCATGGCGCTGCTGTGGGCCGTCGTGCAACTGCCGATTGCGTACGGCTCGTCGCTGGCCACGTTGATCGCCTGCCGGGTGCTGCTGGGCGCGGGCGAAGGGCCGGCGCAGCCCGTTGCGATTCACGCTTGCTACAAGTGGTTCCCGGATGAGCGACGCAATCTGCCGGTATCGGTGTTCCAGCAGGGCGCCGTGCTCGGCATGGTCGTGGCGGGCATTGCCGTACCCTGGATCGACGTGCGATGGGGCTGGCGCACCAACTTCGTCGTGCTGGCCGTGCTCGGGTTTGCCTGGGCGATCCTGTGGCTGGTCGTCGGACGGGAAGGGCCGCTCGATGCGCACACAACCAATGCTACGGACAGCAAGGGCACGGAGGGCAATGCGCCACGTATCAGCTATCGCGCGCTGCTGGCCGACCGCACCGTGGCCTGCATCATTGCCTTGCATTTTGCCGCTTTCCTGACACTCGCGCTCGTGCTCACGTGGTTGCCTGCGTATCTGAATCAGGGGCTCGGGTATGCGCCACAGCGCGCGGGCCAGGTGTTCGCCGCCGTGCTGGTCGCGAGCGCGCCCGTGGGTCTCGTGCTCTCCGCGTGGTCGCAACGCATGATGACGCGCGGCGTGCCGTCCCGCATTGCCCGCGGCGCTTTCGTATGCGCTTGCCTCGCCGTTGGCGGCGTGCTGCTCGTCGTGACGGCGGTCTGCGATTTCGGGCCACTCGCGAAGGTCGTGCTGATCGCGCTTGCCATCGCCACCACGCCGATCATCTATTCGCTCGGCCCCGCCATGGTCGCGCAAATCGCGCCCCCCGCACAACGCGGCGCCGCGCTCGCGATCGAATATTCGGTGGCGTGGATCGCGGGCATCGTCGCGCCGCCCGTCGTGGGCTGGCTCATTCGCGGCGCGCACGACAACGTGGCGGTGGGCTTCGAGCAGGGCCTCCTGCTCACCGGGGCGCTGCTCGTAGTGCTCGCACTCGGTGGTTTCGTTGTGCTCAACCCCGAGCGCTCGCTGGAGCGATTGACGCGCCGCATGACTGCCTGATACGGCGGCTTCACGCCGCTTCCTCCGCCGTGTGTGCCATACACGCAGAATTAATAAGTCATACAGAATATTCAATAATCATGAAAGGAGACTAGATGCAGTCCAGCAATACAAAGCAGTTCAAGCTCCGCAGGGCGGCGCAATTGGCTTTCGTCGTGGTGTTAGCGGGTTTTGGCACGGCGGTGCGCGCGCAGTCGTCGGTGACGCTCTACGGCTTGATCGACACGGCCGTACGCTACACCACGCACGCTAATGCGGCCGGCGGCGACAAGCTTCAACTCGCCAACGGCGGCTTGAGCGAAAGCAACTGGGGGATGCTCGGAGCGGAGGATCTGGGCGGCGGCAATCGCGCGATCTTGCAACTGGAAAGCCGCTTCTTTCCGAACTCCGGCATGAGCGACCCGGGCTATCCGTTCTTCAATACCGCCTATGTCGGTCTACAGTCGTCCACGTTGGGCCGGCTCACGCTGGGCCGGCAAACCAACCCGCTCGCCGACGCCGTGCTGAAGACCTATGTGAGCGCGTCGTGGTTGCCTACGGTCTACCAGTTCCGCCCGGAAGTCGCCATGGCCCAAGGGGTATGGGCCAGCAACATGGCCAAGTACATCGCGCGCTGGCAGGACGTGACGGTTGAACTCTCGTACGCGTTCGGCGGCCAGGCGGGCGCATTCGGCGTGGGCAGCCAGATCGGCGCGTCGATTACCTATATTCCGCAATGGCCCTTGCGGCTCGCCGCCGGCTATCTGGATTCGCGCGACGCCGTCAACGGCTCCGCGCACTTCAAGGCGTGGACGGCCGGCGCCGCCTACACGTTTGCCGAGACGACGGTCAACTTCGGCTGGGCGATGAACCGGCAGGATGCGGGCTTCGTGGGCAATTTCCCCAACGGTCCGTTCACGGCGGCGCAGCTCACGGCGCTCAAGTTCAACACGTTCTCGTCGCGCGAGATGTTCTTTGGCGGTGTTTCGCAGCAGGTCGGCGACAACACGCATTTCTCGGCCAACGTCTGGCGCACGCTGCAAGACGGCAAGGCGCAGAGCGGCGACGGCAACGCCACGCAGTTCCAGTTGCTCGCCGATTATGACCTCTCTCGCGCGACTAGTGTTTATGCGGAAGCGGACTACTCGCTCTATCGCGGGGGCCTCGTCGGGGCGCAGTTGCAGGGCTTCGTCGGCATGAGCGCGGCGGCGAGCACCACGCAACTCGGCATGATGGTGGGCCTGCGTCACATGTTCTGAACGCAAGGGCGCGTACTTGCCGCTTTGGCCGCTTCTGCCGCTTTGGCAGATTCACGTTCTGGTCTTTCCTCCCTTACGAACGCATGAATGGGCGATTCCCAGAGGTCTCTCGCGAGCGAGCATCGATAGGGCGTCAGGGCAAACCTGGCGGGATCGCTTTGTTTTTGTCGAATCAACCGTTAGATTAGGCGGGGAACATCTCATAGACGAACTCCGCGTGCGGGCGGCGCAATGAACAAGACGAATCCTTGCTGGGCATTGTCCATTTTCGTTGTCGTTCTTTCGATTCTGCTGGCACAGTTCGCCAGGGCCGACGAGGCGGCGGCGTTGCCTGCCGGCGCTGCGGCTCCCGTCGTTCCCCCGAACGGTAACGCGACGGCAACGCGCGATGGTCCATTGCGCGTCGCCATCGCACCTATCGCACCTTTCGTGGTGCCGCAATCGACGCCGCCGCAAGGGTTCAGCATCGATATCTGGAACGAAGTGGCGCGGCGCATGCGTCGGGACTTCACGTGGCGTCCCGTTGCGACGCTGCCTGAATTGCTCGCCGCCGTGCAGCAGGGCAATGTGGATCTCGCGATTGCAGCAATCACCATGACACCGCAACGGGAAGGGCTGGTGGACTTCTCGATGCCGTACTTCGATTCCGGCTTGCAGATCATGGTCAGGGCGCGCGACGACAACTCCTTCATGACGACGGTTTCGTCGATTCCGTGGCGTGCCATCGGCCAGTTCGTGGCGATGACTGCCGCCGTTATTTTTCTGCTCGCCAATCTCGTCTGGCTTATGGAGCGCAAACGCGACAAGAGTTTTCAGAAGCCGTATTGGCGCGCCCTTGGCGAGGGGCTGTGGGTGACCATGCTGATCATTGCGACCGGCGAGCACGGCGAACGCGATGCGCCGGGCGTCTGGAGGCGCATGCTCGTGCCGGCGATGTGGCTGATCGGCGTCGTGCTGGTCGCCCAGTTGACGGCGACGGTGACTTCGTCGCAGACGGTGGCGCGGCTTCAGTCGAGCATCCAGGGTCCGGACGACCTTCCGGGCAAGCTGATTGCCACGGTGCCCGGCACGGTCGCCGCCGATTACCTCAGGCAGCGCGGCCTGCTGTTCGTCGACATCCATAGCGCCGATGACGGATTCCGCATGCTCATGCGCGGGGACGTGCAGGCCATCGTCTATGACGCGCCGACGTTGCAATACTGGGCCGCGAGGACCGGCAAAGGCGTGCTTGCCGTGGTCGGGCCGGTTTTCCGGCCGGAAAAGTATGGAATCGCTTTGCCGAACGGCAGTCCGCTCAGAAAGGCCATCAACGAGACCTTGCTCTCCATGTACGAGGATGGCACGTACGAGCAGATCTACAGAAAGTGGTTCTCGTCGAACCAATAGGCATAGGGCCTCGATCCGGGCAACCGTCACGTACGGGAAGCCCGGCAGGGCGGCCTTTTCTCGGAGCCGGCGGTGCCCGCCGTGGCTGCCTACGGCGAAGTTTTAGCTGCTGCTGTCTGCCGTTGGCTGGCAAGCTCCGCCGATGAATAGTAAATCAGCGGATTCGGCATGCGCGTCGGCGTGGCGCAGGCTTCGATTGCGTGTGCGTGCGGCGGCGGGCACGCGGCCAGATCTTGCAGCATGGCCTGGGTGCGTTCCTGATAGCGCACTGCGGTTTCCCCCGGCGATGGCAAGCCGCCTGGCGTAATCAGGCGCATTTCGATCTTGCGGATCGGCACGGCCGCAGCAAAGGTGCTCTGGTATTGCAGTACGACGCGCCGGTTGCTCAAGTCGACGGTGGCCAGCACCATGCGTGTGGGCACCGGGATGACCGCCCCCGAGCGATAGCGCAGCAGCACGTAGGGAACGAAACGTTGCGGCAGTTGCAGGTCGACGCGCGTGCCGGCGTCCGCGCGCACGCGCAGTAGCGCTCCGTCCGGAATGTAGCGCTGGGTTCGCCAGCCGCGTGTCACGCGTTGAGCACCGACGCACGGCGCGTAGAAGAACTCGGTTTCGTCGGCGTCGTGGCCGGTGTATATCATCGCGCCATCGTTGCGCGCCGACAGCGACTTGATGCCGATGTTGCCGCCACGGGAAGAGACCGCGGCAAGCGTGCCGCCGCGCACGAACACGCCCGTGTAAGGAAACCATGTCGTGCGCTGGTTCACCACCGCGCCAAAGGGCTCGCACGCGGTCGACATCGTCTCGCCCTGCATATCGGCGGCGCCAGGAACGGGCTCGCTCGAACGCAGATCCAGCAGGCGCAGCTTGCCGGGCGCGTCGATGGCGAAGGTCGCCTTCACGTGCAGCGAATAGTACGCGCCGCCCTGATCGTGGCCTGTGTATAGCTGGCTGGCGAGCGGCGTGAGGTTGGCGACTTCGGGTTCAAGGGACTGTGACTGCGAGGGCGTCGCCGGGGCGCAAGCGGCAAGCGCGAGCGCCACGCCAGCCGCGAGGGCGACGGTGCAACTGGACGTCGTTGGCGGTCGCCGCCGACACGGCTGCAACGCCTGGCGCGTTTTTGCGAGGAGCAGGCCGGTCAACGAGGGGAATCGTCTGACGGAATGGGAGGTGATGGGATTTCGGCGCTCGCTCATTTCCGCCTCGAAGTGGGTAGCAGGAATGTCATTGTCCAGGAACGCGCGAATCGACGGCGGCTGTTTGCCAAACGATGCAGTGAGCACGGGGCGGGGCCTTCCGGATGCTGCGCCGCGTGTCTGGACGGCCGGGCCCATGCAGTGCACACTGCCGTGCGAAATTCACAAAACACGGATAAGCAATATGGACTCCAAAGGAATGGAATGAGAACGGACGCGTTCATGCTGGGCGCGGGCATCGTCGGCGTGAGTGTTTCGCTGCATCTGCAAGCGCGCGGTGTGCGCATCACGCGCGTGGACAGGCGCGGACGCAAGCGTCATGCCGCGACGCGCTTGCCAGGCGCTCGTTATGTGCGGATTGCTGATCGTGTTTGCGAGCGTGGCTGGTTCGGCCAGAATCTGGAGCCGGGAAGGGGACATCCGGATGACAGGAAGACGTGCCGTATGCTCTCACAGGGCCGTGGAAACGCAAAACCTCGCTGAATATGCTGCTCTTTTTGGACACCGAGTACACGGGATATGAGCAAGCCGTCCCTCAACTAATAAGTCTTGCGCTCGTGACCGAGGACGGAAAACGTGAGTTTTATGTGGAGATTGCTGATACATGGCGCGCAGCGGACTGCACCGAATTCGTAAAACGAGAGGTTCTGCCGCTGCTCGGCGGCCCGTGCCGTGCAACTGTACGAGCCCGTGCTGAACTACGTGCGTGGCTTGCAGAGTCTCCTCGCAAGGTGCAAGTAGCGTGCGATTCAGCGATAGACTTCAATTTTTTACTCAGCTTGCTCGGTTCGCCGCGGCCCACTAATCTGGCGTCAACGTATTTCGATCTACGCCCGCTAGTCGATACGACGGTATATGACCGGTCTGTCGCGGCTTACCATGAGACCGACCGGAGGCTTCACCATGCTCTGGCTGACGCTCGGGCATATCGCCGCGGATGGTTGGCCTGGATGACGCGATTGGGTAGCCTTACATGGCAACTTTACGTATGAGCACCCGCGCGCAGTATCGAACCATATTATTCAAACTAAATTTTACATAATGCAAAAACTGGTAGTTGAAACAGCTAACTTTGGCTGACGTTACACCTGTGGGATCAAGGCCCCACAAGCGTTAGCGGGTAGCGCCAGCAGGCGAAAACCCTTGGAAAAAATTTCCAAAGCGTGCATCCAAACGCCTCGCGTTTCGGCATCTTTTGCGCTTTCAACGCGCGCGGAAGCAATGACTTCCAACGGATCAATCCCAAGAATTTCGGCGACCCGAATGCAGGTCTTTTCGTCGAAAACCGAACGGCCAGTGCGATAGCCGCTGATCGTCGAACGCGTCACGCCGAGTGCTTTGGCTGCGGCGTAGTCGGAGGGGAGGTCAAGACGCGCCTTCGCAGCGTCAAGCCAATCAATCGTGGTTCTCATAAAAAACCCCTTACAAATCAAATCAACCCGGTGTCAAGGTTAGTCGAACGCTCGACGAGCTGCAACGTCCGACAAACTCGTACGTACGAGATAAATTGACTAGTACGAGAAAGATCAACTATGATCCGCCTGTCGCCCCGGCAACTGGTCCTCAACCCCGCCAGTGCTGGATTTGCTACCCGGCCGCCGGGGCGATGTTTCTCGAAAACGTCGCCCAAGGGGTTGGGAAAGGGGAGTCAAAATGCAGGTTTCGCCGCAACAAATCGTTACAGATTTCACGGGTTCGCAACCGGTTGACGCCAGCAATCGGGGTCGCATCAGCATCTTCGGCCGCCGTCATGGCCGTGTTACCTCCCGCGACCAGAGCTTTACGCTCGCGGCGCTCGCCGCAGGCGGCAGGGCGGAAAAGGCCGGCCGCGCCGCGAACCTCATCACGCGCATGGCCGAACTTGAACGTCTCGCGCAATCCGGCGGCGATACCGCCATGCTCGTGTCGATCACGTGCCCGTCGCGCATGCACCGCCTGAAAACCGTGGACGGCCAAGACCAGGCCAATCCGGAATGGAACGGCACGATGCCGCACATCGCGAGCGGGTATCTCTCCCGCGTCTGGTTCCGTGCGCGCGCATCGATCGCGCGCAACGGCGTCGATATCTACGGTGCCTACGTGCAAAAGCTGCACAGCGACGGCACGCCGTATCTGGTTTGCCTCGTCTACTACACGCCCATCGACGGCCCTGTCGTTCGATCGGCGATTCGGCATTTCGCGCTCGACATTGAAGACCTCAATCAGTCAGCGCCGCGCACACGTGTCAACTTCATCGACGTCCTTGAGCAGTCCGCACGTATCTTCGGGGACGTCGCCGCTCGCCGCGCCAGTCCCGTCGTTTTCGGCTAACGCGATTTCGAATTCAGCGGAGTGGCTATGGCATCTATCTATCGTATTCCTAATCGTCAAGCGGCCGAAATTCAGGCTATTCGGAAACTGATCCGCACGAGCAACGCGGAAAACATCACGCGGCGGCATGCGCAAGACGCGGCCGCCGTGCTGCGCGAGAACGACCAAGGCACGGTCATGGCGCGCGTGCTTTTTCTCACTTCCTCGGGGGCGTGACATGGACCTCCACGAACCTATTGAGGCCGTCCGTCGGCGCATTTTGCTCGAAAAGATCGATGAATACCGGTATCTGAGGAAGCCTCGATCACGGATGAAGTTCTGCGGGTGGGCCGTATGCATGCTGTTCGATGACATCAAAAAGGTGCTCGACCGGCTCAACGGCATGGCGGGAGAGTGGTGATGATCGATATCGCGATTCCCTTGGGGTCTGACATGAGCGCACCTACGTTCATGAAGTGCCTGTGCCAAGACTGCCTTTCGATTCGTTGGTTGCCGGAACTGATGCCCGGCATGGAGGGCGGCGGCCTGAATGGCGACGGCAGCGAATGCGCATGCGACTGCGGCGGCGAAGTCTGTCCGTGTGGATCGTGCGTCGCGACCGCCCAAATGCTGGAGTCAGGCGTACGCGATCCGGATTCGCTCGGCGTGCGTGGACCAATCAACCAATGGAACCCGGTAACGGGCATCCGCGTATGAGCGCTTTGAAGGCGTTCTCTGACGGATATCGCGTCGACGATGGCGATATCGGCTATGCAGGCGACACGCACCTGTCGTTCAAGTCTCGTGCGGTGCCGAGCGCCGCGCACGTACGCGCGACCGAACGCGGAGACGTGGAGCTGTCCCGCATCAAAAGCATTCTTACCGGCGCGAAGCCATCGACCGGCGCGGGGCAAAGCACGACCCCGCGCCGTTTGAGCGTGACGCCTGAGGCTTATTGGGCGGCTATCAGTCGAGTCGTGCGAGGTTTCAATTGAGCGCGCGCCCCTTGAAACACGTTGTGTCCATTTCTGGTGGGAAGGACAGCACAGCGACGTTGCTTGTGGCCCTTGAGTTGCACGGACACGATGAGGTGCAAGCGGTATTCGCTGACACAGGAAACGAGCACGAGGCGACGTACGAGTACGCGCTTGACTATCTCCCTCGCGCACTCGGGATCAAGGTCGATGTCGTGCGTGCGTCGTTCGACGACGAGTTTGCGACCAAGCGAGCGAATCTCGCACGCATCGCTGCGGGCGAACCGGAGTCGGCCGTCTACGGAAAGCGCGAGTTCATGTATGACTGGACACCTGAGGCAGCAGCACGGGCGCTCGAAATTCTCAAGCCGACCGGCAATCCCTTTCTGGACCTGTGCATGGTCCGTGGCGGTTTTCCTTCACGAAAGCGTCAATTCTGCACGGAGTATTTGAAGCGCAATCCGCTGACGGAATATGCGCTTGACTGCGTCGACAAGGGCTATTTCGTTGAGTCATGGCAAGGAGTTCGCGCTGACGAAAGCGAGGCTCGTCGGTGGCTCCAGTCATACGAGGCACGTGGCGGTCACTACGCCGTTTATCGCCCAATCTTGCGCTGGAATGTCGCCGACGTTTTTGAGGCCCATATTGCGGCCGGCATCCGTCCGAATCCGCTCTATCGCGAGAACATGTCGCGTGTCGGGTGCATGCCATGCATCAACGCACGAAAGGTCGAGATCCGAGAAATATCCCGTCGCTTTCCAGAGCATATCGAGCGCATTGCTGAATGGGAGCGGCTTGTCTCTACTGTGTGCCGCCCACGGTCGCCGGTTTCATTTTTCCACATGGGAACGCAGGCGCATCGCGGCCAGGACAGCACCATTTATTCCGTCGTCGAATGGTCGAAAACGACTCGCGGTGGCCGTCAATATGACCTCCTTGCGGACGCCGAACCCGCGAGCGCGTGTTCGTCTGCATACGGGCTTTGCGAATGAGCCTGAATCGACAATGCCGAATTGGCTGCGCGGTCATGGTGTGCTCGACGTCGGTTGACACAGAATCGGCTGACGGCATGCGCGGTCGAATCTCCGCAATAGAGGGCGACATCGCCACGGTCGAGTGCTACCTGGGCGGGGATAGCTGCGTGCTACGCATGCCGCTCGGCGAGCTGGTCTCGCTGAACGGCATTGCGTCGTAGCGAGGCACGTTCGCATGAATGGAATCGGAAACGATCGCGAATGGGCGCGCTCCCTCGTCGCAGACATCCCGCGTCCGTGGGCTGCGCGTCTGCTTTCGGCGTGGGAGCGCCGTCGTGCGTCGTTCAACGCGGCCGTGACGACAGCCGAAGGCATCGCGCGCCGCCGGGCTAACGAGGAACTGCGCGAGAACGTCGCTGTGTTGCGCCCGGTATCGGTGGGTCTACCACTGCATGCGTCTGACTACGACGTGTGCAATCAAGCGTGGGAATTGGCCGAGCGGTGCCGGGTAAGGCTGCTCATGCTGGCCGAAGAACAGAAGCGCGGCGGCCCTGTGGACGCCAATGCCTTGCGCGCGGCAGGTCTGACCGAAGCGCAGGCGGCGGCGATCGACGATTACGAGCAACGGTTCGTGCTTTCTCGCATTTGTGCGGCACAGGGAATCGATGCGCCTGACGGCCAGTACGACGACGCGCCAGCCGTGCGCCGCATGGTGACGGCTAAATGGTGGCGCGCGCAATTGCGCAAGGTCCACGCACGAGCAGTCGAGTCGGCCGCGATCAATCTCGGCGTCGTCGCAAGGGATCGGGAGTGCTACGTTTCGAACGTTTCAGTCGAAGCACGCCGCGCACAGAACGAGCGCAACGAAGCGACGCTCGAAGCGACGATTGCAAAGAACCTTGAGACGGAACAGGAGTTCACGCTCGCACAGCTCGCCGCGAAGGGCGTAGCGAACAAGTCCATCCGCCGCGCGGAGCTGATGACGCGCATTAACGGCTTCGAGCGCGTAGCGATCTCGGCTGGCCACGCCGGTTTGTTCGCGACGATCACATGCCCTTCGCGGATGCACCGCCGCAAGACACGGAGTGCAACAAGCACTGTCGAAAACGGCAAATGGGACGGCACGCTGCCGCGTGAGGCGCAAGCCTACCTGTCGTCCGTATGGGCGCGCATACGCGCCGCACTCGCGCGCCGTGAGGTCTGCATTTACGGCTTCCGTATTGCCGAGCCGAATCACGATGGGACGCCGCACTGGCACTGCTTGTTCTTTTACGAGCAGAAGCACGATGCCGTCGTGCGCTCGACGATCCGTCGCTATGCGCTCGCGTCGGACGGCGACGAGCCCGGTGCGCAAGAGAAGCGTGTGGACATCAAGAGCATGGACCCGGCCAAAGGCACGGCGGCCGGATACATCGCCAAGTACGTCGCAAAGAACATCGACGGCTATCGGCTGGAAAAGGATCTCTATGGGAACGACTCATTTGAAACGAGTGCGCGCGTCGAGGCGTGGGCCTCGCGCTGGCGAATCAGGCAATTTCAGCAGATTGGCGGGCCGCCCGTTACGGTGTGGCGCGAGCTACGCCGCGTGGAAAGCGTCCCGTCTGATGCGCCGCGCTTTGTTCACGAAGCGCATCACGCGGTCAACAAGACGGCGGTTTACGAGGGCCGCGAAAACGCTTCGGTCGCATGGGATCGCTATGTCAAAGCGCAAGGCGGTGTCGCTTGTGGTCGCTCGTATCGTGTGCGGCTCGCCAAGGCGGAGTCGGAAGGTCTCAACTGCTACGGCGAACCGGCCGCGCCGAAACCCGTTGGCATCGAGTATTTCGAGCTTGCAAAAGTGCGCGACGCGATCGGCAACTGGATTGACGTGCTGCCGCGCACGGTAACGGTTGAATCGAAGCGCTACACGTGGGAAATCAAGCGCGCCTCTCGCTCGGCAGGCGCAGACGTGCAAGGCACGTTCAACGTGCCTTTCGTGAGCGGCGACGCGATGCGCGATATCGAAGGTATCGAGCTGCCCGACCTGTGGCTGTCGGGCGAGGAATACGACAAGTGGGCGGCGAAGCATCCCGACGCCGCTCAGGAGTGGGTATCGGGTTTAGAGCGCGCGGAGCGTGCGTCTTGGACCTGTGTAAATAACTGTACGCGACCGGCGCCAGCGCCGGGGCACATGTCGGGGTTAGAGGGTGCGTATGGTCCTGCTGAGGCTTTCACGGGGGTGGAAGGGGCCTCAGATGCGGTTTCTGACCATGAATGGAGGCCGGAATGGCAGACATGAAGATCGAATGCCCGTGCTGCGGTGGTGATATCGACGCCAGGCACACCGAAAGTATGTCCGACACGATGCGCCGCATGTATTTCGTCTGCGAGGGCTGCGGATATCGCACGCCTGCGGGCTTCGAAATCCTTTTCTCATTGTCGGCATCGGCCCGCCCGCGCGCTGGCGTCCAGCTCGACGTGTTGCCGTCGCTGCCGCTGCGCGGTTCAGTCAATGCGCGCACAACGACGCGTCAGGACGTGAGGGCATGAGGTTCACGATGGCATGCCCCCATTGCGGCTCGCGCGGCATCGCTCGTGCACTGGAAAAGGTCTCGGACGTCGAATACCTGATCGACTTCCAGTGCGACGAAGTGACATGCAGCCACGCGTACCGCACGCGTGTCCAGATGGAGCCACCCGAATTGCCGATACCAAAGCGGCCGCGGCGCGCGACGTCTGAATTCGATTTTGACCGGTGAAAGGAGAGGTAATGCAAACGACGAAGGCCCGCGCCAAATGGCTAAAGGGCGGCAACTATCCGATGTGGGAACTCTCGCATCCCGACACGAGGGTAAAGGTGTGGTCGGATCGGCCGCACGATTGCGCGGCCTACTTGATACACACGTTTGTCTTGCTGGAACAGATTGAAGGTCGAGAGGTAGAAAAGGTTGTGTCCGCAAGCTGATATCGACGCGATTTTGATTTAAATCAATTCGATATCGAATAAATGGGGTTCCAATGTAGTTCAACGCTCGGGGGAGCACGTGAAAACTGTTTGTGTCGGAAACTCGAAGGGTGGCACGGGGAAATCCACGACCGCGCTGCAATTCTCGATTGGGCTCGCGCGCGGGGGCGCGCGGGTATGGCTCGTCGACGGCGATCGGCAAGAGACGAGCGTCACGGCGATCACGATGCGCGTTGAGAGCGGCCGGCCATCGATCGCGGCATCGGCATATGCGAACGGAGCAACGCTTCGCACACAGGTCTTACAGCAGCGCGCCGCCTACGATTTCGTGATCATCGACGCGGGCGGCCGCGATTCGAGCGCGCTACGCGCCGCGTTGACGGTCTGTGACGCGATCGTCATTCCGTGCCTGCCGCGAACCTTTGACGTTTGGGCGCTGGAGGACATGGCTTCCCTTATCGATGAGGCGCGAGCCGTGCACGACGTCAAGGCGTACGCCTTTCTGAATGCGGCCGATACGGGCGGCGCAGACAACCGCGACGCGGCCGCCGCAATCGCCGAATTCCGCCAGATTGAGCTACTGCCGTATCGCTTGGGGCGTCGCAAGGCATACGCGAACGCAAGCGGCACTGGATTGCATGTCGAGGAAATGCCGCGTCGAGACACGATCGCGTGCGCGGAAATTGACCGGCTCACGCATGCGATTTTTCACACGTCATTGGCGACCGAAAGAGCCAGCTTTTGACGCACGGCACCCTTGACCGGCAACTCCTGGGCACAACGAAAGCGTACCTGCGAGCGATCCAGCCAACCGCCCAACTAACGCACAACCTCGTCGGTGCGCTCGCACGTTTGCTCGCGCAACGAACCGGCATGGAGGTGCGCATCAAGATCGGTAGCGCTCCCACAGTCGTACGGAAGCCGTAGCGCATACCGACAGATTCGAATCAAGCAACGGGAAAACTATGGACACGAAACAACTTACCGACCCGGCATTCGTGCAATCGCTGGTTTGCGAACTCGACTGGTGCATCCTTCACGGCGACGCGGGACCACGTACTACACAGGCGATCGAAAGTGCGCGCGCCGTGCTCGCCGCACTCCCTTCCAATTCAGCGCACGCGCTCGCGACGTGCTCGGAAACGCTCCACAACGCGATCGAGCAGGGCAACCCACTCGCGGCGGGCGTCGCCGTCAGCCTGGCGCTGCTTGCACGTGAGCGTGGCTTTCCTGGGCCCGACGCCCCCGCTGCGGCATCGCATCCCGCAACGCTGTCCGCATATGAGGCGGCCGACCTCTGCGAAGCGATCGCAAACGACTATGTATCGGATCTGAACGCCGAGCGCAGTACGGAACGTTACGAGGGCGCACTGACGTGCGCCCGTAAGATCCGCGAACGGCTCAACATATCGAGCAAACATTGATTCGATGGCGTATCGATGGCAATTCGATATCGAATCAATATCGAAATGGGTGGGAAAAATGGCAATAACGAAACGACCGGCGGCTAGCAAGCCGACGAGCAATGTCGATGAATTCATTTCGCGTGCGCCTGACGCCGCGCACGAGCAGGACGGCGAGCAGGCGCGTGAGCCTGAACGACGTCGAAAGCAGGTGATAAGCGTCGGCATCGATCCGGCGCTGCTCGCGCGCGTCGACGCGGCGGCCGCGCGCCTTGGGATCAGCCGCAATGCTGCAATCGCGCTTGCAGCGTCGCGGTTTGTCGACACGGACAGACCTTGGTCTGCCGTAGCCGTTGACACATTCAACCGGGAACCGTAAGCTACATGTATCAACGCGCGTATATACGGCTAGGGGTAGTCGTATATGCGGAGTCGCGAGGATCTGTCGTGGCTTGACGGTGCCATGCCGTGGGGTAAGAAAACCGGAGGTATTTATGACAATCCAGGTAGTCAAGCGTTGGGGCAATAGCCTCGCCGTACGCATTCCAGCCAATCTGGCACAGCAGGTGCATTTGGCCGAGGATCAGGAGGTCGACGTTGAGGTGCAGGACGGAACGATCGTCGTGCGAGCTCGTCGGCCGGTGCCGCTTTTTTCCCGCGAAAAGCTCATTGAGCAGTATCGGAGCAGCAAACTCAAGCGGCACGATGAAATTGATTTCGGTGATCCCGTTGGCACGGAATGGGGCGGCCCTGACGATCCGACCCGATAGTTGGAGCAAAACTTACACATGAAAGATGGCATTCCCGATGCTGGCGATATTGTTTACCTGTATGTAGGGCCGTCGAAGGGAAACGAGCAGGACGGGCACCGCCCGGTCGTGGTCGTGACGGACCATTTGATGAACGAGGTCACGGGGCGATTTATCGGCTTGCCGGTGACCTCGCGCATCAGGGGATGGGCAACCGAAATTCCGGTTTCCGCCCTGAGCCGGCCAAGTGTCGCATTGGTCGATCAGCTGAGAAGCTGGAGCTACGTGGCCAGAGAGTGCCGGTTCGAAGGGGAGGTCGTATCCCCGGATGAAATGTCGGCGGTCAAGCACGCAATCCGGGAGTTCATGAGCCTGTAGCATCCGGCACGGAATTTCAGGAAACATCGATGCCAGCCAGCAGGGCCGCCCGGTCTAACCGGAGCGGCCCTTTTTTCTTTGGCCCGGTGGTGGCTGCATACGGGCGGCGGTAGGCCGCTGGAGCGCCTACACGGTCGCGGGTTGCCGTGGCATTGCCGCGAGCGCCGCAGACCCGTGGTGGGGCTGGCACGGGACGGGAAGGGCACCGGCGCGGGGGCGGGATCATGTGATTCGTACGACGATCACGCCTCCTGAAACGCGGTCCCCCCTCCCCGCCTGCGGGCTCCTTGTCCCCCCACTTTTGACGCACTGCCCGAGCAACCGGGCAAGCCCGCCGTGTAGAGCGTCCGGACGTTTACGTGTGTTGCAAAAATGACGCGGTTTGACGCAAAAAAACGACCGATTGATGCACCGTGAGGGTGAATGTGTGAAACCGTAGGCAAACCGTAAAGGGTGCTCCCTAAGATCACCCAAGAACAGTTGTGCAGTCGCACAACGGAGGCCGCTTAGAGCCGACAATCTCTCTCGCAGATGGGATGCAATATGTGGTCACTTCAGGAAGTGAAATTTTGCCTCGCGTCCGGTGAAGTCGTGATCGCGCACGTTGCGATAAAAAGGGATGGAACATTTCTGGCACGTGCCAGCAAGCCATTTCCCCAGGAGCGCCTTCTGGACAGCCACGAGATGCGGGAGATTCCGTGCCGTGATGGCGCCACGGCGCTCGATGCATTTTTGTGTGTACTGAGCTTCGTTAAACACGTGGCACAACAGTCCGGAACCAGAGTTGTAGCGGCTTCCAATTCGGGCACTTTCGGCCTTCGAGGCAAGACGCTAGCCGAATCGGCCGGAATCGATGGCGCGGTCGATTGATAACTGGTGCGAGGCAAGCGCTCGGCGTGCCGAAACGTAGCCGCGCCCCGGTTGTCATGCCGATTTTGGCTGGGTTTCGACTGCGGGCAATGTGTACTCGTCGAAGCGCACGATTTCCTCACCGGCCCAATCGTTGATCGCCAGAAACTGCACCTGTAGCGGCTCGATTTCGTTGCGCGCGAACACGCGCGTCGCGGTGTCGGCCGCGCCGAAGCCGCCCGTGTTGCTCGGGACGATGCCAAGCAACTGCGGGGGCACGCGGTGCGCAGCCAGCAGGTCATCGCGCGTCACGTTCTTGATGTTGTAAAACTCGTCTTTCGCCGCGACTTCGGACACGGGTATCACCTGAAGGCCATCCTTCTTTCCACCAGGCGCGTACACAAACAGATTGCGGAAATTGCCCGGACCCTTCGCCTTCTTGAGAGCACCGCGAAGGCTGTCGACGTCATCCTGATTTGACTGCGCGTCCGTCATGTAGAGAATGAAACCGGCGTGACTGCCGTTTTCGTAGTAGCGGCGGCGGAACAGTGTCGACGATTCATTGAGCCATGCCGCGTGCAGCGCGCCCAGGTATTCCGGCAGGCCGTACACCTCCTGATTGATGTCGGGTTCGAGCATGTGAAACACCGAGCCTCCGGGAAACTCGTATTTGGTCTGGAAGCCGTTCGTTTGCACGTAGTTGACCATATCGACCTTGCGCCGGACATATTTCGCGGGCGCGGGCGCGTACTCCATGACTTGCCCGAGTCGGTTCGTCTTGCGCTCGACAATGCTGTTGCCGAACGTCAGGAAGTCGAGCGCATAGCGCCGGAACGCTTCACGTGAGAACTTCGGATGCGGCACGAACGTCGATGCCAGCACATTGCGCTTGAAGTAGATCGCGGACGCGTGATGCGTGCCCGCGCGAAACGATTTCGCAAGGCCCGTGAAGCTCACGGGCGGCTCATACCACTCACCATTCGATAGCACTTCGCAGTAGTCGAGGATATCGGCACGCGAGAGCACCGGCATCGGATCGCCGAACGTGAACGCTTCGCCCACCGACGCGCTCGACGTCGTGGCGATGGGTGCGGACGGCGCGCGCGGCGGGCGTTGATTCTTTTTCATCACGAAAGCTCCATGAAGCTGGTGTTATTGGGGTTCACGCCTTCCAGCGGCTCATTGCCGAGCGCGTGCAGACAGGCCCACGCGAGGTCGGCATGGCCGATTTCCTCGCTGCGGCCCGCGAAATACGTCACTTGCCGGCCGCTCGCGGTCATCGTCTTGCGGATCGCCATGAACGATTGCGCGATATCGGTTCGGCCAGCGTCGAATTCGAGCCGTCCCTTACTGATCACGGACTGACCTTTGAGCACCAAGCGGGTTTTGACTTCGGGCGAGTAGTTGAGCGCAACGGCGGCCGGATAGAACTGGCGCACGAGCTGATAGACGCCCTGGCCGATGCCGGTTGTGTCGATCGCCATGTACGTGACGTTGTAGCGCTGCGTCAGCTCGCGGATGCCTTCGGCCTGCGCCTCGAAATCCTTCTTGTGCCACTGGATCGCCTCAAGCACGCGAAACTTGCCGCCGGGAACCGTGGGCGGCGCGAGCACGACACAGCCCGCGGAATCGCCGGTCAGTGACGGGTCATAGCCGAGCCATACTGGCCGATAGCCGTATTTGCGCTCCAGCAGGAAATCAACATCGGTCCATTCCTCCCACATGTCGACCATGCAGCGCCGCAGCTCGGCGAACGGGAACACGGACGCGGTGTCGTCGATGAACTGGCACAGGTACAGATTCGCGAACTCGTCGGCACTGTTTTCAAACCGAAGCCCGTCAAGGTCGAACAGATTGCAGCCGCCTGCGGCGGCATCCTCAACGGTCACAATCTGCCGCCACTGCTGGTCAGCACAGAGCAGGCCGCCCGAAAGCGCGCTGTGCGACACGTCAAGGTGAATGTGATCGGCCTTCGCGCGGCCGCGATTGAAGTGCTCCCCGTTCCAGAACGTATACGCCTCGTGCGTGATGCTCGACGGCGTTGAAAAGTACGTCTTGCGCCAGTGCTTGTGGCTGGCCATCGCCTGCGCGACCTTGTTCAACTCCCTGAAGCCGTGGACCCAGAAATACTCGTCGAAATAGAAGTTGCCGTGGTAGCTCTGCGCGGTTTTCGAATTCGTGCTCAGAAAGATCAACTCGGCACCGTTCGGCAACAGGATCGTGTCGCCAGTCAGCTCGACCTGAATGACCTCGCGCGCGAAGGCACAGATGTACTGCCGGAACACGTGGACCTGCGCCTTGCTGGCCGACAGGAAGATTTGGTTGCGGCCGGTTTCGAGCGCGTCGATAAGCGCTTCGCGTGCGAAATAGAAGGTCGCGCCAATCTGGCGAGACTTAAGCAGGTTGCGCGTGCGATGGTGCCCGTTTCGATACCAGACTTTCTGGTAGTCGAATTGCGATTCAATGAACGCATCGAGCAACTTCGCCTGTTGCTCGGGCGTGATGTTGTTTTTCGGAGCGCGCTTTTTCGGTCCCTCGTTGCGCGCCTTGATGGCCGGGTTGAGGTCCGATTCCTTGCCCGTGTCGCTGTACTTGCGAACGCGCGCCATGCGCTCCAGCTCGCGCCCGAGCAAATCGATCTCTTTGAAATCGACCGGGTCTTTTACCTCCTTCGCGATGAGCGTCATCATGCGCGATTCGATGGATGACTCAACCTTTTCCGCGACGCTGGCCTTGTCCCATTGATCGCGCTGCTTCCACGATTCGATGGTTGAACGCGGCTCGTTGAGTACGCGCGCGATTGACGACACGCGCCAACCTTTCCAGTAAAGGTCACGCGCGACGCGTCGCGGCTCGATATCGGCAGGGAGATTTTCGACAGTCTCAATCATGCGGCAAGCGTAACGGCGTCACGCGCGCGCGCGGCGCGCGACCCCTTGTATCCAGACGCATTACGGATTCCTTATGTTGTTCTCGACCACGCATCGCGGCAACATTCAGTTACACAACGTCGCTTGCATTAGCGGGCGATGTGAGACGGGAAACCCCCGACCAAACTTGAGAGGATTTCGATGAAGCGAATCAGGATTGTGAGCGCGGGCGCGCTCGGCGCAGCCATCATCGCCGCGATCACTCCGGCGCTTGCACAGGCATCGGTAGTGGTCGAGCACGGCCGTGTGCTACTCGACCGCGCCGACGTCTTTTCCGCGATCACGGCACACGGTTCGATCATCGGCGGCATCAGTGTTGCGGCGCTTGGCATCGGCAGCATCGCGGGTGCGGGCAATCACGCGGCCACGTCGAAATGGTTCCGTGTCGCTGTCGAGGGAGCCACGACGGATGGCCGAACGATCGAGCGCGACTGGATCACGCAGATGGCGGCAACGTACAACCGCGACCTCTACGGCGCACGTGTGAACTGTGAGCACATGCGCGGTTATGCACCGATGGCAGGCGCAAATCCGAGCCCGTTCGGCTCGTATGGCGACGTCACGGCGCTGCGGGCCGAGCAGATTGCAGACGGTCCGCTCAAGGGCAAATATGCGCTGCTCGCACAGATTCAACCGACGCAAGACCTCATCGACCTGACGAAGAAAAGCCAGAAAATCTACACGTCGATCGAGGTCGCGCCGTCGTTCGCCGACACGAAACAGGCGTACATGATCGGCCTCGCTGTGACCGACAGTCCGGCGAGCCTCGGCACTGAAATCCTGCAATTCGCTGCGGGCCAGGGCGACAAGAGCCCGTTCGCAGGTCGCAAGCAACACCGCGACAACCTCTTTACGGCGGCCGAAGAAACGCTGATCGAGTTCGAACCGGCAACGCCGTCCGTTTTCGCACGCGTGGCCGAACTGCTCGGGTTCGTGAAGAACAAGGGCGAGTCCGACGACAAGCGCTTTACGGATCTGACGCAAGCGGTCGACGTGCTCGCCACATTCGGCAAGCAACAGGCCGAAACCATCACGAGCCTGAGCGGCCGCGTCGACACGCTGACCGGCGACCTCAAGACCGAGCGCGAAGCGCACTCGGCGACGGCGGCCGCGCTGAAATCGCTCAAGGAAACGTTGTCGTCGCAGCCTAGCGGCGCGGCGCGCCCGCCCGCGACGGGCAGCGCGGGCGACGTGAAGACGGACTGCTGATCGCCTCACGCCAGGCGGAGCGTAGGTCAACCCATTCAACGATTCGGAGATTCACCCCATGCGTAACGACACCCGTGTCGCGTTCGACGCGTACACCGCGAACATCGCGCAACTGAACGGCGTACAGGATGCCACGCGAAAATTCAGCGTCGATCCGACCGTACAGCAGACGCTCGAAGACAAGATTCAGGCATCGAGCGCGTTCCTGCAAAGCGTCAACATGATCGGCGTCGACGAGCAGCAGGGCGCAAAGATCGGGCTTGGCGTCGGCCAGCCGATCGCAAGCACGACCGACACGACGGCCAAGGACCGCGCGCCGTTCGACCCGTCGAATCTCGACGAAACCGGCTATAACTGCACGCAGACCAATTTCGATACCGCGATTTCGTACGCACGCCTGGACGCGTGGGCGAAGTTCAAGGACTTCCAGACGCGCATTCGCGACGCGATCGTCAAGCGCCAGGCGCTCGATCGCATCTGCATCGGTTTCAACGGTACGTCACGCGCTGCGTCGAGCGACCGTGCGGCCAATCCGCTCTTGCAGGATGTCAACATCGGCTGGCTCCAGAAGATCCGCGCGAACGCGCCGGATCGCGTCATGACCGAAGTGGTTGAGGGCTCCAACGCGGTCAAGGTCGGTACGGGCGCGAGCGCGTCCTACAAGAACATCGACGCGCTCGTATTCGATGCGCTGCAACTGCTCGACGAGTGGTATCGCGAAGACCCGTCCGTCGTCGTGGTGCTCGGTAGTGGCCTTCTGCACGACAAGTATTTCCCGTTCATCAACGGCGCGAACGTCGCGACCGAAGCGGCCGCCGTTGACCTCGTGGTCAGTGCGAAACGCGTGGGCGGCAAGCAGGCAGTGACAGCGCCTTACTTCCCGACCAACTCGCTGATGATCACGCGTCTGGACAATCTGTCGCTGTACTTCCAGAACGGCGGGCGTCGCCGCACGATCGTCGACAACGCCAAGCGCGACCGGATCGAGAACTACGAGTCGAGCAACGAAGCGTATGTGGTCGAGGACTATGGCTGCGTCGCCGTGGTCGAGAACATCGAAATCGTTCCGGCCGCCTGACCATGAGCAGCCCAGCCCGCCGACATCAAGCGCGCGTTCGTGCGGCGCAAGCCGCCGCGAGCGCCACCCCCGGCCACTCGATGGTAGGCCTCCGGCAATACGACCTCATGCTTGCCAAGCTCGCGACCGATCGCCGCCGCCTGAAGGAAATCCAGTCGGTTGCGCGAAAGATCGACGTCAAGCGCGAGCTGCTGCCGGATTACGACGACTATGTCGTCGGCGTGCTGGAGGGCGGGAAGGGCGTACAGGATGACGTCATGACCTCGGTCATGATCTGGCGCGTCGACGTCGGCGACTACGTCGGCGCGCTCGAAATCGCGCGCTACGCGCTCCAGCATCGCATGACGCTGCCCGAGCAGTATGAGCGCTCGCTACCGGCGGCAATCGCTGAAGAATTCGCGGAGGCGGGCGCGCGAGCGCGCGCGGCGGGTGAACAGTTTCCGCTCGCGATGTTGCAGGAAGTCGAAACGCTCACGCGTGGCTACGACATGCACGACCCGATACGCGCGAAGCTGCACAAGGCGATTGGATACGCAATGGAAGCGTCGGACAAATCCGGCGCGCTGGAAATGTTGCGCCGCGCGGTCGAGTTGAACGACCGCGTCGGCGTGAAAAAGGACATCACTCGACTCGAAGCCGAGTTGAGGAGTGCGGCCGAGAACGGCGGCACGAACTGAGCCCCCCCTGGCAACGGCGGCATCGGGTGACGGTTCGCAACGGCTGAACGCTACGCGATCCCGACCCCGATCCACCGCCGTCTAATTCCGAGTCACGAGCATGCCGAGCAGTTTCATTGCACCCGCGAACGCGGCAGCGCCGACGCCCGCCGACGATGAGATCGAGAACAACGGGTTTTTCCCGGATATCTCGCTTGCGGAGCTGCGCGCCGTCGCGCGGCTCGACGGCACCGTGACTCCCCAGCGTTTGCGAGAGGCGACCATCGATGCGATCCGCAGCGTAAACGCCGAGCTGAAGCCGTGGCGCACGCAGTCGGCGGCCGGGTTCGCGACCCTCGCCGACGTGCCGGCCGACAAGGTCGGCGGCGTGAGCGAACTGGTGTCGCTCTATCGTCGAGCGGTCTACAACCTCGCGCATGCGGACATGACAGAACGCTATCGCGATCTGGACACGACGAAATCGGGCGGGCAGGAGGCCGAGCGCCTTGAGGAAACCATCTGCACGGCGCGCCGCAATGCGCGCTGGGCGCTAAACGATCTGCGCGGCATTCCGCGCTCGACCATCGAGCTGATCTGATGAAAGTCACGGCGCGCCAGGGCGATTCCGTCGACGCCATGTGCTGGCGTCACTACGGCCGCACGAGTGGCACGGTCGAAGCGGTGCTCGAAGCGAATCCCGGCATCGGTGACTACGGCGTGATTCTGCCGCTCGGCACCGCCGTCGAAATGCCCGAAATCGACACCATCGTCAACACCACGCCGTTGGTGCAACTGTTTGACTGACTCTGGAGCTGGCGTAATGGCAGAACCGAACACTACGACCGCCGCCGTGCTGTCGACCGCCATCGGCCTCGCTGGGCTCTCGCCTGGCATCGATGGCAATGCGCTGATCGGCGCGTTCACGGGTGCGGCGCTCGTCGTCGTGACGTCCAAAGACATCGGCGTGCTCACGCGCATCGCGTACATGCTGATTTCGCTCGTGATGGGCTATCTCGCCGCGCCCGAGATCGTGAACGCCACGCCGATCCGCTCGACGGGCGTTGCGGCGTTCTTCGCGGCCGCGCTCGTGATCACACTCACGTTGCAGCTCATCGCCCGCCTGAAAACGGCCGACCTGCTGTCGTTCCTGAAGCGGGGCGAGTGATGGCCATGCACCTCTCGTTCGCACTCGTCGCGCTCGCTGCTTACCTCGCCGTGCTGCTGCGCGTGCTCACGTACCGCAGGAACGGTGCGCGGCACCGCCATCGCGTTTCGTGGTTCGCCTGGGCGATCGTTGCCGTGTCGGGCGGCTCGGCGATCGAGTTCATGTTGAGCGCGCGCCATGCGGGATTTTTTGATGCCGCGAGCGCCGTAGTGCTCGCGGTGCTCGTCTTTACCTCGCGCGGCAACGTCGCGCATATGCTACGGAGTGACCAGCAATGAGAACACTTCGCCTCGGCGACCACGGCGACGATGTCGCGCTGCTTCAGCGGCGTTTTGTGCGCGGCAGCTATGCGCTCGCGGTCACGCACGTCTATGACGCGCCGACCGAAAGCGCGGTGATGGCGCTCCAGAAGAAAACCGGCCTCGTCGTCGACGGCATCGCCGGGCCAAAGACGTACGCGGCACTGGCGACCGGCCAGCGCAACCCGAAACACCTCACGGATGCCGACCTCATTGCGGCGGCCGACACGCTCGGCGTGCAGGTTGCCTGTGTGCGCGCTGTGAACGAGGTCGAATCGCTCGGCTCCGGGTTCCTGTCGGACGGCCGCCCGAAAATCCTGTTCGAACGTCACATTCTCTGGCGGCAGCTCAAGGCGCGCGGCATCGACCCCGCCCCGATCGCGGCGAAGTATCCGAACATCGTCGGCGAGACGGCGGGCGGCTATCAGGGCGGCGCGGCCGAATATACGCGGCTCGCTTCGGCCGAGCTGATCGACCCGGATGCCGCCTGGGAATCGGCGAGCTGGGGCGCGTTTCAGGTCATGGGCTACCACTGGCAGCGCCTGGGCTATTCCGGCGTTGATGACCTCGTCGCGCGCATGGAGAACAGTGAAGGCGACCAGCTCGACCTTTTCGTGCGCTTTGTCGCGGCCGATGCGGGGTTGCTCGCGGCGCTCAAGGGCCGGAAGTGGGCCGCGTTCGCCAAGGGCTACAACGGCCCGGATTACGCGCGCAACCTGTATGACGCGAAGCTCGCGCAGGCATACCAGAAGTACGCGGGCGACGTGAGGGCGGCCGCATGAATACGCTCGCTACCCGGCTCATTGCGGCCGCGCTTGCACTCGGCCTGCTCATCGGCGGCCTGCTCTACGTGCAAGTGCTGCGCGTCAAGCTGTCGGAACAAGGGCGGCAGCTCGACGATGCAAACCAGCAGATTGCGAACCGCGACCAGACAATCAAAGGTCTGCGCGACGACGCGAAAGAGAAGGTCAATCAACAACAGCAGCTCGACGCGTCGACCGACAAGGTGATGGCAAAACTATCGCTCGCGCGCGAGGATATCCGCAAGGTGATCAATGAAAACCCGACCGTACGTGCATGGGCCGATACTCCTTTGCCTGCTGACGTTATCCGCCTGTCAGGCAGTCCCGCCGCAACCGGCGCCAACGCTTTCAGTGCTGGAGTGCCAGCGGGTGACGCGGTGCACGCTGCCCGCGATGGCGCCGACCACTAACGGCGAGTTGCACTCGGCGTTCGACACGGCCAAGGGCGCATGGGGTATGTGCGCGGCCAAGGTGGACATGATCGCCGATTGTCAGGAAAAGGCACAGGCGAAGATCGACGCCGAAGCCGCAAGCGCCGCCCATGAATAAGCCGGGTAGCGCGCGCGCCGCGCTGGAAAAGGCGATTCCGTCGCTCGTCGATGAGCCCGACAAGCTGACCGTATTCATCGACTCGGGCTCGATCGCCGCGACAGGCGGTCATACCGTGTCATTCGAGTATCGCTATACGCTGAATCTCCTGTTGCTCGATTTCGGCGGCGAAGCGGACGATGTGATGATCGCGCTCGTCGAATGGGCGCGTGCGAACCAGCCCGACCTCGTGACGAACTGGGACCAGCGCGAAACCGGCATCACGTTCGAATGCGACGTGCTCAACAATGCGACCGTCGATCTGTCGATCAAGATGAAGCTGTCAGAAAGCATTGCCGTCACAACGGCGGCCGATGGCTCGCGCACGGTGCAGCATGTCGACGACTCGCTTGACACGTGGGTCGCGCCAGCGTGAACGAACTCGAAGCGATCGACCGATGGGCGGGCCTGCTGCTCGAACAGCTATCGCCCAAGGGCCGCCGCGCCGCGATGCTGGAACTCGCCCGCGTGTTGCGCCGCAGCCAGCAATCGCGCATTGCGGCGCAGCGCAACCCGGACGGTGCCGCCTACGACCCGCGCAAGCCGCGGCGACAGCCGGGCGGCAAGCTGCGCGACAAGCGCGGCCGCGTGCGTCGCGCCGCCATGTTTGTACGGCTGCGAACAACGAAGTATCTGAAAACCGAAGTGGACTCGGCGGGCCTCGCAATCGGATTTGACAATCGCGTGTCGCGCGTGGCTCGCGTCCACCAGTTTGGCGAAACGGGCCTCGTTGCGCCGCACGGTGCGCAGTACAAATACCCGGCGCGCGTGCTGCTCGGGTTCACGACCGAAGATCGCGAGCTGGTTCGTGACATGATCCTGAAACACATCACAAAAGCGGCCTGAAACCGGGCTTTTTTTGTATCCAGACGCGCCACACACGTGGGCGCTCGCGTCGCGCACGCGCGGGCGGCACCATTGGCGTATGGATGCCAACGAATCCCGCCGCCAATTTATCAACGTGGTCCGCAAGGGGGCCGTGCTTGATGTCGACCTCACGAGCAACCCGCCGACATGCCGGGTTTCTGTGGGCGACCCCGACGACGCCGACAATTCCGGGCTTGTAACGGGGTGGATTCCGTTCCTCGCGCTTCGCGCTGGTTCGACGCGCGAATGGAACCCGGTCACGAAGGGCGAAAAGGTCGCGATTCTTTGCCCGATGGGCGATCCGGCGCAGGGTATCGCGCTTGCGGGCCTTTACTGCGAAGAAACACCGCCGCCGAGCACGAGCCCTGACAAGCACCTACGTGTGTATCCGGACGGCGCGGCCATCGAATACGACCACGCGCAGCACGCGCTATCCGTCGTGCTGCCCGCCGCCGCAACCGTGCTTATCGTCGCGCCGGGTGACGTCACAATACAAACCAATACCGCAAACGTGCAGGCCGAGACGATCACGCTCGACGGCGACACGACCGTGACGAAATCCCTGACGGTCAAGGGGCCGCTCGCGTTCGAATCCGGTATGACGGGCGAGGGCGGGGACGGCGAAAAGGTCATGCGCATCAAGGGCGCGGCCGATTTCGACGGCGAAGTGCGCTCGGGCGGCATCAGTGTGCCGTTCCACACGCACCGCGAGCAGGGCGACAACGAGCTTGTCAGCTCGCCGCAGAACATCGGGGGATGACGTCATGAAAGGCATGAACCATTCAACCGGCGTCGTCGTGAGCGGCGTGTCTCACCTGTATCAATCGATCGCGCGCATTCTCACGACGCCAATCGGCTCGTGCGTCGCGCGCCGCGAGTTCGGCTCTGACCTGCCCGACCTCGTCGACGCCCCGAACAACGGCACGGTCCGCGTGCAGCTCTACGCGGCCACCGCCGCAGCGCTGATGCGTTGGGAGCCGCGCCTCACGCTCACGCGTGTGCAGCTCGCGAGCGATACGGACGAGCTGGGCGCAGGCATTCAGGTGATGGATATCGAGGGCTACGCGACCGACACGGGCGACGCCGTCGAAACGACCGTGACGCTGTCGACGTCGGAGGCCGCATGACAACGACCGCAATCGACCTGTCGCTATTGCCCGCACCGGCCATCGTCGAGACGCTGGAGTTCGAAACGATCTATGCGGAGCGCAAGGCCGCATTCATCGCGCTCTATCCGGCCGACGAGCAGGACGAAATTGCCGCGACGCTCGAACTCGAATCGGAACCGCTCACCAAGTCGCTACAGGAGAACGCCTATCGCGAAATGGTGCTGCGCACGCGCGTCAACGATGCGTGCTATGCGGTTCTGCTCGCCTATGCTGAAAAGGGCGATCTGGACCAGGTTGCGGCGAACCTCAACGTCGAGCGCCTGACGATCACGCCCGCCGACGACACCACGACGCCGCCAACGGCCGCAGTGATGGAAAGCGACGACGATTTGCGCGCGCGCTGCCAGCTCTCCTTTGAAGGCTATACGACGGCCGGCAGCAAGGGCAGCTACGTTTTCCACGCGCTCTCGGCGGACGGGAACGTGAAAGACGTTCTGCCCGTGAGCCCAGCGGCCGGACAGGTGATGGTCTATGTGATGTCGCGCGACGGCAACGGCGAAGCCGATGAAACGCTGCTGCGCACGGTCAAGGCGGCGCTGTCCGACGAAATCAAGCGACCAATGACGGATTGGGTCGATACACAGTCGGTCTCAGTGATTGAATATTCCGTCGACGCGGAGCTTGTGGTGTTCGAAGGACCGGACATCGCGACCGTGAAAGCGCTCGCGCTTCTCGCCGTGCAGACCTACACGGCATCGGTACATCGATTCAACCTGACCGCGTCGCTGTCGGGCATTTACAAGGCACTGCATCAAACCGGCGTTGACACGGTCAACCTGAACTCGCCCGCACAAAACGTCACGGTCTCGCCGGGTCAGGCCACGTACTGCACGAGCATCAACGTCACAGTCAAGGTGGTCAGCAATGGCTGATTTCGTGTCACTGGTGCCGCCGAATGCGACGACACTTGAGCGCCGACTGGAGCAGGTGAACGCGGCAATCGAGGAAATTCCCGTTCCCGTGCGCTCGATGTGGAATGCGGACACGTTCCCGGCCAATGCGCTGCCGTGGCTCGCGTGGGGCTTTGGCGTCGAGCTGTGGGATAGCGAGTGGAGCGAAGAACAGAAGCGCGCTGCAATCAAGAACTCCCTTTTTGTGAAGAAGCACAAGGGGACGATTGGCGCGGTCAAGCGCGCGCTTGCGGCGCTCGGCTACGACGTCGAGATACAGGAGTGGTTTAACCAGATTCCCCTGGGTGCACCGTACACGTTTGATGCCCTGATCGATGCTTCGCAAGTCGCCATCGATGAAGAGGGGCTGATGGCCGTGCTCCAGCTCATCGACGCGTACAAAAACCTGCGCTTGCACATGCGCAAGGCGACGCTTTCGGTTACGACCCGTTCGCAGCTCTGCGTAGCGGCAACGACCGTAATGGGTCAGCAAATCACCATACCGTTTGATGGTCCGAAGTATTCCGATGGCTCTTTTGCCTATGACCTCGTGCTTGACGCACTGGAGCATGGAGAGCCGAGCACTGTCGAAGCACTCGACGGAATCGACAAAACCGTGCGGCAGACGATGCCCAATGATTCCTGGAAGGAAGAATGACGGACGCACTGAACAGCCGCGTCGCGCGGTTTGAGCAAAATGAAGCCAACGTCGACACGTGGGCCAAGGGCGACGCCACCACTTCCGTGGACTTCGGCGGCGGCCCGGTTCGCTCACCGGCGAAGCTGATTGCGGACCTTGATCGCGCCATCACGGACGAAACGGCGGGCTTGCTCACGCTTGCGCAGCAGGCGGCGGCAGCAGCCGTCGAATCGTCACAATCCGCGATGCAGTACGCGAAGGAGAGTGCGGATAGTGCAGACAGGTCGGAGGCCGCGTTATTCGATGCAGTAAAAGCCTCGGAACTCGCCGACCCCACAAAAGGCGTTTCGATGGTAGCGCACGCCGTCGACGATCGCGTGCTGTCGGATCATGGTGCGTCGATGGTCGGGGTGACGTACACGGACCCGGATGCGGTGAGGCAACCCCTCATTCAGGTGATCGAGGAGCACTTCACTGTGACACGCTATGGTGCCAATCCGAGTGGCGATGGGTTCTCCACCGATGCGTTCAAGAAAGCTCTCGCAAAGGTCACACAGATTGCTCAAAACCTGGGCGTCACCCGAGTGCCTGCGATCGAAGTGCCGTCCGGTCTTTACAAGTGTGACGATACACTCCCATTCGCTCCCTGGCACAAGTTCGTCTCGCTGGGAAACGTCGAGTTGAATTTTGAAGCGCTCGACCTCGGCAAGGATGGCATCGTCCTACGCAATGACCAGACTGCGATCCCGGAGGGGGACGCCAAGGGCGCTTCAATGGTGCCATTTCTCAACGCTGGGCATGGGTCAATCTTTGTGAAAGGGCCGGGTAAGGCGACTGCTCAAGGATGGGGCATCCGTGTTGGCGACACAACCAATGCAGGCAATATCCGCGATACGGGTGGCGAGGGCGTCATCGTCTCAGGATGGCGCGGAGCGCTGCGCTACGATCCGATCAACACGTACCTTCTGACGTGGACGAAGTGCCGCTTCGAGCAAAACCGCGAAGAAAACATCTATGTGAGCAGTGACACGCCAGTCATCAACAGTGGCGAAAAAATGCTCTTTCGTGATTGTGTGCTATCGGCTGCTTACCATGCGCTCTACCACAACTGCGACGGCTTCATGTATGAGTTCGATGGTTGCTCGATCGACTATCACGATATTCCGTTCAAAATCGATGCGTTGGGTCGATACACGCGCTTCCTGTTTGTTGGCGGTCATTCGGAAGCCTTTGAGGGATTGTGGTTCGATGCCACAACGAGCGGCGCACGTGTGGAACTCGCGCTCGTCGGACATGAAATCCTCACCACAAAGCGGTACGTTAGTGCGACCTCGGGCGCGACGGTGCGCACGATTATCGATGGCAACGCGTCAAACCGCATGCGTTTGACGGGGGACGACAATGCCCTGCGTTATACGGTGCGCCCGTACCTGCCAGATACGCCTCTCATCGGCGACAACGTACTGATTCATGGACTGAGCGGCACCATACAGGAAGGCAACTACGCCATGTTGTCGCGCTCTCGTCTGCTGCTGCGCGATGGTGCGTTTACCGTCAATGCAATAGGCACAAGCGGCACCGCACTGACACATTGGGTTCGCGACCAGGGCGCGATTACGGACGTCAGCACGACGGACATACAGTCGATAGATGCGCTCGGGCAATCGCTCCACCTGGTTGGCACATCAACGAATTCGACGGCGACTTTCCACAGTGCCGACACGCTTGCTGTGAAGCCAGGTGAAATCTATGGGCTCGGCAGTGATGTCTATGGTGCCGGTACGACGGGTGATCTGAACGTGCGTGTGTTCCTGCGGTTCTATGACTACACGGGCGCACAGGTGGGGGACGACGCGGGGCTGACCTACAAGATGTCGGACGCTTACGCGGACGCCGCCGTTCCGAATCAGTCGCTGGGACGCGTTCGCGCCATGTGCTCGGATTCCGGCATCCAGACAGTGCCGCGATTTGCGACGACGGCGAAGGTCTATTTCACCGTCTCCGCTTTTGTTGGTGACGTGTACATCAAGAACATCCGCGTATTCAACGCATAAGGGCCAACGCCATGCAAAAGCTTGAGTCACTGATCATGAAAGCGATCCCCCAGGACAAGTGTCTGCACGTGATCGCGGGCGCAATGGTGTTTGCGGTGATGCACGCCGTTCCGCAGAGCTTCGGTCCTGCGTGGGCGTTCGGATTCGCAATGGTTGCGGCCGCAGGCGTCGCAAAGGAGGTGCTCGACCACTTCACGGGCGGCGACGTATCCGCATGGGACGTTCTCGCGACGTGCATCGGCGGTGCGCTCGCACTCGCATGCCACTTCTGAGCCAGCAACCGGACACGCCAGCATGGCAAATTTTCGCACCATCCATACGCTGTACGGCCTGAAGCGCCTCGCACAGTCGCAGACTACCGGAGCGGCTATCAATATAGTGGCCGTATCTGTCGGGGACGGCGGCGGAAACCCCGTGACGCTCGACGCTGAACAAACGCAACTCGTGCGCGAACTCTTTCGCGAAAAGCCGAACCGCGTCTATCAGGATGCGAAAAACCCGGCGATTTACACGGTAGAACTCGTCGTACCGGCAAAGGTCGGCGGGTTCACCATTCGGGAAATGGCTGCATGGGACGATCAGGGCGGCATGTTCGCACTCGCGAACACCCCCGAGTCGTACAAGCCGCAGGGTGACGGCAGCGAGGGATCGTTTTCCGACACTGCATTGCGCATGCAATTCATGGCGACCGATGCGACCGTCGTCACGCTCCAGGTTGACCCCAACGTTACGGTGGCAACGCAGGACTGGATCACGAACACCATCACGGTTCCCTACCTGCTACCAGGCGGCGTAACGGGACAGGTGTTGCGCAAGAAGTCCAACGCCAATGGTGACACCGAATGGGCTGACCCCGGCGTTGCTGAAGCTGTCGTGGCGATCGTGGAGGAAGTGCAGGAACTCGCGGACGGACAGACGGCCGTCATCCTGACTGAATGCACGACCGCAGGACTGAGCGTCTACGTCGGCGGCAGTCGTCTGTTGCCGAGCCAGTGGACGGCCGACGCGGGCGATGTCACGAAGCTGACCCTTGCGGCCGCATATCCCGCCGGAACCAAGGCCGATTTCGTGCAGAACGAGCCGGGGGCGGCGAAGCCGCTCATGCAGGACCGCAACCTTTCCGACCTGCAATCGGCCGCGAGTGCGCGCGCAAACCTCGGCGTCTACAGCAAGGAAGATACGGATGCGAAAGCGCCACCCTCGCTGATAGCCTTCTTTGCGCGCACAACGGCTCCGAGCGGCTGGCTGAAGGCCAACGGTGCGGCGGTGAGCCGAACGGCTTACGCGGCCCTTTTCGCGGCGATTGGCACGACCTTCGGAACCGGCGACGGCTTCAACACGTTCAACCTGCCCGACATGCGCGGCGAGTTTCCGCGCGGTTGGGACGACGGGCGGGGCGCGGACGGCGGTCGCTCGCTCGGCAGCCAGCAGGCGCAATCCTTCGCGAGCCATGCTCACCCGGCGAGCGCGGACCAGCAGGGCAGTCACGCGCACAGTGCGTCGACCAATCAGGCGGGCGGCCACCAGCACTCGGGCAAAACGGGCCAGGTAGGCGACCACGCGCACGAGCAACCGAACAACGGTTCGGTGCAGTCCGGGACGGACAACGGCGGTTCGCCCTCGCCAGCCGTGAACGGCTATGCCGTGTCGAGCAAGCAACCCGCCGCGACCAAGGCCGCTGGCGCACACGATCACACCTTCGGCACGGACACGCAGGGGCAGCACGAACACACCGTGACGGTGAACGCGGGTGGTGTGCACTCGCACGGCGTCACGGTGAGCGCCGTAGGCGGCACGGAAACGCGTCCCCGAAACGTGGCACTGCTCGCCTGCATCAAATTCTGAGAAAGCCCATGAAAACCGTCCATCAGACCGATCACGCGGGCATGTATCAAGGCCCGGTCGACGCCGACGAAAGTCCGCTTGAGCCGGGTGTTTACCACCTCCCAGCTCGTGCAGTTGAACCCGCGCCGCCGCAGTCGTGGCCCGAGAACAAGTGGCCGAGATGGAACGGCGCTGGGTGGGATCTCGTGACCAAGCCCGATCCGGCCGATGAAGCCGCGCAGGCCACGGCGAAACTGCGCAAATTCCTGACCGGCAACCCCGATGTCGCCAAGCTGATTGGCATGTAGCAGGCGCGGCGAGTGCCGCAACCATTCCCGAACATTCTCACCTTACAGGAGTCCTAACATGCCTGACGCATACCAGCACGGCGTATCCGTCATCGAAATCAACGAAGGCTCGCGCCCGATCCGCAGCGTGTCGACCGCTGTAATCGGCGTGGTCTGCACGGCCGAAGATGCCGATGCGGCGACGTTCCCGCTCGACACGCCCGTGCTCATCACCAACGTCGTTTCGGCGCTCGGCAAGGCTGGCACGAAAGGCACGCTGTACACGACGCTGAACGCGATCGGCCAGCAGACGAAGCCCATGACCGTGGTGGTGCGCGTCGCGGAGGGCCTGGACACCGCCGCGACCACGACCAACGTGGTTGGCACCGTCACGGCGGACGGCAAATACACGGGCCTCAAAGCGCTGCTGACCGCCCAGGCAAAACTCGGCGTGAAGCCGCGGATCATCGGCGCTCCCTTTCTCGATACGCAGGCCGTGGCCACCGCGATCGCCACAACCGCGCAGGCGCTCAAGGGCTTCGCGTATGTCGCAGCGTATGGCGCGAAAACGAAGGAGGAAGCGACCACGTACCGCAAGCAATTCAGCCAGCGTGAAGTGATGGTCATCTGGCCGGACTTCATCGCGTGGGATGACAAGGCAAGCGCGAACGCCGTGGTCCCGGCGACGGCCTATGCGCTCGGCTTGCGCGCGAAGATCGACAACGATACCGGCTGGCACAAGACCCTGTCGAACGTGGCCGTGAACGGCGTCGTCGGCATTAGTGCGGACGTATCGTGGGATTTGCAGGACCCGTCGACGGATGCGGGATACCTGAACGAGCAGGAAGTGACGACGCTTATCAACCGCAACGGCTATCGCTTTTGGGGCTCGCGCACGTGCTCGGACGATTCGACGTTCGCGTTCGAGAACTACACGCGCAGCGCGCAGGTTATCGCCGATTCGATCGCCGATGCGCAGATGCCGAATGTAGACGGCCCGCTCAATCCCTCGCTGCCGCGCGACATCATCGAGAGCATCAACGGATGGTTTCGCGAGCAGGTCGCGGGTGGTCGACTGATCGGCGGATCGTCGTGGTACGACCCGGACCCGAACACGACCGATGTGCTCAAGTCGGGCCAAGCCTTCATCGACTACGACTACACGCCGGTTCCCCCGCTGGAGAATCTGAAGCTTCGCCAGCGCATTACCGATCGCTATCTGGCCGATTTCGCGTCGCGCGTGAACGCGTAACGAAACCGCCTAAAAACAGGAGAAAATACGATGGGTATGCCCCGCAAACTCAAGGGCTTCATGCTGTTCCAGAACGGCGAAAACTACGTTGGTCAAATTGGAGAAATCACGCTGCCGAAGCTCACGCGCAAGGCGGAGGACTGGCAGGGCGGCGGCATGAGCGGCCCGATCAAGGTCGATTTCGGGCAGGAGGCAATCCAGCTCGAATGGACGTGCGGCGGCCTCATCAAATCGGTGCTCACGCAATACGGCATCACGAAGCATGATGGCGTGCTGCTGCGCTTCGCGGGCGGCTACAAGGCCGAAGATGCGGACGGCTACGACTCGATCGAAATCATCATCAAGGGCCGCCATACCGAGATCGACCTCGGCACGGCGAAGCCGAAGGAGGACACGGCGGTCAAGATCACGAGCGCGGCCAGCTATTTCAAACTGAGCTGGAACGGCGAGACCGTCATGGAATTCGATTTCGTGAACTCCATCGAGAACGTCGGCGGGACCGACCTGCTCGCGGCGCTGCGAACCGCCATCGGCCTGTAACCCTCACGTCCGGCCGCGTCGCGGTCGGAAATCCCTTCCATTCCTCGCAATAGGCTCACACCATGCAAACGCACGATCAACATTCCACCGACGCTCATGCACACGTCCTTACCGCTGACCATACCGGCGCTCACTCGCACACGATCGCCGTCGAAGGCGCGCACGTCCACGTCATTCAGGAAGCACCGGCACACAGCCACGGCGTTTCGACCGAAGCGGCTCCGGCGGCGGCCGTACAGGACGATCCGAACACGCACACGCTCGACACCCCGATCGTGCGCGGCAATCAGACCATCGACAAGATCACGCTTCGCAAACCGCGCTCGGGCGAATTGCGTGGCGTGTCGCTCGCGGACCTCGTGAATCTCGACGTTTCCGCGCTCTCGAAGGTGCTGCCGCGCATCAGCTCGCCCACGCTCACGGAGCACGACGTGTCGAGCATCGATCCCGCCGACCTCGTTCAAATCGGAGGTATCTTTGCCGGTTTTTTGATGTCGAAGGCCGTGAAAGCGAAACTGGCCTCCCTGACCGAGTAGAAGACGCAATGGCCGACATCGCGACGGTGTTCGGCGGTTGGACACCGGCCACGATGGGCGAGTTTTCGCTGGCCGAATTGATGGACTGGCGTGAGCGCGCGCGCCTCAGATGCGGAAACGGTGACGATGGATAACGCCCTGAAACTTCGCGTCATGTTCGACATGATCGACAACATGACGAAGCCCCTTAAAAACATCCTCGCCGGTAGCAAGGGGCTGGCTGGCTCGCTCAAGGAAACGCGGCGCGAGCTGGCCGAAATGGGCAAGACGCAAAAGGCGATCGGATCGTTTCGCGAGCTGCACGGCGGCCTGTCGAACACGACCAGGCAGCTCGACGCGGCGCGAGATCGGGTAAAGCTGCTCGCGGGCTCGCTGCGCGAATTCGGGCCGCCATCGCAACAGATGACAGGTGAGCTGACGAAGGCCCGACAGGCGGCCTCACTGCTGCGCGCCGAGCAAAAACAGCAGACCACACAGCTACAGGAAATGCGCACGCGGCTGGCTGGCGCAGGCATCGACACGCGCAACCTCGCGCAGCATGAGCGCGAGCTGCGCGCGAACATGAGCGCGACAACCGCGACCATGGCTGAGCAAATGCGCAAGCTCGACACGCTCGGCGACCGCGAGCGCCGCGTGGCCACTGCGCGCCGGAGCATGGAGAAAATGCAGGGCATCGCGGGCAATATGGCGGTGTCCGGTTACGCCGCCAGGTCGACCGGCATGCATATGTTCGGCGGGCTGGGCGAAACACTTGATGAGGCAAAGAAGGCGCAAAACGAGGAAGGGCGCATCAAGGCGCTCGGCCTGGGCGATCATGCGACGATTGATGCAGTGAAGTTCGCAAGCGACATGAAGGTGTATGGCGCGAGCTTTACCGACAATCTGACGATGATGCGCGATTCGATGACGATCTTTGCCGATGAGCATCACGCACAGATGGCCGCGCCGACCCTTTCCAAAATGAAGTTTGCCAATGAGGCGATGTATGGCGAGGAGGGCGGCCACGAGAACGAAGAAAAGTTCATGAACATGCTCAAGGTCATCGAGCTGCGCGGCGGCACGAAGGACGAAGCAACGTTTCGGGACGAAGCAAACCGGGTGCAAAAAGTGATTTCGGCCACGGGTGGTCGAGTGGGCGGCGACCAGTGGATGGAATTCGTGCAGCGCGGCGGTGTTGCTGCGAAGTCACTTTCGAAAGATGCGTTCTACTATCAAATGGAACCGCTCATTCAGGAGATGGGTGGGAGCACGGCGGGCAACGCCGTGATGTCCGGTTATCAAAACCTGATCGAAGGTCGCACGACCGTGCGCGCGGCGCGCAAGCTGATGGGCTTCGGCCTGCTGGATTCCAAAAAGGTCGAATACGACAAGAACGGTCACGTGAAGGCGTTCTCGGATGGCGCGTTGCTCAACTCCGAGCAATTCAAAACGTCGCCCTACGAATGGATGCAAAAGACGTTGCTTCCGACGCTGGCAAAGCAAGGCATCACAGGCGAAAAGGAAGTGTTGAGCACGATTGGTTCGATCTTCACGAATCGGTCAGCGTCGAACCTGTTCGCGACCATGTACTTGCAGCGCAGTCAGATTGCGAAGAACGAACGACTCAATACGGGGGCCGCGGGCATTACCGAATTGAATGCGATCGCACAGGAACAGACTCGCGGCAAGGAAATCGCCGCGCTTGCCGAGCTGCGCGACCTGAAAAACGAGATCGGTAAGAAGGTAACGCCACTCTATAACGCAGGATTGCAGGCCACCGCGAGCGCAACCGGGAAGGTCGTTTCGTTCATGAAGGAGCACGGCACGGCCGCGAAAGTCGTCATCACGGCGCTTGCTGTGCTCGCTGCGATGCTCGTCGTCGGCGGCTCGTTCACGATCGCATTGGCGGGCGTGCTCGGGCCGCTCGCGCTCGTGAAATTCAGCATGCAGGTGCTCGGCATGCAGGGCGGCATTCTTTCGCGCGCGCTCGGGCTCGGCGCGGGCGCGTTCCGGTTAATGGGAAGCGCTGCGATGTTCGCCGGTCGGGCGCTGCTTACGACGCCAATCGGATGGATCACCCTCGGCGTCGCAGCGCTCGCGGGCGCTGCGTATCTGCTCTACAACAACTGGGGAACCGTAACGGGGTTCTTCGGCGGTTTGTGGCAGGAGGTTCGAGCAGCCTTTGCGGGCGGCATTGGGTCGGTGACTGCGCTGCTCGTGAACTGGAGCGTATTGGGGTTGCTGTATCAGCCGTTCGCGGCCGCGATGGCGTGGCTCGGTGTCGATATGCCCGCGAAGTTCTCGGAGTTCGGCGCACACATGATTGCGGGCCTTGTGAACGGCATCACGAGCGGCCTGGGCTCGGTCAAGGATGCAATCGTCAACGTGGCAAGCTCCACGGTCGGATGGTTCAAGGAAAAGCTCGGCATTCGCAGCCCGAGCCGGGTATTCGCGGAGCTGGGCGGCTTTGTCGCGCAGGGCGCTGCGCTCGGCATGGAAGGCGAGCAAGGGCGTATCACGCGCGCGGCGGTTGCAATGGCGACGGTGGCGACAACCGCATTCGGCGCACCGGCATTCGCGCAGGGCGCAGCGGGCGCGACCGTGCCGCTTATCCGCCCGAATGTGCCGATCGACCGGCGGCCGCCCGTCACGGCATCGCAGGGGGCAGCGGCCGTGCAAACCGGTCCCGCGCAAATCATCATCAACATCTATCCGCGTGCGGGCGACGACGAAAACGCAATCGCGCGCGCTGCCGGCCGCGCCGTGGCGCTGGAGCTGGACCGCCGCGAGCGGTCAAATCGCGCACGCAAAGCATCGAGCCTGTCGGACTCGTAAAGGGGAGCACGCACAACCATGATGATGTCGCTCGACCAGTTTGTTTTCAGCCTCGCAACCGCGCCATACAAGGAACTGCAACGCCAGCGCAACTGGAAACACCGCACCAGCTCGCGCGTCGGCACGCGCGACGCAAGCCAGTACACCGGAGCGGGTGACGATGTCATCACGCTAAACGGCATGGTCGCGCCCGAATCGATCGGCTCGATTGCGTCGCTCGACCAGCTCGCGAAAATGGGCGACGTCGGCGACGCGTATGTGCTCGTCGACGGTATCGGCACTGTCTACGGTGCCTTCATCATCGAGAGCCTGAACACGACGTCGACGTACCACACAAAAGAGGGCATTCCGCGCAAGATCGAATTCAATCTCACGCTCAAGCACGTTGACGACAGCAGGATTGCGGCGAAAAAGGACGCGGGCTAGATATGGCAACCGATGAAATCACGAAGTCGCGCATGCAGCCGCAGGCGGATTACCGCGTCACGCTCGACGGCAAAGACCTGTCCGGCCTCATCACGCCGAAGCTCATCAGCCTGTCCATCAGCGAATGCAGGTCCGACGAGTCCGACATGCTCGACCTCGTGCTTGACGACTCTGACAATACGTTTTCGATTCCTAAGCGTGGCGCGAACATTGAAGCGTCGATCGGCTGGCTGGGCGAACCGCTCGTGCACAAAGGCACGTTCACGGTTGACGAAGTCGAGCACAGCGGCGCGCCTGATATCATCACGGTCCGTGCACGATCGGCCTCGATGACAAACGCCATGCACGAACGGCGCGAACAAAGCTGGCACGGCCAAACCATCGGGTCGATCGTGCGCACCATCGCATCGCGCCACTCGCTCAAGCCCGCCGTCGCAGCGGCGCTCGCGCAGATTGGCATCGCGCACATTGACCAGACCCACGAAAGCGACATGTCGTTCCTGACGCGCCTGGCACGCCGCTACGATGCGGTGATGAACGTCAAGGCGCTAAATCTCCTGTTCATGCCGATCGGCAAAGGTACGACAGCCAGCGGGAAATCGCTCGACGTGCTGACGATTACGCGCGAGAACGGGGACCAGCATCGCTACCACATATCGCAGCGCGAGAGCTACGCGGCGGTGCGCGCGCACTACCATTCGAACGCGAAGGGCAAGCGCCAATCGGTGCTGATCGGCGGCGAGAATAACCAGAACGTGAAGGTGCTGCCGGAAGATTATGCGACCGAAGCCGAAGCGCGCGCGGCCGCCGAAGCCGAGTTTGCGCGCACGCAGCGCAGCCAGGCGACGCTCACGTACACGCTCGCGCTCGGCCGCGCGGAGATTTTCCCGGAACTGCCTGTCGTGGTCAGCGGATTCAAGCCGGAAATCGACGCGACGCCGTGGCTCGTGAAGTGCGTCACGCACACGATTTCCGCCGATGGCGGTTTCGGCTCGCAACTCGACCTCGAAGTGCGCGACGATCCCACGACTAGCCGACACAGGTCACATTTCCGAAAGAGTATGTGATCTCATGAGTAGACGTGGACGTAAAGGATAGAGCGAGTTACGGAGTACCGTCTGCCCCGACAGAAGAAGAATCGACTGTCATGACTATCGGCACTGTCGACGAAGTGGAAGGGGTGCTCATCGCACCTCACCAGAAAAGATAGGCATCTGCCAAGTTACGGAAATTACTTTCTGGTGAGGCAGTTTTCGCAGACACAGTGTCAACTTACCGATGCACTAATCTTGAAGTTCAGGGAGGAAGCCGCCGTAAACGCGACTAATACCACAATCTGCGAGGGGCTAATAGCACTTGACTGAACCATCATATATTGAACCTGCGGAATAGCACCCGACAGATAAATCATGCTTACTTCTATCTCTTCTGGGTTCGGGGCAATGATTCCGTTGATGGTCAGATACACTGCCAGAGTTGCGCCGGGGGTGTACGAACCGGATGCAATCGTCTGCGTGTTCGAAACCGCTACGTAATTCCTCGACTTCATGTCGCTTGATAAACTTTGCAGCAAAATGTTGCGTCGGTAAGACGTTGACAGCACACCGAATCCTACAAACCCGGCAGCCGGTGTACCTCCCGATGGAATGAAATTACCGAATGCCGAGATTATCGTGGAATCTATTGGTCGCGCCGAAGAACTAGTTGGTAAGTACGTCGCAACTATGTCTGAATTTCGTACGTACGCTTTGCACTGCCACTCTGCGCAAGTCGAATTAATACGGATCGCCGTCACTGTTCCATCAGCGCCAGCGGTCTTACGGACTTGGTTAATGTCTGCGGCAAGTACGCGATTCTGCTGACCATCGAATGCTACCGCTGTCGAAGGAAGGTTAGCCCCTTCTACTCCGAGGAAGCCAATCGACTTCTGATACCCGTACAACTGCACTAGATCCTGAGCGTTGTTCGAACCCGACGCATAGATACGCACGTTATCGATATGCCCTTCCTGCGCTGTGTCGCTATCAAGCCAGTATGCCTGACCATCTACACCGTAGCAGTTATGGATATCAAGAACACTGCCCTGATAGTAGGCTCCTTGGCGCGTCCAAAGTCCGCCATTACTCGACTCAAGAATAAGGGTGGTGAACTTCAGACGAACCGCACTCTGCGTACCATTGGTAGCTGCACCGACAATAAAGGCGTAGCCTTGACGGCACCCGAATGAGTGCATCCAACCAATCTCTGCTGCACAGTTCTGCGTATAGTTCGACACGCGACGAAGGGGCTCAAGGAACGAGGGATACCCGATAATCGTAGTGCCGCCACTGGTCGTATTAGGCACGAACGTAGCCGTGTCAGGGTAGCCACCTAGTCCTATATCAGCAGACTCGATATACAAGTCTTGCGGACCATCATGTACCCAATTGTCATTGCCACTTGCATAGATAGACAGATTACGGATATACCCATTCGCCAGATTGTGGCGATACCAATCTGTCGTCGTGCGAGTAATCGCGCCGAGGGACGTATGTAATCCGGTCCCCGGGGCAGCTTGGAGGCGCACATTATCCAGCACCATACGAGTGCCACCTAATCGCATACCATACCCGGCCGTCACAGAAGCTGTGCCAGAGAAGTGTTCTACATTGGCGTCGATAGTGATGTTACGCAGACCAAATGCATCTGGGGTGTTGGCATCAGTCGGGTTGCCGGACGATTTCTTATAGAAGTCAAAATTATAGGAATCGATAACCGAAACCCCGCTCCAGCCATCCGGGGCCTTAAGTATAACCGCCTCCTTATAAGTGCCTTCTAAGGTGACCCCCGTCTTCAGGATCAGCCCCGTTGCTCGATACATAGGACTGTCGAACCTAATAACGCCACCTCCTGTGGCGCTTACGCTATCGATCGCATCCTGAATAGCCACAGAATCGTCGGTCACACCATCTCCTTTTGCACCAAAGTCTTCTGGCTTCAGAGTATTAGTTAGAGGCGTCGCATTTAAAGTTTCCGAAAATGAATTATTAAGATCATTCACCTTCAATATTTTTTCTGATTTATACGTATTTCCCATTTTATATCTCTTTAAATTGAACAAGCGAAATTGATTGCCTCAGACCAGTTCGGATATAGTAAATCGGGGTACCCAATTCGAACTACCTAGCCAGCGTTCTATGACTTTCCGAGACAGGCGAGGGTGGGTGATTGAAATGCTTAACCTTCTACGTCGGCGTTTTGGCTTGTAAGCACGATAGGCGATCGCGGCACCATGGACATTCTTGCACCGTCCTTTACTTTGATGGCACTGTCGACAGCAGACATTTGTGTGGCCGCTATGGCAATTGTCTGCACGGCCGATTATGGCCGCACTGAGTTCGTATCAAGAACGATGATCGCGGCCAACGCGCGCATCATTCAAAAGGCATATCCAGACCCGTTGCCGTCAGTCGCGATGGTACGCGGGCGGCCCGATCTCGGACCATATGCGCCCGGATCGCCATGATTTCGGCAATTCGACGGCGAGCAGACGCCAGCGCGCGAGCACGACGGCGAACGAGCCATCGAGTTTTGCGCGGCGAATTTTGTCGACTACGTTCCATCCGCGCACGTACTTTGCAAAGCTGCGGCTGCTCGACAGGAAGTGCGGCGCGTGCACGCCGACCCACGCCAGCATTTCGGCCGGAGGGACGTCCGGAGCGTTCGGGTCCGGATCGATGTTCGCTTTGACGGCGACGTCGTCGAGTCCCGCGCTCGCGTCAGCTTGACGTGCGGGCGCGGAGGCTTCCTGCTTGCGAAGGCGCAGCAGCTCGATACGGTGCCAAGGGATGGGCGAGCGTCCGGCGGCGTAGTTCCGGACGCTTCGGGTGCAGCAGCGTAGAATTTCGGCGATTCGGTCGACGGACAGTCCGTCGACCAGTGCGAGGAAGTCGCATAGCTCGCCGTGTCGGGATGCTGCGGAGTTCATTGGATCGCAAGCGGGGAATTTCGTAAGAATCTGTAACTATGCTTACAGAAATATTCTTTCGACCTGACAAAACTGGTAGGTATTCCGCCGTTAGCCGCTTCAACTTAACATAATGCAAATTAGCGCATTTTTATAAATGTTCTCAAACATCAGTAAAAACCCCAAACCTCAAGCGAAAACGGGCCGAAGCCCGTTTTCGCCCGACACCCCGTAGCCCGGTATCAAACCTTCGGAGCCTTATCCACCTGGCTGCCCGTCGCCGGATCGACGAACAGCTTGCGCTCATCGTGACCCTTGCCGCGACGGTCGAAATTGAACATGCCCATGATGCTGCCCGACCTCGCATCGAACGACCCGCCGCCAAGCCGCTTGCCATCGAGCCAGTTGTCCTCGATGAAGCGCACCACGGACGCCTGGTCGATCAGCGTGTGGTCGACGTAATTTTCCTTCGCCCACGGCGAGATCACGACGAACGGGATGCGCGTGCCCGGACCGCAGCGGCCGTTCACGGGCTTGCCGCTCAAGCCGTCGTGCGCCGAGCCCGTGCCGCAGGTGCCGGGCGCCGTCACCTGGTCGGCCACCGTGTCATACGACGCGCTGGTCGGCAGCGTATAGGCGTGGTCGTACCAGCCGTCGGAGTCGTCCCAGGCCACGATCACGGCGGTCTCGTCCCAGTCTTTCTGTTCCTGGAGGAAGTTGACCACCTTCGCGACGAACGCCTGCTCGTCGAGCGGGTCCGAATACCCCGCGTGACCGTCCTGGTAAGCCGGGGCCTTGAGGAAGCTCACCGCCGGGAAATTGCCCGACTTCACCGCGTTAAAGAAGTCGTCGGTATCGTACTGATGGTTGGCCGGGTCCGGGTTTCCGTCCTTGCCAAAGCTGTGGCCGATCGCGGCGATCGAGTTCGGTCGCAGGTGCTTCGGGTTCGACGTCGACGCGAAGTACTGGAACCAGTTGTGGTGCGGGATATAGTCCGCCGTGGCGGCGCCCACGACCGTCGAGAGCGTGCTGCGCTTGCATCCCGTCGTGCCGTTGCTGTTCTGCGTCGCGAGGTCGAAGCCGCCCATGAAGCCGCCCCACGAGACATTGCGCGCGTTCAGCAGGTCGCCGATATTCTTGCCGGTCATCAAGGCGGTATCGGTCGTGCTGGAGCAGCTATCGTAGGCCGGGTCGACGTCGTTGATCATCGTGTACCCGCCCTCGCCGTCGTTCACGTAGTACGAGCCGGCGACCGAAGGCTGTTTCGTTGTGAGCACAACCTTCATGCCGTTGGTCTGTCCCGATACGACTTCGAGCGCGCCCGGCGTCGAGGGGCCGTACGTCGACGTATACGCGTTGTCGCTCATCGCGAATCGTTGCGCGTAGTTCCACAGCGCGGTGACCGTGTTGCCGTCGTAATAGCCCATCACCTGGCCGGTCGTGCCAAACGCGCCGGCCCCGCCGCTCGTGCCCTTACCCGTGTACTTCGGGAAAAGGTCGGCCGCGCCGTTGTCGTACGCCTGCTGCTCGGCCGTATAGGCGTGGTTCTGGTCGGCGGTGGCCGCCTGCGTGCGATCGAGGCGGAACGGATTGGCCGCGCCCGCGCCATTCGCCGTGTTCGTGAAATTGGGGTTGTTGTTGAGGAGCGCGCCCGTGAGGCCATTAACCTCAGGAGTGCCAGGCACGGCGTTGAAAGCCGGTTCGCCCGCCGGGTTGGTCGCGTGCGGATACGTCGCGAAGTAATGATCGAACGAAACGTTCTCGCCATAGATCACGACCAGATGCTTGATGGGCGTGGCAGTGTGAACCTCGTTCGGCCGGCCCTTGTCGTGGTCATCGTCGGCACTCCACGCAACTGTCGATGCGAATGCCGCGGCTGTGAGCGAACCAATTGCTATATGACGCCATTGCATATTCGGCTCCTGGTTGGATTCGTATTGCCCGGATGACCGCGGAGCCGAGGCGCAGAGAGGGTCTGCGTCGCATCATCATGCTGATGCCGTCTGGATGCTTATGGCTACACGGCAACAGGATTAGAGCATCGAGGTATGAATGCTGAGCGTCAGACTCCTTACGAAATATTTTCGGGCGCGAAAACGTTTGCCGGTCGCCGCGAACGCGGCGGGCGCGCGGCGTTCAGGCCCCGCCTTCGCCGCCGAGCGCCTTGAGGCGGCGGTACAGCGTGCGCTCGCTGAGCCCCAGTTGCGCGGCCAGTTCGCTGCGCTTGCCGCGAAAGCCCGCGGCGGCGCGCGCCAGGTCCGCATCGGAGAGCTTGCGGGGCAACGCGTAGTTCGTTGCGGCGGCTTCGAGCACGTCCGAGGGCACGTCGGCGCGCGTCGCGTAGCTCAGCGCATCGGGCAGTTGCGCGGGCCGGATCACGCCGTCGTCTGCCAGCAGGCACGCGCGCTCCAGCACGTTGCGCAGCTCGCGGATATTGCCGGGCCAGCGCCAGGCGCGCAGCCGTTCGAGCGCGTCCGGCGAAATCGTGACCTTGCGCGCGGCGCCGTGTTTTGCCGCCGCAATGCGTTGCAGGATCGAGTCCGCGAGCAGCGGGACGTCTTCAACGCGTTCGCGCACCGCGGGCAAATGGATGGGAAACGCGCTGATGCGAAAGTAGAGATCGGAGCGGAACTGCCCTGCCGCGATCATGGCTTCGAGCGGCTTGTGCGTGGCGGCCACGAGCCGGAAGTCGGCGCGCTGGGTCTCGGTGCTGCCCACGCGCCGGAACGTGCCCGTTTCGATCAGCCGCAGCAGCTTCACCTGCATCGACAGCGGCACGTCGCCGATCTCGTCGAGAAACAGCGTGCCGCCCTGCGCGGTTTCGACCAGCCCCTGCTTGCGGCCCGTGGCACCCGTGAACGCGCCTTTCTCGAAGCCGAACAACTCGCTCTCGAACAGCGTTTCGGTAATGCCAGAGCAATCGACGACGACAAACGGGCGTTGCGCCCGCTCGCTCGCCTCGTGCAGCGCTTGCGCGAACAACTCCTTGCCCGTGCCCGACTCGCCGAGCAGCAAGACCGGCAGCATCGAGGGCGCGACCCGCTGCAACGCGGAGATCGCCTTGTTGAACGCCGGCGCGCGGCCGACGAGCCCTGCGGCGCTCGGCTTGGCCGACGCGCCGCGCACCGTCGCGAGACGCTCGACGTACGCGACGATCTCGGCGTTGGCATCGAAGATCGGCCGCAGCTCCACGTCGACGTGCTCGGGCCCGCGCGGCGTGTGATGAATGTGCAGCACGCGGTCTGCGCTGCGCACCTCCGCCGCGCGCCGCATCGGGCAGTGCTCGCCCGCCTGGTCGCAGGGCACGTCGTAGTGATGCGACACCTGGTAGCACTTGCGCCCGACATGCGCCTGCCCTTTCACGCCGAACTGCCGCTGGTACGCCGTATTGGCCGCGAGAATCTGGTAGTTCGGATCGAGGACGATCGAAGGCTGCGGATCGTACTCCAGGTACGACACGAGCGCGCCCAGATCGGGTGTGCCGTCGGTGTGACGTTCGGGCAAGGTCGAATCTTGCGATGGCAGGTCGGGCGAAATCATGGGCTTGGGTCCGGGCTTCAATTCGGGCTGTGACTCCAGGGATGCCGCACTATACGCCTCGACTGCCATTTCTGCCATGCCACTGCCATTTGGCAGACGTCATGACGCAACCGCCCGCCGCCGCGCCCGTCGACTGACAGCAGGCCGCCCCGGCTCGCCAGGAAATACCCCTAGGAATTAAGCGGTTAGCCTGCCAGCCGCCGCTCTGACCTGCGCTGGCACGATATTTGACTGTTATTCCCGCAAGGAGCCGAAAACCAGGCTCCGCCACACGTGAGGAATAACGGGATGAGTCTTGCCAAGTTCGTCGTCGAAGGACTTTTCGACCCCGCCACCTGGACGGTCAGCTACCTGCTGCTGGACCCCGCAACGAAGCACTGCGCGCTGATCGACACCGTGCTCGACTATGACCCGAAGTCGGGGCGCACCCGCACCGACACGGCCGACCGGCTCGCCGCGCGCGTCGAGGAACTGGGCGCGCGCGTGCAGTGGCTGCTCGAAACGCACGTGCACGCCGATCATCTTTCGGCCGCGCCTTATCTCCAGGCGCGGCTGGGCGGTCGAACCGCGATCGGCGAAGCGGTCACGCGCGTCCAGACGGTATTCGGCAAGCTCTTTCACGCGGGCTCCGAGTTCCGCACCGACGGCTCGCAGTTCGATCAGCTTTTCGGCGATGGCGACGTGTTCCGCGTGGGCGAACTCGAAGTGCGCGTAATGCACACGCCGGGCCACACGCCCGCCTGCGTGACCTATGTGGTCGGCGAAGGCGCTCAACAGGCGGCCTTCGTGGGCGACACGCTGTTCATGCCCGACTACGGCACCGCGCGCTGCGACTTTCCCGGCGGCGACGCCTCGACACTGTACCGCTCGATTCGCCGTGTGCTGAGCCTGCCGCCCGAAACGCGCCTGTACATGTGCCACGACTATCAGCCGGGCGGGCGCGCCGTGAAGTTCGAATCCACCGTGGCCGATGAGCGCGAAGCCAATGTTCACGTGCACGACGGCGTGGACGAGGCGTCGTTCATCGCCATGCGCACGGCGCGCGACGCCACGCTCGACATGCCCGTTCTCATCCTGCCCTCGGTGCAGGTCAACATGCGCGCGGGCCACCTGCCGGAGCCGGAGAGCAACGGCATTGCGTACATCAAGATTCCGGTCAATGTCCTTTGAGCCGCGCGGCAGTCGTCAGTCATTAAAGAACGCACAAGAGAACGTACAAGAGAAAGCACAAGAGGCAAGCATGGAACTCAAGAAGCTCACGGACACCTTCGCCGTTTCCCCGCAGGTCCACGTCGCCGATCTGCCCGCGCTGCGCGAGATGGGCATTCGCGCGATCATCTGCAATCGCCCCGACGGCGAAGGCGCGGACCAGCCCACCTTCACTGAAATCGAGCAGGCGGCCGGTCAATTCGGCATCGAGGCGCATTACCTTCCCGTGGAAACGGGCAAAGTCAGCGATCAGGATGCCGAACGGTTTCGCGGCTATCTGGAAACCCTGCCGCGTCCCCTGCTCGCCTACTGCCGCAGCGGCATGCGCTCGGCCACGCTGTGGGCGCTCGCCAGCGCGCCCGCCATGCCGCTCGTCGAGATTCTCGCCGCGGGCAAGCGCGCCGGCGTCGATCTCAGCGGACTCACGCGCCGCATCGGTTCGCCGCGCGCGAGCGCCGACGATCAGCATGACGTCGTGATCATCGGCGCGGGGGCCGCGGGTGTCGCCACGGCGTCGAGCCTGCTCGCCCGCGCGCCCGATCTCGACATCGCCATCATCGATCCCGCCGACGTGCATTACTACCAGCCCGGCTGGACCATGGTCGGCGCAGGCGTGTTCCACCCGGAAACAACCGCGCGCCCCATGGGCGGCGTGCTCCCGCGCAACGTACGCTGGATCAAGGCGGCGGTGGCCGCGTTCGAACCCGCCGCGAACGCCGTGATACTGGAAGGCTGCCGCGTCGTGACCTACCGGCAGCTCGTGGTCTGCCCCGGCCTGAAGCTCGACTGGAACGCGATCGATGGCCTCGCGCAAACGCTCGGGCGCAATGGCGTGACGTCCAACTATCGTTACGACCTCGCGCCCTATACGTGGGAACTGGTGCAGCAGCTCAAGGGCGGCCGCGCCCTCTTCACGCAGCCGCCCATGCCGATCAAATGCGCGGGCGCGCCGCAAAAGGCCATGTATCTCTCGTGCGATCACTGGCGCCGCAGCAGCCGGCTCGACCAGATCGAGGTGGAATTTTTCAACGCGGGCGCGGCGCTTTTCGGTGTGGCCGACTATGTGCCCGCCCTGATGAAGTATGTCGAGTCGTACGGCATCGATCTGAACTTCGGCATGAACCTCACGGCCGTGGACGGCGAAGCGAAGCAGGCCACCTTCGCGCGCGCACTGCCCGGCGGCGGCAGCGAAACGTTCACGACGGGTTTCGACATGCTCCACGTCGTGCCGCCGCAGAAGGCGCCCGATTTCATCCGCGTGAGTCCGCTCGCCGACGCGGCAGGCTGGGTCGATGTCGATCCGGGCAGCTTGCGCCACAAGGCCTACGAGAACGTCTACGCGCTGGGCGACGTGTCCAGTACGTCGAACGCCAAAACGGCGGCGGCGGCGCGCAAGCAGGCCCCGGTGGTCGCGCACAACGTGCTGGCCGCGCTGGGCGTGAAGCGTGGCGAGGCGTCCTATGACGGCTACGGCTCGTGCCCGCTCACGGTGGAGCGCGGCAAGATCGTGCTGGCCGAATTCCTCTACGGCGGCAAGGTCGCGCCGACCTTCCCCACCTGGCTCATCGACGGCAAGCATCCGTCGCGGCTCGCCTGGCTGATGAAAGAGCGCATCCTGCCGCCGCTTTACTGGAAAGGCATGCTCAAGGGCCGCGAGTGGTTCGTGCAACCCCAGGTGACCGACTGATTCTGGTCCGCTTGCCGTCCTCGAGGTGATCGATGCTGGTCTCGCTTTTACTCGGCGCCGTGGTGGGCGCCATTCTCGGCCTCACGGGCGCGGGCGGGGGCATCCTCGCCGTGCCCGCGCTGGTGTTCGGCATGGGCTGGCCCATGCAGCAGGCCACGCCCGTCGCGCTCGTCGCGGTGGCGGGCAGCGCGGCGGTGGGCGCGCTCGAAGCGTTCCGCAAGCGCCTCGTGCGCTATCGCGCGGCGTTTTTCATGGCAGCGGCGGGCGTGCCGACCACGTTGCTCGGCGCACGCCTCGCGCGCGCCCTTCCCCAGCGGCTCTTGCTCGTGCTGTTCGCCGCCGTGATGCTGTTCGTCGCGCTCAGGCTCCTGCGGCAAACGCTCAAGCGCAAAACGGCGTCGCCGGAGCATTCGCCGCTTTGCGTGGCGCATATCAATCCGGCCACCGGACGCTTCGACTGGACGTGGCCCACCGCGCTCGCGCTCGCGGCAACCGGCTCGGTCACCGGCCTCATGACGGGGCTGCTCGGCGTGGGCGGCGGCTTCATCATCGTCCCCATGATGCGCAAGCTCACCGACGTCTCCATGCACGGCATCGTGGCAACGTCGCTCATGGTGATCGCGCTGGTGGGCAGCGGCGGCGTGCTCGCAACGAGCCTGCATGGCACGGCCTTTCCGTTCGACGTCGCGTTGTGGTTCAGCATCGCCACCGCCGCCGGCATGCTCAGCGGCCGCATTGCCTCCCATCGCCTCGCCGCGCATCACGTGCAGCTTGGCTTCGGGGCCATTCTGGTGTGCGTGGCGCTGGGCCTGATGGCGAAAGCCGTGTTCGCGTGAAAGGCGGCTTTTGCCCGCGCGCGTTCAGGCCTCTTCGGCCTCGGCCAGCGTCGGATAGTCCGTGTAGAACTTTTCCGTGCCGCCAAAAAAGCCTTCGCGGCGCGGCTCGTTCATCGGGGCGTTGGCCTTGATGCGCTCGACGAAATCCGGGTTCGCGAGCACCATCGAGCCATAGGCTTCCAGATCGGCCGCGCCCGCGGCGATGTCCGCGCCCACCTGCTCGCGCGGGCGTCCAGGGCGATTCAGGATCAGCTTGCCGCGCCAGCGTTTGCGGATGTCGGCAAGCAACGGCTCGTCGCCCTGATGCGCGATGTGCAGATACGCAAGGCCGAGCTTGTCGAGTTCGGCGACCAGATAGCGATACAGATCCGGGCCCTCCACGCCTTCGTCGATGCCCCACAGCGTCGTGCCGGGCGAGAGGCGAATGGCGGTGCGATCCGCGCCGATTGCGTCGGCGATGGCGCTCGCGACTTCGATGGCGAAGCGGGCGCGATGCGCGATGGCGCCGCCGTATTCGTCGGTGCGCGTGTTGGCGCTGGGCGCGAGGAACTGCTGGATGAGGTACGCGTTCGCGCCGTGGATTTCGACGCCGTCCGCACCCGCCTCGACCGCGCGCCGCGCCGCGAAGGCGAAGTCGGCAACGCTCTGGCGCACTTCCTCCGTGCTCAACGCGCGCGGCACGGGAATGTCCTGCATCCCCTTGACGGTGAACATGCCCGTGCCCGGCGCGATGGCGGAAGGCGCGACACCCGGCCGGTGGTGAGGCGTGTTGTCCGGGTGCGACATGCGCCCGGCATGCATGAGCTGGATGAAAATGTGGCCGCCCTTCGCGTGCACGGCGTCGGTCGTGCGCTTCCAGCCCGCCACATGCGCGTCGGTGTAGATGCCCGGCGTGCTCAAGTAGCCCTGGCCGTCGTCCGAAGGCTGGGTGCCCTCCGTCACGATCAGACCGACCCCTGCGCGCTGCGCGTAATAGCGGGCGGCCAGCTCGCCCGGCGTGCCGTCGAACTGCGCGCGCGAGCGCGTCATCGGCGCCATCACCAGGCGGTTTTGCAGCGTGTGGCGGCCCACGCGGACCGGATCGAACAGTTGGCTCATGATGAATTCCTCGAATGGGTGGATGCAGGCGCTGGCGGCCTGCGAGTGTTTCAGGCGCGCCGTGCACTTGCCATGAGGAACATCATCGTCCGCTTCCTGCGGGAGATAAATACGGCATTTCGGATATCATTGATCCACTGATGGAGCAATGCGCATGGACGATTACCTCAACGACATGGCCCTCTTCGTGGAGGTCGTGAAGGCGCGCGGCTTTCGGCACGCCGCCGAGGCGATCGGCATGCCGAACTCGACGCTCTCGCGGCGCATCACCGCGCTGGAGAAAACCATCGGGCTGCGGCTGCTGCATCGCACGACACGCAAGATCGAGCTGACCGAGGCGGGGCAGATCTACTTCGAGCGCTGCAAGCGCATTGTCGACGAAGCGCGCCTCGCCCATGAACAGCTTGGCGAGATGCTCGCCCAGCCGAGCGGCGTATTGCGCGTCTCGCTGCCGGTGGATTTCGCCGTGACCTACCTGGCGCCGTTGATCGTGGAGTTCGCGGGCCTGTATCCGGGTATCGCGTTCGATTTCGATCTCACGCCCCGGCGCGTCGATCTGGTCAGCGAGCCCTTCGACGTGGCGATCCGCATGGGCGAGTCGGAGAGTTCGCAACTGATCGCGCGCCCGCTGGCCTCCCTCACGCCACACCTCTATGCGTCGCCCGGCTACCTCGAGCGGGCGGGCGAACCGGGGAAACCCGCCGACCTCAAACAGCACGAATGCCTGAGCATCCTGAAAGCAGGCACCTGGACCTTGCACGACGGCAAGCGGACGGTCACGGTGCCGGTGTCCGGACGCTTCGCGCTCAACAGCGTGGGCATGATCCGGCGGCTCGCCGCGCTCGACATGGGCATTCTTCTGGTGCCGCGCGAAGTCGTTGACGACGAACTGGCGAGCGGGGCGCTGCGCCCGGTCCTGCCAGGGTGGCGCGGCGCGCCCACCTCGATCTACGCGATTACGGAAACGCGTCTGCTGCCCGCGAAAACGCAGCGTTTCATCGAGTTCCTGCGCGAGCGCCTCGCGCGCTAGCGCGCTCCCGTTTTCCTGGCGCTCAGGTTGCGCGGGCGGCGGCCATCGTCATGGTTTCATGCTGATGGTGAGCGGCACGCTCTCCAGCAGATCGTCGAGCCCAAGCCACAAAATCTGAATGCCGATGCAGAGCAGTACGAACGCGAGCAGACGCATGAGCACCTCGGTGCCCACCGGCCCGAGCCGCTTGCCGATGTGCCCCGCAAAGCGCACGCACAGGTAAATCGAGCCGCACAGAACCAGCAACGCCAGCAGCACGCCGACAGCGTTGATGATCTGCACATGGCCGCGCGGGCGCCCGGTGCCCAGCGCGATCGCCACCGCGATCGATCCGGGGCCGACCGAGACAGGCAGCGTCAAGGGATAGAAGGCCATCGCGCGCAGCGACGCCTTGCGCGCGGCGTCGGGCGTCGGCGTGGCCGGCGTCTTGCGCGTTTCATCCGCTGATTTGTGCAGCAGGTTCCAGCCCGCGAACGCGATCACGAGGCCGCCCGCCACCCGCAACACGGGGATCGAAATGCCGAAGAACGAGAGCACGTACGCGCCCATCACCAGCGAACCGAGCAGAATGAAGAGACTGTTGATCGCGATGATGCGCGCGAGAAACGCGCGCTCGCTGGCCGTCGCCTGAGGCACGAGGCTGAGCACGATGAAACCTGCTGCGGGCGGATTGATGACGGGAAAGAGGCCGGCGAAGACGAGCAGGAAGGTGTCGGAGAGTTGGGTGAGCATCCCTGTTTTCCTGTGTGCGACGGCGCAAGCGCCGTGGGCGGATCGCCTCGGGACGGCCAGGCGCGTGATGACGCGAGGCTGCGCCGCATCCCGCGAGTATAGGAAGCGCTGCATGGGGCGCTCAATAAGACGAAGGTCTCATGCGCGGAACTTCGGCACGCACGCGGGCTCGAACGAAACCGTCGAAAATAGCGTCACAGCGTCCAACGCGCGGTTTTGGTATCGGCCGCGCCCGCGCATCTTCCAGACCCCATGCTCATGTCTCTTCGTCGATGACCCTCGCGCCCCGACCTCGATTGCTGCCCGGCCTGCTCGCCCTCTCCCTGGCCATTGCCGCCCTGGCTGCCGCGGCGGTGCCCGCCGGGGCGAGCGCCGCCACCCACCACAGCGCCTCGGCGCGTACGGTCCACGCCGCTCCGAAGAAGAAAAAGCGCGTCGCGCACAAGCAGAAGCCCGCGCATCGAAGCACGCCCGCCGACGCGCCCTCCAGCAAGCTCTCCACCTCGAAGCGCCGCACCAAACGCGCGAAGCCGAAGCACCCTCCGCCCACAGCGCCGCAGCACGTGGCCCACGCGCACGGCAAGCGCGAACACGCGCCGCGCCTGCTCGCGCGCTGCGGTTTCACGCCTGCGTCGCGCGGCAAGATCTTCTCGCATGCGGTCTATGTCGTCGACGAAAACACCCACACGCCGCTCTACGCGCGCAACGCCGACGCTGTCGCGCCCATTGCCTCGGTGTCGAAGCTGATGACGGCCGTGGTCTGGCTCGACAGCGCGCATGCGCCGCTGCAACGCCACCTCTCGATCACGACCGCCGACCTCGACACGCTCAAGTTCACCGGTTCGCGCCTCGACGTGGGGGCGAGCCTCACGCGCGCGAACCTGCTGCACGTCGCGCTCATGTCTTCGGAGAATCGCGCGGCGGCGGCGCTCAGCCGCGACTATCCGGGCGGCCGCCCCGCGTTCGTCGCGGCGATGAATGCGAAGGCGCACCGGCTCGGCATGCCGCACACGCATTTCGTGAACGGCACGGGGCTCTCGCCGCAGAACGTTTCGACCGCGCGCGAACTGGCGAGCCTCGTGCGCGCGGCCAACGGCTATCCGCTGATCCGCCGCTATTCGATCGATCATGAGGAGCGCGTGCCGACCGGCAACGGCCAGTTGCAGTATGTGAACAGCAACCGCCTCGTGCGCTACGGGCAGGTGCACGCGAGCGTGCAGAAAACCGGCTTTATCAACGAGTCCGGGCACAACATGGTCATGCGCGTGATGGTGCACGGCCGCCGGCCCGTGATCGTCACGATGCTGGGCAGCGCGACGCCTGAAGGCTCGCGCCTGGACGGCGTGCGCATCGCGCACTGGCTGTCCTGCTCATTGCGATGAGCGCGGGGCCTCAGGTGAGCGCGCGGCTTTCTCCCAGCGCATTCCAGCGGCGAATGGCGCGGCATTCGTGGTCGAAGCCCAGTATGCTCACCGAGGCCGTGTCGAGATACAGATGCGCGCCGAGCGCCGCCGAACCGGACACCCAGCAGCCCGCGAGCGCACGCAGGAAATGCGCGTGCGAAACGAGCGCCACGCGCCCGCGCATGGCGAGCAGGTTTTCGACCACCATCGCGGCGCGCGCCTGAACGCGCGCGAGATCCTCGCCTTGCGGAATGGGCGAATGCCATACGCTCCAGCCGGGATCGGTGCGATGGATTTCCGCTGTGGTGCGCCCTTCGTAGATCCCGTAGTCCCACTCGTGCAGGTCTGCCGTGATCGTCATCTGAGCGCCCAGACCCGCAAGCTGGCAGGTTTCGATGGCGCGCGCCATCGGGCTGCACAGCACGGCGTCGAAACGCTGCGCGCCGAGCGTGGCGGCCAGCGAGCGCGCCTGCTCGCGCCCATGCTCGGTGAGCGCGATATCCGTGCTGCCGGTGTGCTGCCCCGAGCGGCTCCATAGTGTTTCGCCGTGACGGATCAACCAGACTTCGCGCACGCCGGGGGACACTTCGGCAGGATTGGCAGACATCGTGAACTCCGCGTTCGAGCCCCGCGCGGTGCGCGCGGGATCCCGGCAGCATACCCGTTTTGATGCGGCTTTGCCCTTTGCGATGGCGCACGCACGGCCAGAAATGAAGGCATATCGAAAGCCGCGTGACGCCACCTGAGCGGCGCCACGCTTTTTACATGGCAGTCCGAATCGATTGCTCGAAGAGTCGCGTCAGAAGAGATGCGACATGCCGACCACCGCCAGAGTCTGCGACGTATGCGGCGCCGTGACCGACACGCCGGGCCAGCTCATGGTCGCCTCGCCGTGGTTCTTCAGATAACCCGCGCGCGCGTAAAGACTCGTGCGCTTCGAGACCTGATGCTCGTAACCCAGCTCCACGCCGAACGTCTCGTCGTTGATGCCGTGGATATTGCGCTGAATGCCCGCGATCTGGAACGAGTCGAACGAACTCGCCTGAATCGACGCACCCACTTCCGTGATGTTATACGGATGCGCGCTGCCAATCAGGGCGGCGAGCGAATGCGCGGCCGGCGTCTTGGGGCTGGCGTACGAGTAGTTGGCCTGAAGATTGACGATGCCGATGCGGTACGCGAGCGCCGCCGTGTAGTGCTCCGTGCCCACGAGCGTGAGCGCGGACGGCAGGCTCGGCACGGTCTCGACACCCGAGTGCTCGTTCATGTACGCAAGCCCGACGAACAGGCCATAGCCGGTATAGGTCGCGGAAACGTCGAGAATATTGCCCGTCGTGGCGGGCACGGGCTGGGTGACGGTCGCGGCGAAGCCATACATCGCGTTGAGCTGGAACCCGGCGAGCTTCGGCGAAACGTAGAGAATGGCGTTGCTCGTGCGGCCCGCCGCGTACTGCGTGGAAAGCGTGTTGCGGTCGGTCGCCAGCACGGCCGCCGAGAGCGGCGAGAGCACTTCGTTGGCGCGGAACGGGTCGGTCGGGTACACGGCCCGGAAGCTCGGCTGATACTGCCGCCCGAACGTGAGCGAGCCGTAGTCGGCGTGCGCGACGCCCACCCAGGCCTGGCGATAGAACAAGGTGGTCGTATCGGCGAAGGCGGAGCCGTTGTTGATGTTGTAGCCGCTTTCGAGCACGAAATTGGCCTTGAGTCCGCCGCCCAGATCCTCGGAGCCCTTGAGGCCGAACATCGAGCCCGTCGAGCCGCCGCTGCGCTGCGAGACGGACGCGCTGCCGCCGTTGTTGAGGTACTGGAAGAACGTGTCGGCCACGCCATAGAGCGTGACGCTCGTCTGGGCGCAGGCGCTACCCGCGGCCATCGCGAACATCGCGCCCATCACGCTCCGGCTGATCAGCTTCAAACGCATGCATTGTCTCCTCTTCTGTTTTCAGTCTCCGCTCGATGGCGGTATGGATTGCACTGCGCACTGCGAATTGCCAGAAAAACCTGTTATGTCAATCGGAAGCGCAAGCGTCAGCGCGTCCCCTGCCCCTCCTTTGCGGGCCGTAGCCACACGAAACCCGCAAGGCCCGCCACCGCGAGCAGTGCGCCCGTGATGCCGAAGCCGGATTCGAAGCCGCGCGCGCCCGGCATCGCATCGACGAAACGGCCCATCAGCGCCGGGGCGAACACGCCGGCCGTGGTGGCGAGCGCATGCACGCACGACAGCATCGCGGCGCGGCTCGCGCCCGGCACGACCTCGGCCACGAGTTGCGGGCCGAACGCGAACACCTGCGTGGCGAACGCGCAAGCCACGCCGACCAGCGCCACCTTGACGAGCGGCGGCCACGCCGCGAGCGAGGCGCACAACAGCACGCCGCCGGCCACGCAGCACGCGCTCACGAGCACGCCCCGCGCGAGACGCGTGGAGACGTTGCGCTTGAGAAGCGCATGCGAGAGCGAGGCGAGCGCGAAGCCGACGGGCACCTGCAACAGGACCTGGAGGCCGAACAGCCAGCCCGCGCGCGCGGCCGGCATGCCCAGCCCGAGACGGAAATACACGGGCATCCACGTAATGCCGCAAGCCACGACCGCATAACCGACGAACGACTGGAGCAGCACGCAAAGGACCATGGGGCGGGCGAAGTGCGCGCGCAGCACGCGCCATGTCGGGGCGGCCGGCCGCGCGCCGCCGGAGGCCTGCGCTTGCGCGCGGCCGCCGCCCGCGAGACGCAACGCGAGCCAGAGCGCCACCCACGCCACGCCGGCCACGCCAAGCGCGAGGAAAGTCGCGCGCCAGTGCCAACGCTGCTCGACGAACGTGAGCGCGGGCCCGGCCAGCACGAGGCCCGCCGTCGCGCCTAGCTGCACGATCAGCGTGGGCAAGCTGCGTTGCCGGTCGTCGAAGGCCTCGTAGGTCACGTGCATCGCGAGCGGCAGCGCGGGGCCTTCGCCTGCGCCGAGCAGGATGCGGCACGCCAGCAGCGTCGCGAAGCTCGCCGGCCAGATCATCGGCACCTGCGCGGCGACCCACACGAGCGCGAGCCCGGCAAGGAGCCACGTGGGATCGAGCCGGTCCGCGATCGCCCCCACGCCGATGGCCGACACCGCGAACAGCAGGAAGAACGCGCTGCCGACCATGCCGAGCTGGGAGGCGCTCAACCCCATCTCGCGCATCATCGGCACCGCGACGAGGCCGATCACGGCTTTGTCCGCGAAATTGAGCGCCATGAAGAGAAACAGCACGGCCACCGTGGCCCAGCCGCTGCGCGCACGGACGGCACGCTGGGCGGCTACGGGTTGTTCGATCTGAAGCATGAGTCGTGCCCCTGGGTTTTAACTAACCTTTCAATTTAATTCGTTATCCGAATAGAATTGAAAGCTATCGGCTTGTGATTGCGCGTCGCGCGTCAGGCGGTTTGGCGCATCAGGTCCGCCGCTTTCTCCGCGATCATGATCGCGGCGGCATTGGTGTTGCCGCCCACGAGCGTCGGCATGATCGAGGCGTCGACCACGCGCAGCCCTGTCACGCCGCGCACGCGCAGTTGCGGATCGACCACGGACTGCGCATCGGCGCCCATGCGGCAGGTGCCCACCGGGTGATAGACCGTGTCCGCGTTGCGGCGTACGAAGGTGCGGACGGCCTCGTCGCTTGCGTCGTCGCCCGCCGCGCCGTTAGCGATCCCGGCGGTGAAAAGCTCGCGGCCGCCGTGGCGAGCCAGCGCCTCCTGCGCGAAGATGCGCCGCACCAGCTTGACGCCCGCGACCATGCCGTCCAGGTCGCGCTCGTCGGCGAGAAAGCGCGGGTCGATCGCGGGCGCGTCGTGCATATGCGGCGAGCGCAAGCGCACTTCGCCGCGGCTGTGAGGCCGCAGCACGCAGGCGTGGCACGAGTAGCCGTGCCCGCGCGGCGGCTTGCCTTCGCCGCGGTTGCCGAGCATCGCGGGCACGAAATGCAGTTGCAGGTCGGGGGCGGCGAGTCCCGGCGCGCTGCGCACGAACGCACCCGCCTCGGCCAGGTTCGAGGTGACCATGCCCGTGCGGGTGCGCCGGTAGCGGTGAATCTCGCGCGCGAGGCGCAGCAGGCCCGGCACCGAGCGGCCAAACAACTCCGTCGAGGCGACCTGCTTGTTGACGATGATGTCCAGGTGGTCTTGCAGATTCTGGCCGACCTGCGGCGCGTCGTGCACGACATCGATGCCGAATTCGCGCAGATGCGCGGCCGGTCCGATGCCCGAGGCCATGAGCAATTGCGGCGAGTGAAACGCGCCCGCGCTCAGCACGATTTCACGGCGTGCGCGCACGCGTTGCGTCTGCCCGCCGCGCACGATCTCGACCGCTACCGCGCGCGCGCCTTCGAACACGATGCGTTGCGCCTGTGCCTCGGTCAGCACCGCGAGCCGCTCGCGGCCGCCGTTGTGCGCGATGTCGGCGCGATGGCCGCCATGCAGATACGCGCGCGCTGTGTTCCAGCGCTCACCGTTGCGCTGCGTGACCTGGTAGAGCCCGACGCCCTCCTGCTCCGCGCCGTTGAAGTCGGGGTTCGGCTTCAGCCCGGCCTGCAAGGCGGCGTCGATGAAGTGCCGCGAAAACGGATTGGGCGAGCGCAACTCGCTCACATGCAGTGGCCCGCCCGCGCCGTGATACGCGCTCTCGTGACCGTCTGCGCAACGCTCGTTCGCTTCGCTGCGCCGGAAATACGGGAGGACGTCTTCGTACGCCCAGCCCGTGCAACCCGCGTTGGCCCACGCATCGAAATCCACGCGATGACCGCGTATATAAACCATGCCGTTGATCGACGAACTGCCGCCGAGCCCGCGCCCGCGCGGCTGATACGAGCGGCGGCCGAGCAGCCCCGCCTGCGGCTCCGTATGCAGCGCATAGTTGCGCGGACCCGCGCGCGGCACCGTGGCCGCAATGCCGAGCGGCGCCCACACCGAATAGTGATGATCGCTCGGCCCCGCCTCGACGAGCGCGACGCTCGCGTTCGAAGCGTCCGCGAGGCGCGCGGCGATCGCGCAACCCGCCGAGCCCGCGCCGATCACCACGTAGTCGAATTCCAGCTCCGCCACGCGCGTTGCGTTCCCCTTCTCTGCCGTTCGATTCATTGCGCGCAACCGGTGATCTGCTTGTATTCGAGGAATTCCGCAAGCCCGTACGCACCGTGCTCGCGACCGTTGCCGGATGCCTTCATGCCGCCGAACGGCGCGGCGAGATCCATCTTCGCGCCGTTGATCTGCACGCTGCCCGCGCGCAGCCGTGCGGCCACGCGGCGCGCACGCGCCGCATCGCCCGACCAGACATAGGCGGCGAGGCCATACGGGGTGTCGTTGGCGATGGCGATGGCTTCCTCTTCCGTGTCGAACGGCAGGATCGCGAGCACCGGCCCGAAAATCTCCTCGCGCGCGATCGCCATGTCATTGCGCACGTCGGCGAACACGGTCGGCCGCGCGAAGAAGCCACGCGACAGATGCGCCGGGCGGCCCGGTCCACCGGCCACGAGGCGCGCGCCCTCTTCCACGCCGACGGCGATCATGTGCTGCACCTTTTCGTACTGCGCACGATTGGAAATGGGGCCGAGAATCGTGTCCGGCGCGGCGGGATCGCCCACCTTCAGCGCATTGGCCGTTGCAGACGCAACTTCCACGGCAGTTTCGTAGTGCTTGCGCTGCACGAGCAGGCGCGTGGGCGCGATGCACGTTTGCCCCGAATTGAGCATGCAGGCCAGCACACTCGCTTTCACGGCCGTGGGCAGATCGGCGTCGTCGAACACGAGGTTGGGCGACTTGCCGCCCAGTTCCTGCGCCACGCGCTTGACCGTGCCCGCCGCGTTCGTGGCGATCTGCGCGCCCGCGCGCGTGGAACCGGTGATCGACACCATGTCCACGTCCGGGTGACTGGAAAGCGCCGCGCCCACGGTCGCGCCGTCGCCGTACACCAGATTGAACACGCCCGGCGGCACACCGGCTTCGTGCAGGATTTCAGTGAAAAGGCGTGCGTCGAGCGGCGCGATTTCCGATGGCTTGAGCACGATCGTGCAGCCCGCCGCAAGCGCGGGCGCGACTTTCGCCGCGATCTGGTTGAGCGGCCAGTTCCACGGCGTGATGAGCGCGACCACACCCACCGCTTCGCGCACGATCTCGGTCGTGCCGCGCCGCTCGGCGAATTCGAACGATTCGAGCGCGGCGCGCGCGCTTTGCAACTGGGCGAGACCCACGCGCACCTGCAATTCATGGCTCAGCTTGACCGGCGCGCCGATTTCGGTGCTCACCGCGCCCGCCAGTTCCTCGTAGCGAGCGGTATAGCACTCGATGATCCGTGTGAGCAGCGCCACGCGGCTCGCCACGCTCGTGGCCGACCACGCCGGCCAGGCCGCGCGCGCGGCGGCGACGGCACGCTCGACGTCGGCCTGCGTGCCCAGGTGCACGGTGCCCGTCACGGTCTCGGTAACGGGGCACACCATCTCATGAAGTTGCCCGCCTGGCGCGGGCGCGACCCACTGGCCGCCAATGTAGTACGTGTCGAGTTTGTGCACGGCAAAGGTTTCCTTTCGAATGGAACGCGCGGGGCGTCAGAACGGCTTGTCGCCGATGATCGTCGCGCGCATCATGCGCCGCACGGCCGGGAAGTAGTCCTGAATGGCGTAGTGCTGGGTCGAGCGGTTGTCCCAGAACGCGATGGTGTTCGGCTCCCAGCGCAGGCGCACCTGATACTCCGGCACGGCGGCCTGGCGGAACAGGTACTGGAGCAGTTCGAATTCGCCGTAGCGGTAGTCGAAGCCCACGCGGAACGTGCCCTTGCTCAGATAATTCGCGAGATGGGTCGTGAAGCCCTCGTTCACGTAGAGGATCTTTTCGCCGCTTTCAGGGTGCGTGCGCACGACGGGGTGCGTAACGGCGGGAAACTTCGCGCGGTTCGCCGCGCGTTCTTCGGCCGACATGCGCGAGCCGAACGACGGCATGATGTCGTGCACCGCTTCGAGATCGGCAAGCTGATCCTTCACCGCCTGGGGCAGTTCCGCATAGGCCTTCGCCATGTTCACCCAGATCGTGTCGCCGCCGCTGCGCGGGCATTCCATGCAGCGCAGCATCGACGCCATCGAGGGAATCTCGCGCCAGGACACGTCCGAGTGATAGATGTTCTCGCGCGCCTTCGAAGCCTGCGTGCCGCCCAGCAGCACGAGTTCGGGATGGTCGGCGTGATGCGGGAACACCGGGTGCACTTCGAGTTCGCCGAAGCGGCGCGCCAGCGCCACGTGCTGGGCGGGCGTGATGTCCTGGTCGCGGAAGAACAGCACCTTGTGCTGCACGAGCGCCGCGCGCAGCGCGGCGATGGTCGCTTCGTCGAGCGTCTCGCGCAGATCGATGCCGGCCACTTCCGCCCCGATCGCGGGCGAAACGGCTTCGAGCGTGAAGCGCGCGGGCGCGCAAGGCTGCGTGGCGGCGTGCGCCGCAATCGCATTCGTCATGTCGTGTCTCCGTTATGGCGCGGGCCTGGCCCGCGCCTTATCTAATTGACCTGCAATGGTGTTACCTTAGGGCGGACACAAATCGCTGTCGTGGTCCTAACGCAGGAACTACGCATGCGCCTTGCGGTCCTTCGAACGGAGCAAGGGTTTGCCCGCGGCCTCCTCCTTTCGGGCGGGGGCTCAAGCCTTGATGTCGTTGCGCGGCCAACGGAATGCAGGCGGCTCCTTGCGGGCAAAACGCGCCGCAGCCTCGCGCAGATAGGGCGACGTCAACGCAATGGCCTGTGCGCCCGCTTCGGCGTCGAGCAGCGCGCCGAAGTCGCGCTCGAACGTCTGCGCGAGCAGACGCTTGGTCATGGCGAACGCTTCGGGCGATTGCGTGCTCATGGCAAGCGCGAGTTCCTGTGCGCGGGCGCCCAGCGCCTCGGCGGGCAGCACGTCGAGCACGAGGCCGAGCGCTTGCGCTTCGCGCGCGGGCAATTCGCGCGCCGAATAAACGAGTTCGCGCGTGCGCTGCGCGCCGATCATACGCGGCAGCGTATGCAGCGCCCCGAGGTCGGGCAACAGGCCCATGCGCGCGAAGGCAAGGCAAAAGCACGCCCGATCGCTCGCGACGATGAAATCGGCCATCAACGCGAGGCTGAAGCCCGCACCGTAGGCAACGCCATCCACTGCGGCGATCACGGGCTTGTCGAAGGCCGCGAGCGCCGCGCATGGGCGCTGGCTTTCGATCATGCGGCGGCGCACCGAAGCCGTGTCCACTTGCGCGCCACCTTGCATCGCACTTACATCGCCGCCCGCACAGAAGTCGCCGCCCGCGCCGCAAAGCACGAGCGCGCGCACCGTGGCGTCGCGGTTCAGCGATTCGACGGCGTCGGCAAGCTCGCCGAGCGCGCTGGCGCTCAGGGCGTTCTTGCGGCCGGGATTGTCGAGCGTCAGCGTAGCGACGCCATTTTCAATGGTAGTCCTGATCATTCTTTGGAAGTCCGGTCCGGATGGAGAACCGCCCCGCGCATGGCGGGGCGGCGTGCGTGTTTCAGTCTTCCATCGCCTCGGCGTAGCTCGCCGTGTGATGGTCGCTGTCGCCGAGCAGCGGATCGAACATCGTGAGACGCTTGAAATAGTCGCCCACTTCCAGCTCGTCGGTCATGCCCATGCCGCCGTGCAGTTGCACCGCCTGCTGGCCGACGAAGCGCCCGGCCTTTGCCACCGTGACCTTCGCGGCCGCGAGCATGCGGCGGCGCTTGCGCGCATCGGGCTCGTCCAGCGCCTGCGCGGCCACGTAGGCCATGGAGAGCGCAAGCTCCTTTTGCACGACCATGTCCGCCATACGGTGCTGGAGCGCCTGGAAAGCGGCCAGCGGCTGGCCGAACTGGCGGCGCGTGCGCAGATACTCGGCCGTGATCTCGATGAGCCGCTCCATCGCACCGGCCGCTTCGGCGCACAGCGCGGCGATGCCGTGGTCCACACCATGCGCGAGCGCGGCCACGCCCTCTCCCGGCGCGCCGATCAACGCATCGGCGCCAAGCGCAACGGCGTCGAGTTTCACGTCGGCCGCACGCTGGCCGTCCATGGTCGGATAGCCCGTCACGCTCACACCACGGCTTTCGCGCGGCACGAGGAACAGCGCGATTTCGCCCGTGGCAGGGTCGCCCACGCGCGCGCTGACGATAAAGGCGTCAGCGATTTCGCCATGCCACACCAGCGCCTTCGCGCCGTCGAGCACGTAGCCGCGCCCCACCGGCGCGGCCCGCGTGGCGACTGCGTCGAGGCGGTAGCGCGACGCGGCCTCGGCATACGCGGGCACGACGATCTGCGCGCCCGTTGCCATCGCGCCAAGCACGCGGTCCTGCTGCGCCGCGCTGCCATGGGCGGCGAGTATCGCCGTTGCCATCACGCTGCACGGGACCACCGGCTCCTGCACGAGGGCGCGGCCCAGTTCGCGCTGCACCACGAGCCGGCTCGCCGCGCCTTCGCCAAAGCCGCCATATTGCGCGGGTGTGGTCAAGCCGAGCACGCCCATTTCGGCAAGCTGCGACCAGATCGTGCGATCGAAGCTCGCGCCTTCGCGGGCCCGGCGGCGCCGCTGCGCGAACGGATATTCGCTCTCGACGAAGCGGCGCAGGCTGTCTGCGAGCATTTGCTGCTCTTCGCTATACGTGAAGTCCATATGCGTGTCCTAAAAGCCGATGATCATCTTCGCGATGATGTTCTTTTGCACCTCGGTCGCGCCGCCGTAAATCGAGGTCTTGCGCATGTCGAAGTAGGTGGACGCCGCCGGCGGAGCCCATTGCGGCCCGCTAACGGGCGCATGGGCGCCCGCCTCGAGCCATTGCGGCGCGTAAGGCCAGCCGTGCGGCCCGGCCACTTCCTGCTGGAGCATGGCGATGTCCTGTTGCAGTTCCGAGCCGCGAATCTTGACGATCGAAGCTTCCGGGCCGGGCCCGCGCCCGCCGCCGGCCGTCGCCACGCGCAGCAATAGCATTTCCAGCGCCATGAGGTCCATTTCCAGGCGCGCGATCTTGTCGCGCATGCGCGCGTCGTCGAGCATGCGGCCGCCCTTGCCATCGGCGCCCTGCGCGGCGTAGTGCTTCAACTGGCGCAGTTCGCGATAGCAGTGGCCAATGCCCGCAATGCTCGTGCGCTCGTGGCCCAGCAGATACTTCGCATAGGTCCAGCCGCGGTTCTCCTCGCCCACGAGATTCTCCACGGGCACCTCGACGTCTTCGAACCAGGTCTCGTTCACGTCGTGGCCGCCGTCGAGCGTGACGATCGGCCGGACCGTGACGCCCGGCGACTTCATGTCGATCAGCAGCATCGAAATGCCTTCCTGCGGCTTCGCTTCGGAGTCCGTTCTAACGAGGCAGAAAATCCAGTCGGCGAAATGCGCCATCGTGGTCCAGGTTTTCTGCCCGTTCACGATGTACTTGTCGCCCTTGCGCACGGCGCGCGTTTTCAGCGAGGCGAGATCCGATCCCGAGCCCGGCTCCGAGTAGCCCTGGCACCAGAAGTCGTCGACATCCGGAATGCGCGGCAGGAAGCGCTCCTGCATGGACGGGCTCGCGTATTTCATGAGCACCGGCCCGATCATCGTGAGGCCGAACGGCAGGAGGCGCGGCGCGCCCGCGCTGAGCGTCTCGATCTCGAAGATCAGCCGCTCCAGCGCATTCCAGCCCGTGCCGCCGTGCGCCTTGGGCCACGTTGGCGCGCCCCAGCCGCGCGCGTTGAGGATGCGATGCCAGCGCACGTAGTCGTCTTTCTCCACGCGCTGGTGCCCGAGCACTTTCTCGCGGATATCGGCGGGCAGATTCTCCCGCATGAAAGCGCGAACTTCTTCGCGGAACGCCTGTTCCGCTGCGGTATAACGCAAATCCATCTGGTGCTCCTTTCGGTACGACGTGACTGCGCTGCGTTACAGCGTGCGGGCGATCAGTTCCTTCATGATCTCGTTGGAGCCGCCAAAAATCTTGCTCACGCGAGCGTTCACGTAAAGCCGCGCAATGGGGTACTCCATCATGTAGCCGTAGCCGCCATGCAGTTGCAGACATTCGTCGATGATTTCGCAGCTTCGTTGCGTGCACCACCATTTCGCCATCGCCGCGGTTTCCGCATCGAGTTCCCCGCGCAGCACCTTCGCCATGCAATCGTCGATGAACGTGCGCGCGATGGTCGCATGGGTCTTGCATTCGGCCAGCTTGAAACGCGTGTTCTGCATGTCGAGCAGGCTCGCGCCGAACACCTTGCGCTCGCGCACATATGCCGTGGTCACTTCGAGCGCTTTTTCCATTGCGCTCAGTGCGCCGAGCGCGATGATCATGCGCTCCTGCGGCAACTGCTGCATCAACTGGTAGAAGCCCTTGCCCTCTTCCGTGCCGAGCAGGTTGGCGCACGGCACGCGCACGTCGTCGAAGAACAGTTCCGCGGTGTCCTGGCCCTTCTGGCCCATCTTTTCGAGCACGCGACCGCGCCGGAAGCCGGGCAGATCGTCGGTTTCGACCACCACGATCGAGACGCCCCTCGCGCCCTGCGCCGGGTCGGTCTTGACGACCACGCAAATCAGGTCCGCGAGCAGCCCGTTCGAGATGAACGTCTTCGAACCGTTGATGACGTAGTGGTCGCCGTCGCGCACCGCGCGCGTCTTGATGCTCTTGAGGTCCGAGCCCGCGCCCGGCTCGGACATCGCGATGGCGGCCACGCTTGCGCCGCTCGCCATCTTCGGCAGCCACTTGCGCTTTTGCTCCTCGGTGCCGTAGCGCAGGATGTAATGCGCGACGATGCCGCTATGCACGTTCGTGCCGAGGCTCGACACCATCGCGCGCGACTGTTCGAGCGCGATGATCGCTTCGTGCGCGAAGGTGCCGCCCCCGCCGCCGTACTCCTCGGGAATGCTCGCGCAGAGCATGCCGAACTCGCCGGCCTTGCGCCACACCTCGCGGTCCACATGCTGCTGCTTCCACCAGCGTTCCTCATGGGGCGCGAGTTCGCGCTCGATGAATTTGCGGATCGAATCCTGGAACAGCACGAGATCGTCCGTGATCCACGGACTGCGGTTTTCAGCCATGTTCGTTTCCTTCGTCAAGCCTGCGCGCGCGGGCGCAAATTACGGACGGCCGCCGCCGACCACCAGCACCTGCCCCGACACGTAGTTCGATTCGGGAATGCACATGAGATACACCGCGCCTGCGGCTTCTTCCGGCGTGCCGCCACGGCCCACGGGAATCATCGCTTCGATGTTCTTCATGAGTTGCGCGTTCACGCCCACCTTGATCTCCTGGCCCGCGATGTCGATGGTCGAACTGTTGCCCTCGCCCGCCACGGCTTCGGTCAGGCGTGTCTTGATGAGGCCGAACGCCACGCTATTGACGTTGACCTTGTAGCGGCCCCACTCCTTCGCGAGCGCCTTGGTAAGCCCGTTGATCGCGGCCTTCGCGGCCGAGTAGTTCGCCTGGCCCGCGTTGCCCATCACGCCCGAAACGGACGAGATGTTCACGACCTTGCGGAACACTTCCTGGCCCGCGTCGGCCTCGGCCTTCGCGCTCTCGCGGAAGTAGTCGGCGGCTGCGCGCAGAATGCGGAACGGCGCGCTCACGTGAACGTCCATGATGGCGTTCCATTGGTCGTCGCTCATCTTCTGGATCACGTTGTCCCAGGTGTAGCCCGCGTTGTTCACGATGATGTCCAGACGCCCGAACGCTTCGAGCGCCGTGCCCACGAAGCGCGTGCCGAAATCGGCGTCGGTCACGCTGCCCGCGCAGGCCACCGCCTTGCCGCCCGCCGCGACGATCTCGGCCACCACGCTTTGCGCGGGTTCCGCGTCCAGATCGTTGACCACGATCGCCGCGCCCTCGCTCGCGAGCTTCAACGCGATCTCGCGGCCAATGCCGCGGCCCGAACCCGATACGATAGCGACCTTGCCAGTCAGTTTGCTCATGTTTTGTCTACTCCTTGTTCATGGATAGGGGTTACGTCAGGCGTCGAGCGCGACCAGCGCTTCGCCCGACAGCTTGATTTCGCCTTGTGCGTCGCGCGTGGTGAGCGCGACCTTGACGGTGCGCGCGGCTTCGTCGCGCTCGGTAACGACGCCGCTACAGGTGATGGCGTCGCCCACCTGGGTGATCGCGGCAAAGCGCACCGAGAACTCGCGGATAGCCTGCTGCGGCACCCAGTTCGTGAGCAGCCGCCCGAGATACGCCATGGACAGCATGCCGTGCGCGAACACGTCGGGCATGCCCGCGCGGCGCGCGAAGTCGAGATCGACGTGAATCGGGTTGTGGTCGCCCGAGGCGCCCGCGTAGAGCGCGAGCGTGAGGCGCGTGAGCGGCGCGGCGGCGAACGGCGGCAACGCGCTGCCTACGGCCAGATCGTCGAAACGAATCGATTGCATGATGACTCCTGCTTCTGTTGCGTGCGTGGTTTCGTGATGCATGGCATTTAGCCGTTGCGCACGACGATCACGCTGCGCAGGTCGGCAACGGGCGCGTCGTTTTCCGCGTTCGTCACGCGCGTTTCGCGCACGACGAACTCCAGCGCGCCGCCCTTCTTGTCGTAGATGTCCGCAATGCGCGTTTCGAAGGCCAGGCGTTCGCCCGCGTACGCCATGCGGTGATAGCGAAAGTTCTGCTCGCCGTGCAGCACGCGGCCGATGTCGATGTTCAGGCGCTCGACCGTCGCGCGCGGATTGGGCGACTCCATTTCGAGGCAGAACAGGAACGTGGGCGGCACGGGCAGCGCGGGATAGCCCGCCGCGCGCGCCGCTTCGTCGTCGATATAACGGCTGTCGGTCTGGCCGGTCGCCTTCGCGAAGAAGCGCAGGCGGCCCGCCTCGACGAGGGCCGTGTGACGCGAGATCAGCGTGCCGATATGGCTTTTGTCGATCATCGTCGGGCCTCCCGGTTATTGGCGCTCGTAGAGCGTGACCACGCACGCGCCGCCGAGCCCGAGGTTATGCTGAAGGCCGAAGCGCGCGCCCGCGACCTGGCGGTCCTGCGCCTGGCCGCGCAGTTGCCACACGAGTTCCGTGCATTGCGCGAGTCCCGTCGCGCCCAGCGGATGCCCCTTCGAAAGCAGACCGCCCGAGGGGTTCGTGACGACGCGCCCGCCATAGGTGTTGTCGCCGTCGAGAATGAACTTCTCCGCCGTGCCTTCGGGCGTCAGGCCCAGGCCTTCATAGGTGATGAGCTCGTTCGCGGTGAAGCAGTCGTGCAGTTCGACGACCTGAATATCTTCGGGGCCCACGCCCGCTTTTTCATACACCTGTTGCGCGGCCGCGCGCGTCATGTCGTAGCCCACCACCTTGCGCATGTCGCCTTCGTCGAACGTGCTGTTGCGGTCCGTGGTCATGGCCTGCGCCTTGATCACCACACGCGTGTCGAGGCCGTGCTTCTTCGCGAACGCCTCCGAGCACACAATGGCCGCCGCCGCGCCGCAGGTGGGCGGGCAGCACTGCAAGCGCGTGAGCGGATCGAACACGGCGGGCGACGCCATCACCTCTTCCAGCGTCACGGTGTTGCGGAACACGGCGAACGGGTTGCGCGCGGCATGCTGGCGCGCCTTCACCGAAATACGGCCGAAAGTCTCCGGCTTGATGTCGTATTCCTTCATGTAGGCGCGCCCGCCGCCGCCGAAGAACTGCGCCGCGCGCGGCGCGGTTTCGTCGAAGCCCTGCACTTCCAGCATGGTCTTGACGAAGCGCTCCATCGGCGTGGGGCGGTCCGTGTACGCGCCCTTGAGCGCGCCCGGCACCATCTGCTCGAAGCCCAGCGCGATGGCACATTCCACGGCCCCGCTTTCCACGGCCTGACGCGCAAGGAACAGCGCGGTTGAACCCGTCGCGCAGTTGTTGTTCACGTTCACGACGGGAATGCCCGTGAGGCCCACGCCATAAATCGCGGCCTGGCCCGAGGTCGAATCGCCGAACACATAGCCCACGTAGGCCTGCTCGACGAGCGCGTAGTCAATGCGCGCATCGGCGAGCGCCGCCTTCGCGGCGTTGGCGCCCATGGTCGCGTAATCGTCGCTCGCGCCGGGCTTCGTGAACGGAATCATGCCGACGCCGGCTACCACTACCTTGTTAGTCATTCTGGATACCTTACTAAATGTGATTGCAATGGAACGATGCGGTGCGGATCCGGGCGGATCAGCTCACCTGACGGGTCTGGTTCTGCCAGTACGGCGCGCGCAGGTCGCGCTTGAGAATCTTGCCGGCGGCCGAGAGCGGCAGCGCCTCGCGAAACTCGATGGTTTTCGGGCACTTGTAGCCCGCAATGAACTGGCGGCAATGCTCGCGCAACGCGGCTTCGTCCACGCGGGCGCCGGCGCGCGCCACGACCACGGCGTGCACGGCCTCGCCCCAGCGCGCATCGGGTATGCCGATCACGGCGCATTGCGCGACCGCGGGGTGGCGCGAGAGCACGTTCTCGACTTCGGCCGAATACACGTTCTCGCCGCCCGTCACGATCATGTCCTTCATGCGATCGACGATGAAGAGATAGCCGTTCTCGTCCATATAGGCGCCGTCGCCCGTGTGGAGCCAGCCGTCGCGCAGCGCCTGGCGCGTCTCCTCAGGCTTGTTCCAGTAGCCGAGCATGACGTTCGCGCCACGCACGGCGATTTCGCCCACCGTATTGCGCGGCACTTCCACGCCGTCGGCGTCCACCACCTTCACGCTCACGCCGAAGCCCGCGCGCCCGGCCGAGCGGTAGAGGCCGCTCGCGCGCCCTTCGGGGCCGTGATTCGCGGGCGGATTGACCGACACCACGGGCGCGGCCTCGGTCAGACCGTACGCATGGAAGAATTCGATGCCGGGCAGCGCCGCGAGCGCGGTGTCGAGCACGCCTGCCGCGATCGGCGAAGCGCCGTAATAGATGCGCCGCAGCGACGAGAGATCGCGCTGCTTGAAGTCGGGGTGCTCCAGCACGGCTTGCAGCATGGTCGGCACGAGCAGGATCTCGTCCACGCGGTCGCGCTCGATCGCCTCCAGCACGGCGCGCGGCTCGAAGGTGGGGAGCACGACGTGCGTGTCGCCGGCGACGAAGTGCCCAACCGCGCGCGCCATGGCCGCCGTGTGAAAGAGCGGCGCGGCGTGCAGCGAGATGGCGTGCTCGTAGCTGCGGAATTCGGCCATGCGCGAGATGGCCGAAGACCACAGATTCAGGTGCGACTGCATCACGCCCTTGGAACGGCCGGTCGTGCCGCCCGTATACATGATGGACGCGAGGTCGTTGCCGCCACGAAACGCGTCGGCCACGGGCTGGGCTTCGGCGATCAGCGCCTCGTAGGCGAGCATGCCTTGCGGCGCTTCGCGCTCACCCGTGTAGACGAGCGTCGGGCGGTGGGCCGCCTTCGCGGCGATGTCCTGGGCGAGCGGCAGGAAGTGGTCGTCCACAAGGAGAATGCGCGTGTCGCAATCGTCGAGCGAATAGACGATTTCGGGCACGCTCCAGCGGATATTCACCGGATTGAGCACGCCGCCGCCCCACCACACGCCGAGCATGTATTCGAGGTAGCGGTCGGAATTGAGCGCGAGCATGCTCACGCGGTCGCCGTCGCCCATGCCGAGCGACTGGAGCGCGCCGGCGAGGCGCGCCACGCGTGCGCCCAGTTCCGCGAAAGTGCGCGTGCGCTCGCCGTAGCGGATCGCGATGTCCGCCGGGCGCTGTTGCAGGCAGCGATGCAGGCCTTGAGTCAGGTACATGTTGTCTCCGAGCTTCTTGTGTCGTTCTCGCCGCGCCGGTCGAGGGAGGAAGGGCGTGGCTGTCGTGAAGTCGGTATCACTTTAGGCGCGCGGCGGCCAGATGTCCTGAGCCGAAGGGAGGATTTTGGGGCGCGCACGCGAATCGTTCGAAAGGAGTACGACGCCGCCCCGCGGCTGTGGAACAATAGGATGACGATTGCGCAAGCAACGGAAAAAGAGGGTGCGAACCTGTGGGGCGGTGTCAAAACCCGCATTGAACCCGATTCGCGCCCGGCAATAACGAACTGGAGTGAGACAGGTCCACTGCCCGGCCGGACCGGCCGGCGGCGGACCCGCGAGGCGCGCCGCCGCGCGCGCCGCAGAAGGAATCAGCGCCTGTGAACATCGCCGATGCACACGCCGCAAGCGGCAACGAAAATCATCCCCGCGGGATCGTCGCATCGAAGCTGATGCCGCCCGCAGACAGTCCGTCACATCTGTTGCGCGCGCAACTGATCGAGACGATCGCCGGCGCCCACACGGCCCGGCTCGTGCTGGTCCGCGCTTCGGCGGGCTTCGGCAAGACCACGCTGTTGCAGCAATACGCGGCGTACTGCCGCGCGCACCGGCGCGAGGTGGCGTGGCTGCGCCTCGACGCCGCCGACAACGACTTCTCGCGCCTGCTGCAACACCTGGACGCGGCGTTGCCCGGCCCGCGCACGCCGCGCGCGCTCGCGCTGGACCCCGAGACCTTCGGGTCGAGCCTGATTGAGCGCGTGGCGGCGCACGGCAAGCCGCTCGCCATCCTGCTCGACGACTTCGAGTCGATCCAGGGCGGTCCCGTGCTCGCCTTCATGCAGGACCTGATCGCCGCCTTGCCGCCCGGCAACCCGCTCGTGATCGCCTCGCGCGTGACGCCGGAGCTGGGCATCGGCCGCATTCGCGCGCGCGGCGAGCTGCTCGACATCAATCCCGCCGCGCTGCGCTTCACGCTGGCGGAGGCCAGCGCGTTCATCCGGGAGAAATGCGCGCTGCCGCTGCGCGACGCCGATATCGCCACGCTGCACCGCTGCACCGAAGGCTGGGCCACGGCCATCTATCTGGCCACGCTCTCGCTGCGCACGCGCACCGACCACGCGGCCTTCGTCGCCTCGTTTTCGGGCACGAATCTCGAACTCGCGGAGTATCTGGCCGAAGACATCCTCGCGCGGCAGCCCGAAGCGTGCCGCACGTTCCTGCTGGAAACGAGCGCGCTGCCGCAGTTTTCGGCCGCGCTGTGCGACGCCGCGACCGGCCGCAGCGACGGCCGGGAGATACTCGACTATCTGGAGCGCGCGAATCTCTTTCTCGTACCGCTCGACGGCGAGCGCGCCTGGTATCGCTATCACCGGCTGTTCGCGAGCTTCCTTCAGCACCGGCTGCGCGCGGCGCAGCCCGAGCGCGAGCGCGCGGTGCACGGCGCGGCCGCGCGCTGGTATCTCGACGCGCAACGCCCGGTGCCCGCCATCGACCACCTGCTCGACGCGGGCGACGAGGCCGCCGCGCTCGCCGAAATCGCGCACCATTCGCGCGCCCTGCTGGGCAGCGGCCGCCTGCGCCTGCTGATGCGCTGGCTCGACCGCATTGGCGCCGAACGGCTGGCCACACGGCCCGATGTGGGCCTCACCTACGCCTGGGTGCTGCTCCTGAACCGCCGCTACGCCGACGCCATGCGCACCGCGCAAAACGTGGTGGACGGCAGCGCCGGCAAGCCCGACCAGGCGAGCGTCACGTTCGTGGCGGAAGCCATTCGCGGCGTGCTGCTCGCCCTCACCGACCAGGTCGAGGCGTGCGCGCAATCGAGCGCCGTTTTGCTCGACCGCCTGCCCGACCGCGCGAACTTCTCGTTCTACAGCCTCACGAATTCGCTCGCCTTCAGCTACGTGTGCACCGACCGCTACGACGAGGCGCGAGGCGTGCTCTCGCGCGCGTTGCGGCGCGCGCACGACCATCCCTATGTCGTGATGCGCACGATGGCCGAGACCATCGAAGGCATCATCGATCTCGTGCAGGGGCGGCTTGGCACGGCGCTCGCGCGGCTCGAAATCTCGGCGGCCAACGCCACGGCGAACCGCACCGTGGATTCGGGCGGCGGCCGCACCAGCGTGGACAGCGTGCGCTCGCTCGCGCTCTACGAGAAGAACGCGCTCGACGACATGACGCATCTGCTCGCCGACGCGCTGCCGCGCGCCAAACGCGTGGGCGTGACCGACGGCCTGATCGCCACGCACGTGCTTTCGGCGCGCGCCGCGCTCATCGAGGGCAATGTCGAGCAATGGCTGCGGCTGCTCGCCGAGCTGGAGCAACTGGGCCGCGCAGTGAAATCCGATCGCGCGGTGAGCGCCGCATGGCTCGAACGCGCGCGCGTCGCCACGCTGGAGGGCCGCCTCGACGCGGCCGAACAAGCGCTGCGCGCGGCCACGCTGCACGCGGATTGGGCGCGCACGGGCGTGTCGTTCCATGCCAGCGAGATCGACGAGCCGGTGCTGATGCGCTGCCGCCTCGATATCGCGCAGGGCCGCTACGCCACGGCGGCCGAGGCGCTGCGCGAGGCGCTCGAACAGGCGAACGCGCGGCGTCGCCATTGGCGCGCGCTCAAGGTGCGGGTGTTGCTGGCGCTCGCGCTCGAAGGCGGCGGCGAGCGCACCGGCGCCTTCGACACGCTCACGGAAGCGCTGCGCATGGCGAGCCACGAAGGCTTCGTGCGCGCGTTCCTCGACGAGGGCGAACCGCTCATGCGCCTCATCGGCGCGTGGGCCGAGCGCGGGCCCACGCAGATCGCCTCGCTCGGCGTCGTGCCCGCGTTCGTCACGCAATTGCTGGAGGGCGTGCCGCCCGCGCATGCGCGCGAAGCCATGGCGCCCGATCTTGCGCCCTACGGGTCCGATTCGCCCGCCGACGCGCTCACCGCGCGCGAGCTCGACGTGCTCCGCATGCTCTCGGCGGGCCACCGTAACCGCGTGATCGCGGAAAAGCTCTTCGTCTCCGAACTCACCGTGAAGTCGCATCTACGCAAGATCAACGCCAAGCTCGGCGCGGGCAATCGCACCCAGGCCGTCGCGATCGGCCGCGCGAAGGGGCTCATTCCCTGAGGCGCGAACCTCCGCTTGCCCTGTGAACATCGACCGGAACAAAAACCATGAACGACCGAGTGAGCGCCGACAACATCGCCATTAACGTTGCGCCCGCAACCATTGAAGCCGACGCGCCGCCGCCCGGCTTCGCGCCGCTGCCGCTGCGCAGCGGCTATATGGGCCAGTTCGGCGCGCTGTACTTCGACGCGGCGCGCGGCGTGATCGGCACGCGTGTTGACGAACGCCACCTGAACAACCTGGACATCGCGCACGGCGGCATGCTGGCCACGCTCGCCGACACCGCCATCGGCGCGGCGATGATGCGCGCAGCCGGACGCGAACCGCCCGCCGTCACGGCGCATCTGGGTCTGGATTACCTGGGCGTCGTGCGCCCCGGCGACTGGCTCGAAGCGCACGTCGAACTGGACAAAATGGGCGCGCGGCTACGCTTCGCGACTTGCCGGCTCATGGTCGGCTCGCGCTGCATGCTCAAGGCCAACGCCACGTTTGCCGTGCTGGGTGATCCGGCCAGTCCTTCCAATCCGGGCTGAGCGCCATCGGGTCTTGCGCAAACGCCGCATAGCATGACGCCGCCGCCCCTTGCGAGGCGGCGGCGTTGCTCATGGCTGACGCATCAGGCGGCGTCAGTGATGCTTCTTCATCATGTCCTTCGCGGCCTCCTTCATGTCGCCGACATTCTTGCGTGCCTGACCGGCTTCCTGCTGGAGGTCGCCCTTCACTTCGCGCGCCGGGTTATGGGTTGCGCGGCCCACGGCCTCGTTGACCTTGCCCTTCATCTTTTCAGCCGTGCCCTTCACCTGGTCCTTATTCATGGTCACACTCCACGTAAAAGCGACGGTGTGTCGCGACGCTTCGTATAGCGCATGCACTGTGCCCGAGGTGTCGGGGAGCCTCGCAGGCGTGCTTTTTCAGGGCCCAAACCGGCCGGGAAAGCCCGGCCGGTAGAGACAGGTAAAGGCAGGCCGGTCAATCGTGCGCCATGGCGCGGTCGATCGAGATTTGCGTGGGCATCATGTTGACGTTGGCGTTATGCATGACCCACAGCGAAAGCCCGACGATCACCGCGATCAGGAACGCCGTGCAGATGAAGATCGCCGTATTCGAGCGCTGCTCGCGCGCCGCGCCGATATGCAGGAAATACACGAGTTGCACGACAAGCTGCGCAATGCAGAGCACGACGATGGCCGCGAGCCCGAAGCCCGGCGAAACGACTCGAAACATCACCACGCCGAACGAGGCGAGCGTGAGCACGAGCGAGAGCACCGTGCCGATCATGTAGCCCTTGAGGCTGCCATGCGACGCGTCGTGGCCGGCCTGGTGAGTGGCATGGGAATGGCTCACAGGAAACCTCGCAGATAAACAAACGTAAACACACAGATCCACACGAGATCGAGAAAGTGCCAGAACAGGCTCAGGCACGCGAGGCGGCGGCGCACCGCGCCGCTCAGGCCGAACTTGAAGGTCTGGTGCATCATGATCGCGATCCAGAGCAGACCGGCCGTGACGTGCAGCCCGTGCGTGCCGACCAGCGTGAAGTACGCCGAGAGGTACGCGCTCGTGTGCGGCCCCGCGCCGTCGGCGATGAGCTTGGCGAACTCGTTCACCTCCATCGCGACAAAGCCCGCGCCGAACAGGAACGTCACGGCGAGCCATACGATCACCTGCTCGCGCCGCTGCGAGTGCAGGCTCAGCATGGCCATGCCAAAGGTGACGCTGCTCGCGAGCAGCAGCAGCGTTTCGCCCAGCACATAGGGCAGTTCGAACAGTTCCTTCGCCCCGGGGCCGCCTGCCGTCGCATTCGCGAGCACGCCGAACGTGGCGAAAAGCGTCGCGAAGATGAGGCAGTCGCTCATCAGGTAGATCCAGAACCCCAGCGTGGTCTTGGTGCTGTCGTCGTGCCCATGATCGTGACCATGACCATGGGCGTGGGTAGTAGCAGCGTGAGCCATGGTTTAAGCCATCTCCTCGATTTTCCCGGATTGATCGACACGCTTGATGCCGAGTTGCTTGAAGCGCGCGTTCTCGATGCGCTCGACCTCGGCGGCCGGCACCCAGTAGTCCACGTCCTGGTCGTAGCTGCGCACGATGAAGGTGGCGATCATGCCGATCAGGCCCACCGCCGCGAACAGCCACATGTGCCACACGATCGCGAAGCCGAACAACAGGCTGAACGCCGCGATGATGAAGCCCGCGCCCGTATTGCGCGGCATGTGAATGTCTTCGTACTTGCGCGGCTGCACGTAGGCGCGGCCCGCTTCCTTGTTGTCCCAGTGCTGCTCCATCGAGGTGATCTCGGGCAGCACGGCGAAGTTGTAGAACGGCGCGGGCGACGAGGTCGACCATTCGAGGCTGCGGCCGTCCCACGGGTCGCCGGTCACGTCGCGATTGGCTTCGCGGTTGCGCAGGCTCACCACGATCTGCACGATGAACGCGAGAATGCCCAGACCCACGAACACCGCGCCCACGAGCGCCACCACAAGCCACGGGTGCCAGTCGGCCACTTCATAGTGGTTCATGCGGCGCGTCATGCCTTCGAAACCGAGGATGTAGAGCGGCGTGAACGCGAGCCAGTAGCCGATCAGCCAGCACCAGAACGACACCTTGCCCCAGAATTCGTTGAGCGTGAAACCAAATACCTTGGGGAACCAGAAGCTCACGCCCGCGAGGCAGCCGAACACCACGCCGCCGATGATCACGTTGTGGAAGTGGGCCACGAGGAACAGCGAGTTGTGCAGCACGAAGTCAGCGCCCGGCACGGCGAGCAGCACGCCGGTCATGCCGCCCACGGCGAACGTCACCATGAAGCCGATGGTCCAGAGCGTGGCGCTGTGATAACGAATGCGGCCGCGGTACATCGTGAACAGCCAGTTGAAGAGCTTCACGCCGGTCGGAATCGAAATGACCGTGGTCATGATGCCGAAAAACGCGTTGACGTTCGCGCCCGAGCCCATCGTGAAGAAGTGATGCAGCCACACGAAGAACGAGAGAATGCCGATCGACGAGGTGGCGTAGACCATCGACTTGTAGCCGAACAGCGGCTTGCCCGAGAACGTGGCGATGATTTCCGAGTACGCGCCGAACGCGGGCAGGATCAGGATGTACACCTCCGGGTGGCCCCACACCCAGATCAGGTTGATGTACATCATCGCGTTGCCGCCCAGCTCGTTCGTGAAGAAGTGCATGTCGAAGTAGCGGTCCATCGTGAGCAGCGCGAGCGTGCCCGTGAGCACCGGGAACACCGCGACGATCAGGATGTTGGTGATGAACGCTGTCCAGACGAACACCGGCATCTTCATCATGTCCATGCCCGGCGCGCGCATGCGCAGGATCGTCACGATGAAGTTGATGCCCGAGAGCGTGGTGCCGAGCCCCGATAGCTGCAACGACCATATGTAGTAGTCCATACCTACGGTTGGACTATAGCCAAGCTCGGAAAGCGGCGGATACGCCACCCAGCCCGTGGCCGCGAAGTCGCCCACGAACATGGAGACCATCACGAGCACCGCGCCCACCACCGAAAGCCAGAAGCTCAGCGAGTTGACGAACGGATACGCGACGTCGCGCGCGCCGATCTGCAACGGCACCACCACGTTCATCAAGCCCAGAATGAGCGGCGTGGCCACGAAGAAGATCATGATGACGCCGTGCGCCGTGAAGATCTGGTCGTAGTGATGCGGCGGCAGGTAGCCCGCCGCGTCGCCATACGCCAGCGCCTGTTGCACGCGCATCATGATCGCATCGGCGAAACCGCGCAGCAGCATGACGATCGCGAGAATGATGTACATGACGCCAATGCGCTTGTGGTCGACGGAGGTGAGCCACTCGCGCCACAGATAGCCCCACTTCCCCGCGATCGTGATCGCGGCGAGCAAGGCGAGGCCGCCGAGCGCCACGACGGCGCCGGTGCCCATGATGATCGGCTCGTGCCAGGGAACGGCGTCGAGCGTGAGTTTTCCGAACATGTGTGATTACTCCGCTGCCAGGATGGCGCTACGGTTGAGCGTGAGCGCCGGGGCGCCGGTGCCGGGGGTGGCGTTGGGGACGGCGCCGCAAATCGGGTTGCCGTGCACGTCGCGCATGTACTTGCCGACGATGCCGTCGAAGAGGCCGGGCGCCACGTTCGAATAGAGCGTGACCGGCGTCTTTTCGCCGGGCTGCGCGAGCCGTTCGTAGGCCGCGCGGCTCAGCATCGTGGGCGAGGCTTTCGCTTGCGCGATCCACGCGTCGAAGTCGGCGCGGCTCGTGGCGAGCGTGTCGAAATGCATGTCGGAGAAGCCGGGGCCGCTGAAGGCCGCCGAGCGGCCCGTGTACACGCCAGGCTCGTTCGCGATCAGATGCAGCTTCGTCTGCATGGCCGGCATCGCGTAGACCTGGCTGCCCAGTTGCGGGATGAAGAACGAATTCATCAGCGACTCGGCGGTGAGGTTGAACTCAACCGGCGTATCCACGGGAATCGCGAGCTGGTTCACTGAGGCCACGCCGTAGTCGGGATAGATGAAAAGCCACTTCCAGTTGAGCGCGACCACGTCCACGCGCACGGGCCTGGTTTGCGATTCGATCGGCCGGTATGGGTCGAGCGAGTGCGTCGTGTGCCAGATCAGCACCGCGAGCGTGAGCACGATCACGCAGGGAATCGACCACACCACCACTTCGATGGCCGTGGAGTGCGACCAGCGCGGCGCGTAGGTCGCGTTCGTGTTGGAGGCGCGATAGCGCCACGCAAACCACAGCGTGAGCACGATCACGGGAATCACCACGAGCAGCATGAGGCCGAGCGCGATGAGGATCAGGTTCTTTTCCTGCACGCCGATGTCGCCCTTCGGGGCGAACAGCGCCATGTTGCAGCCGCCGAGCAGGACGAGCGGCCCGGCCGCCGCGGCGAGCGCCGCGCGGCGCATGAAGCCGGCGACGCGCGACGTTGACGAGGCGAGTGAGATCAGCGGGGAAGATGGCGGGCCGGCGGTCGCGGCCTGCCCGGTACAAGGGTCTGGAGTGCGCATGTCTGGTTCCAAGGTTGACATTCGCGCAAACCCATCCATACGTGCTCACTCTGCTGCCGCACAAGCGGCCCGACCAGTCCGCCGGAGGGCCGCCATAGAAGCCATACATAGCCTATATGTATGGATTTACGCGCTTCATGCACGCATGCTAGAGTAAGACATGACGCATACATCCGCGACAGAATGACACACGAACAAGCTACCGAAAGCCCCGCCGGGATCCAGGCGTGGGCCACGGCCATGCAGGCGGGCAGCGGCCCGCGCTACCTGCGGCTCGCTGATTTCATCGAAGAGGCGGTGGCGCACGGCGCGCTGCGCCCAGGCGAGCGCGTGCCCGCGCAGCGCTCGCTCGCCACCCTGCTCGGCGTCGATCTGACCACCGTGACGCGCGGCTTCAACGAGGCGCGGCGGCGCGGGCTGATCGAGGCGCGCGGGCCGCTCGGCACCTTCATCGCCGCGCCGCGCGCCGAGCTGCTGCAACGCGTGGACCTCAGCATGAACATTCCGCCGCCGCCCGTGGGGCTGGAAATGGATGCGCTGTTGCGCGAAGGCACCTCGCGCGTTTTGCTGCGCAGCGACGCCGATCTGCTCATGACCTACCACGTGGGCGGCGGCGGGCGCACCGACTGCGAAGCGGGCGCGAAGTGGCTGCAACCCATGCTCGGCGAAGTCGCGCCCGAGCGCGTGGCCGTATGCCCCGGCGCACAGGCGGCGCTGGCCGCGCTGATCCTCGCCTTCACGCGCCCCGGCGAGACGATCCTGACCGAGCCGCTGCTCTACCCCGGCCTGCCGCACGCGGCGGCGCAACTGGGCCGCCGCATCGAACCGGTGGCCGCCGACGCTTACGGCATGCGCCCCGACGCGCTCGAAGCGGCGTGCCGCGAGCACGCGGCGCGGCTCGTCTACCTGAACCCGACGCTGCAAAACCCCACCACGGCGACCATGCCCGAGGCGCGGCGCCTGGAGATCCTGCGGGTGGCCGAACGCTGCGGTGCGCGCATTGTCGAGGACGATCCGTACTGGCGCTTCGTGCCCGATGCGCCCCCGCCCCTCGCGCGCCTCGCGCCCGCACAGGTCTGCTATCTCGCGACGCTCTCGAAAACGCTCTCGCCCGGCTTGCGCACGGCCTACCTCGCGCTGCCCGACCGCGCGGCACACGCGCAACTGCTGGCGGCGCTGCGCGCGTTCTCGCTGATGGCCGCCCCGCTCACCAATGCGCTCGCCACGCACTGGATCGAGGAAGGCGTGGCCGAGCAGATTTTCGCGGGCGTGAAGGCCGAGGCGCGCGAGCGCCAGCGCATCGCGTCGCACACGCTGGGGTCCACGGCGGGCGCGGGCATTCACGTCTGGTACACGCTGCCGCGCTACTGGCACGCGCGTGAACTGGCCGCCGCCGCGAGCAACGAAGGGCTGGCCGTGGCGCCTTCCACGGCGTTCCAGCAAGGCCCGGAAACCGCCAATGCGATCCGCATCTCGCTCGGCGCGACGGGCGGGCGCGAACAGTTGCAGGCCGCGCTGCGCAAGCTTTCGGCGCTGCTCGCGAACGACCGCTCCGCGCAAACCCAGGTGATCGTGTGATGGCCTGGGCACGCGGGCGACCCGCGCTCGTGGATTTTTTATCGCCTGCCATGGCACCGCAATTGCTACGGCTTATCGTTTCCCTGCTTGCGCCCCGCTGCGCGGCCGTGCCCACATAATGGCAAAGACGCGGCGCGGCGGCGCAAGTACACTCGTCGCAGCAGCCGACGGCCGGATTCGAGTCACTGCGCCCGCGAGGGCGCCCCAAAGCGGGAGGTAAAACGATGGCAAACGAGCAAATGCTCGCGCAGATGCGCGACAAACCGGGCTTCATCGCAGCGCTGGACCAGAGCGGCGGCTCGACGCCGGGCGCGCTACACCAGTACGGCATTCCCGAGAGCGCCTATAGCGGCGACGCCGAGATGTTCCGCCTGATCCACGAAATGCGCGTGCGCATCATCAGCGCACCGGCGTTCACGGGCGACAAGGTGATCGGCGCGATTCTCTTCGAAGCCACCATGGAAGGCGAAGCGGGTGGCAAGCCCGTGCCCGCGTTCCTCTGGAACGACCGCGGCGTGGTGCCCTTTCTCAAGGTCGACAAGGGTCTGGAAGCCGAGGCCGACGGCGTCCGCCTCATGAAGCCGATTCCCGCCCTCGACACCCTGCTCCAACGCGCCGTGAAGGCCGGCATTTTCGGCACCAAAATGCGCTCGGTGGTCGAGCACGCCTCGCCTTCGGGCATCGCATCGATCGCCGCGCAGCAGTTCGCGCTGGGCGCGCAGATCGCCGGGCACGGGCTCGTGCCGATTCTCGAACCGGAAGTCTCGATCAAGGCCCCCGACAAGGCCAAGGCCGAGGCGCTGCTGCGCGCCGAACTGCTCAAGGGGCTCGACGCGCTGCCCGCCTCGCACAACGTCATGATCAAGTTGACGATTCCCGATACGCCGGACTTCTATCGCCCGCTCATCGAGCATCCGCGCGTGGTGCGCGTGGTCGCGCTCTCCGGCGGCTATACGCGCAGCGACGCCTGCGCGCGGCTCGCCAAAAACCATGGAATGATTGCAAGCTTTTCGCGCGCGCTCATCAACGACCTCACGAAGTCGATGAGCGACGCCGAGTTCGATGCGACGCTCGCCGCGAGCATCGATGAAATCTGGAAAGCATCGGTGCAGAAGGTCTGAATGCGTGTCTGACGCGGACCTGAACCCGGGGCGCGCAAGGCGCCTTGTCCTTGTCTGACGCCGGTCAGCCGCACAAAAACAAGATGACACATCAACCGGCCTCGCCACGCGAGGCCGGTTATACTTGCTCCTTCCCTTTTCTCACCCTATGCACCGGCCATGAGGCAGCTATTCTGCCTGCTCGCCCTGTTGCCGGGCCTCGTGCAAACCGCGGCCGCGCAGGCCCAGCAGGTTCCCGCGAGCGAGACCGTCAGCACGCCGCGCACCGCCGTGGTTTCGACCTACCTCACGCAGAAGTTCGGCGTGGCGAAGGAAAAGGCCGCGCAAATTTCACTGGCCGTGACGGGTGCCGCCGAGAAATACTCGCTGCCGCCCGCCGTGCTGCTGGCCATCATCTCGATCGAATCGCGCTTTCGCGAACGGGCGCATGGCGCCAATGGCGCAACCGGGCTCATGCAGGTCGTGCCTTCCGCGCATCGCAATATCCTGCACAACAAGGATCTCACCGATCCCGAGGTCAACATCGACGTCGGCTCCTCGATTCTTTACGGCTACCAGCGCGCGGCCGGCGGCGACCTCAACGCCGCGATGAAGAATTATGGCGGCTCGAAGGCCTATGCGGAAAAGATCCGCCTGCGCGCCGTGGAGTTCAGCCGTGTGATCGATAATGCCAGCGAGCCTGCCGCGAGCGATGCGCCCGCGAGCGCCGGCCTCGTGGCTTCGGCGGCATCGACAGCGGCTCAGGCTTCTGCGCAAGACGCGGCTTCGGCCAGTACTCACTAGTCGCACTTCCGCGCGTGGAGCGCCGGATGGCCGCTGCGGTCAGGTCAAATCGCGTTCAATCCGGTGCGCTTGCTGAAATTGCCGGAATTGCCGGAATTGCCGGAATTGCGGGCAATTCGAGCCGCGAAAAAACATCGTTGTCCGAATGAATTCGCAGAAGCTGACAGCGCGGCTGCACCTGCTTCATCCCGCGCACCGACAAGTGCCGTCAGGTAAACGTGCGAACGCCCTCGCGCGGGCGCGCCGCGAGAGGGTCGTAACCGAAACAGGAGTCTTGACGTGAAAGCGTGAAAGCCGGCTTGATGCGGCGCGCACGCGCGCCGCATTCACACTCGCTCAGGCGTCGGCTGCGGGCGTTTCGCCGTTTTCCGCTTGCTGAGGCTGCTGCGCGGGCGTCTCGGCTGCCGGAGCCTGCGCTTGCGGCTGGGCGTCCTGCGCGGGCTCAGCCTGCACCACCGGCTCATCCTGCGCTTCTGCCTTCACCTCAGCCTTCGCTTGCGCCTTCGGCTCGGGCTGAGCCTTGCCTTCCTCGCGCGCCTTGGCCTGTGCCTCGGCCTTCGCCTTCTGGCGCGTCAGCGCCGCGTTGGCGCGGCCGACGTGCGACGGGTCGATGCCAGGGCCTTCCGATGCCGTGCCATCCAGCTCAAAGCGCGAGCCGCCTGCCGCAACGCGCTCGTGATAGCGAGGATGGTTCACGTGGCGCTTGAGCACGGCGACGATCAGCGTGCGATCGTACTCGGGGTGACGCGCAACGAGGTCTTCGGCCACGCCGATCTTCAGCGGCAGACGGTCGCGGAACGCGGGATAGTGCTTCGCAAACACGTTCCAGACCGTGTTGAGCTGGCGATTGCGCTCGATACGCGCCTTTTCGGCTTCGCTCAGGGGCGCTGCGGGCGGCTGCTGGGGCCGCGCCGGGCGGCGGCGCTGCTGCTGCGCCTGCTCCGGCTGCTGACCTTGCTGCTGCCCCTTCGCGCCCTGCGGACGGCCCTGACGCGAGCGCGAACGCCCTTCGTTGGCGCCCGTGCCGCCGGCGGCCTGCGCGCCATCTCTCGGCGCGCGCGGGCCCTTCGGGGCGTGGGAGCCGCCGTGGCCCTTCGCACCCTTGTGCGCGGGCTTGCCAGGCGACTTCTGCGTCTGTTCTTCGGCCGGTTGGCCCGTGTCCATCCCCATGCTCTTCTTGATTTCGAGAAGACCATCCTTGAAGCTCAGGGTGCGGCGTTGTTGCGATGCGGCTTTCACGTCCAGCTCTCTTCCATATGGGATCGGACGCTATGATACCGAATCACGGGCGACCTCACCGGCGAATGACGTTTCATCGCTGTTTTTTTGCGTCCGCCGCCACGCGTTGCGTCGTGCGCGGAACATACAAAACGCATGAAAATCGCGAACAGACGCGGCAAATCCCGTCGATATCCACCATCCGGCAGGCCCTTGCGCACGCAAGGATCGCCACCCTTTTTTCTCACGACACCATGACGAATTCGACATCCGCCCCCCGTAGCGCCATTCGCGCCATCGTCACCGGCCATACGCGCGGCCTGGGCGCGGCGCTCGCCGAATTGCTGCTGCAACGGCACATCGACGTGCTCGGCCTCGGCCGTGGCGCGCATGACGCCCTGGCGTCGCGCCACGCGGCGCGTTTCACGCAGTCCGTAGTGGATCTCGCCGATCCCGCGGCGCTCGAACGCTGGCTTGCCGGCGACACGCTGGGCGCGTTCGCGAGCGGCGCGCAGTGCGTGATCCTCATCAACAACGCGGGCACCGTCGAGCCGATCGCCCCGCTCGGCGCGCAGGACGCGGGTGCGATTGCGCGCGCCGTGACGCTCAACGTGGCCGCGCCCCTGATGCTTGCGAACGCGCTTGCCACGTTGCCCACGCTGGACGCAAACGCGTCGCGCCGCATCGTGCATGTTTCGAGCGGCGCGGCGCGCAATGCGTACCCCGGCTGGAGCGTGTATTGCGCGACCAAGGCCGCGCTCGATCATCACGCGCGCGCTGTCGCACTCGACGCGCCGCAAGGCGTGCGCATTTGCAGCGTGGCGCCGGGCGTGGTGGACACGGGCATGCAGGAAACGATACGTGCCACGAGCGTCGCACACTTCCCGATGCGCGAACGGTTCGAACAACTGAAGCAAAACGGCCTGCTCGCCACGCCGGAAACGGCGGCCACGCAGTTGATCGATTACGCGCTCAGCGATGCATTCGGATCGACGCCCACGGCCGACGTGCGCGAACTCGCCAAGGCGTGAACCTGGGCCGCTAGTGCAAGCGGCGCACCCGGCTCCCGCAAAACCTCACCTTCCAGCGCTTGCCACTGGAGGGGTGGGAGAAAAAATGGGCGTTCCAATCGCAATACGGGCGATATGCCGAGGCCCGCAACGCGCGGCCTCCCGCAAACACTCACCTTTGGAAAACCACGCTCGCGTGTGACGTGCGTCACGTCAGGGCAACGCGTGGCCGCACCGATTTCAGCCGCCGCGCGCCGCCGGCGAGCGTGAGCAACGCCGTGATAGCCAGCAAATCGCCCGCGAGCCGCGCGGGCAACGAATCCATCGTATGCGTCGCGCGCAGCAGGGTGTCGATGACGTTCGACGCCACCGCGCCGCCCACGAAGCACACGAGCCCCTGCTGCCCCACGTTGACGACAGCCGGCAGACGGTGCCCGAGCCACGCGATCCATCCCTTGCGCACCGCCTGGGCGGCAAGCCACGCGACGGCGGCAAAGCTCACGATGCGCACGCTCGCGAGGTTCTGTTTCATGTAGCCAGGCTGCGGATCGAGATCGGCAAAGAGCCGGATGAACGCGAACGTTGCGACGAGCACGAGCGCGAACGCCGTCAAGGTGCGCCCTGTCAATGAAGTCTGGAACGCGCGCGACACCGGATAAAGGCGGCACAGCAGGCCCAGCATGAACATGGCCTGCCACGCGAACGGGTTGAAGGGCCAGATAGCGCCCGGCGCGGTGGGCAGATAATTCACGAGCCAGCAACCGCCGAACCACAGCACGAAACTGCCGACAAGCACGAGGTCGGGCGAACGGCGCGCGAGCGGCATGACGAACGGCAACGCGAGCACCAGTACGATGTACATGGGCAGCACGCCCGCGAGATAAGGCTGATCGCGAAACACGGCGATATTGGCGAGCATCGCGAACGGATGCGCGGCGAAACGCAAAAAGCCCGTCTCGCCAACGAGGGGCGAATCGACACGCAGCATCACGGCGGCGGCGCCTGAAAGCAGCATCAACGCCGCTGTGCAGAGATAGGCGGCGTAGATCTCGCGCCCGCGCCGCCAGAAACGCCGGTTCGCGGCCCCCGCCCCCTTGCGCTGCGCCATGGCCAGCCAGCTCGCCGCGCACACATAGCCGCTCACGAACACGAAGACTTCCGCGGAGTCGCAGAAGGCGAAGTTATGCAACATCGCATGCGAGAGCACGCTGGACGGAATGTGATCGAGTGCAATGGAGATCAATGCGAAACCGCGTAGAAAGTCGATTTCGATTGATCGCTGCGCCGCCTGACTCATCAATGACAACTCCCGTTCGCTTCGAACATTACGATTGAAGGGATAGGCAGCCGGAATTCGACAAGGCTGTCAGCTTTTCGGGTCTTTTTGTAAGGATGACTGATCGATTCGTGGCCGCCGCGATGCCGCGTGAAAGGGTTCCGTAAAAGGCTGCGGGCGGGCGCGGCTGCACCATGCGACTTTAATGCCAGCACGCCGCGAAGTGTGGCGGCGTAACCCATGGTAAGCATTTCGCCGCTGCGATGTCGCCGGGCGTCGCCTCGCGTGCTCGCAAACCGTGCGCGCGATGCACACTGGGTAGGCGCGCGCCCATTTGTGGCGCGAGACAAGCGCCATTGCACAGTCGTGGAAGTCGCGGCCGCCAGAAAGCCACGCGAAAGCCGATGGACGCCCTTGTGGGCGGCCTTGGGTGTTCCCGTGGGTGTTCCCTTTACTCGCGTCATGGCGAGTTGACGCCGGGCGGCGCCAAGGGTTCCGGAAAATTTGAGACGTTTCGTTACTGAGCCTGATCCTGCGATCTTTCCGGTTGCAGAATCAGGCGATCGCCGCGCGTTAGCGGCTTGCGGAAGCGTTCATCGCCATCACGGCATCGAGCGCGCCGCCCACCATGCGCCGCACCACCGGCTCCACCTGCTGCGCGAGCGCGGGCACATAGTCGAACGGCGCGGTCTCGCTCATGTA
>NZ_QLSU01000027.1 GCF_003268775.1 Paraburkholderia unamae
TACATGAGCGAGACCGCGCCGTTCGACTATGTGCCCGCGCTCGCGCAGCAGGTGGAGCCGGTGGTGCGGCGCATGGTGGGCGGCGCGCTCGATGCTGTGACGGCGATGAACGAAGCGGCGGCCTGAATCGCGTGGGGCACGCGGAAAACGACGTTCCCCAGGCCGCCATGCCGTCCCGCTACGCTACAGCAGCCACTCGATAGGCAAGATCGAGAAGAACCACACGCCTAGCCGCTCATTCCACGTTGTATTGGGTTCGGTGTCGTAGCGCACGAGCGTGCCGTCGGAGAGGCGGGTCCAGTAGAGCTTGCCGTCGGCGTCGAGATGCGCTTGCCAGGCGAGCTGCGGCACGCGCGTCCAGAACGCCGATTCGATCTGGCTGGCTAGCACGGGGCTTTCGATCACGAGCCCGAGTTCGGTATTGAGCTTCGCGGAACGCGGGTCAAAGTTCACCGAGCCCACGAACACGCGCTCGGCATCCACGGCGAACGTTTTCGCATGGAGACTCGACCCCGAACTGCCGAAGGGGCCTTTGCCTGTTTCCTTGTTCGCGCCCGCGGCACGGCGCAATTCGAACAGTTCGACGCCGCCTTCGAGCAGCGCCTTGCGCCGCCGCGCGTAGCCCGAGTGCACGGCGGACACGTCGGTCGCTTCCAGCGAGTTGGTGAGCACACGCACGGTCACGCCCTGGGCGGCGAGGCGCGTGAAGTATTGCGTGCCCGTCTCGCCTGGCACGAAGTACGGCGAAACGAGGTCCAGTTCTCGATGCGGGTCGCCGAGTATCTCGTGCAACTGGCTGAGGATGAGCGTGTGCTCCGGCGCCGTGCCGAGCGCCTTCGCGGGATCGTCGCTGACGAGCCGCGTTTTCGCCCATTCGAGTTGCAACGTGCCGTCGAGCAGGCGGCGCACGTCGGTGGTCTTGCGCAGCGACTGGATATAGCTTGCGGCGGCGGGGTCCTGGCGCGCCGCAAGCGCCGCGCGATCGAGCGTGGCCATGCCCGAGGGCGACTCGGAGGGCAGGATATCCGTCACCGGCCACGACGAGGCGCTCGCCCAGTAACGGTCGAAATCGTGCGCGACGTCGGTCGCGGCGGGGCCGATGGCGAGCACGTCGAGATCGGCAAATACGACGCCGTCGGTGGCGCCGAAATACTCGTCGCCGATATTGCGGCCGCCAAGAATGGTCGCCACGCCGTCCGCCGTGAGCGACTTGTTATGCATGCGCCGGTTCAGGCGCGAGAAGTCGGTCAGAAAGCCGATCGCCTTGGGCTTGCGCGTGACGAACGGATTGAACAGACGCACCTCGAAGTTCGGGTGCGTGTTGAGCGCCGCGAGCGTGGTGTCGAGCGAGGAGGGAATGCCGTTGTCGTCGAGCAGCAGCCGCACGCGCACGCCGCGGTCGGCCGCCTCGCGCAATTCTTCGAGCAGCAGGGTGCCGGTGAGGTCGTTGCGCCAGATGTAGTACTGCACGTCCAGCGTACGTTGTGCGCTGCGCACGAGCGCTACACGTGTAGCGAACGCTTCCAGCGGGTCCGAGAGCGGATCGATGCCGGTGAAGTCGGGATGAGTGGCGAGTTCGGCCGTCACGGCGACGCCCAGTGGCGTCGTGCGGGCCTCGGCCGGTGAGAGTGCGGTGGATTCTGTACGCACGCCGGGCGGCGGCAATCGCTGGCACGCGGCTAATGCCATCACGCATAGCGGCAATGCCGCGACACACAGTCTTCGCAGTCCGTTCGCGGCCGGCGCGATGGGCGATCTTTGCATGGAGCGTTCGCTTTCCCGTAACGATTGCGCTTCGAGGCGCGAAGCGCGAGGCTTCGCGAGTGAGCGTGCAACGTCGGTAGCTTACGCGATTGGCGTGGCGTGCACCACGCATGCGTGCGGCTGCGGGGGCGAACGCGTCATGGCGTGGGCTTACTGCGCGTCGAGCGCGGTCTGTGCGCGGGCGCGGGAATCTTGTGCCGACTGGTTGCGCTCGGTTCTGGCTTCGCGCGCTTCCTGATTGAAGGTCTGCCGCGCTTCGGCCGTGCGCGCGCGTTGTTGCCGGTTGGCATCGCGAATTTCCATGCGCTTCTGAACGATCGGGTCGCTATGCGTGGTCGTGGTGACGGGCTGCGCTTGCTGGCTTGCCGGTGCGTTGGTCTGCGCGCTGGCTTGGGCGCTGGTTTGGGCGAATACCTGGCCCGCGACGAGGGCGCTGATCACGATGCCGACGATGGCGAGGGTGCGGGTTCTGGCTTGCATGATTTTCTCTCCGATCAATAACTTCGCATTGCTTAGTAATTCTCGCGCTCCGGTAAGAGCGCGAACGTTTTCTGTTGGGCGTTAAGAGGCGGGTAGCCGCGTTTGCTCTTGTTTCAATGCTTTCATTTTACTTTCGGAGTGAGATCGGTCAACCCGAGGGGCGCTCTAGTCCCACGGTGTGGCGGCCGCCATGTGCCTGATCACGGGGAAGCCCGGAATTTCGCGGACATAACGCCGCATCGGTTTGTTCTGTCACCGCGCCGCCACGCGCGCCATCAACGCCGCAACATGTCTGCAATCGTTTGTGTGAGCAAGGTCGGCTTATGCGCTTTCCGCTGGATCATGCCCACCGTGCGCAAGAAGGGCCGCCCCGGCAGCGGCACGAGGCGCAAATTGGGATCGTTTTTCCAGTTGCCGCCTTGCAGCACGGGCAGCACGCTCACGCCTACATCGTTGCGCACCAGTGAGACGATCGTTTCGATGGAGTTCAGCTCCAGGTATTCGAGCGGCTCGATGCCAAGCTCGGCCAGCGCGCGGTCAATCACGACGCCGGTCGGCACGCGCCGGTCGAAGCGCAGAAAGCCGCGCTCGCGCAAGATGCGGCGCGCGTCGTCGCCGGCTGTGGCGCGGCTCGTGACGAGCATGAGCGGTTCTTCGTAGAGCGGCGTCCACGAAAGTGTTTCGTGTAACGAACCATCCGCGCTGCCCACCACCACGGCCAGATCGACGTCGCCGTCCTCCACCATGCGCGCCAGTTCGTTCGAACGGGCCGAAGTGAGGCGCACTTCGAGTTCGGGGTGGCCGGTCTTGAGGTGCGCGACGGCGAGCGAAAGCGCGCCGATCACCGACACCACGGCGCCGATGATGATCGAGCCGCGCATCGTGTCCGCTGTGCTCGCGGGCAGTGCGTCGATCAACGCGAGAATGTGTTCGACTTTCCCGCAGATCTCGCGGCCCTCGCGGGTGAGTGCCACCTGGCGTGCCCGCCGGTCGAACAACTGGCGCCCGAGCGCTTCTTCGAGCCCGCGCATCTGGACGCTCACGGCCGCCTGGGTGAGCGCCGTTTTCTCGGCCGCCGTGGCGAACGAACCGCTGCGAGCGACGGCCTGGAGGGTGCGCAACATGCGTAGGGTCAACATGTAAAAGAAACTTAAGTATCGAGAATAAAATATTAATATTTTTTTGCGTGATCCTTCAAGATAATCGAAACACTGGCATGAACCGCGCGCGGCGCCACGGGCGGCCGCGCCACTTTTCCCCATCGGAATCCGAACTTCCATGACGCGCTTCAACTGGCAAAACCCGTATTCCACACCGCGCCTGCCGGTGTTCGCCCGCAACATCGTTTCGACTTCGCATCCGCTCGCCGCACAGGCGGGGTTGCGCATGCTCTGGCAAGGCGGCAACGCCATCGACGCGGCGATCGCGGCGGCGGCGGCCATCACGGTGGTCGAGCCGGTGTCGAACGGCCTCGGCAGCGACTGCTTCGCGCTCGTCTGGGACGGCGCGAAGCTGCACGGCCTGAACGCCTCGGGCAACGCGCCGGCTGCATGGAGCGTCGATTACTTCCGCCGCAAATACGGCGAGGAAAACGGTCTCGCGAAGCAGCCCAAGCGCGGCTGGGACACGGTGACGGTGCCCGGCGTGATCGCCGGCTGGGAAGCGCTGCACACGAAGTTCGGCTCGTTGCCGTTCGCGGACCTGATGGCGCCGGCCATCGAAATCGCCGAGCGCGGCCATGCGGTGGCCACCATCGTTGCGCGCAAGTGGCAGGCGGCGATTCCCGAGTTGCACAACCAGCCGGGCTTTGCCGAGACGTTCATGCCGCGCGGCCGCGCCCCTGAAGTGAGCGAGCGCGTGTGCTTTCCGGGTCACGCCGCCACGCTGCGCCAGCTCGCGCAACGCGGCCCGCGCGACTACTACGAAGGCGAGATCGCCGAGCGCATCGCCGCGTTTGCGCGCGAAGGCGGCGCGGCGCTCACGCTCGACGACCTGCGCAACTATCGCCCCGAGTGGGTCGAGCCGATCGGCAAGGACTATCGCGGCTACACGGTTCACGAGATTCCGCCGAACGGGCAGGGCATCGCCGCGCTTATCGCGCTCGGCATTCTCGAGCAGTTCGACATGGGCTCGCTCGCGCTCGACAGCCTCGAATCGCAGCATCTCCAGATCGAGGCGATGAAGCTCGCATTCGCCGACGTCTACCGCTACGTGGCCGATCCGCGTTCGATGGAAGTCACGCCCGAGCAGATGCTCGACAGCGCCTACCTGAAAGAGCGTGCGAAGCTCATCGACCCGAAGCGCGCCACGCAGTTCGACTTCGGCATGCCGCGCTCGGGCGGCACCATCTATCTTTCCGCCGTGGACGAACGCGGCATGATGGTGAGCTTCATCCAGTCGAACTACATGGGCTTCGGCTCGGGCGTGGTGGTGCCGGGCGCGGGCATCGCGCTCCAGAACCGCGGCTGCGGCTTCTCGATGGACCCGGTTTCGCCGAATGCCGTGGCAGGCGGCAAGCGTCCGTTCCATACCATCATTCCGGCCTTCCTCACGCAGCAGGTGGACGGCCGCCAGGAAGCGGTGATGAGCTTCGGCGTGATGGGCGGCGACATGCAGCCGCAAGGGCATCTGCAATCCATCGTGCGCATGCTCGATTACGGCCAGCAGCCGCAGGCCGCGTGCGACGCGCCGCGCTGGAAGGTCAACCGCGATTTCACGCTCGACATCGAATCGACCTTCGACGCGCAAACGGCGCACGCGCTGCAAGGCCTCGGCCACGAGATCAAGGGCATCGACGATCCGTACATGGATTTCGGCTCGGGCCAGTACATCTGGAAGCTCGATCGCAACGATCCCGAGCGCGGCTATGTGGCCGCGAGCGACACGCGGCGCGACGGCCTCGCCGCCGGGTTCTAGCCACCGGATTCCCGTCGCAGGGCGGCGCATGCAGTCAAGCGCCGCCCACCGCGCATGAGAATCAATGAGTAGACCAAATAAAAAATGAAGGAGACTGACATGGAAACCGGATCCGCGCCGGCGCGTGCGCCGCTTAGCCGCGGCATGGTCCGCCGCATCGTGTTTTCCTCGTCGATCGGTAACGCGCTCGAATGGTTCGACTTCCTCGTGTACGGCTACTTCGCGCCGATCATCGCGAAGCAGTTCTTTCCCGTGCACGACGAGTGGCTCTCCACGCTGCTTGCCGTCGGCACCTTCGGCATTTCGTTCCTGATGCGCCCGCTCGGCGCGATCGTGCTCGGCATGTACGGCGACCGCAAGGGGCGCAAGGCGGCGCTCACGCTCGCCATCGCGCTCATGATGGCCGGCACGCTGGCAATGGCGGTCATGCCGCCGTATGCGTCCATTGGCCTCGCAGCGCCGTTGCTGATCCTGGTGGCGCGGCTCGTGCAGGGCTTTGCGGTGGGCGGCGAATTCGGCAGCGCGACGGCGTTCATGGTGGAGCACAGCCCGACGAAACGCGGCTATTACGCAAGCTGGCAGTTCGCGAGCCAGGGCGCGGCCGCGATTCTCGCGGCCTCGTTCGGCGCGCTCCTCGCGGGGTGGCTGCCGCCCGCGCAGTTGCAGGCGTGGGGCTGGCGCGTGCCGTTCTTCTTCGGGCTCGTGCTCGGGCCCGTGGGCTGGTATATCCGCTCGCATCTGGACGAGACGCCCGAGTTCCTCGCGAACCGGCAGGAACGCCCGGCAACCGATGCGCACGCAACGAATGCGCCGCGTCTCACGCGCGAGTGGGTCAACCTGCTGCTCGCGGTCGGCATCGTCGCGCAATCCACCGTTGGCGTGTACATCCTCCAGCTCTACATGCCGATGTATGCGGTCAAGCAGCTTCATATGGCCGCGGCCACCTCGTTCGGCGTGGTGGTGCTCAACGGCGGTTTGCAGTTCGCGCTTTCGCCGGTGATGGGCGCGCTCTCGGACCGCATCGGCCGGGTGCGCATCATGCTGACCACGTCGATCCTGCTCGCCGCGCTTACGTATCCAATGTTCTCGCTGTTGCAGCGTCATCCCACGCTGGGCTGGCTGCTCGTGCTGCAAGGCGCGGCCGGCATATTCAAGGCCGCGTATTCGGGCCCCATGCCCGCGTTGATGTCGGAGATCTTTCCCGTGCGCGTGCGCTCGGCGGGGCTCTCGATCGCGTATAGCCTTGGCGTGACGCTGTTCGGCGGCTTCGCGCCCACCATTGCCGAGCTGCTGATTCACGTGACGGGCGACACGCTCGCCCCCGCGTATTACGTTTCGCTTGCAGCGGTTATTTCCGGCGTTTCGCTCGCGATCGTCGGCTGGCGCATGACGCGCCAATCGCCGCTGCGCGCGACGCTCGCCAGTTGATCGTCGGAAGTCCGAACGGATCTTCGCGCCGCCGCGCCCGCAGGATCGTCCGCTAAAAACGGGGCGTGAATGCGGGCGCGTCGCCTTGGAAACACTTCGTTATGTACTTCACGCGGACCTCGCTGAACGCGTTCGCAAGTGGTGATATAGTCGCCCCCTCATCGTCGGCAGGGGTACCGGCCGGCGGATCGGAAATTACGTTTTGTCAGGTTTCGGGAGATTGTATGGCGATCGAGTATCGTGGCTTTCGAGTCACTGTCGATGCGAAAGCAGACGCGACCGACACCCAGTGGCTGTGCCGCGCGGTGTTGGAAGGAGTCGAAGCACACGCTGAAGCGGCGAAGCTGCCTTGCGTCGAGCTTGCGATTCCCAAACTGAAGATTGACGTGCTGATGGCGCTTAGCATGGTCGAGCAGACGGCGAAGCAAAACGTCGACGAGTGGCACGCCAAACAGCCCGAGCTGGCTTGATGGTTCAGGCGCGGGCGGCCCTGATGCGGCTGCCGCGCCCGCGCTCAACGCGCATTCACGATATTTCGCGGATTTCCCTCATGAAAGGCCGCGATGTTCTCCACCAGCTGGTCCGCTAACGCCTGCATGGCTTCGTCGCTCGCCCACGCAACGTGAGGCGTGAGGATGAACGCCGGGTGCGAGAGGATGGCCTGGAACGGATGATCGGCAGGCAGCGGTTCCTGCGTCACGACATCGAACCCCGCACCCGAAATCGCGCCCGATTGCAACGCATCAGCCAGTGCCGCCTCGTCCACGAGTCCGCCGCGCGCCGTATTGATCAGCAAGGGCCGGCGCTTCATGCGCGCAAACGCTTGTGCGTCGATCAGATGCTGTGTTTCCGGCGTGAGCGGGCAATGCAGCGTGATGATGTCGCTTTCTTCCAGCAGCGTGTCGAGCGGCACATAGCCCGCCTGCGCGTCGTTGCGCGTTTTGCGCGCCGCGAACAGCACGCGCAGCCCCAGCGCCCGCGCCATGTGCGCGACGGCTTGCCCGAGCGCACCGTCGCCGATGATGCCGAGCGTCGAGCCGGCCAGATTGCGGATCGGAAAATCGAAGAAACAGAACTGTCCCGATTCGAGCCAGCGGCCCGCGCGCACGGCCTCGCGATAGGCGAGCAGGCTGCGCCGCAGCGCGAAGATCAATGCGAACGTATGCTCCGGCACGCTGTGGCCGGCGTAGTCGCGCACGTTGCTCACGACAATGCCGCGCGCCGCGCAGGCGTGCAGATCGACGTTGTTGGTGCCCGTGGCGGCGACGGCGATCATGCGCAGGCGTGTGGCGCCGGCCAGCGCCTCGGCGCTGAGACGCGCCTTGTTCGCGATGACGATATCGGCGTTGCGGATGCGCTCGGCGACCTCGTTGGGCGCGGTGCGCTCGAACGTTTCCAGGGTGTGCTCGAAAGGCAGAGGGCGAAGCTGCGTTTGGGGCGCGAGCGTCGCGCGGTCGAGAAAGACAACGTGCATGGTGCGTAGCGAGAGCATTTGAGGGACGGTCCGCTCATTGTCCCTCACGGCGCGTGCCGATGGCTTGCCCAATGCGCCAACTGACTTTCCGATGAGGAAATATCGGCTGGCCTGAAGCCGGATGCGAAACACCGCGCGCGGCCGGACCCTTTCCATTTGCTCAAGCCAGCTTGAGCAAGCATCGATTATCAAAGGGGGCAGGCGGGTCCATGATGTCGTCCATAGTCGCAGTCTGAGGAGACACCGCCATGCCACGACCACTCGAAGGAATCCGCGTTCTGGAGCTCGGACAGCTCATCGCGGGCCCGTTTGCAGGCCGCATGCTCGCCGAATTCGGCGCGAGCGTCATCAAGGTGGAGCCGCCGGGCGTGGGCGATCCGCTGCGCAAGTGGCGCCTGCTGCACGACGGCACCTCGGTCTGGTGGGCCGCGCAGTCGCGCAACAAGGAATCCGTCACGCTCGATCTGCGCACGCCCGAAGGGCAGGACGTGATCCGCCGTCTCGTATCGGAAACGGATGTGCTGATCGAGAATTTCCGCCCCGGTACGCTCGAAGGCTGGGGCCTCGGCTGGGACGAACTCAGCGCGATCAACCCCGGCCTCATCATGCTGCGCGTCTCGGGCTACGGGCAGTCGGGACCGTATCGCGACCGGCCGGGCTTCGGCGTGGTCGCGGAGGCGATGGGCGGCCTGCGCCACCTGAGCGGCGAGCCGGAGCGCACGCCGGTACGCGTGGGCATTTCGATTGGCGACTCGCTTTCGGCGCTGCACGGCGTGATTGGCGTGCTGCTGGCGCTGCGCCATCGCGAGCAGCAAGGCGGCAAGGGGCAGGTGGTGGATGTCGCGCTCTACGAGTCCGTGTTCAACATGATGGAAAGCCTCCTGCCCGAGTATTCCGTGTTCGGCGCGGTGCGCCAGCCCGCGGGCAGCAGCCTGCCCGGCATCGCGCCGAGCAACGCCTACCGGTGCAGCGACGGCAAGTACGCGCTGATCGCGGGCAATGGCGACAGCATCTTCCGCCGCCTGATGGAGTTGATCGGGCGCGCGGACCTGGGCTGCGATCCCGCGCTCGCGCAAAACGACGGGCGGGTCGCGCAGGTGGCGCGCATCGACCTCGCCATCGGCGAATGGACCGCGCGCCACACGCTCGACGAAGTGCTTGCGGCGCTCAACGAAGCGCGCATTCCGGCGGGGCGCATCTACGATGTGGCGGATATCGCGGCCGATCCGCATTACCACGCGCGCGGCATGATCGTGGAAGACAGCTTGCCCGACGGCACGCCGGTGCAGGTGCCCGGCGTGGTGCCGAAACTGTGCGGCACGCCCGGCACGATCGAGCGCAGCGCACCCACGCTCGGCGAGCATACCGACACGGTGCTGGAATCGATAGGCGTGGACGCCGCAACGCGTGAAGCATGGCGCGCACGCGGCGTGATCTGAATGGAGAACGGGAAGATGACGATCGGAAATCAGGAAAACTCGAAGGCGAAGCGCTTGTATCTCAACGAAGTCGCGACGCGCGACGGCTTCCAGAACGAAGCCGCCTTTATCGACACCGACGACAAGATCGCGCTGATCGACCGCCTGAGCGCATGCGGCTACGCGAAGATCGAGGTGACATCGTTCACGTCGCCCAAGGCGATTCCCGCGCTGCGCGACGCGGAAGCGGTGATGCACGGCATCGAGCGCGTGCCCGGCGTCGTCTATACGGTACTCGTGCCCAATGTGCGCGGCGCGGAACGCGCGCTTTCGTGCAACGTGGACGAAGTGAACCTCGTGATGTCGGTGAGCGAGAGCCACAATCGCGCCAACCTGCGTATGGCGCGCGAGCAGTCGTTCGCGCAGTTGCGCGACGTGATCGATGCGGTGCGTGGCACGGGCGTGGCGATCAATGTTTCGCTCTCCACAGCAATGGGCTGCCCGATGGAAGGCGACGTGCCGGTGGAGGACGTGCTTGGCTGGATGCGGCGCTTCGCGGAATTGGGCGTGCAGGGCGTCACGCTGTGCGACACGACCGGCATGGCGCATCCCGCACAGGTTCGCATGCTGAGCGAGAGGGCGGCGCAGGCGTTCGGCGCGCTCGAACTCACGCTGCATTTCCACAATACGCGCGGCATGGCGCTCGCGAACACGCTCGCGGCGCTCGATGCGGGTATCGTGCGCTTCGACGCCTCGCTCGGCGGCCTGGGCGGCTGCCCCTATGCGCCGGGTGCCACGGGCAACGTGTGCACCGAGGAGCTCGTGCACATGCTCGAACTGGACGGCTACGATACGGGCGTCAATCTCGCCGCCGTGCTCGACGCCGCGACACTGCTGCCGGGCTTGATCGGCCACGATGTGCCCAGCCAGATTCTCAAGGCCGGCCGCCGCCTGGACCTGCATCCGGTTCCCGAACAAGCGCGATAAAGAACGCAAAACCCGCCCGGACAACGGGCGCACTCATGACAAGGAGCGAAGCATGGCTTTGATCGATCACCTCGACCATCTGGTGCTGACCTGCGTGGACCCCGAGGCGACGAAGCACTTCTACACGGAAGTGTTGCAGATGCAACTAGAGACCTTCGGCGCGGGGCGCCTCGCGTTTCGCTTCGGCAACCAGAAGATCAACCTGCATGTGCGCGGCGCGGAGTTCGAGCCGAAGGCGCACGTGCCGGTGCCGGGCGCGCTCGACCTGTGCTTCATCGCGGCGGTGCCGCTCGACGCCGTGATCGCGCATCTCGCGCAGCAGAACTGGCCGATCGTCGAAGGGCCGGTTGAGCGCACGGGCGCAACGCAGAAGATACGCTCGGTGTACGTGCGTGACCCGGATCTCAACCTCATCGAGATTTCCGAGCTGATCTAGGTTCGGTCACAGCGGTTTCGCCGTCGAACCGGGGGGCGCCGGTACGGCGGTGAACCAACCGGCCACGCTGGCCGGCACGCGGACGTGCATTGCAGCACGTCCGCTTCTTCATGCCCCGCGCACTTCCCCCACGGCCTGCGATGCCGCACAATCGGTTCTCGCACCGGCTTCGCATCTCGCCCATCCATCATGGTCAATCCCCTTCATTTCGATTTGCAGTCGCTGCGAGTCTTTCTGCTCGTCGCCGAGCACGGCAGCCTCACCAAGGCGGCCGAACACGGGCAACTCACGCTTCCGGCGGTCAGCAAGCGCATTGCCGAACTGGAAAGCGTGACCGACTGCGCCTTGTTCATCCGTCGCGCGCGCGGCGTGGATCTCACCCCGGCGGGGCACGCGCTGCTCGAACACGCCACGCGCGTGGTCGATCAGGTGAACCGCATGGCGACAGAGATGAGCGACTACGCCGCCGGTGTGCGCGGCCACGTGCGCATGTGGGCCAACACCTCGGCAATCGTGCAGTTCCTGCCCGTCGATCTCGCGCGCTTTCTCAACGAGCATCCGGGCATCAAGGTGAGCCTCGAAGAACGCTTGAGCCACGAGATCGTCGAGGCGCTCGGCGCGGGCAAGGCCGATCTCGGCGTGTTCGCCGACAACGTGCCCGCGCCCGGCATCGAGCGGCGGCTCTATCGTCGCGATGAACTCGTGCTGCTCGTGCCGCGCGGTCATCGCTTCGCGCAACTCGACATCATCCGGTTCGCGGATACGCTCGACGAAGACTACGTGGGCTTGAGCGACGGCAGTTCGCTGCTCGCGCGCATGACCGACGCGGCGTTTGCCATCGAACGCTCGCTCAAGCTGCGCATTCAGGCCTCGAACTTCGACGGCGTGTTCCGCATGATCGAAGCGGGGCTCGGCATTGGCGTGCTGCCGCGCGACGCGGTGAGCGACGAGCGCGGCAAGGCGGGCGTCGTCAAGGTGAAGCTCGCGGACGCGTGGGCGACGCGCACGCTCTGGGTGGGCATGAAGGCGGACAGTGCGCCAAGCTCGGATATCGTGAGCCTGTTCGATTACATGTCGGCGCGCGCGAACCCATAAACAAAGGGGCGGCGGCCGCATATCGCGGCCGCTGCCCCGGCAGTCAACACGTGGCGCGACGCATCAGACCGGATTGATTTCGTCCTGGCTGCGCCGCGTGGTGAGCGGCCCGAGCGCGCGCAAGGTCACGGCGACGATGGCGAGCGCGCCCGAAATCACCCCGAACATCGCGAGCGGGCCGTGCTGGGTGAGCACCGGCAGGAGCACGAAAGGCAGCGCGCTACTGACGATGCGAGACAGCGAATAGGTGCTGCCGATTGCCGTGGAACGCACGCTGGCCGGGAAGATTTCCGCCTGATAGACATGATAAGCATTGCTGAAGACATTCGAGGCGCAGGTGGTGAGCACGCCAAAGCCGACGATCAGCGCGGCCTGATTCGAATATGCGAAGCCCAGGCCGAAAATCGCGATCGAGACCAGCGAGGCGATCACGAGCGTGCGGCGCTCGATCCAGTTGAGGAGCGGAATCGAGAGCAGCGAGCCGATCGGATAGCCGAGGAACGAGAGCGCGACGAAGAGCGTGCTGCCCGTCACGTCGATGCCGCGGCTTTTCACGACCACGCCTGCGAGCGTGCCGAAGCCGTAGTAGCCGAAGCCCTGGAACAGGTGGAAGACGACCAGCATGAGATAACGCTTGTCATAGGGCGCACGGCGCAGCAGGGCGATGCGATCGACCAGGCGCAGTGGGCGCTGGGGCTCGCGGGGCTCGGCGAAACGCTGCGGCATGTGGGCGCCCGCGCTCTGAGCGAAGCGGCTCAGCGAGGCATAGGCCTCTTCGGCGCGGCCTTGCGCGAGCAGCCAGCGCGGGCTCTCGGGCAGGCGATGCTGAACGGCCAGCACGAACACCGCGCCAAGGCTGCCGATGGCGAGAATGATGCGCCATCCCGCAATGCCGCCCAGGTGCAGCGGATTGAGCCACACCGCGAGAAAGCCGACGAGCGGCACCGCGACATACGAGGTGGTGTAAGCCCATGCGGCGAGTCGCCCGCGCCGGTCTTTCGGCAGGATTTCCGAAAGGAAACTGTCGGCCACGGGGTAGATCGCGCCAACGCCCACGCCGGTGAGAAAGCGGCAGATCACGAGCATGGTGGCGTTCACCGAGAACGCCGCGAGCAGCGAGAACGCGCTATACCAGACGAGTGTGAGCAGGAAGGCGCGCCGCCGCCCGATGCGGTCGGCGAGACTGCCGAGGAAGAGCGAACCGAAGAACATGCCGACGAAAGCCGACGCGAGCAGGAGCTTGAACGCGAGGCTGTGCGCGTCGAGCCCGTATTCGTTTTGCAGGGCGGCGCCTATCGAGCTGACGAGGAAGATCTCGTACATGTCGAAGAAGAGGCCGATGCCGACGACCCACACCACGAACCGGTGCAACGCGCCCACGGGCATGTCGTCCATGAAGTTGCCGAGGGTGACGTCGTGCGGGTTTCGGTGCGCGGCGTCGGCGGCCCGCTGGCGCGCGGCCTCGTCCGGCGTGCCGCCGAGGTCCAGGGATTGCGTGTTCATGCTGTCTCCAGTCTCCCATACCCTTGGGTATGTTCTGTGTGCCGCGCGATGGGTCGCGCTTCGGATGCGCCCCGCGCCGGGCAGGCGGACGGGGCGTGATGGCAAGTGTGGGAGATTTTCGCCAGCGCGAAAATTGAGCAAGCTTCAAGCGTGCTTTCCTGAAGGGAAAGGCTTGATTCGGGTGCAGCCGCGGGTGTGTGTGGGTGTGAGTCGATGTGCGTGGAAGATCACGGGTATCAGTTGCCGCCCGCAGTGTGCAGCGCAAGGCTCGACTGCAACAGCGTCTGCCGGAAATGTCCCACCAGCGGCCTCAGGTTGACCCGGTGCCACGCGGCCCATAGCGGCGTGCGATAGCTGAACCACGAGAGCTCGTGCAGCACCACGCCGGCCGGCGCCTGGCGTCGCAGGCTTTGCTGGACCATGGTGAGCCCGAGGCCCGCCGCGACGAGCCCCAGGGCCGCGAGCGGCTCGGTCGCCTCCATCGCGATATCGGGCGTGAAGCCGGCCTTCGCGCAGGCCGCGATGAAATTGTCGTGGCGCAGGACACCTTCTTCGTGCATCACCGCAATCCACTTCTGCGCCGCCAGGTCTTCGGGCGTGAAGTGCTGCGCGTGGGCGAGCGGATGGTCCTCGGGAATCGCGAGCAGCATGGGATCGTCGAGCACCAGCGCGGCTTCGAGTTCCGGATCGTCGGCCTGCGGCGGCTCGCAAACGAGCGCGATGTCGAGGCTGCGCTGGCGCAGGCCCGTCAGCTGGTCCGTGGACCCGTGGCTGTAGAGCGCGATGTGCACATCGGGCTTTTCGGCGCGCAGTTGGCGCAGCGCGCCGGGCAGCACGCCGGAGTGCATCGCGTTCTCCAGATAGCCGATGCACAGCCCGCCTTCGTCGCCGCGGCCCAGACGCCGCGCAAGCGATTCCAGGCGCTTCGCGTGCGTGAGAAACGCCTGCGTTTCCGCGAGAAACGTGCGCCCGTCCCTTGTCAGACGAATACGCTGCTGCGAACGCTCGAACAGCGTCAGCCCGAGGCTTTCCTCGAGTTGGGCGATCTGGCGGCTCAGCGGCGACTGTGAAATATGAAGCCGTTCGGCGGCCCGGCCGACATGTTCTTCTTCGGCGACGGCCACGAAATAGTGCAACTGGCGGATGTCGAGCATATAAGACCTATCGGGACTCAAGTTTGTCACATTATGTCTTGGACAGACTTAAGTTGCCACCCTAGACTTTCGCTACCGACTCAACCAAAGGAGCAAGTCGATGAGTATCAAGGATAAATTGCCCGCTGGCACTCAGCTGGGTTTTGGCGCCGCGCCGCTTGGCAACATGTTCCGTAACATCCCCGAAGCCGAAGCGCTGGCGACCGTGAAGGCTGCGTGGGACCAGGGTGTGCGTTATTTCGATACGGCCCCGTTGTACGGCGCCGGTCTGTCCGAAATGCGTCTTGGCGAAGCACTCGCCGACTATCGGCGCGATGAATACGTGCTGAGCACGAAAGTGGGCCGCGTGATTCTCGATGAAATCGAGGACGCCGGCGCACGTGACCTGGGCGAAAAAGGCGGCGTGTTCGCATTTGGTCGTCCTAATAAAATTATCAACGACTATTCGGCCGACGCGACGCTGCGTTCGATCGAGGACAGCCTCAAGCGCCTGAAGATGGACCGCCTCGATATCGTCTGGGTGCACGATGTCGCTCAGGACTTCTACGGAGACGAGTGGCTTTCCGTGTTCGAAACGGCGCGCAAGGGTGCGTTCCGTGTGCTCGACCGCTTGCGCGACGAAGGCGTCATCAAGGCGTGGGGCCTGGGCGTGAACCGCGTCGAGCCGTGCGAACTGCTGCTCGATCTCTCGGAAACGAAGCCGGACGGCTTCCTGCTCGCAGGCCGCTATTCGCTGCTCGATCACGAGCGCGCATTGCAGCGCCTGATGCCTGCCGCCGCCGCGAAAAACGTGGAGATCGTCGCCGGCGGTCCGTACAGCTCGGGCGTGCTCGCGGGCGGTGCGAACTTCGAATACCAGAAGGCGTCGCCCGAAATTCTCGCGAAGGTCGAGCGCATCAAGGCCGTTGCCGCGCGACACAACGTGAGCGTGAAGGCTGCCGCGTTGCAGTTCGTGCTCGCCAACCCGGTGGTGGCCGCGGTGATCCCCGGTGCGAGCAAGCCGGAGCGCATTGCCGAAGACCACGCCGCCGTCAAGGAAGCGATTCCGGCGGACTTCTGGCGCGAGCTGCGCGAGCAGGGCCTCGTGGCCCCGAACGCACCGCTGCCGGCCAACGCATAAGGAGATCGAGATGGCTCAGGCCAATGCATCCATTCGCATTCCCGTTTCGCCCGACGTGGTGTGGGGGCTGATCGGCGGCTTCAACTCGCTGCCGGACTGGCTACCCTATATTCCGTCGAGCGAATTGAGTGAAGGCGGCCGTGTGCGGCGTCTCGCCAATCCGGGCGGCGACGTGATCGTCGAGCGTCTGGAAGCGTTCGATCACCGTGCGCGCAGCTATACCTACTCGATCCTCGAAGCGCCGTTTCCCGTGACCGGCTATCGCTCTACGTTGCAAGTGCGCGAGATCGAGGGGGGCAGGGCAGCGCAGGTTGACTGGAGCGGCGAATTCACGCCGCAGGGCGTGAGCGACGAGGAAGCATCGCGCCTATTCGAAGGCATCTATCGGGACGGCTTGCAGGCTCTGGCCGCCTCGTTTGCCGACAAGGGCCGCGCCTGAGCCGGGATGCGTTCGAGCCCGGCCGGCGGCGGTCATGCGTCAGCCGGGCTCGCGCAAGTTCAGTTCCGGGCTTCCTCTTCGCGGGTCAATTCCTCGATCAACTGTCTCGCACCGGGCGAGAGTTGCGAACCTTTTCGCGTGACCAGTTCATAGGGCTCGCTGCGCGAACCCAGGTGCAGCGGCAGGATGCACGTCATCTCGTGACGCGCGAAAAACTGCGCCACGTCGATCGAGACAAGCGCGACGAACGACGGATTGCCTTGCAGCAGCGCGAGCGTGGCGAACGCGGAGGTGGTTTCGAGCAGGTGCATGGGAAAGCGGATTTCGGCTTCACGGAACTCGCGTTCCAGCAATAGCCGCATGGGCATGTTCGCCCGATACACCACCCAGCGGTATTCCGCCAGGTCCTGGAGCGTGACGCGCTTCGCGCGACGCAGTGGATGGTGCACGTTGGCGACGACGGCGAGCGTTTCTTCCTGAAGCTTTGCGGACTCGTAATGCTGCGGCGTTTGACTGACCGTCGTGCGGCAGATCGCGAGATCGAGCCTGCCTTCGTCGATCTGGCTGAGCAGCGCCGTACTCGTGTCCTCGACGATTTCCACCGAGATTTCCGGGTTCCGGACGATCAGCGAGCTGATCGCGTCGGTCAGGAGCGGCACCGCTCCCATGATGACCCCGACGGCCACACGTCCCCCCTGGCCGCGCATGATCCCGACCATCTCCTCGCGCAGATGCGACAGATCCGTGTGGATCAGCCGCGCGTAGCGGATCACGCAGCGGCCAGCTTCATTGGGCTCGAGCCCACGGTTGGTGCGATTGAACAGGGAGGTGCCAAACGTCGTTTCGATTTCCTGCAAGGCCTTGCTTGCGCCGGGCTGCGTGAGCGCGACCTGCTGCGCGGCCTTGAGCAGCGAGCCGTGATCGCCGAGGGCGATCAACAGGCGCAGTTGCTTCAGGTGCAGGCGGGAGATGATGGAATTGAGCGGGGGTGTCATGGGGTTGAGGGAAAGTTATATCTGTATCAAATGTTCTCAATTACCGCGCAATGGGCATCTCCCTATACTGGCTGAAAGAGGCGATATCCGGCGCCGACTCGTCCGGCGCCTCAGTGCCCGCACCCACTATAACTGAAGCTCATTCCCATGTCTCTCATCAACTACATCACGCAGATTCAGTTCGACTATGGCGCCATCCGTTTGCTCAAAAGCGAATGCGAACGGGTTGGCATTCGACGGCCGCTGATCGTTACGGACAAGGGCGTGCGCGCGGCGGGCATCATCGATACGGTGCTCGACGCACTGGGTGCCGTTGCGCCCGCAACGATCTATGACGGCACGCCGCCGAACCCGAATGAGGCCGCGGTGCGCGAAGCTGTGGCGGCCTACCGGGCAGGCGATTGTGACGGCATCGTCGCCGTGGGCGGCGGTTCGTCGATCGATCTGGCCAAGGGCGTCGCCGTTTGCGCGACGCATGAGGGGCCGCTGCAACGCTTTGCCGTGATCGAAGGCGGGGTGGCGAACATCACGGCCAGAACCGCGCCGGTGATCGCCGTGCCCACGACGGCGGGCACCGGCAGCGAAGTGGGCCGTGGCGCCATTCTGATTCTCGACGACGGCCGCAAGGTGGGCGTGATCTCGCCGTTCGTGGTGCCGCGCGTGGCGATCTGCGACCCGGACCTGACGCTGGGACTGCCGCCCGCGTTGACGGCCGCGACGGGCATGGACGCCATCGCGCATTGCATCGAGACGTTCCTCGCGCCCGCGTTCAATCCGCCCGCGGACGGCATTGCGCTCGACGGTCTGTGGCGCGCCTGGCGTCATATCGAACGCGCGACGCGCGAGCCGGGCGACCGCGCGGCGCGGTTGAACATGATGAGCGCATCGATGCAGGGCGCGCTTGCGTTCCAGAAGGGTTTGGGTTGCGTGCATAGCCTGAGCCATTCGCTCGGCGGCATCAATCCGCGCCTGCATCATGGCACGCTCAATGCGATTTTTCTGCCTGCCGTGCTCGCATTCAACGAGGCCGCGCCTTCGGTGCGCGACGAGGACAAGCTCAACCGTCTCGCCACGGCAATGGGGCTGGGCAGCGGGGCGGAGGTCGCGCCCTCGGTGCGAACGATGACGCAACGGCTTGGCTTGCCGACGGGCCTCGCGCAACTGGGCGTGACGCCTGAAATGTTCCCGGACATCATCAAGGGCGCGCTCAAGGACCACAGCCACAAGACCAATCCACGCGAGGCGTCCGAAGCCGATTACCACGCCATGCTGCAAGCGTCGCTGTGACGCAATGCAGTGGATTGACGCGATCAATACCGCGAAAAATGCCGCAATGAACGCCGCACAGACGGCGCCCTACAAGACCAACCGGAGACACTCACCATGCAGGCGAGCAGGAAGCTGCGTCGAATCCAGCGCATTTCTATTTTCTTTTTGACGCTTGCGGGCTGTATCAACTATCTGGACCGCAGCGCGCTGTCGGTCGCCAACAGTACGATCAGCGGCGAAATGGGTCTGACGGCTGCGCAAATGGGCCTGCTGCTGTCGGCCTTTTCGATGTCCTATGCATTCGCGCAACTGCCGGTCGGGGTGTTGCTCGATCGGCTAGGCGCGCGGTTCATGCTCGGCGTGGGCATGTTGCTCTGGTCGGTCGCACAGCTTTGCACGGGCTTCGTGCACGGTATCCAGCAGTTTTTCTTCGCGCGAGTGTGTCTTGGCATTGGTGAGGCGCCGCAGTTTCCCGCCGGGGCGAAGGTCATTGGCGAATGGTTCGCGCTGCGCGATCGCGGCGCGCCAACGGGGATTTTCGTGGCCTCCACGACGATCGGTCCCGCCATTGCGCCACCTATCCTCACCGGGCTTATGCTGGCCCTGAGCTGGCGCGAGATGTTCGTGGTCACCGGCGTGTTCGGCGTGCTGGTGGCGCTCGGCTGGTACGTGGTGTATCGCAACCGCAGCGAAGTCGATCTCACGCCCGAGGAACTCGCGCATCTTGCCGAAGGTTCGCAAGAGGAACCCAATGCCGCACCGCTCAACGGCGCGCAGTGGCGCAATCTTTTCGGACAACGTACGACTTGGGGCATGCTGTTCGGCTTCATGGGCGTGATCTACATGGTCTGGTTGTATCTCACGTGGCTGCCCGCCTACCTGGAGCACGAGCGGGGCATGAGCATCGCGCGCGCGGGCTGGGTGGTGGCGATTCCGTATTTCGTGGGCACGCTCGGCATGGTGGGCAGCGGCTATATCGCCGACTGGCTGTACCGCAGGGGGATGGCGCCGATCACGAGTCGCAAGTGGCCGATCTGCGTGGGTCTTGTGGGCGCCGCCGCGGCCACGGTGCCTGCCGCGCTGACGCCTTCGGCCTGGATGGCGATTGTGTATATCTCGATTGCGATGTTCTTCCTCAACATGGCATCCGGCGGCGCATGGTCGCTCGTGAGCGTGGCCGCACCCCGTCAGGCCGTCGCCTCGCTCGGCGGGATTCAGAACTTCGGCGGCTTCCTGGCCGGATCGGCGGCGCCGATCGTCACGGGCCTCGTCGTGGACCGCACGCATTCGTTCGTGAACGCGCTGATCGTGAGCGCCGCGGTCGCCGTGCTCTCCGCGGTTGCCTACATCATTCTGGTGCGGCGACCCGTGAGCGTCGCGCAGCGGCACGAGCAAGGCGCGGAACTCGCAACGGTGCAGCCGGCCGAGTGAATGCGCCGGGTCGAGCCCGATTAACAGTCAGGATGCAAGGATCGAATGTCAGTCATTACGTGTGTTGAAGATTTGCGTCTGATGGCGAAGAAGCGCGTGCCAAAGGCGTTTTACGATTATGTCGATAGCGGTTCGTATTCCGAATCGACTTACCGCGAGAATAGCCGCGCGTTCGATAATCTGAAGTTGCAGCAGCGCGTGGCCGTGAACGTGGAAGGGCGCAGCACGTCGAGCACGATGATCGGCCAGCCCGTGGCGATGCCGGTGGCCATTGCGCCCACAGGCCTCGCCGGCATGCAATGGCCGAATGGCGAGATGCTCGGTGCGCTTGCCGCGAAGCGCTTTGGCGTGCCGTTCACGTTGTCGACGGTCAGCATCTGCTCGATCGAGGACGTCGCGCGGCACACCGGCGCGCCGTTCTGGTTTCAGCTTTATGTGATGCGCGACCGCGGCTTCAATGCGTCGCTCATCGAGCGCGCGAAGCTGGCCGGGTGCTCCGCGCTCGTCGTCACGCTCGACCTGCAAATCAATGGCCAGCGGCACAAGGATCTGAAGAACGGCATGACCGTGCCGCCGCGCCTCACGCCGTCCAATCTGCTCGATTTCGCTTCGAAGCCGGGCTGGATGCTACGGGCGCTGCGCGGTGCGAAGACGTTCGGCAATCTGGCCGGCCATATCAAAGGCGGCGAAGACGTTATTGCCATCAGCAAATGGGTGGCGCAACAGTTCGACCCGACGCTTTGCTGGGACGATCTCGCCGCCATCCGGCGCGCGTGGGACCGCAAGCTCGTCCTCAAAGGAATCCTGAGCGCGGAAGATGCGCGCATGGCCGCGTCGATCGGCGCGGATGCCATCGTCGTGAGCAATCATGGCGGACGGCAACTCGACGGCGCGCCATCCAGTATCGATGCACTGCCGGCCATCGTCGATGCGGTGGGCGACCAGGTCGAAGTCTGGGTGGACGGCGGCATTCGCACCGGGCAGGACGTCATGAAAGCCCTTGCGCTGGGCGCGAAAGGCACCATGGTGGGCCGGGCTTTCATGTACGCACTGGGCGCGATGGGCGAGGCCGGCGTCACGCGCATGCTGCAAATACTGCAAAGCGAACTCGACGTCAGCATGGCGTTGTCGGGCGTGCGCACGATCGGCGAAATCGGCCTGCACAATCTCTTTCAACGTGGCCATGGCATGACGCCGGGCGGCATTCATCGTGCGCCGCCGGTCTGCGCTGAAACAGCAATCGTTTGACTCAAGGAGCAAGCTGGATGGATCTGAATATCAAGGGACGCTGGGCGCTGGTGTGCGCGGCGAGCAAGGGGCTGGGAAAGGGCTGCGCGCAAGCGCTGGTTGCCGAGGGCGTGAACGTCGTCATCACGGCGCGCGGCAGTGAGGCGCTAGAGGCGACCGCGCAAGCGTTGCGAGCGCTCAATCCCGCTGTCACGGTCAAGGCCGTGGCGGGCGACATCACGACGAGCGAGGGGCGCGCCGCCGCCCTGGCGGCCGCGCCGCACATCGATATTCTCGTGAACAACGCGGGCGGGCCGCCGCCCGGCGATTTCCGCAACTGGTCGCGCGAGGATTGGGTGGCCGCGGTGGATGCGAACATGCTCACGCCGATCGAACTGATCAAGGCGACGGTGGATGCCATGGCCGAGCGCGGCTTCGGGCGCATCGTCAACATCACTTCGGGTGCGGTGAAAGCGCCGATCGACGTGCTGGGTTTGTCGAACGGCGCGCGTTCCGGCTTGACCGGCTTTATCGCGGGGCTCTCGCGGCAAAAGCGTATTGCGCAGGCAAACGTGACCATCAACAATCTGCTGCCGGGGCTGTTCGAAACCGACCGGCTGCGCCAGTCGACGCGTGCGGCGGCCGACGCTCATGGCCAAAGCTATGACACGGCGCTGGAAGCGAAGCGCCAGATCGTGCCTGCGGGGCGATTCGGGACTCCTGAGGAGTTCGGGTCGTTCTGCGCGTTTCTTTGCAGCGCGCAGGCGGGCTATTTCACGGGCCAGAACCTGTTGCTGGACGGCGGCGCTTACCCCGGCACCTTCTGATGCACGGGCTGCCCGTGTCATAGCGGGTGGTCACAACGTTCGCGCATGCCGGGTCACCCCGGCGTGCGCGAACGGCTTTACGCGTTACTTGATGACGAGCGGATTGACCGGTGCGCCGGTCCCGCCAACGATCTTCAGCGGTGCGGCGGTATAGAGAAATTGCCACTGGCCGTCGCGCTCGCAGTCTTTTGCAAGCTCGTCCAGCAGCACGACCTCGGTGAAGACGACGCCCAGGTTGCGCATGAGCGCGTTATGCAGGGGAATCATGACGCCCGAGACAGGATCGACGGTGACTTCGTTGCCCATCGTGTCGGTCACGAGACAGGGGATTTCCATCTCGCGAAACCACTGGACGAGTTCGCGGCTGAATGTGAGGCCCGGTTCGATATAGTCCTGGTAGAACTCGTCCGCATCGCGTTCGTAGAACGAGCCTATCCAGCCGGTGCGGATCACAAGGATGTCGCGCGGCTCGATCGTCACGCCCTGCGAGCGTGCGGCGTTGAGCAGATCGCGATGGTCGAACGTCTCCCCTTTGTCGAGCACGGGCTTGTTGCGGTAACGCGCCATGTCGATCAGCACTGCGCGGCCCGCAATGCCGCGCTCGGCGATCGGCAGGATGCTCGCGCGATCCAGACCGCCCACGGTGCTCATCGCGTCGTAGCCGTTCCAGAGCTGGTCGTCGTACCAGACATGCCCCAGGGCGTCGCATTGCGTCGATCCCTGCACGTGCATGAAGATCACGTCGTCGGCGTATTCGACGTTGCCGTCGAAATGCGCCTTGCCCGCGAGATAGTGGCCTTTGTCCAGCACGTTCATGCGCATCGACGGCCGCCGGCCGGGAAAGAGCGGTTCACCCTTCGCGTGACCGATATCCACCTGCAACGTGAAAGTTTTTCCTTGGCGCACGGCGGCGATGCCGCGCAGGATCTCCGCCGACTGTAGATAGTTCAGCGCGCCGACCTCGTCGTCCGGCCCCCACTTGCCCCAATTCGTGGGCAGGCCTTCGAGCAGTTGCTTGACGTCCGGGTTTCCCTTGGGGTTTGGCACACACATGGTTGTCTCCTGGTTGTTGTGGCAGGCGCGATTCAGGTACGAGAGTCATGCGCGATCGCGTCTGCCTGTGAGGCGATGCTTAGCGAATGGGCGAAAAGGCGGCCGGCAGCATGATCCTGGACTCCTGGTCGATGAGCAGCGGCGTTGCCCTGGCAATGAATCTGTCGAGCCAGTCCCGGTCTTCGAGGAGGGCGGCGCGGCGCTTGACGCGTTCGTCGAGACTCTCCCAGGCCCAGATATGCACGACCTGATTCAGTGCGCCGATTTCCGTGTACCACCAGCCAATCAGCTTCGCGTGGCGCGAGATGATCGGCAAACCTTCCGTTTCGAAGTGCTGAAGATATTCTTTCAACTTTCCGGGTTGAACCGTATAGGTCCGCATTTCATAAAACATGAACGTGTACTTTCCGATTGAGCCGGCCGCACGTCGGCCAGAATTAAAAGGCCAGTATAAAAATCGCCGCGAGGCGTTGAAATTGAGAGCTTCTTATAGGGCTATGAATAGCTGTCATGTCGAAAACGTTGACGCTCGGCGAGCGGTTTGAAATCATGGCGTGAAGGTGCTGCGACGTTGAAATCGCAGCGAAGCGGTTTTACTCGCGTGAATATCGGCGTCGGAATCCGGGCGCGCGATTTATCCCATTGAGGAATTGGAAATGAACATCGCAGGGAATTTGTTGATTGGCGAGAGCGTGCGGCGCGGGACGAACGGGGTGTCGTATGCGCTCGACGCCGCGAGCGGCGAACGTCTGGAACCCGGCTTCGGCGGCGCCACGATGGCGGACGTCGACGCAGCGTGCGCACTGGCGTGGTCGGCTTTCGACCGCTTCCGCGAAACGAGTCTCGAAGTCCGGGCCGAGTTTCTGGAAACGATCGCGGCCAACATCCTTGCCATTGGCGATGCGCTCATCGATCGCTGCGTGGCGGAGTCCGGATTGCCGCGCGCGAGAATCGAGGGCGAGCGCGCCCGCACGGTCGGGCAGTTGCGCATGTTCGCCGGCGTCGTGCGGGCGGGCGACTTTCTCGAAGTGCGTCTCGATCCGGCACAGCCCGAGCGCAAGCCGATGCCGCGCGTCGATTTGCGTTTGCGGCATATCGGGCTCGGGCCGGTCGTGGTGTTCGGCGCCAGCAATTTCCCACTGGCCTTTTCGGTGGCGGGGGGCGATACCGCGTCTGCGCTCGCTGCGGGATGTCCTGTGATCGTCAAGGCGCACGCGGCCCATCCCGGCACGTCGGAGCTGGTCGGCATGGCGGTGCGCAAGGCCGTGAAGGACTGCGGCATGCCCGAGGGAACGTTCTCGCTGCTGTTCGGCAGCGGTCGAGAAATCGGCCAGGGGCTCGTGCGCGATCCTCGCATCAAGGCGGTGGGTTTTACCGGCTCGCGTCACGCGGGAACGGAATTGATGGCCATTGCCGCAGCACGCCCCGAGCCGGTGCCGGTTTATGCCGAAATGAGCAGCATTAATCCGGTGCTGCTGTTTCCTCATGCGCTGGAGCAGCGCGCCGAAACGATCGCCCAGGCGTTCGTGCAGTCGTTGACGCTGGGCGCGGGCCAGTTTTGCACGAACCCCGGTTTGATCCTCGCGGTGGAAGGCCCAGCGCTCGATCGTTTCGTGGCGGCTGCGTCGGAAGCGCTGGCGCGCATGCCGGCTGCGACGATGCTCACGCCGGGCATTCATCGCGCGTTCGACGCGGCCGTCGCGAAGTTCGAAGAACATGCGCAGGTGCAAACGGTGGCGCGCGCACAACCCGCGGCCGGTGCGAACGACGGGCAGGGCGCGCTCTTTTCGACGAGTGCTGCCGCGTTCCGCGAGAACACGGCGTTGCAGGAGGAAATTTTCGGCGCGGCCTCGCTGATCGTTCGTTGTCCGGATCTTTCAACGATGCTCGCGCTGATCGAGTCGCTGGAAGGGCAACTGACGGCGGCTTTGCAGATCGACGAAGCGGACTACGCGGCGGTGCGCAGCTTCCTGCCCGCGCTGGAGCGTCGCGTGGGGCGCGTTCTCGTCAACGGCTTCGGTACAGGCGTTGAAGTCGCGCACGCGATGGTTCACGGCGGCCCGTATCCTTCGACGGCCGACGGGCGTTCGACGTCGGTGGGCAGCCTCGCGATCCGCCGCTTTCTGCGGCCGGTGAGCTACCAGGATATGCCTGAGGCGCTGCTGCCCGAAGCCCTGAAAACGGCGAACCCCTGGAAGATCAACCGTCTCTTCGACGGGCATGTGGAGCTCGCGCAGCGCGCCTGATCGTCGTTGCACGCGTCATGGCGCGTGACCCGGCTCCCGCTTTCGCGGTGGCCGGGTCACGCTCACTCCGGCCTTCCGGACTCAGAGACGATAGCCGCCGCTCGCGTCGATGACCTGTCCGGTGGTCCACTGCGCAGCGGGACTCGCGAGAAAGGCGATGACGTTCGCGACGTCGTTCGCCGTGCCGACGCGTCCCAGCGGGCTCGCCGCGCGCATGGCGGCCTGACCGCCATCGGTGCGCAGCCAGTCGGCGTTCATATCGGTGTCGACCGCGCCGGGCGCCACGGCGTTGACCAGAATGCCGCGCGGACCGAGTTCGACCGCCCAGTGGCGCGTGAGCGTGTCGATTGCGCCTTTCGAGGCGGAATACGCTGACAAGGCGTTGAAGTTGCCCCCTGCCTCGAACACGCGGCTCGACAGCACGCTCGACAGATTGACGATGCGGCCGCCGGCCGCCATGCGCTTGACGGCCTGTTGCGCCGTGAAGAATGCGGCCTTGACGTTCAGCGTGAACTGCCGGTCGAACAGATCGGGCGTGGTGTCGGCCAGCGTGGCGCCGTCCGCCACACCGGCGTTGTTCACCAGCACATCGAGCCGCACCGGTTTGCCGCGCTGGGCAAGACCCTTATCCACGGCGTCGAACAGGGCGTCGATGCCCTCCATCCTGCTCAGGTCCGCCGCGACCGCGAAACCGTCCGAACCGCGTTCGCGGATACCGGCAAGCGTGTGTTCGGCGGCGTCATGATTCGCGTTGTAGTGCACAACGACGAAATATCCCAACCGCGCCAGTTCATACGATGCCGCACGGCCGATGCCGCGCGAAGCGCCGGTGACGAGCGCGATGCTCGATGCGTTTGCATTCATTGTAGACTCCATCAGTTCGATCGTTCATGTGGCCGCGCGTACGGTATGTTTCTCATGTTCCGCGTGGCCGCCAGGGCTGAGTAGCTTGGGAAGGATCGTAACGTCGGAGTGCGGTGCCATTCATCGCATCGCGATCACAGTCATTGTGTAAATCCTGCATCAATGAACCACGACCATCTTCGCATCCTTCTTGAGATCGCCCGGCACGGCAATTTCTCGGGCGTCGCCAAACAGCGCAACATGGACCCGTCGTCGATCTCGCGTGTGGTGCGAACGGTGGAGAGCGAGCTGGGCGTGCGCCTCTTTCATCGCACGACGCGGCATGTCACGCTCACCGAAGCGGGTGCCGCGTATCTGACCCAGGTGTCCGACCTTCTCGATGCCATCGACGCGGCGGGAGACCGGATCAAGGAACTCGGCACGAACGTGGGCGGCACGCTGAGAGTCACGGCGTCGGTCGCGTTCGGGCAAGCTTGCCTCGTGCCGCTGTTGCCCGAATTCCTCGAATCCTGGCCGAATATTCAACTGGAGCTGATTCTCGCGGATGCGAACCTCGACATCGTGGCCGAGCGCATCGATCTGGCATTGCGGTTGAGTCCGCGCATGGACCGGAACTTCGTGCGCGTGAAGTGGTTCGACTCGGCGTACAAGGTTTGCGCCAGCCCGCATTACCTCGCCAGTCACGGCCCCATTCGCTCGCCTGCCGATTTGAGTCGCCACCCGTGCGTGCTTTTCGGACTACCCAATCCGCAGGCAGACTGGTTGCTGCGCGACAGCGCCGGGAACGTCGTGCACGTGAACGTCAAACCCCGCGTATGCGTTTCCAATGGGCTCGCGCAACGCGAGCTTGCGCTTGCGGGCACGGGGCCCGCGCTGCTGCCGGCCTGGCTGGCTGCAATCGACCTCGCGGCCGGCCGGCTGGTCGACCTGTTGCCGGATCACGCGGCGACGCCGAGCGACTTCGATGGCGCAGCGTGGTTGCTGTACCCCAATCGAACGCTGCTTCCGGCAAAGACGCGCGCGCTTGTCGACTTCCTGAAAAGCCGGGCCAGGCCCGAGTGGAGTCACATCAGCCCTAAAAGGAATCTTTCCTCGCGTGGCTAGCGCAACGGCCCGATTCTTGAATTTGAATCGAAAATGATTCCCGGCGGCGTGAGCTTATCAGCGGGGCGAATCCGTTCTATCGTAGGCGGCAATCATGAATCACCGCCGATACGTATGAAGACTACCCTTGACGAGATGATGGCGTTCGTAACGATAGCGGACGTGGGCTCGCTCACCGGCGCTGCGGACCGGCTCGCTCAACCGACCTCGGTGATGAGCCGTGTGCTGCGCCGCCTGGAAGAGAAGCTCGATACGACGCTGATCCGGCGGACGACTCGCCGGCTCGAATTGACCGAAGAAGGACGGGTGTTTCTCGAACACGCCCGAGGCATTATCGCTTCCGTGGAGCTTGCCGAAGAGCAGATCGTGCTGAAGCGCGACGCGCTCGCCGGAAAATTGCGGGTGAATGCCGCAGCACCCTTCATGCAGCACGTTATCGTGCCGCTCATGCCGGGCTTTCACGAAACGTGGCCGGACATCGATCTCGAACTGCATACGAGCGACGAGATTATCGACTTGCTGGAGCATCGCACGGACATCGCGGTGCGCATTGGCGAGTTGCGCGATTCCACGCTGCATGCGCGCAGGCTCGGCAGCAGTCGCCTGCGTATCCTCGCGAGCCCGGCTTACCTCGCGAAGAAAGGCACGCCGAAGACCGTTGACGACCTCGAATCGCATACGTTGTTGGGATTTTCGCAGCCGGAAGTCCTGAATCAGTGGCCGTTGCGTTCGGCGCATGGCGACTCCTTGCGCATTCGGCCTGCGTTGCAGGCTTCGAGCGGCGAGACTTTGCTCGCACTCGCAACGAATGGCGCAGGCATCGTTTGCCTCGCCGACTTCATGACCGGTGCGCATCGCCGCAACGGCGATCTCGTGGAGGTGCTCGCCGGGGAGACCGTGGAATTTCTTCAGCCGATTCATGCGGTGTACTACCGGAATACGACCTTGTCGCTGCGTATCCTGAGTTTCCTCGATTACGTCAGCGCGCAATTGAAACAAGCGGACGATATTTGCTGAAACCATTCACCCGCAATCTATGTAGCGCCGCATTCGCGATCAACGAATGCGGCGCTTTCGTTTGTATTTTCAATTGCTCGAGCGTTGCGGGCCGATCACTGACCGAGCGCGCTGACCAGCCTCACCTGGCTGCGCAACGTTTCGGTTTGCGCCTGCACCATGGCGTCTTCGGCGAGAAGCACGGAGCGTTGTGCGTCGAGCGTGTCGATAAAGGCCGACTCGCCGCTGCGCCACGAACGGTTGATCTGCTCATAGGCGGCGCGCGCGCTCGATGTCGCGCGCGCCAGGCGTTGTGCACGGCTCTGGTCCCGGTCGGTCGCGGCCATCGACGTTTCGACATCGGTCACGGCAGCAAGCACGGTTGCGCGGTACGCATCGAGCGCCTGTTGCGCTTGCGCGCGGCGCAATGCGACGACGCTGTGGCGCAGCCCGCCGTCGAGGATCGGCGCGCTCGCGCTGGCGCCCGCCATCCAGGCAATCGAACGGGCGAACGTGACGCCCGAGAAGCCGTCGATTGCCAAGCCGATCACGCCGAGCAACTGGAGTTGCGGCTTCAGATCCGCCTCGGCCACGCCGATACGCGCATAAGCGGCAACGACGCGCGCCTGGGCGGCGCGCACGTCCGGGCGGCGGCTCAGCACGTCCGCCGGTGTGCCGACGCCGGATACGGGCGGCGTCCACGCGGGCATCGGCGCGGGCGGATCGAGTTGCGCGTAGATGTCCTGCGGCGTGGAGGCGGTGATGATCGACAGCCGATGGATCGCTGTTTGCCGCTGTAGCTCCAGTGCGGGCAACTCGGCGAGCGTCGTTTCGGTCTGCGCCGTGGCCCGGTCGACGTCGGCGGCCGGAACCACGCCCGCATCGAACATGCGGCGCGTGGATTGTTCGGTATTGCGCTGGCTCAGCGCATTTTCCTGAACGATGTCGATGCGCTGTTCGAGTCCGCGCACGTTCACGTAGGTCAGCACGGTTTCTTCGATGGTCGCGATACGCACGGCCAGGGCCTCGTTGCCGGCCGATACGACATCGGCGTTTGCCGCCGATACACCCTGGCGCACGCGTCCGAACAGATCGGGCTCCCAGGCAAGGGTGGCGTTGAGCCCGAATGCATTGCCGGTCGTCGGCGTGTCGGTCGGGAATGCCTGGGATGCCGAAAACCGCTGGCGCGATGCGCCCGCGTTCAGATCGAGCGACGGAAACCACTGCGAGGCCGTGCCGGCCTGGACCGCGCGCGCAGCGTCGATGCGTGCGACGGCCGCTTGCAGATCCAGGTTGTTGGCGAGCGCGGTGTCGACCAGCCGGTCGAGGATCGGATCGTGAAAACCGCGCCACCAGTCGGTGAGATCGGGAATGGGGCCGCTGGGTGCGAGCGCTTCGTTTGCATAGGCCGTGGCGAGCGGTGGCGGCGTGACGGCCGCGACCGGCGCGTTCGAGCACGCGGCGAGGCTGCCCACGGCCGTGACGGTGATGAGAGCGGCAAGGAGCCGGCGGACGTTCATTGGGTAATCTCCACTGCCACCTCTGCGCTGCGCGATTTGCGGGTCGCGAAGCGGCGGACCATGACATAGAACACGGGGGTAAAGAGCAGGCCAAACGTCGTCACGCCGATCATGCCGAAGAAAACCGCCGCGCCCACGGCCTGGCGCATTTCGGCGCCCGCGCCTTCGGAAATGACAAGCGGCAGCACACCAAGAATGAAGGCAAGCGACGTCATCACAATCGGGCGCAGACGCTGCACGCACGCTTCGACCACGGCTTCGATCAGTTCCTTGCCTTCGGCTTCGAGTTGTCTGGCCACCTCCACGATCAGGATCGCGTTTTTCGCGGCGAGTCCGATGAGGACGATGAAGCCGATCTGCGTGAGGATGTTCACGTCCTGGCCTAGTGCCTTCACGCCGAGCGAGGCCGCGAGCAGGCACATCGGCACGATCAGCAGGATCGAGACGGGCAGGCTCCAGCTACCGTACTGCGCAGCCAGCACGAGATAGACGAGCAGCACGCACAGCGGGAACACCAGCAGTCCGGCGTTGCCCGCGGTGGTCTGCTGATACGACAGATCGGTCCATTCGAAGGCGATGCCCGGCGGCAGGACCTGCTTCGCCAGCGTTTCCATCGTTTGGATCGCGTAGCCCGAGCCGAGGCCCGGCAGCGTGTCGCCATTGATCTCGGTGGCCGGATAGAGGTTGTAGCGCGGCACGCGATCCACGCCGAGCGTGTTGCTGATGCGCGTCACATTGCCGATCGGCACCATCTCGCCGTCGCGGTTGCGAACCTTCAGGCGTGCGAAGTCGTCGGCGGTGACGCGAAACGGCAGATCGGCTTGCGCGGTGACACGATAGGTGCGGCCGACGATATTGAAGTCGTTGATATAGGCCGAGCCGAAGTACAGATTAACGGCGTCGTTGATCTCCTGGCTCGATACGCCGAGCATTTCCGCTTTCTCGCGGTCGAGCGCGGCGAATACCTGCGGACTCGTTGCCGAGTACGGCGTATAGACGCCCACCATGCCGGGTGTCTTGTTGGCCGCGGCCACGAGATCGGCGGTTGCCTTCGCGAGCGCCGCTGTGCCGAGGCCGTTGCGATCTTCCAGCCGCATGGCGAAGCCCCCCGTGCTGCCAAGGCCTTGCACGGGCGGGGGCATGGCGACCACGATCGAGGCTTCGGTCACGGAGGCGAGGCGCTTGCGCATTTCGTCAGCAATCCTGTCGATGGTCAGGCCATGCTTCTTGCGCTCCGGCCACGGCTCGAACACCGGAAACAAGCCGGCGTCGTTCGCCGAGTTCGTGCCGGTTGCCGCATTGACGCCCGAGAAAACCGGCACGCGCGCCACGCCGGGCACGGAGAGCGCAATGTCCTCGATCTTGCGGGCCACCGCGCTCGTGCGTTCGAGCGTCGCGCCATCGGGCAAGTGGACGAGCACGACCAGATAGCCGCGATCCTGCGCGGGAATGAACCCCTTGGGGCTGGAGACGAGCAGCCAGGCCGTCGCGCCGATCAGCACGACGTAGAGCACCGACATCAGGGGAATGACGTTGACGATACGCCGCACGAGTGCGCCGTAAGCGTCGGAAAGACGCTGAAACAAGCGGTTGAACCCGTGTGCGAAACGCTGGACATAGCGCGTCACGGGCGCGAGTACGCCGGTTTGGGCGGATGCGTGCGTACCGCCATGCGCCTTGAGGATCGTCGCGGAGAGGGCGGGCGCGAGCGTGATCGACGTGAAGAACGAGATCGCGGTCGATACGGCGATCGTGACGCCGAATTGCCGGAAGAACTGGCCGGAGATGCCCGGAATAAACGAGGTGGGAATGAACACCGCGCACAGCACCAGGGTGATCGCAAAGAGCGCGCCTCCCACCTCGCGCATCGTGGCGAGCGTGGCGTCACGCGGGCCGGAGCCCGAGGCGAGATGGCGCTCGACGTTCTCCACCACCACGATCGCATTGTCCACGACGATCCCCACGGCCAGCACGAGACCGAACAGCGTGAGGTTGTTGATGGAATAACCCAGCAGGGCCATGACCGCGAATGTGCCGACGAGCGAGACGGGTATCGACAGAATCGGAATGATCGACGGACGCCAGCCTTGGAGAAATAGCAGCACGACGAACACGACGAGCACCACCGCTTCATAGATGGTCTTGACCAGTTCGTGAATGCTGTCGCCGATGAACGCAGTCGGGTTGTAGCCGATGTTGTAGACGATGCCCTTGGGGAAGTCCTTGCCCAGCGCGGCCATTTTCTTTTCGACGGCGGCCATCGTCGCCACCGCATTGGCGCCGGGTTGCTGGAGCACCTGCAAGGCGACGGTCGGATGACGCAACATGTAGCTGTCTGTCGAGTAGTTGAGTGCGCCGACCTCGACGCGCGCGACGTCTTTCAGGCGCACGAGGCGGCCGTCCTGCCCCTGCTTGATGACGATGTCGCTGAAATCTTCGGGACGCTTGAGGCGGCCTTCGAAGATCAGGTTGGGCTGGAACGCCTGATTCGTGATCGGCGCCTGTGCGACCACGCCGCCTGCGAGCTGGGTGTTTTGCGCGCGCACGGCCGCGATCACGTCACCGGGGCTCAGGTCGAACGACGCGGCGCGCTCCGGGTCGAGCCAGATGCGCATGGAGTATTCGCGTGCGCCCAGCGGATTGATGTCGCCTACGCCGTCGATGCGCTTGAGCGCGTCCGCCACGTTGCGGATGGCGTAGTTCGACACATAGAGCGGGTCGTAGCTGTTGTCGGGCGAATAGATGAAGATGGTGCCGAGCTGCGTGGGCGACGACTTGCGCACCGATACGCCGCTGCGCTGCACGGCTTCGGGCAGGCGCGGCGTGGCGAGCGCCACGCGGTTCTGCACGAGCACCTGCGCCTTGTCGACGTCGGTGCCGGGCTTGAACGTCACCGTGATGTTCAGGCCGCCATCCGAGGTCGCCTGGCTGTACATGTAGAGCATGTCTTCCACGCCGTTGACTTCGAGTTCGATCGGCGTCGAGACGGTATCGGAAACGGTCTCGGCGGAAGCGCCCGGATAGCTCGCCTGGATGACGACGGTGGGCGGCGCGATCTCCGGATATTCGGAAACCGCCAGAGAAAAATACGCGAGCGCGCCCGCGATCGTGATGACGATCGACAGCACGATGGCGAGCACGGGCTGCTGGACGGACAGACGGCCGAGGTTCATTGCGAATCCTCCTGCGCGCCGCTCGCGGCCACGGGTGCCTGGCGTGCTTCGATGGGATGCGCGATAGGCTTGACCTTGTCGCTGACACGCACGCGCTGGAAGCCGTCGACGATGATCTCGTCGCCCGCTTGCAGCCCGGAGGTGACTTCACGCAGGTTGCCGAATAGGCGTCCGGGGACGACAGGGCGCACGGCCACCTTGTCGTTGCCGTCCACCAGATAGAGAACTCGCCGCGTGGCGTCGGTTGCGACGGCCGAGTCCGGCACGAGCAAGGCGGCGTGCGCCGCGCTGCTTGATAGGTACACGCGGCCGAACTGCCCGGGGTTGAGCCGGCTATCCGGGTTCGCGATGCGCGCGCGTTCGCGCAGCGTCCCCGTCGAGTTGTCGAGGCGGTTGTCGGTGAAATCCAGCCGGCCGCGCAGGGAAGGCTGCGTCTCGCCGGGTAGCGCAATCCCGACGTCGAGGGACACGGCATTGCCCTGGCCCTTCGCGGCTTCGCGCGTATAACGCAGGTAGCTTTGCTCGTCGATGTCGAAATAGAAGTCGATCGGGTCCTGCGAAACAATGGTCGTGAGCACGGTGGCGTCGCTGTCACCGCCCTTCACGAGATTGCCCTCGCTTACCCGTTTGCGGCTGATGCGGCCGGACATCGGCGCGACGATACGCGTGAACGAGAGGTCGAGTTGCGCGCGCTCCAGTGCGCCTTGTGCGCTCGTGACTTCGGCCTGTGCGCTGCGTACCGCTTCCCGGCGCTGGTCGTAAAGGCTTTGCGCGATGGTGTCGGTCTTGATCAGCACGCTGGCGCGGTCGAACTCCTGCTGGCTCAGCGCGAGCTGCGAGCGCGCGCGCTCCAGCGCGCCTTGCGCTGCGGTGACCGACGCCTGATACGGACGCGGATCGATCACGAACAGCAGATCCCCTTTGTTGACGAGCGCGCCGTCGCGGAACGCGACTTTCTCCAGGTAGCCGCTCACCCGCGGGCGCACGTCAACGGTGTCGATCGCTTCGAAGCGGCCGGCGTAGACATCGACATCCTTCACGTTCTGAACGACGGGACGGCTGACCACGACGCTTGGCGGTGCGGGCGGAGCCTGCTCGTCCGGATGGCAGGCGGACAGCGCCAGACATGCCGCGAGCGGGAGGGCGGCCAGGGCGAGCGCCTTGGGCAAGACGATTTTTTCCGGGAGGACTTTCATGTTGATGCGCGCTTGATGAATGGTTCGGCAATGGCCGGATGGTGCGCAGTATCGGTTTTGAAGCCCGGCGTATAAAGCCGCGTGGCGGCATAAGAATATGTACGCCTGAGTCACGAATCTCGCGGTATGGCGGCCGTGCGTCGGCGCGCAAGCGAGGAGACTCGATGTACGTGAAAGGAGAGCGACGAAACACGGCCTGACATGTCAGGCCGTGTTTGAGAGGGACTTCAGTTGGGGCTCCGAAATGTATTTCGGATAGCTTACTTATAGAACTTGTTTTAGTCCCACTGCGCGGCGAGACCTTCAGGGCTCACTTCGCGGCCGTTGCGTTCGAGCGCGGCGATCTGCGCCAGCTCTTCGTCGTCCAGTTCCAGCGTTTGCGCGAGCAGATTGCTGGCGAGATTTTCGCGCTTGGTCGAAGAGGGAATGACGGAATAGCCCAGGCGCAGCGCCCACGCGAGCGTGACCTGGGCGGGCGTGGCGTTGCGACGTTCGGCGATGGCGCGAATGACCGGGTCGCCGAGCACCTTGCCGTAGGCAAGCGTCATATACGACGTCACGTGAATGCCTTCCTGCTGAAGGTAGCTCACGAGCTTGCGGCTCTGCAAATACGGGCTCAGTTCGATCTGGTTGGTCGCGACATTCTCCTTGCCGACCACGGCGATGGCCTGCTTCGTCAGTTCGATATTGAAGTTGGACACGCCGATCTGCTTCGTGAGGCCTTGCGACTTCGCCTCCGCGAGCGCGCTCATGAATTCTTCGAGCGACACGCCGTTATTCGGCGCGGGCCAGTGAATGAGCGTGAGGTCCACTTCGTCGGCGCGCAGCTTTTTGAGGCTCTCCTTGAGGCTCGGCACCAGCCTTTCGCGGGCGTAGTTGTCCACCCAGATCTTGGTGGTGAGGAAGAGATCCTTGCGCGCGACGCCGGAAGCGGCGATCGCTTCGCCCACCTCGGCTTCGTTGTCGTAGATCTGCGCGGTGTCGATGGCGCGGTAGCCGACTTCGAGACCGTTGCGCACCGAATCGATGACGACCTGGCCTTGCAGGCGGAACGTGCCGAGGCCGAATGCGGGAATAGTGCTCATGAGTTTTCTCTCTGAGGGTGATGGAAAGAAACGCAACCGGAAGCGTTATGGCGATTGTTCAGTCGTGGTCTGATGGAAATGCGGAAGCACCTCGCTCGCGATTTCGGCGAACGTTTCGTCGAGCGGCCGGCGGTTGCGCCGGAAATGCAGGGCGATGTGATCGACGCCCACGTTGCGCAGCGCATCGAGCTCGTCGATGAGCGCGCGGCGCCCGGTGCGTGCGCCGAAACGATGACGCTGCAACGGTTCATCGGGATCTTCGGCGAGGTCGAGATGGATGAAGCTGACATACGGCTTCGCGCCGGCAACCGCCCGCCATGCGGCAGCGCGGCGCTGGTGGTCCGCGGGCGCGCCGGGATACGCAAGGCATCCGTCCATGTTGCTGCCGAGCCATTGCGGCGTTTGTTGTGCGAGACCGGCCGCAAAGAGGGGTAGCGGCGTGCGCGGCTGCGGTAGCACTTCGAGGCCCGGGGGCAGATAGCCGCGCGCGCCGCTGCGCAGCAGCGCAATCTGCTCACGAAAGTTCGCGCCTCGGGATTCGAAGTCGCGGCCGAACAACGGGTATTCCACCGGGCGATCGCCGGTCGCGACGCCAAGCAACAGGCGGCCCCGGCTCAGTTCCTGGATCGAGGCGGCCGACTTCAGCGTAAGGAGCGGCTCGCGCAGCGGCAACACCACGGCCGCCGTGCCGAGCAGAATGTGGCGTGTGATCCCCGTGAGGTAGCCGAGATAGGAAAATGCTTCGAACACCTGAGCAGCGTCGCCGAACGAAGGATCATAGAGCGGCACGTCGCGGACCCAGAGCGCGCGAAAGCCGAGCGTATCCGCGAGTTGCGCGAGCTCCGCGTGCACGGCCAGATCGGGCACGCCGGGGCGGCGTCCGTCGTGCTGGCGCTTTGCATCGCCGGCCGGCGACCAGTCGTGGTCGAGCGGCAGTTCGATGCCGATGCTGAAGCCGCCGCCGGTCAGTTTTTCGAGGGAAGTGGACATGATCGGCTCGCGTTCAGGGTTGCGCGCGCAGGCTGCCTTCGAGACGGTAGAAGTCGAGCGAAGGGGCGGTAAAGAACGATCGCGACGTACCGGCCGCGAAGTCGTCGATGTGCACGACGGTTGCGCGGCTGGCTTCCTGCCACGAAATTGCGTAGGTCTCGCCTGCGATGTGCTGCCAGGTATAAGCGACTTCGCCTTTCGCGCCCGTGAAATCGCCTTCGACGATTTCGTAGCGCATGTGCATGCCGTCTTCTGCATAGGCGTTGATCGCCGTGAGGCCGTCGTAACGAACTTCAAAGGTCTTGCCCGCGAACGGAGGGCGTCGGGTCGGTGCGTTCATGCTCATGGGTTCCTGCTGACAGGTTTCTGTGAAAGAGGAGGAAGCGGTTCAGTGCGCGGCTTCCACGGGCTCTGCCGTGCGCTCGGGCAGACCTTCGCGGCGGTCGAGACGGCCGCTCAGCGCGGTGAGGGCGAAGGCGCCGAGCGTGACGGCGGCGGCGATCCAGGGCGTGTGGCCGAGACCGATATGCGCGACGATCAGCCCGCCGAGCGACGAGCCGCCCGCCACGCCGAGGTTGAACGCGGCGATATTGAAGCCCGATGCGACATCGGCGGATTCGGGGGCGAAATGACGCGCCTGCTTGACGACATACACCTGCAAGCCCGGCACGTTGCCGAACGCGACCGCGCCCCAGCACAGCATGGTGATCACGGCGAGCCACGGGGTGTGGATCGTGAACGTGAGCGCGAACAGAACGGCGGCGAGCAGCAGGAAGATGCGCTTGAGCGCCTTCACCGGGCCCACGCGGTCGGCGAGCTTGCCGCCCCACACATTGCCGGCCGCGACGGACACGCCATAGGCGACGAGCACGATGCTGACCTCGGAAGGCGTGAACCCCGTGATCTGTTCGAGCAATGGCGCCATGAACGTGAAGGCGATGAGCGAGCCGCCGTAGCCCACCGCGGTCATGGCATAGACCAGCGCGAGACGCGGCTCCGCGAGCACGCGAAATTGCTTGAGCAGACCGGCAGGTCGCGTATGCGCGAGGTGGCGCGGCACGAAGGCCACGGCCCCGAGAAACGCGATCAGGCCAAACAGGGCGACGACGAAGAACGTGGCTCGCCAGCCGAAGTGCTGGCCGATAAAGGTGCCGAGCGGAATGCCCGCGACGAAGGCGACCGTCATGCCGCTGAACATGGTGGCGATCGCGCTGGCGGCCTTGTCCTTGGGCACGAGCGTCGTTGCGATGATCGTGCCTACGGAGAAGAACACGCCGTGGGCGAGACCGGTGAGTATGCGCGCGACGATCAACGATTCGTAACTGGGCGCGCGCCAGGCGACGAGGTTGCCGATGGTGAAAAGCGCCATCAGTCCCGCGAGCAGGAGCTTGCGCGGCATGCGCCCGGTCAGGGCGGTGAGCAGGGGCGCGCCGACTGCGACGCTCAATGCGTAAAGGCTCACGAGGAGGCCTGCCGAGGGCAGGCTGATGCCGAGGTCGGACGAAATCGTCGGTATCAGGCCGACGATCACGAACTCGGTCGTGCCGATGGCGAACGCGCTGATGGTGAGCGCGAGGAGGGCGAGGGGCATGGTTTGCGGTCCTGGCTTCGATGAAGACGGGACGGAGTGTGCGCCCTTTACTTTTGATTAAAAACTCGTCTATTCGTCAAATTGTTTTGATTTGAAGTCAAGAATGCCGCGCGCGGCGCACGCTTCGGCGGCGCGCGCGCGGCCTTTCGGCGGGCGGCACGGCGGGCAAGGGTGGAGATCACCGGTTTACGCCCTCGGCGGAGTGTGCAAGTATCCCTCGCAGCGCGTAGCGCCGTTACGCTTGCTCTCTTGCGAGGGACAGAATGGACTGGAGGTTCTGGAAGACGGAAAAGCGCCCCGAGGAGGCGCGCAACTGGCCCACCGATACGCATGAATCGATACGGCAACTCCTCGCCATGTATCAGAATGTGGGAGCCGCGCCGTTTGCAAACTGGGCCGCACCCGGCATTGCTTTCACGCCCGAGGTCGAAGCGATCGCCCAAAACGGGGTCAAGGGCTACCAGCTCGCGCTCTGGTTCTGGCTGTTCGCCGAGAAGCACGGCACCATCGCCGCGCGCATGGCGCGCGAAACATTCTGCCTGCTTGCCGATGCGGCCCAGCCCGCGTCGGGCGACGCCATCGACGCGCTTCTCGACACGGAAAACCGCCTGGCGCGCTCGGTCGAGGCGATTTCGGCCGAACAGCGCACCTTCAGGCAGGAGGGCCTGCTGGTGGAGCTGCCCATGGAATTCTTTCTGGCCACAGGCACGCTCAGGTTCAGGCCCGACTCACCTTACGCGGGCAGCGCAGACGCCTCCCTGCAAGGCAATGACTACAAGCTGGCGGACTGCTTTCGCCACGCCACGGACGAGGCGTTGTCTCTTTTCCGGCCGATGATAGAGGCGGTCGAATTCAACGCGAAATCGCTGCCCAACTGGAAATGGAGCGTGCGGCCGGGCGCGGCCGAACGCCATCTCCAGCGGCGTTACAACAATCCGCTGTTCCCGCTGCATCGGCAGATGGTGACGGCGCACGACGTTCATGAAGCGCGCCTTGCCGACAATCAGGCGCTTCAGGATGTGCGCAACGAACTCAACGAGGTGAGCCGCGCGTTCTTCGAAAAGCCGGAGCTGCCGTTGAACTGGCTGCCGTACCTCGAAGGCTATCGGGATCATCTGGACAGGCTCGATGAACGCCGACTCGCGGCAGGCGGGCAGAACGCCGCGCTCGGAGACGCCATGGCGGCGCTGCGCGCCGATATCCTGGCGACGTGGCGCGGCGAGATCCAGAACAGCCGGCAGAGCCTCGCCACGCTCGACCAGGACGAAACGCGAAGGGCCGAACGTCGCACGCTGCTGTACGGATGCGACTGGACCGCTCAACTGCTCAGTCATGGCTCCCTGATACCGCCGGAGGAAGTCGTTCCCGCCTTGCTGAGCGAATCGCCGGCCGAGCTGGAGAAGGCGGTGGCCGGCTTGCAGGCGGAACCGCGCTTGCACGAGATGCTGGCGCACTGCCGGGCTGCCGCTCATCGGCTCGTGAGCGAGCTTCGCGCGGCAGGCCACAGCGCGCCCGATATGGCCGAGAAGCTTCAGATCCTGGAGCGCACCCAGGGCGGTGCGTTGGGGCAGCCGCAGGCCTGACGCGAGTGACTGGCATGCGGCTTATGACCCGCTTCAGGCCCGCTTCAGGTCTTCAGGCGGTAACCGGTCTTGAAGATCCAGGCGGTGATGCCGAGGAACAGGGCGAGAAAGGCGGCCGTCATGCCGAGGCTCACGCCGACGTTTACGTCTGCGAGCCCGTAGAAGCTCCAGCGAAAACCGCTGATGAGGTAGACGATCGGGTTGAACAGCGTGATCACGCGCCACGCAGGCGGCAGCATGTCGATCGAGTAGAAGCTGCCGCCAAGGAACGTGAGCGGCGTGATGATGAGGAGCGGCACGATTTGCAGCTTCTCGAAGTTGTCCGCCCAGATGCCGATGATGAAGCCGAGCAGGCTGAACGTGATGGCCGTGAGCAGCAGGAACAGCACCATCCATAACGGATGCTGGATCTGGATCGGCACGAACAGCGCCGCCGTCGCGAGGATGATGACCCCGAGCAGCACCGACTTGGTCGCCGCCGCGCCGACATAGCTGATGACGATTTCGAAGTAGGACACGGGCGCCGACAGCAGTTCGTAGATCGTGCCCGTGAAGCGCGGAAAGTAGATGCCGAATGACGCGTTCGAGATGCTTTGCGAGAGCAGCGACAGCATGATCAGGCCGGGCACGATGAACGCGCCGTAGCTCACGCCGTTCACCTCCTGGATGCGCGAACCGATCGCGGAGCCGAACACGATGAAGTAGAGCGAAGTCGAGATCACCGGCGCGACGATGCTCTGCATCAGCGTGCGCCGCGTGCGCGCCATTTCGAAGCGGTAGATGGCGCGAATTGCGTAGACGTTCATCGGTTGCTCACCTGTCCTTTCCGTTTTCCGCGACCGACGGCGCGGCTGATCGCGCAGCGGCTGCCGGGTCTTTGCTGACGAGACTCACGAAGATGTCCTCAAGCGAACTCTGCTTCGTTTGCAGGTCGCTGAAGCCAATGCCGGCCTCGCTCAGGCTCTTGAGCAGCGCGATGATGTCGTTGCGTTCGTTTTCGGCGTCGTAGGTGTAGGTCAGCTCGGCGCCGCCGTCGGCCAGTTCCAGGCGCCAGTTGTCGAGCGCCGCCGGAATCGCGCTCAACGGCGTTTCGAGTTGCAACGTCAACTGCTTGCGGCCGAGCTTGCGCATGAGCGCGTCCTTGTGCTCGACGAGCATGATTTCGCCCGCGTTGATGACGCCGATGCGGTCGGCCATTTCTTCCGCTTCGTCGATGTAGTGCGTCGTCAGGATGATCGTCACCCCGTTTGCCTTGAGCCCGCGCACGAGTTCCCACATGTCGCGGCGCAACTCTACGTCCACGCCCGCGGTCGGCTCGTCCAGAAACAGGACCTGCGGTTCGTGCGCGAGCGCCTTCGCGATCAGCACGCGGCGCTTCATGCCGCCGGACAAGGTGATGATCTTGTTGTTGCGCTTCTCCCACAGCGAGAGGTCGCGCAGCACGCGTTCGACATAGGCGGGGTTGGTGGGCTTCCCGAACAGGCCGCGGCTGAACGAGACGGTGGCCCAGACCGTTTCGAACGCGTCCGTTGTCAGTTCCTGAGGCACGAGGCCGATCAGCGAGCGCGCGGCGCGATAGTCGGTGACGATATCGTGACCGGCCACGCGCACACTGCCTTCGCTCGCGTTGACGATGCCGCAGATGATGCTGATCAGCGTGGTCTTGCCGGCGCCATTCGGGCCCAGCAGCGCGAAAATCTCGCCGCGCTGGATGTCCAGGTTGATGCGCGTGAGCGCGCGGAATCCCGATGCATAGACTTTCGAGAGATTCTCGACGGATAGGATCGTTTGCATGTGCGTGACATTACCAGAAACGGGGGCAAGGCAGGGGGCGGCCTCTCAGAGGCAGGGATGGGCGCGTGTCGATGGGGGATCGACGGCCGGCAGACGCGAGGGCGGCCGTGTTCGACCCTGTGGTGAGGGTCGGGCCGCCGCTCGGGGGGGATCGACTAGCTCAGCGTGGCGAAGGCCGCGGGCGTGAAATCGGCAATCGTATCCACGCGATTATTGCGAATCTTGTCCAGCCACGCAGGGTCCTGAAGCAACGGACGGCCGACTGCGACCAGGTCGAATTCGTCGCGTTCCAGTCGCGCCAGCATGTCGTCCAGCGAAGTCGCTTGCGCGTTCTTGCCCGCCATCGACTCGTAGACGTCACCGATCAGGCCAACGGAGCCCACCGTGATGGCGGTGACGCCGGTGAGCTTCTTCGCCCAGCCCGCCAGATTCAATTGCGCATCGAACTCGGGGAAGGCCGCTTGCGAGAATCGCTGTTGGGAGAGATGGAACGCATCCGCACCGGCATCGACGAGCGCGCCGAGCCACGTTTCGAGCACTTGAGGCGTGGGCGCGAGGCGCGCATTGAAATCCTTGGGCTTCCATTGCGACAGGCGAAGCATGACGGGGAAGCCGGGGCTCACCACGGCGCGAATCGCTTGCAGGATCTCGATCGCAAAGCGCGAGCGATCGAGCAGTGTCGAACCGCCATAGTGGTCGCTGCGCTGATTCAAATCTTCGGAGAAAAACTGGTTGATCAGGTAGTTGTGCGCACCGTGCAATTCAATACCGTCGAAACCGATTCTTTCGGCGTCGGCCGCCGCGCGCGCGAAGGCGTCGATGGTCGCCGCCACCTCGGCATCGCTCATCGGGCGGCCTGCCGGCTGGCCCGTCAAGGCAAGACCCGAAGGACTCTCGTAGGGCGCGGGTGGCGTCCAGTCGGCACCCAGCATCGAGCGTTTCTGCCCCACGTGTATCAGTTGCGGCGCGATACGTCCGCCCGCCGCGTGGACCTCGTCGACGATCGTTTTCCAGCTTGCCAGCGCCGCCTCACCATGAAGCTGCGGCATGTCCGGCTCGTTGCGCGCGGCAGGGCGGCCGATGCCCGCGGCCTCCGTGATGATGAGACCCACGCCGTGCTCGGCGCGGCGGCGGTAATAGGCGGCCGTTTCGGCGGTGGGCACGCCGGCCGGCGACAAGGACCGTGTCATCGGCGCCATGACCACGCGGTTCGGCAAATCGAGTGTATTCAGACGATAAGGACGAAATAGAACGTCCAGGTTGGGCTGTGTCGTTTTCGTGCCTGCTGCCATTCGGTATTCTCCGTGATGATCGAGCCCGTCGATCTGTTTCGCTGCGAGTTCGGGCTCGAAGCCATTGGCCTGAAACGAATGGTATACGCTGGCTATCCACGGTCAATTACGCACCGCGAAGTGCGTAGGTATACTCGAGGATACCGGCATGGCACGTGAAACCGGCACCGTGCTCTTTGCGCACGGCGCCTTCCATGGCTCGGCTAGCCAGGCGTCGCCTGCCGGATCGCTCCGGATTCCGGGTTATTCGGACTCCTGATTCTGCTCGCCGCGAAAATGCCGGCAACCACGCAGAACGCGATGAAGTACCAGCCGTTCGTGTAGTTCTTGTGGCCGAGTGCATCCACGGTAACCAGCGCGGCGAAAATCTTGGCCGAGAACGCCGCCACGAAATAACCGGCGCCGTTCACGAATCCCATTGCCTTGCCGTACACCTCGGGCGAGAAAATCTCGGCGGGAAGCGCAAGGAACGGCCCCCATGCCATATTGCCGAAGAAGCCCATGCCGCAGAGCGCAACGGCGAGCAGCGCGTGGCTCGCATGCTGGAGCGTGCCGAGCATCACGACGAACGGCGCAAGACCGATAAAGCACACGAGAATCATGATCTTGCGGTTGCCGTTGAATACCTTGTCCGACATATACGACGAAATGAAACTGCCGATCGCGCCCGCCGCGAAATAAAGGCCGCTCCACCAGCCCATGGTTTGCAGCTTGAATCCGAAAGCGTCGGAGAGATAAAGCGGAATCCAGGTCAGCGCGCCATAAAGCGTGATCTGCATGACGATATCGACGAACACCACCGCCACATACGTCTGGTTCTTGAACAGATCGAGAAAGCGAACGCCGCCGTTCTTGAGGATCACGCTTTGCGCCTGCGCGTATTGACCGCGTTTCAGGGTGCCCGCCTCGATTTCGTCGCGATACGCGTACTCCAGATCGGCCTCGGTCGCATGCCGGTATTGCTCGGGGCGATCGAACACGAGCAGCACGATCATGAGCAGCGGCACGACGCCCAGCGCTCCAGTCACGAAGAACACAATGCGCCAGCTATTGGCGTGAGCGGCGAATTGCGTGGCCAGCACGCTCGCCCATGCGGGCGTGAGAATCCAGGCCCATGCGAGCAGCGATTGCGCGCGGGCGCGGCCTTCCTTGTTGAACCAGCGCATCAGCACGCGCGCGGACGGCACGTATTCGGTGCCGACCAGTACGCCGAAGATGGCCATTCGCCACAAGTATTCCTCTCGCGTCTGGATCAGGCCCATGAACATCGTCATGACCGACCATGCGATCACCGAAAAGATCAGCATTTTCTTCGCGCCGAAGCGGTCGGTGAGCAGCCCCGACACGTATTGCGAAGGTCCGTAGAACAGCAGCATCAGGAATGCGCCCGTACCGATGTCGGCCGTGCTGAGCCCGAGGTCGTGGGCGATGGCGGGGTTGAGCACGCTGCTTTTCACGCGATCGAGGTACTGGATGCTGTACGCGACGAATAGAACGATCGCGATGATCCAGCGGTAGGCCACGCGTTGCTTCATCTGAGTCTCCTGGTTGAACCGGCGTTGTATCTTTCTAGTATGTCAGCGGTATGTTGACAGAGTATCGTCCGTATATATAAAGTGTCAACCACGGATTTCGACGTGGAGGGGACATGAATCAGGGTGGAATCGCGGTCGTGGACGACCGCGCAATGGAAACGCTGGAGGCCGACGTGTTCGTGGCGGGCGGCGGTGCGGCGGGCCTCGCGGCGGCCGTGACCGCCGCGAGGCAGGGCTTGCGCGTGGTGCTTGCCGAGCGCTACGGGTTCTGCGGCGGCGGCGCCGTGGCCGGACTGTCGGGCACGGTTTGCGGGCTTTACGAGGCGACCGATTCCGGGGTGGGGCCGAATCAGGTCGTGCATGGTTTCGTCGATGACTTCATCGCGCGGATGAATGCGCGCAACGGCCTGGGCGCGCCGGTCAAATACGGCAAGACGTGGACGCTCGTGCACGACCCGCTGGTATGGCGCGAAGTCGCCGACGGCATGCTGCGGGAGGCGGGCGTCACCGTCATCTACCACGCGCTCGTCACGGAGGTGCTCAAGGAGGGCGAAGCGATTCGCGGCGCGCAGCTCTATACGAAGCAGGGCAAGGTGCGCGTGCTCGCGCCCGTGACGATCGACGCGAGCGGCGACGCCGATCTCGTGACGATGGCGGGGTGGCGCACCGTTGTCGGCGACCACGGCCGCGTGCAGAACCCGACGATGATCTTCCGGCTCGGGGGTGTGGACGTCGCAAGATTTCTCGCCGCGCATGGCGAGGACACCATCATGCCGCCCGCCGTTTCCGCGCAGATCGCGCAGGCGAACGAAGCGGGCTACCGCTTGCCGCGCGCCAAGATCTGGATGTTCCCGACGCCGCAGCCCAACGAGTTGTTGTGCAACTGCACGCGCGTGACGGGCGCCGACGGCCGCGAGCTCAATCCCGTGATTCACCGCGATTTCACCGAGGCGGAATTCGAAGGCCGCCGCCAGGTGCGCGACTATGCGCGCTTTTTCCGCGAACATCTGAGCGGCTGCGAAGCGAGCTTCGTGATCGATACCGGCATGCAGGTGGGCGTGCGGCAAACGCGTCAGGCGGCGGGCGTGAGCACGCTGCGCAATGCGGATATTCTCGCGGGCAGCAAGTTTCGCGACGGCATCGCGCGATCGCCGTGGCCCATCGAACTGCATAGCGGCAGCAAGCCGCGCGTGGAGTGGCTGCTCAACGACTACTACGAGGTTCCGTTCGGCTGCTTCGTGCCGGAGGCGGGCGAGAACCTGCTCGTGGCCGGACGCTGCCTGTCCGCCGAGCACGAGGCGGTGGCTTCGGCGCGCGTGACCGCCCAGTGCTTTTCGTACGGCCACGCCATTGGCCATGCCGCGACGCTCGCGGTGAAGGAACGTATCGACGTGCGCCGTATCGACGGCGCCGATGTCCGCCTGCAACTGAATCGCGACGGCGCCCGACTCGATAATTAAGTGATACTTGAGTCATAACTAAGGATTCCAGATGAACAAGCCGAAACTTCGCAGCCAATTCACGCCGGGCACCACGCGCTGGGCCGTGCGCCGCGCGCAGTGGCTCGCCATGGGCCTCTCCGAAGAGGACTTCGACAAGCCGAAGATCGCGATCGTCAATTCGTCGAGCAAACTTTCGGTCTGCTACCAGCATCTCGACGGCGTCTCGCAGGTCGTGCAGGACGCCGTGCGCGCCGCAGGCGGCGTGCCGCTCGAAATCCGCACGGTAGCACCCTCGGACTTCGTGACGAGCGCGGGCAAGCAGGGCCGCTATCTGATGCCCACGCGCGATCTGCTCGTCAACGACGTCGAAGTGCAGGTCGAAGGCGCCGAGCTCGACGGCATGGTGCTGCTCGCGTCGTGCGACAAGACCACGCCCGCGCAGTTGATGGCGGCGGGACGCCTGAACGTGCCCTCGCTCATCGTGACGTGCGGCTTTCAGCTCGGCTCGCAATGCGGCGACCATCACGTGGACATCGAGGAGGTCTACAAGTCGGTGGGCGCGTACAAGGCGCGCATGATCACGCTCGAAACGCTCACCGACATGACGTGCCACGCGATCAAGGGCCCCGGCGTGTGCGCGGGCCTGGCCACGGCCAACTCCATGCATTGCATGGCCGAAGCGCTTGGCATGGCGCTCACGGGCAACGCGCCGATCCGCGCCGGCAGCGACGAACTCAACGGCTACGCGGCGCGCGCGGGCGAGGCGATCATGGCGCTCGTCGAACAGGATCTGCGGCCCCGCCAGATCATGACGGCCGCCGCGTTTCGCAACGCCGTGCGCACGGCGGTTGCGATCGGCGCATCGGTCAACGTGATGCGCCACCTGATCGCGGCGGCGATCGAGAGCGAATGCGACGTTGACATCATCCGCGAATTCGAACTTGCCGCCGATATCGTTCCGCAGATCACGCAGGTGCGCCCGAACGGCCCGGACCGCATCGAGGACTTCGCGGCGGCGGGCGGTTGCGCGGGGGCGATGACGCAACTCGCCAGCGTGCTCGACACGTCGGTGCTGACCGTCACGGGCAAGACGCTCGCCGACAATCTTGCCGGCCGGCCCGCGCCGGACGAGCGCGTGATTGCGCCGCTCACGCAACCCATGCGCGCGGAGCCGGGCCTCGTCGTCATTCGCGGCAACGTCGCGCCCGACGGCGCGGTCGTCAAGCTCTCGGCGGTGCCGGCCAGCGTGCGGCGCTTCATCGGCCCGGCAATCGTGTTCGAAAACGAAAACGACGCGATCAACGCGATCGAGCAAGGTAAAATCGCACGAGGCTCGGTCGTCGTGCTGCGCATGCTCGGTCCGAAGGGCGGCCCCGGCACGGTGTTCGCCGCGAGCTTCATGGCGGCGCTGGTGGGTGCGGGGCTTGGCGAGTACGTCGCGGTCGTGACCGACGGCGAACTGTCCGGGTTGAACAGCGGCATCACGATCGGTCAGGTCATGCCCGAAGCGGCCGAAGGCGGCCCGCTCGCGGCGATCGAGGCCGGCGACACGATCGTGATCGACCTGAACCGCAAAACGATCGATCTGGAGTTGCCGCAGGCGCAGCTTGAGGAACGGATCGCCCGATTGCCTGCGCTCCCGCCCACGCACGAGAAGGGCTGGCTCGCGATGTACCGGCAACTGGTGCAGCCGCTTTCGAAGGGCGCCGTGCTGGGCGAACGAGGCTGAGCGTGCTTGAATGAGCAAGCACTGCCGAATGTAATTGACTGGATGTAGCTATGAATGGACCCAATCCGCTTCCTTCTCCCGATGCTTCGGCAGAGCAGACGCTTGCCGATCAGGCTTACTCGCAGATCGAGGAGCGGATTGCCACGTTGAGCCTGCGTCCGGGGCAGATCGTGTCCGAGAACGGCTTGTCGAAGCTGCTCGGACTCGGCCGCACGCCGGTGCGCGAAGCATTGCAGCAGCTTTCGCGCGAAGGTCTCGTCGTCATCATGCCGAAGCTCGGCATCATGGTCTCGGAAATCGACGTGCGCAAGCAGTTGCGCCTGCTCGAAGTGCGCCGCGAGGTCGAGCGCTTGCTGGTGGGCGCGGCGGCGAAGAATGCCACGCCCGCCCAGCGAACGCAGTTCGGATTGCTGGCCGACCTCATGACGACGGCCGGGAAGGCGAACGAAGGCGTGGAGTTCCTCGCCTACGACCGGCAATTCAACAAGCTCCTGCTCGATAGCGCCAACAACGAGTACGGCACGTCCACCATGAAGCTGATGTACGGGTTGTCGCGCCGCTTCTGGTACGCGCACTATCAGCGCTTCGCCAATCTCGCCCAAACGGCGTCGCTTCACGCCGACATCGCGACCGCGATCGCCGCGGGCAACGTCGAAGCGGCGAGAGACGGGCTGGACAACCTGATCGACAACGTCGAAATGTTTACCCGCGCCACGCTGGAGGCGTGAGATGCCTCGCGCGCGCCGGGTTCTCCGCCCGGCGCGCGCCTGATCCGCTCAATCCCGAACGCAGCGAAAGCCCGCATAAACATACTGGTAGCGCGGTTGAAACCAGTTGCGAAACGTCGGCCGCAACATGCATTGCGCCGTGCGCGGCGAGCCGCCTTTCATTGCGTAGTGCTGGCCGTCGAAAAAGTTGGCCGAATAGCCTTCGTAGAACGGGAAGGCCTTGAACCCCGGCAGCGGTGCGAAAAGCGTCGAAGTCCATTCCCAGCCGTTGCCGTACAGTCCCTCGACACCCCAGGTGCTGGCGCTGTCCGGCGTCGCGTCCACGGCCACCGGGTTCCAGTCGCGGAAGTCGAAGTTGTCGGTCAGGCCCGGCAGCGCGCCGTGTGCCGCGCGCTGCCATTGCGCCTCGCTCGGCAGTTTCGCGCCGCGCCAGCGCGCAAAGGCGCTCGCTTCGGCATGGCTCACATACACGGGCCAGGCAAGCGGCAGCGGGATGTCGTCGAACATCGTGCGCAGTCGCCAGCCCACGGCGTCGCGCGACCAGAAAACGGGGTGCGCGACCTGTGTGCTGTCCTTCCATGCCCAGTCGGCGTCGTTCCAGAGGTCGCGCCTGCGGTAGCCGCCGTCCTCCACGAACTCGAGAAACGCGCCGTTCGTGACCATGTAGCGGTCAATCTCGAACGCGGGCACGTCCACCTGCTGCTCGCCGAATTCGTTGTCCCAGCCGAACACGCCGCGCTCGGCGGTCATGCCGAGTTCCGTGCGGCCCGCGGGCACCGGCACCATGCCGGGCTCGACGGCGTAAAGGTGATCGGCGTGCATGCGTGGCGCGTCGGGCGCGCGCTTCTGCGCGAACGGCAGCTGATGGAGCATGTAGGCGAGCGTCTCGACGTGCATCAGGCGATGCTCGATGGCGACGTTCAGCAATTGGCCCGCCGTGTCGTGATTCGGCGTGTCGGGCGGCAGGTCGAGGGCCGCGAGCCGCTCGTCGATGTGGTCGCGCACCTCGCGTCCGTACCCGTGGACTTCCGCGAGCGCGGGCCAGTCGGCGGGCATGTCGGTCGGCAACCCGCCATCCACGGGATCGATGCCGAATGCGAACAACTGGTCGAGGCGCTGATCGGGCGAGGGCAGATCGAACAGGCGCTTGTCGAAGAGGTTACGGTCGAACGCCTCCAGATGGCCGATATAGAACACGATGCGGTGACGCTCGCGAATCGGCCGCTCGTACAGGAACTCGGGCTTGACGACGTCGAAAAGCGCGTCGCTCGCGGCGCGCGCCTGGGCGAGGCGAGCGGCGAGCGTGGGTTGTTGCGGGAGAGGCATTTCGGCGATTCTCCTTGCCAGGGCGTAATACGAAACTCTATCCCTGCGCAGGAGTTGTGCCAACGGAAAAGCCGCGCTGGCGAGGCGCGGCTTGTGTGGGGCCTGGGGGCGCTGCTGCGGGCGGACCCGGCGGCCAGCCGGGGGGCGCCCGGATTACAGGTGGCGCAGACCTTCGAGGTCGATGATACGGATCAGCTTGCCCTGTGCGTCGATCAGGCCGCGCTTTTGAAATCTTGACAGGGTACGGCTTACCGTTTCGAGCGTCATGCCAAGATAGCTGCCCATGTCCTCACGCGTCATGCGCAGGTTGAATTCCGCGTGTGAATAGCCGCGCTGGCCGTTGCGTTCGGAAACGTCGAGCAGGAAGGCGGCCACGCGCTCGTCGGCGGAGAGCGAACCGAGCACCATCATTTGCGACGACTCGCGAATGAGCTGTTCGCTCATGAGGCGGTGCAGCCGGTCCTGCATGGCGCCGGTTTCGCGGCACATGTGCTTGAGCGCCGAGTAGGGAATGATGCAGACCGAGCTGTCTTCGAGCGCGATGGCGCTGCACGTGTGAGCGCCGGTGCTGATGCCGTCGAGGCCGAGCGGGTCGCCCGCGAGCCGCAGGCCGGTGACCTGCTCGCGGCCGTCACGGTGCGCCATGACGGTCTTGAGCGAGCCCGAGCGCGCGACGTAGAGGTTGTCGAACGGGTCGCCGGCGCGGTACACGGCCTCGCCGCGCCGCACGCTGCGCGCGGAGCAGATCAGCGCTTCGAGTTTGGGCAGATCGTCGAGCGTGAGGCCCTGCGGCATGCACAGGTGACGCATGGCGCAGACCGAACAGCGTGTGGTCGTGCGCGGCGTCGCCACGGGCGTACGGCTGCTGCGGCGCACGGTGGAGTGGGAAACGACAGTAGGGTTCAGCATCGACAATGCTCCTTTGATCTGTGTCTAAGCATTGTCTACCGGGGTCGAATCTCGAATTGGTGGCAAAGTGACGCGCTTTCGAGATGAAGAGTGTTGAGCCTTGTCAGAAGCCGCTTGCGCGGCGTCTGACGGAGCGCAAGCGACTTTTCAATAACACGCAAAAATGGCGTGTCGTCGAGGCCTTACTCCGGGCTGTTTTCTGCGGCATTGCCGGCTGCGGAGGGGATCAGCAGCACGGGGAGGGCGGATTGCCGTACGCAGCGTTCGGCGACACTGCCGAGGATGAGGCGCTGGAAGCCGCGGCGCCCGTGCGTGCCCATCACGATCAGGTCGGCGCCTTCGGACTTCGCGGCGTTGAGCACGAGCGTCGGGACGTCGTCGAGCGAGGAGGCCTCGCCCGTGAGCATGGCGCCCTGGACGCCGCGCTCGCTCATCGCCTTGTTCATCTCTTCGGCGAGTTCGTTGCCCTGCGCGATCATCTGGTTGCGCAGGATCGACGGATCGTAGCCCGGCGCGTCGAAGTACATGGGCGTGTTCTCGATCACGTAGTACGGCTGGAGCGTCGAGCCCATTGCCTTCGCCAGATCGAGCGCGGCGGCGAAAGCGCGGCGCGACGTTGCACTGCCGTCGACGGCGACAAGGATGCGTTTGTACATAAGACCTCCTCTTCAAGTGGGATCGAGATTCGCGCGGCCTCTGGTTATGTCTTGCCGGGCCGCGTGCGGCATGTATGTGACTGGCGAGAAGCTTAATGGATCGCGAGTGAATATGCAGTCGGACTGTATGAAAGATGGAAGGAGTCGAAGGGAAGATCAAGGGGCTGCGTCGGAATATCGCGTAGTCCTTTCCGGCGCCCGGCTTCTCAGCCGCACTTTCGCCGGCGTTTTCGCCGATTTTTTCGTTTGGTTGCGCCCACACCGTCATCCCGCTATCGTTGCGTCTTTTTCGCCCCTCGCAGTCGCCCCCCTCCCGTGAAACCTTCCTCCGCCAATCTGCCGTTTCGCGACGCGCTGCTGGCCATGCTCGGCATCGGCCTCGTCAACATGCTCGTCGCGCTCGATCAGACCGTCGTCAGCACCGCCTTGCCTTCGATCGTCGCCGAACTGCACGGCTTCGAGTTTTACGCCTGGATCGCCAGCGCCTACCTGCTGGCCTCGGTCGTGACGGTGCCCGTGTTCGGCCGGCTTGGCGACTACTTCGGGCGCAAGCGCTTCGTGATCGCCGCGGTCATCGTGTTCACGGTGGCTTCCGTGCTCTGCGGGCTCGCGACCGACATGCGCTTTCTCGCGGTGGCGCGCGCGCTGCAAGGGGTGGGCGGCGGCATGATGGTGGGCACGGCGTTTGCCTCGATCCCCGATCTCTTTCCGGACCCGCGCGCGCGCGTGCGCTGGCAGGTCGTGATGGCCGCCGCCTACGGCATCGGCACGGCGGCGGGGCCGTCGCTGGGCGGCTGGCTCAGCGAGCATTTCGGCTGGCGCTCGACCTTTCTCGTCAATTTGCCTGTCGGCGCGCTTGCACTTTATTTCATCTGGGCGCACCTGCCGCGCTACCAGCCCGCGCGGACCGGCGAGGTTCGCATCGACTGGACCGGCGCCGCACTCGTCGCGCTGGTGCTGGGCGGCTTCCAGACCTTCATCGAGGCGGTGCCGAAGGACGGCCTGACCACCGGCAACCTGGTGCTCGCCGGGGCCGTGCTGGTCGGTGCCGTCGCGCTGCTGGTGTGCGAGCGGCGCGCGACGCACCCGATGATCCCGCTCGATCTGTTCCGCGACCGGCAACTCGTCACGCTGTTTATGCTCTCGACGCTGTCCGGCTTCGTGATGTTTTCGCTGATCTTCTTCGCGCCGCTCCTGCTACAGGGCGGCTTCGGGCTGTCACCCCAGGAGGCCGGCCTGCTCGCCACGCCCATCGCGGCGTGCATCGCGCTCGGCAGCCTCATCAACACGCGTATCGTGATCCGGCTGCGCAAGCCCACGATGATTCTGACGGTGGGCTTTAGCCTGCTGGTGGCGGCTTCGACAGGCCTCGCCTTCGCGTCCCGCAACACGGACCACCTGTGGCTCGAACTGGCGATGTCGGCGGTGGGCATCGGGCTCGGGTTCATCCTGAACAATCTCAATGTATTCGGCCAGGAGATCGCCGGGCGCGAGCGCTTCGGCATCACGACCGCCTTGCTGCAATCCACGCGCATGGTGGGCGGCATGCTCGGCACCAGTATCGTCGCGACCATCGTCAACCATCGCTATGCCGCCGGTGTCGGCGACGCGCTGGCGGTGCTCGGCGCGCCTTTGCAGGAGCGCTGGCGTCCCCAACTCGCCGACCCCCGCGTGCTGATCGACCCGGCGCTGCGCGACGGCCTCGTCGCGCAGATGAAGGCGGCGGGGCTGGACGGCGCCGCGCTGATCGATGCGGTGCGCCACGTGCTGGTCGACTCGATTCACCTGGGCATCGGCCTGACGGGTTGCGCGGCGCTCGCGGCGGCGCTGTGCGTGGGGCGCATTTCCCATATTCGCTTCGGCCGCAGCGCCGCGACGCCGAAAAGCGACGAGCCAAAAGCGGAAGAAGCCAAGGCCGACTAAGGGGCGGCGGCCGGCAAGTCACCTTTTTAGGTTGAATTTGTTAGACAACTTAAGGCCTGGCTGGCTGCCGCGCAATGGTTCGCCCGGCCGGCGATTGTCTTCCTTCGACTGCCTTCGGGCCGTCCTCAGTCTGCCGTCATGCCGCCTTCATGCCGCGTGCGCCATGGGCCCGAACAGCGCCGTGTGGGTCTGCTGGCTCATCGCGATTTCCAGCGCGACGGCGTTCTCCACGCCAATGCGCATCGGCGCACCCAGGCGCGTCATCTCGATGCCCGTGCGTCGCAGCAGGCGCTCCATCGGCGTCGTGGTCACCGTCACGTAGCTGTTGATGCCCGCGCGGTCGGCGTACGTCACGACGGCGCGCATCGCGCTCAAGGTCAGGTCGGCGAAGCCAAACGACTGGTCGTTGCCCGACTCAATGGCGAAGCGGCTCAGCTCCCAGATGTTGCGGGCCGTGGGCGCGGCCTTGCCCTGGAGCAGTTGCGGGAAGGTGTCGCGCAACATGTTCGGGCCTTCGGTGGGCATCAGGCGCCAGCAGCCGCGTACCTGGCCGCCGCCGTCCTGAATCAGCATGTAATGGGGCCCGAGCGCGTCGTAACCGTCGATTTCCATGCCGGCAATGGTGGGGATGTCCCAGCCGAGGCGGTCGCGGAACACCCGCGCGCGTAGCCGGTACATCTCGTTGATGTCCTCGTTGTCGAAGTCCTGTCTCAGACCGATCCGTATCGCAGCTTGCATGACAACTCTCCCGATTTGTGTGGAAGCGCGGCAGTACGGTTCGAAAGCTATGCGTTATGAATATAAAAAAACACCTATCTAGATAGGTAGGTGCGCAGAGAGGGTGTCTTAAGGAGAATCACTTCGGCGGCAGTCACTCATCAGGCATATCTGACAGCGAGAGTCATCATGGAACTTATGGAAAATCAATGGCACTCGGGTGCGAGTACCATTTCGTCTTCCGGGGATCTGTCTTCGGTCATCGACCGCGTCCTGATCATTGCTTACCGGAAGAAGAAGAAGGAGAGCCAGCGCCGCTTCTGGGCGCGCTTTGGCGTAACGCAGTCGCGCGGCAGCCGGTTCGAGTCGGGCGCGGAGATTCCGCCGCCGGTGTCGATCCTGCTCGGGCTGTATTTCAACAAGACGATTTCGGACGGGGATCTTGGCCGCGCCGAGCGCGTGCTGCGCCGTCCCGATGCACCGATGGTGTTTAGCCCGGGTCTATAAGACCCATCTGGGTTGCGATCACGGCTGCCGCTCGCCGTGAATTCACGCCGAACTTCCCGCGAATGTTCTTCATGTGGAAGTTCACGACGGCTTCCGAGCAATTCAGGATGTGAGAAATTTCCCAAGTGGACTTGCCGAGGGCGGTCCACTTGAGGCATTCCTTTTCGCGCGGCGTGAGCTTCGGGATCAGCGACTGGACGTGGTCGGTCAGATGCCGGTGGCTCGTGTCGAGCACCAGATCGCGCAGCAGAACGAGATTCGGCAGCGCGCGGTTCACATCGTCCCAGAACCCGTCGCTCGGGCTCGCGTCGTTGACGAAGCACAGCATGCCCACTTCCTGGCGCGGCCCGTGAATCGGCAACGTAATGCCGGCGCGCAACCCGTACGCGCGGGCCTCCTCATACATCGACTGCTGCTGCTCGGTCGCGAACAACTCCGGCGACCAGATGAGCGGCGACGAACGCGTTGTGCAGTGCGTCACGGTTGGGTCGAAGTAGGCCATGCCGTGGTCGTTGTACGTCTGACGCCACGCGGCCGAATAGTTCGTGCGAATGAACGCGTCTTCGAGCCTCATGCCCGGGCGCGGCAGGATAGCCAGCATGAGCTGGCTGAATCCCCACGAACTGGCGAGCTTCGTCACCGCGTCGAACCACGCGGCCTCTTCGGGCGCGTCGAGCACGGGCGACATCTGCTCTATGAAATGTAGAGGCACGTTCAACACTCTCCATCAGCGCTGGGCGAGATCCGGGGGCAAAACCCTGTGATATCCGCTCCTCGCTTCTTATGATGTAAGAATTTATCACTAAATCCCGCTTTGATAGCGCCAGGTTCGCAATCCGATGGATTGGCTGGGGCTATTTCTGTCAGATTTGACCGACAGTGAAGAGAAGTTCAGCAGACCCTGAACAGGAGTGCAGGTCGAGGGAGCGCCAATTTCGTTCTGCGTCACCCAGCAGTAATAAAGCCGCGCTCTATTTCAAAAGCGGAAAAAACACCCGGCACGCCAGCGAATATGACCGTCGATTTATCGGCTTTCGATTTTCCACGCGGCTTTTCATTTCGCTTTTATAGGCATTCGACTGAATACCGTTTGATTCCGACAGATTGACATGATTTGGCCGGAATAATCGGAAGCGGACCCGTGCTAAAACGGCCGGAGCGCAGGGCGAGGGCGCTTGCGCGCCCATCGCCGGATGCCGTCCCTCGCTTCGCGCGCACCGATGCGCCGTACGCGATTCAGGGCTTGCGCTGCAACTCGATCACGCGCGTGGGGCGCATGTGGTTGAGCGCAAAGTGGAGGCGCCCCGGGCTGCGCCGCACGCCAGGCTCGCGCGCATCGGCGAACTGGCTCTCGAAGTCGTAGGGCTCCTCGGGCGCGGTCATGCCTTTGTCGACCGCCTCGAAGCCCGACTGGAGCGCGAACGGCAGCCTGTGCCCGCTCGTGCGGCTGTCGAAGCCCGCCAGTCCGTCATTGGCTTCGGCCACGCTGTTCACGAGCGTCGCGTTGGATGTCGTCACCTCGTCGGGGCTGATGTAGCCGTCGCCGGCGAGGCGCGCTGCCTCGCGGTTCTTGCCATCGGTGTCGACCGAACTGTCGTGCGTGCGGTCGTTGTGGAGTTCGGCGCTGCGCGGCCGGGCGTGCGGCGCGCTGACGTCGCCTGCGCCGGCTTTGGGCATGTCCTCGGTACGATTCATGATGCTTCCTCCTTGGAAGACCAGGTATCGATAAATCAGCAAGCGCCGTTCCGGTACGGCGCCGCGACCCTTGAATCGGGTTGAAAAGCAAGCCGGTTCGCCAGGAGAACGCCTCCAGCGATTTTGCATTTTTTTCTTTGGATCGGCCTTTTTCCCAGGAGTATGATCCTCTTTCAACGAGTTGGCGCGCTTTCGATTAATGGGCCGGGCGAGGGCCCACGCTGCGGCTTTGCCGCGCGATCCTGAATGCACGCGCCACAAAAAACGGACGAGGCAGTCAGGGGCGGGTGACACACATGCACTTCGACGCTGCATTTACGCATCGCGGCTACTTGCTGAATTGCGCCCCGGCGCGCGCCGGTGACGGGATGTATCAACCTTATGTCGTGATTTCGCGATCGAGCGATGGTGAACTCGTCGCCAACCGGTTTTTCCCCGCCGATCTGCGCTTTGCCGACGAAGGGGCCGCCATCGCCCATGCCCGCGACTGGGCTGTGCGATGGATCGACGCGAGCACGGTCACGCTTTGACGGGCCCGCCGGGCCCGCCTGATTTTCCGCCCTCCCAAACCTGCATAAAACTGCATCCCACGCCGGGGCCGGCACCACGGGCGCCTCGGCGAACTCGCCCAAAACGCGGTAATCTCTGGGGTCGAACCATTCCTTCGCGGACCGTGCGTCCGCTGCCGCATCACCATGTCCAATGCTGCTTCCCCCGATTGGGGTCTCGAACAGATCGTCGCCGATCTGCGTGCGTCACGTGAAGAGCGGCACCGCACCCGCCATCCTCTCGGCATTCGCGAATTGCCTTCGCGCGACGCGGTCGTCAACATCGTGGCCGGCCTGCGCGCCGCGCTCTTTCCCACACATTACGGCGCGCCCGACCTGACCGACGAGAGCATCGACTACTACGTCGGTCATACCCTCGACAGCACCTTGCGATTGCTCGGGGAGCAGATTCGCCGCGCTTTGCGCTTCCTGCCCGAAAGCGCAAAGCTGAGCGATGACGCGCTGCGCACGCGCGCCTTCGAAGTCGCGCGCGAGTTCGGGCGGCAGTTGCCCGGCATTCGCGCGCTGCTCGTGAGCGACATTCAGGCGGCGTTCACCGGCGACCCGGCCGCGCAACACATCACCGAAATCCTGCTGTGCTATCCGGGCGTGTGGGCCATGACGCATCATCGGCTCGCCCATGCCTTGCATCGCCTCGGCGTGCCGCTGCTCGCGCGCTTCATCAACGAGATCGCCCATTCGGCAACGGGCATCGACATCCACCCCGGCGCGCAGATCGGTTCGAGCTTCTTCATCGATCACGGCACGGGCGTGGTGATCGGCGAAACGGCGATTATCGGCGAGCGCGTGCGCGTGTATCAGGCGGTCACGCTCGGCGCGAAGAGTTTCGCGGCCGATCTCGACGGAACGCTCGTGAAGGGCAATGCGCGCCACCCGATCGTCGAGGACGACGTGGTGATCTACGCGGGCGCGACCATTCTCGGCCGCGTGACGATCGGCCGTGGCTCGGTGATCGGCGGGAATGTGTGGCTCACGCACAGCGTGCCGCCGGGCAGCAGCGTGCGCCAGGGCAAGATTCGCGAGATCGAGCGCGGCGACGAGAGCACGTGAAGTCTCTCACATAACGAACGCGACACGGGGTAACGGGGCGTACTGCCCCGTTCATCGCGCGCGACCGACGTCTCAGGTGTTCGCGACGCTCATCGCACCCGGATTGCCCACGATGGCGAGAAACTCGCGGCGCGTGGAGGGGTCGGTGCGGAAGGTGCCGAGCATGCGCGACGTGACCATCGACACACCCGCCTTGTGCACGCCGCGCGTGGACATGCATTGATGCGCCGCTTCGAGTATCACGCCCACGCCCTTCGGTTGCAGCACCTCGTTGAGCGTGTCGGCGATCTGCGCGGTCATCTTCTCCTGAATCTGCAAGCGCTTTGCGAAGGCGTCGACGAGGCGCGCGAGCTTCGAAATCCCCACCACCCGATGCTCGGGCAGATACGCCACGTGCGCGCGCCCGATGATGGGCACCATGTGATGCTCGCAGTAGCTCTCGAAGCGGATGTCCTTCAGCACGATCATTTCGTCGTAGCCGTCCACCTCGGAGAAGGTGCGCGAGAGGATGTCGCGCGGATCGACGTCATAGCCCGCGAAGAACTCTTCATAGGCGCGCACGACGCGCGCGGGCGTATCGATCAGTCCTTCGCGCGAGGGGTCGTCGCCGGCCCAGCGTAGCAGCACGCGCACGGCGTCCTCGGCTTCATCGCGTGAGGGGCGCGACGCGCGTACGTCCTGGCTCGTCTGGCTTTTGCGCTGCTTCGCTTTTCCCGCTTTTTTTATTTCGCTCATGCATGGGCTCCGGTCATGTGGCAGGGCGCCGCCGGGGCGCGCACCACGAACGCGCATTGTTTCATGTTTTGTCGCGCCACGCGCAGCGCCGCCGTTGCGTGGGCAATTGTCTGCGTCGCGGGTTACTTCGGCCACTCGTCCATGGCGTCGTTGAAGAGTTCCGCCACCACGCCGCGCAGCCACTCGCCGCGCGGCGTGTTGTGATACTTGCGATGCCAGTGCTGCTTGAGGTCGAAGCGCGGCAACGCCAGCGGCGGCTCGACGAGTGTGATCGACGCATGCTCCGACACATAGGCGAAGCCGATTGCATGCGGCACGGTCGCGATGAGGTCGGAGCGCGTGAGAATGAACGGCAGGCTCATGAAGTGAGGCGTTTCGAGCACGGCGCGCCGGCGCATACGCCTTTTCTCCAGATACTGCTCCAGCACCTCCTGGCTGCGCCCCTCGGCGCGCACGACGGCGTGGCCCATGGCGAGGAACTGCTCCGTAGTCATGGTTTTGCCCGCGAGCGGATGGCCGCTGCGCATCATGCAGATGAAGCGGTGCGTGAAGAGGCGCTGCTGAAAGAAGTTGTTGCCGCCCAGGTCGGGAAAATAGCCGACCGCGAGATCGATATCGCCCGATTCGAGCCCGCGTTCGACCTGGCTTGGCGGCAGCGACACCGAGCGCAGGTTCGCGTTCGGCGCGCGCTCGGCGAACACCTGCAAGAGACGCGGCAGAAAGACGATTTCACCGACATCAGAAAGCGCGATGGAAAAGGTGTGCGTGCTCGTGGCGGGATCGAAGTCCTGCGCCTGCAACATGCCTTTCTCGATATGCACCAGCGCGTCGCGCGCGGCGGGAATCAGGCCGAGCGCCCGCGGCGTCGGCTCCATGCCGCGCGAGGTGCGCACGAACAGCGGATCGCCGAAAAATTCGCGCAGCTTGCCAAGCGCCGTACTCACGCGCGGCTGGCTCACGCCGAGGCGCTCGGCGGCGCGGCTCACGTTGCGCGTTTCCTCCATGGCCACGAGATAGGGGATGAGATTGAGATCGAGCTCTTGCATGAAGCGGCGCACAGGGAGGGCGTGGAGGTGAACTATGCCGAATTCAGATAAAGACTAGTCGATCAATTGAAAATCCGGATATTGGGGTATGTGCCCACGGCCGCGCCTGGCTTGAAAGAGCGGCAGGAAAGTGCGCCCGCGTGCAAACCGCGCGGCACCCGCGCCAACATGAAGTAGATTGCTTGTATTGGCAAACCCGTGGGTAGACCCGCCTTGACAAGCCCGTGAATACACTCCGATAATGCGCTGGACGTTCGCTAAACGAATCAGTGTTCGTATATAGAACTTTTTCGCGATTGAGTGGCGTGGACCTTCCGCGATGCGCATCGCTTTCAGGAACAGGCATGATCAACAAGATTTTCGACTCGCTTCAAGCCGCCGTGGCCGATGTGCATGACGGCGCCACGGTCATGATCGGCGGCTTCGGCACGGCCGGTATGCCCGCCGAACTGATCGACGCGCTCATCGAGCAGGGCGCGCGCGACCTCACGATCGTCAACAACAACGCAGGCAATGGCGACACCGGCCTGGCCGCGCTGCTCAAGGCGAAGCGCGTGCGCAAGATCATCTGCTCGTTCCCGCGCCAGACCGACTCTTATGTGTTCGACGCGCTCTACCGCGCCGGAGAAATCGAGCTCGAACTCGTGCCGCAGGGCAATCTGGCCGAGCGCATCCGCGCCGCGGGCGCCGGCATCGGCGGCTTCTTCACGCCCACGGGCTACGGCACGAAGCTGGCCGAAGGTAAGGAAACGCGCCTGATCGACGGCCGCCAGTACGTGCTCGAAGCGCCGCTGCACGCCGACTTCGCGCTCGTCAAGGCGTACAAGGGCGACCGCTGGGGCAATCTCGTGTATCGCAAGACGGCGCGCAACTTCGGCCCGATCATGGCGAGCGCGGCGAAGGTCGCCATCGCGCAGGTTTCGGAAGTTGTCGAACTCGGTCAGCTCGATCCGGAAAACATCGTGACGCCCGGCATTTTCGTGCAACGCGTCGTGGAAGTGCCGCAAGCGGCCCATCAAGCCCATACGCAGCAAAGCGGCCAGGCAGCCTGAAGGAACGGAGAGAGGCAATGAAACGACTGAATCGCGACGAAATGGCCCAGCGCGTGGCCGCGGACATTCCCGAAGGCGCGTATGTGAATCTCGGCATCGGCGTGCCGACGCTGGTGGCCAATCACCTCGATCCCAGCAAGGAAATCTTCCTGCACAGCGAGAACGGCCTGCTCGGCATGGGCCCGGCGCCCGCGCCCGGCCAGGAAGACGATGAACTCATCAACGCAGGCAAGCAGCACGTCACGCTGCTCACCGGCGGCGCGTTCTTCCATCACGCGGATTCGTTCGCGATGATGCGCGGCGGCCACCTCGACTACTGCGTGCTCGGCGCGTTCCAGGTGTCGGTCAAGGGCGACCTCGCGAACTGGCACACCGGCGCGCCTGACGCGATTCCGGCCGTGGGCGGCGCGATGGACCTCGCGCTCGGCGCGAAGCAGGTGTTCGTCATGATGGAACTGCTCACGAAGCAGGGCGAAAGCAAGCTCGTGAGCGAATGCTCTTACCCGGTCACGGGCGTGGGCTGCGTGGGCCGCATCTATACGGACCTCGCCGCGTTCGACGTCACGCCCGAAGGCCTCGCCGTGCGCGAGATCTACTCGGACATCGACTTCGACGCGCTCCAGAAGCTCGCGGGCGTGCCGCTGATCGACGCGACGCAAAACCGCAGCGCGGCGTAAGCTGTCTGCCTGCGTGCGCATCAAGCGTACGGTCGTGGCGCGGCAACCGACGGCATTCGCCTGCGGTTGCCGCGCCCGCTTCGTTCCATCCGCAGCTGAACGCCTGCTATTTTCTTCGCGCCACATTCCATGATTGAACGCCTGACGAGCCTGATTTGCGGGACCGAGCCGATGAACGCCGTGTGGTCGACAGACGCCACGCTGCAACGCATGCTCGACGTCGAGGCGGCGCTTGCGCGCGCCTGCGCCGTGCATGGCGTGATTCCGCAGTCGGCGGTGGCGGCGATCGTCGCGGCGTGCGCCGCGGACCAGCTCGACGCGCCCGCGCTTGCGCGCGACGCCGCGCTCGGCGGCAATCTGGCGATCCCGCTCGTCAAGCAGCTCACGGCGCGCGTGAAAGCCGCCGATCCTGAAGCCGCCAAGTATGTTCACTGGGGCGCCACGAGCCAGGACATCATCGATACGGCCACCGTGCTGCAATTGCGCGACGCGTTCGCGCTCGTCGAGCAGGGCATCGATTCGACCTGTGCGAAGCTGGCCGACCTCGCGCGCGCGCATCGCGCCACGCCCGCCGTGGGGCGCACGTGGTTGCAGCAGGCGCTGCCCATCACGCTCGGCCTGAAGTTCGCACAATGGCTCGACGCGATGCTGCGTCATCGCGAACGCCTCGGCGCGCTGCGCGAGCGCGCGCTCGTGCTCCAGTTCGGCGGCGCGGCCGGCACGCTCGCGAGCCTGCGCGACGCCGCGCCCAAGGTGAGCGCGGCGCTTGCACAGGAACTTGGCCTCGCGCAGCCCGCCTTGCCGTGGCACACGCAGCGCGATCGCATTGCCGAAGCCGCCTCGTTCTTCGGCATGCTGATCGGCACGCTCGGCAAGATCGCGCGCGATATCTCCCTGCAAATGCAGACCGAAATCGGCGAGCTGGCCGAACCGGCCGCAGCGGGCAAGGGCGGCTCCTCGACCATGCCGCACAAGCGCAACCCCGTGGGTTGCGCCGCTGTCCTCACGGCCGCGACGCGCGCGCCGGGCCTCGTCGCGACCGTATTCGCGGGCATGGTCCAGGAACACGAGCGCGCGCTCGGCGGCTGGCAGGCCGAGTGGGACGCGCTGCCCGATCTCGCGCGCCTGGCCGGCGGCGCACTCGCGCAGATCGAACAAATCGCGGCCGGGCTCGAAGTGCGGCCCGAGCGCCTCGCGGCGAATCTCGACGTCACGCACGGCCTGATTCTCGCCGAGGCGGTCATGCTCGCGCTCGGCGACCGGATCGGCCGGCTCGACGCGCATCATCTCGTTGAGCACGCATCGAAATCGGCGGTGCAAAGCGGCCGCACGCTCTACGAAGTGCTGGCGGCGGACCCCGCCGTCACCCGTCATCTGGACGAAGCGCGCCTGAAGGCGCTGCTCGATCCGGCCAATTACGTGGGCGAGGCGCATGCTTTCGTCGACGCGGTGCTCGCGTCGTATGAGCAACGCGCGTCCAATTGATCAAAGCAGACACACGAGGAGTAACACGCATGCCTTACGCAGCCGTCAACGACACGCAATTGTTTTACCGCATCGACGGTGCGGCGAACACCACGGCGCCGTGGCTGGTTCTGTCGAATTCGCTCGGTAGCGACGTGTCGATGTGGACGCCGCAGCTCGTCGAATTCGCGAAGCACTTCCGCGTGCTGCGCTACGACACGCGCGGCCACGGCCACTCGGCGGCGCCGAAGGGCCCGTACACGATCGAGCAGCTCACGGGCGACGTGATCGGCCTGATGGACCATCTCGGCATCGAGCGCGCGCATTTCGCGGGCGTTTCGATGGGCGGCCTGACCGGCGTGGGCCTGGGCGCGCGTTTCGGCAATCGCATCGATCGCCTCGTGCTGTGCAACACGGCCGCGAAGATCGGCACGCCTGAAGTGTGGGTGCCGCGTGCGGCGAAGGCGCGCAACGAAGGCATGCTCGCGCTTGCCGACGCCGTGCTGCCGCGCTGGTACACGGCCGAATTCATGACGCAGAACCCGCTCGTGATCGCCCAGGCGCGCGACGTGCTCGTGCATACCGACAACGAAGGCTACGCGTCGAACTGCGACGCCATCAACGCTGCCGACCTGCGCGGCGAAGCGGCCTCGATCAAGGCGCCCACGCTCGTGATCTCGGGCACGCACGATCTCGCGGCCACGCCCGCGCAAGGCCGCGAACTGGCGGAGTCGGTGCCGGGCGCGCGCTATGTCGAGCTCAACGCGTCGCACATTTCGAACGTCGAACTGGCCGACGAGTACAACAAGCTCGTGGTCGATTTCCTGCTGGGGGCGTGATGAACGACGAAGATCGCTACGAAGCGGGCATGAAGGTGCGCCGCGCGGTGCTGGGCGACGCCCACGTCGATCGCTCGATCGCGAACCGCACGGAAGTGACCGAGGAATTCCAGAACCTCATCACGCGCTACGCGTGGGGCGAGATCTGGACGCGCGAAGGCTTGCCGCGCCATACGCGCAGCCTGCTGACGATCTCGATGATGGTCGCGCTCAACCGCAGCGAGGAGCTTGCACTGCATCTGCGCGCCGCCCGCAACAATGGCGTGACGCGCGACGAGATCAAGGAAGTGCTGCTGCAAACGGCCATCTATTGCGGCGTGCCCGCGGCGAATTCGGCGTTCCATCTCGCCGATCGCATTTTCCGCGAGCAGGACGAAGAGCAGGGCTGACCCCGCTGCGACCGAACGCGGGGCCACGGTTCCGCGTTCAGTCGAATACCGGCGACTCCACGCCGAGCACCTTGTGCAGGTGCGTGCTGGTTGTCGTGTATTGCAGATGAATTTTCTTCTCGGGAAAGACGTGATGCGCCGCGCCGAATGCGGCGAGCGCGGCTTCGTGAAAGCCCGAGAGAATCAGTTTCTTCTTGCCGGGATAGGTATTGATGTCGCCCACGGCGAAGATGCCGGGCACGCTCGTTTCGAAGCGCGCCGTATCCACGGGCAACTGCTTGCGCTCGATTTCGAGGCCCCATTGCGCGATGGGCCCGAGCTGCGGCGACAAGCCGTAAAACACCAGCAGGCAATCGAGCTCCAGCGAGCGCGTGACGCCGTCGCCGCCCGTCACCTTGATGCGCGTGAGCTTGCCGCCTTCGTCGTCGAACCCGCTGACCTGGCCGACGATCGACTGCATGCGCCACGCTTCGCATAACGCCTGCATTTTCGCAACCGTTGCCGGGGCCGCGCGAAACGACTCGCGCCGGTGCAGCAGAATCACGCTCTGCGCGATGTCCACGAGTTGCAACGCCCAGTCGAGCGCGGAATCGCCGCCGCCGCACACCACGATATCCTTGTCGCGAAAGCGTTCGGGGTCGCGCACGCGATAGAAAAGCTGCGTGTCGCGATACTGGTCGATGCCGCTCACCTTGAGCGTGCGCGGCTGGAACGAGCCCACGCCCGCCGCGATGAATACGGTCTTCGCGAGAAAGCGCGTGCCTTTGCTCGTCTGCACGAAAAAGCGGCCGTCGCCGCGCCGCTCGACGACCTGCACTTCCTGACCAAGATGAAACGTTGCGCCAAACGGCTCGATCTGCTTCATCAGTGCGTCGACGAGTTGCTGCCCCGTGCACATGGTGACGGCGGGAATGTCGTAGATCGGCTTGTCGGGGTAGAGCTCCGCGCACTGGCCGCCCGCCACGGGCAGCGAATCGACCACGTGCGCGTGAATGTCCTGCAAGCCTAGCTCGAACACCTGGAACAGGCCCACCGGCCCCGCGCCAATAATGAGCGCATCGGTTTCAATGGTTTCGGTGGCTTCGGTCGTTCCGGTGGGCGGGGGAAGATGAGCGTTGCGCTCGTTCATCGGCGAGCTCTCCTTGCAAGACGAAGGGGAAAACGTTCAAGACTCCTACTCTTCGGGCTGCACGTCGGCCACGTAACGGCGCAGGCAGGCGAGCAGCGCGGCTTCCTCGGCGCGGCTCGCGGCGTCGCTGGCCGAGCCCGCGTCGCGTTCCTCACCGAACATGGACGCGGGCGCCGGGATCGTATCGACCTCGCGGCCGTCGCGGAAAACACGGATCTGCTGGGTCGCTTCCGAATATTCGGCGATCCAGTGGACGCCCTCGATATGGGCGCCGGTGCGCACTGGCATCTTCATGGGATTCCCTCCTCGCACAATGGGCTAAGCGCGCGTGAATGGCGCGCTCGCCTGGCAGATAGGGAAACGATACGCCGATGGCGTGTTCCGTGCTTGATGAGTGGCGCAGCGCGGCGAGTGGCGCGGTTGCCGCGAAACAGGGCGCACGTACGAAGCGCCGCCGCACGATCGGCGTCCGCAAAAAAAAAGCGGCCCGAACCCGGGCCGCCCTTGCACGCGTGGCGCCGCTTACTGCACCGTGGCGAGCACGTCGCGCACCGTGCCGAACAGGCGCGCAATTTCTTCCTCGGTCACGATCAGCGGCGGCGAGAACGCCAGGATGTCGCCCGTGAAGCGGATCAGCACGCCCGCCTCGAAGCACTTCACGAAAACTTCGTAAGCGCGTGCACCGGGCGCGCCGTCGCGCGAATCGAGTTCGATGCCGGCCACGAGGCCGAGGTTGCGCACGTCCTTCACGTGCTTCTCGCCGCGCAGCGCGTGCGCGGCGGCCTCGAACTTCGGCGCGAGGGCGTTGGCGCGCTCGAACAGGCCTTCACGGCGATACAGGTCCTGCGTCGCGATCGCGGCGGCGGCGGCGAGCGGGTGCGCCGAGTAGGTGTAGCCGTGGAACAGTTCGATTGCGCCGGGCGCGCCGCTGTTCACGACCGTGTCGTGAACCGTGCGGCTCGCGGCCACGCCGCCCATCGGCACGGCGGCGTTGTTGATCGCCTTGGCCATCGTGATGATGTCGGGCGTCACGCCGAAATACTCGCTGGCGGTGGCCTTGCCGAGGCGGCCGAAGCCCGTGATGACCTCGTCGAAAATCAGCAGGATGCCGTGCTTCGTGCAGATCTCGCGCAGGCGTTGCAGATAGCCTTGCGGCGGAATCAGCACGCCCGTGGAGCCCGCCACCGGCTCGACGATCACGGCCGCGATGGTCGAGGCGTCGTGCAGCGCGACGATGCGCTCCAGGTCCTCGGCCAGATGCGCGCCCCAGGCCGGCTGGCCTTTCGAAAAGGCGTTGTGCTGGAGATCGTGCGTATGCGGCAGATGATCGATGGCGGGCAGCAACTGGCCCGAAAACGCCTTGCGATTGGGCCCGATGCCGCCCACCGAGATGCCGCCGAAGCCCACGCCGTGATAACCGCGCTCGCGGCCGATGAGCTTGGTGCGCTGGCCTTCGCCGCGCGCGCGATGGTAGGCGAGTGCGATTTTCAGCGCGGTGTCGACGGACTCCGAGCCGGAATTGGTGAAGAAGATGCGATCGAGCCCGGCCGGCATGATTTCGGCGACCTTTTTGGCGGCCTCGAAAGCGAGCGGGTGACCCATCTGGAAGGTGGGGGCGAAGTCGAGCGTACCGGCCTGCTGGGCGATCGCCGCGACGATTTCCTCGCGCCCATGGCCCGCGTTCACACACCAAAGCCCCGCGCTGCCGTCGAGCACTTCGCGGCCGTCGGTCGTGCGGTAGTACATGCCCTTGGCCGATTCGAGCAGGCGCGGCGCGGCCTTGAACTGGCGGTTGGCCGTAAACGGCATCCAGAACGACGACAGGTCGTCGATGACGGGGCGCGAAGTCATGGGTAATCCTCCTCGGGTTGATTCGTGCAACTGTAGCGTCCGGGCTTGAAGCACGGCATACACAGTCCCTATACTGATCCAAAAACCGTGCTGGACAATTCGCGCCAACTGTATTGGTCGGCGCCCGGATCGCCCGGGTTTTCCCTCGCACCATCGCCCTGTTTTTCCATGATCGAACTCGCACTGGAGCGCGGACGCGGCGCTTCGACCACGCTCGTCGAGCAACTCGTGCTGGCTTTCACGCGCGCCATCGAGGCGCAAACGCTGCGCGCGGGCGCGCTGCTGCCCTCGGTACGGCAGCTCGCGCAAACGCATGCGCTCTCCACCTATACCGTGACGGAGGCGTACAACCGGCTCGTCTCGATGGGTTTCGTGGTCGCGCGGCGCGGCTCGGGCTACCGCGTGGCGCCGCGCAGCGAGGCGGTGCCCGCGAGCGTCGCGGGCTGGCAGCCGCCCACGCTCACGGCCACGTGGCTGCTCTCCGATGTCTACGCCGATCACTCGGTGCCGATCAAGGCGGGTTGCGGCTGGGTGCCCGGCGAATGGATCAACGAAAGCGGCCTGCACCACGCCCTGCGCGCGATGGGCCGCGTGCCCGCCGTGCGCCTGGGCGACTATGGGCACCCCTACGGCTATGCGCCGCTGCGCGAACGCATCGCGGCGCAACTGGACCGCCAGGGGCTGCCCGTCGAGGTGTCGAACGTCCTGCTGACCCAGGGCGCGACGCAGGGGCTCGACCTGATCGTGCGCACGCTGTTGCGCCCCGGCGACGCGGTGCTGGTGGAAGACCCCGGTTATTGCAACCTGCTACAGATCCTCAAACTCGCCGGGCTCGTGGTGCACGGCGTGCCGCGCACGCCGGCGGGGCTCGACATCGACGCGCTGGAGCGCCAGGTGGCCGCGCACCAGCCGAAAGCCATTTTCGTGAACACGACGCTCCAGAACCCCACGGGCGCGACCTTCACGATGGCCAATGCCTTCCGCCTCTTGCAGATCACCGAGCGACAGCGCATGTGGGTCGTGGAGGACGACGTGAGCCGCGAGCTTGCGCCGCCGGGCGCGCCGCTTCTCGCCGCGATGGAGGGCTTGCAGCGCGTGCTTTACGTGGGCGGCTTTTCGAAGACGGTCACGCCCTCGCTGCGCTGCGGCTACGTGGTCGCGGAGCGCGACGTGCTGCGCGAACTGGCGCGCGCGAAGATGGCAGTGGGGCTTACGTCGTCGGGGACGATCGAGCGGGTTGTCGACAAGGTGCTGCTCGAAGGGCGCCACGCGCGCCACGTCGAACTCGTGAACGAGCGGCTCAAGGCCGCGCACGCGTGCGTGGAGGAGCGGCTCGACGCGCTTGGGCTGGAAGTGTTCCACCGGCCGCGCGCGGGGCTTTTCGTGTGGGCGCGGCTTGGCGTCGAGCCCGGGCGCGCGGGCGAGATCGCCACGGCGGCGCTGCGCGACGGCATCTGGCTTGCGCCTGGCTCCTATTTCCGGCCCGACGACGCGCCGAGCGCGTGGTTTCGCTTCAACGCGCCGTATTCGATGGACGACGCGCTCTGGCGGTTCATCGAGCGTGTGCGTTAGGGGGCGGAGCAGGGCGCGTGATTAGAACAAACTCTGCTGGCCCGACATCAGCGTGTCGAAATCCTCGCGCAGGAAGGGCAGAATCGCGTCGGCCACGGGCTGTAGCTGGCGGCTCACGTAGAACGTGTAATCGAGCGGCGAGCTGAGCGTTTCGAGCGGCTCGGGCCCCGCCGTCGTCATCACGTAGCTGATCCAGCCGCCGTTCTGATACTGGAGCGGACGGCCTTTGGCCCGATTGAACTCGTCAGCGACGCGCGCCGCCCGCACGTGCGGCGGCACGTTGCGCTGGTATTCGACGAGCGGCCTGCGCAGGCGCTTGCGGTAGACGAGTTGCGCGTCCAGTTCGCCATTGAGCGTGCGCCGCACATAGTCGCGGATGTACTCCACGTGCGGTTCGCGCTGGAAAATGCGGCGATAAAGCTCGCGCTGAAACTCCTGCGCGAGCGGCGTCCAGTCGGTGCGCACGGTTTCGAGGCCTTTGAACACGACTTCCTCGGCGCCGCTCTTCGAAATCGTCAGGCCTGCGTAGCGTTTCTTGCTGCCTTCCTCGGCGCCACGCACCGTAGGCATGAGAAAGCGCGAGTAGTGGCGCTCGAATTGCAGTTCCAGCGCGCTTTCCAGGCCGTAGCGCTCGCGCAGTTCGTGCTTCCACCACGCGTTGACGTGCTCGACGAGCCGCTTGCCGGTTTGTGCGGCGTCGGCCTCGCTGTGCGCGTGCCGCAGCCACACGAAGGTCGAATCGGTGTCGCCGTAAATCACGTCGTAGCCCTGTGCTTCGATGAGCGCGCGCGTTCTGCGCATGATCTCGTGCCCGCGCATCGTGATTGACGAAGCGAGACGCGGATCGAAGAAGCGGCAGCCCGTCGAACCCAGCACGCCGTAGAACGCGTTCATGATGATCTTGAGCGCCTGCGAAAGCGGGGCGTTGTGCTGGCGTTTCGCGTTCTCGCGTTCTTCCCAGACCTGGCGCACGATTTCCGGCAGGCAGTGCTGCTCGCGGGAGAAGCGCGCGCCGAGAAAGCCCGCCACCGAGGCCTCGTCGCCAGGGTCGCGCAGGCCTTCGATCAGCCCGACCGGGTCGATCAGAAACGTACGGATGATCGACGGATACAGGCTCTTGTAGTCGAGCACGAGCACCGAGTCGTAGATGCCGGGGCGCGAGTCCATGACGAAACCGCCGGGACCGTTTTCGCCCACGACGTCACCGAGATTCGGCGCCACGAAGCCCAGCCGGTGCATCTTGGGCAGATACAGGTGCGTGAACGCGGCGACCGAGCCGCCGCTGCGATCGGCGGGCAGCCCGGTCACGGACGCGCGTTCGAGCAGGAACGCAATCAGCTCGGTCTTTTCGAAGACGCGCGTGACCAGTTCGCAGTCCTTGAGGTTGTAGCGTGCGAGCGCGGGCTTGTCTTCGTCGAAGCGGCGCTGGATCTCGTCCATGCGCTGATACGGGTTGTCGATCGACTTGCCTTCGCCCAGCAACGCCTGCGAGACATATTCGAGGCTGAACGAAGGGAAGCTCCACGTGGCCGAGCGCAGCGCCTCGATGCCGTCGATGATGAGGCGGCCCGCGGCGCCCGCGAAAAAGTGGTTCTCGCGCATGCCGTGCTCGCGCCACTCCATGACCTCGCCGCCGCGCCCGAGCCGCAACGGCACGCCGGTTTGCTGCGCGTGGGCGTGCAGCACGCGCAAATCGAACTGCACGAGATTCCAGCCGATGATCGCGTCGGGATCGTGCTGAGCCATCCACGCGTTGAGGCGCTCGAGCATGTGCGCGCGGCTCTCGCAGTATTCGAAGTCGAAGTCGAGCGTATCCGCGTTGCCGTTCGCGGGCCCGAGCATGTAGACCTGCCGCTGCCCGCAGCCTTCCAGTGCGATGGAGTAAAGCTCGCCTTGCGCGCTCGTTTCGATATCGAGCGACACGAGCTTCAGGCGCGGGCGATAACCGTTCGCGGGTTTCATCTCGCCGTCGATCAGCACGCCGCCGCTTTCGGCGTTCACCGCCGCTTCACCGCGAAACAGCACGGGCGCAGTGATGAAGCGCTCCATCATGTAGCGCTCGTGCGGTTGAATATCGGCTTCGTAGACATCCACGCCTGCTTTCGCGAGGCGCTTCGCGTGGCCGGCGAGCGCGCGATACTGCGGGCAATAGAGGCCAAGCACCGGGCGGTGCTGGAAGTCGCGCAGCGCAAGCGTGCGAAACTCGGCGCGCGCGTCGCCCTTCAACGCAACGCGGGCGGCCGCCTCCTGCGCGGCGGGGACGAAGGCGACAGAAGGCTGCGGACGCAGGCGCAAGCGGCGTGGTCCCGCTTCGGTCGCGAGCCAGAACTCGACCTCGGTGTGTTCGCCCGTATCGCGCCAATGGCGGGTGAGAATAAAACCCGCTTCAAACTCAGACAAAGTGTGACTCCGCCGCCCATGTTTCCCGCTTGCGATTGTAGCGGTTGAGCGGCGCCTTAACCGCGAAAATACGCGGAAAACAACGTGCGGAACGACGTACGAAGCGACGTACGAAACGACGTCGAGGCAGGCTTAATACCCGAGCAGATGCGCGAACATCGGATACAGCGAAACGAGCAGCGAGAGCGCCATGGCGACGTTGAAGGCGCGCAGCCGCCGCGGGTTCGAGAGAAAGCGCCGCATGCCGGTGCCGAACGCGGCCCACACGCAGATGCAAGGCAGCCCGATCACATAGAACAGGCCCGCCATCACCATCGTGTTGAGGCCGAAGTCCTTAGAAAGGCGGATCGTGGTGGCGGCCGTGAGCACCATCATCCACGCCTTGGGGTTGACCCACTGGAACGCGATGGCTTCATGAAAGCGCATGGGCCGGTGTTCGCCGCTTTTCACCTTGAGGTCGCCCGAGGTGCCGATTTTCCACGCGAGATAAAGCAGATAGGCAATGCTCGCCGTTTCCAGCACGACGTAGAGCGCCGGAATGTGCCGGAACATTTCGCCAAGCCCGAAGCCCACCGAGAGCATGAGCACCACGACGCCCGCGCTGATGCCGAGAATGTGCGGCACTGTGCGGCGAAAACCGAAGTTGACGCCGGAGGCGAGCAGCATGGTGTTATTGGGGCCGGGCGTGATGGTCGTGACCACGACGAAGAGCATGCCGGCGGGCAACGCGCTGTACAGTTCGGGCGGCATAGGGCGGGAGGCTCCGGGAAAAATGCAGAATCGACCGAAGCCAGTGTATCGGGAGTGCGCGGTACAGTACCGGTACAGTTGCGAGAACGGTGGGCGGTACGGATTGGCGGGGGATTGTCGGGAACTGTCCGGCTGGCCGCGTTCGAATTTCGCCGCGCGAGAATCCGCTATGCTCGGCTCTGGTCATAAGGATTGGCATCGGCACCGGTCATTCACGGTCGAACGTTAGCGAACGCGTGGCGATAAGCGTTCGACCGATGATCAGTCGACTGATTGCGAGGACGCGAATGAGCGGTCAGGATGCCTTTTCAACCCTTCCAGCCTTGAAGCCCGGCACGTCGCGGCCGGCGCTTGTGATCGCGCTCGCGCTCGTCACCGTGCTGGCGGCCTGTGGCAAGCCTGCGCCAACCGAGCAGGTGCGCGAGCCGCGCCCGGTCGAACTGATCGCCGTCGGCACCAGCGGCGCGAGCGAATTGCGCGTGTTCGCAGGCCAGGTCGAAACGACCAATATCTCCGCGCTCGCCTTCGAGGTGCCGGGACGCGTCGTGCAGATCGCCGTGCTCGACGGCGCGCGCGTGCGCGAAGGCCAGTTGCTCGCCCGCATCGACGACGAGCCGTACCGGCTCCAGGTGCAGCGCGCCGAGGCGCAATACAACCAGCTCGCCGAGGACCTCAAGCGCAAGGCCGTGCTGCGCGACGAAAACATCCTCTCCGGCGCGGGGTATGACCAGCTCAAGGCCGCTGCCGATATCGCGCGCGCGCAACGCGACCTCGCGCGCCGCGATCTGCGCAATACCCGGCTCGTGGCGCCGTTTGACGGCCGCATCGCGCGCCGCACGATCGAAACGCAGCAAATGGTGCAGGCCGGCGCGCCCGTTTTCACGCTCGAAGCGACTTCGCGCCTGGAGGTGGGCGTGGCGCTGCCGCAGAACGTGGCCGAGTCGCTGCCGTTCGACCGCACGCTACAGGCGCGCGCCTGGCCGCCCGATCGGCCCTCGACGGTGTTTCCGCTCGTCTATCGTGAGCACTCCACGCTGGCCACGCCCGCCGGCAGCGTGTATCGCCTGCTGTTCTCGCTGGCGCGGCCCGAACAGTTGACGCTGCTGCCAGGCATGGCGCTGCGCGTGAGCATCGACGTGCCGGGTTCGCCCGCCGCCCAAAGCGCGTTGATCGTGCCCGTCAATGCGTTGACGGTCGCCGCGGACGGCAGCCGCGCGGTGTGGAAATACGACGCCGCGACGCATCGCGTTCACCGCACCGCCGTCGCGTTGCGCGAGATCCGCCAGAACGATGCTGTCGTGAGCGGCGCGCTGCAAGCGGGCGACCAGGTGGTGGCGGCCGGGGCGCAGTTCGTGAGCGAGGGCGAAGCCGTTCGCCCACTGGAAGCGAACCCATGAATCTCGCGCGAGCGCTCATCGAAAAACCGCTGATTGCATGGACCATTGCATTGGTGTCGCTGATCGGCGGCATCGTTGCCTATATCGACATCGGCCGCCTCGAAGATCCGAAGTTCACGATCAAGACGGCGGTGGTGGTCACGCTCTATCCCGGTGCCAGCGCACGGCAGGTGGAAAGCGAGGTGACCGACCGCATCGAAAGCGCCGTGCAGCAGCTGGAGCAGGTGGACTTCATCCGTTCGCGTTCGATGGCGGGTTATTCCGAAGTGCGGGTGCAGATTCGCGACCAGTACGCGTCGAAGCAATTGCAGCAGATCTGGGAGCAGTTGCGCCGCCAGGTGAACGACGTGACGCCGCGTCTGCCGCCGGGCGCGGGGCCGCCCATTGTGTTCGACCGTTTCGGCGACGTGTATGGCATGTTCTACGCCATTACGGGCAAGGGCTATTCACAGGCGCAGCTTTTCGATTACGCGCGCGAGTTGCGCAAGGAACTGCTCACCATTCCGGACGTGGCGGATATCGTCATCGCGGGCAATCAGCAGGAGCAGGTCACGATCACGGCCGATCAGGCCTTGCTGGCGGCGAACAATCTTTCGCCGGACGACATTGCCCAGGCGCTCGGCGTGCAAAACGAAATACGCACCGCGGGCCGCGAGCGCGTGGGCGATCAGTTGATCCGCCTCGCGCCAACCGGCACGCTCGACACGCTCGCGGCCGTTCGCGCGTTGCCGGTGGGCACGACACCCGGCGAGCTGCTGCTTGGAGACGTGGCCCGCGTGCATTCCGGCTATGCCGCCGTGCCAACGCAAGCGATTCGCTACAACGGTCAGGATGCCTTGACGATCGGCATTAGCGCGCGCTCCGGCGTGAATGTCGTCAAGGTCGGCCAGGAGGTGAAAGAGCGGTTGCAAGAACTCGAACGCGCCCGGCCGCTCGGCATCGAGCTACACGTGCTCTACGACCAGCCCGACGCCGTCGATGCGGCCGTGCGCGGCTTCGTGCTCGACGTCATGCTCTCGGTCGGCATCGTGACCGTGGCGCTCGGCATCGGTCTCGGGTGGCGTGCGGGCGTCGTGCTCGGCATCGAACTGTTTCTCTCGATTCTCGGCACGCTGTTCGTGATGTATGCGGCAGGCATCGAGTTACAGCGCATCTCTCTCGGCGCGCTCATCATCGTGATGGGGATGCTCACCGACAATTCCATCGTCGTTTGCGAAGGCATGCTCGTGCGCGTGGAGAAAGGGCTCTCGCATGTCGAGGCCGCCGCGCAGGTGCTCAAGCAGGGGAAGTGGTTGCTGCTCGCCTCCACGGTGGTCGGCATTCTCGCGTTTTCGGGCATCGGCATGTCGCCCGACGCGGTCGGGGAATTTTGCGCGTCGCTGTTCGCGGTCGCGGCCATCTCGCTGCTCCTGAGCTGGGTCATCGCGATCGCGCTCACGCCTTTGCTGGGGCATTATTTTTTTCGCCGCAAGGAGGGCGAGCAGGCGGACCCGTTCGACGCGCCGCTGTATCGCCGCTACGGGCGGTTGCTCGGCTGGGTCGAGCGCAGGCGCCTGTGGGTGATCGGCTTCATGGTGGTGCTGCTGGCCGGTTGCGTCTGGGGCTTTCAGTTCGTCGAGCAGAGCTTTTTTCCGGCGTCGACCAATCCGATTTTCTACGTGGACATGCGCCTGCCGCGCGGCGCGGATATCCGCACGGTAATGGAGCGCTCGAAAGGACCGGAAAAGCTGTTGCTCTCGCAAACAGGCGTGGTGAACGTCGGCACCTACATCGGCGGCGGCGCGACGCGTTTCATTCTGGTCTACGACCCCGAGACGCAGGACCCCTCGTACGCGCAATTCATCGTGACGGTGGACGACGCCTCGCGCATCGACAGCATGATCCCGTCGCTCGATGCCGAGTTGCGCAAGCGCTTTCCCGACGTTAGCTGGTCGGTCACGCGGCCGAACTTCGGCCCCTCGAGCGGGCTGCCGATCCAGGCGCGCTTTCTCGGTCCCGATCCGGCCGTGCTGCGCAGCCTGGGCGTGCAGGCTGAAGCCGTGCTGCACAAGGACGCCGGTCTGCAATCGATACGCGACGACTGGGAAAACCCCGTCAACGTGGTGCGCCCGGTGTTCGACGACACGCGCGCCCGCGCACAGGGCGTCACGCGACGCCAGCTCAACGACACCTTTGCGTATGCGACCGAAGGTCTACGCATCGGCATCTTCCGCGACAACGATCTGCTGCTCCCGGTCGTACTCGACGAACCGCCCGGCAAGAGCGGCGTGGAGCGCTTCGCGGGCCTTCAGGTGTTCAGCCTCGGCCAGCGCCGCTATGTGCCGGTCTCGGACGTGCTCACAGGCATCACGTACGGCACCGAAGACGGCCTGATCTCGCGGCGCGACCGCATCCGCACGCTGACCGTATCGGCGGGCACGCGTTATGGCGAAAACAGCGTCGCCGCTTTCGAGCGCATTCGCGCGCCCATCGAGGCAATCCGCCTGCCGCCGGGCTACCGGCTCGAATGGGGTGGCGAGTACGAGTCGTCGAACAAGGCAAAGGAAAGCCTGTTCCGCCAGTTGCCGATCGGCTTTGCCGCCATGCTCCTGCTCGTGCTGTTCATGTTCGGGCGGCTCAAGCCCGCGTTGATCGTGCTGCTCGTCGTGCCGATGTCGATCTGCGGGGTCACGCTCGGACTCCTGATCTTTCGCGGGGCGTTCGGCTTCATGTCGCTGCTCGGGCTGCTCAGCCTCATCGGCATGCTCATCAAGAATGGCGTGGTGCTCGTCGATGAAATCGATCTTCAGATTGCCTCCGGCGTGCCGCGCATGCGCGCGGTGATCGACGGTTCGAAAAGCCGCCTGCGTCCGGTCGCGCTGGCGGCGGGCACGACCATACTCGGCATGGTGCCGCTGCTGTGGGACCCGTTTTTCAAGGACATGGCGATCACGATGATGGCGGGCCTGGCGTTCGCAACGGTGCTGACGATGGCTGCGGTGCCCGCGCTGTATGTCCAGTTCTTTTCGATTCGTAGCGACGAGACGCAGCCGCGCGAGCCGCGCCACCCGGACGGAGGGCCGCATGAAGCGTCGTGATGCCTGCCACACGGATGCGCGCGCGTGGCCGTTGGCACGCAGGCTCGCAGCGCCCGCGCTCCTTGCCGTGCTCGCCGGATGCAGCGGGCCGTTGAAGCTGGACCGTCCCCCGGACATGCCGGCGCAGTACGAGCAACGCGAGCCCGACACCGCCGCGCCCGCGCAGGCGCCCGACGAAACCGTGCTGGCCAACTGGTGGCTCCAGTACGACGACCCGGCGCTCACCACGCTGATTCAGCGCGCGCTGGAGCACAACTACGATCTCGCGCTCGCGGCCACGCGCGTGGACGACGCCCGCTCGAACATCCTGGCGGCGCGCTCCGCGCTGCTGCCGACGGTGGGCGTGGGCGTGGAAGCCGCGAAGTATCACGGCGGCGAAACGCAACTGGAATTCGCACAGTTTCTGGGCATCACCGATCTCGATGCGCAGTTCTGGCGCGTCGGCTTGCAGACGCAATGGGAGATCGACGTGTTCGGGCGCGGGCGCGCGCGGCTTGCCGCCGCGCGCGCGATGACGCTTGCCGCAGCGGGCGACGCGCAGGCTGCGCGGCTCGCCGTGGTCGCGACCGTGGCCGACGCCTATGTGACGTATCGCGGACTGATCGAGCAGCGCCGCCTGATCGTGCAAAGCCGACAGATCGCAGCGGACTTCGTGGTGATCGCGCAGCACAGCTTCGTGGCCGGCGTGGTGCTGAGCACGGATATCGATGCGGCGCGCGCGGCGCTCGCTCAGGTGCAGGCGCGCGAGCAGGAGGTCAATAGCGCGATCGTGGCGGCGCGCCTGTCCATCGAGCAACTCTGCGCAGCGAAGCCCGGTGAACTGGCGAGCGTGCTCGACGAAACCACCGGACTGCCGCGCGCGCTGCCCGCCATCGCGCCCGGCCAGCCCGTCGATCTGCTCGAACGCCGCCCCGATCTGATCGCCGCGCGCGACCGTCTCTTTGCCAGCATTCGTCAGGCCGATGTCGCGCGCCTGAACTACTGGCCGACGTTTTCATTGAGCGCCGTGCTCGCGCGCAATGGCTGGGAGATCGCGGGCCAGTCTCTCGGGCCGAGCACGCTTTGGCTTTTCGGTGCGGCGGCCATGTTGCCGCTCATCGACTTCGGCGCGCGCGAATCGCGCGTGCAGGCCACCGACGCGCAGGCGCGCGCGGCGGAACTCGCCTATGAAAAGGCCGCAAGCGGCGCGCTTTTCGATGTCGAGCAGGCGCTCGCGCGGCTTTCGCGCCAGGCGCAACTCCAGGCCGCACGCAACGACGAAGTGGCCCAGCGCCGCACGCTGCTCGGCAAGGCGCAAACGCAGTTGCGCGTGGGGGAGGTGGGGCGCATGGACGTGGACCGCGCGCAACTCGCGCTCGCGGACAGCGAGGCCGCGCTCGTGCGCGAGCGCGTGGGTGAATTGAGCGCGCAGATCGCGCTCTTCAGGGCGATGGGCGGCGGCTGGGAAAAAACGGGTACGCCGCTGTCGTTGTCGCCTTCGTTGAGCGCGCTCTGGTAACTGTGGGGTGACAGTGTGGTGACGGTTGCGCCGTGCAGTCGATCACCGGTCATTCCGGCTGGCGTCCGTCTTCCCAGCGCGGGTCGGCGGTGATCTGCACGGTGAGGCGGCTTTCGATCGGGTTCGTCTCCAGCAAACGCCAGATGCGTTCGCGCAAGCGGTCCTGCGAGCCGATATCGCGCAACGAGGAAGCTGCGTCGGCAAGCACGTTGACTTCGACGAAATTGCGCCGCCCCGCCTGAATGACGTGCGTGTGGTGCCGCACGATGCCAAGTTCGCGTTCGAACTTCGCGAGTTCCGTCTGGATCTCCTCCGAGGGATTGTTGCTTTCCGGGCTCATATGGAGCAATTCGGCAAAACTGTTGCGCACGATTTTTGCGGGCACGGAGAGAAAAACCAGCGAAAGTCCGGCCGTCATGGCGCTGTCGATATAGTGGGCCCACTGGTCACGCACGCTCTCCGGCAGGATCGAATACACGAAAAAACCGAGCAGCGTGGCCGCGCTGAACGAGAATTTCATGATCCATTTCCAGCCGTCGGTTTTCAGCAGCTTGGAGCGGATTTGCGCGGCCGCGCGCTTCTTGTACACCACCATGGCAAAGCAGACCACGCAACTCGCGGCACTGATTGCGATGACGCCGTGCGCGTTGACCAGGTGGCCGCCCGAGCGCAACCCTTCGAGGCCGTTCACGAAGCCATACACGCACACCACGAGCATCATGAGGCCGTTAATGCCGTTGACGAGCGGCTCCAGGAACCAGTAGCCATACTCGAACCGGTTGGTCGCCGGGCGGTTGATCGCGGTGGCGGCGAGCAGGCCCAGCGCCGAGCTGATGAGATTGAGCAGATAAAAGATCGCCGTGAGCAGCAGCGTATCGGACTGAACGAAAAAGCCATAACCGACATTGGCCGCGAAGCCGAGGCACACGACGTAGATCGAAATCTTCATCGCGCGCTGCTCGACGGCGGCGAGCTGCGCCTTGCGAAGCGCGGAGGTGATTGGCATGATCCCAGGCGTTTGAAGGTTCGATTGACGGCGCCCCGATGATCGCGATCGAGGTGAGGCGGCCGTCACGTACGGCTAACGCCAGGCGGCGGTGCTCAGCTCGTAAATCGCCACGAGGGCACCGCCCATCACCACGACAAATGCGCACCACTCGGGCCGGGAAAAAAGCGGCTTGCCGCGCTCGCGCTGGGCCCATATGTACAACAGGCTGCCGGGGCCATAAAGCAATGCGGACATGACGAGCAACTCCACCCCGCAAGCATAGAGCAGGAACACGGTATAGATCGTGGCGATGGCCGCCGTGGCGTAGTGCTGGAAGCGTTTGCGCGTGCTGATGGCCGATGGCGGCAATGCACGAATGGCCTTGAGGCCGAAGGTCGCGACGAAGAAGTAGGGGATGAGCGCCATGGCGCTCGTGAGGCGCAACATGAGCGTGAACGCGTCGGTGGACCAATACGTGCTGATCACGAACGCCTGGACTACGCCGCTCGTGAGCCAGATGGCGGCGGTGGGAAGCTGGCGCGCGTTGCGGCGTGCGAAGACGGCCGGCATGGCGTTCTCGCGCGCGCTCGCAAAGAGCACTTCCGCGCAGATCAACGACCACGCGAGGTACGCGCCCAGCACGGAGACGATCAGTGCGCCGCCGATGAACACGGTGCCGGTCGAGCCGACGGCCGCGCCGAGCACGGTGGCCATCGACGGCTGCCGCATCGCGGCGATGTCGGCTCGCATGAGCAGCGCATAGGGCAGCAGCGTCACCAGCACGAGCAGCAACAGCACGAAGGCGAAGCCGAGTATTGTCGCCGCGCCCACGTCCGAGCGCTTTTTCGCGTAGCGCGAATACACACTCGCCCCTTCGATGCCGAGAAACACGAAAACCGTGATGAGCATGGTGCCTTTGACTTGCGGCGCCAGCGCACCGGCGCTTTCCGCCAGATTCATCCGGAAAGGCTCGGCGCTCGCCAGGACACTCAAAATACCGATAAAAACGAATATGGGCAGAATCTTGACGACCGTGAGAATCGCATTGATGAGCGTGGCCTGTTTGATGCCGCGCAGGAGCATCCAGTGAAATGACCATATTCCCACTGACGATATGGCAATGGCGATTGGCGTATTGCCGTTTCCGAATGCCGGGATAAATGCGCCGAGTGTGGATTTGATCAGCACCCAATAGGAGACATTACCGAAGCAACCGGCCATCCAGTAGCCGAACGCGGAGAGAAAACCGGCGTAGCCGCCGAAGCCGTCGCGCGCGTAGGCAAAAATTCCGGAGTCGAGGTCGGGCCGGATTTGCGCGAGCAACTGGAAGATGCGGGCGAGCATGTACATGCCGCCTCCCGCAATGCACCATGAAATGACGGCGGCCTTGGGGCCCGCTTCGAGAGCGAAGTTGCGCGGCAGCGAATAGATGCCTGCACCGACCATCGACCCCACGACCATGGCTGTGAGAACCGGGAGCGACAATTTTTGTTCATCCGTCGATTTCGTATTCATCCATTGTTCTCACTTTCGCCATATCGCAATACAGGCGCGAGAAATCGCGGATTAAAAATGCGCGCCACATTGAATCGCTGAAATATTCCGGAATAGAGGGCAGGTTGAACGCATCATGCGTCAATCGTATTCCATAATGTTCGTCAGGTGTCCGGATGATGGATCGGCGTGGCGTACCGCCGGCCTTGCCTGCCCGATGTTCGCTAATGAGCGAACGTGCAGGTCGTTAGCAAACTGCCTGTGCGCGCAATGATCGTTTAAGGGGGATTGTCATGCGATATCTCGCTGGAACACTGCTTGGCTCGCTCATTGCCTCAATTGCGCTCTCCGGTTGTGAGGCGCCGACTTCGGGTTCGACTTTCACACCGGCCCAGGCGCAGCAAGTGTTCGTGGTGGAGGTCGGCGTGGTCGAGACGGTGCGGCCCGTCACGATTCAACCCGGCCCGACAGGCGTGGGCGCGGTTGCGGGAGGCGCGCTGGGCGGCATCGCGGCCGGCAGCACGATCGGGCGCGGCTCGGGCTCCGTTGCCGCGGGCATAGGCGGTGCGGTGCTGGGCGGCGTGGCGGGCAATGCCGTGGAGCAACGCGCCACGCAGCGGGCAGGGCTTGAAATCGGTGTGCGTCTGGATTCCGGCCAACTGATGTCGGTGGTCCAGGACGCGGATCAGCAGTTTGTTCCGGGCGACCGCGTGCGCGTGCTGCTCGGCAACAACTCGGTGCGCGTGACCCGCTAAAAGCGGGCGTGAGCGCCGTAGCGCAGGAGACACGCTTCAGGACGTCCGCACGCGAAGTGCAATGCGGGTTGCGCCTGTCGATCACGCGAAGTTCCAGACAAAGCGAGGAAACCGATGGCCGATACCGAGCAGAAGATGAGTCGCTTGCAACTGACGGCGATGGTAGTCGGGGGCATGGTGGGGGCCGGGATTTTCTCGCTGCCCCGCACCTTCGCCAATGCCACGGGGCCGGTCGGCGCGGCGATTGCCTGGCTCGTTGCGGGCATCGGCATGTACACGCTCGCGCGCGTGTTCCAGGCGCTCGCCGAGCGCAAGCCGAACCTCGACGCCGGTGTGTTCGTCTACGCCAAGGAAGGCTTCGGCGATTACCCCGGCTTCCTCTCGGCCTTCGGGTACTGGATCGGCAGTTGCATTGGCAACGTTTCCTACTGGGTGCTGATCAAGTCCACGCTGGGCGCGTTTTTTCCGGTGTTCGGCGACGGCAATACCGTGGTGGCGATTGTCGTGGCCTCTGTCGGCATCTGGCTGTTTCACTTCCTCATTCTGCGCGGCGTGAAGCAGGCGGCCTTCATCAATACCGTCGTGACGTTTGCAAAGGTCATACCGATCATTGTGTTCATCGTCATCCTGCTTTTCGTCTTCAGATACGGCACGTTCCACCTGAATATCGAGTCGGCGGCGCAGGAGGGCGGCCTGATCCAGCAGATACGCGCGACGATGTTCGTCACCGTGTTCGTTTTCATCGGCATTGAAGGCGCCAGCGTGTATTCGCGCTACGCGAAGGAGCGCACGGACGTGGGCCGCGCAACGATCATGGGCTTTGTCGGCGTGACGGCGCTCATGGTGCTCGTTTCGATGCTGCCTTTCGCCGTGCTGCCGCGCGGCGACGTGGCGGGCATGCGGCAGCCTTCCATGGCGGCCGTGCTCGAAAGCGTGGTGGGCCCGTGGGGCGGAATCTTCGTGAGTATCGGGCTGATCGTGTCGGTGCTCGGCGCGTATCTCGCGTGGTCGCTGATCTGCGCGGAAGTGATGTTCGCCGCGGCGCGCAACAAGGACATGCCCGCCGTGTTCGCCCGCGAGAACGCCAACAACGTGCCGGCCAATGCGCTGTGGATCACCAATATCGTCGTGCAGATACTCGTTGCGAGCACCTATTTTTCGAGCGACGCGTTTGCGTTGATGCTCAATCTCACGAGTTCGATGTCGCTCATTCCTTATCTGTTCGTCGCGGCCTATGGCTGGATGGTCTCGAATCGCGGCGAGAGCTACGAGATCCGGCCCGAGGAGCGCAGGCGCGATCTCGTGATCGCTTCCGTGGCCGTGATTTATACCGTGTTCATGATTCTCGCGGGCGGCCTCAAGTTCATTCTGCTTTCGGCGATTCTTTACGCGCCGGGCACGGTGCTCTATGTCATCGCGCGACGCGAGCGCAAGCTGAAGGTTTTCGAAGGCATGAGCGACTGGGCGATTTTCATCGTAGCGGCCGTAGCGGCCATCGTGGGCGTCGTTTCGCTGGCCACGGGTGTCATGGCGGTCTAATCAGCAGGTGTGCGGGCATTGCACGCAATGAGCGGAGATCGATATGTCCAAGGCGAAAGGCGGTAAGAAGGGTGGGGAAAAGAGCGAGACGAAGGACGAGAGCGCGTTTGGCGTGTATTCGGAAGTCGGGCAATTGCGCAAGGTGATGGTGTGCGCACCGGGCATGGCGCATTCGCGCCTCACGCCGAGCAATTGCGACGAGTTGCTGTTCGACGACGTGCTCTGGGTGGACAACGCGAAGCGCGACCATTTCGACTTCGTGACGAAAATGCGAGATCGTGGCGTGGAAGTGCTCGAAATGCACAACCTGCTCACCGAAACGGTGGGCGTGCCCGAAGGCAAGAAGTGGATACTCGACAACCAGATCGTGCCGAACCAGGTCGGGCTAGGGTTCATCGACGAGTTGAGAAGCTATCTGGAAGGGCTCGACAATCGCAAGCTCGCCGAAACATTGTTAGGTGGCCTGTCGATCTACGATTTTCCGGAGGCGCACGGCGGCGCGGCGCTCAAGGTCGTACGCGAAGCGGCCGGGGCCACCGAATATCTGCTGCCGCCGCTGCCGAACACGCTGTACACGCGCGACACCACCTGCTGGATATACGGCGGCGTGACGCTCAATGCGCTTTACTGGCCCGCGCGGCACGAGGAAACGATCCTCACCACGGCGATCTACCGGTTTCATCCTGACTTCGCGGGCAAGGTCAACGAGTGGTGGGGCGACCCCACGCAGGATCACGGGCTTGCCACGCTCGAAGGCGGCGACGTCATGCCGATCGGCAACAAGACGGTGCTCATCGGCATGAGCGAGCGCACCTCGCGCCAGGCGATCAGCCAGCTCGCGGCCACGCTGTTCCGGCGTGGCGCCGCCGAGCGCGTGATCGTGGCGGCCATGCCGAAGATCCGCGCGGCCATGCACCTCGACACCGTGTTTACGTTCGCCGACCGCGACTGCGTGCTGATCGCGCCGGACTTCCTTGCGCGCACGCGCACGTTCTCGTACCGGCCGAGCGATCATCCGGCGGGCGTGGAACTGCATCAGGAGAAGAAGTCCTTCGTCGACGTGGTGAGCGCGGCGCTAGGCATCAAGAAGATGCGCGTCGTGGAGGCGGGCGGCAACGATTACCAGCGCGAACGCACGCAGTGGGACAGCGGCGCGAACCTGGTCTGCACGTCGCCGGGCGTCGTGTTCGCCTACGACCGCAATACCTATACCAATACGCTGCTGCGCAAGGCGGGCATCGAGGTCGTGACCATCGTGGGCGCGGAGCTGGGACGCGGGCGGGGCGGCGGCCACTGCATGACGTGCCCCATCGTTCGCGACGCGGTCGAGTTCTAGCTCGGGTTCGCACGCACTCGGGGTCTTGCCTGAACGCTTTCAAAGCTTTCGGGCATGGAGGCTGCTGCCGTGGAGTGTCTGGCGCGCGCTCGCGCCTCACGCTCCATTGCAACCGCCCGAACCTCGACTATGGACGCATTCCTCAATCGCCTCTTTCATCTGCAACCGTCGCTGTTCGCGACGGTCACGCAGGATGTCATGCATCTGATCGTCGCCGTGCTGATTCTCGTGATCGGCTGGTGGATTTCAAACCGCATAGCGCAGTTGTTCGCGAGCATGCTGATGCGCTCGCACGCGGATCCGACGCTCGCGCCCATGCTTGCCGGCATGGCCGCGTGGGCCGTGCGCGTGATCGCCATCGTCGCCGCGCTCAGTGAAGTCGGCATCGCCACCGCAAGCGTGCTTGCAGCGCTCGGCGCCGCCGGTCTCGCCATCGGTCTCGCGCTGCAAGGCACGCTGCAAAATATCGCGGCCGGCATCATGTTGTTGATGCTGCGGCCGTTTCGCGCTGGCGACGTGATCGAAGGCAGCGGCGCGGCCGCGGGCATCGTGCGCGAAGTGGGACTCTTCACCACGCGCATCGAACGTGGCGACGGCAACGTCGTGTACGTGCCGAACAGTCAGATCTGGAGCAATCCGGTCATCAACTACAGCAGCGGCGGCACGCAGCGTGTCGACGTGACGATCGATCTCGCGCGGCGCGACCAGGTGGACGCGGCCATCGGCAAGCTCAAGGAGATGGTGGCCGCCGAGCCGCGCGTGCAAACGGGTACGACGCTCGCGCCGACCGTTGCGGTCGAGAGCTATCCGTCGAGCGGCGGCGTGCGGCTGCGTCTGAGCGCGTGGGTGCGCGACCCGGATGCGCCGTATGCGGTCGACGACTTGCGCGGCCACGCGCGCGATGCGCTCGCCACGGCGGGACTAGCGGTGGCGGGTGCCGCTCCGGCACGCATGGCCGGCAACGCGGCATTGACGCGGTCGTGAGTCCGCGCGCCGGCAATTACGGACACCACGCGCACCATGCCGGCGCGCCGCGCTACAGCACGTTGAGCATCGCGAGCGCGCTTTCCTGGAGATGCGGCAGCACGCGCTTGATGGCGGCCTCGGGGCTTTCATCGCCGATCAGCATGTTGGTGCTGAGCGCGGCGACCACTTCGCCGTTGCGATTCCTGAGCGGCACCGCCACGCCGCGCACGCCCACCTGCAACTGCTGCTCGATGAGCGCGTAGCCGTTCACGCGTGCGCGCACGATCTTTTCGCGCAGGCGCGCGGCGCTCGTGATCGTATGCGGCGTGAACGGCGAAAGCTCGACCGTATCGAGCCATGCCGACACCGCCGCCTGGTCTGCCTCGTGCGCGAGCAGCACCACGCCAGGGGAGATGAGCGGCGCGGGCACGCGCGCGCCCAGCACGAAGCCCGTCGTCATCACGCGCGACACGCCGTTGCGTGCGATCACCACGAGATCCCAGCCGTCCAGCACGCTCACATAGGCCGATTCGTTGAGCGTCGCGCTGAGCTGCTGCAAATAGGGCTGCACGGTGCGCGGCAGGCGCGCCGAATCGAAATAGGACCAGCCCACGCGCAGCACGCGCGGCGTGAGGCCGTAAAGGCGGCCGTCGGACTGGACATAGCCGAGCGATTCGAGCGTGAGCAGATAGCGGCGCGCCGCGGTGCGCGAGAGTCCCGTGCGCTCGGCGGCCTGGGTGGGCGTCATGCGCGCGTGCGCGCTGTCGAAGGCTTCGAGAATCGCGAGACCTTTTTCGAGTCCGGCGATCCAGTCGCGCCGGTCCAGGGGCGGATTCTTCATCGGCGGGCGAGGCTTCGTGCCGCATTTCGCGCCATCACCATCACGCGCAAGCGGCAATGGAAAAAGCGGAAAAAGCCGCAGACGGGCAACGTCTGCGGCTTGCGAAGGAGAATGGGGCGCGCGATCACTGCGCCGGTTTCATGCGCGCCGCGACGATCAGCGAGATCAGGCAGCCGATCGCGAGATACGTGGCGACGAGGTGCCACGAGCCGCCCCCGAAACCCACCAGCGCCACGGCGATGAACGGCGTGAAGCCGCCGCCCACCACGCTCGCGAACTGATAGCCGACGCCCGCGCCGCTGTAGCGGTATTGCGCGCCGAACAGTTCGGTGAAGAGCGGCTGCTGCACGCTCACGACCATGTCGTGGGCGATGTTGGCGAGCATCACCGAGAAGAACACGATCCACACCGTGGCACGCGCTTCGAGCGCGAGGAAGAACGGCACGGCGCTCACGAGACCGATGAATGCGCCGACCAGGTAGACGCGGCGCAGCCCGAGGCGGTCGGCGAGCCAGGCGAAGCAGGGGATCGTCACGCAGCTCAGCGCGCCCACGAAGAGGCCGATGCCGAGGAACAGATCGCGCGACATGCCGAGGTTGGTGGTCGAATAGCTCAGCGCGAACGCGGTGACGATGTACATCGTGAAAAGTTCGGCCAGGCGCAGCGCGATGATGTAAAGGAACGCCTTGGGGTGGCGCGTGAGCGCTTCGAGCACCGGCATCTTCAGCTTGCGATCGCCGTGCTCCACCTTCTCGACGAACTCGCGCGACTCGTCCATGCTGGAGCGCACCCACAGCCCCACCAGCACGAGCACCACGCTGAAGAGGAACGGCAGGCGCCAGCCCCACGCGCGAAAGCCCGCCTCGCCGAGCGTGTGGCTCAGGAGCGAAACGATGCCCGTGGCGAGCACGAGGCCCACGCCGTAACCCACCTGCACGCCGCTGCTATAGAAGGCCTTCTTGCCGCTCGGCGCGCTTTCCACGGCCATGAGCGCCGCGCCGCCCCATTCGCCGCCCACGGCGAAGCCTTGCAGCGCGCGCAGCGTGACGAGCAGCACGGGCGCCCACCAGCCGATCGTCGCGAAGGTGGGCAACAGGCCGATCGCCACGGTGGACAGGCCCATCATCATGACGGTGAGCACGAGCATGCGCTTGCGCCCGAGCCGGTCGCCGAAGTGACCGAACACGATGCCGCCGAGCGGACGGAACAGGAAGCCCACGCCGAAGGTCGCGAAGGCGGCTAGCGTGCCCATCGTCTTGCCCACTTGCGGGAAGAAGGCTGAATTGAACACCAGCGCGGCCACGATGCCGTACAGCAGGAAGTCGTACCAGTCGACGACGGCGCCCACGAAGCTGCCGAGCGCCGCCTTGCGGGCCTGGCTGCGCGGCTTCGAACGATTGGCGGCGTCGGGCGTGCCGGCGGTGTCGAAGGATGGGGTCATGAGGTGTCTCCAATCTATGTGCGCCTGTGCCATGCTTGAGCGCGTGCGCCTACGGTGAAACGGAGCATAGGGCGGGGCGCGCTGTCCGGCAATGCGTGGGGGCGTCGTTTTGCGCGATTATCGCGCATGTGCGTGCGATAATCGAACGCTTTGCGGGTTTGCACCGAGATGGCGCGCCCGCTGGCCCGGCGCAGGCCTTCGTGAAATGTGTACGAACTGGTTAAAATCGGCGTGCTTCGCGCGAACCGCGGCGAAGCTTGCTTCGTGTCTGTTTCCGCGCTTGCGTCAGGAGCCCATTGCATGTCCAGCCCCTCCAGCCTTCCGCCGCAGGCGGACAATCCGTTCGGCATGGCCGGACTCGAGTTCGTCGAGTTCGCCGCGCCCAATCCGGCCGACCTGGGCCGCCGCTTCGAACAACTCGGTTTCAAGGCGATCGCGCGCCATGTGAGCAAGGCCGTCACGCTTTATCGCCAGGGCCAGATGAACTTCCTCGTGAATGCCGAGCCCGACTCGTTCGCCGCGCGCTACGCGCAGGAGTACGGCATGGGTATCTGCGCCATCGGCGTGCGCGTGGAAAACGCGCAGCGCGCGTTCGAGCACGCCATCTCGCTAGGCGCGTGGGCGTTCGAAGGCGAGCGCGTGGGCCCGTCCGAGCTGAGCATTCCGGCCATTCAGGGCATTGGCGACTCGCACCTCTATTTCGTCGACCGCTGGCGCGGCCGTGGCGGCCAGCGCGGCGGCGTGGGCGACATTTCGATCTTCGATATCGACTTCCGGCCGATCGACGTCGCCACCGCGCATACCGACCTCGATCACGGCGGCACCGGCCTCACGCGCATCGATCACCTCACGCAAACGGTGGGGGCGGGCCGCATTGCGGAATGGCTCGACTTCTATCGCAACCTGCTGCATTTCCGCGAGATCCATGAAATCAATGCGAACTGGCATGTGTCGGAGGAATCGCGCGTGATGGTCTCGCCCGATGGCGAACTGCGTATTCCCGTGTACGAGGAAGGCACGCGGCGCACGCAACTGCTGCACGACTATCTGCCCGAGCATCCCGGCGAGGGCGTGCAGCACATCGCGCTGGCGACCAACGACATTCTGGCGAGTGTCGATGCGCTCAAGGCCAATGGCGTGGAATTCGTCGAGCCGCCGCCCGCTTACTACGACAGCGTGGATGCGCGCCTGCCCGGCCACGGCGTGGACGTCGGGGCGCTGCGCGCGCGTCAGGTCCTGATCGACGGCGAAATTGGCGCGGACGGCGTGCCGCGCCTCTTTTTCCAGACCTTCGTGAAACGCCACCCCGGCGAGATCTTTTTCGAAATCGTGCAGCGCAGCGGCCATCACGGCTTCGGCGAGGGCAACCTCGACGTGCTCGCTCGCGCGCGCGGTGCCGCCGGCAAATAGCACGCTTGGCACGCTTTGCAACGTTAGCGCTTTAAACGTTACTTCGCGCCCGCCGTCCTGCGCGAGCGCGACGGCCCGGTTGCGGCCGCGCGCGGCGAGACCATCGTGCGGCTGCGATGGCGAATCTCCTTGCTGAACTCGGTGCACGCCTGGGTCATCAGGTCGGTCGAGCGGTACACCATGAACACATGGAAGTCGGGTAGCTCGTCGCGGATGGGCAGCGTGTGCAACGCGTCGCGATTGAGCACGAGCGGGCCGTCCGTGCTGTAGAACACGAAATCCGACCACATGCTGATGAGGTCCGTGCAGGTGGCGAGTTGCAGGCCGAGCAGATTCGATGCGCTCTGCACGACGCGCCTCGGCATGTCCAGGCGGTGCAGGCGCATGAGGCTCGCGAGCGGGCTGCCGGGGTCGTCGAGCGGGTCGAGCGTGAGCCAGTCGGCGTCGAGCAGATCGCGCAGGCGCGTGGCGCGCGCGAGCGGATGCCCCGGCCGTGCGGCGAGCAGCATGCCCACGGAAAAAAGCGGCTCCCACTGGAACGCACCCGTGCCGGGGCCGCTGTTGGTCGAAATGAGCGCGAGGTCCAGGCGGCCCTCACGCAACCCTTCGAGAATCTGCTGCGGCCGCATTTCGTACGCGTGCAGTGCCACGCCCGGAAAGCGCGCGCGAAACGCCGCGATGGAGGCGGGCAGCGGCCCGCTCGACGCCACCGCGGAAAAGCCGATATTCAACTGCGCCTCGGCGTGCCCCCGCATCGCTTCGATGTCTTCCTGCGCATGGCGCAACTCCTGCTCGACCACGCTTGCGCGCTTCACCAGCGCCCGCCCGTAGTTCGTGAGGCTCACGCCGCGCACCGAGCGCGACATGAGCGTCACGCCCAGTTCCCGCTCCAGTTCCGCGATCGCCTTGGACAGCGCCGGCTGCGATATATGCAGGCTGCGCGACGCCTCATGCATGCTGCCGTGCTGCGCAAGGGCGAGCAGGACACGCAACTGGTGCAGTTTCATTCCGGATTCTCCCGCGCCGCGCTCATGGAAAACGACAATGGCCCGCGCCCGATGGTTATGGCGGTGATTCTATCTGGTTATCGAGATGAAAATTTGTGACTTCTTTCAAAAGTGAGACCGGCCTGAATATCGTCCGGCCACGTCGCATTCGCATCCTTTCATCTTTCCACCGCTGTCCTCACCGCTCGCGGAGATCCGCCATGAATGACGCAACGCTCAGCGCCGACGCCTCGAAGCTCATTGCGCCGCCCGCGGCCGCTCGTCAGAGCCAGTTCCGCCTGATCGCCGCCTGTTCGATCGGCAATGCGCTCGAAATGTATGACTTCACGGTCTACAGCTTCTTCGCGCTTCTGATCGGCCGGCTCTTTTTCCCCTCCGATAGCCCCTATGGCTCGCTGCTGCTCGCCGTGGCGACCTTCGGCATCGGTTTCGTCATGCGCCCGCTCGGCGGCCTCGTGATCGGCAGCTATGCCGACCGGCGCGGGCGCAAGGCCGCGATGACGCTGACCATTGCGTTGATGGTGGCGGGCACGCTGTGCATCGCGTTCGCGCCCACCTACGCGCAGGCCGGCGTGATGGGCTCGCTCGTGATTCTGTCCGGGCGTCTTTTGCAGGGCTTTTCGCTGGGCGGCGAGATCGGCGCGTCCACGGCCATGCTGATGGAGGCGGGCGAAGTGGGGCAGCGCGGCTTTCGCGTGAGCTGGCAACTGGGCAGCCAGGGCATCTCGGCGCTCATCGGCGCGCTCACGGGCGCGGTGCTGTACGCCACGCTGTCGCCGCAGGCGCTCGAAAGCTGGGGCTGGCGCCTGCCGTTTCTCGGCGGTCTTCTGATCGCGCCGGTGGGCCTCTATATCCGCTCGAAGCTCGACGAAACGCACGAAGCCGAACCCGATGCGCCGAGCCCGCTCGGCACGCTCATGCGCGAGCACGGCGCGAAAGTGGGCCTTGGCATTCTCTCGGTCACGGCGGGCACGGTGGGCATGTATCTCGTGGTGTTCTTCATGCCGACCTACATGATCCGCGTGCTCAAGATGCCGCCTTCGCTCTCGCTGCTCTCGGGCTGCGCCACGGGTCTCACGATGCTGGTCGCCTCGCTCGTGTCCGGGCGTCTGGCCGACCGTCTCGCGCGCCGCAAGCCGCTCGTGATCGGCGCGTTGCTTTTCAACGTGGTGGCCGTCGTGCCCGCATTCTGGCTCATGACGCACATGCCGAGCGTGCCGCTCGTGCTCGCGCTCTCGGTCATGCTGACCGCGGCGGCCAATCTCGGCTCGACACCCATGCTGCTGATGCTCATGGAATTGCTGCCCGCCAGCGTGCGCGCCAGCGGCCTGTCGGTCATCTACAGCGTGGGCGTGACGGTGTTCGGCGGCAGCTCGCAGTTCATCGTCACCTGGCTCATCGCGAAAACGGGCAATCCGCTTGCTCCCGCGCTCTACCTCGTTGCGTGCGGCGTTGTCACGCTGTGCGCCGTGAGCGCGATTCGCGAACGGCGCGTGAGCTGAGAGCGCACGCCTTTCGATCCTTCACTCGAACTACGGAATCCTCATGAAACGCGAATCCACGCTCACTCCGTTCCAGTTGCTGCCCACCTTGCTGCCGGAGATCGAGATCGACGCCGAGACCTTCATCGGCATTCGCCGGCAGATTCATTCTCAGCCCGAACTAGGCTTCGAGGTGGGCGCAACCGCGAAGCTCGTCGCCATGCTGCTGGAAAAATGGGGCTACGAGGTGCATACGGGCATAGGCAAGAGCGGGGTGGTGGGGCAGTTGAAAGTGGGCGACGGCAAGCGCCGGCTCGGCATACGCGCCGACATGGACGCCTTGCCGATCGTCGAGAATACGGGGCTGCCTTACGCCAGCCAGTCGCCCGGCAAGATGCACGCATGCGGCCACGACGGCCATACGGCGATCCTGCTTGCCGCCGCGAAAACGCTGGCCGAGCGGCGCGACTTCAACGGCACGCTCAACCTGATTTTCCAGCCCGACGAGGAGAACCTGTGCGGTGCGAAGGCGATGATCGAAGACGGTCTCTTCGAGCGCTTTCCCTGCGACGCGGTCTACGCGCTGCACAACATGCCGGGCGTGCCGGCGGGCACGTTCCGCGTGTTGACGGGGTCGGTGAGCCTGTCCTCGGACGTGGCCGACGTCACGCTCAAGGGCGTGGGCGGCCACGGCGCAATGCCGCATCGCGTGAAGGACCCCATCGTGGCCTCGGCGGCGCTCGTCACGGCGCTGCAAACCATCGTGGCGCGCAACGTGGCGCCCGATGAACCGGCCGTGGTGTCGGTGGGCTACATTCGCGGCGGCGCGACCCACAACGTGATTCCCGAGTCGGTCACGCTCGGCCTGAATATTCGCGCGGCGCGCGCCGAGACGCGTGCGCTCGTGGAGGCGCGCGTGCGCGAGATCGTCACGCTCACGGCGCAGGCGCACGGCGTGGAGGCACATATCGACTATCGGCAACTGACGCCGCCCATGGTCAATGCGCCCGAGGAAACCGCACTCGCGCAAGCGGTATGCACGGAGCTGGTGGGCGAGCAGAACGTGGTCGTGCAGGCGCCCAAGGGCCTGAACGGCAGCGAGGACTTCGCGTGGATGCTCAACGCGGTGCCGGGCTGCTACCTGCTGCTCGGCAACGGCGAAGGCGAGTTCGGCGGCTGCATGGTGCACAACCCCGGCTATGACTTCAACGACCAGGTGCTGCCGCTCGGCGCGGCGTGCTGGGTGCGGCTTGCGCAGCGCTTTCTCGCGGCGTGATGAAGCGCGGTTGATTAGTCATTCGAAGCATTGACCGATGTCCCGGCCGTGGCGCCGGGCGCGAGCGATTCGGGCGTGAGCCCCAAGCGCTCGCGCAGGTCGAGCCACCCGCGCGGCGTGACCTGCACCGCGCGCGATGCGGGCGCGCGGCGCATCCAGCCGCGCTCGCACAGCAGTTCGAGAAAAGCCACGCCAAGCGGCCCGGCCAGATGATGCTCACGCTCGGTCCAGTCGAGGCACTGGCGGGCAATGCCGTGGCGGCCGGGCTTCAATGCGGCGACGTCGAGCCCGAGTTCGCGGAACCATTCGATGCCAGCGGGCGTCACCGCAAAGCGCTTGTCGGCTTCGGCCGTGATCAAGCCCACGTGGGTGAGGCAGCCCGTGATCGCCACGCCGACCTTGCCCGCCAGATGGTCGTAACAGCAGCGCGCAAAGCGTAGCTGCTGCGCCTCGCGGCCCAATGGCTTGCGCCGCACCGGCGCGCGCGCGCCGACCGTGGCCAGGCTTTCGAGCAGGGCGGCCACTTGTGCGTCCGCGAGCCGGTAATAGCGGTGCCGGCCTTCCTTTTCGACCGCGAGCAAGCCGCCGTCCAGCAGCTTCGCCAGATGGCTGCTCGCGGTTTGCGCGGTCACGCCGGCGGCGTAGGCCAATTCGCCCGCGGGCAGCGCGCGGCCGTCCGCGAGCGCCATCAGCATGGCGGCGCGGGCGGTGTCGGCGATCAGGAAGGCGGTGGCGGACACCCGCGGCTGCTCGTTCATGCCATTCATGGGCTTCTCCGGTATGTGCCGCTAGCGTAACGCGCGAGGCGGGTCGCATGCTTCGACACGCGTCGAAGCATCGCGTCTGTCGTGCGCCGGATACTGGGCTCGTTGCCGGTCTTTTCGCTCCGGCACAGCGGAGAGCCCATGCAGACACACAGTCGCGAACAGCAACGCCGGGTGCTCCTGGCAACCAGCATCAGCTATGTCGTGGTGATCCTCGACACCTCGATCGTCAACGTCGCGCTCGAACGCATCGGCGCGAGCCTCGCGGGCGGCGTGGCCGGTCTCCAATGGGTGGTGAACGCCTACACCCTCACGTTCGCGAGCCTGCTGCTCACGGGCGGCACGCTCGGCGACCGGCTCGGCGCGCGCAACGTGTACATGGCCGGGCTCGCGACCTTCACCGTGGCGTCCGCATGGTGCGGCGCGGCGCCGAGCCTCGCGCTGCTCACGGCCGGGCGCGTGCTGCAAGGCATCGGCGCCGCACTGCTCGTGCCCGCTTCCATGGCGCTCATCCACGGCGCGTGCGCCAGCGCGCGCGAGCGCGCCGCCGCGTTCGGCGTGTGGGCCGGGCTCGGCGGCGTGGCGATGGCGGCCGGGCCGTTGCTGGGCGGGGTGATCATCGGCCTCGCCGGCTGGCGCAGCCTCTTTTTGCTCAACGTGCCCGTGTGCCTGGCGGGCATTGTCATGGCCGCACGCGTGGCGCCGCCGACGGGCGCACACGCGTCGCGCCGGCTCGATCTCGCGGGCCAGGCGGCGGCCATCGCCGCGCTTGCGCTGCTCAATGCCGCCATCATCGAGGCGCCTTCGCGCGGCTGGCTCTCGCCGTTCGTCGTGGCCGGGCTCGTCGTGGCGGTGGCCGCCGCGCTCGCGTTCGTCGCGCTGCAAAAACACCGCGCGTAGCCCATGCTGCCGCTCGGCTTCTTTCGCCAGCCCGTGTTCGGCGCCGCCGTGCTGGTTTCGATGATTTCGGCGTTCACGTTCTACGGCTTGTTGTTCGACCTCAGCCTGTATTTCCAGCAAACGCGCGGCTATGCGCCATTGCGCGCAGGCCTCGCGTTTCTGCCGCTCACCGTGGTGGTGCCGGCCGGCAGCCTGCTTTCGCAGCGCGCCGTGGCATGGCTCGGGCCGCGCGCGCTCGTCGCGCTCGCGTGCCTGCTTGCGGCGGCGGGCTACCTGGGCGCGACGGTGTGCGTGCCGGGCGCGCGTTACGCGGTGCTGGCCATGCCGTTGCCGGCCATTGGACTCGCCGCGAGCCTCATCACGCCCGCTGCCACGGCCGCGCTCATGGCGACGGTCGATCAGGCGCGCTCCGGCGTGGCGGCGGGCGTGCTCAACGCGGCCCGGCAGACGGGCGCGGCGCTCGGCGTGGCGGTGGCGGGCGCGTGGCTCGGCGCAAGCCTTTCGATCGGCGCGGGCATGCGCGCGAACCTGCTGGTCGCCGCCGCGCTCTCGGCCGTGGCGGCGTGGACGTGGTGGCACGCGTGGGCGCGTCATGCGTCGCTGCCGCAAAGCGTGGAGAAGGTGACTGCGGCGAAGTAGGGCGATGCAGGCCAACCCCCGAAGCCGCCTCGTGCTCAACCCTGGCTCATCGTGGATGCATTCCAGGATAAAGTGCGCATGCATGCGTCGCGCATCTCGCGCGGGCGCTGTCGCCGTTGAAGGAGGTTGGTCATGGCCGAGTACGGGCAGCATCCCTCATCCGTGCTGGCGCTCAAGAGCGCACACGATTTCGACACGACGATCGCGCGCCTGAAGACCGCGCTGGCGACGGCGGGCGCGGCCGTATTCGCCGACGTGGACCAGCGAGAGGCGGCGCAAACCGCCGGGCTCGACCTGCGCCGCACGCGGCTCATCCTGTTCGGCAACCCGAAGGCGGGCACCCCGGTGATGGCGGCGAACCCGCATGCCGCGGTGGAACTGCCGCTGCGCATGGTGGTGTGGGAGGACGACCAGGGGCACACGCGGCTCGATTACCGCGATGTCTCGCAAACGCTGGGGCCGCTGTACGGCATCGACGCCGAGGTGCTCGTGCCGCTGCAACGCGTGGTGGCGCTGCTCCAGACCGCCGTGCAGTAGCGGTCCCGAGGCGGGCCCCGGCAGTGGGTGGGTGGCTCTCTTCGGCACCCGCTTAAAAAATTGACAGGCGCGGCGCGCTTCGCTTAACGTAAGCGGCTTGTGACTTTGCCCGGCTCCCGCGCAAAGCGCGCCTCCCGCCGCAAGCCCACCATCCGCCGATGACTGCCCCGCCCGAATCCCCCGCCGATCCGTCACGCGATCGCACCGGGGCGCCTGCCTCGACTTCCGCCTCCGTTACGTCTGAATCCCCCGCCGCGCAGTACTGGCGCCGCAATCTCGCGGTCTGCGTGGTCGGTTCGTTCACGACGCTCGTGGCGATGACGCTGATGCTGCCGTTCCTGCCGCTCTACGTCGAGGAACTGGGCGTGCACGGGCACGCGGCGATCGTGCAGTGGTCGGGCATCGCGTATAGCGCGACCTTCTTCACCGCCGCGCTCGTCGCGCCGCTGTGGGGGCGCCTGGGCGATCGCTACGGCCGCAAGCCCATGCTCGTGCGCGCGAGCCTCGGCATGGCGGTCACGATGTCGCTCATCGGCATGTCGCGCAACATCTGGGAGCTCGTCGCGCTGCGTCTCGTCGCGGGTTTCGCAGGCGGCTATTCGTCGGGCTCGACCATTCTCGTCGCCACGCAAACGCCGCGTCACCGCTCGGCCTGGGCGCTCGGCGTCCTCTCCTCGGGCATCATGGCGGGCAATCTCATCGGGCCGCTGCTGGGCGGCTCGCTGCCGCCGCTCATCGGCCTGCGCGGTACGTTCTGGGTGGCGGGCGCGGCGATCTTCGCGGCCTTCGTCGCGACCTGCGTGCTCGTGAAGGAAGCGCCGCGCCCCGCGCGCGCCGCGAAGCACGCTGCGGGCGGCGGCTGGTCCGCGCTGCCCGACAAGCGGCCGATCATCGCCATGCTCGTGACCGGCATGCTGCTGATGCTCGCCAACATGTCGATCGAGCCCATCATCACCGTGTATGTGGCGACGCTCGTGCCCAATCCCGCGCGCGTGACTTTCGTCGCGGGCCTCGCGATGTCGGCGGCGGCGCTCGGCAGCATCGTCTCGGCCTCGCGGCTCGGGCGCGTCGCGGACCGCGTGGGCCACGCGAAGGTGATCGTGGGCGCGCTGGCGGCCTCGGCGCTGCTGCTCGTGCCGCAGGCGTTCGTCACGGCGGGCTGGCAACTCGTTGCGCTGCGCTTTCTCATGGGCGTGTCGCTCGCGGCGCTCTTGCCGTGTATCGCAACCGTCATTCGCCACAGCGCGCCCGACCAATCGGCGGGCACCGTGCTCGGCTATTCGGTTTCGGCGCAGTTCGCGGGGCAGGTGCTCGGGCCGCTGATCGGCGGCTTCGTGGGCGGCCATCTGGGCATGCGCGCCGTGTTTCTCGGCACGAGCTGCCTGATGCTGGCGGGCGCGCTTTACGTGTGGCGCGCGGTGGGCTTCGCCCGGCGCACATAACGCGGCAGCGGGGTTGGCGAGGCGAGGGTGGCGGCGTGCGCCGCCTGCGTTCATCGCTCGTTCATTGCCTCGCGCGCGTCGGCCGCGCTTCGCTGGCGCGGCGCGCTGCGCGGTTCCAGGCCTGATTCGAAGCGCGGCTCAATGGCCGAAGAAAACGTCGCACTCGGGACGCGGCCAGCACATCTTGCCCGTGCGATGGCCCGAGGCGCCACGCGTATCCGGCGTGCCGCCATACGACATGTCGGTGCTGGCCTGGGCCGAAGCATCGGCGTCTTCAGTCATCGTTTGATGCGCGCGATCCTGCGAGACAGGCTCGTCCTTCGCGCGCGCCGTGCCCGGCGCGGCGGCCGCCACGGCCGTCACGCATGCGGCGATCAACGCCAAGCGCATGTTCATTTGAACCTCCTTTCTCGAGTGTGCGCCTTGGCCCCGCGGCGCTCGCGGCGCGAACGCACGCGAGCCGGGCGCAGGGCCTCGCTCGCACACTCATCTGGAAAGTCGGAATACCGGCGCGCAGCGCACGGCTGCCGAACGTGTTAGCTCACTGCTCCACGTGGGAAGCGCGCCCACGCATTCGGGGGCGGCACAGGGCGGCGCGACGCAAGGAGAAGGGGCGAGCGGGCGCGCAGAGAACATCCGCACTGCACTTTCAGTTATAGCTCGCGCCGCCGGGAGTGCAATCGGGCCATACACGGGTGCCTGGTAACCGTTGTTTCGGGCCGCGCCGCACGGCCGATATCTGCACGATTCTTTCGGTCGTGAAACAAGTCGAAAGGATTCGGAAATTAAACGTTCGCCGTGTAGTCATCTTGCGATGTTGTAATGCGCTCGCTCTGATGTAAGGCGCATTGGGGCTCGTTCGCTAGACGAGCCTCACCTGGAACGTGACGGCAGGGCGCACATGTGCGCGTCGCGTCCCAGGACCCAAAAGCAACTCAAACAATCGATGGAGCCCAACTACATGTTGTATCGCCGAGCACTACTCGCCCTGCCTTGTGCAGGCCTTGCCGCCGCCTTGTTTGCATGCGGCAGCAGCAATTCGAATACGTCGTCGTCGAGCACGACGACTCCCGTAGTGTCGGCGCAGGACGCGCTCACGACGGCCACGCCGATCAAGCACGTCGTCGTGATCTACGGTGAGAACGTTTCGTTCGACCACTACTTCGCCACCTACCCGAACGCCACCAACCCGAGCGGCGAGCCGGCCTTCGCGGGCGCTTCGGGCACGCCGACGGTCAACGGCCTCACGGGCACGCTGCTCACGGCCAACCCGAACTTCCTGAACACCACGGGCAACGGCACGGGCGCGGCCAATCCGTTCCGCCTCGACCGCACGCAGGCCGCCACGGCCGACCAGAACCACGCGTATACGGCCGAGCAGCAAGCGGGCAACAACGGCGCACTCGACCTGTTCCCGAAGTACACGGGTAACGGCACGAGCGGCGGCGCGGGCGCATTCGGCACGAAGGGCCAGGTGATGGGCTACTACGACGGCAACACCGTCACGGCGCTGTGGAACTACGCGCAGAAGTTCGCGATGAGCGACAACGCGTGGACCACGACGTACGGCCCGTCCACGCCCGGCGCGCTGGAAGTCGTCTCGGGCCAGACCAACGGCCTCGAACTCGTGAACACCTCGAAGCAGCCGGCCACGGCGACGACGTCGTCGTACTACATCCAGGACGGCGCGGGCGGTCTCACGATGATCAACGACGTCGACCCGGGCTATGACGTGTGCTCGAGCACGACCGATTCGGGCATGATCAACGCGCTGAACATCGGCGACCTGCTCAACGGCCAGAAGATCACGTGGGGCGGCTTCATGGGCGGCTTCAACTTGCAGACGACGAACTCGAACGGCACGACGGGCTGCAAGCGCAGCTCGATCGCGACGGCGGTGAACGCTGCAACGGCCGACTACATCCCGCACCACAACTGGTTCCAGTACTTCAAGTCGACGTCGAACCCGCAGCATCTGCGCCCGAGCGCGACGGCCGCCATCGGCTACACGTTCGAATCGGACGGCAAGACGGCCGACCCGGCGAACCACCAGTACGACACGGACGACTTCTTCGCGTCGGTCAAGGCAGGCAACTTCCCGTCGGTGAGCTTCCTGAAGGCTCCGGCTGCACAGGACGCGCACGCAGGCTATTCGGACCCGCTCGACGAGCAGCAGTTCGTGACGAAGGTCGTGAACTTCCTGATGCAGCAACCCGACTGGCAGAACACGGCCGTGATCGTGACGTATGACGATTCGGACGGCTGGTACGACCACCAGTACATGGCGCCGGTGCACTCGTCGTACGCCGCGGCTGACCAGCTCAACGGCAACGCCGTGTGCGGCACGGGCACGCAGCAAACGGGTGTGGCAGGCTCGCCGGCCAACGGCCGTTGCGGTCCGGGCACGCGCATTCCGTTCCTCGTGATCTCGCCGTGGGCGAAGGCCAACTACGTCGACCACACGTTCATCGATCAGGCTTCGGTCGTCCGCTTCATCGAGGACAACTGGCTTGGCGGCGCGCGTCTGGGCGGCGGCTCGTTCGACTCCGTGGCGGGCGACATGCGCAGCATGTTCGACTTCAGCGGCAAGGGCGGCCTGCCGGTGCTGTACCTCGACGGCACGCAGGGCACGCAGCTCAGCTCGGCACCGTCGATCTGATGATCTGATCGACGGCCGGCGCGAGGCTCGATCGCCCACACGCGCAGGTTTCGCGCGTGCAGGGCGGCGGGCCTCGCGCCGCCGTGACGTCTCGTGTGACGTCTTGTGGCTCACGCCGCGTGGCGCGCCCCTGGGGCTCGCTCGCGGCGTTCGGCTTTTTCCTTTCGTGGAACTTCGCAGAAGAAAGATCGCATCATGTCCGAGCTTTCCGCTTCGCCCAAACCTACCCCGTCTTCCCCCACGCCGCGCAAGGCGGCCAGGCCCGCGCGCCTCCTGCTGCGAGCCGCCGCCGTTGCCGTGGTCGCCGCGCTCGGCTTTTGCGCCTATGCCGCAGCGTTTCCGGCCGATGTGCCGGCCGCCGTGGGCGAGGTCGTCGAGAACCTGACCGGCGCGAACCCGCATCCCGTCGTGCTGCAACGCCCCCAGAGCGCGCCGCTTTCGGCGATGGCGCAGCTCGGCAAGCAACTGTTTTTCGATCCGGCGCTCTCGGGCTCCGGTCAGCAGTCCTGTGCATCCTGTCACAGCCCCGCGCACGCCTATGGCCCGCCCAACGGGCTCGACGTGCAGCAGGGCGGTCTCGCGATGAACCAGCAGGGCTACCGTCCGCCGCCTTCGCTCATGTACCTGTACCGCCAGCCGAACTTCAGCATCGGGCCGGACGCGGGCGAAAACGACGACGCGCCTACCGTCGCGCAGCAGGCCACGGCCGCCGCGAGCGTGGTGAAGTCGCAGAAGACGGCGGGCGGCCCGTCCACCTCGGTGGAGATGGTGCCGCAGGGCGGTCTGTTCTGGGACGGCCGCGCCGACACGCTTCAACAGCAGGCCTATGGCCCGCTGCTCAACCCGGTTGAAATGGCGAACACGAGCATCGAGCAGGTGGCGGGCAAGCTCGAAAAGGCCTCGTACGCGAAGCAGTTCACGGCATTGTTCGGAGCCCGAATTTTCAGCAACCCGAAGATGGCCGTGGCGGAGGCGATGTTCGCGATCTCGCGTTACCAGGTGGAAGATCCGTCGTTCCATCCGTATAACAGCAAGTACGACCGCTGGCTTGAAGGCCATGCGCGTCTCACGCAAGCCGAGCTACGCGGCCTGCGCCTGTTCAACGATCCGGACAAGGCGAACTGCGCGGGCTGCCACCTCTCGAAGCCCGGCAAGGACGGCCTGCCGCCCATGTTCACCGACTACCAGTACGAAGCGCTCGGCGTGCCGCGCAACCACAAGCTCGCGCAGAACCAGGACCCGCACTTCTTCGATCTGGGCGTGTGCGGCCCGTTCCGTTCGGACTTCAAGGACCAGACGCAGTACTGCGGCATGTTCCTCACGCCGACGCTGCGCAACACGTCCACGCGCACGGTGTTCTTCCACAACGGCATCTATCACACGCTCGACCAGGTGATGGCGTTCTACAACGATCGCAACACGGACCCCGGCAAGTTCTATCCGCGCGGCCCCGACGGCAAGATCGACAAGTACGACGATATCCCGCCGCAGCTCCAGAAGAACGTGGATGTGACCGATGCGCCGTTCGACCGCAAGTTCGGCGACAAGCCCGCGATGACGCAAGGCGACATCGAGGACATCATCGCCTTCCTCAAGACGCTCAACGACGAGCCGTTGCCGTCACAGCCGCAGTAAGGCCGCCGGGCCGCCGCGCCGACGTTCGGCGATGGCTTGCGCGGGCCGCGCGGCCCCCGGTCTTACTTGCCGCCCTGGGCAAGATGAATCGTGACGATCACGGAGGCGTCGTCGAGCGCCTCCAGCGCATGCGTTTCACCGGCGGCGAGCAACAGCATGTCGCCGGCGTGCATGGTGCGCGGGTCGCCGTTCACGAAAAAGCGGATCACGCCCTCGACGCATTGCACGGTGATCTCGCCCGCCACGCTGTGCTCGGGCAGCCGCTTGCCCGCAGGCAGCACGAGCCGGATCACCTCCAGTTCCTGCGCGCGGATCAGCGTGGTGGATTGCGCGTTCTTGAGCGCGCCGCCTAGCGGCCGGGCGTCGAAGACCTCACCCGGCGCGGCGTGGGGGATGGCCATGACAGTCCCTCAAACGAGCTTCGCGTTGAGCGTGATCTTCGCGTTGTTGGCGAAGAGTTTCGACACCGGACAGTTCTCCTTGGCGCCCTTCGAAAGCTCGTCGAACTTCGCCTGGTCGATGCCGGGAATCTTCGCGGTCATGTCGAGCTGGCAGCTCGTGATGGCGAAGCCTTCGCCCACCTTGTCGAGCGTCACGGTCGATTTCGTCTCGATGCTCTCGGCCGTGAAGCCCGCCTGGGTGAGAAAGAGCGAGAACGCCATCGTGAAGCAGCCCGCGTGCGCCGCGCCGATCAGTTCCTCGGGATTGGTGCCGGGGCCGCCCTCGAAGCGCGAGGCGAAGCCGTAGGGCGCTTCCTTGAGCACGCCGGTTTGCGTCGAGATGGTGCCCTGGCCGTCCTTGATCCCGCCATGCCACTTGGCCGATGCCGTCTTTTGCATGATGTTTCTCCGCGATATGGAAACGTCGAAATGACGAAAGGGGAGCGTGCGGGGCACGCAAGCGGCGTGCCCCGCACGCGGTATTTCAGGGTTGCTGTGCGGGCGTTTCGCCCGCGTACCACGCGGCGGCCGCGTCGATTTCCTCGGGCGTCATGTTGCGCGCGATGTTGCGCATCTGCTCGGAAATATCGTTGTGGCGCGTGCCGTTCGCAAAGGCGAGCAACTGCGCCTTCGTGTACGCGGCCGGCAGGCCGTCGAGCCACGGGCTGCCGATCTTGCTGTCCACGCCGCCGTGGCAGGACGCGCAAGCGGGGATGTTGCGCAGCGGCGCGCCGTGCGCGACGATGCCGGGCGCGCCGCCATGCAGGTGCGCGATCGGCTGCAACGAGGCGTAGTAGGCCGCGAGGTCGCGCATGTCCTCGTCGGAGAGGTCGCGCGCCATGGGCGACATCACCGCGTTCTGGCGCGCGCCCGTTTGAAAGTCGTGCAATTCCTTGAAGACCACGATGGCGAACTGGCCCGCCAGATTCGGCGAATTGGCCATGCTGATGCCGCGCGGTCCGTGGCACATCGTGCAGCGCAGGGCAAGCGTCGCGCCGCGGCCGATCGACAGGCTCGTCGCGCCGTCGAGCATGTGCGGCGTGAGTTCGACCGTGCTCACCTTGTAGTCGGGCGCGACCGCCGACTCCACCGGGTGCCACTGGCGCGGCACGCCGGCCGCGCTACAGATCGCATTCCAGATGCCCTGGAACTGCGGGTCGGATTTCGCGGAAGGCAGCCAGACGAAGCCGATCAGCACGGCGGCGACGAACACCACGATCGTCGCGCCCACGCCCGCGCGAAACCACACATTGCGTAACGAGAACAGGCGTTCGTCGCTCATCGCTGCGCTCCAATCGGGATCGCGGGCACCGCGGTCTGCGGTGTCGCGAGCAGTTGCGCAATGGGGTAGCCGTAGTTGGTGATGGTCAGCGCGACCATCAGCACGACCCACAGCGCGAAGCTGTTGAGCGCCACGGGCAGCGTGGCCGACTCGTGCACCGGCTTGCTGAAGCGATATTCCTCGGGCGTGACCACTTCGTTGCGATGGCCTTGCAGCAGCACCACGAAGAACAGGATGGCCGAGATCACGAGGATCAGCCCGCCTATCGCGGAGAGCACGACGAGCGCGCCCTGGCCCGCCAGCGCCGGGTCGCTGTAGTCGTAATAGGCCATGCGCCGCGGCATGCCCATGAGGCCGACGAGGTGCCACGGGAAGGTCGTCACGATCATGCCGATGAACCACAGCCACAGCTGCCAGCGCATGAGCTTCCAGTTCGTGAGCGCGCGGCCCGTGATCTGCGGCCACAGGTCGTAGGCGATGGCGAAGTACATGATGACGATCGCGCCGCCATAGATCAGGTGGAAGTGCCCCGTGATCCACTGCGTGTTATGCACGGGCTGGTCGAGCTGGTAGCTCATGTTGATGAGCCCGCCCGCGCCGCCGAAGCCCAGCATGACGAACGAGAACGCCACGGCCAGCATTTGCGGGTTGTGCCACGGCAGCTTCGCGATCCAGCCAAACGCCCCTTTGCCGCCGCGCAGCCGCCCGGCGATTTCCACCGAGGCGCAGATCGTGAACACGGTGAGGAGCGTGGGCACCGAAACGAGCGCCGTGAACACCGACTGCACGAACTTGAAGCCCGAGCCCACCTGCGGGTCGGTGAAGAGGTGGTGCAGGCCGATCGGCATGGCCACCACGAGGAACAGGATGAACGAGATGCGCGCCATCGAGTCGCTGTAGAGCCGGCCGCCGATCGCGCGCGGAATGATCGTGTAGTAGGCGATATAGGCGGGCATGAGCCAGAAGTAGACGATGGCGTGCAGCGTCCACGAGAAGAACACGCGCGCGAGGCCGGCGTCGATGGTATTGCGCCAGCCGAACGCGACCGGCAGGATCTGGAACAGCACCTCGATGGCCGCGCCCACGGCGGTCCAGCCCCACAGGTAGGCGCCGGCCGTGGTCGCGAACATGGCGAGCGGCAAGGGTTTGCCGGGATTTTCGCGTTTCCATTTCGCGGTGTTCACGCCCATCAGCGCGACCCAGATCCACGAGCCCACCACCACGAGCACGACGCCGAGGTAATAGAACACGTTGCCGATCATCGGCGGGTAGAAGGTGTAGAGCACCGAGGCGAGGCCGAGCGCCACGGGCACCGAGGCCGTGACCGCGCCGAGCGCGAGCAGGATGAAGCCGAGCCAGGCCCAGCGCACGCCCACGAGCGGCTTCTTGAGCGCCAGCTCGCTCACCGCGTAGCCAAAGCCCATGGCGATGAGCGTGGGGAACACGTAGCCCATCACGGTGCCGTGCTCCGTGACCGAACGGTAATAAAGCTCGGGGTCCTTGAGCCAGGGGTGCAGCGGGCTGCGCACCAGCATCTGCCATGCGCCTAGCAGCAGCGCCACGCCGAACACGATGAACGCGAGCCAGAAGTGGGCGAGTACGAGTCGCTTGTTATTTAACACAGCTGAGTCTCCGCGCGGAATTGCCTGCCTGATTCGCCATCTGCATGAAGGCATCCTTGTCGATGACCTTCACGTGCGCCCACATGCCCTGGTGCCCCGTGCCGCAATATTCGTGGCAAGGCATCAGGTGGTCAGCGGGCTTGTCGAAGGTCGTGCGGAACGTCGAGATATAGCCGGGCTCGACCATCGAGTTCAGGTTGGTGCCGGTCACGAGAAAGCCGTGCACGACATCGGCGCTCGTGGCGCGGAACGTAATGGGCGTATTCGCCGGCACGACGATGCATTGCGGCGTGAATGAATACTGCTGTGCGAGGATGCGCACCGTGACGGAGCCGTCGCTCTCCACCGCGCTGCCGAGATTCGATTCGACGAACTCGCCGGACACGTGCAGCGTTTCCGGGTCGACCAGTTCCACGCGCGAGGGCGGCATCATGGCCCAGTGCAGGCCCGTGAAAACCACCATGGCCACGAGCACGGCGACGAGCGCCACCATGAGCATCGCCCAGCGGCGCTCGACGCGCGCCGCGACTTCGGCACTGGCATGGTTATCGATGGGGTTCGACATGAGGCCGGCCTTTTCTTCTCTGTCTGGTTTATTGGATGACGCCGCGCGGCAGGAACACGATGAAGTAGAACGCGAACCACAGTGCGGTCACGATGGCGGTGGCGATGCCCGCGACCGCGAGCGCACCGCCTGGGCCGTTGGCCACGATCTCGTCGACCTGTTCGTGCTGCGGGCGCTCGCCCGGTTGTTCGGGTACGGGAGTCTCGATCATCGCAGCCTCAGAAAAGCGGTGCGGAGCGCAGCGCGTTCACTTCATGTTCGGAAACCGGCGTGCCGTGGTTGCCCCACGCCGTGCGGATATAGGTGACCACGGCCGCCACTTCCTCGTCGGAGAGCGACTGCGCGAACGGCGGCATGCCATAGGGCATCGGATTCTTGCGCGTGCCGGGCGCGTAGCCGCCGTTAAGCACCATGCGGATGGGGTTCACGGCCGAGTTCATCTGGATCGACTGGTTGTCGGCGAGCGGCGGGAAGTGCGGGGGCTTGCCCTGGCCTTCGGCCGCATGGCACACCGCGCATTGCGAGTCGTAAATCTTCTTGCCGAGCGGCACGAGACGGGCGGCTTCTTCCGTCACGAAAGTGCTCTTGGGCGACTTGTCGACTTCGCTGTTGTGGCCGGGCAGCGACTTCAGGTAGACGGCCACGGCGCGCACGTCGTCTTCGGTGAGGTACTGGAAGCTGTCGTAGACCACTTCGGCCATCGGCCCGTACACGGCGCCGCGCTTGGACACGCCCGCGTGCAGCAGGTCGACGATGTCCTCGATGCTCCAGTCGCCAAGGCCCGCTTCCTTGTTCGAGGTGAGCGAGGGCGCGTACCAGTTCTGCACGGGAATCAGGCCGCCCTGGAATTCCTTCGAGGCCGAGTTGCCGCCCAGCGCGTTGATGGCCGTGTGGCACATGGTGCAGTGGCCGAGACCTTCCACGAGATACGCGCCGCGATTCCATTCGGCGGACTGCTTCGGGTCGGGCTTGAACTCGCCCTGGCGAAAGAACAGCGTGCGCCAGCCGAGCAGCAGCGCGCGCTGGTTATACGGGAAGCGCAGATCGTGCGGGCGGTTCTCCTTGTGCACGGCCTGCGTGGAGAGGAGGTACGCGAAGATGGCGTCGGAGTCGGCGCGTGTGACCTTGGTGTACGACGCGAACGGCATCGCCGGGTAGAGCAGCGTGCCGTCGCGCGACTTGCCTTCGTGCAGCATGCGGTAGAACTCGTCGGCGGTCCACGAGCCGATGCCGTACATCTTGTCCGACGAAATGTTGGGCGTATAGAGCGTGCCGAACGGCGTTTCCATCGGACGGCCGCCGCCGAACATCTGCTCGGAGGGCACCGTGTGGCACGCAATGCAGTCGCCCGCGCGCGCGAGGTACTCGCCGCGCGCAATCAGTTCGGCGTTGCTCGCCACCGGCTTGGCGTTGGCCGTGGCCGCCGCCGCGGCCGCGCGCGCCGCGTCGGCGGAGTTGGCGCTGGGCGCGCCCGTCTGCGCGAGCGCGCTGGCGGCGACGCAGAGCGTGGCTGCGGCGAGCACCGCGCGGCAAGGCTTGAACGATGGCTTGAGCGATGAACGGAGAAAGGATCGGATTCTGCGCACGTCGGGGCCCCGGCTAGTTATGGACGCTGCCGCACGCGAGCGGCAGCGGCGAGGGCGCGGCTGGCGTCGTGTCGGCGGGCGCGGGTTGCGACGAGAGCCAGGCCGCGATCGCGGTGATGTCGCGATCGGCGAGATGCGTGGCGATGTCGTGCATGCAGTCCGGCGCGGCGGCGCGGCGCGTGCCGTAGCGGAACGCCCCGAGCTGCGCGCTGATGTAGTTCGCATGCAGGCCCACGAGCCCCGGAATGGCCGGCTGCATGCCCGTGAGCGCCGCGCCGTGGCAGCTCGCGCACGCGGGCACCTTGCGGGCAGCGTCGCCGTTCATGACGAGCGACTTGCCGAGCGCGAGCGTGGCGGCGTCCACGGTGGGCGTGACGGGCGGCGGATAGGGCGGACGCTCGTGCGCGAAGAATTCCGCAATCTGCTTGAGGTACGCGTCGGGCAGATACGCGAGCAGATAGTTCATCGGCGGATAGCTGCGCCCGCCGTCGCGAAACGCGATGAGCTGGTTGTACAGATAGCCCGCCGGCTTGCCCGCAAGACGCGGGAAGTAGTCGTTGTCGGTGCCTTCGCCGTGCGCGCCGTGACAGGCCGCGCAACCCATCACGCGGGCCTGCATCGTGTCAGGCGCGGGCTCGGCGGGCGGCGCCGCGTAGAGCGGTGCCAGCGGCAACGCGAGCGCAAGGATGAGGAAGACGATGCGGTTTCTCAATGATTCCCTCGTGGCGGATTGTGACGGCACAAACGCGTTGCGATTCGATATCAGTGGAAGCGCCGTCCGTGGGGATTCTCGTTTTCAATGACGGCCGGGGCGCACCTTCCGGAACAGATTATGGGAGAAAAAACCAAATTCGTGCCACGAGGCTGTGCAAAAAAATCTGCGACCGACAGCCGCGCGATAAATGTTTGCTAACACAACGACATCGGGTTTTGCGCGCGAGGCAAATTAGATCGGAATGCGAAATAAAATGAGAGCCGTTTCGAATGGAGAAATAGCGTGTGCGCCGGCGCGAACGGCTGGTCATCCGATGTCCTCCGTCCCGCGCATCGCGCCATTACGCCCGCTGCCACGACCGTTTCGGCCCTGTTGTGTGGTTGTCCGACAACGTATAATGGAACGATAAACGTACCTATCGAGCCAAGGAGAACCACATGGCGGAGTCGCTTGCCACGCCCATTGCCGCGCGTAGCCGCAATCTCGCCGAGCAGGTCGTCCACTACATCAATGAGCAGATCGCTTCGCGCACGCTCAAGCCCGGCGACAAGCTGTCCACTGAAAGCAGTCTCATGACGCAACTGGGCGTGAGCCGCACGGTGGTGCGCGAGGCCATCTCGCGCTTGCAGGCCATGGGGGTGATCGAAACGCGTCACGGCATCGGCAGCTTCGTGCTGGAGCCGCGCCGCGAGCCGCTCGATCTCGACGTCGTGCCGGCCAGCACGCTGGGCGACGTGCTGTGCGTGCTGGAGTTGCGCATCAGCCTCGAAACGGAGGCCGCGGGTCTCGCCGCCCAGCGTGCGAGCGAGCGCGATCTGGCTGGCATGCGCGCGGCGCTCGACGCGCTCGATGTCGTCATCCGCACGGGCGGCGACAGCTCGGGCGCGGACCTGGAGTTTCACGTCTCGGTGGCGCGCGCCACCGGCAACCGCTATTTCGTCGACATCCTCACACAGATGGGCGCGGCATTGATCCCGCGCCGTCGCGTCGATTCGGCGGGCATCGCGCATCGCGATCCCCAGGCCTACGCCGAACTCGTGAACCGCGAACACGAAAGCATTTTCGACGCCATCGCCCGGCACGATCCCGAAGGCGCGCGCGCGGCCATGCGCATGCATCTGTCGAGCAGCCGAGAGCGCTTGCGCCGTGCGGCGGTGGAGGCGGGGGAGAAGGCGTAGTTCAAAACGGCGCAGTTCAATACGGATTGATGACCTGCATGCAAAAACAAACAGCGGCCCGCGTGGCCGCTGTTTGTTTTTGTGCTGCGGGATCAGGTGCGCACAGGCTCGCCGGTCTTGTGGGGTCGGTGCGGGTATGCGCTAAGTCATCGTACAACATAATTGAACCGGGGAAGCCTTCCCGAACTCGTCCGCGATATGTGAACATACGGCACACGCCCAATGCCAAGGCAGTAGCGGGGCGCAGGGGTAAACACCACATTGGCCGGTCCGGCCTGCGCGAATACAATGTCATCAGACAACGTACCACGAAGCATCTCATCCGTGCACCACCGGTGCGCCTGAAGGAGACACCCCGGATGTCCGCCCCTGCCAACGCCTATGAAGACCTGCTGGAGTCGGCCAGCGCCAAGGTCATGCGGCACGTGCTGCCGCTCTTTCTCATCATGTTCATCGCGAACTACATCGACCGCGTGAACGTCGGATTCGCCGGTGCGCACATGAAGGCCGACATCGGCCTTTCGGCGGCGGCGTATGGGTTCGGCGCGGGTCTGTTCTTCATCGGCTACGCACTCTTCGAAGTGCCGTCGAACATGCTCATGCAGAAGTTCGGCGCGCGCGCCTGGCTCACGCGCATCATGGGCACGTGGGGCGTGGTGGCCGCGGCGATGGCGTTCGTGCATAACGACACCTCGTTCTACGTGCTGCGCTTTCTGCTGGGCATTGCCGAAGCGGGCTTCTTTCCCGGCGTGATCTATTACTTCGCGCAGTGGCTGCCGCAAAAGGAGCGCGGCAAGGCGGCGGCGGTATTCCTCGCGGGCTCGGCGTTCGCCTCCGTGCTCTCCGGCCCCATCACGGGCGCGCTGCTTTCGGTGCGCGGCTTAGGCCTCGCGGGCTGGCAATGGATGTTCCTGATCGAAGGCGGCTTTTCGATTCTGCTGTGCGGCGTGAGCTGGCTGCTCCTGAAGTCGCGCATTCGCGACGCCCACTGGCTCACGAGCGACGAGCAGGGCGCGCTCGAAACGTATCTGGCGCGCGAGCAGGCCGAACGCGAAGCCGCCACGGGCGCGCACGTGCCGGTGCTGCGTCTTTTGAAAGACCCGCAGATCGTGCTGTTCTGTTTCCTGTATTTCGCCATCCAGCTCACCATTTACGCGGCCACGTTCTGGCTGCCCACCATCATCCGCAAGATGGGCGACCTCACCGACTTCCAGGTGGGCCTCTACAACGCCATTCCCTGGATGATCGCCATCGTCGCGATGTACTGCTTCGCGCTGCTCTCGGCCAGGTACCGCTTTCAGCAGGCGTGGCTCGCCCTCGCACTCGTGATCGCAGCATGCGGCCTGTTCGCTTCGACTTCGGCCAACCCGGTGTTCTCGTTCGTGGCGATCTGTTTCTCGGCCATCGGCTTCAAGGCGGCTTCGTCGCTGTTCTGGCCGATGCCGCAAGGCTATCTCGACACCCGCGTGGCCGCCGCCGTGATCGCGCTGATCAATTCGCTCGGCAACCTGGGCGGCTTCTTCGCGCCGGCCACGTTTGGCTACCTGCAACAGCACACGGGCTCGATCACGGGCGGCCTCTACGGACTCGGCGTGACCTCGCTGATCGCCGCCGCCGCTGCGTTCCTGGCACGCAACAAGCCGTCGCGCCGCGCCTTCGCGCAAGATTCGGTGCATAGCGGCGCGCATTGAGCCCGGCCGCCTTCACGGAGAACCTTCGACATGAATCCGCCCAACCCCGACCGCTTTTTCGTCTACGTCGCGAACTCGAAAGATGGCGACATCAGCGTGCTGCATCTCGACGCCAGGCGCGGCACGCTCGCGCCGCATGCCCGCGTGCGCGCGCAGGACAACGTGATGCCGATGGCGCTCACGCCCGAGCGCAAGCGCCTGTACGCGGCCACGCGCGGCGCGGACAAGCGCATCAACGACTACGCCATCGACGCGCAATCCGGCGGCCTCGCGCCGCGTGTGCAAACACCGATCGATTCGAGCTTCGCCTATCTGTGCGCGGAGCCGCTCGGGCGCTTCCTGCTGGGCGCATCGTATGGCGAGCACCGCCTTTGCCTGTACCGCGTGACCGACGTGGAAAGCGGCAAGGGCGAACCGCTCCAGGTGATCGAGGGTATCGAGCATGCGCACGCCGTGATCGTTTCCGCCGATGGGCGTTTCGCCTACGCGTCGTCGCTGGGCAGCGATCGCGTGTTCTGCTTCGCGCTGGAGGAGGCCGGACGGCTCGTCGAGATCGGCACGGTCGATCTTGGCGCGGGCTTCGGCCCGCGGCATCTGCGCTTCTCGCCGGACGGCGACGTGCTGTACGTGCTGAGCGAATTCCGCGCCACGGTGGCCGCGTTCGCGCGCGACGCCGCCACGGGCAAGCTCACGGCGCGGCACGTTTCGCCGCGCGCCGCCGCGCTCGCGCATCTGAATGACGGCTTCGCGCGCCCCAGCCCCACGGACCCCGTACAGCCCGATCCGGCCGAACTGGCGAAGCTCGTTTGGGCCGCCGATATCCACGTTTCGCCCAATGGCCGCTTCGTCTACGTGTCGGAGCGCACCACGAGCCAGATCCTCACGCTGCGCGTGGCGCAGGACGGCGCGCTCGAATACGTGGGCGCGAGCGCGACCGAAACGCAGCCGCGCGGCTTTCGCATCGATCCCACCGGGCGCTTTCTGGTGGCGTGCGGAGAGAAGTCGCAGCACGTCTCGGTTTATGCCATCGATACGGCCAGCGGCGCGCTCACGCCCGTCTCGCGTTGCGAGGGCGGCAATGGCGCGAACTGGGTGGAAATCGTCGCCGCGAGTTCGTAACGGCTTTAGCGTCTTCTAACGCGCTTTAACGGCGCGAATTTAGACAATTGAAACGTTTGATTTTGAGGGCGCCGCGCGCCGCATTTTTACAGGTAATCCGTTCATGTCCACACAAACCGTCCAACCGAACGCCACGCCCGTCGTGACCGAGCTGCGCGTCGTGCCCGTGGCGGGCCGCGACAGCATGCTGCTGAACCTCTCCGGCGCGCACGGCCCGTTCTTCACCCGCAACGTCGTGCTGCTGCGCGACAGCGCGGGCAACACCGGCATCGGCGAAGTGCCGGGCGGCGAGGCGATCCGCAAGACGCTGGACGATGCGCGCGCGTTCGTGGTCGGTCAGTCCATCGGCAACATGCAGGCCGTGCTCAACACCGTGCGCAAACAGTTCGCCGACCGCGATTCGGGCGGCCGCGGCCTGCAAACGTTCGACCTGCGCACCACGATCCACGCGGTCACGGCCCTCGAAGCCGCGCTGCTCGACCTGCTCGGCCAGCATCTGAACGTGCCCGTTGCCGCGCTGCTGGGCGAAGGCCAGCAGCGCAGCGAAGTGGAGATGCTCGGATATCTGTTCTACATCGGCGATCGCAACAAGACCGACCTCGCGTACGCGAGCGGGGCCGACAGCCGCGACGACTGGGAGCGCCTGCGCACCGAAGAGGCGATGACGCCGGAAGCGGTCGTGCGTCTGGCCGAAGCCGCCAAAGCGCGCTACGGCTTCAACGATTTCAAGCTCAAGGGCGGCGTGCTGGCGGGCGACGCGGAAATGGAAGCGGTCACGGCGCTGGCCGAGCGCTTTCCCGAAGCGCGCGTGACGCTCGACCCGAACGGCGCGTGGTCGCTGGCCGAAGCCGTGCGCCTGTGCCGCGACAAACACGACGTGCTCGCCTACGCGGAAGACCCGTGCGGGGCGGAGAACGGCTATTCGGGCCGCGAGGTGATGGCCGAATTCCGTCGCGCCACGGGCCTGCCCACGGCCACCAACATGATCGCGACCGACTGGCGGCAGATGGGTCACGCCATCCAGCTCCAATCCGTGGACATTCCGCTCGCCGACCCGCACTTCTGGACCATGCAGGGCTCGGTGCGCGTGGCGCAGATGTGCAACGACTGGGGCCTCACGTGGGGCTCGCATTCGAACAACCACTTCGATATCTCGCTTGCGATGTTCACGCATGCCGCCGCGGCGGCGCCTGGCAAGATCACGGCCATCGACACGCACTGGATCTGGCAGGACGGCCAGCGCCTCACGCGCGAGCCGCTGCAAATCGTGGGCGGCAAGGTGCAGGTGCCGCAAAAGCCGGGCCTCGGCATCGAGATCGACATGGACGAGCTGGAGAGGGCGCACGCGCTCTACCAGCAACACGGCCTCGGCGCGCGCGACGACGCCATCGCCATGCAATACCTGATTCCCAACTGGAAATTCGACAACAAGCGTCCGTGCCTCGTGCGCTGAACGCCATCTTCAACCGAACACTTACTACCGACTCAGCGACAGGATCCACACCATGACCACGCCGCAAGAACTCAAGCAAATCGTCTCCGAAGGCCTGCTTTCGTTTCCCGTGACCGACTTCGACGCGCAAGGCAACTTCCGCGCGAACACCTATGCCGAGCGCCTGGAATGGCTGGCCCCGTATGGCGCGAGCGCGCTGTTCGCGGCGGGCGGCACGGGCGAATTCTTCTCGCTCACGAAAAGCGAATACTCGCAGGTCATCAAGACGGCCACTGAAACCTGCAAGGGCAAGGTGCCGATTCTCGCGGGCGCGGGCGGCGCGACGCGCGTGGCCATCGAATACGCGCAGGAAGCCGAGCGCAATGGCGCGCAGGGCATTCTGCTGATGCCGCACTACCTCACGGAAGCGTCGCAGGAAGGCATTGCCGCGCACGTGGAGCAGGTTTGCAAGGCCGTGCCGAAAATGGGCGTGATCGTTTATAACCGCGCCAACTCCAAGCTCAACGCCGACATGCTCGAACAGCTCGCGGACCGCTGCGAGAACCTGATCGGCTTCAAGGACGGCGTGGGCGAGATCGAGGCGATGGTGACGATTCGCCGCCGTCTGGGCGACCGCTTCTCGTACCTGGGCGGCCTGCCCACGGCCGAAGTCTACGCGGCGGCTTACAAGGCGCTAGGCGTGCCCGTGTATTCGTCGGCGGTGTTCAACTTCATCCCGAAGACGGCCATGGCGTTCTACCGTGCGATTGCCGCCGACGACCACGCGACGGTCGGCAAGCTCATCGACGAGTTCTTCCTGCCGTACCTCGCGATCCGCAATCGCCGCGCGGGCTACGCCGTGAGCATCGTGAAGGCGGGCGCGAAGCTCGTGGGCCACGACGCGGGCCCGGTGCGCGCGCCGCTCACCGACCTCACGGAAGAGGAAGTGGCGCAGCTCGACGTGCTGATCAAGAAACTCGGCGCGCAGTAACACCGCCAGGGCCCTCGCGGCCCTGTTTGCCGATTAAAGGCGCGATAAAGGCGCGCGTACGGCTCAGGCGTTCTCGGCCGTGTCGCCGAACAGGTCCAGGTTGGCGCGCTCGCGCTTGCTGTTACCTTTGCGTCCTTTGCCGGCCTTGCCCTCGTTGTCTGCGGGCTTGCGCGCGGCCTTGTCCGCCTTGTCCGCTTTTTCGCGGCGCGGCTTGCCGAACACCTCGTCAGGGGTGAAGCCGTATTCGGCGATCGTCGCGCGCACGCTGGCGAGGGCCTGGTTCGCCGCTTCGGCGCGCGCCGCTTCGATGCGCTCGTCGAGCTCGCGCTTCTGGGCGAGCAGTTCGCGGTAGGTTGCCATGGGTAAATCGTGTCGAGTGAAAACGAGCCGCTGATTTTACGCGCTGCGCGAGGTTTGCGCGGAATTTGCGCTTCAAGCTTCAAAGATACGCGGCGAGCAGCGCGACCACCACGCCCGATACGCCCATCAGCAAGGCCGCGAGCCACAACGACCCGCGTGCGGGCGCACGCACCGAGGCGGGCAGGCGCTTTTTGCCGGTGAGCATCGGGCCGACCAGATTGTGGCCTTTCGCGAGCGCATAGACGGCGATCGCGCACACGTGCAGCACGACCGCGCCCGCGAGCACGTCCCAGCCCAGCGCGTGCAGGCTGCCGATCGCATTGGCGATTTTCGCGGGCACGATTTCGCTGAGCGGGCCTTCGTCGGCGATGTCGTTGTTGTCGTAGAGGCCGGTGAGCGTGACGACGAGCAGCAGCGCCAGCAGCAAGAGGACCATCCAGCCGCCCGCCGCGTTGTGGCCCACCTGCACGTCGGGCTCGCGCCGCAACAGATGCCGCAGGTGCTCGACCGCCTTGCGCGGCGAGGCGACGAAGCGCGAGAAGCGCGCGGTCTCGCTGCCGAAACACCCCCACAGGATGCGAAACAGCACGAGCGCGAGCAGCGTCTCGCCCAGGCGCACGTGGGTCTGCATCCAGTTCAGGCGTTGCGTGACGTACGCGGCTGCCACCAGCACGACGGTCAGCCAGTGAAAAAGCCGCGTGGGCAGATCCCACACCCGTACGCTGCGCACAGGGCGGTCATCGGTTGCGGGCGTGACGGATGTCGTGGCGGGAGGGCGGGAGCTCATGATCGGGTGCGGGCGGGCGCGGCGCTCCTGGACATCATAGGCCAGGAACGCCCGCTACGGCCGGGCGCAACGCGCAGGCGCCCGGCATGCATGGCGTCGCGCCACGACTTCGGCGATACTTGCCGCTGACCTTACACTCCTTGCAAGCCGACCTGGCAGATGGAAAAAAACCGACTCGAAGCCTTCAGCGACGGCGTGCTCGCCATCATCATCACCATCATGGTACTGGAACTCAAGGTGCCGCACGGCGACGACCTCGCCGAGCTCGTGCCGCTCTGGCCGGTGTACCTGAGCTATGTGCTGAGCTTTATCTACGTGGGGATCTACTGGAACAACCATCACCACATGCTGCACGCGGCGCGGCGTGTGAACGGCGCGGTGCTGTGGGCCAACCTGCATCTGCTGTTCTGGCTTTCGCTCCTGCCGTTCACCACGGGCTGGATGGGCGAGAACCACTTCGGCCGCTGGCCTACCGCGCTTTACGGCGTCAACCTGCTGCTGTGCGCCGTTGCCTATGTGGTGCTGCAATTCGCGCTCGTGCGCTATCACGGCACGCAAAGCGCGCTCGCCATCGCGTTGGGCAACGATGTGAAGGGCAAGATTTCTCCGGTGCTCTATCTCGCGGGCTTCGCGCTCGCGGCGCTCGATTACCCGCATATTGGCGCGATTTTCTACTTCATCGTCGCGCTGCTCTGGCTCGTGCCCGACAAGCGCATGGAGCGGCTCGCCATGACGACGAGCGAACAGAAGGACGAGTAGCCCGGGGCAAGGGCCCGCGCTTGCACGCCAGGCCCCTGCGACATCACTTCATCATCAGCCTGCCAGGTGCTTGCGCTTGGCAAGTTCCTGCGCCTTCGCGTAGTCGGCCTGGATCACGGGCAGACCTTCCGTCGCGGCCTTCTTGAGGCCCGCGTCGCGACCCGAGGCGATCTCCGCCTGGAACGCCGAAAGCGTTTTCTGCTGACCGGCCAGCGCAACCTGCTCGATATACGCCTTGTCGAAGTCCGCGCCGCGCAGGTCCTTCACACCGGCCAGCACGGCGGTGTCGGGATCGTCGCGCGGCACGTCCACGCCGCGCGGGCTCGCCGCGCGCATCGAATCCGAAAGCTTCGTATAGTCGGCGACCAGTTTCTCCGCGAAGGCCTTCACTTCGCGGTCAGTCGAGCGCGAGTCGGCAATGCGCGCGGCATCGCGCTGCGTGGCGACCGTTTGCGTGCCGTCGGCGACGAAGGCCTTGTCGGCCGCGTGCAACTCGTGCGCGCCGGCCGTGGCCGTGGTCGTGGCGGAAGCCGCGGCGGGCGCGGGGGTTTGCGCATGGGCGCTCAACGTGACGGCGCAGAGGCTGGCGGCCGAAGCCGTGATGAGAGAAGCAAGCGAGAGGCGGGTCATGTGAACTCCTTTCTGCGTGATTGGTATCGAATGCACGCGCAACGCCGTGGGCAGTGCGGCTTTGCGCGGGACCGTCTTGCGTGAAGTGCTTTGCTGCTCAACGGTCTGAGGAATTCTAGGAACTCGGCCGCGCTACAGGTGAAACGATCGCGTCGCTTGTGTAACGGTTGGTAAGAGGCCCGGTGCGAACGATCGACTGTCATGTTCGTTGTCAAGCACGTCGCCATGTCATGCGTTTATGCGGATACGGCGTTTTCCATTCGCGCCAACCGGCGCACAATGTCCCTCGGCGCGGCAAGCCGCGCGCTGCGAAACATCCCACGATCTGGGCACGCACTCGTGCGTGCAAAAAAAGCAGACCAACGAGGAAGGAGACAGGATGGACGACAAACTGGTTGCAAGCGCATCCACCACGACCACGCTCACGAACTTCCGCTGGCGCGTGCTCATCTGGCTGCTGATCGGCGGCATCATCAACTACCTCGATCGCGCGAATCTCGCGATTGCAGCGCCTGGCATGATTCAGGACCTTGGCCTCACGCGCACGCAAATCGGGCTGCTCGGCACCGTTTTCGCATGGACTTACGCGGTCATGCAACTGCCGGCGGGCTGGATCATCGACCGCTTCGGCGCGAAGCGCGCCTATGCGGTGGGCATGATCTGGTGGAGTGTGGCGACCTGGCTCACGGGCGTGGTCGGCTCGATCTCGGGGCTCATCGTCATGCGCGTGCTGCTCGCCGTGGGCGAGGCGCCGTGCTGGCCGACCTCCGCGAAGATCACGGCCGCCTGGTTTCCGGCCAAGGAGCGTGGTTTCGCGACCGGCATCTGGGATTCGTCGTCGAAGTGGGGGCCCGCGCTCGCGCCCGCCGTGCTGGTCGCGCTGATGATCGCGTTCGGCTGGCGCTCGCTGTTTCACGTGACGGGCGCCATCGGCATCGTCTTTGCCGTGCTGTTTCTGCTTCTCTATCGCAACCCCGCGCAAAGCAAGCGGCTCACACGCGAGGAGTTCGCCTATATCGAAGCGGGCGGCGGCGGCCACGAGCGCTCGCTCAAAAGCGCGCCCATGCGCTGGCGCGCGCTGTTCGCCTCGCGCAGCGTGTGGGGCATGATCTTCGGCTATTTCTGCGCGATCTGGCTGTGGAATCTCTTTCTCGTGTTCCTGCCGCTCTATCTGCTCGATCGCTTCCATATTTCGTTCGCACAACTTGGCGTCTATGCGAGCATTCCGTGGTTTGGTGGCGCGGCGGGCGAGATTGCGGCGGGCTGGGTCGCGAAGAAGCTCGTCGATCGCCACGTGGCCACGCCGATGGTCGCCAAGCGCATGCTGATCGTGGCGGGCTCGCTTGGCGCGGCCGTGTGCGCGGTGGCGCTGCCGTTCGTGAGCACGATAGGCGCGACGGTCACGTTGATGACGCTCGGGCTGGCGTGCATCGCGGCCACCATCGGCAATGCGTGGGCGCTCGCGGCCGACATTGCGCCGTCTTCGATGGTCGCCTCCGTGAGTTCGATCCAGAACTTCGGCGGTTATTTCGGCGGCGCATTCTCGCCGGTCGTGGCGGGTTTGATCGTCGACCGCACGGGATCCTATTCGCTGGCCTTCGTGATGGGCGGCGTGATCGCCGGGTGCGCCGCGCTCTTTTACTGGTTCATGGCGCGCCACACGGTGGGGCAGCCCTCGGAACCGGCGCGCGCGGCGTGAGGAGACGAACGTGAACGCCTACGAAAGCTACCCATGGCGCAAGCTATATGACCCCGGCATCGACGCGAACCCGAAGCCGGAATACAGCAACGGCCTCGACATGTTCGCGGCGGCGCTCGCGCATGCGCCACACGCCAGCGCGCTGCTCTACTTCGACGGCAGGCTCGACTGGCATGCGCTCGACGCGTGGAGCGACGCCGTAGCCTGCGTGCTGCACGACCACGAGGTGCAACGCGGCGATCGCGTCGCGCTCTATTTGCAGAACGTGCCGCAGTTCGTGATCGCGTTGCTCGGCATCTGGAAAGCGGGCGCGGTGATGGTGCCGATCAACCCGATGAACCGCGCGCGCGAATTGCGGCTGCTGCTCGACGATTCGCAAACGCACGTGCTGATCTGCGACGACGCGCTCGAAGGCGACGTGGTGCGCGAAGTGATCGAGTACATCGAGGCTGACGGCAAGACCGCGCCACACGTGCTCACCACCGGCGCGCGCGCCATGCAAACGCGCGACGACCCGCGCGTGTTCGTCGCGCAACGGGATGTGGCCGGAGCAGGCGAGGGCGCTCGCGATCTCCTGAGGGCGGCGCGGGCCGCGCAGGGTCGCAAGCCCGCACCTGTCACCTTCACCGCCGACGATCCCGCCATGCTCGTCTATACCTCGGGAACGAGCGGCCGCCCCAAAGGCGCGATCTGCACGCACGGCAATTTCGCGTTCAACGCGCAGACGTACCGCGATTTCGTCGGCCTGCGCGAGGGCGGTCCGATTCTCGGCGTGGCGCCGCTCTTTCACATTACCGGACTGGTCGGCCATATCGGCGCGGCATTGATCGCGCGCGCGCCGCTCATCCTCATGCATCGCTTCGATCCCGGCGCGACGCTCGACGCCGTAGCGGAACATCGCGCGGAGTTCACGATCGGCGCGATCACCGTGTTCATCGCGCTGCTGCATCACGCCGATGCCGCACCGGAAAAACTGGCGACGCTCACGAAGATCTATTCGGGTGGCGCGCCCATTGCGCCCAGCGTGGTCGAAGCGTTTCGCGCGAAGTTCGGCCACGACATTCACGGCGCTTATGGGCTCACCGAAACGAACTCGCCCACGCATATGGTGCCGTTGCTCAGGCGGGCGCCGGTTGACCCGCACAGCGGCGCGCTGGCCATAGGCGTGCCGGTTCCGGGCGCACAGGCGGCGATCGTGGACGAGGCGGGCCAGATGCTCGCACCGGGCGCGACAGGGGAGATCATCTGCCGTGGGCCGATGGTCGTGCCCGGCTACTGGAACAACGCGGCGGAAACGGCCAACGCGTTCCGAGACGGCTGGTTCCACACGGGCGACGTGGGCTTCATGGACGAGGCGGGCTGGTTCTATCTGGTCGATCGCAAGAAGGACATGATCAACGCGGCCGGTTTCAAGGTATGGCCGCGCGAAGTCGAGGACGTGCTGTACAGCCATCCCGCCGTGCGCGAAGCCGCCGTGGTGGGCGTGCCCGATCCAAGGCGCGGCGAGACCGTGAAGGCCGTCGTGAGTCTGCGCGCGGGCGCGACGGCGGACGCCGCGGAGTTGATCGCGTTCTGCAAGGCCCGCATGGCCGCGTACAAGTACCCGCGCGTGGTCGAGTTTCGCGACGAATTGCCGAAAACGGCAACGGGGAAGATTTTGCGGCGCGAGTTGAGGTGAATATGCATAGATCCCAACGCCGCTCGACTTAAATGGTGCCAGACTGAACTGTTACCCGTGGCTGTTTCCTGCGAGCCGGCACGGAATCTGCTGGCGCATGCCCCCGCCTCGCAAGGCGCGGGGGCCGAAAAGCTGGAAATTCCAGGCAAAACAAACGACAATCTTGCGTCGGATACGCGAGCGGAATTAAAAATCAATCGGAGATTCGGGTTGCTTATGGGTCGGGTCGTTTTCTCTAAAGTAGTCGAATCATTCAAGGTGCCTCTCGTTTGATGAGAAATTGCATTAAAAGGCAAGTGGCGATTATTCTTGAAAGAGAACATGCCATCCACCAGGTATTGCGGCATGCCGTGATTTCCATGGCTTGCGCGACTGTGGAATTTTCCCTGTTTATTTTGTTGCTCAAAAACACGAATCTTCCGCTCTTCGTCGATTATCTCGTTTCGTTTTCTGCCGCAACCACGGTCGGATTCATCGGTCATAGTCATGTAACTTTTCGACTCAAGTACATGAGTCTGCGCAATGCGGGTTTTTTTCTGTCGCAAGCGCTGTTTGGATTGCTGATTGGTTATAGCATCGTGCACGCCTTGATCAACGCCGGTTCTATCCCGGAATTGGCAAAAGCCATTCAACTGGTTCTGGTTTTTACTTTTAATTTTCTTTACGGCCGATTTATATCGTTCAAAAAACGAGAGACATGAAGCATGCAATCGGACTGGTTGAGGAAAAACACGGAAAGCCCATTGAATATCTGGGTTGTCGGTCGTAGCGAAAAATTCGTGCGTGCGACTCATGCGGCTTTTCCACAATCCACGATCCGGGTCATTTCGTGGCGGGCCCTGGATCCGGCCAGTTGCAGTGGGCCCAAGCCAGATCTCCTCGTGGTCTGCGGCTACGACTACAGCACCTATCTTTGTTCCGGAAGCAGTTGTATCGAAAGAAACGTAATCAAGCCTGCCAACTGGATCACCAAGATGGCGGGGAGCAACGTGCCGGTCATCTACGTAACGACCGCGGATGGAAAGGTCGGTAAAACGTGGTCCCGATATCGTTACGCCAAAACACGCCTCGCGTGCGAGCTAAAGAATCGTGCGGTCAATGTCCGGGTGACCAAATTTCCAACCATTCTCGACGAACAGGGCAACGTGGATGTCCACGGCGGAATCATTTCACGCTGGATCTTCGAGCTGGCCGTGTTGCTGCGCATGGTGCAGGTAGTACCGTTCTCCGATTTGGCCGTCGCGCTCGCACAATCCGCGTCGGCCAACACTCCGAACTGGGACGTTGCCGAGCTCAAGCCACGCTTTCTGTCTATTCCTCGGACGAATTTCGCTGACCGGGTTCTTAGGATGCTGTGTGGATAAGACCATCGTAATCGGCACGGGATTTTCCGCCGCTATTGCCAAAATGTTGCTGGGCGACGCGGCGGTCGTAATCGGCTGTGGCGCACAAGCGCCTCTAGCCGTGGCGGGCTTAAGGCGGCGGCTCGGTCTTGAAATCTCCAAGCTCGCGTCGCGCAGTGCGCCTTCGATGGGCACGCTCGGTTCGGCTATCGGTAAGGGTGTTCTCCATGATTTTCTCGCGCCGGGTGGCAACAGCAATCTGTGGGGCGGATTCGTGGACCTCGACTCATTGACTGCGGCGCAAAAAGCGTTTCTTGCAACAAACGGAATCCACGCACAACCGCTTAGTTTCGCCAGGACCGGCTCGGTGTCCAATCGGCCCGGGATTGCGCAGTTGCAGGCAGCGAACGGCCGCATCTTCTGCGCGAACAGCGTACTGGGGCGGGTAGTAGACGGTTATGCGGAACGCCTGGCGCTTGCCGAAGATGGCATCGAAGTCACGGTGCTTGCATGTGAAGGCGCAACAGTGCGGCGTTATTCGCTGGGAGCGAGACGTGTGATTCTTTGTACAGGTGTCGTACAAACGCTGGATCTGCTGTTCCGGTCCGGCATGCTGCGCGACGGTGATACGTTTAGCCTTTCCGAACACAAATACCAACTGGATCTCGCCAAGTGCAGCGAGACATTCGAACCCTGTGCTGAGACTATTATCCGCTTTACCGCAAGCCGGGCCTTCCTGCACCTTGCCGGCGTGCAAGGTCTTTGGGACCGGATAAAATTCTCGAGGTTCGTACCGCCTTGCATCGAACAGCGATTCATGAGCGAAGAAAATGTCGGCCTTTTCGAGATCCGCGATGGAGCGATTGCTTTCCAGAAGGGCGCAGTTGCGCCACCCGGGTTCGGCCGTTCGATTCACTATTGCGATCTCAAGATCAATGGAACGGACGTGAACGGTGTGCTGGAGGCGTTCAACCCAGGGGCGATGGGACTTGGCATGGCCTTTGTCAAGCAGCGTCAGCCTGGCCCCATCTCGGATTCGATCGTGACTGACGCATTCGAGAAAATCCACCGAATCGGTTAAGTGATTCAACCCTGACGACACCACGTACCGGACTCGCCTGTGAACAACAACAAACTCGTCTTGATCGACGCGCTTGTCGGACTCATCCTGCTGCCGGTTAGCGTCGGCGTGCGACAGCTCAAGAAGCGCATGTTCAAGAGGCGTGCGGAGAAGGCGGCAGGCATTCTGGTCATCAAGTTCCTTGGCGCCGGGAACTACCTCGCCATCAAAAATGCGATGCAGGAGGACGACTTCGACATTGTCACCGTGCGCGGTAATCTTGCGGCGCTCAGGAAATTTGAAATTGGCCGCGATATCCTCGTCCTGGAAGATAAGGGCATTGTTTCGTTGGGCATCAGCGCGTTGCAGACACTCTGGAAGCTCCACGGCAGGACCTACAAGCAGGTCATCAATCTGGAAGCTGAATCGAAGTTTGCTAAATTTCTGACGGCGGCCGTGAACGCGGAAACGGTGTCGGGCCTGTCCAATGCCAACAAGTCCTATATCGACTACTTTCTTTACGACCGGTACCTGGTCAATCCCACTTTTACGCACAAGGGCGACGTCATTCGACTGCTCCGCCGTTTCGAGCCTCAAAGCAACCCCGTTGTCGTCACATCTATCGATATCCTGCGCGATGCCTTTGTTCGCAATATCAGCATGCAGGGCATTCGCTCGGTTGTGTTATCGCCTACGTGCAGCAGCACCGACAACCTCCGTCGAATTTCCGCCGCGCACTGGAGGCATATTGCGAAAACACTGGCGGATCGCGGCACCAAGCGACTGTTGGCTGTGTTTCCGGATAGCGCAGATATCCAGTACGAGGAATTCGTGAGGCTAGCAAGCGAAGTCGGCCTGCTTGAAGTCAAGACGACCAATTATGATGAATTCGTCGCCAGTATTAATCAGGCGGATCTTGTCGTGACTGTCGATTCGCAAGCGCTTCACATTGCGCAGTTGAGCGCAACGCGCGCGATTGCTGTCTATGGTCCGACGTCACCATTCGGCGTCAACTTCGAAGAGACAACCTATCCAGTTACGATGTCGCTGGCGTGTTCGCCTTGCACGCACAAATACTTGCAGTTGCCGTGTGGAGGAGCCGCGCCATGCACGGATATCCCATTAGAGTCATTCGCCATTCTGAGTAAAGTGAATGACGCGGAGTGCATGTAATTCGCTATTAACCGTGCGCCCATCCTATAACAATGAAAAGGTTAAGATAGATGAAGAGAATGAACAATCTGTCCGCTGGGATGATACTTTTTATTTCGTGGATTCTGTTTTTCGGATTCAGTTGGCACGAAATCGGTGCGCGTTATTCGCCAGACTCGTACGCGTTGCTCATGCTGGGACAGAACCTCATTCACGGGAAGGGCTTTGCATCGATTGCGATTCGCGATCTCTACGCGACACCGACGGTCTATCTGCCTTCCACGGGTTTTCCCCCTTTGTTCGCGCTGCTCGGGGCCGGCGCCGATCTCGTCCTGAAAGCGGGCGTTAGTTCGGCGCTCTACCTCAATTTCGTGGTGCTGCTCGGCCTGCTCTACGCGTGGTACGTCAAGGCGTCGAAGCTCTCCGACTATTCTTTTGTCTTGTTCGGCGTCTTTGTCGTGTTCTTGCTAACCAACGAGGGGATCTACGATGAAATTCTTGCCGGGCGCACTATCGCACTTAGTTTGCTGCTGTTCGTCTGGATCTTCGTTTTACTCGACGGCCGGCCGCTGACGGCAGGACGGGCTTGTGGCATTGGTGTGCTGACTGGCCTCATGATTCTGAATCGCTTCGATAGCATGATCTTCGGCCTGTTGTTGCCGCTCGTGGTTGGCGCTACGACGAAGAGCCGGCTGCGGAACGTAGCGTTGGTGTATCTTTGCCTCCTTGCTGTGCTGTTGCCGTGGATTGTCCGGAACATCGAGGTCTTTCACAAACCGTGGGTGGCAGACAATTCGCTAACCGTTTTTTCGACGTTCCCCCGAAGCGCCCAAATCAGCTATTTCAAAGACGGTGTACCGCTTTTTCAGGCAGACCCTTCCCTGTGGTTGAGTCAGCGACTCCAGTACCTTACCGAGAACCTGAAGCTCGCCTTGACTCTGCTGACGCCATACGGTGGCGCGCTACTGCTGCTCGCGACAGTATTGCTGTTTGTGTTCCGCAACCGGATCCCCAGGAAGCAAGGTGAAAGCCGGCTGTTCGTCAACGTCTCGCTGTTATGGATCTGCTGCAACGTTGCGACCGTCTCGCTTACACCTTTTCACGACGTGCGCTACTTCTCGATTTCCGTTTTGCTTCTCATGGTGAATACCGCTGTGTTCCTGCTCCATGTGGTGGTCGTACGCGCCGACGAAGAGTCATGCAGTGCGAAGTTGCCAGCGATCAACATGTACGTGTTGATCGCTGTAGCGGCCATGTGCGCGCTTGTCCTGTTCACTCAGCGAGGACGGCTCTCCACCAAGAGCGACGAGGCGGCGTACATTCAGGCAAATGTCCAGTTTGCGCCGCATCTCGACAAAGAGGAGTTGCTAGGGTCTTCCATGGCCGAGGAACTGACCTATTTCACGGGGCGGCGTGCCATCTATATGCCGATCAATGTGGCGAGCTTCGACGCTAACTTTGCCGCTTGGGCTACGCGGTGGAATATCCATCACATCGTTATCAGCAAGCAAAACCCTTTGTACCAGGACAATACCCACTTTTCACTCGAAGCCGAATCTGGTGACTTCGCTTTGCTAAAGCTCGACTACAGCAAGTTCGGCGGTTCCTAGTCACTTTGCATCTGTGCCGGTCTGCGCTGCCGATCGGGATTTACCCGGCAGCCGTCGCATCAACAATCTGCCCCATTTTCTGCGGACACTTTGCTTCGGGCCGCCGTTCGCCTTCGGCGGCTCCGGGCTACTTCCGCTCCCCATTGCGGATCGCGTGTTCACTTGACGGAAATCCCGCCTTGGTTTTCCACGGCGCGGCGTAAATTCCTTTTGCATCGAACTCACCCGTCTTTCCGTCGCGAGGAATGAACGCGTGAGGCGAGCGTCGCGCAATCGAGGCTGTGCACGCGCGATGGCAGGACAGTTTCAAAGGATACCTAAGCATGTGATGCAGAACAGGCATGCGGCGCGAGACCAGTTTTGACCAGAAGAAAACCAGAAGAAATACACGTGGAGACATTATGAAGGCGAAATCCATCGCGAAGGGCTGCCTGCGCGCGATCCGTTGCGCGGCCATGCTGGCGTGCGGCACGCTGCCGTATCACGCTGCTCAGGCTTCGACTTATCAGCCTGCCGGCATCGATCTCGGCGCGACGACGTTCTACGACGCATTTGGCAGCACCGACCCGGGCTGGGCCACGATCCAGCTTCTGCAATACGAGAACAACGACAAGTTCTATACCAACACCGGCGACCCCAACGGCCTCTTCAAGAACGGCCAGTCGCAGTCGCTCGTGTGGCTGCCGCAGATCATCTACACCTCGCCGTTCAAGCTGCTCGGCGGCGCGCTCGGCTTCACGGTGCTGCAACCGGTCGTTTATCTGAATGCGCACGACGACGCGAACAGCTTTGTTCCGCTCACCTCGAACACGGGCGTGAATGCCGGCGACACCACGTTCGGCCCGTTCTGGCAGTTCGCGCCCGTCATCGCCGGGGGCCGCCCGGTCTTCGTGCAGCGCTTCGAATTCGACGTGATCGCGCCCACGGGCGCCTATGACCCGACGAAACTCGTCAACCAGGGCAGCAACTTCTGGTCGATCAACCCGTACTGGTCGATGACTTTCCTGCCCACGCCGAAGACCGAAGTTTCGATGCGGCTGCATTACCTCTACAACTTCACGAACGGCAACCCCGGCGTCAACAACTCGGACGGCTTCCCCGGCCCGGTCGACTCGTTTCGCGCGGGGCAGGCGGTCTGGGTCAACTTCGCGGCCTCGTACAAGGTGCTGCCGAGCGTGGCGGTGGGTCTGAACGGCTTCTGGTTTCGCCAGTTGAGCGACGACCACGTGAACGGCCAGCCGATGGCAGGTTCGCGCACCACGAATCTTTCGCTGGGCCCGGGCGCGATGTGGACCATCAATCCGAAGAACGTCGTGTTCGCCAACATCTATCTGCCGGTCGTGGAGCGCAACACCTTTTCAGGCTTCCATATGAATCTGCGCTGGATTCACGCGTTCTGAGCCCAGGACCCAAAAAAGGACCCACCAGGAGACCCCCATGAGCTTCACTCGTTCGTCCGCATTCCGGATCGCGGTCATCTACAGCCTCGGCGTGCTCGCCGCCATGACGGTGGGCGGGGCGATACCCGTGCTCGACGCCATCGCCGCCGAATTCCATCCGCGCGACCCTTCGCTCATCGGCCTCGTCATGTCGCTGCCGTCGGTGATGGTGGCGCTCGGCGCGCTCGTCGCCGGCTATTTCGTCGACCGCTTCGGCGACAAGCAGGTGCTCGTGGCCGGCAGCGTCGCCATGATCGTGGGCGACGCGATCGTGGTCGCCGCGCCCACCATGCAGGCGCTGCTCATCGGTCGCGGCGTGTGCGGCCTCGGCTATGTGCTGATGGCGGTTTCGGCCATCACGCTGCTCATTCGCGTGGTGGACGAGAAGCGACGCAACATGGCGATCGCGGTCTGGTCGACCTTCGTGCCCGTGAGCATGATCATTCCGTTCCTCACCGCGGGCCTGGTGTTCGCCACCGGCAACTGGCGCACGGCCTTCATCGGCCATGCCGCGATCACGGTGCTGGCCACGCTCGTGCTCATCGCCAGCATTCCCGCGCGCGACAAGAGCTCGCGTCAGCTTTCGCGCACGGCCGGCATTGGCGCGGTGCTGCGCTCGCCGTGGCCGTATCTGCTCGGCATTTCGATTGGTGGCGACGCGTTCCTGCACGTAGGCATCATCGCGACGCTCGCGCCGTATCTGCACGCGCACTACGGCACGGACCCGATGACGGTGAACATGTGGAACGTGGGCGCGATGGCCATGAACGCGCTCGGCTGCCTGCTGTTCGGCAAGCTGCTCGACTGGGGCGCGCCGCCCGTGCGTACCGGCCTCCTCGCGATTCTCGTGACGGGCGTGCCCGCCGTGGCGATCTACGCGCTGCCGCTCGGCGTGCCGGCTTCGATCGCGCTCTCGTGGCTCCTGCTGTTCGCAAGCGGCGTGCTCACGGGCATGTGGGCTTATACGCCGAGCGTGGCGCCTTCGCCGGAGAGCATCGGCGCGACCAGCGGCCTCGTTACGCAAATCACGCTGCTGGGCGTGCTGTTGAGCGGTCCGGTGTGTTTCGCGGCGCAGGCCGCGCCGACACCGTTGCCGATGGTCATCACCATCGTGGCGGGTGTGCTTGCCTGCTCGGTGCGACTGCCGATTCTCGCGCGCGGCACGCGGCCGCGCTGGGCAGCCGGGCAGGGCGACGCGAACGTGGTCGCGGCGCACGGTTGAGCGATACGTAAAGAAGGTGACGAAGGTAACGAGGGCATACCTTCACACAGCGGGTTGATGACGGCCGCGAACGACGCGGCCGTTCATCGCCTGGGCTAGCTGGCTAGCCCCTTGTAGCGGCGTGACACGCCCGCATCGACTCAATAGCCGCCGCGGTCACGATCGCGCCACTGCCGCTCACGCCACTCGCGCTCGCGCCACTGGTGCTCACGCCATTCGTGCCGGCGCCATTGCTGTTCACGCCATTGGCGCGCGCGCCAGTCGTCGTCGCCGCGCCAGTCCACCGCGACCGGAGCCGGGCCGTATTGCACAGGCGGCGGGGCGGCATAAACCGGTTGCACCGGAGCATACGTCGCGACTGGCACGCCAATGCCCAACGCGACATCCACATGCGCACTTGCCGCGGCCGACGCGGCCAACGTGGCGGCACCCAGGACCACGCCGAGAATCATCTTCTTCATATCGTCACTCCTCCGCACAGGTCGTGCGTTGTTGATGTGCACGGTTCGGAGTCTAGGCGGCGCGTCCTGACACAGGTGCAACGGTGCTGCGAGTTTGGTAACAACGAGTTAGCGCGATTCCTTCGTGGAGATTCGAGCACCTCGAATCGAGCCCTTCCCGTGACGGGATTTTGGTAAGGTTTCGGCTCGGCCGCGCTCGCTGCACGCGGTCGCCCGACAACCATTTCGAGGTGAACGATGAGCAACGCCGCGACGATCTCGCGAAAACGCCGCAAGCTGGCTATCGGATTTCCGTTGCTTCTCGGCATGGGCGGCGCGTCGCGCGCGCTGTTCGCCGCCGAGTCGCCATTCGCCGCGATCGAGCGCCGCAGTGGCGGGCGGCTCGGCGTGTTTGCCGTCGATACCGGCTCGGGCGCCACGCTCGCCTGGCGCGCCGACGAACGCTTTCTCATGTGCAGCACGTTCAAGGGCATGCTGGCCGCGCAGATCCTCGCGCGCGTCGATGCGGGGCATGAGCGGCTCGATCGCGAAGTGCGCTATACGGAGCGCGACCTCATCTTCACGTCGCCGGTGACGAAGGCGAATCTCGCGCAAGGCGCGATGACGGTTGGCGCGCTTTGCAAGGCCGCGGTCGAAGTGAGCGACAACACAGCGGCGATCCTGCTGATGCGCGGCGCAGGCGGCCCGGCGGCACTCACGCGCTTCATGCGCGACATCGGCGACGACGTGACGCGTTCCGACCGCTATGAGCCCGCTTCGAACCAGCGCGACGGCGAACTCGATACCACGACGCCGCACGCGATCGTCGAATCGGCGAGGAAGATCTTGCTGGGCGATGTGCTGGGCGCGCAGCCGCGCCAGCAACTCGAAGACTGGATGATCGCGTCCACGCCGGGACGCAACCGGATTCGCGCGTCCCTGCCGCCGGACTGGCGCGCGGGCGACCGGCCCGGCACGAGCGTCGAAGCGGAAACCAACGACTACGCGATCGTGCGGCCGCCGGGCCGCGCGCCGCTGGTCGTCGCCACGTATTTCGATGCGCCGGGACTCGACATGGCGCGGCGCGAAGCCGTCCTGCGCGAAGCCGGCGCGGCGTTCGTCACGTGGGCGAGGGCGCGTGCGTGAACCGCCCGGGCTTGCCTGCGCGCCGCGCCGAGCGATGCGCATGCGCTTCCCGCATCACATGTTCGGATAGTTCGGACCGCCGCCGCCTTCCGGCGTGACCCACACGATGTTCTGCGTCGGGTCCTTGATGTCGCAGGTCTTGCAGTGCACGCAGTTTTGCGCGTTGATCTGGAGGCGATCGCCGCCGTCGTCTTCCTTCACGAACTCGTAGACCGCCGCCGGGCAGAAGCGCGATTCCGGGCCCGCGTAGGTGCGCAGGTTCACGTTCACGGGCACGTTCGCGTCCTTGAGTGTCAGGTGCGCGGGCTGGTTTTCCTCGTGGTTCGTGTTCGAGATGAACACGGAGGAAAGCCGGTCGAACGTGAGCTTGCCGTCAGGTTTCGGATACTCGATCGGCTTGCACTGCGACGCCGGTTTCAGCATCTCGTGATCGCGATGCTGGTGATGCAGCGTCCACGGCACGTTGCCACCCAGCAGCTTCTGCTCGATGCCGACCATAAACGTGCCAAGGTACAGGCCCTTGCTCATCCACTGCTTGAAGTTACGCGCCTTGTACAGTTCGGTGTAGAGCCACGACTGCTTGAAACCTTCGGGGTACTGCGTGAGTTCGTCGCTCTGACGGCCCGCCTGCACGGCTTCGAATGCGGCGTCGGCGGCCAGCATGCCGGTCTTGATCGCCGCGTGGCTGCCCTTGATGCGCGAGGCGTTCAGGAAGCCCGCATCGTCGCCCACGAGCGC